>CAVPFZ010000009.1:0-196771 GCA_963703875.1 uncultured Alphaproteobacteria bacterium
TTTTTTTGCCGGTACAGTTGCGTATTGCTGGGACCTCATCCGTTAAAAGTTGCTGTGATCTGCTGGCCGCCGCGGCGGATGATGATGCGCCAGGACCGGTTCGACGCCGCGGTGGCTCGTTCGAGATCGCGCGTCTTGGCGATTTTTTCGTTGTTCACCGAAACGATCACGTCGCCGCGCCGGAAACCGAGATTGCTGGCATAGGAGCCGGTGTCGACGTCGACAATGACCACGCCTTCGTCGGCATTCTGTAGCTGCAATTCGTCGGCGAGCGCGGGCGACAGATTGGCGACCTTGGCGCCGAAGAACGGCGAACGCGAATGGATGGTAATCTCGTCGCGCGGCGTCTCGGGCGCGGTCTGCAAGGCCACCGCCACCGTCACGTCACGGCCGCCGCGCAACACGCCGAGGTTTGCCTTGCCGCCGAGCGGCTGGGTGGCGAAGCGGTAGTCGAAGGCGTTGACGTCGTCGACCGATTGGCCGTCGACCGACATGATGACGTCGCCGGCTTTGAGACCGGCGCGATCGGCCGGGCTGCCGGACATGATACTGGCGACCAGCGCGCCGGCCGGCCGCTTCAAACCCATGCTGTCGGCGATGTCGGCCGTCACCGCCTGCAACTTGGCGCCCAGCCAGGGCCGTTTCACAGCTCCGCCGCCGCCCTTGGCCGAGGCCACCACCACCCGCACCATGTTGGCCGGGATGGCAAAACCGACGCCTTGCGAGCCGCCCGAGCGCGAGAAGATCGCGGTGTTGATGCCGACCAGCCGGCCGGTGAGATCGACCAGCGCGCCGCCGGAATTGCCCGGGTTGATGGCGGCGTCGGTCTGGATGAAGAACTGGTAATCGGTGACGCCAACTTGCGTGCGCGCCAGCGCCGAGACGATGCCGTGGGTCACGGTCTGCCCGACGCCGAACGGATTGCCGATGGCAAGCACCACATCGCCCACCTGCAGCGCGTCGGAATTGGCGAAATCCAGGGTCGGAAAGCGCTCATGCGAGTCTTTAATTTGCAGCACGGCGAGATCGCTGCGCTTGTCCTTGAGCACGATCGTGGCCTCGAACTCGCGCTTGTCGGCGAGCGATACCTTGACCTCGTCGGCGCCTTCGATCACGTGCACGTTGGTGACGACGAGGCCCGAACTATCGACGATCACGCCGGAGCCGAGCGAACGCTGCACCTGCGGGCCGCCACCGCCCGGCACGCCGAAGAAACGGCGGAAAATCGGATCGTCGAACAACGGGTTGCGGTTTTGTACCGTCTTGGCGGCGTAGACGTTTACCACCGCCGGCGCCACGTGCTGCACCACCGGCGCATAGGACAGCCTCAACTCATTGATGCCCGGCACGCGCCGTTCTTGAGCGAACGCGCTGGCGACGGCGGCCAAGGCGATGGCGGCAAGCAGCGCGGCGGCTAAAGATCGTTTCAGGCGCATGGCGTCGAATCCCGGCGAATGGCCGAGATATAGGCCCCCCGCCGGGCTAAATGAAGGCCGATTACTCCTTGGCCGGCACCGTGCGTAGATAGGCCACCACGGCATCGAGGTCGTCGGCAGTCACGCTGGCATAATAATGAAAGCCCATCGGCGGCTTGAGATGGCTGCCGTCTTTGCTGATGCCTTGAGTGATGGCGCGCTTGATCTCGTCGTCGCTCCAGGCCCCGATACCCTTGGTCTTGCTCGACGTGATGTTGCGCGAGGTCGAGACGCCCCAGGGCCCGGGGAAGTCGAAACCACCCGCGCCCAGGCGCGTGTCCCACTGGCGCACACCCTTGTCCATCGGCGTGTGGCATTCCATGCAATGCGCGATGGTCGCGAGATAAAAACCCTTCTTCACTTTGTCGCCCATCATCGAATCCGCAAACGGCCTGCTGGCGCCGGGCAAGACGTGCTCCGCTTGCGGCATCTTGTAGACCGGGTCGGCCACCTTGTTGCTGATCGGCTTGAGCGTATGCAGATAGGCAATGACCGCATTGAGATCGTGCTCGGTCATG
This sequence comes from uncultured Alphaproteobacteria bacterium, assembly GCA_963703875.1. Lineage (GTDB taxonomy): Bacteria > Pseudomonadota > Alphaproteobacteria > Rhizobiales > Xanthobacteraceae > Pseudolabrys. Next base: position 1,994 of record CAVPFZ010000009.1, read on the forward strand.
ATGTGGTAAAAGCCGGTCGGCATCACCATCGCGATGTGCACGCCGTTCGGCCGCTCGCCGGTGCGCAACAGCTTCTTGATGTCGGCGTCGCTCCATTTGCCGATGCCGGTGTCCTTGTCGGGGGTGATATTCGGCGCCGTCACCTTGAACGGCGGCTCGTCCCAGGACAGCCCGCCGGAGAACTCCTTGCCGGGGATATCGCCCTGCGGGCCCTTCGGCGAATGGCAATTGCCGCAGGTGAGAATGCCATTGACCAGATAGTCGCCGCGCTTGACCAGATCGGATTGGGCGTTGGCGGCGCCTGCGACCGCTAACGCAAACGCGAAACCAAGGAATCCTGTGCGAAGCATGAACGTTTCCCCATCCTTGGGCCCTGTTCGACGGCGGGCCGAGCATCGGATGATACCGTTCGGCGGCGAAACGGCAATGCGCCACTTGCCCCATACCCCCAAGGGTGGAGCACAGCCGTTCACACGCATCAAAACGAGCGGAACACCGAACCTCTGTGCGATTTATCCGCCATTTCGATCATGCCGCCGCCGACGGCGCCCGTTGAATGGCAAGTGTCGGCCTCGCGGCCGGCGGCTGATCCCTTCGACTCGCTTCGATCGCCCTCAAATAGAGGTAAAGGACAAAGTCCTCCTTGTTGACCTCATGGAATCCGACAAGTTCGTCCGCGCTATAGCTTGGAGCCGCGACATCGTCGGTGTGATTGAGCCGCGGCAACTCGGTGTATTCAATGCCCAGAGCGGCCGCCAGTTTGCGGCCGACGGCGGCGACATTGTCCAAGGTGCAAATCGACAGATCGAACACTTTGGTGTTGGCGACGACGGCCTGGAAAGTGCCTTCATTCGAAAGGTATTGGCATTGTTCGGATGCCGGGATCCATTGCGTGCTCTGCATCAGGTCCTTGAACTGTAAGCCAAGCAGGTGCTGAAAAAACGAAAACTCGCGTGGGTCGGGATTGACCGCGAGTTTTTGGATGTATTTGTAGTACGACACGACGCGCTCAAGCGGCTCGCGCACCACCGAGAAAACCTTGTCGCGCGGTGAGACGGACCAGGAACCCCATGTTCGGTGACCGCTCAGGACAATACGACGCCGTGCGCTCTCGAGATCGGACGGGATGCGCAGGTCGACATTTTTCACGTCGTGCAGCACCATCACGTTGGCGACGCGTTCCCTGACCCATTCCCGCAGCGATGCGCCGCCCGTCTTGGGAATATGAATGAGAAGAACCCGCTCGGCGTCCGGAAAGGCGAGCTGCAAGTGGCGTATCTGCGTCGCGGTGAACTCGTAGGAAAACAAGAAATGCGTGAAAAGGCGATTGCGCGATTCGAAGCCCGCCAAATGACTCATGAGCGATTCGAAGTTCTCCGGTTCGCGCAACAGGAAGATGCGATAGCACCACAACACCTCGTCAATCGAAAGCGGGTCGCCGTCGTTGGCGGGAAGGCCGCCTTCACGGGCCTGCAGGTAATAGAGATAGGGGATCTGATAGATGTTTTGCACGGCGGACCTGGCAACGTTTGCCTGCGCCTTGCCGAAGAACATGTTGAAGAGGAAATCGAATACATCCGCCATGGACTCCAGCGAATGCGCCGAGTTGAGCATCATCCCTGCACCTGCTTGCGCCCGGGAAAAGCACGTCGAGCTTTCCTTGACGGAACGCCGGCTGCTCACGCTTCCGCGAAGCGGTTTTTATGAGTCGGTTATGATAGGGAGCGTCACCAAGGCGGGCAATGTACGCATGTGCATAAGTGTTTGATAACATCGCAACAGGTAGAGCAATTCGAACACGGTAAAAACGGCGTAAACAATATCACAATACCTTGATGTATCGTTCGGCCGCGCGCGATGCCGCGGTGATTGCATTCTCCGCCGTCGAAGAAGCGATTCGATCATACAAATGAAAAGGGCGCCGCCGAGCGACGCCCCTGTGGAAATGTTGTGAGTCGCACCTTAAGCCGCCGCCGGCGCTTCCTCGGTCGAGGCCTTCTTTTCCTGCGCCGGCCCTGAATCCTTGCCCTTGGCCTCGAGGTCGCGGTCGACGAACTCGATCACGGCATTGGCGGCGTTGTCGCCGTAGCGGAAGCCGGCCTTGAGCACGCGGGTGTAACCGCCTTTGCGGTCCTTGTAGCGCGGGCCGATCACGTCGAACAATTTCTTGACCATGGATGCATCGCGCATTTCCGAGTTCGCCTGGCGGCGCGCGGCGAGGCCGCCCTTCTTGGCAAGCGTCACCAGCTTTTCGACGATCGGGCGCAGTTCCTTGGCCTTCGGCAATGTGGTGATAATCTGTTCGTGCTTGATCAGGCTCGCCGCCATGTTGGCGAGCATGGCGGTGCGATGCGCGGAATGGCGGCCCAGCTTGCGGTGAACTTTTCCGTGACGCATCGCCTACTCTCCCAAGTGCGCCGCAAGCAGCGGCTTAGTAATGATCCTCGAAGCGCTTGGCCAGCTCTTCGATATTCTCCGGCGGCCAGCCCGGCACTTCCATGCCGAGATGCAGGCCCATCTGCGCCAGCACTTCCTTGATCTCGTTGAGCGACTTGCGGCCGAAGTTCGGCGTGCGCAGCATTTCGGCTTCGGTCTTCTGCACCAGGTCGCCGATATAGACGATGTTGTCGTTCTTGAGACAATTGGCCGAACGCACCGACAGCTCAAGTTCGTCCACCTTCTTGAGGAAGGCGGGATTGAAAGCGAGGTCGGGAATGGTTTCGGCGGTGGTTTCCTTGCGCGGCTCTTCGAAATTCACGAATACGTTGAGCTGGTCCTGCAGGATGCGCGCCGCGTAGGCGAGCGAATCCTCGGGGCTGACCGCGCCGTTGGTCTCGATGCTCATGGTGAGCTTGTCGTAGTCGAGAATCTGGCCCTCGCGGGTGTTCTCGACCTTATAGGAGACCTTGCGTACCGGGGAGTAGAGGCTGTCGACCGGGATCAGGCCGATCGGCGCGTCTTCGGGGCGGTTGCGCTCGGCCGGCACGTAGCCTTTGCCGGTGTTGACGGTGAACTCCATGCGGATCTCGGCGCCCTCGTCGAGCGTGCACAGCACGAGGTCCGGATTGAGCACAACCACGTCACCGACCGTCTGGATTTCGCCGGCGGTGACGGTGCCGGGGCCTTGTTTCTTGACCACCATGCGCTTGGGACCCTCGCCCTGCATCTTGATGGCGATGTCCTTGATGTTGAGCACGATGTCGGTCACGTCCTCGCGCACGCCGGCGATCGAGGAGAATTCGTGCAGCACGCCGTCGATATGCACCGACTGCACCGCCGCGCCTTGCAGCGAGGACAGCAAAATGCGGCGCAGCGCATTGCCCAGCGTCACGCCGAAGCCGCGCTCGAGCGGTTCGGCCACGACAGTAGCGAGGCGGGCGGCGTCGTTGCCCGCGCTCACTTGCAGTTTGTTCGGCCTGATCAATTCCTGCCAATTTTTCTGGATCACGTCTTCACCTATTGAGCGGCGCGAGGCTTTCCCCGCGCATCCCACCCGCCGTGTGGGGGAAAAGTTCGGCGGCAGCGGATGCGGCGCATCCGCCCGTTAGAAAATCACACCCGGCGACGCTTACGCGGCCGGCAACCGTTATGCGGAATCGTGGTCACGTCGCGGATCGAAGTAATCGTGAAGCCGGCCGCCTGCAGCGCGCGCAACGCCGACTCGCGGCCCGAGCCTGGACCCGAGACCTCGACTTCGAGGGTCTTCATGCCGTGCTCTTGCGCCTTCTTGGCGGCGTCTTCGGCGGCAACCTGCGCGGCGTAGGGCGTCGACTTGCGCGAGCCCTTGAACCCCATCGTTCCCGACGACGACCAGGCAATGGTGTTGCCCTGCGCGTCGGCGATGGTGATCATGGTGTTGTTGAACGAGGCCGCGACATGCGCCACACCCGACACGATGTTCTTGCGTTCGCGACGGCGAACGCGGGTGGCTTCTTTACCCATTCTCGATCCTTTCGAGGCCCGCAGCCGTCAGGCGCGAGCAATTCCTGTCATCACTGCGGTGTCGGTGTCTTTTTCTTGCCGGCGATGGTCTTGGCCGGGCCTTTGCGGGTCCGCGCATTGGTATGGGTGCGCTGGCCGCGGACCGGGAGACCCTTGCGGTGACGCAGGCCCCGGTAACAGCCGAGATCCATCAGCCGCTTGATGTTCATCGCCACTTCGCGGCGCAGATCGCCCTCGACCATGTAGTCGCGATCGATCATTTCGCGAATCTGCAGCACTTCGGCGTCGGTCAATTGCGACACCCGCCGCTCCTGCGGCAGGTTAACCTTCTCCATGATTTCATGGGCCTTTTTCTGCCCAATGCCATGGATGTATTGCAGCGCGATCACGACGCGCTTGTTGGTGGGTAGATTGACGCCCGCGATACGAGCCACGGATTACCTCTTCTGTTATCGCCCGGCCGCGCGGAACGCGCCGAATTCATGTGTCCCTGGAAGGGGATAGCGCAAAGCGTAACACGACACCTGTCCCCAGTTTTTAGGGGCCCAGCATCGCGTCAAACTCCTGAATGTGCAGCTTATTAAGGGATTCATCTCACCTTCGTCAACCTCTGCCGCGGGCACGCGCTTAAGCTGTCCCAGCCTGTTTTCGGGCCGCCACGCCGCCACTCGAGCCCAGAATCCGGTCGATGGCGCCGGTCACCACGTCGATCGCGGCCATGCCGTCCACGCCCCTGAGCATGCCTTTGCCGGCGTAATGGCCCGTCAGCGGCGCGGTTTGGGCCCGGTAGGCCGCGAGCCGCCCCTTGAGGATTTCCGGATTGTCGTCCGAGCGCAGTTTTTCCCCGCGCGCGGTCATTTCCGCGACCCGGTTCTCGATGCGTTTGATGAGAATGCCCTCATCGACCTTGAGCTCGATGACGGCGTCGAGTTCAAGGCCGCATTCGGCCAGCAGCCGGTCGAGTGCCTCGGCTTGCGGCACGGTGCGCGGGAAGCCGTCGAGCACGAAGCCGCGCGCGGCGTCGGGCTGGCCGATGCGGTCGGCGATGATCGCCACCACGACCTCGTCGGGAACGAGATCGCCGCGTTCCATGATCGCTTTGACGCGCTGGCCGACCGGTGTACCGGCGGCGACCGCGGCGCGCAGCATGTCGCCGGTTGAAAGTTGAACGATGCCGTATTTCTGGATCAGGCGCTGCGCTTGCGTGCCCTTCCCCGCCCCCGGCGGGCCGAGCAGGATCAATCTCATCGCGTGCGCCCCCGCAACTTCGAGCGCTTGATCAAGCCTTCATATTGGTGCGCCAGCAAATAGCCCTGGATCTGCGCCACCGTGTCCATGGTCACGCTGACCACGATCAAGAGCGACGTGCCGCCGAAATAGAACGGCACGGCGGCGTATGAAATCAGGATTTCCGGAATCAGGCAGACGATGGCGAGATAGCCCGCGCCGATCAGGGTAATGCGTGACAGCACATAGTCGATGTATTCGGCCGTGCGTTCGCCCGGTCTTATGCCCGGAATGAAGCCGCCATGTTTCTTGAGATTATCCGCGGTCTCGGTCGGGTTGAACACGATTGCCGTGTAGAAAAAGGCGAAGAACACGATCAGTCCGATATACAGGAACAGGAACAGCGGCCGGCCATGGCCAAGCAACGTTGTGACGGTGGTGAGCCAGCCCGGTCCGCTGCCGGCGTTGAAGTTGGCCACCGTGGTCGGCAGCAGCAGCAACGACGATGCGAAGATCGGCGGGATGACGCCCGAAGTATTGAGCTTGAGCGGCAGATGCGAGGACTGGCCCTCGAACATGCGATTGCCGACTTGGCGCTTGGGATACTGAATCAGCAGGCGGCGCTGGGCGCGCTCCATGAACACGATGAAAGCGATAACCGCCACCGCCATCACGAGGACGGCAAGAATGAGCCCGGTGGACAGCGCCCCTTGACGGCCGAGTTCCAGCGTACCGGCGATCGCCGCCGGCAGCTGCGCCACGATGCCGGACAGAATGATCAGCGAGATGCCGTTGCCGATGCCGCGCGAGGTAATCTGCTCGCCCAGCCACATCAGAAACATGGTGCCGCCGGTGAGCGTGATCGTCGTGGACACCAGAAAGAAGATGCCGGGGTCGCTGACCACGCTGCCGGTACCCTGCAGGCCGATACCGATGCCGTAGGACTGGAAGGCTGCCAGCAGCACGGTGAGATACCGCGTGTACTGGTTCATGATCTTGCGGCCCTGCTCGCCCTCCTTCTTGAGGGCTTCGAGCGTGGGCGAAACCGTCGTCATCAGCTGGATGATGATCGAGGCCGAAATGTAAGGCATGATATTGAGCGCGAAGATCGCCATCCGGTGGATGCCGCCGCCGGAGAACATATTGAACATGCCGAGAATGCCGCCGGCCTGGGTATTGAAGATTTGTTCCCAGGCGGCGGGATCGATGCCGGGCAGCGGGATATAAGTGCCGAGGCGATAAACCAGCAGCGCGCCGACCGTGAACCAGATGCGCTTCTTGAGCTCATCGGCTTTCGCCAGCGCCCCGAAGTTCAGATTGGCCGCCAGTTGTTCCGCTGCCGAAACCATCGCCCGCTCCTTGCGCCCCGGCGCCCGATCCTGCTCTCAGCTAGATAGGAACTATTCGGCGGTTTTGCCGTCCGCCGCGTCGGGTTTTTTCTCGGCCTCGCCGGCCGCTTCCGTCTTGGACTTGCCAGCCTTCGGCTTGCCGCCGCCCTTGGCAGCTTCCAGCGCCATGCGTTTGTTCTTGCCCCGCGGCTCGGTGTCGGCTTCCTTCGGAGCGGCCAGGATTTTCACAGTGCCGCCGGCTTTCTCGACCGCGGCGATGGCGGACTTCGAGGCCCGGTAGACCGCGAAATCGGCCTTTGCCTTGAGCTCCCCCTCGCCGAGCAGTTTCACGCCGCCTTTGGCGCGCCGCATCAGGCCGGCCTTGACCATGGCCGCGACATCGATCGGGCTCGCGACATCGATGAGCTTGGCGTCGATCGCCGCCTGCACCTTGCCGAGATTGATCTCATTGAGCTTGACCGCGAAGGACGTATTGCGGAAGCCGCGCTTGGGCAGGCGGCGGTGCAGCGGCATCTGGCCGCCTTCGAAGCCCTTGATGCGCACACCCGAGCGCGCGGTCTGGCCTTTGCCACCGCGTCCGCCGGTTTTACCCATGCCCGAGCCGATGCCACGGCCGATGCGCATGCGATTTTTGCGCGCACCTGGATTGTCGGCGATCCCGTTGAGTTTCATGGCACTCGTCCTCTTACTTCGCGTCTGCGACCACGCGCACCAGATGTTTGAGCTTGCGGATCATGCCGCGTGTCGACGGCGTGTCCGGCAGGTCGCGGGTGCGGCCGATTTTGTTCAGCCCGAGTTCGATCAAAGTTTCGCGCTGATCGAAGTGGCGGCGCAGCGGGCTAGCGATTTGCTCGACCTTGATAGTCTTTTGTGGCTGAGCCATGGCTTTAATCCTACTCCGCCACCGGTTCGGCATCCGCGCCGCTACGGCGCGACTGCAGCGTGGAGACCTTGATGTTACGGCGAGCCGCGACCGAGCGCGGCGAATCCTGATGCTTGAGCGCGTTGAAGGTGGCGCGCACCACGTTGTACGGGTTCGACGAGCCGAGCGATTTGGCGACCACGTCCTGGATGCCCAGCGTCTCGAACACGGCGCGCATCGGACCACCGGCGATGATACCGGTTCCCGGGGGCGCCGCGCGCAGGAACACCTTGCCGGCACCGTGACGGCCGAGCACGTCGTGATGCAGCGTGCGGCCTTCGCGCAGCGGCACGCGCGTGAGCGCGCGCTTCGCCGCATCGGTCGCCTTGCGGATCGCTTCCGGCACCTCGCGCGCCTTGCCGTGGCCGTAACCGGCCCGGCCTTTCTGGTCGCCCACGATCACCAGCGCGGCGAAGGCAAAACGCCGGCCGCCCTTGACCACCTTGGCCACGCGATTGATGTGCACCAGCTTGTCGGTGAACTCGCTGTCGCGCTCTTCGCGGCCGCCGCGTTCGCGGTCTCGCCGGGGTTCTCGTCGGGGTTCATGTGCCATAAGCGTTTGATCCGTTAGAAGTTAAGGCCGCCTTCGCGCGCGGCATCGGCCAGCGCCTTGATGCGCCCGTGATAGAGATAGCCGCCGCGGTCGAACACGACGTCCTTGATGCCCTTTTCCTTGGCGCGCTCGGCAATCAGCTTGCCGACCACCTTGGCCGCATCGATATTGGCGCCGGTCTTGGCGCCCTCGCGCGTCGTCTTTTCGAGCGAAGACGCCGACACCAAAGTCTCGCCCTTCGCGTCGTCGATGAGCTGGGCATAAATATGCTTGGAGGAACGGAAAACGGACAGCCGCGCGCGTCCGCGCACGCCGGCCGCGTACTTGACCTTGCGGCGCACCGCCGCCGTCCGCCGCGCAGTTCGATCGCTTAATTTCGACATCGCGCGTCCCTCTACTTCTTCTTGCCTTCCTTGCGGAAGATGTATTCGCCGGCGTATTTCACGCCCTTGCCCTTGTACGGCTCGGGCGGCCGGAAGCCGCGGATTTCGGCGGCGACGTGGCCGACTTTCTGCTTGTCGATGCCGGTGATCACGATTTCGGTCGGCTTCGGCGTGGCGATCGCGATGCCTTCAGGAATCGGGAAGTTCACATCGTGGCTGAATCCGAGCTGCAGATTCAAGGACTTGCCCTGCACCGCCGCGCGGTAACCAACGCCGTTGATCTCGAGCCGCTCCTCGAAACCCTTGGTGACGCCGGCAATCAGGTTGGCAACCAGCGTGCGCGAGGTGCCCCACATGGAGCGCGCGCGCTTGCTCTCGCCGCGCGGCTCGAGCTTGACGGCGGCCTTGTCCATGGTGGCGGATACGTCGTCATGCAGCACGATCTGCATGGCGCCTTTCGGTCCTTTGACCTTGACGGTCTGGCCTTCCACGTTGGCGGTGACGCCGGACGGGATCGCGACCGCTTTGTTGCCGATGCGCGACATCAAAACACCGTACAGATGATTTCGCCGCCGACATTGGCGTCGCGGGCCGCGTGATCGGCCATCACGCCCTTGGGCGTGGACAGGATCGAGATGCCGAGCCCGTTGTTTATGCGCGGCAATGCCTTGACCGAGGCATAGACGCGCCGGCCGGGCTTGGAGACGCGCGAAATCTCGCGGATCACCGGCTCGCCGTCGAAATATTTCAACTCGATTTCGAGCTCGCTGCGGCCGTCGGCATGCGCCACGGCGGCATAGCCGCGGATATAGCCTTCGGTCTTGAGCACCTCGCAGACGCGCTCGCGCTGCTTGGAGCCCGGCATGGACACCTTCGATTTGGCGCGCATCTGCGCATTGCGGATACGGGCAATCATGTCGCCGATCGGATCGTTTACCATTTCCCTGCCCTCACCAGCTCGACTTCACGAGGCCGGGAATAAGCCCCTTGGAGCCGAGATCGCGCAGCGCGATGCGGCTGAGACGGTGCTTGCGATAATAGGCGCGCGGGCGGCCGCTCAATTCGCAGCGATTGCGAATGCGCGTGGCCGAGGAATTGCGCGGCAATTCGGCAAGCTTGAGGGTGGCGGCGAACCGCTCCTCCATCGGCAGCTTCTTGTCGTGAGCGATCGCCTTGAGCGCTTTGCGGCGATTGGAAAACTTCTTCGCCATCCGGCGCCGCCGGTTGTTCTTCTCGATCATACTCTTCTTCGCCATACTTCTAGCTCCTTACGATTCCGCGTCTGAGGGCGAACCCCTCACTGCCGGAACGGGAAGTTGAATGCGGTGAGCAGGGCGCGTGCTTCGTCGTCGGAGCGCGCGCTGGTGCATACGGTAATGTCGAGGCCCCAGGAATCGGTGACCTTGTCGAAATCGACTTCCGGGAAAATGATGTGTTCCTTGATGCCGAGGCTGTAGTTGCCGCGGCCGTCGAAGCTTTTCGGATTGAGGCCGCGAAAGTCGCGGACGCGCGGCAACGCGATATTCACCAGCCGGTCGATGAAGTCATACATGCGCGCCTTGCGCAGCGTGACCTTGCAACCGATGGCCTGGCCGTCGCGCAGCTTATAGGTGGCGATCGACTTGCGCGACTTGGTGATGACCGCCTTCTGGCCGGCGATCTGCGTGAGATCGGCGGCGGCGTTGTCCACTTTCTTGCGGTCGGCGACGCCCTCGCCGATGCCCATGTTGAGCACCACTTTGGTGATCACGGGCACCTGCATGCGGTTGGTGTAGCCGAACTGCTTGCTCAGCTCGCCGCGGATCACCTGCTCGAATTGGGTCTTGAGCCGCGACACGTAGTCGGAGCGCTCGCGCGGCTTCTTCACCTTCGGCACGTCGTCTTTGGGCGCGCCGCCGCCTTTGGCGCTTTTCGGCGCGCCCTGCGGCGGCTTCTGAGCCGGCTTCTTGGTGTCGGTATCTGCTTGCGTGTCAGCCATCGATCTCGACTCCGGAACGCTTGGCGATGCGTACTTTCTTGCGGTCGTTGCCCTCGCCGACGAATTTAAAACCGACGCGGGTCGGCTTGCCGTCCTTGGGGTCCGCCACCGCCAAATTGGACAGATGGATCGTCGCCTCCTTGGAGATGATCCCGCCTTCCTGCTGCGCGGTCTGGCGCTGGTGGCGCTTGACCATGTTGACGCCGCGCACCAGCGCGCGGTCGGCGTCGGGACGCACCTCGATCACCTCGCCGGTGCGGCCTTTGTCGCGGCCCGTGAGAATGATGACTTTATCGCCCTTGCGGATTTTGGCGGCCATTACAGCACCTCCGGCGCGAGCGAAATGATCTTCATGTGATTCTTGGCGCGCAATTCGCGCGGCACCGGCCCGAAAATGCGGGTTCCGACCGGCTCCATCTGCGGCGTGATCAGCACCGCCGCGTTACGGTCAAAGCGGATCACGGAGCCGTCCGGACGCTTGATGTCCTTGGAGATGCGCACGACCACGGCCTTCATCACCTCGCCCTTCTTCACGCGGCCGCGCGGAATGGCTTCCTTCACCGACACGACGATGACGTCGCCGATGGTGGCGTATTTGCGCTTCGAGCCGCCCAGCACCTTGATGCACATGACGCGGCGCGCGCCGGAATTGTCGGCGACGTCGAGGTTAGTCTGCATCTGGATCATGATGCGGCTCTCATTGTTTGCGGGCGCATAAGGCTCATTGGACTTTCTGTTTCTTCTCGCCCCGGATCACTTCCCAGCACTTGAGCTTGGAAATCGGGCGGCGCTCCTCGATCCACACAGTGTCGCCGACGCCAAATTCGTTCTTTTCGTCGTGCGCGTGATATTTCTTCGAACGGCGAATGACCTTCTTCATCGTGGCGTGGGAGAAACGCCGGTCGACGCGCACGACAATGGTCTTGTCCTGCTTGTCGCTGACGACAACGCCCTGGAGCGTACGCTTCGGCATCTCTTACCCCTTACTTCGACTTCGTTGCCGCAGTCTTCTTCGCGCCGGCCTTGCGGCTCTTCGCGGACTGAGGCTTCTTTGATTTCGGCTCATCGGATTTCGGCTTCTCGGCCTTTGGTTTGACAACTTTGGGCTTTGCTTCCGCTTTCGGCGCCGCGCTGACTTTGACGGCCGACTCAGGCGCGCCGGCGCGCTTTTGCGCAGCGATGGTCTTCAAGCGCGCGACGTCGCGGCGGATGACGCGCACGCGCGAGGTATTCTCGAGCTGGCCCGTGGCGCGCTGGAAGCGCAGGTTGAACTGCTCCTTCTTGAGCTTGAGCACCTCGTCGTCGATCTGGTCGAGCGTCATCGCTCTTACGTCTTGCGCTTTCATGGGCTCACTCGGCGATACGTTCGATAAAGCGGGTCTTGACCGGCAGCTTGGCGGCGGCGAGCGCCAGCGCTTCCTTGGCGACGCCGACCGGAATGCCGTCGACCTCGAACAAAATGCGGCCGGGCTTGACGCGGCAGACCCAGAATTCGGGCGTGCCCTTGCCTTTGCCCATGCGGATCTCGATCGGCTTCTTCGACACCGGCACGTCCGGATAGACGCGAATCCACACCCGGCCCGACCTTTTCATGAAGCGGGTAAGCGCGCGGCGCGCAGCCTCGATCTGGCGCGCGGTGACGCGCTCGGGCTCCAGCGCCTTGAGACCGTATTGGCCGAAGGCGAAGGTCGAGCCCGAGGTGGCGACGCCGTGGATGCGACCCTTGAACGCCTTGCGGAACTTGGTGCGGATCGGTTGCAGCATGACTTACTCTATGTGTCCCCTCAGGCCGCGCTGTCGCGGCGCGGACGGCCTTGGTCGCCTTCGGCGAGCTTCTTGTCCTGCGCCATCGGATCGTGTTCGAGGATTTCGCCCTTGAAGATCCAGACCTTGACGCCGCAGGTGCCGTAGGTGGTGAAAGCCGTGGCGACGCCGTAGTCGACGTCGGCGCGCAGCGTATGCAGCGGCACGCGCCCTTCGCGATACCACTCCATGCGCGCGATTTCGGCGCCGCCTAGGCGGCCCGAGCAGTTGATGCGGATGCCCTCGGCGCCCAGGCGCATAGCCGATTGCACCGCGCGTTTCATGGCGCGGCGGAAGGCGACGCGGCGCTCAAGCTGCTGCGAGATCGACTCGGCCACCAGTTGCGCGTCGAGTTCGGGCTTGCGGATTTCGACGATATTGATGACCACGTCGCTGTCGGTGAGCTTGGCCACCGACTTGCGCAGCTTCTCGATGTCGGCGCCCTTCTTGCCGATGACCACGCCCGGACGCGCCGAGTGAATGGTAACGCGGCACTTCTTGTGCGGGCGTTCGATGATGATCTTGGACACCGCCGCCTGCTTGAGCTGCTTCATCAAGTCGTCGCGAAATCTTGATGTCTTCGTGCAGCAGCGTGCCGTACTCGGCCTTGCCGGAGTACCAGCGCGAGTCCCAGGTGCGGTTGATGCCGAGGCGAAGCCCAACCGGATTGACTTTTTGACCCATAAACGACCCCTCAGGCTTTCGCCGCGGCTTGTTCGGCAACCTGACGCACGATGATGGTCAGGTGGGAGAACGGTTTCAAAATGCGTCCCATGCGGCCGCGGCCGCGGGAATTGAAGCGCTTGATCACCAGCGCTTTGCCGACGTGGGCCTCGGCGACGACCAGATCGTCGACGTCGAGATCGTGGTTGTTCTCGGCATTGGCGATGGCCAATTCCAGGCACTTGCGCACGTCGACGGCGATGCGCTTGCGCGAAAACTGCAGATCGGCGAGCGCGCTCGCGACTTTCTTGCCGCGGATCATCTGCGCGACAAGATTGAGCTTCTGCGGGCTGATCCGGATCATCCGGGTCACCGCCTTGGCCTCGTTATCGGAGAGGCTTCGCTCGTGCGCGCTTTTGCCCATGACGTCTCTCTTGATTCCCTTAAGTTGCCGCCGGCGCAGCGCCCGGTGCCGCAGCCGGAGCACCCGGCGCCGCCGGTGCGGCAGCCATGCGCTTGGCTTTGCGGTCCGATGAGTGGCCGTAGAACATCCGGCCCGGCGAAAATTCACCGAACTTGTGACCGACCATCTCCTCGGTCACCATCACCGGGATGTGCTTTTGCCCGTTGTAGACGCCGAAATTCAGACCGACGAATTGCGGCAGGATAGTCGACCGCCGGCTCCAGATCTTGATCATCTCGTGACGGCCGGATGCGCGCGCGGCTTCCGCCTTGCGCAGCAGATAGCCATCGACGAACGGACCCTTCCAAGCTGAACGCGTCATAATCTCTTGTCCCTACTTCTGCTTCTTGCGCTCGTGCCGGCTGACGGCGATGAATTTGCTGGTGCGCTTGTTCTTGCGGGTCTTCTTGCCCTTGGTCGGGAAGCCCCACGGCGTAGTCCAGTGACCGCCGCCTTTGGTGCGCCCGCCGTGCGGGTGATCGACCGGGTTCATGGTGATGCCGCGGTTGTGCGGCATGCGGCCCTTCCAGCGCTGGCGGCCGGCCTTGCCGATCGTGGTGTTCATGTTGTCGGGGTTCGACACCGCGCCGATGGTCGCCATGCAGCGGCCGTGCACCAGGCGCTGCTCGGTGGTCGATAGCCGCAGGATGACGTAGTCCTGGTCGCGGCCGACGATCTGCACGTAAGTACCGGCCGAGCGCGCGATCTGCCCGCCTTTGCCGATCTTGATCTCGACATTGTGGACGATGGTGCCGACCGGAATATTGCCGATCGGCATGGCATTGCCCGGCTTCACGTCGGCATGCTCGGAAGCGATCACCTGGTCGCCGGGGCTCAGGCGCTGCGGCGCCAGGATGTAGGACAATTCGCCGTCCTGGTACTTGATGAGCGCGATGAAGGCGGTGCGGTTGGGGTCGTATTCCAGGCGCTCGACGGTTGCCGGCACATCGAGCTTGGCGCGGCGGAAATCGATCTTGCGATAGGCCTGCTTGTGACCGCCGCCGCGGAAGCGCGAGGTGATGCGGCCGTTGTTGTTGCGCCCGCCGGTCGAATTCTGGCCTTCGGTGAGCGCCTTGAGCGGCCCGCCTTTGTACAGCGTGGAACGGTCGACGATCACCAGCTGGCGCTGGCTCGGCGTGGTCGGATTGTATGTTTTCAACGCCATCGCAGACTTCCTTACAATCCCGTGGTCACGTCGATACGGTGACCCTCTTCAAGCGTCACGATCGCGCGCTTCACGTCGGACTGCTGCCCGAGCCGGTTCTTGAACATCTTCAGCTTGCCCTTGCGGGTGAGCGTGTTGACGTTCTTGACCTTGACGTCGAACAGCTTCTCGACCGCTTCCTTGATCTGCGGTTTGGTCGCGTCTTTGCGCACCTTGAACACGACTTTGTTGTGCTCGGACGCCATGGTCGCCTTTTCCGTGATCACCGGCGACAGGATGACGTCGTAATGGCGGGGATCGCTGGTGCTCATTTGAAGCGCGCCTCCAGCGCATCGAGCGCGGCCTTGGTCAGCACCAAGGTCTTGCGCCGCATGATGTCGTAAACGTTGATGCCCTGCACCGGCAGCACGTCGATATTCGGAATGTTGCGCGCGGCGTTGCGGAAGTTCAGCTCGATCTCGGCGCCGTCGATGATGAGCGCGTTTTCAAGCCCGAGTTTGCCGAATTGCGCAGCCAAGACCTTGGTCTTGGTGTCCTTGGCGCTCAATTTGTCGACCACGATAATGCCGCCGCCCTTGGCCTTGGATGAGAGCGCGTGCTTGAGCGCAAGCGCGCGCACCTTCTTCGGCAGATCGATGGCGTGACTGCGCACGATCGGGCCGAAGGCGCGGCCGCCGCCGCGGAACTGCGGAACGCGCGCCGAGCCGTGACGGGCGCCGCCGGTGCCCTTCTGCGCGTACATCTTCTTGCCGGTGCGCCAGATCTCCGAACGGTCCTTGGTCTTGTGCGTGCCGCGCTGGCGCTTGGCGAGCTGCCAGTTGACGCAGCGCTGCAGAATGTCGCTGCGCGGCTCGAGGCCGAAGATCGCGTCCGGCAGATCGACCGAACCGACGGACTTTCCCTCAAGCGTGGTGATTTTCAATTCCATATTACGCGCCCTCCTTCGCGGGGGCTGCGTCGGCCGCGGGAGCTTTTTCCGCGGCAGGCTTGGTCTCGGCTTTGGCTTCGGATTTGGCCTCGGCCGCTTCGTTGACGCGGAATTTGCCGGGCTTGGGCGCTTCCTTCGGCAGTTGCTTCTTGACCGCGTCGCGCACGGTCACCCAACCCGATTTGGCGCCGGGCACCGCGCCTTCGACCATGATGAGGCCGCGCGCCACATCGGTCTGCACCACCTTGAGATTGAGCGTGGTCACCCGGTCGACGCCCATATGACCCGGCATCTTCTTGTTCTTGAAGGTTTTTCCTGGATCCTGCCGGCCGCCGGTCGAACCGATCGAGCGGTGCGAGACCGACACGCCGTGCGAGGCGCGCAGGCCGCTGAAATTCCAGCGTTTCATGCCGCCGGCGAAGCCCTTGCCGATCGAGGTGCCGCAGACATCGACGAATTGGCCGATCACGAAATGATCGGCGGTGATCTCGGCGCCGACCGGGATCAGCGCGTCTTCGCTGACGCGGAATTCGGCCAGTTTGCGGCGGGGCTCGACCTTGGCCTTGGCGAAATAGCCGCGGTCGGCCTTGATCATATTGCCGGTGCGGCGCGGCCCGGAGCCAAGCTGGAGCGCGATGTAGCCGTTCTTGTCCTTGGTGCGATGCGCGATCACCTGGCACTGCAACAGTTGCAGCACCGTGACCGGCACGTGTTCGCCGCTCTCGGAGAACACCCGGGTCATACCGACCTTTTGCGCAACCACTCCCGAACGCATCTTATTCCTCACCCGGCCCTTACAATTTGATTTCGACGTCGACGCCGGCGGCGAGGTCGAGCTTCATCAGCGCGTCCACCGTCTGCGGCGTCGGATCGACGATGTCCAGGAGGCGCTTGTGCGTGCGCATCTCGAACTGTTCGCGGCTCTTCTTGTCGACGTGCGGCGAGCGGTTCACCGTGAACTTCTCGATACGCGTCGGCAGCGGGATTGGACCACGCACCTGCGCGCCCGTGCGCTTGGCCGTGTTCACGATCTCGCGCGTCGACGCATCGAGGATGCGGTGATCGAACGCCTTGAGCCGGATCCGGATATTCTGGCCGTTCATTTTATTTTCTTTCGCAAGACGTGAATGGCCGGGTTTTTGCCCGGCCATGACGCCCCATTCAAACTTACTCGATGATACTCGCCACCACGCCGGCGCCGACGGTGCGGCCGCCCTCGCGAATGGCGAAGCGCAGTTTCTCCTCCATGGCGATCGGCACGATCAGGTGCACTTCCATCGCCACGTTGTCGCCCGGCATCACCATCTCGGTGCCGGCCGGCAGGTGCACCACGCCGGTCACGTCGGTGGTGCGGAAGTAAAACTGCGGACGGTAGTTGGTGAAGAAGGGAGTATGACGGCCGCCTTCTTCCTTGGTGAGGATGTAGGCTTCGGCCTTGAACTTGGTGTGCGGCTTGACCGAGCCGGGCTTGCACAGCACCTGACCGCGCTCGACTTCCTCGCGCTTGGTGCCGCGCAGCAGGCAGCCGACGTTGTCGCCGGCCTCGCCCTGGTCGAGCAGCTTGCGGAACATCTCGACGCCGGTGACGACGGTCTTCTGCGTCGGCTTGATGCCGACGATCTCGACTTCCTCGCCGACCTTGATGATGCCGCGTTCGATACGGCCGGTGCACACAGTGCCGCGGCCGGAGATCGAGAACACGTCTTCCACCGGCATCAGGAAGGGCTGATCCTTCGGCCGCTCCGGCTGCGGAATGTACTCGTCGACCGCTTTCATCAGCGCGTCGATCGATTCCTTGCCGAGCTTTTCGTCCTTGCCCTCGAGCGCCATCAGCGCCGAGCCCTTGACGATCGGGATCTTGTCGCCGGGGAAATTGTACTTCGACAGGAGTTCGCGAACCTCGAGCTCGACCAACTCGAGCAATTCAGGATCGTCCACCATGTCGACCTTGTTCATGTAGACGACGAGCGCCGGCACGCCAACCTGGCGGGCGAGCAGGATGTGTTCGCGCGTCTGCGGCATCGGGCCGTCGGCGGCGGACACGACCAGGATGGCGCCGTCCATCTGCGCCGCGCCGGTGATCATGTTCTTCACGTAGTCGGCATGGCCGGGGCAGTCGACGTGCGCGTAGTGGCGCTTGTCGGTCTGGTATTCTACGTGCGCGGTCGAAATGGTGATGCCGCGTGCCTTTTCCTCGGGCGCCTTGTCGATCTGATCATAGGCGGTGAAAGTGGCGCCGCCCTTCTCCGACAGGACCTTGGTGATCGCCGCCGTCAGCGTTGTCTTGCCGTGGTCGACGTGACCAATCGTCCCGATATTGCAATGCGGCTTGTTGCGAAGGAATTTCTCTTTTGCCATGGAACTCTCCGTTCAGATCCTTAAGGTTGCGATCGCAATCACGCGAATTTTTTCTGCACTTCTTCGGAAACGTTTTTCGGCGCTTCCGCATAATGGTCGAACTGCATGGTGAAGGTCGCGCGGCCCTGAGACATGGACCGCAGGTTGTTGACGTAGCTGAACATGTTCATCAGCGGCACCATCGCATTGATGACGTTGGCGTTGCCGCGCGTGTCCTGACCTTGAATCTGCCCGCGCCGCGAATTGAGGTCGCCGATGACGGAGCCGGTATAGTCCTCCGGCGTCACCACCTCGACCTTCATGATCGGTTCGAGCAGGACGGGCCTCGCCCTTTGCAGCGCTTCCCGCAGGCACTGGCGCGCGCAGATTTCGAACGCGAGCGCCGATGAGTCGACGTCGTGGGAGTCACCGTCAATGAGCGAGACCTTCAGGTCGACCACCGGGAAGCCGGCGAGCGGACCTGAGCCGAGCACTGATTCGAGACCCTTCTCAACGCCCGGGATGAACTCCTTCGGCACCGAGCCGCCGACGACTTCGTTTTCAAATTCAAACGGCGTTCCGGGGGGCAACGGCTCGGCAACGATCTTGATCTTGGCGTACTGGCCGGAGCCGCCGGTCTGCTTCTTGTGCGTGTAGTCGTGCTCGACCTTCTGCGTGATCTTCTCGCGATAGGCCACCTGCGGGGCGCCTATATTGGCATCGACCTTGTAAGTGCGTTTGAGGATATCGACCTTGATGTCGAGATGGAGCTCGCCCATGCCGCGAATAATGGTCTGGCCCGACTCCGGATCGGTGTTGACGCGGAACGAGGGGTCTTCCGCCACCAGCTTTGCCAGCGCGACGCCGAGCTTTTCCTGGTCGGCCTTCGACTTCGGCTCGATCGCGATTTCGATCACCGGATCGGGGAATTCCATCTTTTCCAGGATCACCTGCTGCTTGGGATCGCACAGCGTGTCGCCGGTACGCACTTCCTTGAGACCGGCCAGCGCCACGATGTCGCCGGCATAGGCTTCCTTGATGTCCTCGCGGTTGTTCGCATGCATCAGCAACATGCGGCCGATGCGCTCTTTGCGCTCCTTGGTCGAATTGATCACGCCGGTGCCGCTGGTGAGCGTGCCGGAATAGATGCGGCAGAAGGTGATGGTGCCGACGAACGGATCGTCCATGATCTTGAAGGCGAGCAGCGCCAGCGGCGCGTTGTCCTTCGGCTCGCGAACGACGTCTTCGCCGTTGTCGGGATTGACGCCATGGATCGGCGGCACGTCGAGCGGGCTCGGCAGGTAATCGACGACGGCGTCGAGCAGCGGCTGCACGCCCTTGTTCTTGAACGCCGAGCCGCACAGCACCGGGAAGAACGCGCCGGTGATGACAGCCTTGCGGAGCAGCTTTTTGAGGGTCGCCTCGTCAGGCATCTTGCCTTCGAGGTAGGCGGTGGCCGCGTCGTCATCGAGTTCGCAGGCCGCCTCGATCATCTTGTCGTGGTATTCTTTCGCCTGGTCGAGCATGTCGGCGGGAATGTCGATGTCGTGGTAGTCGGCGCCGAGCGATTCGTCGTTCCAGACCACGCCCTTCATTCGTACGAGATCGATAATGCCCTTGAAATTCTGCTCGGAACCGATCGGGAGCTGGATCGCCACCGGCTTGGCGCCAAGGCGCGTCCTGATGTCGTCCATGGATTTGAAGAAATCCGCGCCGATCTTGTCCATTTTATTGGCGAACACGATGCGCGGCACTTTGTATTTGTCACCCTGACGCCAAACCGTTTCGGTCTGCGGTTCGACACCCTGATTGCTGTCGAGCACGACGACGGCGCCGTCGAGCACGCGCAAAGACCGCTCCACTTCAATGGTGAAGTCGACGTGGCCGGGAGTATCGATGATGTTGAGACGCTTCTCGCGCCAGAACGCGGTGGTCGCGGCCGAGGTGATGGTGATGCCGCGCTCCTGCTCCTGCTCCATCCAGTCCATCGTCGCGGCGCCTTCGTGCACCTCGCCGATCTTGTGGCTCTTGCCGGTGTAATAGAGGATCCGCTCGGTCGTCGTGGTTTTCCCGGCATCGATGTGGGCCATGATGCCGAAATTG
Organism: uncultured Alphaproteobacteria bacterium; assembly: GCA_963703875.1. Taxonomy (GTDB): domain Bacteria; phylum Pseudomonadota; class Alphaproteobacteria; order Rhizobiales; family Xanthobacteraceae; genus Pseudolabrys. The sequence goes on from CAVPFZ010000009.1 coordinate 21,810, forward strand.
CGGTAGTCCTCTATTTTATGGACGCGGGGCATTTGCGTTCTATTCCTTGAGGTTGTTCGTCGTCACCAGCGGTAATGCGAGAAGGCCCGGTTGGCTTCCGCCATTTTGTGGGTGTCCTCGCGCTTCTTGACGGCGTTTCCCCTGTTATTGGATGCGTCGAGCAGCTCGGCCGAGAGCCGTTCGGTCATCGTCTTTTCGTTGCGCTCGCGCGCGGCGATAATGATCCAGCGAATGCCCAGCGCCTGGCGGCGCGACGTGCGCACCTCCACCGGCACTTGGTAGGTGGCGCCTCCGACGCGGCGCGAGCGCACCTCGATCGACGGCATCACATTGTCGAGCGCCTGCTGGAATACCGTGAGCGGGCTCTGCTTGGTCTTGCTCTCGATCATTTCGAGCGCGCCGTAGACGATGCCCTCGGCCACCGACTTTTTGCCGGCGTACATGACGGCGTTCATGAATTTGCTGACGACGACGTTGCCGAACTTCGGGTCCGGGATGACTTCGCGCTTTTCTGCGGCGTGGCGGCGGGACATGTTCCGATTCCGATTATTTGGGGCGCTTGGCGCCGTACTTCGAGCGGCGTTGCTTGCGGTTCTTGACGCCCTGGGTGTCGAGCACGCCGCGCAGAATGTGGTAGCGCACGCCGGGCAGGTCCTTGACGCGGCCGCCGCGGATCATCACCACCGAATGTTCCTGCAGATTGTGCCCCTCGCCCGGGATGTAGCCGATCACCTCGAAGCCGTTGGTCAGGCGCACCTTGGCCACCTTGCGCAGCGCCGAATTCGGCTTCTTCGGCGTTGTCGTGTAGACGCGCGTGCAGACGCCGCGTTTTTGCGGCGAATTCTCGAGCGCCGGCGCCGTATTGCGCGCCTGGAGCGGCTTGCGCGGCTTGGCAATCAACTGATTGATCGTCGGCATCGTTTGCTTCGCTACTCTCGTTTGGGCTTGTTCGGCCCGGAATCGTTTTTTCCACGCGCAAAACGAAATCGCGCCGGCCGCGTCGATTTGCGGGGGCGCTCTTTCGTTTTCAGACGGCCACGATGCGATAAAGCGCCGTAGACGTTCACCCTCAGTCTGACAGTGGCTGTCAGTGGCAGCGTTTGAGCTTCATCCGTCGAGGCGATGCGCCGGCCAAGCTTTGAGAGTTAACTTAGCGATCTCAAAGGGTTAGTCGGGCGGCCGTTCCGAGCAAGCGAAGCTCACCGCCTGCCGTAAAGTGTGGCGTATGTATCGGTGGGACTCACCCAAGTCAAGGCGAAAAGGGCCGGAAAATCGAGGGTTAATAGGCGTTTGGGCGCAACCGTTCAACGCCGGGGTCGAAGCTCAAAATGAAAGGGCCGCCCGAAGGCGGCCCTCGCCATTGCAGATTTTGGCCGGTCCGGCGCCGTCAATGTGCCGGAGCGGCCACCAGGCGCGGCTGCCGGGCGCGCCGGCTCAGCTGCCACAGCGAGACGCCGTGCAGGATCAACGAGAGCGGCACGGCAAAGGCAGGGGTCATCACCGTCGGATAGGCCGCCGTCAGGACGTTCGGATGATCGAGCGCCAGCAGTTGCTGGGGGCCCGGCGAACTCAGGACGCCGAGCACCAGAGCGTTAATGAGGTCGGCGATGCCAAAGAGATTCCAGCTGATCGCGGCGGCGCGGCCACCAGGCACACCCGACGCAAGGTAGAAAGCAACAGGCAAGGCCATAATCCCGGTAATCATGTCGCCGATGCCGGCCGGCAAGGCAAACGCGCCAGGGATTGCTCCGAACCACCACAACACGATGAAGGTTCCGCCGATGATGCGGTAGAACTGAAGCCCAATTAGCCAGCTTGGCGACACCGTCTCGATCGCTGCTGAAATCGCCTGCGAGCGCGTCAGCGCAATGAGTCCAACCAAAACCGGAAACACGACTGCAAGCGGAAGGAGCGGAAGCCCGCCAGGCTTCGGCTCAAATCCGCCGACCGCCGCGAACCTCCAAACGGCAAAGAGCCAGAGGCACAACGAGACAGCGACCGCCAGCCACGTCTCTACCCGCAAGGCCGCATCCAGCCGCGTTCGGCGCAAGGCAATCCAGAGGCCCCACAAGACCGCGGCAACAATTGTCGGGCGTACCACTGCGATCAAATCACCGTAGAACGAAAAATACGTCGTCAGACCTTCACTCATGGAAGCCTCCTGTTGATGACTTCCCTTATCATAGTCACTACTATAGTAATAGTCTATAGCTATTTTGTATCCGCGACATTAGAAACCTAATTGGATCGAAGGACGGAACCCAAGATGGCCGATGGTTATGGTTTGAACTGCCCGGTTGCTCGCACGCTGGACATCATCGGCGAACGCTGGGCCATTCTGATCCTGCGCGATCTGTTCCTGCAGGGCCCTCGCAAGTTCCAGGATTTTGAAAGTTCCCTCGCGGGCATCAGCCCGAACACACTGTCGGCGCGTCTCAAACGCCTCGAAGAGGCCGGCATTATCAACCGGCGATTTTACGAAGAGCACCCGCCCCGCGCCGAATATCTCCTGACGCCGAAGGGCCGCGAACTTGGACCCGTGATGAAACTGCTGCGCGCCTGGGGCGAGAAGCACACCGGAAAGGCATCCGGCTAAAGGAAAAAGGGCCGCCCGGAGGCGGCCCTTTAATTTGTGCAATGACGCGGGAGTTTATTCTGCCGCCGGCAGCGCCGGGGCTGCCTCGGCTTCCGCCTTGGCCGCGGCCTTGGCGGCGTCCTTTTCGCGTTCCTCCAAGATGAGCGCGTCGCGCTTGACCGCAACCTCGCGCAGTTCGTCCATCATGGCGCCGGTGCCGGCCGGGATCAGGCGGCCGACGATGACGTTCTCCTTGAGCCCGTCGAGCGTGTCGGCCTTGCCGTTGACCGCGGCCTCGGTGAGCACGCGCGTGGTCTCCTGGAACGACGCCGCCGAAATGAACGAACGGGTCTGCAGGCTCGCTTTGGTAATGCCGAGCAGAACGGGATGTCCGCTCGCCGGTTTCTTACCGTCGATTGCGGCGCGGGCGTTGATCTCATCGAGCTCGGTCTTGTCGAGCTGCTCGCCTTGCAGCAACTCGGTCTCGCCGGTCTCGTCGATCTCGACCTTCTGCAGCATCTGGCGAACGATCACTTCGATGTGCTTGTCGTTGATGTTGACGCCTTGCAGCCGGTAGACCTCCTGGATCTCGTTCGTGAGATAGGAAGCGAGTTCCTCGACGCCCTTGATGGCGAGAATATCGTGCGGGGCGGGATTGCCCTCGACGATGTAATCGCCCTTCTCGATGACGTCGCCGTCTTGCAGATGGATGTGCTTGCCCTTCGGGATCAGGTACTCCTTGGGCTCGTCACCCTTGGATGTCGGCTCCAGCGTTAGCCGGCGCTTGTTCTTGTAGTCCTTGCCGAAACGCACGGTGCCGCCGATTTCAGCGATGATCGCCGCATCCTTCGGCTTGCGCGCCTCGAACAGCTCCGCCACCCGCGGCAGACCGCCGGTGATGTCGCGCGTCTTGGCGCTTTCGGTCGGAATACGTGCGATGACGTCACCCGCCTTCACGTGCGCGCCGGGATCGACCGAGATGATGGCGTCGACCGCCAGGATATAGCGGGCGTCGCCGCCGCGCGCGAGCTTGAGCAGCTTGTTGCCCGACTTGATGACGATCGCCGGACGCAGTTCTTGCTGGTTGCGGGACGAGCCCGTGCGCCAGTCGACCACCACGCGCTTGGCAATGCCGGTCGATTCGTCGAGCGCTTCCGACATCGAAAGCCCATCGACGAGATCCTCGAAGGCAATGCTGCCTTCGACCTCGGTGAGGATCGGCCGCGTGTAGGGATCCCATTCGGCGATGCGTTGCCCGCGCTTGATCTTGTCGCCGTCGGCGATCTTCATGCGCGCGCCATACGGAATGCGGTGATGCGCGCGTTCGGTGCCGTCCTGGTCGAGAACCGCGACGACCATGTTGCGGACCATGGACACGTTCTCGCCTTCCGAATTGGTGGCGATGTTCTTGCCCTTGATCTTGATCTTGCCGTCGAAGTTCGAACTCGATGAACGACTGCTCCGAAATCTGCGCCGCGCCGCCGATATGGAAGGTGCGCATGGTGAGCTGGGTGCCCGGCTCGCCGATCGATTGCGCGGCGATGACGCCCACCGCCTCGCCCATATTGACCGGTGTGCCGCGGGCGAGATCGCGCCCGTAGCAAGCGCCGCACACGCCGTTTTTCGATTCGCACGTGAGCACCGAGCGGATCTTCATTTCCTGAACGCCCGCATTGGTGATCGCTTCGACCTCCGGCTCGGTCAGCAGCGTTCCGCGCTTGACCACCATCTTGTTGGTGGCCGGATCTTTGACGTCCTCCGCGGTGGTGCGGCCGAGAATGCGGATGGCCAAGGGGGCCACCACGGTGCCGGCGTCGATGATGGCGCGCACCTTGATGCCGCCGCGCGTGCCGCAGTCTTCGGACGTGATGATGCAATCCTGCGCCACGTCGACCAGACGCCGCGTCAGGTACCCGGAGTTCGCCGTCTTCAAGGCGGTGTCGGCGAGACCCTTGCGGGCGCCGTGCGTCGAGTTGAAGTATTCGAGCACCGACAGGCCTTCCTTGAAGTTCGAGATGATCGGGCTCTCGATGATCTCGCCGCTCGGTTTCGCCATAAGTCCGCGCATGCCGGCGAGCTGACGCATCTGGGCGGGCGAGCCGCGCGCGCCGGAATGCGCCATCATGTAGATCGAGTTGACCTGCATGTCGCGACCCTGCGCGTCCTTCTTGACCGACGAGATTTCCTTCATCATGGCGTCGGCGATCGCCTCGGTGCACTTCGACCAGGCGTCGACCACCTTGTTGTATTTCTCGCCCTGGGTGATGAGGCCGTCGTTGTATTGCTGCTCGAATTCCTTGGCGAGATCGCGCGTGTCCTCGACGGATTTCCACTTCGAGGCCGGCACCACCATGTCGTCCTTGCCGAACGAGATTCCGGCCTTGAAGGCGTGGTAGAAACCGAGCGCCATGATGCGGTCGCAGAAGATGACGGTCTCCTTCTGACCGCAATGCCGGTAGACCTGATCGATCATCCCGGAGATTTCGCGCTTGGTCATGAGCTTGTTGACGATGTCGAACGGCGCCTTGACGCTGCGCGGCAGGACGGCACCGAGCAGGACGCGGCCGGGCGTCGTCTCGTACCACTTCAGGAACGATTTGCCCTTTTCGTCGATGCCTTCCCAGCGATAGCGAATCTTGGTGTGCAGCGTGATGGTGCGCTCCTGCAGGGCATGCTCGATCTCGGCAATGCTCGTGTAGTGCCCCTTCACGACATTCTGCTTCTTCGGGTCCTTCTTGAGATCGGCCTCGGAGTGCAGATCGAGCTTCCATTCGCCCGGCATGCCCTCGCTCATGAGCGTCAGGTAGTAGAGCCCGAGCACGATGTCCTGCGACGGCACGATGATCGGCTGGCCGTTCGCCGGATGCAGGATGTTGTTGGTCGACATCATCAAGACGCGCGCCTCCAGCTGCGCTTCCAGCGACAGCGGAACGTGCACGGCCATCTGGTCGCCGTCGAAGTCGGCGTTGAACGCGGCGCACACCAGCGGATGCAGCTGGATTGCCTTGCCTTCGATCAGCACCGGCTCGAAGGCCTGGATGCCGAGCCGATGTAAAGTCGGCGCGCGGTTGAGCAGCACCGGATGTTCGCGGATCACCTCGTCGAGGATGTCCCACACCTCCGGCTTTTCTTTTTCAACCAGCTTCTTGGCCTGCTTCACCGTGGTGGACAGACCCTTGGCGTCGAGCCGCGAATAGATGAACGGCTTGAACAGTTCGAGCGCCATCTTCTTCGGCAGACCGCATTGATGCAGTTTGAGCTCGGGACCGACCACGATCACCGAGCGGCCGGAATAGTCGACGCGCTTGCCGAGCAGGTTCTGGCGGAAACGGCCCTGCTTGCCCTTGAGCATGTCGGCGAGCGACTTCAGCGGACGCTTGTTGGCGCCGGTGATGACGCGGCCGCGCCGGCCGTTGTCGAACAGCGCATCGACCGCTTCCTGCAGCATGCGCTTTTCGTTGCGGATGATGATGTCGGGCGCGCGCAGTTCGATCAGCCGCTTTAGACGGTTGTTGCGGTTGATCACGCGGCGATAGAGGTCGTTGAGATCCGAGGTGGCAAAGCGGCCGCCGTCGAGCGGCACCAGCGGGCGCAGATCGGGCGGGATCACCGGCACGACGGTAAGGATCATCCATTCCGGCTTGTTGCCGGAGGCGATGAAGGCCTCGATCAGCTTGAGCCGCTTGGCGATCTTCTTTTTCTTGATTTCGCTATCGGTCTCGCCAATGCCGGCGCGCAGTTCGGCCTGCATCTTGTCGAGATCGAGCGCCTTGAGCATTTCGCGGATCGCTTCCGCGCCGATGGTGGCGGTGAAGCTGTCGCCGCCGAATTCCTCCTGCGCCTTGAGGTACTCTTCCTCGGACAGCAGCTGGCGATCCTTGAGCGGGGTCAAGCCCGGCTCAAGGACGACGTAGTATTCAAAGTAAAGGATGCGCTCGAGATCCTTGAGCGTCATGTCGAGCAACAGACCAATGCGGCTCGGCAACGACTTCAGGAACCAGATGTGCGCCACCGGCGCGGCCAATTCGATATGGCCCATGCGCTCGCGCCGCACGCGGGAAAGCGTCACTTCGACCGAGCACTTCTCGCAGATGATGCCTTTGTACTTCATGCGCTTGTACTTGCCGCACAAGCACTCGTAATCCTTGATCGGCCCGAAGATGCGCGCGCAGAACAGGCCGTCGCGCTCGGGTTTGAAGGTCCGGTAGTTGATCGTTTCCGGCTTCTTGATCTCGCCGTAGGACCACGACAGAATCTTTTCCGGGCTCGCGATCGAAATCCGGATCTGGTCGAAGACCTGAGCCGGGGCCTGCGGGCTGAAAAGATTCATAATTTCTTGGTTCATCGCGTTCTCCGCTAAACCGGCCGTCGCCGGCTAAATTCCATATGTTCCGTCACGTTGCGTTAAGCGGCGGGGCAAAACGTCCCGCCGTTTTCGCGGACTATTCGGCGGCTTCCGCCGTCTCGCCGCCCTGGCCCTGGCGCTGCTGTTTGGAATTGTGCAGGTCGACATTGAGGCCGAGCGAGCGCATTTCCTTGACCAGCACGTTGAAGCTTTCCGGAATGCCCGCTTCGAACGTGTCGTCGCCGCGCACGATCGCCTCGTACACTTTGGTACGGCCGGCGACGTCGTCCGACTTCACGGTGAGCATTTCCTGCAAGGTGTAAGCGGCGCCGTAGGCTTCGAGGGCCCACACTTCCATTTCGCCGAAACGTTGTCCGCCGAACTGCGCCTTGCCGCCGAGCGGCTGCTGGGTGACCAGCGAGTAAGGGCCGATCGAACGGGCATGGATCTTGTCGTCCACCAGATGGTGCAGCTTGAGCATGTAGATGAAGCCCACGGTCACCTGGCGATCGAACTTCTCGCCGGTGCGCCCGTCATAGACGGTCGACTGCCCCGAATGGTCGAGGCCGGCAAGATCGAGCATCTTTTCGATGTCGGCCTCCTTGGCGCCGTCGAACACCGGCGTCGCAATCGGCACGCCGTGACGCAGATTGCCGCCGAGCTCGACCAGTTCGTCCTCGCCCAGCGATTTGATGGTCTCGTCGTCGCCATAGACCTTCTTGAGAATATCCTTGAGCGGGCGAGTGTCGTGCTTACCCTGGTGGTTATAGACATCGACGGCCTGCCCGATCTTCAAGCCCAGGCCGGCGCAGGCCCAGCCAAGATGGGTTTCCAGAATCTGGCCGACGTTCATACGAGAGGGCACACCAAGAGGATTGAGCACGATGTCGACGGGCTGACCGTCGCCGAGGAAAGGCATGTCCTCGGCCGGCACGATCTTGGACACCACGCCCTTGTTGCCGTGACGGCCCGCCATCTTGTCGCCGGGCTGGATCTTGCGCTTCACCGCGACGAAGACCTTGACCATCTTCATCACGCCGGGCGGAAGCTCGTCGCCGCGTTGCAGTTTTTCGACCTTGTCGAGGAAGCGCTGCTCGAGCAGCTTCTTCGACTCGTCGTATTGTTTGCGGATCGCCTCGATCTCGGCCATCAGCTTGTCGTTGGGCGAGGCGAACTGCCACCACTGCGAGCGCGGATATTCATCCAGCACCGCTTTGGTGATTTTGCTGTCCTTCTTGAAGCCTTTCGGACCGGCAATGCCCTGCCGGCCTTCCAGCAATTCCGCCAGACGGCCGTAGACGTTGCGGTCGAGGATCGCCTGTTCGTCGTCGCGGTCCTTGGCGAGCCGCTCGATCTCTTCACGCTCGATGGCGAGCGCGCGCTCGTCCTTCTCGACGCCGTGCCGGTTGAACACGCGCACTTCGACGACCGTTCCCTGAACACCAGGAGGAACGCGCAACGAGGTGTCGCGCACGTCGGAGGCTTTTTCGCCGAAGATGGCGCGCAGAAGCTTTTCCTCCGGCGTCATCGGGCTTTCGCCCTTGGGCGTGATCTTGCCGCAGAGGATGTCGCCGGCGTGAACTTCAGCGCCGATATAGACGATGCCCGCTTCGTCGAGATTCTTGAGCGCCTCTTCCGAGACGTTCGGGATGTCGCGGGTGATTTCCTCGGGGCCGAGCTTGGTGTCGCGCGCCATCACCTCGAATTCTTCGATGTGGATGGAAGTGAACACGTCGTCTTTCACGATCCGCTCGGACAGCAGGATCGAGTCCTCGAAGTTGTAGCCGTTCCACGGCATGAACGCGACCAGCACGTTGCGGCCGAGCGCGAGTTCGCCGAGATCGGTCGAGGGACCGTCGGCGATGATGTCGGCTTTCTCGACCTGATCGCCTACCTTCACCAGCGGACGCTGGTTGATGCAGGTGTTCTGGTTCGAGCGCTGATATTTCATCAGCCGGTAAATATCGACGCCGGGTTTGGTCGGATCGGTTTCACCCGTTGCACGCACGACGATACGCGTGGCATCGACCTGATCCACAATGCCGGTGCGGCGGGCGGAGATCGAAGCGCCCGAATTGCGCGCCACCACGCCTTCCATGCCGGTGCCGACGAACGGCGCCTCCGAGCGAACCAGCGGCACGGCTTGCCGCTGCATGTTGGAGCCCATCAGCGCGCGGTTGGCGTCGTCGTTTTCCAGGAACGGAATGAGTGCGGCGGCCACCGACACGAGCTGCTTCGGCGACACATCCATGAAGTCGACTTTGTCCCGGGGAACCAGGTGAACGTCGCCGGCGTGGCGGCAAATGATCAGGTCCTCGGTGAAGCGGCCGCGCCCGTCCATCGCCGCGTTGGCTTGAGCGACGGTGTAGCGGCCCTCTTCCATGGCCGAGAGATAGATCACCTCGTCGGTGACCCGGCCGTCCTTCACTTTACGATAGGGCGTTTCGACGAAGCCGTATTTGTTCACCCGCGCATAGGTCGCGAGCGAATTGATCAGGCCGATATTCGGCCCTTCCGGCGTTTCGATCGGGCAGATGCGGCCGTAATGCGTCGGGTGCACGTCGCGCACCTCGAAGCCCGCTCTTTCACGGGTAAGACCGCCGGGACCGAGCGCCGAGAGACGCCGCTTGTGCGTGATCTCCGACAGCGGGTTGGTCTGGTCCATGAACTGCGAAAGCTGCGAGGAGCCGAAGAACTCGCGCACCGCGGCCGCAGCCGGCTTGGCGTTGATCAGGTCCTGCGGCATGACGGTGTCGATATCGACCGACGACATGCGCTCCTTGATCGCGCGCTCCATGCGCAGCAGGCCGATGCGGTACTGGTTTTCCATCAATTCGCCGACCGAGCGCACCCGGCGGTTGCCGAGATGATCGATGTCGTCGATCTCGCCCTTGCCGTCGCGCAGATCGACCAGCGTCTTGATGACGGAGATGATGTCTTCCTTGCGCAGCACGCGCATGGTGTCGGGCGCATCGAGCTCGAGACGCATATTCATCTTGACGCGGCCGACGGCCGAGAGGTCGTAACGCTCGCTATCGAAGAACAGCGAACGGAACATCGCCTCCGCGGTGTCCACGGTCGGCGGCTCGCCCGGGCGCATGACGCGATAGATGTCGAACAGCGCGTCTTCGCGCGTCATGTTCTTGTCGACCGTGAGCGTATTGCGGATATAGGCGCCGACGTTGACGTGATCGATGTCGAGCAGCGGCAATTCCTTGTAGCCGTTCTCGACCAGAACCTTGAGGTTCTTCTCGTCGATCTCCTGACCGGCTTCCATGTAGATTTCGCCGGTCTTGTTGTTGACCAGATCCTCGGCGACGTAATGGCCGATCAGTTCGTCGTCGGTCATGCGCAGATGCTTGAGGCCCTTCTCCGAAAGCTGGCGGGCCTGGCGCACGGTGATTTTCTTGCCGGCTTCGACCACCACGCGGCCGGTGTCGGCATCGACCAGATCGTTGACCGCCTTGTAGCCCTTGAGACGGTTGGCATCGAACGGCACGCGCCAGCCTTCTTTGGCGCGCTTGTAGGTGACATGCTTGTAGAACGTGGCGAGGATTTCCTCGCCGTCGAGCCCGAGCGCGAACAGCAGCGACGTCACCGGAATCTTGCGGCGGCGGTCGATACGCGCATAGACGATGTCCTTGGCGTCGAACTCGATGTCGAGCCAGGATCCGCGATAGGGAATGATGCGCGCGGCGAACAAGAGCTTGCCCGACGAGTGCGTCTTGCCCTTGTCGTGATCGAAGAACACGCCGGGCGAGCGATGCATCTGTGAAACGATGACCCGCTCGGTGCCGTTGACGATAAAGGTGCCGTTGTTGGTCATGAGCGGAATGTCGCCCATGTAGACATCCTGCTCCTTGATGTCCTTGACCGAACGCGCGCCGGTTTCCTCGTCGATATCGAACACGATCAGCCGCAGCGTCACCTTGAGCGGCGCGGCGTAGGTCATGCCGCGCTGGCGGCACTCGTCGACGTCGTATTTCGGCGGCTCGAATTCGTATTTGACGAATTCGAGCTGCGAGGAATTGGAGAAGTCGGAAATCGGGAACACCGATTTGAAGACCGCCTGCAGGCCCTCGTCGGGACGACCGCCGACCGGCTCTTTCACCAGCAGGAACTGGTCATAAGATGCCTTTTGAACCTCGATCAGGTTCGGCATCTCCGCTACTTCTTTGATTGTCCCGAAAAACTTCCTTACGCGCTTGCGACCGGTAAATGTCTGCGCCATCGTCTCTTTCTCTCGATTCGATTTTGGCGGCCAGCGCGGGCGCCTCTCCTGGCGGTCGCAATCCATCGCGACCATCAGGACAGGCGTCGGGGCTACCCGTTTCTATGTGATTTCGGGCCGCGCCCGAACCGCCGCACACTTCACTTTTCCGTCGACACCCCCAGGAGCTGTAACCCCCGGGGATATCGGTAGCTCGATCCCGGCTCTTGCTTCGCGAAACCGGGATTTCACTTAAGTAAGCGTTGCCTACTTAAGCTCAACCTTGGCACCCACCTTTTCGAGGGTGGCCTTGATCTTGTCGGCCTCTTCCTTATTCACGCCTTCCTTGACCGGTTTGGGCGCGCCCTCGACCAGGTCCTTGGCCTCCTTGAGGCCGAGCCCGGTGAGCGCACGCACTTCCTTGATCACCTCGATCTTCTTCTCGCCGGCAGCGGCGAGGACCACGGTGAACTCGGTCTTCTCTTCGGCGGCGGCTGTGCCGCCGGCCGCGGGACCGGCCGCCACCGCGACCGCGGCCGCGGCGGAAACGCCCCACTTCTCTTCAAGCATCTTCGCCAAATCCGCCGCTTCCAGGACGGTCAGCTTCGACAGGTCATCAACGATCTTCTGCAGGTCAGCCATTGTTTCGTTCCTATGGGTTCGAACCAGAGTGTTGCTTGTGAGCCGTCACGCAGCCGCGCTCTTGGAAGCGTAAGCCTGGATCACGCGCGCGACCTTGGCCGCGGGAGCGTTGGTGAGCTGCGCGATCTTGGTCGCCGGCGCGACGAGCAGGCCGACGATCTTGGCGCGCAATTCATCCAGCGACGGCAGCGAGGCAAGCGCCTTGACGCCGTTCGGATCCAGAGCCGTTTTGCCCATCGTCCCGCCCAGAATGACGAACGCTTCGTTCGCCTTGGCGAAATCGACGGCCACCTTCGGCGCCGCCACCGGATCGCCCGAATAGGCGAGAACGGTCGGCCCCTTCAGCAGGGGCGCAATGGCGGCAGCGTCGGTGTCCTTGAGCGCAATCTTGGCGAGACGGTTTTTCGCGACCTTCACGTGACCGCCCGCGTGCCTCATCTGCTTACGCAGAATCTGCATCTGGGCGACCGTGAGGCCCGCGTAGTGAGCCACCACCACGACATTCGAGGTCTTGAAGACCCCGCTCAGTTCGGTGATGGACTCCGCTTTTGCCGCTCGATCCACTGCAAAGCTCTTTCCGGTTATGACGGCCCGCCGCAGGTCGCAGGAGCCGCCGGGTTGCTACCAGCCGTCCTGCTTTTTCCGTTCACGCGCAGCGAACCGGGCAGGACGACGTTCGAGACAAGCCTGCCCCCCGATAGCGGCCGAAACCGAAACGGGTCTCCGAGGTTCGAACCAAACCGGCGCGTTCATAACCGATGGTCATGAATGCGCAAACTCGGGTCGCTTCCCCGTCTGTGCTGGCCTCGTTTTACCGAGATTAAGCTTCGGTCTTGCGACCTTAGCGCCGGCAGTCTTGGACAGGTCGGTCAGTTCATTTGCGAACTGGCCTTGCGCGTCCTTCAAAGCAATGAAATCGGTCTTTCCCTTTCAGATGTCCCGCGGGATGCCCAAAAGGAATAGTTTCCAATCACCACCGATTTTAGAGACGCGCAAAGGCGTGCCGACAAACTGGGCCGGCACGCCCGATGCGCGGTTATTTAGAGCGTCCAACCGGCTTTGCCAAGCCCCTTTTCGGGCAAATCCCCACTAAAAAGCGGCAAAATCCGGCCTTTAGTGGCCGCCGCCGGCAGCAAAGAGCGAAGCCGGCTCGACTTTGACGCCGGGGCCCATGGTCGAGGAGATCGCCACCCGGTTGATGTAGTGGCCCTTGGCCCCGGGGGGCTTCGCCTTCTGCACTGCGTCGGCGAACGCCTTGATGTTCTCGATCAGCTTGTCCTCGGTGAACGAGGCCTTGCCGACTCCGGCCTGGATGATGCCGGCCTTCTCAACACGGAATTCGACCGAGCCGCCTTTGGACGCCTTCACTGCGGTGGTGACGTCCATGGTCACAGTACCGACCTTCGGGTTCGGCATGATGCCGCGCGGACCCAGCACCTTACCGAGGCGGCCGACCAGCGGCATCATATCGGGCGTCGCGATGCAGCGGTCGAAATTGATCTCGCCTTTGTTGACCTGCTCGACCAGATCCTCGGCGCCGACCACGTCGGCGCCCGCCGCCTTGGCTTCCTCAGCCTTGGCGCCGCGCGCGAACACGCCGACGCGCAGCGTGCGGCCGGAGCCGTTCGGCAGCACGACTACGCCGCGCACCATCTGGTCCGCGTGCGTGGGATCGACGCCGAGATTCATCGCGATCTCGATGGTCTCGTCGAATTTCGCCTTGGCGCGTTCCTTCACCATCTTGACCGCATCCACGATCGTATAGGACTTGTCGCGGTCGATGCCGGTCCGAGCGGCCGTTGTGCGTTTTCCGAGTGCCATGACCGTTACTCCGCCACCGTGAGGCCCATCGAGCGGGCGGAACCTTCGATCATCTTCACCGCGGACTCGATCGTGTCGCAGTTGAGGTCTTTCATCTTCTGCTCGGCGATCTCGCGCAATTGCTTCTTGGTGACCTCGCCGACCATTTCACGGCCGGGGGTCTTGGAGCCGCTATCGAGCTTGGCGGCTTTCTTCAGGAAGTAAGACACCGGCGGCGTCTTCATCTCGAAGGTGAACGAACGATCCTGATAGGTGGTGATGATGACCGGGATCGGCGTGTTCTTCTCGATCTTCTGGGTCTGCGCGTTGAACGCCTTGCAGAACTCCATGATGTTCAAGCCGCGCTGACCCAGCGCCGGCCCGATCGGGGGCGACGGGTTGGCGGCGCCCGCCGGCACCTGCAATTTGAGGAATCCAGTGACTTTTTTGGCCATGTCTTGCTCCTGTAGTGGTGCGGATTTTGACGGTTGGCAGCCGCCTCACCTCCCACGCCGTTATGGTGGGGATGATGTAGTGGGTCTGGCTAGGCCTGTCCAGCCACGGCGGGGGCACGCCAGAACACCAGGCTGGTGCCCTTAATATTGACCAGACCGAGATGACGGCCACTTTCAAGCTCCTCCAGCGCCTGGTTAACCCCCGGCCAAACGCCGTAGTCGTGCCACAGCACGATGCCGCCCGGCCGGATGAGCCGCATCGCGGTTTCGGAATCCTTGCGCACATAGTCATAGGCGTGCGAGCCGTCGACGAACACCAATCCCGCCCGGCCGACATGCGGCGACCAATCGAAGGTCGCTGAATCGCCGCGTAACTGCACGACGCGCTCGGCATAGGCCCGCCATGGGCCGCCGCAACTTCGCAGCCGCGCACCGGGCGCCGGCTTGTCGACATAGCGCCGCTCGGAGTCTTCTATCGCGAGCGCCGAGACCTGGTCGGCCGGCAGGTCGAGCGTCGCGATCGAAACGCCGGGCGGTGCATTGATGGCGAGATTCAGCGCCGTGCGGCCGTCGAAGGTGCCGATCTCGATGATCTCGCTGCCAGCCGGCACATCGGCCGCGGCGAGCGCGAGCATCGCCAGCTCGGAAACGCGGACATTGCCGTCGCTCTTGTCGGTCTCGGTCAGGCGGATCGGGCGGCTTTTCAAAACCCGCGACCAGGGCGCCTGCGTCAGCCGCGGCGCGGGCGCCTCGGCCTTGCCGCGCCAGCGCCGCAGCCGATGCCGCAACACGCGCGCCGCCTGCGAGGCCGGCAAATAGCCGTGCAGCGCATAGGCACCGGCCATGCGCGCTCGCGCCATGTCGAGCATCTTAGAGTTTTTCGACTTGGCCGAATTCCAGTTCGACCGGGGTGGCGCGGCCGAAGATCGACACCGCCACCTTGACGCGCGACCGCGCCTCGTCGACTTCCTCGACCGTGCCGTTGAACGAGGCGAACGGTCCGTCCGACACGCGCACCTGCTCGCCGACCTCGAACGACACCGAGGGCTTGGGCCGCTCGATGCCTTCCTGTACCTGATGCAGGATGCGGTTGGCTTCCGCTTCCGAAATCGGCATCGGCTTCTTGTCGGTGCCGAGGAAGCCGGTGACCTTCGGCGTGTTCTTGATCAGATGGTAGACCTCGTCGGTCAAATCCATCTTGACCAGCACGTAGCCCGGGAAAAACTTGCGCTCGGCGTTCACCTTGCGGCCGCGGCGCACCTCGACCACCGTTTCGGTCGGCACCATGACCTCTTCAAAGTGGTCAGCGAGATTGCGCTGCTTGGCCTGCTCGCGGATCGATTCCGCGACCTTCTTCTCGAAGTTCGAATAGGCGTGGACGATGTACCAGCGCTTGGGGCGGGTTGTCGTGGTTTCGGCGGTGTCGCTCATTTCTCTAACCTTCAGCCTCCAATGCCGAGCACGAAGGTAACTGCGATCCTGATCAATTGATCCGCGACCAGGAAAAAAACCGAGGCAATCGCCACCATCACGAAAACCATGGCGGTGGTGATCATGGTCTCCTTGCGCGACGGCCAGGTGACCTTGCGGGTCTCCTCGCGCACCTCCTGCAGGAAGCGGAACGGGCTGACCCGCGGCTTGCGTCGCACTTCTGCCGGCGCTTGATCGCTCATCTTTTTACTCTATCCCTCGCCATTTCCCGCTTGTTCCCGCTTGGCAGGAGTGGCAGGGCTCGAACCTGCGACCCCCGGTTTTGGAGACCGGTGCTCTACCAATTGAGCTACACTCCTCCGGAAGCGGATACGGCGGACCATATAATGGCCCGCCGCGCGGATGTCATGCATTATACAGGGGCCTAATGCAAGGCGGAAACGCCCGGATTAACGCGGCTTCCGGCCGGAACACCGCCATCCTGTACAATCGGCGGGCATTTCATAATATCCCGGCCTAGCGGGCATTTTCGGCGCAAAGCGCGGCCAGAACCATGAAACTTACCCCGAACAAGTCGTCCATGGGCGTGCGGATCGAGGGCATCGACCTGTCGAAGCCCGTCAACGAGTTGCAATTTGCGGCCATCCTTGCCGCGCTCGGCCAATACGGCGTCATTTACTTTCCCAAGCAGAACCTCGATGCGCGCGCTCTGAAGGCCTTCTCGGAGCGCTTCGGTTCTTTGCAGGGCTCGCCGACCGGCGACTACTGCGAGCCGGGCGTGCCGGAAGTCATGTTGTTGTCCAACATCGTCGAGAACGGCAAGCCGATCGGTTTGGCCGATGCCGGGCAGGATTGGCATACCGACATGTCCTATAACGCGGTGGTCGGCTTCACCAACGTGCTCTACGGCATCAAGATTCCGCATCGCGACGGCAAGCCGCTCGGCAATACGGTGTTCGCCAATATGCGCGCCGCCTATGACGACCTCGCGCCCGCGCTCAAGACGAAGTTGGCGAATGCGACCGCCACGCACGACTTCAACAAATTCTGGGAGGAAATGCGCAAGCGCCCCGGCTCGACGCGGCCCGCGCTAACGCCGGAACAGCGCGCGCAACGCCCGCCTTCGGTGCATCCGGTTTTCCTGACGCATCCGATCACGGGGCGGAAAGTGCTGTACTGCAATCCGGGTTACGCGATCCGCATCAATGAATTTGATGAAGCGGAAAGCGATGCGGTGCTGGCCGAACTGTTCCGCCACCAGCTCCAACCGAAATATCAACACGCTCATCGCTGGAGCGAAGGCGACGTGCTGATGTGGGATCACATCAGCACGCTGCACAACGCCATTCCGGATTACCGGCCGGACGAGCACCGGCTGATCAAGCGCTGCCAGGTGATGGCGGACCGCATCTTCGACCCGGCCTTCGTGCGCGAGCACCTCGCGCACGCCGCGGCCTGATGGCTTCGAGCAGTCCCACCGTCGTGATCGTCGGCGGCGGCATCGGCGGCTTGTTTGCCGCCGGCGCGCTGATCGCCCATGGCCTGAAAGCGTCGGTCTATGAGCAGGCCCCTGCCCTTGGCGAAGTCGGAGCCGGGGTGTTCCTGACGCCGAACAGCGTGCGCCATTTGCAGCGCGTCGGACTGGGACCGGCGGTCGAGAAATACGGCGCACGCGTCGGCGCGGCTTCGCATTATTTTCGTCACGACGGCGCGCCGATCGCGCCCGTGCAGGTAACGGACTCCGCGGGCTGGAACGCGACCTTCGGCATGCACCGCGCCGATTTCGTCGATCTGCTCGCCAAGGCGCTGCCCACGGGCGTCGTGCATACAGGACATCGCGCGACCTCGTTTGAACAGGATAAAGACAAGGCGCGCGTCACCTTCGCCAATGGCAACATCGCCGAGGGCGATATCGTCATCGCAGCCGACGGCATCCACTCCGAACTGCGGCCCCATGTGTTTCCGCCATCGCGCCCGGTCTTCCATGGCTCGGTCGCCTACCGCGGCGTGCTGGCGCATGCGCTCATTCCCGAATGGCCGACCGACCGCTGGCTGATGTGGCTGGGCAAAGCCAAGCACTTCCTCGCTTTCCCTGTGCGCGCCGGCGAACTCATCAACTATGTCGGTTTCGTTCCCGCCGACGAGGCTATGAAGGAGTCCTGGTCTGCGCCGGGCGATCCAGATGTGCTGCGTGCCGAGTTCGCCGGCTGGGACCCGCGCATCGAGCGGCTGTTGCGGCAAGTCCAGACGACCTTCCGCTGGGCGCTCTACGACCGCGAGCCGCTGCCGGCCTGGACCAAAGGTAGGCTGACGCTGCTCGGCGATGCCGCGCACCCGATGCTTCCGCATCTCGGACAAGGCGCCAATCAGTCGATCGAGGACGGCATGGCGCTGGCAACGATCGTAGCCCGCGCGGACCGGAAAACGGCGCCGGCGGCGCTGCTCGCCTATGAGCGGCTGCGTCGTGAGCGGGTGGCGGCAGTCCAGCGCGGCGCGCGCGAGAACGGCATGCGCTACAATTCGGCCTATTCCGATTTGGGCGTGCGTGATGCCGAGATTACCGCCCACGCCGCCTTCCGCAGGCGGCTTTACGACCACGACGTGGTGCCGGAAGCGGAGGCCGCCGCGGCGGCGCTGACGTAATAGATCACCCGCCTTCGCTAAAGCTACGGCGGGCAACCTTCACGATCGTTATGGCTTGCCAACCGAAGCGCCGAAGGCGCGAAGGTTGGAGCGGGTGAAGGGAATCGAACCCTCGTATTCAGCTTGGAAGGCTGCTGCTCTACCATTGAGCTACACCCGCAAGTGCCGTGACGGCAAATCCTGCTACCCCAGCGCGGAACGAGGGGCAAGCGCGATGCGGGCCCGCCTGACACCGAGAGCAAATTATCCGAATTTGTCCTAATCGCCAGTTTACGCCAGCGAGGGCGCCGGCAGGATCTGACAATCAACGAAGGATCATCAGGCCGCCGGTCACGATCGCGAAGATGACGGCTGTCGTGCCGAGCACGGTGGTGACGTGCCGCCAGCCGAGCCCGATGATGGTCCTGATCGAGGTGCCCAGCCCCAGCGCGCCGATCGCCAACAGCAGTCCCCAGGTCGAGGCTTCCACCAGCACGTGCTTGACCGGCGCATAGGCCGGCAACAGTGCGGGCGTCAGTGGGATGGCGCTGTTGAGCGCGCACAAAATCAGGAACACGATGCCGAATACCGGCACCGGCACCCGTGCCTCGCCGTGGTTGAGCCCCATGCGGGTAAAATGCCAACCGACGCCGAGCACGACCGGCAACAGCAGGAATACGCGGAACAGCTTGACGATCACCGCGGTATTGCCGACCGGCACCGACACCGCGTAACCGGCTCCAACGACCTGGGCGACGTCGTGGATGGTGCCGCCCAGCATCACCCCGGTGGTCTGCGCGTCGAAGCCGAGCAAAATGCAAAGCGGCGGATAGATCAGCATGGCGAGCGTGGCGAGCGCATTGACCGCCACCACGACGAAGGCGATGTCGGCTTGTTTGCCGCGATAGTCCGGCACCACCGTTGAACACGCCAGTGTCGCCGAGGCGCCGCATACGGCCGTTCCGACGCCGACCAGCGCGCCGAAGCCGGGCGCCTGCCCGTACGCGCGCGCCAAGATGAAACCCGTGGCGACGGTCGCCGCCATGGCGATCACGATCAGGCTCGCGGTCTGCGCCCCGAGCGCCGCGATGTCGGCAAGCCCGACGCGCAGGCCGAGCAGCGCCACCGCCCAGCGCAGCACGGTCCGCACGCAAAACGACATGCCCGGCTGCATCGCCGGGCGCGCGGCGATCGGGTTGAGCGCAATGCCGACCACCAGCGCGATCACCATGTTCGGGATCGGCACGACATGCGCGACGTAAGGCGCGGCGAGATAGCCGATGGCGGCGACCAGAGCGGAGATGGCCACGCCGGGCGCGTATTCGGCGGCGAGTGCCAAGGACGGTTGCGCGGACTGCGAATTTTCTGCTGACACTCTGTGCGCCTGTTTCCGGTTTGCCGCGGTCATGAGTGCCGGCGCGGCCGGCGATCCAGGAAACGGCATCGCAAGCACGCCCGCCCTCGTCAAGCGTAACAATCAGCGCGCGCTATTTGTCGTGGCCTGCTTGTCAATGAGCCATCGCGAGACCGTATCGCCGCCGCCGGCGCTGAAGCAGGACGATGACCGCCAGCAGCGCCAAAGCGGGTAGCGCGAACCAATAGCGGCTCGGCCGATGCGCCGGCACCAGCACGGCTGCGATTTCATCGCCGCCGGCAAGACCGTATTTCGCCGCCTCGCTGCCGAAGCGGACCGTTTGCACGGTGGTCTTGCCGCCGGCAGTTGCGAGTGTCAGTCCGGCGGATTGCAGGCGCTCAAGCCCGGTCTTGCCCGACCGCATCGTCAGCCGGACCAGCTTTTCCACGTCGTCGCCGGCCCGCGACTGGCTCATCACGCGGAAGCGCAGGGTTGCCCCTTGCGGCGTCGAACCGGCGACCTCGACGAGTTGCGCGGACGGCCGCGGTTCGAATGGGGCCTGCAATTGGTCGAGCCAATAGCCCGGCCGGAACAACGTAAAGCAGATCAACAACAGCGCCACCGTTTCGTACCAGCGATTGCGCGTCAGCAGCCAGTTCTGCGTCGCCGCCACGAAGCAGCCCATGGCAACGATCGAGCACACGATTACCACGATGAAATGATCCACGCTGCCGACATCGATCAGCAGCAGCTCGGTGTTGAAAATGAAGATGAACGGCAGCAAGCCGGTGCGTATCTCATAACGAAAGGCCTGGATGCCGGTCTTGACCGGGTCCGCCCCGGAGATGGCCGCCGCGGCATAGGCGGCCAAGCCGACCGGCGGCGTCACGTCGGCCATGAGGCCGAAATAAAACACGAACAGATGCACGGCGACCAGCGGCACCGCGAGATCGTTCTCGGCGGCGAGCTCGACCAGCACCGGCGCCATGAGGGTAGCGACCACGACATAGCTCGCGGTGGTCGGCATGCCCATGCCGAGGATTAGGCAAATGACCGCGGTCATCGCCAGCATGATCATCAGATTGCCGCCCGAGACGGTCTCGACGATTTCGGTCATCACCAGGCCGATGCCGGTCAGCGAAACGGTGCCGACAATGATGCCGGCCGTCGCCGTGGCGATGCCGACCGAAGTCATGTTGCGCGATGCGCCTTGGAACGCGGCGATCAGATCGTCGAAGCCGTCGCGAAATCGCGCGGCAAAGGCGCCTTCATTGCGAAACCCGGCGAGCAGCGGGCGCTGCGTGAGCATGATGAACATCAGGAACGCCGTACCCCAGAACGCCGAAAGCCCCGGCGACAATTCTTCGACCATCAGACACCAGATGAGCACGATGACCGGCAGCAGGTAGTGCAGCCCGGTGCGCGCCGTTTCAAAGAAGTCCGGAACCTTTACGATCGCCTTCGACAAATCGTCCTGCGGCAGATCGGCATAGGCGGCCTTGTAGCGCATCATTGCAATATAGACGGCGAGCAATACGGCGCCGAGAATCCAGCTTGCCGCGACGCCGAACACGAGTTTGGTCCAGCCGATACCCCAATAGACAATGCCGCTCAGGATGATGATGCCGCAGATCGTCATCACCGCGCGCATAATCGCGTGATGCATGGGCGCGGTCGACGACCGCGACAGCCCCTTAAGCCCGAGCTTCGCGGCTTCGATATCGACGATGTAGAACAGGGCCCCATAGGTCAAAAACGCCGGCACGAAGGCGTGCTTGACGACTTCCGCATAGGTGATGCCGACATATTCCGCGATCAGAAACGCGGCAGCGCCCATCACCGGCGGCATCAACTGACCGTTGACGCCGGCGGCGGATTCGATGGCGCCGGCTTTGACCGCCGAATAGCCGACGCGCTTCATCAGCGGAATGGTGAATGTTCCGGTGGTGACGGTGTTGGCGATCGAGGAGCCCGAAATCATTCCGGTCAAGCCCGAGGCGACGACGCCGGCTTTGGCGGGCCCTCCGCGGTAGGTGCCGAGCATGGCGAAGGCAAGCTGGATGAAATAATTTCCCGCGCCGGCCTTTTCCAGCAGGCTGCCGAACAACACGAACAAAAACACCACGCTGGTTGAGACGCCGAGCGCAACGCCGAAGATGCCTTCCGAAGTGAGCCACATTTGCGATGCCGCGCGCGACAGGCTCACGCCCTTATGCCCGAGCATTCCGGGTAGCCACGGGCCGGCGAAGATGTAAATGAGCATCAGGCTGGCGATGGCCGCGAGCGCCGGCCCGACGGCCCGCCGCGCCGCCTCGACCAGAACCACGACGCCGATGACCGACACGATGGTGTCCGGCAGCGTCGGTAGTCCGGGACGCAGTGAAATTTCCTTGTAAAAAATGAGCAGATAGACCGCCGCGCCAATACCAAGGCCGGCCAGGATCCAGTCGTAGAGTGGAATCCATTTGCGCGGTGAGGATTTCAATGCCGGGAAGGTCAAAAAGGCGAGCAGGAAGGCGAAGGACAGATGAACAATGCGCGCCTGCCCGTCATTGACCACGCCGATATTGAACATGTAGGGCAGCGGCGAGGCATACCAGAGTTGGAATAGCGCCCAGGAAAGCGCCGCGGCAAAGATCACGGTCTTGCCGACACCGGTCGGCTTGCGCCCGCCGGTATCGGCTTCGGCGACCATCGTTTCGAGCGCTTCGCGCGTCGACGCGGCCTGAGTGCTGTCCGTCATCACGTTCCCCCACTGAGCGTGTAACTTCCAACGAGTAAAGGGGGCGGCTTCTCGCCGCCCCCTCGTCTGCCGTTACATCCAGCCTTTTTCTTTATAATACTTGATCGCGCCCGGATGCAGCGGCGCCGACAGCCCGTTCTTGATCATCGCCTTCGGATCGAGATGGGCGAAGGCCGGGTGCAGCTTCTTGAACTCGTCGAAATTGTCGAACACCGCCTTGACAAAATCATAGACGACGGTGTCCGGAACCTTCGACGACGTAATGACGGTCGCCAGCACGCCGTAGGTTTCGGTCGGGTTCGGATTGTTGGCATACATGCCGCCCGGGATCGTCGCCCTGGCGTAATACGGATGCTCCTTGATCAGCGTATCCACCGCGGTGCCAGTCAGCGGAATGAGCTTGGCGCCGCAGGCTGTGGTCGGGTCCTGGATCGCGGCCGATGGATGGCCGACGCCGTAGAAGAAGCCGTCGATCTTGTTGTCGCAAAGCGCGGTGCCCTGCTCATCAGCCTTGAGCTCGGCGGCAAGCGAGAAGTCCGCCTTGGTCCAGCCCATTTGTTTGAGCAGCTCTTCCATCGACGCGAGCGTGCCGGAGCCGGGGTTGCCGATGTTGAAGCGCTTGCCCTTGAAGTCGCTGAACTTGGTCACGCCGGCATCCTTGCGCGCCAGAACCGTGAACGGCTCGGGATGCACGGAGAAGACGGCGCGCAGGTTCGGATCGGCGTTGCCCTTGAACTGGCCGTCGCCTTTGTAGGCGTTGTACTGGATGTCGGACTGCGACAGCCCGAAATCGAGTTCGCCGGTCTTGACCGCGTTGGCGTTGAACACCGAACCGCCGGTCGATTCGACCGAGCAGCGCAGCCCGGTCTGCGCCCGGTTCTTGTTCATCAAACGGCAGACCGCGCCGCCGACCGCGTAATAGACGCCGGTGACGCCACCGGTGCCGATGGTGACGAATTTCTGCTGGGCCATGGCCGGCACCGTGAACGACGTCGCGGCGATGAGCGCCGCAGCCGCCAGGCTCATTATTCCTGTCCTTGATTTCATGTGTATGCTCCTCCGTCCTTTGTCAGACCTTTTACACCGCGAAACGAAAGGCCGGCTCGCAAATGTCGCGGCGACACCTGCGAGCCAAGAAACTCACGCATCGATGGCGGCATCGATGGCGTCCGCCAGCCGTTCGACGATCCGGTCGATCGCGCCGCTATCGATAATAAACGGCGGCGCCAGCAGAACGTGGTCGCCGCGCACGCCGTCGGCGGTTCCGCCCATCGGATAAACCATCAAGCCGCGCGTCATCGCCTCGCGCTTGATCCGCGAATGCAATTTGAGCGCCGGATCGAACGGTTCCTTGCTGCCGCGGTCGGCGACCAGCTCGACGCCCTGGAACAGGCCGCGGCCGCGCACGTCGCCGACGAAGGGATGATTGCCGAACCGTTCGTGCAGCCGCCGGGCCAGGTAGGCGCCTTGCTTGCGGACATTGCCGAGCAGATCGTCGCGGCGCAGCACGCGCTGCACCGCCAGCGCCGCCGCGCAGGCCAGCGGATGGCCGGTATAAGTATGGCTGTGCTGAAACACGCCGGAGCCGTCGGCGATCGTGTTGAAGAGCTTGTCGCGCAGCAGGATCGCCCCAATCGGCGCATAGCCGCCGCCCAATCCCTTGGCGAGCGCGATGATGTCCGGGCTGACGCCTTCCTGCTCGCAGGCATGCAGGCTGCCGGTGCGGCCCATGCCGCACATCACCTCATCGAGGATCAGCAAAATGCCGTGCCGGTCGCAGATTTCGCGCACCCGCTTGAAATAGCCGGGCACCGCGGGCACGGCGCCCAAAGTCGCGCCGACAATCGTTTCAGCGACGAAGGCGATGACGTTCTCGCCGCCCAGTTCGGCGATCTTGGCGTCCAGCTCCTGGGCCAGCCTTTCGCCATAGGCCTGCGGCGTCTCGTCGGCGCGGCGCTCGCGGTATTCATAAACCGGCGAGACGTGGTGCGTTTCGATCAGCAGCGGCTCGAACGGCTTGCGTTGTCCTTTGCGGCCGCCAATCGCCAGCGCGCCCAGCGTGATGCCGTGATAGCTCTGGCGCCGGGCAATCAGATGACGCCGCTGCGGCTCGCCCCCTTCGACGAAATATTGCCGTGCCAGCTTGAGCGCCGCCTCGATCGCTTCCGACCCGCCGCTGACAAAGAACGCGTGATCGATGCCTTTCGGCGCATGCGCGATCAAATCGTCGGCGAGCTCTTCGGCGGCTTGCGTCGTGAAGAAACTTGTATGCGCGTATTCGAGGCTGTCGAGCTGCTTGCGCATCGCGGCGATAATATCGGGGTGAGAATGGCCGAGCGAGGAGACGGCAGCGCCGCCGGAGGCGTCGATGTATTCCTTGCCGTTCTCATCGCGGATGAAAATGCCCTGGCCGGAAACCGCGACCGGGTAGCGATGCGCGATCGTGCGATGCAGCACATGAGTCATGATGGCCGCGGCCCTTTCGCGCGCGGCAGAAAATATGTGCCGAAGGCCGCCAATTGCCGCTCGCTTTCATCCAGCGCCGCCAACGCCTCCCGCCCGCGGCGGGCGGCGATGAGGGCTGCAAGACATTCGACCGCGGCAAAGGCCGGCGCCATTGTGTGAAAGAAAGACGGCGTTTCGGTGCGCACCAGGATCGCCTCGTCGGCCAAGGAGACCAGCGGCGACAACTCGCTGTCGGTCAAGGCGACGACACGCGCGCCGCGATCCTTGGCGAATTTCGCCGCCTCGATCGTGTGGCGCACATAGCGGTTGACCGAAATCACCAGCAGCGCATCGCCCTCGCCGATGCCGCGCAGCACGTCGATGCCGCCGCCGCCCGATCCGTCCACCAGAACCGAGTTCGAGGCGAACAGCGAACGCACGTAATGAAAAATATAAGCGACGGCGAAGCTCGAGCGCATGCCAAGACAGAACACGCGCTCGGCGCCCGCGACCAGATCGGCGGCGACGGTGAAGCGCTCGATCGCGGCGGGCAAGGATAAATTCTGCAGATGCTGCGTGAGCGAGGCAAATATGTCCTGTACCAGCGCCAAGTCGCCCTCGGCTTTACGCCGCTCGAGGAGTTCCTCGGCGCGGCCGCGATAATTCTCCGGCCGCTGACGCACCGCCTCGGCGTGCAGCTTGCGCACGACGTCATAGCCCTTGAGCCCGAAGCGCTGGGCCAGCCTTGTGAGCGTCGCCGGCGGAATTCCGGCGCGGCGGGCTTGTTCGCGCATCGAGAGCAGCGCGACGTCGGTCGGATGATCGACGACCCAGCGCGCCGCCTGTTGCAGCTGCGGCGACAGGGCTTCAAAGCCGGATTTCAGCCGGGAATTGAATGAGGAAAGACTTTTCACGCCTCAGGCTAACCCGGCAGAAACCACGGGTGCAACATTTGTTTCAGAAAATCCAAAAACAATTGAAATGTTTCATCGACGTTTTAGCGCGCAACCGGGGGTAAAGCAGACATGGCTTTCACGTCGCCAAGTATCCGCTTATTCACAGAAATCAAATCCCCGAAACGAAATTCGCGTCCATTTGGCGCCGAAGGTGACGTACACCGCCTCAACTGAAGGGGGCGGTCCATGATTCGGTCAGTCCGTGTATTTCTGGCAGGTACGCAATCACGCTCGGTCTTGGACAGATTGTGTCCGCCGCGGATATGCCCAGGAAGGCGCCTCCAGCGCCGGTCGCCGTTCCGGACTGGAGCGGCTTTTACATTGGCGTCAATACCGGCGGCGCGATCGGGACAGGGTCGGCCTCGCAAAACGCCGCGTTTAGTTCTACCGCGCTCGGTGCCAACGAACTCGTGAGCAGCGCCGACCGCTACTCCCCGTTCGGAGGGATCATTGGCGGTCAGCTTGGATATAACAAGCAAATATCAAATTGGGTCGTCGGCCTGGAGGCCGACTGGCAGTGGACGTCGCAAAAAGCCAAATCACTGACTTGCACTCCGCCTGCGTCACTTGCATTTTTTGGCGCCGGCGCGAATGGCTTTGGCTATTGCCAGGACGCAGAGCAAAAGCTGACGAACTTTGGGACGCTCCGC
This sequence comes from uncultured Alphaproteobacteria bacterium, assembly GCA_963703875.1. GTDB lineage: Bacteria > Pseudomonadota > Alphaproteobacteria > Rhizobiales > Xanthobacteraceae > Pseudolabrys. Next base: position 48,038 of record CAVPFZ010000009.1, read on the forward strand.
GCACGCGCGGGCGTGCCCTCCAATAACTGGTTGCTGTGGTATCTGACCGGTGGTCTCGCCTGGGGCACCGTGAACGATACCCTTACATTTACCGGCGCCGCCAACCCGACGGTTTTCCCCGCAGCCTTGCAGCCCGGTCCATTCCTGCCGGCCTCGGCGAGCTTCTCGAATACCAAACTCGGCTGGACTTTAGGCGCGGGCGTGGAGACGAAACTCAGCGGCGGCTGGTCGGCGAAGCTTGAATATTTGTTTGTCGATCTGGGCAGCGTCACCGACACGATGGCGATCCCGATCAATCCGGCATTTGGCCCGGCATTCACCACAGGCGGCGTCGCCACCGCCACCAGAACCGTCCACGCCATGGACAACGTCGTGCGCCTCGGCCTCAATTACAAATTCTATTGATTGGTCGGGCGCGGTTGGCTCGATACGCGCTTTCAACCGCGTATTTTTTAAGTTGGTGGGAGAGGTAGGACTCGAACCTACGAAGGCATAGCCAGCGGATTTACAGTCCGCCCCCTTTGCCGCTCGGGACACTCTCCCTGAAAAGCCGCCGCACCGTCTTGATCGGGTGTGAAAAACGACCGGTCCGGCCGGCCCGGATTCGCGCGTTTTATGGGCAGCCACCCCCTTGAAGTCAATGGAGGCTGTTCCGTCCGCGGCGGATCGGTTAAGGCACCGCCATGGCAACACGTCCACCGCGCGGCCGGCCGCATCCAAGCGCCAAGCCGGGCGCCACCCGAGAGCAGACCGAGCGGCGCGAGCGTTTCGAGCGCGCCCGCCGCGACAGTTTGCGGCCGGCCGGCGATGGCCCAGTCGTCATGTATGGCTGGCACACGGTGACGGCGGCGCTGCGCAATCCCGCCCGCCACGTTCGCAAGCTGCTGGCCACCGAGAACGCCGCGCGCCGGCTGTCCGAGGAGGGCATTACCCGCACGCCGGAACTGGTGCGGCCTTCCGCGATCGCCGAGCGGCTAATGCCCGACGCCGTGCATCAGGGCCTCTATCTGGAAACCGATGCCCTGCCCTCGCCCGCTGTCGAGGCTTTGCCGGCGCAAGGCGTCGTGCTGGTGCTCGACCAGATCACCGATCCGCACAACGTCGGCGCGATTTTTCGCTCGGCGGCGGCCTTCGCGGCGACCGCGATTGTGACGACGCAGCGCCATAGCGCGGACATCACAGGTGCGCTGGCCAAGGCCGCCTCCGGCGCCCTCGAATTTGTGCCGCTGGTCAGCGTGCAAAACCTGGCGCGCGCGCTCGCCGCGCTCAAGCACAGCGGCTTCCTGGTGGTCGGTCTCGATTCAAGCGGCGACAGCGACTTCTCATCATTGCCGCTGCGCGCGCCGCTCGCGCTGGTGCTTGGCGCCGAAGGCAAGGGCCTGCGCCAGCTCACCAAGGAGACCTGCGATCACGTCGCGCGCATCGAACTGCCGGGCGACATCAAGAGCCTGAATGTGTCGAACGCGGCGGCGCTCGCGCTTTATGTCGCGCATCGCCACTTAGCTGGCGCATAAAACAAAACGGCGGGCCCCCCAGCCCGCCGTTCGCTCCCGCTAACTGTTTTGCAACGTCTTATTGACCGGTCAGCGTTGCGCCGTGGCCTCTGCGGTAGAGCTCGATGCTCATGCGGTCGGGCCCGATAATCGTGATCTGGGCATCGGCATTGATGACGCGCCGGCTGCCATAATCGCCGCCGTACTCGCCGATGGCGTGGCGACCGTTGCATCGCACGAAGAGTCCGCGGTTGCATCCGGCGCGCACCGGCTGCTCCTCGGTGACGGCCTGCTGCTCGATCACGCGCGGCGGTTCGTCGACGTAACGTTCGTGCTCGATGACCACCGGCTCCTCGCGCACATATTCGGTGTTGCCGCGCACGTATTCGGAGTTACCGGCCTCGGTATTGTCGACGTAGTATCCGTGGCCCCGACGATGCCCGCGGAATTCCTCGACCACGCTGCGGCCGATCCGACCGTGCATGCGATCGTAGCGCGGCCGCATATGCATCGAAATGCCGGTGTGACGCATATGCGGATAGTCGCGCATACGAGCCTGCGGCGGATAGTTGTGCACGTGGGACGGCGGCGGGCCCATATGGGGCTTCGGCGTCATCTGCTTCTGTTGCGGCTGCTTCGGCTGCATCGCGTAAGCCTCGAGCGGCGCCGGCTGCGCATAAGCCGTATTATACGATTGCGCCTTGGCCGCCGCGGCCGGGAGAAGTCCGGCGGCGAGGACGGCAAGCACTGCAAGTTTATGTGAATGTCTGGTCATGGGCCTCACCGTGATGGATGGAGTTTTCTGTGTTTCAGATTGTGCCGCGACATTTGTGTGCCCGGCGTTGATTGAGCATCGGACGGCTGCAGGGTGATCGGCTGTTCGCGTTCCAAGGCGTGCTGCATATCCGCCGCGTTCGACCAGTGACGATTGAACGTCTTCGCCGGCCGCGGCGGCACGCCGTTAACATTCAGGTGTTCGTCACGCCCAACCTTGGGCAAGCGGCCGGTGGCCGGAAAATAATGATGCTGCCGCCACGGTTCGCTCCAGTAAGCGCGCACCAGCGTGCCGGGCTCATTGTCGTAGACCAAGAGCATCTCGGCGCGCTCGGCATACTGGAAACCTCCGGCGGGATATATGCCGGAGCGCTCAACCGGAAAATCGGCGGCGCGCACGGCGGTGACGCCGGGCAAACCTGAAACGATGAGGGCGATGGCGAACAGAACGCGCATACGGCCGTTTCTCCAATCCGCGATTTATTCGGTTGCATTTTATACGAGAGCTTTACGTTGCCGACGCCAATCGCGGGGTAACATTAATCGCGCTTCGCCTTGAACCTGCCGGAATTACGGGTCCACCTTGAGCTACCGACAGCCCGCCTTACAATTAATGTTAATCGCCAATGCCGAACCATCGACCGTCCGCTCCCATCGCTAAACCGCCGCGGCCGCGCGCAGGTTTTCGCGCGCGTTACGATGAACTGGAAGCCTATCGCGCGGCCTTGGTCGCTCGGCTGGCAACGCTTGGCGAAACCGGGCAACAGCATCCCGGCTACAAGCGGGCGCTCAAGTTGCTCAACGACACCTTCCGCAAAGCCAAGCTGGCGCAGCGGTTGGCGGTCTTGCAGGCCGCCGCCTGGTTGATCGACGTGCTGGAAAAACTCACCACAATCACTTGATTGACCCGCGCAAAGCCGCGTCGCAATGGCGCCGAGTGCGAATGGTGCTCCGCAGCAAAATTCAAACGCTTAGCCCATCGATGTCATACTTTAGGCGTAAGACCTGAGGCGCACAGACTATGCGGCTCACGGCGGCATACTCGCGGCCTGGGGCTGTCTTTCGATGAGGAATGCGAGGCGGCCCCCAACAAGAAATCAAACCAAAAAATCAACGTCAGGGGCAACGCCATGGCAACAATGACAGCGACCGGTAGCCGCGACGTCGGGATGACGTCCGAGCAAAGGATGGTCATTTTCGCATCTTCGCTCGGCACCGTATTCGAGTGGTACGACTTCTACATCTACGGCACGCTCGGCGCCTATTTGGCGAAATACTTCTTCTCAAACGTGCCGGCCAATGTCGGATTCATCTTCGCGCTGTTGACCTTCGCCGCCGGTTTTGCCGTGCGGCCGTTCGGCGCGCTGATTTTCGGCCGGCTCGGCGACACGATCGGCCGCAAATATACCTTCCTCATCACCATGTCGCTGATGGGCGTCGGCACCTTCTTTATCGGCGTGCTGCCCGGCTTTGCGACGTGGGGCATCCTTGCGCCGATCGTGCTGATCGGGCTCCGTCTCGTGCAGGGCCTTGCGCTCGGTGGCGAATACGGCGGCGCGGCGATCTACGTCGCGGAGCATGCGCCCAAGAACAAGCGCGGCTTCTACACCTCGTGGATCCAGACCACCGCCACGCTCGGCTTGTTCATGGCGCTGCTGCTGATCCTCGGCATCCGCACCTATATGGGCGACGCCGCGTTCGGCGATTGGGGCTGGCGCATTCCGTTCCTGCTCTCGGCCATCCTGCTCGGCGTCTCGATCTGGATCCGGCTGAAGCTGAATGAATCGCCGCTGTTCAAGAAGATGGTCGAAGAAGGCACCCGCTCCAAGGCCCCGCTGTCTGAAGCATTCGGCCAGTGGTCGAATGCCAAGATTGCGATCGCGGCCCTGCTCGGCGCCACGGCCGGTGAGGCGGTCGTGTGGTACGGCGGACAGTTCTACGCACTGTTCTTCCTGACCCAGACTTTGAAAGTCCCGGCAGTCACCGCCTGGATCATGATCGCGACTTCGCTTGCGCTCGGCACCGGCGGCTTCATCCTGTTTGGCTGGTTGTCGGACAGGATCGGCCGCAAGCCGATCATGCTCGCGGGCTTCGCTCTGGCGGTGATCACCTACTTCCCGATCTTCCAGGGTATCACCCACTTCGCCAATCCGAAGCTGGAACACGCGCTCGCTGCGGCGCCGGTGGTTGTCACCGCCGACCCGAGCCAGTGCTCGTTCCAATTCAAGGCGACAGGAACCGAGAAGTTCGTGACCCCCTGCGACATCATCAAGTCAACGCTGGTCAATCTGTCCGTGAACTATCAAAACGTGTCGGCGCCTGCCGGCACGGCGGCCAGCGTGAAGATTGGCGATGCTTCGCTTGACGCCGCGGCGGCGACGCCCGCCGTCATCACCGCAGCGGTGAAGGCGCACGGCTATCCGGCCGGCGCCGACCCGGCGGAAATCAACTTCGTCATGACGGTCCTGCTGCTCACCATCTTGGTCATCTACGTGACCATGGTGTACGGGCCGATCGCCGCCTGGCTGGTAGAACTGTTCCCGACCCGGATCCGGTATTCGGGGCTGTCGCTGCCCTACCACATCGGCAACGGCTGGTTCGGCGGCTTCCTGCCGGCGACCGTCTTCGCCATCGTGGCGGCGACCGGGAACATCTATTCCGGCCTGTGGTATCCGATCTGCGTGGCCGCAATGAGCTTCGTCGTCGGGCTGATCTTCCTGCCCGAGACCAAGGATCGCGATATCACCAAGATCTAACGGATTGACGGGCGGCCGGATAAGGCCGCCCCGATCCAGCCTGGCGCCCCGCACGAGAGTGCGGGGCGTTTTTTATGACAGATAACGGTCCGAAAAGGTCCGCCAACGCGGCTTGTGGCGGCGGGGCGACGCTGATAGCTGTGGATTCGAGCCGGGTTAGCTCAGCGGTAGAGCAGCGCTTTTGTAAAGCGAAGGTCGGGAGTTCAATCCTCTCACCCGGCACCAGGGCCCCGCCACTGCCCAAGAATAAAGCTCAAAAGTTTGATGCCCCCCGCCCGCCAGGGACCTTTTCGACGGTTGCCGAGTATGCCAAACTAGCAGGGTTACTGGTAATACTTCGGAGATCTAGCATGCCTCAGGGCACCGTTAAGTGGTTCAATCCGACGAAGGGCTATGGCTTCATTCAACCGCAAGAAGGCGGGAAGGATGTGTTCGTGCACATCTCCGCAGTCGAGCGCGCCGGCCTCAGCACACTGAACGAGGGTCAGACCGTTCAGTTCGAACTCGTCGAGAACCGTGGAAAGACGTCTGCGGAGAACCTCAAGGTCAAGTGACCTCGACGCCCGAGCTGACTTTCTGCTTGTTTGTCTGAACCTGGCTCCGCCGCGCTCCTTGAGCGCGGAGGTTGTCGCACGTCCAAGCGACGCTAACGCGTGATTTTCTCCAACTCGGGGAACGGCGCGAAGATCGCATCCTTGCAAAACTCCTGCGCCTCCTTGCGTGCGTCAAGGAAGCGGTCGAGCTTGCCCGATACATAAGTGGCGGCACCTTCCTTGGGGCCGGCATATTTGCCGTCGACGCGCGCGGCGTATCGCACGCACGCGACATAACGATCGCCTGGGCCGATATTCTTAAGTTGCGGCTGCGATACCGCTGCATCGCGTATATGGATAGGATCGTTGATATACGTTCGTAGGAACGCGATCAGGTCGTTCTTGTAATTTTGCGGAAATATATTCTGCGCCTCCCACCGCGCCTTCAATTCGCCCGGACTAGGTCCGACCTCGGTCGCGCAACCGCCGAGCGCAAGCACCGCTAGCAGCGTCAACCAACGCATCCGCGTTCTCCGCAGTCCGATTTGCGCCCCGATGACAATCATAGCCCCTTAATCCGGGGCTCACATCTTCGACAATTTGGCGATATTGACCGCTTGCGCATAAGCAAGCTTCAACTCCGCACTCGCCGAGCCTTCCACCGTGACCAGGAATTTATTGGCGACGATCATGTTGACCGTGCCTTCGTTGGTCTGAATCGCGCGCTGATCGCCCACGCGGATGAGCTTGCCCATCGCGCCGGCGATCGCCGGGTTCATAAACAGCTGCGCGAACTGCATGACCATCGCCGAGTCGCCGGTGATGCGCACCTGGACGTCGCGCTCGTCGGGCCCTTTGTAGCGCCGGCTCGCCGATGAGGCGCCGAACATGGCAACGCCGACCGAGGCGGTCTCGGCCTTCTCGGCCGTCCAACCCGGCAGCGCCGCCGGCAGCAACGCCGCGAAGCCCTCGGCATTTTTCTGCCCGACAAGTTGCGAGGCCATATCGAGCTGCTGCTTGGCAGCCGCCATGTCGCCGGCCTGATAGGCTTTGCGGGCCTGATCCATGGCGTCGAGAATGTCGTCGGCGGCAACGGCGGGCATCGCCGCCGCCCAAAGTGCTGCAACGGCAACCACGATCCGTAATCCTGCCATGATGTCGCCCTCCGGAAAGGAATCCGGCATCAAAATAGCAGAACTTGCCTCCCATGATCAAAAGGTCATGCCGCCTCGCAGCATGAATGTCCGCCCTGGTTGCGGATAGGCGCTATAGAACCCCTGGGTGAACGCGCTGGCGATGGCGTAGTCGAAGTAGCTGACATTGAACAGGTTGAGCACCGCGGCCGACCAGAAAAAGCGGTCGTATTGGCCGCCGAGCTTCACGTCCACCGTGGCATTCGCCGGAATCAGCGGCTGAGTGTTGGTCTGGTCATTGTCCATGCGGCGCTCGCCCACAAAGCGCGCGGTGACATCGAGCACCGCCATTTTCTTCCAGATATCCCATGACGCGCCGGCATTACCGCTCCAGCGCGAAACCAAGGGAATGTCGTTGCCGGCGAAGGGCCCATCGCGGAAGGTCGCCCGCGTATAGGCAAAGCCGCCATGCAGACGGACGTCGTCGGTCAATTGGTAGCTTGCGCTGTTCTCCCAGCCCAGCCGCTGTGTCGGGTCGAGATTGACGTCCAGAAACAGCGCGGGAATGAAATGGATCTCGTTGGTGAGCTCCATCAAGTAGGCGCTGCTCTCGACATTGAGCCGCCCCCATTTCACGCGGAAACCGTCTTCGACGTCGTAGGAGGTCTGCGTTTTCAAGCCGAGGTTCGGTGGCGTGGCCAGGCTGAACGGGCTGCCGGCACCCACCCTCTCGTCCGCGTTCGGCAGGCGGAAGGCGCGGGCGGCGCGGCCGAAGAAGGTCAAGACCGAGTTGGCTCGATACTCATAGCCGATGTGCGCGGCGTATTGCCATTCGCTTGTATCGACGGGCGGCGCCTGCGGATCGGTCGAGTAGAACCCGGCATTCGGATCCATGGCCGGATTATACGTGTCCGCCGCATTGACCATGTTGCGCTGCAGCCGCCCACCAAAGGATATGTCCAGGCTCGGCATCACGGTCGCCGTGTTCATGGCGTAAATCGCGGCCGTGGTCTGGCGTACATCGTAATGATGGATCGGGATATCGCCGGGACTATCGCTGCGATCGGATTCGTATTGGGTGTTGTAGAAATCGACGCCGGTCAGCAGATGGTTCGGAACGCCGAACGCCTGATGCGAGACATCGAGCCGCGGGGTCAGCGACGAGGTCGTCATCACGGTGTTGGCGTAGGACATCGGACCGGCGGTCGACGGATCGAATACAAAAAGGGCGTTGTTGAAGTAGTTGAGAAAATTGCTCTGCTGAAATTTCCGCCGCACGCCGCCATCGACGATGAGTTCGACGCCCGACCCCAGTGTGTTGGTAAAACCGGCGGTGACGTTCACGTCCTGCTTGGTCGCCCAATCGAGCGGCGTCACCGAGGCCCGCGGATTGCTCAAGGTGATCGGATAAACCAGCGGCAAGTTTTCAAGTCCGCCGGGAAGATCCTGGGCCTGGCGGTCGCCGCTGACGGTAAGATAGCTGCTCCATCCCAGCGCTTTGTAGTTGAGATTGCCGACAACGTTTTGCTGATTCACTTTGCTGTTCTGGCGATAGCCGGACCAGCCAGCCGTGTTGCCATAAACCGACGCCGACCACGGGCCCGATGAAGCGGCCGCCGATAGACGCCCCTCTTGATAGCCATAAGAACCGACGGCGCCTTCCACTTTACCGGAGAATGGCGCCGCCGCCGTGGTCTTGGTCACGATGTTGATGACGCCGCCGATGGCGCCGTCGCCATACAGCACGGTTCCCGAATTGCCGCGGGTAATCTCGATCCGCTCGATGCTGTTGAGCGGGATCGCCGAAAAATCGAAGCCTTGCGAATCCAGGTCCTGAAAGCGCCGCCCGTTCACCAGAATGAGGACGTTGGATTGCGCGAATGCACCGAAGCCGCGCAGATCGACCATGTCGTTCGTGCCGATCGGACTGCCGAACAGATGCATGACCTGCACCCCGGCCGCTTGCGACAAAATATCCGGCAACGATTGGCTCGGCGAACGCTCGATATCCTCGGCCGTGATCACCGAACTCGATGCGCCGGTGATGACGCCGCCGAGACGCGACGTCCCGACATCGATCGGCGGCAACGAGACGGTATTCTGAGCGCCCGCGGCTTGCGCAAGCAATGTCAGCGCAAAACCTGCGCCGAGCAGACTGATTTTCGTTCCCATGGCATTACGTTCCTTCGTTTGCGCGCAGCCAAAGGCTGAGCGCATCGGGTGAGACCAAGCCCGATGCGAAGGACACGTGACCGCCAACGCCCGTGAAGGCGCGAGACGCTCACACTGTCGATGTCGTGGAAGAAGCGCCTCTCACGGCCATCGCACCGGCATTGTCGTCACCGCTGCGAAAGACCGCTCCGTATGGACGCCCCGTCCACCGGTTGGGTGACCGCGCTGGCAGGTCTCCTGGCTCGCGGGTCGTCGCTCAGTTGCGCCCGGCCTTCCCGGTTTCCCAGTGGCCGTATGGACGCGGGCTCGCCGCTGACAGTTGCGGGGGCAGCCACGGATTTCAGCCAATTCGCAAGCCACGAATAGGCCAATTCCGTGTTCCCTCTTTCGTCCCCGGAATCACCCGGGGAACCAGCACGCTAAAATGTTCCCTTGAACCATGGGATAAGTCAAGCGCCGTTCCGGCGATTGCGATTTATGGCGCGGAAGTCTCCTTGACGATCCACTGATGATAATCCGGATCAAGGCTTTCCACCGGCAAAACCATAACCGCCGGCGTGGTGTAACTGTGCAATTCCTTGACCGCGGCGCCGACGGCTTCGGCCAGTGAGGCGCGGGTCTTCAGCAACATGACCGTCTCCTCCGCGCGCTCAATTTTGCCCTGCCACCAGTAGTGCGAGATCATCCCCGGCAGGATATTGACGCAAGACGCCAGCCGTTTCTCTACGATTTTGCGCCCCGCCTGCTCCGCCTCGACAATCGAGGGCCAAGTCGTATAGACGAGCACCGCGCGTTCCATGTTCGCATCCCTTGAGTTGGCCAATGATCCGTCCGGCCCAGCGTTTCAAGCAGATCGCCTTCGTCGCCGCCGTAACGCCGGAGGCGCGCGAGGCCTATGACCGGCTGGCCGAGCGCTATGGCAATGCCGAGCCGAAAGACGCCGACGTCATCGTGGCGCTCGGCGGCGACGGACTGATGCTGCAGACCCTGCACAAGTTGATGAAGTCGGGCAAGCCGATCTACGGCATGCATCGCGGTACAGTCGGCTTTTTGATGAACGAATTCGCGCAGGACAATCTCGCCGAACGTCTTACCGCCGCGCATATCACCATCATCCATCCGCTGCTGATGCGCGCGCGCGATGCGCAAGGCCGAATCCACGAGCACCGCGCCATCAACGAAGTCTCGCTGTTCCGCCAGGGCGCGCAGGCAGCCCATTTGCGCATTCTGATCGACGGCCAGGAACGGCTCGCCGAACTGGTCGCCGACGGCGTGCTGGTGGCGACGCCGGCCGGCTCGACCGCCTATAATTTGTCGGCGCAGGGCGCCATCATCCCGATCAACGCGCCGCTGCTCGCGCTCACGCCGATCAGCCCGTTCCGGCCGCGGCGCTGGCGCGGAGCCCTGCTCCCGGACAAAGCCAAGGTCACCATCGAGGTGCAGGAGGCCGACAAGCGCCCCGTCGCCGCCGTCGCCGACCACGATGAGGTGCGTTCGGTACGCAGCGTCGATATTGAGATGGACCACGGCATATCGCTCAATTTGCTGTTCGATCCGGGCCACAGCCTCGACGAACGAATTTTGCGTGAGCAATTCGGTTTCTGAAGTGGCGGCGCCGGGGCGCGAATGCTAGAAAATGTCATGAATCGGAAACTGCTGATCGTTACGCTTGCTTCGATCCTGCTCGGCGCCTGCACGGGACCGGGTCCTGGCCTTACTGGCAATGACACCGGCGGCATCATCACCTGGTCGCCCGAGCATCAACAAATGGCGCGCGATTGGGCCGCCGACCATTGCGCCCGTTACGGCAAGTTCGCGCGTATCACCAGCATCCATCGCCAATACGGCGACTATATCGGCTTCAACTGCGTGTTTAATCCGCGCAAGCGCCCACCAGGCTGACGGCCGGCTAGATCCGCCGCAGCGGATTGGTCAGCGCGAGAAAAAAGCCGCCGATCGTAAACCCGGCCATCAACAAAAAGGCGGCCCGAAACGCCGCCGCGATATCGGCCTGGATCGCGGCCACCTGAACGGACGTTGCCGGGGGCCCGGCCTGCCGTGCGTGCTCGATCATCGCCGCAAAGACCCGCGCCGCTTCCGGGTTCCTGATGGAAAGGACGGCGAATAGCATGGTCGCGACCAGCGCCGTCCCAAAGGCTGCGCCGATCGAGCGCGAAAATTGCACGGAGGCGGCCGCCTCACCGAGCCGCAACGGCCCGGCAGCACTCTGCACGCTGACTTGGACCACGCCCATCACGGTCCCCATGCACAGCCCGTTCCACAGCAGCAGAACCGCGAGAGCGGTCGTGCCGAGCGTGGACGACCATAAGGCAAAAATCGCCAAGTTGATGGTGGCCAGGACCAGGCCGCCAATGGGAAACACCGTCGTCAAACCGGTCTTGTTGACCAGCCGGCCGGTCACCAGCGAACCGGCGCCGATTCCGACCATAAGCGGGACCAGTAGGACGCCGGTACTCGATGGCGAAGCGCCGCGAACCACCTCTAGATAGACCGGGAGGAACGTGATCAGGGAAACCAGGGCCGCGCCATGACAAGCGGCCAATGCGTCGCTGCGCCAAATCGCCGGCTGGCGCAACAATCCAAGCGGAATAAGCGGGGATGGCGCCCAATTCTCATGCCGCACCAGAAGCAACAGCGCGACGATGCCGATTGCAAGCAGGCCGCCGCCCAGCGGCAAGGAACTCAAATTGGCCCGCTGGACTTGCTCCAGCGACAGCAGCGTCATCGCAACGAATAGCGTGAACAGGACGAGACCGCCGGGGTCGGATCGCCATCCCAAGCGCTCCTTATTTGGATTGGGCAGACGCCAGGTCAACGCGACCGCGCCCAGCCCGATCGGCACGTTGACTAAAAAGATCGACTGCCACCCGAAGTGTTCGGACAGGTAGCCGCCGGCGACCGGCCCGAATGTATTGGCGCAGACCGCGACCGTCGCAAGGTACCCCTGGTAGCGCGCCCGTTCGCGCGGCGGTATCGCCTCCCCGATTAGCGCCTGCGAGAGTGTCATCAGGCCGCCGCCGCCAAGACCCTGCAACACGCGGGCCAGCGTCAACAACTCGATGGTCGGCGACAGCGCGCACAGCAGCGATGCAAGAATAAACACCGCAAGCGCTGCGAACATCAGGCGGCGCCGGCCGAACGAATCGCCCAACCGGCCATAGATCGGCGCGGCGATCGTCGACGCGATCAGGTAAGAGACGACGATCCAGGACGCGCGCTCGGCCTGGCCGGTGGCGGCCACGATGGCCGGCAACGCCGTCGCCACGATCGTTTGATCCACCACCGCCAGGAACATCGGCAGCATGATCGAGGGAAATACGGCCAGGAATGCCGGATACTTCGCCGCCGGCGCGCCCGCGTTCTTATCTGGCTCCTGCATCGGCGGCGTCATTCCCGTGGACTTCAATGCGCCATGAACACTGGCAATGACGCGTTCGCGAGAATATGGCGCGTTGCTCCGCCGAAGATCATTTGCCGCAAACGGCTCTGGGTATAGGCGCTCTTGACCAGGAGATCGCAGCCGAGCGACGCCGCGCGTTCAAGAATAATTTCGCCGTTCGCGCGTGAACCGGGCGGCACGGTCAACGCTTTGGCTCTGACGCCGTTGCGGCGCAAGTGGCGCGCGGCAGCCTCGCCCGATGGGCCGGCGACGATGCCGCCCTCGACCGTCAGCAGGGTCACCTGCTCGGCCAACCGCAGAAGCGGCAGCGCGAAAGCATTGGTATGCGCCTGCTCGGTGCTGCGATTCCAGGCTACCAGCACGTTCTTACCGATAGTTTTGGGCGCCACCGGCGGCACGATCAGCACCGGTTTGCCGCTTTCGAACAACGCCGCCTCCAGCGGCGGCATGCGCGGATTTTCCGGCGCGCGGCCGGGGCGGCCCAGCACAATGAGATCGAAGATGCGGCCGTGACTGCCAATGAAACTGTCGTCAAAGGCGTCCGCCGCCGGCCAGCCGTAGGAAAGCGATGCCGGCTCGGGGTCGGCCTGCGGCACTTCATGCTTTGTCATGAAGGCCTCGAACATGGCGCGCGCATTGCGGGCCATATCGCCGTCGAAGGCGCCCGCGATGGCGAGGCTGGAGACCGGCTCGACCGTCACATAGGTGCCGGCCGAGGGACGCACCGCAATGCCCTCGATATAGCTGTCGAATAGGCGCGCCATCATCAGGCCGGCTTCCAGCACCGGCTGCATGGCGTCATGATCTTCGGTCGGAATCAGGATGGTTTTCATCGCCGGGAGCGCCTCCACCCGCGTTTAACAAGCCCCGATAGAGCCGGGTTCCTTATGCTAAACCATTCGTTAACGCCGCCCCAGTAGCTTCACCAGATAGGTATCGGGCGGCAGCCCGAGGCCACGGGGCATTATGGTCCGCATCGAATTCCACCGCCTGCGTTTTCTCGTCATCGACGACAACGCCCATATGCGGCGAATGCTGCGCACCCTGTTGCACGGCTTTGGCGCGCGCGAAGTGCACGAGGCGGAGGATGGCGCGGCCGGCCTTGAATCCTTCACCCAGCATCTCCCCGACATCGTGATCACCGATTGGGCCATGCCGATCTTCGACGGTCTCGAACTCACCCAGATGATCCGCCAACCCGGCGCCAACTCCAATCCTTACGTCGCGATCATCATGCTCACCGGCCATTCCGAGAAAAAGCGCGTGGTCGCGGCGCGCGATGCCGGCGTCACCGAATTTCTCGCCAAGCCGATCTCGGCCAAGGGCCTCTATCAGCGCATCGTCAACGTGGTCGCCAATCCGCGCCCGTTCATCAAGACCAAAACCTATTTCGGCCCCGACCGGCGCCGTAACGTCAATCCAAACTATGTCGGCACCGAACGCCGCAAGGGCGGCAAAGCCGACGTCATCAAACAATCTCCCCTGCTCGAAAAAGTCCGCTCTTCAAGCTGACAAGGCAAAATACCCGGCATGGCCAGTTCAAAAAACAACGCGGGCGTCGCGACCTACGGCGATCATGAAATCATTACGCCGGAAAACAAGTTGCGGCGGGCGGTCAACACCAAACCGGCCTCGCCCGGCGACGACGATCCGGTCGCGCGCGCGGAAAAGGCGCTCTCCGAGCTATCGGGGGAATTCGCGTCCTGGATGGAGTCCGAGTGCCAACGGCTGGATAGCGCCCGCAACACCATCGCCACCGGCGGGTTCACCGGCGCCAACAAGGAAGCCTTGTTTCACGCCGCCCACGACATCAAGGGCGAAGCCGCGACTTTCGGATTTCCGCTTGTCGCGTTGGCCGCCGACAGCCTGTGCCGCCTGCTTGAGCACACGCCGGAGGCGGACCGCATTCCGGTCAAGCTGATCGATCAACATGTCGATGCGGTGCGCGCGATCTACCGCGAATATGCCCGCTCCGACGCCAAGGAGTTGGCTGCGATCCTGACCAAGCGGCTGCGCGCGGTTACCGACGAGTTCCTCATCCACGAGAACCGCGGCCGGCCGGACGTCCTTGAACAGATTATGGGCCCGTCGATCGTGCCGAAATAGCCGGCGGCTTAAGCCACCAGCCGCTCGTCGGCGATCAATTCACTGACACCGACTATGTGATCGTTGGCGACCAGATCGTCGCAGAACATGCGCGCTTCCTCGCGCGCCGCCTCCACCGCGAAACGCCGCAGCAAGGCCAGCAGCGCCGCGCGATTCGGATCGCGATCACGCGCGCAAGCATCCAGCACGCGCTCGACCAACCGCCGTTTGAGCCGCGCCGCACCGCCGTGCTCGCCGATCAACGCGCCATCGCGCATGGCGGCCATCGCTGCCCGGAACGCCGGATAAGCGGTATCCGGCAGTCCGGCCTTGCGGTAAAGCGCCGAGAAACCTGAAATATTGCGGTCGTGAATGTAACCGGCGACGCGATCGATCGGCATGCCGGATAATTCCGCCAGCGCTTCCTCGAACAGCACCACATTGCCTGAAAGCAGCGCGCGCAGGATCATGCCGGCGGTGAGCTGTCCGGATTTACGCAGATGCCGCACCAGTTCGCCGACTTCCTCGTAAGGCGTCTCGGCGGCCAGCGCGACCGTCGTTTTCTCGCAGGCCTCGCGCGCCGCGTATTCGGCGTGTTCGGAACCCATCCATTGCCGTCCGGCGACGAAGCCGGCGAGCGTCTGCGACAACTTGTTGAGCAGCGCCTGGCGCGTCGCCATCGGCAGGTCGTCGCGTCCCAGCAGGGGCTCGCGAATAGCCGACAGGTGACCGAACCGCTCGATGATGCGGTCGATCGAGAACAATGTGATATCGGCGTCGGAATTTTCCAGAAGCGCGAGACAAGCCTGCGCGCAGCCGACTTCGGCGATGGCGGCGGCCAGCGAGCGCGGCAGCATGGCGCGACTGGCGATCGCCGCCTGCGCGGCTGGTTGCGCCGTCGCCACCAAGTCGATCAGATCGGGCTCCCGCAACAGTGGCGAGAGCGCGAGGATCGATATCGCGATCTCCGGCTGATCGTTGGCGAGCGCGTGCACCACCACCGGCGGCGCTTTCTGCGACGTTGCGAAAACATCGGCGAGCGCGCGCCGCACCAGCGGTGACGGATCGTCCAGCAACATGATCATCGCGCCTTCAGCGGCGGCGATATCGTCGGTCGACAGATCGGAGTGTAAATAAGCGCGCGCGAGAGCGGATGTGGCCTCGGCCCGTTCGCCGGGCGGCGCGTGACGGATCCACTGCAGGAACTGACGGACGATCATGACAAGACCAGACGCTACCGACAGCCATCGTGAGCATCGACGGCACGGTCCATCCTAGCCCAGGAGGCTTAACAAAGCGTTCACCATAGAAATTGAAGACCTGTTAACGATGCGCCAGGCCGCGCCGGAGCCTCAGGTTTTGCCGGGCGGCTTGCGGCTGGCGGGGGTGTCGGAAAAAAGATTGAGCAGCGGCGACGGCGCGGATGCCTGCGGCGCATCGCCGTTGGCCGGCGCCCACAGATTGCTTACGATTTGCGCCACCGCCCGGCTGCCGCGATCGGTGAACATGGACTGGAAGAATGGCCGCGCCTCCGGCGGCACAGCTGCGACCGGGACCGGGATAGCAGGCGGGATCTCGTTGGCCTGCACGTAAGCTTGCGTAACGCCGGCGGTATCGGGTGACGATGCTTGCGCCTCCGTGCTGCCGCGCAGCGTCGGCGCGGCGCCGGCGCGCGCGATCTCGAAGCGGCCGGTCAACGTGGCGTAAACTTCGCCGGCGCTGCGCGGCTGGCCGGCGCGGTTCAGGAAAATAGCGGGATTAGCCGCCGCGGCCTGCGGAAACATTTCGGCCGCATTCAGTTGTGGCTGTTTTGCCGCGGTATTGATCAGTCGCACGGCTCCATCGGAGCCGAGAAAATGCGCGACATAAAGTTCGCCCTCGGTCGGCATCCGGCCGATCGCGGTGGCCAGTTGCACGGAATTGTTCTGAGTGAAGGCGCCCGCCATGGTCGCGCTTGCCGTCGGATCGCTGCGCAGCCGCATGATCGCCGCGCGCATGTTCGGATCGGCCACTTCGTAGCGGCCGTCGGCGCTGAGCGTGATAGCGTCGGCATATTGGCCATAGCCGTGCGCGGCGCCGGCATTCTTGAGCGTCGCGAGCCAGGTCTGGTCGATGAACTGGTAGAGCCCCTTGGCCGAGGAGGTCGGCGCCTGGGCCGCCGGGTTGAGGTTGGATTCGATGCGCGCGGCGGTCAGCAGATATTCGAAGCTGGCGCCGGTCGAGCGCGCCGCGTCACGGATCGCGCCCGCGACGCGCGCCGACGCAGCCGATAGAATGGAATCGATCGCCATGTCCGCCCTCAAGAAGGCTCGCCTTGAAAAGGCTGGTCTCGTGGTCGCGGGCCGAAAAAGGCCAACCGGACGCCGACATTCGCGAACGCTACCGATCCTGGGTAATTATGGTAAATGTATGATTAACGGAGGAAGGCGATGACCGAAACGATCCAGCGGCACAAGCGCGGCGGGCTTTATTTCGAGGATTTCGAGGTCGGCAAGCTCTACGAGCACCGCTATACGCGCACCGTCACCCAGATGGACAACATGTTGTTCTCCAACATGACGCTCAACCCGCAGCCGCTGCATATCGACCGGCACTTCTGCGAGACCGAAACCGAGTGGGGACAGCCGCTGATGAATTCGCTGTTCACGCTCGGGCTGATGTGCGGCATCCAGGTATCCGACATGACGGTCGGCACCACCATCGCCAATCTCGGCATGACCGACGTGAGGTTTCCCAATCCGCTGTTCGAAGGCGACACCGTGAACTGCACGACCGTGGTCGTGAGCAAGCGGGCGTCGAAATCGCGGCCGGGCGCCGGCATTGTCGAATTCCACCACAAGGCCTTCAAGCAGGACGGCACGCTGGTGGCCGAATGCCACCGCAACGCCTTCATCATCATGCGGCCGAAATAGTTTGATGCGCTCTTTCCTGTTCGTTCCGGCAACCGGCGGACCCAAGCTCGACAAGGCGATGGCGAGCGGCGCCGACGCCGTGATCCTCGACCTTGAGGATTCGATCGCGCCCGAGCGCAAAGTCGAGGCGCGCGCCGCCGCGTTGGCATTCCTCAAAGCCGCGCAGGCCAAGAAAGTCCGCCCGCGCCTGCTGGTGCGCATCAACGGCCTCGACACCGGCATGATCGACGCCGATCTCGACGCCATCGTCGCAGGCAGCCCCGACGCCGTTTTGTTTCCCAAGGCGGAAGGCGGCGCGACCGTCACCCATCTCGACGCCAAGCTGACGGCGCGCGAAGCCATTGCCGGCCTGCCGGACGGCTCGATCAAGATTTTGGCCCAGACGGTGGAATCCGCCGCCGGCCTGTTCACCGCCGGCAGCTATCGCGACTTCGAGCGCGCGCCTGATCGGCATGACCTGGGGCCCGGAAGATTTATCCTCCGAACTCGGCGCCGAGGCCAACCGCGAGGCCGACGGCACGCTCACCGAGCCCTATCGCATTGCGCGCGCCATGTGCCTCTACGGCGCGGCAGCGGCGAAGGTGCCGGCGATCGAGACTATCCACGTCAATTATCGCGACCCCGACGTTTTGCGCCGCGACACTGAACTGGCGCGCCGCGACGGCTTTGCCGGACGGCTGGCGATTCATCCAGCGCAGATTCCAGTGATCAACGAAGTATTCACGCCGAGTGCCGAGCAAATCGAAAAGGCCAAGGCCGTGGTCGCGGCCTTCGCGGCGCAGCCCGGCGCCGGCACTGTCGGTATCGGCGGCAAAATGTACGATCAGCCGCATCTCAAGCGGGCGCAGGCGCTGCTGAAAAGTGTGGAGCGGAAGGCCTAGCTCTAGCCGCGCTTACGTTTCGTGAAGGCCGACAACATCCGCCGCGGCTCGTCGGTCTCGAACGATTTCACGAATGCGTCGATGCCCGCCGCGATGGCCCGCTCGGCCGGCAGGTTTTCCCAGGCGCGCATCAATTCTTTCTGCCGGCGCACCGCCAAAGGTCCGGCCGCCAGCAAGGCGCCGACGATTTTCTCGACCTCGGCGTCGAGCGCATCGGGCGCCACCACCCGTTCCACCAGGCCCCAGCGCACTGCGGTTTCCGCGTCGATGATCTCGCCCAGCATCAAAAGTTCGCGCGCGTGGCCGCCGCCGATAAGACGCGGAATGAGCGCCGCCTCGACCACCGACGGAATGCCGACCTTCACCTCCGGCATGCCGAACTTCGCCCGCGAGGTGGCGACCCGCAGATCGCACGACACCGCCACTTCAAGCCCGGCGCCGAGCGCATAGCCGTCGATCGCCGCGATCACCGGTACCGGCAGCTTGCGCAAGACATCGCACGTCTCGTGCACCAGCGTGATGAACTCGCGCGCGGTGCCTTTATCGAGCGCCGCCATTTCCGGAATGCTGGCGCCGCCGATGAAGGCCTGGTCGCCGGCGCCGGACAGAACCAGCGCGCGCAAATCGTTGCGGCTGGCAAGCGTTCCGACCGCCGCGGTGAATTGTATCATCAGCACGCGATCGAGCGCGTTGAGCTTTTTGCGATTGTCGAGCGTCAGAAAAGCGACGCTGCCGCCTTCACGTGGCTCGATCCGGAGATCGACGAGAGGGCCCGCTTCGTAGGCCATGGTTCAGCCCGGCTTGCCGTACACCGTTTTCGGATCGAAGGTCTGGTCCGCGTCGCGAAACTCCAACGCGACCGCGCCCTTCTTGCCGAGCGGCACGCTGCGGTAAAAACACGAGCGCCGCCCGGTGTGGCAGGCGCCCTCGCCCTCCTGCTCGACTTTGAGCCAGAGCGCGTCCTGGTCGCAGTCGACGCGCAGCTCGATCACGCGCTGCGTGTGGCCGGAGCTCTCGCCCTTTTTCCAGAGTTTCTTGCGTGAGCGGCTGTAGTACCAAGCCTCGCCGCTTTCGATGGTCTTGGCGACGGCTTCGGCATTCATGTGCGCGACCATTAACACGTCGCCCGACTTCACATCGGTGACGACAGCCGTCACCAGCCCGTCGGCGCCGAATTGCGGCGCGAAGGCCAGTGCTTCCTCGATCTCGGATTTATTCGCCACCTTCGCCTCGCGTCTTGACGCGGGGCCTAACGTTGCGCCCCGCGCAGCATCGTCATAAAGCGCACCTGCTCGTTCGCGTCGTCGCGGAATGCGCCGGTAAATTGCGTCGTTACCGTCAAGGCGCCGGGCTTCTCCACCCCGCGCAGCGACATGCACATATGCTCGGCCTCGATCATCACCGCCACGCCGCGCGGCTTCAAGATCTCGTCGATCGCGGTTGCCACCTGCGAGGTCAGGTGCTCCTGCGTCTGCAACCGTCGCGCATAGACGTCGACCAGCCGCGCCAACTTGGAGAGGCCGACCACCCGTTCGGTCGGCATATAAGCGACATGCGCCTTGCCGTAGAACGGCATCATGTGGTGCTCGCAATGCGAATTGAAGCCGATGTCCTTGACCAGCACGAAGTCGTCATAGCCGCCGGTCTCGCTGAAGGTGCGGTCAAGCACCTCAACCGGGCATTCGCGGTAACCCTGAAAGATTTCCTCATAGGCGCCGATCACGCGCTTGGGCGTCTCGAGCAGCCCCTCGCGGTCGGGATTATCGCCGGCGTAGGCGATCAACGTGCGCACCGCGGCTTCCGCCTCGTCGCGCGACGGGCGCGGTTCGACCGGCGCGGGCGCCGCCCGCACATGTTCGGACAGACCCTGCTTGGGCCATGGCTTGATGATTGTACCGGTATTAGCGGCCGTCTTGTTAGCGGCAGTCTTGGCGTCCATAGGGCCTCTCCGTTCGACCGGCACTCACCCCAACAAAGGCTGCACCGGGAGTGTCACCGGGATGCCCGCGTCAGGGATCTTCCTGGACGCCGCATTCCCATGGTCCATGGCGATTTGGCCATGCCGGCGCTAAGGAACCCCTTCGCGCCGTTGGTTCATCACCTATATATTCGTTTTGATGCACCAGGCAACGTTCGGTTCCCGAAAAACGGCAAAAGATTAATGCTCAACGAGGTTTACAACGCCAAAATTCTCGACCTGGCGGGCAATATTCCGCGCCTGGGGCGCCTGAGCACGCCCGACGCCAGCGCAACCGCGCATTCCAAGCTCTGCGGTTCGACCGTCACCGTCGACCTCAAGATGAACGGCCCGGTGGTCGGCGATTTCGCCCATGACGTGAAAGCCTGCGCATTGGGACAAGCCTCGTCCTCGATCATGGCCCGCCATGTGGTCGGCGCGAAGCCTGCCGAACTGCGCGAGTTGCGCGAGACCGTGCGCAAGATGCTCAAGGAGAATGGCCCGCCGCCGGAAGGCAAATGGGCCGACATCGCCGTGCTTGAGCCGGTGCGCGACTATAAGGCGCGCCACGCGTCGACCATGCTCACCTTCGACGCGGTGGTCTCGGCGCTCGACCAGATCGAAGCCAAGCGAAAGTAGTTATTTCGCCGACGCGATGCCGCCGGTTTTGACGGCCGGCAATTCGGCGCGATCGCCAAGCGGCTTCACGCAATGCGCGGCCAACTGCGGCAAATTCTGCTGCGCTCCGGTATTGCCAAGCCGGATGCCGGTGACCGTACCCACGCTCTTGGTCTCGATCATCATCGAATGATTGCCGGGGGCGGCGAACGCGCCGATCAGCGCGGCCGGCACCGAGCCAGAGGCATAGGTGAGGAGTTCGTCCGGATCCTTGCGGTGTTGCGAAGACACCACCTTCAGTGTCGCCGCGCCGGTGCCGAGGCGTACCGTGATGCTGGTAAGCTCCGCCGGCAGCGGCCTGCGGTCGCCGTCATGGCGGCGCTCGACATAGCTCAAGTCATAATGGTCGGTGCCGGCGCCGCAGGCCAGCAACAGATCGAAGTTGCCGATGTCATCGCCTTCAACGGTCAGCGGCTGGCGCCGCGTCAAAGTCGCAACCCCGGCTTGATCGACCACAGCCCAGCGCCGCTCGCTGATCTTGGTGGCGCTCGTGCCATCGGTGACGCGCGGGACCGGATGGGTCGCGGCCGGCTGCGTCGCCGGCGTTGCCACCACCGCGGCCGCCACCGGCGCGGGCGTCTCCTCGGTCGCAAGCTTGGTGCGGTACGTCTCGTCCGCCGTCAGGACATGCATCGGTTCCCAGGGCGGGATGCGTAGCGCGAGATCGAACAGCTCGATCGAGCCGCCCATGTCGATGGTGTATTGCGCCAGCCGCCCGATGTCGCGCTGTACCAGCACGAGATCCTCGGCCGAATAGTTCGCGGCTGTCGGATCATCCCTGCGGTCGCCGAGCCATATCTGATGCACCATGATGCGCGCTTGTGCCGGCACCGTGCGATGCACGCCGCCGAGCAGAACGAAGCCGCACATGGATTCGCAATCGGCAAGGCTTGAGAATTTTCCGCGCGGGGTTGCCTCTCCCGCGGCTTTCAGATCGGTGACGCGGCCGACCGTGGTATCGAGGCCGAGGCGGCGCACGTCGCGCCCGAGCGCGATGGCGCCGTGCACCGAGCCGCCGTCGGAATCGAGCACAAGCGTGGCGCCGGTGAGATCGCGCCCGCGCGCGAACAGTTCGAAATCGCGGGGGGTCTCGGCAGTGATCGCGCCGCTCGCCGAAATCCACAATTGACATTTGGCTCCGCAGGTATCGGCGGGACCTTGCCGACGCAGGTTAAATTGCATCGGCAGCGTGCGGTCGGCGACCTCCGCCGACGCCGGCAATAGCGGACCCAGCGCCGCCGCAGCGGACGCAAAGATCATCGCAAAGAAGCAACTCATTCTTCCCCCTTATTCCGCGCCGAGCCCTTCTTTTTGGCGTGGTCGATCGCCACGCTTCTCGCTGGGCTTTGGCGGCTTTAGGAACCCCCGTTATGTGTCATTTTTAATGCAGCGCACAGATTCGGGTCTAGTGTAAAAAAGTCGCTATCGGGTTCTGATTTTTGAGCGCCATCAGCGCCATGGAACTTTTACTGGAACTTTCAGGCCGGCGATGAGCGCGCATGAATACCGTTTTACGAGCCTGCCGCGCCTGCTTGGGCACGGTCTGATCGTGCTTTATCGCCACACGCTGGTGCCGCTGATCGGCCCGCGCTGCCGCCACCTGCCGGGCTGCTCGGACTACGCCGAGGAAGCCATTTGGCGCTTCGGGCTATGGGCGGGCGGCTGGATGGCGCTGGCGCGAATCATGCGCTGCAACCCTTGGGGCACGCATGGTCTCGACTTCGTGCCGGCCAAATTGCCGGCCAAATGTCGCTGGTGGCTGCCTTGGCGCTATGGCCGCTGGCGGGGAACCAACGACGTCCCGGCGCGATAGTTGCGTCGGCGGAACTCGCTGCTATATCTCTTCGCAAGTAACGCTTACCCGCGCTCGTTCGCGGGAGTGAGCCACAGGAGACGCTTATGGTTGCGCTGACCTTTCCCGACGGCGCGCGTCGGGACTACCCCCCAGGCACCACCGGGCTGGACGTCGCCAAGGGCATTTCGCCCTCGCTGGCCAAGCGTACCGTGGCGATGGCGCTCGACGGCGCCGTAACCGATCTCGCCGATCCGATCGAGCGCGATTCAAAAATCGAGTTTTTGACGCGCGACGACCCGCGCGCGCTGGAGCTGATCCGGCATGACGCCGCCCACGTGCTGGCGGAAGCCGTGCAGTCGCTGTGGCCGGGCACACAAGTCACCATCGGCCCGGTGATCGAGAACGGCTTTTATTACGACTTCTTCCGCAACCAGCCGTTCACGCTGGAAGACCTGCCGGTCATCGAGAAAAAAATGAAGGAGATCATCGCGCGCGACAGGCCCTTCACCAAGGAAATCTGGTCGCGCGAGCAGGCCAAGAAAACTTTCCGCGACAAAGGCGAGAACTTCAAGATCGAGCTGATCGACGCCATTCCGGCCGACCAGCCGCTCAAGATTTACAAGCAAGGCGAGTGGTTCGATCTCTGCCGCGGCCCGCACATGACCTCGACCGGCAAGATCGGCAATGCTTTCAAGCTGATGAAGGTAGCCGGGGCCTATTGGCGCGGCGACAGCAAGAACCCGATGCTCACCCGCATCTACGGCACGGCCTTCGCCAAGCAGGAAGAACTCGACGCCTACCTGAAGCAACTCGAGGAAGCCGAAAAGCGCGACCATCGCCGGCTCGGACGCGAGATGGACCTGTTCCATTTCCAGGAAGAAGCGCCCGGTTCGGTGTTCTGGCATGCCAAAGGCTGGACCCTGTTCCAGGCGCTGGAGAATTACATCCGCCGCCGCCAGCAGGAATTCGGCTTCGCGGAAGTCAACGCGCCGCAGCTGATGGATTCCGCGCTCTGGGTGGCCTCCGGCCACATGGCGACCTTCCGCGAAAACATGTTCTTGACGCAGCCGCGCGAGGACGACGAACGCGTCTTCGTGGTCAAGCCGATGAATTGCCCCGGCCACATCCAGATTTTCAAGAACGGCCTGAAGTCATACCGCGACCTGCCGTTCAAGCTCGCCGAGTTCGGCAAGGTGCACCGCTTCGAGCCCTCCGGTGCGCTGCACGGGTTGTTGCGCGTGCGTGCCTTCACGCAGGACGACGCGCATATCTTCATCACCGAGGAGCAGATCGCCGAGGAATCCCTCAAGGTGAGCAATCAGATTCTGTCGATATACGAGGACTTCGGCTTTTCCGACGTGACGATCAAATTCTCCGACCGCCCCAAGAAGCGCATCGGCGACGATGCGGTGTGGGACAAGGCGGAGGCCGCGCTGATGGCCGCGCTCAAAACGTCCGGCCGGTCCTGGACGCTCAACAAAGGCGAAGGCGCCTTCTACGGACCAAAGCTTGAGTACGTATTGCGCGACGCCATCGGCCGCGATTGGCAATGCGGCACCGTGCAGGTCGATCTCAATATGCCGGGGCGGCTTGGCGCCTTCTATATCGACGAGCATTCCAACAAAGTGACGCCGGTGATGATCCACCGCGCCATGTTCGGCTCGCTCGAGCGCTTCACCGGCATCTTGATCGAGCACTACGCCGGCCACCTGCCGCTCTGGCTGTCGCCGCTGCAGGCCGTGGTCGCCACCATCACCTCGGACGCTGACGACTACGCACGCGCGGTGCTTCATGATGCGCGCCGGCTCGGCCTGCGCGTCGAGAGCGATCTGCGCAACGAGAAGATCAATTACAAAGTGCGCGAGCACTCGCTCGCCAAGGTCCCGGCCATGCTGGTGGTCGGCAAGAACGAAGCGGCCGGCCGCACGGTGTCGGTGCGCCGTCTAGGCCAGGAAAAGCAGGAGGTCATGCCGCTCGACGCGGCGCTTCATGCGCTGGCCGACGAAGCCGTGCCGCCCGACACGCGGCGCGCGAAAGCCTAGCGCCGGCCGGCCGCGCGGATTTCCGGCCGGTCGCCGGCCACTGCCGCCGGTTGGTCGAGAGCGTCCAGAAATCGCTCGGCCCAACGGCCGAGATCGTTTTGCACCAGCGCCCTGAAATTCACGGCATGGCGCTGCAGCCGTTCTTCGAGCGGCATCGACAGCGCCCGGTTGATCGCAATCGCGACACCTTCGGGATCGTACGGATTGACCAGTAGCGCCGCTGTACATTCGCGCGCCGAACCGGCAAAGCGCGACAACACCAGCACGCCGGGACCTTCCGGGTTCTGCGCCGCGACGTATTCCTTCGCCACCAGGTTCATACCATCGCGCAAGGGCGTCACCAGTCCCACCCGCGCAGCGCGATAAAGCCCGGCGAGCGCCGTGCGGCTGTGCGCCTTGTTGATGTAACGCACCGGCGTCCATGAGGCTTCGCCGAAATTTCCGTTGATGCGCCCCACAGCCTCGTCGACGTGACGTCCGATAACCTCATATTCCGGGATTTCTGTGCGGCTGTGCGGCGTGATCTGCAAATAGGTGACGTTGTTGTGCCAATCCGGAAAGAGCGTGAGAAAGCGCTCGTAGGCGTTCATGCGCTCCGGAATACCCTTGCTGTAATCGAGCCGGTCGACACCGATGATCATGGCGCGGCCCGACAGACTGCCGAGCACGCCACGCACGAAGTTGGATTCGATCGCGCGCCGCGCCAGCCGCGCCAATGGCTCGGTTTCCACCCCGACAGGGAAGACGCCGACCCGCACCGCCCGGCCGTCATAATCGAAGGTCTCGGCGTCGATGCGCTTGAGGCCCGCTTCGTTGGCGAGATAGCGGGACAAATTGGTGGCATCGATCTCGGTCTGGAGACCCACCAGGTCGTAGTTGCCGAGCGCGGCGATCAGCCGCTCGTGGTTGGGCAGCGCGGTGAGAATTTCCGGCGGCGGAAACGGAACATGGATAAAGAAGCCGATTTTGTTCTTGTGGCCGCGCTCGCGCAGCGCCCTGGCGAGCGGAATAAGATGATAGTCGTGAACCCAGATCACGTCGTCGGGCTTGAGCAGTTTTTCCAGATTGCTGGCGAAAAATTCGTTGACCCGGATGTAGCCACCAAGATCGCGGCGGGTGAATTCAGCAAGATCGAGCCGGTAATGCAGGATTGGCCACAGCACGCGATTGGCAAAGCCGTTGTAGAACTCCTCGTAATCGTCTTTGCGAAGACCAATGGTGACGTAGACGACGTTGTCCTTCTCGATCACCTTCGCCGGACCCGGCTCACTGTTGGTGACCTTGCCGCTCCAACCAAACCAGACGCCGCCACGCTTGCGCAGCGCCGGACGGATTGAAACCTCGAGGCCGCCGGCCCGCGTGCCGCCATCGGGTACGCCAACGCGGTTGGATACTACGACGAGCCGCGCCAATATCGGTCTCCCCAGCTGCGCGACAACTTGATCGCGGTCAATATCAATCCGGACATCGAATAGGTCTGGGGAAAATTGCCCCATAGTTTTCCGGTCAATGGGTGCACGTCTTCCGACAGCAGGCCATATCGATTGCGCAATTTGAGAGCGTCGACGAACATTTCTTTTGCCTCGTCGCGGCGGCCCGTCTCCCATAATGCGTCGATCAGCCAGAAGCGGCAAATCAAAAAGGCGGTCTCCGGCGGGCCGAAATCATCGGCAGCCACATATCTCATAACGTGGAAGTCGCGCCTTAGTTCACGCGCTATCTCATTGACGGTAGCGACGAAACGCGGATCGTCGGGCGCGATAAGGCCGAGTTCCGCCAGCAGCAGGCAGCTGGCGTCAAGATCGTCACTACCGAATGCTGCCGAGAACGATTTACGTTTGTCGTTCCAGCCCTGTTGCAGCACCTGTTCGGCGATGCCGTTGGCAACGCCGCCCCAATATTGCGCCCGGTCGGCGAGGCCAAGATGCGCCGCGATCGCCTCGAGGCGCTGGCAACCCGCCCAGCACATCGCCGCTGAATACGTGTGCACGCGCTTGCGCCCGCGATATTCCCAAATCCCGGCGTCCGGCTCGAGCGCCAGCCGCGCCGCCTGTTCGCCGAGCGGTTCAAGCACCTTGAACAGCGCAGCGTCGCCGGGATTGGGCAGCCGGCGGTCGAAGAACATCGGCGTCGCCGCCATGATGATGCTGCCGTAAACGTCGTGCTGATCCTGGCCGATCGCGGCATTGCCGATGCGCACCGGCCCGTCACCGTTATAGCCAGCGAGCGCCTCGGCGGCGCGCTCCTCGAGCGGATCAGTGTGTACGATGCCGTAGAGTGGTTTGATCACGGCGGCACGGCCGGCGGCCACGCTCAGGATGTAGGAGATAAAATCCTCCATCGTGCGGGTCGCGCCGATGCGGTTGAGCGCCCGCACCACGAAAAAGGCGTCGCGCATCCAGCAATAACGGTAATCCCAGTTGCGCCCTGAGCCCGCACTCTCCGGAATCGAAGTAGTGAGCGCGGCGACGATCGCACCGGTATCCTCGAAACTGCACAGCTTGAGCGTTATCGCCGCGCGGATGATCTCGTCCTGCCAATCGATCGAGAAAGCAAGCCGCCGCACCCATTCCATCCAATAGTCGCGGGTGCGGTCGGAAAACTCCCGGCAGGTGCTCTCGAGTGTGCCCTCGAACGGTTCGTCGACGCCGAACACCATGTGCACGGGGCGCGTGAGCATGAAGGACGCCTCGTTCTCAACATGCGAAAGCGGCGCATCGGTCGTCAACCGCACCGGCACGCCGTCGCGCCAGTAGCGGATGTGGTTGCTGCCGGATGAGTGCGCGGTCACCGGCGCGCCATATTGGTGCGTGGCGCGGAAGCGAATAGTGACACGCGGCATGCCGGCGAGCGGCTCTATAATGCGAATGAGCTGTGGCGGACGGTAGACCCGGCCGTAGTTGATGAACCGCGGCGCAAAATCGGTGATGCGCAGCGCCCCGCCGTTGTCGTCCATCAAGTCGGTCACCACCGTAGCGGTGTTGCGCAAGTACCCCGAGCGGAAATCGGCTTGCCCGTCGAGCACCACGTCGGTGAATCCTTTGTCCTCCTTGCCCGCGAGCAGCCGGCAGAACACGGGGTCGCCGTCATAGCGCGGCAGACACCACCACACGATGCGCCCGGTCGGCTCGACCAAAGCGGCCGTGCGGCCATTACCGATGACCGCGAGGTCGAGATGGCTCTCGCTCATGACGCGTGTGCCCGGCCGGCCGACAATCTCTGCAGGGCGCGCCGCACGTCCGCCGGCGAATTGAAAGTGCCGGCCAGACCGCCAAACTGCCGTCCGACCGAGAAACCCTTGCCGCCGAACGCCGGCAGCACCGCGAAAACCAATTCATCGGTGACGTCATCGCCGATGAATACCGGCGTGCGTCCGGCAAAGGGCGGATTGCTCATCAGCGCGCGCACGCCGTCGCCTTTGCTGACATTCGGCCGCTTCACTTCGAGCATTGCGTTACCCGGCAATACCTCGGTAGCCTCGCCCGGAAACGCCGCGCGGCCGGCCGCGATATGCGCCAGCAGGCGGTCTTGTTGTTGCGGCGCTTGGCGATAGTGCAAGGCCAGCGAATAGCCTTTGTCTTCGACGATGACGCCCGAGTCCGGCGTCGCGGCATCCGCCAGATTGCGCCGAAGTTCGTCCGGCAGCGGCGCCGCCGCGCGAACGACGTCGCCGCCGCGCACGCGCATTTCAGCGCCATGGCCACCGATGGCCGGCAGCTTGAGCGGCGCAAACAGTAAATCGAGATCGCCGATCGGTCGCCCGCTTACCAAAGCCAGTGCGCCACCGGCCTGTCCCGACAGCCGCGCCAGAGAATCCCGCAATTCGTCGGAAACAAAGACCTCGCGCGGCGACGGGCCGAAATCGATCATCGTACCATCGACATCAAGCAGCAACGCGATCAATTTTACATCGAGTTCCGCGAAAATGTCAGTGGCTGTATCGTTCGCAATGCGTTGCGTTACCATATTCCTTACAACAGCAGCTTCTGCGGAATGTTCCGCCGTTATTTCGCCATAACCTCGACGTCGCCATCGACGCCGGTGACAACCTTGAATTCGCGCTCGTATACCTTGCCTTCATTGCGCGCAATGGCGCGATACTCACCTTCGGCCAGAATCACGCGCGGAAAGGCGCCGATCAATTCCTTGATGACGTCGCCACCGGGCGTGAGTACCGACCAGGCGGTATTGGCGAGCGCCTCGCCGCCCTTCTCCGCTACCAGCTTGAGCGTAATCGCGGCGGCGCGATGGGTGACGGTGATGTCGGTGAGCTTGCCGGCCTGCACGCGGATGTCGGAGCGGACTAGCGAATTAGCATCGCCGTAGTTCGACACGATGTAATAGGTGCCCTCGGGCACCACCACCACATTGCCGGTCATAACGTGTTCGGCGATTGGCCGCCGGTCGCCGGGCTCGAACTGACTGCCTTTGTAAACGTCGAATGATACCTGTCCGGCCGGAATGCGCACGTCGCCGACTTTGCCCTCCAGCCGCAACGCGCCGGCCGGCAGGTCGAATTCCTCGCGCACGGTCGGCCCGTTCAAGGTCACCGGCTTGACGGCGGTGGCAAGGCCGAAGCCGACATGAACGATATAGGCGCCCGCTGGCAGCACCAAGGTGGGCGATGGTGACTTGTCTTCTCTGATCAGATGGAAATTGCCGGCAGCATCCGCCTTTGCCGCATAGACGCGCCAGGTGAGGCCGCCGCTGATCGGACTATCATCCTTGCCGAAGCGCGCGCTGAGCGAGAGCGCCACCTGCCCGGCCGGCACCATGGGCGGCGAAGCCGGCGCTGTCGCGCGCGGCGCGTTTAGCGGCCATTCCGGCTGCGGCGACAATACGCCGGGAGAGCCGAGCAGGTCACCGCGCGCAGCGGGCGCCGATGGCACCAATCCATTTGTCGGCGTCCCTGAAAATAGCGAATTCTGCCCGGCGCCTTGCGCCAAAGCCGGGTGGGATGCAAGCAAAGTCAAAACGATCGCGAGCGCTGGCCACATCCAGTCGCAGGCGGCGATTGCGGAAGCATGGCGCATGGGAAGCTTCTTCCGTCCGAATCGCGGCGATTTCAAGCCACTAGCCCGGTTTGTCTCACCCGATATGCCATGCTAGGCGCAAGCGTTATTTCCAAGGAAACCAAATGCCCGACGCCTTGCAGCTTTTGAAAACCCGCCGCTCGGTCAAGCCGATGGAGCTGACCGGCCCCGGCCCGTCCAAAGATGAGATTGCCACCCTGCTTTCCATCGCATCGCGGGTGCCCGATCACGGCAAGCTCGCGCCCTGGCGCTTCATCGTGTTCGAAGGTGCGGCGCGCGAGGCCGCCGGTGAGGCGATCGCCGAGGCCTTTGCCGCCGGCCGCGCCGACGCCACGCCTGAACAGATCGAATTCGAGCGCATGCGGCTGGCGCGCGCGCCGCTGGTGATCGCGGTGGTCAGCCGCGCCGGCCCGCACGTCAAAATTCCGGAATGGGAGCAGCAATTGTCGGCAGGCGCTTCCGCGATGAGCCTGGTGGTCGCCGCTCATGCCATGGGCTACGCCGCGAGTTGGATCACCGAGTGGTACGCCTATGACCGGCGCGTGCTGGATAAACTGGGCGTCGCATCGAACGAACGCCTTGCCGGTTTCGTCCACATCGGCCGCGCCGCGAAGCCGCCCGAGGATCGCGATCGTCCGCCGCTCAATGCGATCGTCAGCTACTTCGGCGCCGAGGATTCTCCGAGGAAGTGATGTTCTACGAGCCTGACAAGCGCGATAAACGCCTGCTGCCGCACGATCCGTTCAAGGCTATTGTCGCGCCTCGCCCGATCGGCTGGGTCACCTCGATGAGCTTGAAAGGCGAAGTAAATCTCGCGCCCTACTCCTACTTCAACGGCGTCAACAGCCGGGCCAATCTGCTGATGTTCGCCAGCGAGGGGTTCAAGGATTCGGCGAGCTTCATCCGGGAAACCGGCGAATTCGTCTGCAACCTCGCCACCTGGGAGCTGCGTGAGGCGATGAACATTACCTCGGCGCCGCTGGCGCGCGGCATCAATGAGATGGCGCGTGCCGGCCTCGAGCCTGCGCCGTCGCGCCTGATCAAACCGCCGCGGGTGAAAGCCTCGCCCTGCGCGCTCGAATGCCGGCTGGTGAAAATTATTCCGCTGGAAACAGCCGACGGTAAGCCGGTCGATGGGCATGTTGTGCTGGGTCAAGTGATCGGCGTGCATATCGACGACCGCTTTATTGTCGATGGCTTGCTCGACACTGCCGCTATGAAGCCGATCGCCCGCTGCGGCTACGACCAATATGCCGTGGTCGAAAGCGTTTTTTCCATGCAGCGGCCGGTGAAGTGAGGGCGCGGACTCAATTGTTCAGGAGTTGAGCGCACCCGCTCCGTACCCGGAAAATCATTTGCTTGATTTAGGCCCTGCGGGCTGAGGGTACCGTTCGCGGTACTTCGGGCCGGGGCCGCGCATATAGTGTCACTCGGGCCGATAAGAGACGGATACCGGCATCAATTTTTCCAGCAGCCATCGCCATCCAGAGAGACGGGGCAGATGCGCTTTTAGGTAGAAGAAGGTCATGGCTCGCCTCGATCTAGCGAATGAACATGGGGATGAGGACGGCGGCACACGTCGCCATGATCACATAAGGCAGCGTCTCCAGGACGAATCTCGACGTTCGCTCCAGCATGGAAGGCCTCCGTGATTCTTTAGTCAGCAACCGCTCAAACGCGCATTTCATACGCGCAAATGAATTTCAAACACCCGTTTGAGGCGGAACCATGACATTTGCCGCCGGCTGGGGATCAAAGAGGTTTGCATTTTGTTGCAAGAGGCATTATCTAATCGATTCAAACAGTTGTTTGAACTGGGAGCCTATGACGCGTCCGTCCGACTACACCCGCAACTCGATCATGAAGGCGGCGGCTCAGCTCTTGGCGGACAAGGGCTACCAGGGCACGAGCGTGCGCGACATCGTGGCCAAAGCGCGCGTCAACCAGGCCGCCATCAACTACCATTTCAAGGGCAAGGATGGGCTCTATCTCGAACTGCTCAAAACGGCATTCGACAAGCTGACCGAGCAGGCCGGCTTCGATCCCGAGAAGTTGAAGTCGCTGTCGCGCGAGGACGCGCTGCGCAGCTTCGTGAGCCAGCAGTTGCGGCCGCTGCTGTTTCGCGACGAACTGAGCCTGTACATCCGCATCTTTGCCTGGGAGGGCGCGCATCCCAGCAAGGTCTTCCTCAAGTTCATGGCGAAGAACACGGTCACCTATCTGACCGCCGCCATCGATATCGTTCAAAGGTTCTTGCCGTCAGGCACGGATCGGCGGGTCGCCCTGTGCGGGGCCATTTGGTTGATGGGACAATGCAGCACCTTTGTGCGCAACCGTGAGCTTTTCGCGCAAGAGCCGTTCAAGATCACCCCCGACAGTCCGTTCGTGGATGAACTGACCGACCTCATCTCGGGTCTGGCGCTCGGGGGGTTGCGACAGGGATCGGTAGCGCCTGAGCGTTGATGCACGCGCTCATCGCTCTCGAATTATGAGTACACGCCATAACCGCCCGGCGGGGCCCTTAACCGTTATGCAATTCCGCGAGCGCAGGCTCATGGTCACGTTTCGGTCACAAGACTTCGCCAGCAATTTTCACCATATTGGCCGCTAACGCTTGTCCGGTGACCGGCCCGACCTGAAAATCGGGAGGACGGGGGAGAAGATCAGGTGTTCGAAGGTTTATTCGGGCGCGCCCGCAACGGCGACCGCAACGCGGAAGCCACGACCGCTCCTGTAGAGTCCGAGATCAAACGGCCAAGCATTGCACTCGCGCTTGGCGGCGGAGCCGCGCGTGGCTTCGCGCATATCGGCGTGATGCGTACCCTTGCGGCGCACGGCATCGTGCCGGACGTCATTGTCGGCACCTCGATCGGCGCGGTGGTAGGCGGTTGTTACGCCGCCAAGCAGCTCGACGGCCTGGAAGCCTGGGCCCGCTCGCTTACCGTGCGCGGCATCCTGGGATACCTGGATGTCAGCCTGTCCGGCTCGGGCCTGATCCGCGGCGGTCATCTTGTGGCGCGGCTCGAGGAAGCGCTCGACGACACACGCATTGAAAATCTGCCGATCCGCTTTGCCGCCATCGCCACCGAATTCAACACCGGGCACGAGGTCTGGCTGACGCGCGGCCGGCTGGTCGATGCCCTGCGTGCTTCTTATGCTCTGCCCGGCATCTTTCCGCCCGCTCAAATTGGCGGCCGCTGGCTGGTCGACGGCGCGCTGGTCAATCCGGTGCCGGTCTCGGCGGCGCGCGCGCTCGATGCCAGGCTGGTGATCGCGGTCAATCTCAACGCCGATCTGTTCGGGCGCGGCACCATCATCGCCAATCACGGCTCGGAGGATGGCCAAGCAATTGAGCCCGAGCCGTCCAAACCAAACGGCTTGCGCGGCCTGTTCGGCGGCGAACGTTTGCTGCGCCGGCAAGTCCTCGGGCGGCGCGGCAGCCCCGGCATTCCGACCGTGATGGTGGAAGCCTTCAATGTCATGCAGGACCGCATCACGCGCGCGCGGCTCGCCGGCGATCCGCCCGACGTGATGATCAGCCCGCGGCTTGGCGCCGTCGGCTGGTTCGACTTCCATCGCGCTGCCGAGGCGATCGCCCTCGGCGTCGAGGCAACCGAAAAAGCAATCGAAAGCATCACCGAGGCGCTCGGCGCGCTGTCGCAGCCTTATGGCGCGAATCGCGCCGCGAAGTAACTAGGCGGTGCGGATGTAGTCCCGCATCGCCTCGGTTTCCTGTTCGATCTCTCCGACGCGGTGCTTGACCACGTCGCCAATCGATACCAGGCCGATCAGGCGGCCTTTGGCCACCACCGGCATGTGGCGGAATTTTCCTTCCGTCATGCGCTCCATGATGCTGGCTATGCTGTCTTCCGCGCCGCAGGTCGAGACATTGCGCGTCATCACCTGCCCCACCGTGAGTTTGAGTGCGGCGGCGCCGTGTTCGGCGATGGCGCGTACGATGTCGCGCTCGGACAATATCCCCGATAGGCGCCCTCCGGCGCCGCAAATCAAGACGGCGCCGATTCGGCGCGTAGCCAGCAATTGCGCCGCCGCCGCGAGATCCGCCGTTGGTTCGATAGAGACGATGTCGCCGCCCAAGTCGCTTTTCTTGGCGGCCAAGATATCTTTGACGTGCATGGCAGCCTCCTATCCCGGCTGCGGGTACCCGCGACTCCGGGTCTGGAGAACGATCCTGCCGCTGTCCCGGTTCCGTCAAGCGCAATTATGGCGCGGCAGGTAGCGCGCGATCATATTGCTTAATGGTGCGTTGCACTAACGTCATCAGGGGGCGGCTGCAGCGACTCATCAGGAGCCGGATCGAACCAGGAAAATAAAATCAAACCTGCGAGAAAACCGCCGATATGCGCCTGCCAGGCCACGACTTGGCCCGACCCGATGCCGGTCAGCGGGAACGAGCCTACCCCGAACAAAATATTGATCCCGAACCACACCGCCAGGAAGGCCAGAACGCGCGGGTCGCGCAGCACGCCAGCGAGCGGGATTGCCGGCACGCGATAGGCGGCGTCGTCACTCTGACGCCAAAACCCAAGTGGCCCGCCGCGCTGGAACGCAAAGCGCATGGCAGCCGCCATCGTGCCGGAAATCGCCGCGGAGGCCCCGATCACGGGCGACTGCTCGCCGGCGTGCGTCGCAAGATGCATCGCCGCGCCGGCGGCCGCCGTCACCGCGAAGAAGGCAAGAAATCGCGTGGCGCCAAACCGCCGCGCCACGGCGCTGCCAAACGGCAAGAGCCAGACAGCGTTCACACCGAGATGCGTCCAGTCGGCATGGATCAACGAATACGTCACGAAGGTCCACAATTGCGCGCCGAAGCCGCCCGGTAGTACGCCGCCGAGCACGGCGGAGGTGTCATAGCGCGCCGGAATGAACGCGAATGTCAGGACAAATTCGATGTCTTGTTGGTCGCTGAGCACGGAAGTGCGCACCGCATGAACAAGCGCGAGCACGGCTAGGACCGCAATGACGACCGGCGGAATATTGAAGAGTGGTTCGCGTTTCAAGGGAGATCCAAAGGCTGGTGGGCAGCCCAGTTACGCCGCTCGGCTGCTTGATCGCAAGCAAAGATCGCAAAAAACAGCCTGAAAAAAATGGGCAAAAAAAGGAGGGCTTTCGCCCTCCTGTCAGCAGCACAACGTCTGTGGATCGCGGCCACCATAGACGCAACGCCGCTCACCGCCAATTCAATCGCCGTCTTAACACTAACGCAGGGCGCCCCATCGGCGGCGGCCTGTCCGGCACGGCGCCTGCACGGTCTGCGCGGTCGCGGCGAACAGCCGGCGCGCATGTCCCAGCCGGGGACAATGAACGCCGTCACTCGTCTCGCGACGGAACAGGTGGCGTTCATGAAACATCACTCCACGCGGGCCGTTTTCGAATATTGGGACAAGAAGCGGGGCGCTCGCCCAGCGCCCGCCCGGGCCGAAATCGATCCGGCCGAGATCCGCCATGCGCTCGGCGATACTTTCATGTTGTCCGCGGATTTTGCCGATCAACTGCGCTTCCGCCTCGCCGGTACCCGGGTCTGCGCGCTGTTTGCCCGCGAAATCAAGGGCGAAGCTTTTAACGCGCTATGGGACGAGACCACCCGCCAATCGATCGAAGATGTGCTCGCGAGCGTCACTCATGAATCGGCCGGCGCGATCGCCGGCGTCACCGCGTCCACGGAAGATGGCAGCAAAGCCGATCTGGAATTGTTGCTGTTGCCGCTCGCTCATGCCGGGCATGCCCGCATTCGCGCGCTTGGCGTCCTGGCGCCGATGGTGACACCCTACTGGATCGGTACCAGGCCGATCACCGAACTCGTGCTCGGCACGGTGCGGCATATTGGCGACGGGATCGAAAATCATCCGGCGCCGCGTCTGGTACCGGCGGCGGAAGACGTGCGGGTTCGCCACGGCTTCGTGGTTTTTAGCGGCGGCCGCGAAACGTCTTCCGGCGAGCGGACGGGCTAACGCGCCGTTAACCCTAGACGCCTAGGCTGGCCGACTTGAGGCAAACGTGCCCCAAAACCCAGTCGCATCATGGCGCTACCGCTGCCCAAACCGAAATCGCTGACGTTGGCCGAAGAACGCCGGCGGCATCAGCGCGTCAAGGTCAACCTGCTCGGACGCTATATGCTCGCCGACCGGCGTGAATTTCCATGCCAGGTGACCAACATGTCGCCGGGCGGCATTGCCTTGGCCGCGCCTGTGATGGGCAATCCAGGCGAACGGGTGATCGCCTATGTCGATCATCTCGGCCGCCTCGAGGGTAAAATCGCGCGCACGCTCGACAATGGGTTCGCCATGACGATTGAGGCGACCTTGCGCAAGCGCGACAAGCTAGCCGCCCAGCTCACCTGGCTCGCCAACCGGCACATCCTTAACCTGCCGGAAGACCGCCGGCACGGCCGCTTCATTCCGCGCAAGGTGATGGCGCGGTTGATCCTGCCCAACGGCAACAATGTTGCATGCCGTATCATCGACTTGTCCGAATCCGGCGCCGCGATTTCAATTTCGGCGGAACTGCGGCCGGTGGTCGGCGCCATGGTTATTGTCGGAAAAACCCAAGGCCGGGTCGTCCGTCACATCGACGACGGATTCGCTATCGAATTCACCCGGTTGCAACACCCCGATTCCATCGAAGAAAACGTCACCGGCGAATAGCCTGATCGTCCGGTAAAGGGTTTCCATAAAATTGCGTGCGATTCCGGCGGCGGAGTCGCATCGATTTCAGCTCTCCGTCGCGACCCCAAACCGAATTCTCAAAGCCACGCACGGTAAATAACGGGCGCGCGGGAGCCCGCGCGGGCGCGTCATTGCTGCATTTCGTCTATTAATGTATAAAATTTTAGATTAATTGTATTCGATAAGATTTTAATCGAACTCTATTCTAAGTTTTACTGTATTCGTCTCTTTCTTTATTCGGATACTCTTCAAAATGCCCCGCTGTACTTAGCGGCGATGCAAAAATTCTATGCGAATTGTGGTCCCCTCAAGACGGGAAGGGGCCACAAAAATGGGCGGGCGTTTCAAACGAGTTTCGACCGGCACAATGCTGGTCATCGCAGGCATGTCGGCGTTCGCAGCCTTTACGGGCGGCGCGGCGGCGGGTGAATGGCTCGCCTATGGCGGGCCGGTCAATGTGCGCGATCCGGCCGTTTATATCGCGGTCGGCGAGGCCACGCGGCCACCGATCGGTTGGGTCGAATTCTGCATTCGCTACAAACCCGAATGCGACACCAAACCTTCGGCGGCGCGCGACGTGGTGCTCACGCCCAAGGCCTGGTCGGACATGGTCAAGGTCAACAATTGGGCGAACGACAACATCACCCCGATCACCGACCTCGAACATTGGGGCGTGGTCGAGCAGTGGGATTATCCCGACGACGGCAAGGGCGATTGCGAGGATTACGTGCTGCTCAAGCGCCGCATGCTGATGCAGGCGGGCTGGCCGCGCGAGGCGCTGCTGATCACCGTGGTGCGCGACAAAAAGGGCGACGGCCACGCCGTGCTCACCGTCAAGACCAATCGCGGCGAGTTCATTCTCGATAACCAGGAGGCCGAAATCCTGTCCTGGAACAGGACTGGCTACAAGTTCGTGAAGCGCCAGTCGCAGTCCGATCCGAATGTCTGGGTCGCGCTAGGCGAGCCGCAACGCGCACCGGCCACGGTTTCGGCTCGGTAAGCGCGCACGGACAAAGGAATCGCGACCCCGGTCACGTCCCCACCCCTCCCCGTCCCCAGACCGGGTTCGTGAGCGGCCGGCCCTCCCCCAGGGGCCGGCCGCACCCTGTTTAAGGGTGCGGATCGCGGTTTCAATTTCACGCGATTATCATCGTGTCGCCGAATTGTCGGCCATTTCCGCTCCCACATTGTCGGCAATAGCAGCCAATGGGAGCGCATCATGCAGCAACGAATTGACGTCACTAAAGTAAAACCCGAGGCCTATAAGGCGGTCGCCGCGTTGCAGGCTTATGTCGATCAGTCCGGTCTCGATGCCAAATTGCGCGAGCTGATAAAAATTCGCGCCTCGCAGATCAATGGCTGCGCCTACTGTCTCGCCATGCACACGCGCGACGCACGCAAAATAGGCGAGACCGACGAGCGCATGCACCTGCTCCCCGCCTGGCGCGAAGCCCCGATCTATAGCGCGCGCGAACAGGCGGCGCTGGCCTGGACCGAAGCGCTGACCCTCGTGACCGAGGGCCACGTGCCCGATGACGTTTACGCGCAGGTGCGCAAGCAGTTTTCCGAAAAGGAAATCGTCGATCTCACCGCGGCCGTGGCCGCCATCAATACCTGGAACCGGATTGCGATCGCGCTCCGCGCGATCCCGCAGGTCGACAGCGCGCGAGCGGCAGCCTAACCGATCCGCTTCAAGCCCTTGGCATAGCGTTTCCAGCGCCGCACATAAATGTCGGCGCCGTCGCGGATCATGTCGCGCGCTTTTTCATCCAATGTGCGGATCGCGCGCGCCGGCGCGCCGACGATCAATGAATTGTCGGGAAAGGTCTTGCCTTCGGTCACCACCGCGCCGGCGCCGATCAGACAGTTGCGCCCCACTTTCGAACCATTGAGCATGATCGTGCCCATGCCGATCAGGCTGTTGTCGCCGATCGTGCAGCCGTGCAAAATGACGTTGTGGCCGATCACGCAATTCGAGCCGATCACCAGCGGAAAGCCGGGATCGGTATGCAGCGTCGAATTGTCCTGGATCTGCGAGCGGTCGCCCAGTTCGATCCATTCGTTGTCGCCGCGCAGCACCGCGCCGAACCACACGCTCGCCTCGCGCTTGAGCCGCACGCGGCCGATCAGCACCGCGGTCTCGGCGACATAATATTCGCCAGCGCTTGGAAATTCAGGCGCCTGTCCATCGAGCTCATAGATCGGCATTGCCGCCTCCTGACGGAAACGACAATCGCATGATCGAGAAAAAAGGGAAGTAGCTAGGCGACCAGAAGGCCGCAGGCCTGCAAGGTCATGACCAGCGCCAGGCCCGACATCAGGCTCCAGAAGCCGGCAATGAGCGTCGCCACGAACACGAATTCGAAACGGCGGCCTTCCTGCTGACGTCCGAGAATAGTGTTGCGCATGATCAGGAACGGCGCCGACAGCATCAGCAGCGGCACGGCCGCGAAAGCCCGCGGGCTGGGGCCGGCGCTGAGCAGGCCGAAGCTCGGGAGCTGGCGGGTGGCGAGCTGATAGGCCGAGGCGCACATGCCCGCGACGGCAAAGCCGAGCGCAAGGGCCAGCAACATTTGGATGGATTCCGGCGTCATTTCGGCCTCAACGCATTACAGAACGGCCTTTTCGCAAAGCCCCCGGGCCCGCGCCAGCTAATCCTTAACGAATGGTAAACGCCGTAATCCGGGCCGTACCGGCCGCCGTGGCATAATTGCGAGCAATTCGTTTTCGGGATTTGCGATGGCCACCCTCACGCATCATTCCGCCAGACGCGGCCATGCCGGCCGCAGCCCACTCACCGGCCCGCTTCTGCTGTTCGCCGCGGTGACGCTCATCGCCGCGGGCTATGTCGCCTATGTGCTGTGGCCGCGCTGGCCGGAATCGCAAGTTACGCTCGATGCGCCGGCGCTGCCGATCATCGTCGCCGGCACTTATTTCAATATCGAGCCGGCGGCGATCCGCATGGCGGTGCAGCGCCACCCCGGCACGCAGGAGCGCGTCGATCTTGCTTACCTCTGGCCATCGCTGACCCCGCCCGATCCCGCGATCCAGCCGACGGTGGGCGCCCCGGTCGATCTCGACCAGCGCTTGTTCGTCACCATCGCGTCGGGCGAAGGCACGTTGCCGCTGCTCGAGCGCGTGCAGACCATCTACCCGCGCTATCTGGTGCCCGAGCCGGCCGCCGGGCCACCGGGGCTGACGCTGCGCGGCTTCCGCGACGGCACGCCCTACCAGGATGAGGAACTGGTGTTCGAGCAGGCCGCGCCCGAGCATTTCCTGGCGCGTTGCTCGCGCAAGGGCGTCACCAATTCCGGCACCTGCTTGCTGGAGCGGCGCATCGGCAATGCCGACGTTACCTTGAGATTTTCGCGCGATTGGCTGAGCGACTGGAAAAGTGTCGCCGCCGGCATCGACAAACTGATGGCGCGGCTGCATCCCGGGACCTAGCCGGTCACGGAACCAAAAGCGTCTCGAAAGGTTGACTAAAATCGAGGGAGATAATGCGATGCGCCGCAACGCCAAAAAAGCACGTCAAACCAAAGACAGGCTGACGCTGGCCGAGGGAATCGCGATCCTCGTGACGCTTGGCTTGCTCGGCGCCATCGGTTTCGGCGTGGCCGCCGTCTAGCCGCGGCACTCAGTCGACCAAATCGACGTCCAAAATCGGCAATTCGAAGATATACGACTTGCGGCCTTTTTCGGTCTCGAGGAACAGCACGCCGAGAAATTCCTCGCCGATGTAGACTTCCAGAGAATCTGTTTTCTTCGGCCGCGTGACCACGCGGATATTCTCGTTGTCGAACTTGCGGCGCAGGAAGGCGTTGAGCGTCGGCACCGGCTGGATGCTGGGATCGCTGCCGACCTGGATGACCATGCGGAAATTAAACGAACGGTCGCCGTCCTCGTCGTCGAGCGTCAATTCGCCGAGATCGTCCTCGCCGACAAAAACCTCGGCGACATCGCCCGCCTTCGGCACCACGCGAATGGTTGCATTGCCGAACAGTTTCTTGAGATAGGCGTCGAGTTTTCTGACTTCGGTTACGTCCACCGGGCGGCTCCTTGCTGTGCGAAACCTAGTTGCCCGATTGACCGGAGCGGCGCAAGCGGTCAGCGCGCATGATCCCGAAAAGTGGGAACCGGTTTTCGGATAAGATCATGCGCAAACGTAAAGAATCAGCCATCCAACATGATGCCGTACAGCATCTGGTCCATGGCGCGCGAGGGCTCGGGGCAGCCGGCCGAGCCGACGACCCGGGCCGGAATGCCCGCGACCGTCACATTGTTCGGAACCGGCTTGATCACGACCGAACCGGCGGCGATGCGGGAGCAATGACCGACTTCGATATTGCCGAGGATCTTGGCGCCGGCGCCGATCATCACGCCGCGACGGATTTTCGGGTGGCGGTCCTCATTCTGCTTGCCGGTGCCGCCGAGGGTGACATCGTGCAAAATCGAAACGTCGTCTTCAATCACCGCGGTCTGCCCAACCACCAGGCCGGTGGCATGGTCGAGAAAGATGCCGCGGCCGATCTTGGCGGCCGGGTTGATATCGCATTGGAAGACCGACGATGCACGGCTTTGCAGATAGAGCGCGAAGTCCTTGCGGCCTTTGCCGAGCAGCCAATGCGCCAGGCGGTGAGATTGGATGGCGTGGAAGCCCTTGTAGTAAAGCACAGGCTCGACAAAGCGGCTGGTGGCCGGATCGCGGTCGACGGTCGCAACGATATCGGCGCGGAAGATTTCGCCGAGCGAGGGCTCTTCGTTCACCGCCTCGCTATAGGCCTGGCGGATCAGATCGCCGGAGATATCGCTATGGCCGAGCCGCTCGCTGACGCGATGGATGACGGCTGCTTCCAGCGTGTCGTGGTGCAGGACATTCTCGTAAATGAAGGTGGCAAGCTCGGGTTCGTGGCGCGCGATCTCCTCCGCTTCGCCGCGAATGCGGGCCCAAACAGGATCGACCTTGTCGAGGCCGCGTGAGGCCTTCGTCTGAAACTGAGCCATGGAATTAAATTCTCCGGCGCTTCTCGAACCTAGCTAGGTCTTTTATCACATTTTGCGAGGGGCCAAGAAGGCCGACAAAGCACCTGGCGCATGGCTCATGCGCGTTGGTTAAGGAAGTCGAGAACACCCATTTTGAAGGTCTTATCGCCGACCGCCAGCATATGATCGCGGTTGGGAATATCGAGCGCGCGGGCGCCGGGAATCATGGCGGCCAATTCGTGCGCATTGCCGGCCACGTCATCCTCGGTCCCGACCGCAACCAAAACCGGCGCGCTGATCGCCGCCACTTGCTCTGGAGTCAAGGACTGCCGCGTGCCGCGGATACAGGCGGCGAGCGCCTTTAGGTCGGATTTGGTCTGTTGCGCGAAGCTGCGAAACATCCGAGAGGTCGGATCGGTGACATCATTGAGCGAAGGCGCCTCCAGGCCGAGCGCTACCGTCTCCGGCAGGCCGACGCCGTGGACAAGCTTGATGCCGAGCCCGGCCAAGATTGCCGAGCGCACGCGCGCCGGATGATTCCTGGCGAGGAACGCCGTGATGCGCGCGCCCATGGAATAGCCCATGACGTCGGCGCGTTCGATGCCGAGATGGTCGAGCAGTGCGCGCACGTCCTCGGCCATTTTCGCGGTGTGGTAGTCGGCCGGATCATAGAGCTTGGTCGATTGGCCGTGCCCGCGATTGTCGAGAGCGATCGCGCGGCGCCCTGCGCCCGTGAGCGTGCGCACCCAGCCGGGATTGACCCAGTTCACTTCCTTGGTCGAGGCAAAGCCGTGCACCAGCACAATCGGCTCGACATTGGGAAGATTTTGGCCCTCATCGAGAAACGCGATCTCGACCTCGCCATTCCTGAAACTCGCCATGCGCACGTTCTAAAGTTTGCCGGGGACTTAAACAATCTGAAACGGCGCGCCTCTAGGCATCAGCCGGCCGTCTCGCTATGGTGCGCGTCAGTCGCAAGCCACGAGGGCCCCGATGGCCGAACACGTCGTCCCCCATTTCCACAACGATCCAGGCGTACCGGTGATCGAAATCGGTGCCAAGGAATTTCAGTGCGTCGGCGCCTTGCCGCCGCACGATCATCCGCACGTCTACCTCGACATGGGGGAGGATGCCGAGATCGTCTGTCCCTATTGCTCGACGCTTTACCGTTTCGATCCCAAGCTCAATTCCCATGCGGCCAAGCCGCCGGAATGCGCTTTGCCGTTCACCGCCGCCGCCTGAGACCGGAGCTTTAAGCCTTGGCGTCCGCGCGTCATGTCATCGTCGCCGGCGCCGGCATCGCCGGGCTGACGGCGGCGCTGGCACTCGCGCGTGCCGGCTTGCGCATCACGGTGCTCGAGCAGGCCGCCAAGCTCGAAGAGACCGGCGCCGGTATTCAACTCTCGCCCAATGCCACCCGCGTGCTGATCGCGCTGGGCCTGCGCGACCGTTTGCAATCCTCGGCCATGTCGCCGCAGGCGATCCGCGTGATGGCCGGCGGCTCGGGGCGCGAGATCGTGCGTATCCCGCTCGGAGACAATGCCGAGCGGCGCTACGGCGTGCCCTACTGGACGATCCATCGCGGCGATCTGCAAGCGGCGCTCGCTGACGCGGCGCGCGCCACGCAGGATATCGACATTAAGCTCAACACCCGGGTGGAGGATTTCGCCGCGCACATCAACGGCATCACCGTGCAGGCCCGCATCGGGAAACGCACTGTTGACGAACTTGGCTTCGCCCTGGTCGGTGCCGACGGCCTGTGGTCGAACGTACGCGCGCGACTGCCGGGCCGGAATATTCCACGCTTCCGTCACCGCACCGCCTGGCGCGCGCTCATTCCCGCTGAAAGCGTCTCCGCGGAATGGCGCGAGCCGCTGGTGCATCTATGGCTTGGGCTCGACGCACATTTAGTGCACTACCCGGTAAAATCCGGGCGTCTGATCAACATCGTCGCCATTGTGCATGACGAATGGAAAGAAGCCGGCTGGTCGGTCGCCGGCAACCGCGCCGAAATTTTACGTCATTTTGCGCGCTGGTCCTGGGCCGACAGGGCGCGCGACTTGATCGCGCTGCCGGAGCAGTGGCTCAAATGGGCGCTCTATGACCGCAAGACGTCGTTTGCCGGCGGCGCGGGCGCGGTGACGCTGATCGGGGATGCCGCCCACCCGATGCTGCCCTTTCTCGCCCAAGGCGCGGGCATGGCGATCGAGGACGCCGCGGTGCTGGCCGACATGCTGCACAAATATCGCGACGATCCGGCCGACGCGTTGCGGGCATACGAAGGCGCGCGCTGGCACCGCACCGCGCTCGCCCAACTGCGCTCCCGCCGTCAGGCCCGCCTCTATGGGCTGAGCGGCCCCGAGGCGCTGGTGCGAAATCTCGCCATGCGCGCCATGGGTGGAGAAAAGCTGCGCGCGCGCTACGATTGGCTCTATGATTGGCAACCGCCCGCGCTTTTTAAGAGCACCGCCAAATGATTTTTCCATCGACCGTCGCCGGTAGCCTGCCGAAACCGTCCTGGCTGGCCGAGCCGAACAAACTGTGGCCGCAGTGGAAGCTCTCTGGCGCGGATCTCGCGCAGGCCAAGCTCGATGCCACGCTTCTTGCTGTTAAATTGCAAGAAGACGCCGGCATCGACATCGTCTGCGACGGCGAAATGTCGCGCCAGCATTTCGTCCACGGTTTCCTGGAATTCGTCGACGGCATCGACTTCGCCCACAAGGTCGAAATGGGCATCCGCGGCGACCGCTACAAAGCCATGGTGCCGCAGGTACGCGGCGAATTGACGTTGAAGGGCCGCGTGCACGAGAGCGAGACGCGCTACGCCCGCGCCCATACCCAGCGGCAGTTGAAGGTCACGCTGCCAGGGCCGATGACCATCTCGGACACCGTCGCCGACAGGCATTACGGCGACAAAGTGAAAATGGCGATGGCCTTCGCCG
This sequence comes from uncultured Alphaproteobacteria bacterium, assembly GCA_963703875.1. Taxonomy (GTDB): domain Bacteria; phylum Pseudomonadota; class Alphaproteobacteria; order Rhizobiales; family Xanthobacteraceae; genus Pseudolabrys. Next base: position 92,314 of record CAVPFZ010000009.1, read on the forward strand.
GGTTGCTCAACCAGGAAGCGCGCGCGCTGCAAGCCGACGGCGTCGACGTTATCCAGTTCGACGAGCCCGCGTTCAACGTGTTCATGGATGAGGTACCCGGCTGGGGTATCGACGCACTGCATCGTGCTATCGAAGGACTCAAATGCACGACCGCCGTGCACATCTGTTATGGCTACGGCATCAAAGCTAATATCGACTGGAAAAACTCTTTGCCCGGCGAATGGACGCAATACGAAAAATTCTTTCCGGCGCTGGCCAAGAGCCGCATCGGCCAGGTCTCGCTGGAATGCATCAATTCGCGCGTGCCGATGAAGCTGTTGTCGCTGCTTGACGGCAAGGATGTGCTGGTCGGCGTCATCGACGTCGCGACCGACGAGGTCGAGACACCCGAGCGGGTGGCGCAGGTCATCGGCGAGGTTATGAAGTTCGTGCCGAAAGAACGCATCGTCGCCTGCACGAATTGCGGCATGGCGCCGATGCGGCGCGAGATCGCCGCCGCCAAGCTGATGGCGCTCGGCGCGGGCGCAAAGCTGGCGCGGCAGAGATTCGCCTAGCGTCCGGCGCGTCCCATCACATCCATGAGCTCCGCGACCTTGCGCCGCTGATCGGCCTTGTCGCCACTTGAGATCGCATGATCGACGCAGTGTGCCACATGGTCGCGCAGGATCTCCTCTTCCGCGCGGCGGAGCGCGGCGCGTACCGCGCCGATCTGCGTCACGATGTCGATGCAGTAGCGCTCATGCTCGACCATGCGCGCGAGGCCGCGCACCTGGCCCTCGATGCGGTTGAGACGCTTCAACGTCGATGCCTTGCTGTTTTTGGCCATGCGGTCTATATACCCCCCAGGGGTATATAAGGCAAGGCCGATGAGTGAAACCAGCCACCATCGTCACAACACTATCGACCCGGTCTGCGGCATGATGGTCGATCCTCATACCGCCAAGCACCGCGCCGAAGTCCGCGGGCAGACTTATTATTTCTGCTCGGCCGGCTGCAAAACCAAGTTCACCGCCGATCCGCAAAAATATCTTTCCAAAAAAGAAACAACAGCCGCGCCGGTTCCGCGAAGCGCAATCTACACCTGCCCAATGCACCCACAGATCCGGCAACCGGGCCCCGGCGCCTGCCCGATCTGCGGCATGGCGCTTGAACCCGAAATGCCCAGCGCCGATACCGGCCCCAATCCCGAACTCGCCGACATGACGCGCCGGTTCTGGATCGGCCTCGTGCTCGCGCTGCCGGTCATGTTTCTCGAGATGAGCGGTCATTTCGGCGCGCATTGGTTCGCGCCCGTGGCATCCAATTACGTCCAGTTCGCCTTTGCGACGCCGGCGGTGCTGTGGGCGGGCTGGCCGTTCTTCGTGCGCGGCGCGCAATCGCTCGCCACCCGCAACCTCAATATGTTCACACTGATCGCCATGGGCACCGGCGTGGCGTATGCCTACAGCGCCGTCGCCACGCTCGCGCCCGGCATTTTCCCCGAGGCCTTCCGCAGTCACGGCGCGCCGGCGGTCTATTTCGAAGCCGCCAGCATGATTACGGTGCTGGTGCTGGTCGGCCAGGTGCTGGAATTGCACGCCCGCGCCGCCACCTCGGGCGCGATCCGCGCCCTGCTCAATCTCGCTCCCAAGACCGCGCGCCGGGTGCGCGACGGTGGCAGCGACGAGGAAGTTTCCCTCGATGCGGTCCAGGTTGGCGACCGCTTGCGCGTGCGCCCCGGTGACAAGGTGCCGATCGACGGCGTAGTACTCGACGGCCGCTCCTCGCTCGATGAATCGATGGTGACCGGCGAATCCATGCCGGTGAGCAAGGAGAAGGGCGCGCGCGTCATCGGTGGCACCATCAATGTGAGCGGCAGCGTCGTGATGCGCGCCGACAAGATCGGCCGCGACACGCTGCTCGCGCAGATCGTGCAGATGGTGGCGAGCGCGCAACGGAGCCGCGCGCCAATTCAGCGGCTCGCCGACCAAGTCGCTTCGTGGTTCGCGCCGGCGGTGATCGTGGCGGCAGTCCTGGCATTTGCAGCCTGGGCGATGTTCGGCCCCGAGCCGCGCTTCGCCTACGCGCTGGTCGCCGCCGTGAGCGTGCTGATCATTGCCTGCCCCTGCGCGCTGGGCTTAGCAACGCCGATGTCGATCATGGTCGGCGTTGGCCGCGGCGCGCACGAAGGCGTGCTGATCAAAACCGCCGAGGCGCTGGAGCGCCTGGAGAAGATCGACACCCTCGTGGTGGACAAGACCGGCACGCTGACCGAGGGCAAGCCCAAGGTGGTTGCAATCGCCACCAATACTGGATTTTTGCCCGGCTTCGACGAGGCTCAGGTGCTGCGTTTTGCGGCGAGTCTCGAGCGCGGCAGCGAACATCCGCTCGCGACGGCCATCGTCAAGGCCGCCGCCGAGCGCGGCATCGAACTCGCTCCCGCGCGTGACTTCAACTCGCGCGCCGGCAAAGGCGTCACCGGCCTGGTCGAAAGTGAACGCGTCGCACTGGGCAGCGCCAAATTCCTCGCCGAGCTGCATATCGACACCGCGCCGCTCGCCCAAGAAGCCGAACGCCTGCGCAGCGACGGCGCCACGGCGATTTTCCTCGGTATCGACGGCAAGCTTGCCGGCGTCATTGCCATCGCCGATCCGGTCAAGGCCACCACGCCGGAAGCGCTCAAGACGCTATCCGCCGACGGCATCCGTGTGGTGATGCTGACCGGCGACAACCGAACCACCGCGCGCGCGGTCGCGCGCCGCCTCGGCATCAGCGAAGTCGAAGCCGACGTGCTGCCCGAGCAGAAAAGCGCCGTGATCGAGAAGCTTACGCGCGAGGGCCGCGTCGTCGCCATGGCCGGCGACGGCGTCAATGATGCGCCGGCGCTGGCCGCGGCCCAAGTCGGCATCGCCATGGGCACCGGCACCGATGTGGCGATGGAAAGCGCCGGCATCACGCTGCTCAAGGGTGACCTCACCGGCATCGTGAGGGCGCGCGCGCTGTCGAGGGCCGTCATGAGCAATATCCGGCAGAATTTATTCTTCGCTTTCATCTATAACGCCGCCGGCGTGCCGATCGCGGCCGGCGTGCTCTATCCGGCCTTCGGGTTGCTGCTCTCGCCCGTCATCGCCGCCGCCGCCATGGCGCTGTCGTCGGCGAGCGTGGTCGGCAATGCGTTGCGGCTGCGGCGCGCGGCGCTCTAGGACTTTCCGGAATTTCGTTAGTGAGCGGCGGCGGCGCCCGGCTCCGGCGCGCAATGCCGTTCGGCGGCGGACGCGCGCAGGTCGTTGATTTCGCCACGCACCGAAAGATATTCCAAGTCATAGGCGAGCCCGCTGATCATGCGGCCGCCCGCGTCGACGCTGGCTTTCGCCATCAAGTCTTTCAATTCCTTTTCACGCGCCTGTTTCCCTTTCATCTCGCGCGCTATTTCGGGGCAGTTGTAGAGCATGTATTTGTCCGGCGCGACCAAGAGCCGCGCCGTGCTGTCGTCCGACGCGCAGCCGGATAGTACCGCCGCGACAAACGCGGCACAGATCGACAGACTAACCGATAAATGCCTGGGCATAGCCGGCCTACTAACCACGACAATAACGGCAAAAAGCTGGTGCGGACGCCCGGACTCGAACCGGGACGGAAGTTTCCCTCCTAGGGATTTTAAGTCCCTTGCGTCTACCATTCCGCCACGTCCGCGCGGCATGCTTCCCTCACCGCCGGCGCGCGGCGGAGAGCCCACGCGGCGGCGTGTCACATCAATTCGATAACAGCTGGCCCCAGGACTGATCCCAGTCCTTGCCGGAAGCGTCGACCACGCGGCCGTCCTTCTCGTAGAATTTGTTGGGGATCTGGAACATGGCGAGGAACAGCCCGCCCTTCGGGCTCCAGGCCACGTGCCGGCTGCCCGCCGGGCGCCAGACGAATTCGCCGGGGCCGACTTCAACGCCGGCGTCGGGACCTTCTTTGTCCACCAGCGAGCCTTCCAGCACGTAAGTCTGCTCGATCAAGACATGTTCATGGTCGGGCAGCACCGCGCCCGGCTCCATGCGCACCAACATGGTGGCAAGCCCGCTCTTGGCGTCGAACAGCAGCGGCTTGATCTCGCAGCCGGGGAAGCGCTGCTTCTCCCAGGCCATGTCTTGCGGCTTGAGATGGCGCGAGCGCAGGTCGTCAAGGGGCTTGGCATTCTGGGTATTCGGCATGACGTTCATGGTTTCCTCCCGGGTCGCTCGTGATACTATACCCTAGTCGGCTACTTTAATATTGGCCTGCCGCACGATCTTGCCGAATTTCTCGGTTTCCGCCGCCACGAACTTCTTGTAGTCCGCCGCGGTCATCGGCCGCGGCACGATGCCCTGCGCGATGAGCTTGCCGGCGATCGCCGGATCTTTAAGCGCCGCGTTGATGATGCCGTTGAGACGATCAACGATGCCCTGCGGCGTGCCGCCGGTCGTGAACATGCCGAACCAGTTGAGCAACTCGTAGTCGGCGAGCCCTGGCGCGCCTTCCGACAGCGGCGCCACATCCGGCAATTGCGGCATGCGATCCTTCGAGGTGACCGCCACCGCCCGCAGCTTGCCGGCCTTGAGCAGCGGCAGCGCCGCGGCGAGGCTGGTGAAAGTCATGCTGACCGCCCCGGTTGCGACGTCGGTCACCGCCGGCGCTGCGCCGCGGTAGGGCACGTGCAGCACGTTGGTGCCTGCCATCATGTTCATCAACTCGCCGGCGAGCTGCTGCGGATTGCCGACACCGGAGGAGGAGAACGAAAGCTTGCCGGCGTTTGCCTTGGCGTAGGCGATCAGTTCCTTCGGATTGTGCACCGGCGTTGCGTCCGCAACCACGACCACGCAGGGCACCACGCCAACGAGCGCGATCGGCGCGAGCTCGCGGGCCGGATCGTACGACATCTTCTCCTTGTAGAGATGCTGGGCGATAGCGATCTCGCCCGAGGTCGCCATCAACAGCATGTGGCCGTCGGGCGGCGCCTTGGCGACCGTATTGGCGGCGAGCATGCCCGCCGCGCCCGTGCGGGTCTCGACGATCACGGTCTGGCCGAGCGCGTCCTTGAGCGGGTCGACCATAAGGCGCGCCGAGATGTCGATGCCGCCACCCGGCGGAAAGCCGGAGATGATGCGGATCGTCTGCGTCGGATAAGACTGCGCCAGCGCCGGACCGGTGAGATACAAAGCGCTGGCGCTTGCGACGAATGTGCGCCGGGTCAGCATGTGATCCTCCCTCGATTTTTTTATCGTTCGACTATGCGCCGCAACACGTTGCCGTTCAATCGCCGCCCTCGCGGATCGGCGGCGAGAAAGCCAGCGCCGTATCCCAGGGGAAATAGATCCAGGTATCTTGCGACACTTCCGTGATGAAAGTATCGACCAGCGGCCGCCCCATCGGCTTGGCATAGACCGTGGCGAAATGCGCATTCGGCAAAAGGTCGCGCACCACGCGCGCGGTCTTGCCGGTATCGACCAGGTCGTCGACGATGAGAACGCCCTTGCCTTGCTTGCGCATCGCCAGCACCTCGGGCGCGACGCCTTTGAGCACCTTGAGTTCGCCCTGGTTGTTGTAATCCTGATAGCTGACCACGCAGACGGTCTCGATCATGCGCACGTTCAATTCGCGCGCCACGATCGCCGCCGGCACCATTCCGCCGCGGGTGATGGCGACCACGGCCTCGAAGGGCCCCGCCTCGTGCAGCCGCCAGGCCAGCGCGCGCGAGTCGCGGTGAAATTGATCCCACGACACCGGGAATATTTTTTCCGGGCTCGGCGGGCCTTCAGGTTTTGCTTTCGCCATACTCAAACCGTTCGTCCCCGCGAAAGCGGGGACCCAAGAGTGAAAAATGTACAGTCCGCGAGAAAGAACTGGATTCCCGCTTGCGCGGGAATGAGCGGAGTATGTGGCATGGTCGACATTTAACGCGCCGCGGCTGCCAGCTGCGATTTCACTTTCGCCAGCATGTCCTCGACCGCGCCTTTCGCAGCCCGCAGCTTTTCGGCGTCGCGCGCGCGCAGCACGATATTGGTGTTGGGCCCGAGCTTCTCGTCGAAGAACGGATAGCTGCCGATGATAGTCTCGGGGTGTTGCTTGGCGATGGCGCCCAATTCGGTGCCGACATCGCCTTCCTTGGCGTCGGCGCGGATCGATTCTGACAACAGCTTGGCGCCGGTTCTGAGCTTCGGCGCCACCTCGTCCAGCATCGCCTGCATGATCGCGGGCACGCCCGCCATCACGATCACGTTCTCGATCCAGAAGCCGGGCGCGCCGGAAACCTTGTTCTTCACCAGCGCAGCGCCGTGCGGAATGCGCGCCATGCGCAGGCGCGCCTCGTTGAGCTCGCCGCCGATCTTGGCCATGCGCTCTTTGAGGATCGCGACCGCCTCGGGATGGTGGTCGATCGGCACGCCGAAGGCCTTGGCGACGCACTCGGCCGTAATGTCGTCATGCGTCGGCCCGATGCCGCCGGTGGTAAAGACATAAGTATATTGTTTGCGCAGGGTGTTGAGCGCCTCGACGATCGCGCTCTCGTCGTCGGACACCACCCGCACTTCCTTGAGGTCGATGCCGATGGCGGTCAGGTAATCGGCGATGAAGCCTATGTTTTTGTCCTTGGTGCGGCCCGACAGGATCTCGTCGCCGATAACAAGGACCGCCGCGGTGACGATTTCGGACGCACTCATGAAATTCAACGATCCTTGATCTCTTGCCCAGACACGTAGCGTGACGCCGCGCACCGCTCAAGCAGCGGAACCAATGCGGCCGCGGCAGCCTTGTATCAAAGAGCGCCCGCGCTCAAATTTTAGGCAGCAATCGGCTTTTGGGCTAGGGTTTGGTCTCTACAAAACGGCTGGTTTCCCTGAGTTTTTGTTGGCCCGGAGCTTGCAGATTAGGCTTTAGGCGTCCGCTGGGGATCGCAAATGGTTGCCGCCTTCGATGAAATGAAGGGCCATGACGGAGACGTGCGCCCCGCCTATAGCGAGCTGTCGCGCTGGCTCAAGGAAGTGCCGCCCGACGTGCTCGACTATCGCCGGTGCGAGGCCGAACTGCTGTTTCGCCGCATCGGCATCACCTTCGCGGTCTACGGCGAGGCCGACGCGCAGGAACGCTTGATCCCCTTCGACGTCATCCCGCGCATCATGGCGGGCGCCGAATGGCGTTTGCTGGAAAACGGCCTGACGCAACGCGTCAAGGCGCTCAATCTGTTCATCAAGGACATCTATGGCGCGCGCGAAATCCTGCGCGCCGGCGTGGTGCCTGACGATCTGGTGTTCCGCAACCCGGCATTCCGGCCCGAGATGAGCGGCCAGAGCGTGCCGCACGACATTTACATCCACGTCGCCGGCATCGACATCGTGCGCGTCGACGCCGACACTTTCTACGTGCTCGAGGACAATGCGCGCACGCCCTCCGGCGTCTCCTATATGCTGGAGAACCGCGAGATAATGATGCGACTTTTCCCCGAGTTGTTCGCCCGCCATCGCATCGCGCCGGTGGAAAATTATCCGGACGAATTGCTCGCCACGCTGAAATCGGTCGCGGCAGCGCCGGCCGCGCGCGATCCGACCGTGGTGCTGCTCACGCCCGGCGTCTACAACTCGGCCTATTACGAGCACTCGTTCCTGGCCGACAAATTGGGCGTCGAACTGGTCGAGGGCCGCGATCTGTTCGTGAAAGACGAATTCGTCTATATGCGCACCACGCAAGGCCCGCGCCGGGTCGACGTGATCTACCGGCGCATCGACGACGACTTCATAGACCCGCTCACCTTCCGCCCCGACAGCGCGCTCGGCGTCGCCGGGCTGATGTCGGCCTATCAGGCCGGCAACGTGACCATGGCCAACGCCGTCGGCACCGGCATCGCCGACGACAAGGCGGTCTACAGTTTCATGCCGCAGATCGTTAAATTCTATCTCGGCGAGGAGTCGCTGCTGAAAAACGTACCTACCTGGCGCTGCCGCGAGCCGGAGCATCTCGCTTACGTGCTCGATCATCTGCACGAACTGGTGGTCAAGGAAGTTCACGGCTCCGGCGGCTACGGCATGTTGATCGGGCCCGCCGCCAGCAAGATCGCCATCGAGCAGTTCCGCGCCAAGCTCAAGACCGCGCCGAAGAATTTCATCGCGCAGCCGACGCTGGCGCTCTCCACCTGCCCGACCTGCATCGAGCAGGGCGTGGCGCCGCGCCACGTCGATCTGCGGCCCTTCGTGCTCACCGGCAGCAAAGGCACGCGCATCGTGCCCGGCGGCCTGACGCGCGTCGCCATGAAAGAAGGTTCTCTGGTGGTCAATTCCAGCCAGGGCGGCGGAACAAAAGACACCTGGGTGTTGGACGGATAGATGCTCTCGCGCACCGCCGATAACCTGTACTGGCTCTCGCGCTACGTCGAGCGGGCGGAATATCTCGCGCGCATTCTCGACGCCACGCAGCGCTTGACCGCCTTGCCGCTCGCCTATGTCGGCGCTAGCAACGAATGGGAAACCGCGGTCGCCACCGCCGGCTGTGCCGCCGCCTTCTTCAAGACCTATGACGAAGCCAATGAAGAGAACGTCACCGATTTCCTCGCCTTTTCAACGAACAATTCCTCCTCGATCCGCTCCTGCCTCGAACTGGCGCGCAGTAACGCGCGCTCGGTGCGCACCGCGCTCACCACGGAAATGTGGGACTCCATTAACGGCACCTGGCTCGAACTCCAGCGCTACGGCAACGGACCGGCCTCGCGCGAGCAATTCAGCCGTTTCCTGCGCTGGGTGCAGGAGAGCTCGCTGCGCTACGACGGCTCCGCCTACCGCACCATGCTACGCAACGACGCCTATTGGTTCTCCCGCCTCGGCGTGTTCCTCGAGCGCGCCGACAACACCGCGCGCATTCTCGACGTCAAATATCATCTGCTGCTGCCGGACAACGAACGCGTCGGCGGCCCGCTCGATTATTTCCAGTGGTCGTCGATCTTGCGCTCGGTCTCGGCGCTCACCGCCTATCACTGGGTCTACCGCGACAGCCTCAAGCCCTGGCTGGTGGCCGATCTGCTCATCCTCAATGAGCAGATGCCGCGCTCGCTGGCGAGCTGTTACGTTAGTCTGGTCGAGCACCTCGACAACATCGCCGGCGCCTATGGCCGCCAGGGCCCGGCTCAGCGCCAGGCCCGCGGCATCCGCGGCCGGCTGCAAAACAACAAAATGGACGGCATTTTCCAGCGCGGGCTGCACGAGTTCATCGGCGAATTCATCACCGAGAATAATGACCTGGGCGCCGCCATCACCCAGCAATTTTTGATATGAGCTTGTGCTAGAACGTCACCAGTAATGTTGGCCCCGCTCATGCGCATTCGCATCTCGCACGCGACCACCTATCACTACGACACGCCGCCCACCGGCGTGATCCAGCTATTGCGTCTCACCCCGCGCAATCATGAAGGACAATACGTCGTGAACTGGCGCGTCGATCTGTCGGAGGATTGCGTGCTGCATCAGCACGAAGACGCCTTCGGCAACATCACACATTCCTTCACCGCCGAGGGGCCGTTCAAGGAATTGTCGGTCACCGTCGAAGGCGAGGTCGACACCCACGACACCCACAGCATCGTGCGCGGCGCAATCGAGCGCTTTCCGCCGGGACTATTTCTGCGCGAGACCGCGCTCACGCAGCCCGATGACGGCATAGCCGATTTCGCCGACAGCACGCGCGCCGACGCCGGCAACGATCCGCTGCCGCTGCTGCACGGACTGATGACCGCGCTCAATCGCGAAATGAAATTCGACACCGATCCGACCGTCTCAACGACCACGGCGGCGGAAGCCTTCACGCTGCGCCGCGGCGTTTGCCAGGATCTCACCCATATTTACATCGCGGCGGCGCGCCGGCTCGGCTTTCCGGCGCGTTACATCGGCGGCCACTTCTACCGCGTCGACGGCGTGACCGAGCAGGACGCCGGCCACGCCTGGGCCGAAGTCCATGTCGAGGACCTCGGCTGGGTCGGCTTCGATCCGACCAATGGCATCGGCACGACGCCCGCTCACGTGCGGGTCGCGGCCGGCCTCGATTATCTCGGCGCCGCGCCGGTGCGCGGCACGCGCTATGGCGGCAGCGGCGAAACCCTCAAAGTGGCGGTCCATGTCGACCAGGCCCGTCACCAGGCGCAAAGCTAGGGCATAAACTCTCGGAACACGCCCTACTTGTCCGCTTTCCCAGGTACAATCTCCGCACGGTTGGGCAAGGAAATCAGGGGTTCCTTTAATCCTCTGGATATGTGGCTTTTCAGGCACACCCACGGGCGGACAATCTGGTACCTTGTCTGTGCTCAACAGGGGCCATCGACGAACGGAGTGAGCACATGAAAAAGGGGCTGATCGCCGCCGCGGCAATGATTATTTCGGGCAGCGCTTTTGCTGCTGATATGCGGTCAAAGCACCGGCTGTGGCGCCGGCACCCGCCTGGACCGGTTGGTACATCGGCATCAACGGCGGCGGGGTCTGGGGCGATACCAAACCACAATTGTCCGACATCGGACCCGATAGTTTCTTCGCCGGCGCGAACGTAGGCGCGGTGCTTGCGAACGGCGGCCAGCGGATCCAGAACTCCGGCGGCCTCGCCGGCGCGCAGATCGGCTATCTCACCCAGATGGGATCATCCACGATTCTCGGCTTCGAACTCGGCGTCGACTGGATGGGCATCCGGGGATCAGCCAGCAACGGTCCCACGCTCTATCCGGTGACCCCTCCGAGCACTTTCAGTTGGAATCTGTCGAGCCAATCGAGCTTCCTTGCCACGTTGCTCGGCCGCATCGGCCCCAATATGGGTACCTGGTATCCCTACGTGACCGGCGGCCTCGCGGTGGCCGCTCTCAAATACAACGCCACTTACATCGACACCTTCTATCCGTCGGTCTCCAGCGTGTCGCTGAGCCAGACCAAACCTGGCTTTGCCCTGGGCGGCGGTGTCGAATGGCGCGTGGCTCAGCACTGGCTGCTGCGCGGCGAATACCTCTATATGCAATTTGAGAATGTCAGCGGGAATGGGCAGATTGCCTGTACCCCGGGCGTCGGCAACTGCGTCGGTGCCGGTTTCTCCACGACATTCAACTACAGCGTGAGATTCACGGAGAACGTTGGGCGGCTCGCGCTCAGCTATCAGTGGTAATCTCCAGGTTCTGCTTTTCTTCTGCAAATGTCTGTCGCCCGGTGAGCTAGGCTCGCCGGGCGACATTCGTTACACCCGATATTGCCGGACATGATCCCGCGTCGCTATAACCTTGCGGCCGGAATCGTGAGCAGAAGCCGAACCCCATGACATATTGCTGCGGAATTCTGGTGCGCGACGGTCTGGTGATGATCGCGGACACCCGCACCAATGCCGGCCTCGACAACGTCTCGACCTTTCGCAAGCTGCATGTCTATACGCAGCCAGGCGAACGCATCATGGCGCTCGCCTCCTCCGGTAATCTGTCGCTCAGCCAGACCGTGCGCGCCACCCTCACCGAGGGTGTGGAAAATCCGGAAACCGGCGAGCGCGAAACCTTGATGAATGCGCCGACCATGTTCCAGGCCGCGCAGCGCATCGGCCGCGCGGTGCGCGAGATCCAGACCATGGAGAGCAAGGCGCTCGAGGCAGCCGAAGTCGAGCACGACGTGGCGTTTTTATTCGGCGGCCAGATCAAAGGCGGACCGCTGCGCCTCTACATGATCTATTCGGCCGGCAACTTCATCGAATGCACCACCGATACGCCTTACCTGCAGATCGGCGAGCACAAATACGGCAAGCCGGTGCTCGATCGCGCCATCGGCTTTGAAACCGACCTCTACGACAGCCTCAAGATCGGGCTCATCTCCATGGATTCCACCATGCGTTCCAATTTGGGGGTCGGGCTGCCGATCGATATCCTGGTGGCACGGCGCGACACTTGCACCCCTGAGGTGAATTACCGCATCGAGCCGGGCGAGCCCTATTTCCAGGATTTGCGCGAGCGCTGGTCGGCGGCCTTGCGCGCCGCCCATATCGCCATCCCGCGCCCGCCCTATCGCAGCCCGGGCTGAAGTTCCGTTTACCTTCGGTTAACACCGCCGTCAGAATTGCAGTAATCGGCGGCCGTCAGTCCCGCCAAAATTGCGAACCGAAAGCCAAAAGCAAGCATTTCCTCCTAGCTTCCGGCCCGAAAAAGCTAATCGGTAGGATAGTTTAAGGGGATCTCCTTGCCGGCTATGGCTCGCCCGCGCGCCGATGAAAGGCCGCTCACCAGTTGGGACCGCGCGCGTTTGAGCGTCGTGGTCCCGATCGGCGTGATCGTGGCCGTCGCCATCGTCTGCATCGTCGTGGCGGTACTGTCGTCGGCAAAGCGCGCCGACGAAGTCGCCGTCCAGCAAGAGAAGCAGTTGTTCGCGCGCGCGCTGAGCAATTACGGCGAGCGCGTGCTGCGCGAAGTCAAAAGCGTCGCTGCCTCCGAGCAGGCGATACAGAACATCCGTGTCAAATTCGACCCCGGCTGGGCAAAGCAGCGCATCGGGCAATGGCTGGAAACCTATTTCGATCACGACACCGTCTTCATTTTCGACGGCAACGATAACGCGATCTATGAGCAGCCCGGCCGCCGCGCGCCCGAGACGTCCTGGTTCGCGCAAGCCCTGCCCGATCTCGCGCCGGTGCTCAACTACATGCATGGCCGCGACCCGGCTTTGCACGGCGCGCTGCGCCTCAACGAACCGAAGGTGACGGAAGACGGTCCGCATTCGCAAGCCGCGGTGATCCGCAACATCCTCGGCCGGCCCGCCGTCATCGCCGCGGTCGCGGTCGGCCTGGCCGATGGCGCGCCCGCCGCGCGCGATAGCACGGCGCCGATCGTGATGTCGGTCAAATTCATCGACAGCGATGTGCTCGCCAGGATCGCGTTGCAACTGCGCCTGGCCAACCTGCGTTACGTCGACGGCGGGGACGTGCCGGCGACCGATTTGACCTATGACCTTGCCGGGCCGCAAGGCAGTTTGATCGCGCGCTTCGCCTGGACGCCCAAGCAGCCCGGCGCCGAGATCGTCAACAGCGTCATTCCGTTTATCGCCGTCGCGCTTGCCGGCTTCGCGCTGCTTGCGGCCTTTGTGCTGCGCTACATGCGCCGCACCGCGGTGGCGATCGCCGCCGGCGAATCACGGCTGCGGCACCTTGCCATGCACGATCCGTTGTGTGGCCTGCCCAACCGCATCTTCTTCGGCGAACGGCTGGAGGCCGTGATCGAGGAGGTGCGCGACGGCTCCTCGCCGGCCGCGGTGTTTTATATCGACCTCGATCATTTCAAGGACGTCAACGACACCCTCGGCCACCCGGTCGGCGACGAACTGATCCGCAATGTCACGCTGCGGCTGTCGCATACCCTGCGCGGCGACGATCTGGTGGCCCGCCTCGGCGGCGACGAATTCGCGGTGATTTCCTCGATCGGCGACGATGCCGCCAAGATGATGATGGTGGCGCAGCGCATGATCGCCGCGATCTGCGCGCCCTATGCGATCAGCGGACAGAACATCGTGATCGGCGCCTCGATCGGCATCGCGGTGATCGGCCGCAATTGCGGCGGCGGCGCCGATATCATGCGCTATGCCGATATGGCGCTCTACCGCGCCAAGAACGAGGGCCGCAACCGCGCCTGCATCTACGATGCCGCCATGGACGCCGATCTTTCCAGCCGCAAGCTGCTGGAAGGCGATTTGCGCGAGGCCATCGAGAACGACCGCCTGAGGTTGCTCTACCAGCCCATCGTCAACAAGAGCGGCGAGAAAGTGGTCGGCGTCGAGGCGCTATGCCGCTGGACTGACGCCAAGCGCGGCGAGATTCAGCCGAGCGAATTCATCGCCGCCGCCGAGCACTCGGGCCTCATTATCGAACTCGGGGCGTGGGTACTGCGCCGCGCCTGCCTCGATGGCATGGCCTGGCCCGGCCTTGACGTCTCGGTCAACGTCTCCCCGCTGCAATTCCGCCGCACCGATTTCGTCGAGATGGTGGAGCGCACCCTGGCGGAAACCAAGTTCGACCCGGCCCGGCTTGAGATCGAGCTCACCGAAACCGTGCTGCTCGGCAACGTCGACAGCGCGGAAGCCGCCATGCTGCGGCTCAAGGCGCTCGGCGTGCGCATCGCGCTCGACGACTTCGGCACCGGCTATTCCAGCCTGCTCTATCTGCGCCGCTTCCCGTTCGACAAGCTCAAGATCGACCGCAGCTTCGTGCACGCGATCGAAAAGGCCGCCGACGCCGCAGCCATCGTGCACGCGATCGTCAGCCTCGGGCGCGGGCTTGGCATGAAGGTGACGGCGGAAGGCGTCGAGACCGCCGATCAGCAGTTGTTCCTGCGCGCCGCCGGCGTCCATTCCCTGCAGGGCTATCGTTTCGGCAAGGCGGTCACCGCCGCCGAGATCACCGCCCGCCTGCAGGCGCCCGGGCCGTTCCAGCCGATCGACGTGCCGCAAGCGCTGGCAGGCTAAGCGTCGCTAGCCGCATTCGCCTCGCGGCAAGCCTAAACAGCACACACAAGACTTGAAAGATGGCGCGGGCCACGCGAGGCTGCGCGCGTCGCACCTGCATGTCACAATGACATCATCGCCCCGAGCCGATAATTCTCGAACAGCGGAGATTGCAAATGTTCGGTTGTCTGTTAGAGTTTTACTCTCTCTGATTGCGTCCGATCCGCTCGCACCGACCGCCAAACGGGGGACAAACCTATGCCGACACGCAGGGCCTTACTGAAGGGCGCCGCCTTAGGGGCGGGCGTACTCGCCTTCCGCGGCTACTGGCCTGTTGCATTTGCCGCCAATGACCGGCCGCTGATCGAGAGCGTCGCGGCGGCCTGCAAACGGCTGGCGCCGCTCGGCTGGCGGCAGCTTCTGCTCGACGCGACCGGCGGTGAACTCGACATTGCCGCGGCCAACCTGCGCGCCGAATTGACCAAGAGCCTCGGACGTATCGACCGCAACTGTCCCGGCTTCGGGGACTTCGACACGGCGGGAAGCCGCGCGATCGAACAAGGAGCCCCGGAGCAAAGCCTGCTCTATCACGCCTTTGCCTCGCCCGATGTCGTCACCGACAAAAACCGCCGCGATCTCGCCGGCTTTCCGATGCTGGCCGAAATCGATGCGGTGGAGAACTTTGTCTACGGTGTCACGCCGCCGACATTGGCCAATTTGCGCAAACGCGCCGGCGCACAGAAGATCGCGCTTGCGACATTCGCGCTGCAGTACCGCAACACGCCGAATTCGGCGCTCGGGCGCCATGCCGAGCTGTGCTTCTCGCGCGCCGGCATTGCGCGGCTGGGCACGATCGGTCCCACCTACGATGCGCGTTTGCGCGCATTCGCCTGCGTCGACCCGGCCAAGCCTTTCGAGTTTCCCGTCGTGCCGCAGCGCTTCGCGGCCTATCTCGCCGTCCAGATGAACGGCAACAGCAAGGTTTTTGGGCCGCAGGACGCCACCGATAAAGACAACGGCCGGCAGTTCTGGGTTCCGATCCATAAGCTGTTCAACGGCAAAGAATGCATCAAAGACCTCCACCTGGCGCTCGAACTCATCCGCGATTTGCGCAATGATGGGCTGGCGCGCTTTCACCGCTATCTCGACACCGCCGGCTACGAAAACAACTGGCGCGGCAGCGATCTGGAAAATTTCCCATTCCTGATCCGCAATGAGAAACTTGCCTCGTTGTCGTCACACGCCTCGTTCGGCCCCGGCGTGATCGAACCGCGGCCGGCGCCGCTGGCGACACCCTCGGAATACAAGGGCCGGCCGCTGACTTTTCCGGTCGATGGCAATGTCACATCCGACCCGACCAACCTCGAGTTCTCGACCCTGCAAATTCTTCCCGCCGCGCAGGAAGATCCGGCGAAGCCGGAGCCGCCCTCGTATATGTACGATACCTCGCCGGACACGCAGCGGCCGGCGCCGGAATATCTCAACGTCCGTCACCGCGTGCTGGCGAACAACCAGGTCGACAATCTCAATCTGCGTCCGGACCTGTTGGACATCATTCACGCCGGCGGCTACCAGGCGCAGCATTACACAGACTTCACCGGCGACGGCTGGGTCGAGGCGCGCTGCCCGCAACTTGAAGAGGAATTCAAGAAGCTCGATTCCGGTTTCAAGAACGTGCCGGCCTATTGCATGATTGCCCCGCCCGATTTCTTTCCGAATGTCAGTCAGCGCGACCTGATGACGTGGTGGAACAACGACGTCCCGAAAGAGATCCACGACGCACTCTGGGCGATCCCGCCGCTGGCGCTATCGCAGACGCGCATCGCGGCCAATATCGATCTGCCGATCGGATTCAGCATCGACGACGTCACCGTCACCGCCATCGTGACGCAACCTTCCAATTCGGACGGCCCGGTGCAGGCGCCGAACGGGCCGCCAGTGCCGGAACAACAGACCGGATTGCCCGATTCCGCGCCCGGAATATTCGATCCCGGTTGGGATACCAGCCAGGGCATCTATTTCACCGACCCAGGCACGCCGCTGCAGAAATTTCTCGCCGCCTATGGCCTGGGTGCGCCCTTCATCGAGGACGCAAAATTATGCGCGGCGCTTGGCGCCTATTGGCCGGGCGTCTCGCCTGACGCCACGCGGACATTCCAGCCGGAGAAGCTGCTCGGCGGCAAGAAATATCCCTGGCCGACGACCGTGCCGCTGACGGACGAAGAGATCGGCATCGAGCCGGCCGCCGGCGGGAAATGGATGCCGTGGGACGGTGTGCCCGGCCCGACCCTACGGGAGGTTGGCGGCCGCAAGGTCGTCTCCTACCACGACGCGATGCGCGCGGATTATATCGACATCGTGGAAAAGTTGACCGCGGCGCTCACCGCCAAAGTCACCCTCGGCGACTACAAGGCGCGCGTGCTTGCCATGTCGGCGATGTATTGGGCTCTCGGCACCCATGATCCGGAAATCATCAAGAAGGCGAAAAACCACAAGGACGGCATCATCGATGTGGTCGCGGCAAAATCGAAATGGGCGGTGCGCTCGTTCCGCGCGGTCGATGAGAAAGATCCCGAACTTGGCAAAGCCATGGACGCAACCAAGGCGAAACTCTCCGGGCCTTATCTCTACCGCTTTGAAATCTATCGCTGGGGCCGGCAATTTCCCGATCCGGGCAATCTGGCCCTCGTGCTGGTCGAGATAAAAGAGTACGTCACCGCCTATGTCGCGGGAAAATATGTGCTGCTGCGGCGCGATGACGGTCCATGGCAACTCGACACCACGATACCGACGTAGCCGTCGTTGGCGGCGGCCCCGCCGGTAGCGCCGCCGCGATTGCTTGTGCCGAGCGGGGTTTGCGGGTCGTCTTGTTCGAACGCGACAGCTTCGCGCGCGAGCGTCCCGGCGAGACTTTACATCCCGGAATCGAGCCCCTGCTCGCGCAGCTCGGCGTCGCCGACCGCATGGCGCCCGTCACCGGCGCGCGGCATACCGGCATCTGGATTGAGTGGGGCGGACCGCGGCGTTTCGAGGCCTTCGGCTCGGACGACAGCGGACCCTGGACCGGATTTCAGGCCTGGCGCGCCGACTTCGACGCATTGCTTCTTGAGCGTGCGCGCGAAGCCGGCGTCGATGTGCGCCAGCCCTCCGCCGTCACCGGAACGATTGACGGCCCAGGCGGCTTGGCCGGCGTGACGACGGCGGAAGGACCGGTGCCCGCCCGCATCGTCGTCGATGCCACCGGGCGATCGCGATGGTTCGGCCGTGCGCTTGGCATCGCTAGCGCCCCGCGCTCACCGCCGTTTTTCGCCAGCTACGGCTATGCCGAAGGCGCCTGCCCGGCACGCAACGATGCTCCGCTGCTGGTCGGCGACGCGGCCGGTTGGACCTGGACGGCGCTGGTGCGGCCCGACACCTATCAATGGACGAGGCTCGCCTTCGACGGGACCCAGCAGGCGCGCGATTGGATGCCCGATGAGTTCCGCGGCCTGAAACCGCTGGGGCCGTCGCGCGGCGCCGACGTGACCTGGCGCATCGCCGATACGGTGGCGGGGCCCGGCTGGTTCATGGTCGGCGACGCCGCCGCCATTCTCGATCCGACCTCCTCGCACGGCGTGCTGCGCGCGATCGTGTCGGGAATGACGGCGGGCCACTTGATCGCGGCGGTGTTGCACGACGCGGTGCCGGCAGCTGAGACAGCCGTGGCCTATCACGACTGGTTCGCCGGCTGGTTCAACACCGACGCCGCCAGGCTTTCGCAATTCTATCGGGACCTGAAGGTCCCCGGCTTTGCCTGACGTTGGCGCCAGCCGCCGTCCTGCAAAAGCGACGACGCTCGCCGAGGCCGATGGCGGCTTGCCGCTTTTATGTTATGCGATGGACAGAAAAACACTTCAGGGGAGCCTAAAATGGCTGCATTCGCGAAAATTGCGTTGGTGACCGGAGCCGGAACCGGGGTCGGCCGGGCGGTGGCGATTGCGCTGGCGAAAGCCGGCTACAATTTGGTGCTGGCCGGGCGCCGCAAGGAAATGCTCGACAAAGTAGCGGCCGAGATCAACGCAATCGGCGCGCAGGCACTGGCGGTGCCGACCGACGTGTCGAAGCGCGAGTTGATCCTGGCGTTGTTCGCCACCGTCAAATCGAGCTTCGGCCGGCTGGACGTTCTCTTCAACAATGCCGGCATCGGCGCCCCGCCGGTGCCGCTCGAGGATCTGCCGTTCGAGACCTGGCAGAACGTCGTCGCCACCAATTTCACCGGCATGTTCCTGTGCACGCAGGAAGCCATCAAAATCATGAAGGACCAGAAACCGCGCGGCGGCCGCATCATCAACAACGGCTCGATCTCGGCGCATGCGCCGCGGCCTTACTCGGTAGCCTATACCTCGACCAAGCATGCGGTCACGGGCTTGACCAAATCCACCTCGCTCGACACCCGCGGTTACGACATCTGCTGCGGCCAGATCGACATCGGCAACGCCATCACGCCGCTCACCGAACGCATGGCGACCGGCGACGGCGTGTTGCAGCCCGACGGCAGCAAGCGCATGGAGCCGCGCATGGAAGCCGACCATGTCGGCAACGCGGTGGTCTATATGGCCGGCCTGCCGCTCGACACCAATGCGCTGTTCATGACGGTGATGGCGAACAAGATGCCCTTCGTGGGGCGCGGTTAGCTCGTCCAGGTCCCTGAGAATGGTCGCTGAACTCGAACGTTGGCATGATTTCTATGTGCTGGTCGGCACCGCCGGCGCGACGCTGCTGGCGCTGCTGTTCGTCGCGGTATCGCTCGGCGCCGGATTCCTGTCGGAAACGCACACCGCCCCTACGCGCGCTTTCTACAGTCCCGTGGTGGTGCACTTCACCGCCGTGTTCTTCATTTCGGCGGTCGCGTTATTTCCTGCGCACCAGCCGATGTTTTTCGCGGCCGTGATCGGAGCGGCCGCCGTCATCGGCGCCGTGATATCGGCCTTGGTGACCGTTGCGTTGGTGCGCCACGACTGGACGAAATACCTGGAAGACCGGCTGGCCTACGGCCTGCTGCCGGTGATCGGCTACGCCGCGCTGTTCGCCGCGGCGGTGATGATCGTGAAGGAATCCGCCTACGCGCTGGATGTGCTCGCGGCCGCGCTGCTGTTGCTGCTGATCGTCAACATCCGCAACGCCTGGGATCTGACGCTATCGATGGTGCGCCGGCAAACCGCGCTCGAGCAAAAACGAAACAAACGCTAGTCGAGCAGCGTCACCTCGACCTTTGTTCCGGTCTTGATCTTGCCCAGCACCTTCACGCTGCCGAGCGCCTTGGCAAACACGTTGCAAGGGCTGGCGAGCCGCGTTTCGTTGCCTTGCGAAATCGGCGTGCGGCCAAAGCCGATGGCGATCGCCGGCCCTTGCGGCCAGTACGCGATCTCGCCCGGCACGATCACCGCGCGCGCGTCTTTCTCGCGCGCCACCGTCACCGGGACGTCGAAATAAACCTCCTCGCCCCAGGTGAGCACCGAGGACGAGATCGGCAGCACCGCGGCGATCGCCTTGGCGGTCGGCGTATCGAGCAGTTCGACGTCGAGCGTGAGCGCGCCGAAATCGAAGCGGATGCGGGCCATGAACGCGTCTCCCAAGCTTGGCCCCCGGCAGCTGCATTGTGATGAACGAGGCGGCCTTGGCAAGGCAAGGCGGCCAATTGCCCACCGCCTGCGCCGGCGTTAGTTGCCTCTGACGGGACCGCCCAGCAACAAGGACAGGCCATTGCCTGTCACGACGGCGCCTAGGTCGACGTCCACGTCCGCTCCTGCCGGCAGAATCGCGTCAGCCAGCCGGATTTCCGCTGCTTTTTCCACCGGATTGGTGAGGATGGCGGCAAGGCTGCGGTGCGCTTTGGCCGATTTCGGGTCGAGTCGAATGGCGTTGCGATACTCGTCCTCTTTTTTCTTCGGATCGCTCAAGGCGTCACCCAAATTAAGATGGGCTGCCGCGTAGCTCGGGTCGGCTGCGACGGCTTTTTGGAAGTCGTCGATCGCCTCCTTGCTCTTGCCCTTACCCGCCAGGACGAGGCCCAGATAGTTATAAGCCGGCGCGAAATTCGGATTGAGCGCGACGGCTTTGTGAAATTCACCGATTGCAGCATCATGGTCTTTGTGAAGTTCGTAGATCATGCCCAGGTTGTAATGCGGCTGGGCGTATGTCGGATCGACCTCGGCGGCTCTTTTGAACTCCGTCACCGCCGCGTCCATAGTGTCCGGCTGAGTGTAGAGCAGGCCCAGATTGTAATACGCCAAGGCGAATTTTGAATCGTATCTGATCGCGGTCTTGTAATGCTCGATCGCATCGTCGCGCTTGCCCCCGTCCTTGAGAAGGTTTCCCAGATTGAGGTGCGCGACGGCCAAACTCGGATTCAGGCTAAGCGCCTTTTGGTATGCCGCGGCGGCTTCCTTGTCGTCATGCTGTTCGCGGTGGATATTGCCCTTCAAATTGTACAGCCAGGCGACGTTGACATTGGATTCCGGCAACCTGTCGATGCTTACAGATACGAGGTCGAGCGAATGTTCGGGATCCTTCTCGTGTTGCGCGACCGCCAGATAATAGGGCTGAACTTTTTCCAGAATCTTCGGGACCGCAGCCGTCAGCAGATCATCAGGCTTCTCGGGATCGACACCAGCGGGGCTGACGTAGAGTTCGCTGCCATCCAATCGCAAGTGCAGCCAAAGCAGCTTGTTTTTGATGGTAAATTCTCCGGTGATGCTGCGGCTTCGTGTAATGCGCAACAACGTATGCAGTGTGGTCATCACGGCATCGAGTGAAATCCCAACCGTCGGAACGATGATGTCGGGGAGATCGCCGTGCAGCGCAAATTCCGGATGCTTCATGCGGGTAGTGGCGATCGAGGCGTACTGCACCATCGCATCGCGCAGCCGCCGGCCGGCGACTTCCGGCGTATAGCCGCCATCCGCCAGCACCTTGGGCACCGAGATCGGTGCAATAACGGTCGCGTGCTGTGACAGACCCTGAAATAGAATCGTCGCCACCACCGCGACGGCGATAATCCAGAACAACCAGGAAGTGAGGTAGTAACAGCCGGCGCAAAATGATTTGACGTAGCCCCAAGCGGCCGTCGCCGCGCCGTCCCTGCGTGCCGCTTTCCGCGCCTTCGGCATCTAATGGGCCCCCGCCGCCGAACGCCGCATACTATTGCGTTCAAGACCCGGGCGAAAGGCCGGCGCGGTCGCGCGTGACAGTCCACACCGCGATGGCCAGCGCCACGAAGGCAACGCCGGCAAAACCGATGCCGTGCAGGAACCCTTGCGCGAACAGAAAGCCGCCGAGCGCCGAGCCGATCGCCTGCCCGGTATAAAGCACCGAGGTATTGAGCGCGATCGAGGCGCTCGACAGATCGGGCGCCGCGGCCGCCAACCGCGCCTGCTGCATCGAGTTGGTGGCGGCAAAGCCAAGGCCCCAAACCACGATGCCCACGCCCATCACCGGCAGGAAACCGGCGCCGAGCGCCCACAGCGCCATGCCGGTGAAGGTGCTGCCCAGAAACACAATCGAAGTCACCCAGGCGCCGAGCTTCGAGACGATGCGCGTGGCGATGACATTGCCGGCAAACCCGGCCACGCCGTAAAGCGCGAACATCAGCCCCACCGTTTCGTGGCCGGCGCCGGTCAGCCGCATCAATAGCGGCGCGAGATAGATGAACACCGTGAACTGACCCGACGTCTGCAAAAGCGTGATCAGCAACAGCAGCACAATTTTGCGGTCGCGCGCGATGACGCCGAAACTCGCCAACGACAGCGGCGGCCCGCGCAAGCCCCCCGGCAGCGTGAAGGCCAGCAGCAGGCATGGCACCAGTGCGGTGAGCGCGGCGCCTGCGAAAGCCGCGCGCCAGCCGGCATAGGCGGCGATGAAGTTGATCAGCGGCAAGCCGCCGGCAATCGCCAGCGACCAGCCGAGAAAGACGAACGCGATGCAGGCCGAGCGTTCGCCCGCCGGCACGATCATCGCCACCGTGCTGGCGGCTTGCGGCGTATAGATCGCGGCGACCGTGAGCATCGCGATCCGCAGCGCCAGGATCGTGCCGTAATTCGGCGCGAAAGCGGAAGCCGCCTGCCCCGCCACCAGAATGGCCAGCGTGCTTGTCAGTAGCCAACGCCGCTCGATACGCGTGGTCAGCCAGGCGACGATCGGCGAGCCGAAACACAGAATGACCGCGCCGTAGGTCACCAGCAGTCCGGTGTCGCGAATGCCGACGCTCAAGCCGTCCGCCAGAACGGTCAGCATGCCGGCCGGCGCCAGGATGGAAACGCCGGTGGCGAAATTGCCGAGCATCAGCGGAATGCGCGGGTGCAAGCGCTTCATGCAAATCGTTTTGATGGAAGGAACATTGGCCTGCTTAGGTAATGCAAACCCCATGTGGGCGCCATGCCGCATGCCGGCAAAACATTTGAATGCGGCGCATGACGTTTATTCATGAAAGGGCATCTTGACTTTATTCCTATCACGATTATAGTGGCCGGGCTTTGCTCGTTGAGGGCGTCTTCGCGAGACGTTTCGGAGATGGAGCAAGGCGCGGCGCCTGCGGGCGGGGCTCGTAACCCCGCTCCCGGGAGGCCTCGGGTCGCCGTCCGTCCCTACTATGGGGGACTGCCTTTAATGGCTGGACGTGGCGCGGACGAAGGCGGGCGAAAGCCTGCCGGATCGGGTTGAGCCGAAAGCCGCCCGGGTCCGCGCCCCGAAGTTACGGCCCCGGGGACAGAAAAGCCGCGATGGCGCGCCGAGAGGCGCCACGTGTCCGAAAGGGCACGTGTGTCGATTGCATGACGCGCCGCTTGGCGCGCCATCCCCTCGGCTCGTTCGAGGGACGGAAGAGGGAATACGGCGCACCCGGCGCCGCAAAAAATACGGGCAGCGAAGCGTTGCCTAATTCAGTGCAGCCGAAACTCGCCGTTGATCGCGCGCAGTTCGGCCGGCTTGATCAGCTTGCAATGCGCGACCTGCACCGAGTGCAACGGCCCTTCCAGCTTGTCGCGCCAGAACGCCAGGAAGCGCATCAGCTCGGGAAATTGCGGGAACAGGTCGTAGGCCTGCCAGACATAGGACTGCAGCAGCCATTTGTGGTCGGGACGCCGGTACAGGATGTGTGCGGTCGTCAGGCCGAAGCCATTGACCTGCTTGCGGAAGTCTTCTGATACCAAGCCTTGCGAAACCATCGCGCCCTCCAGTCGAGTCGGACACAAGTTTCCATTTCCGGCACTGGGCATTGCAAGCCGAATTGGTAAACAAACTGTTTATAATCAAGGCATTAGCAGCAAGCTTGGGGCCCTGCTAACAGCCATGGCGGCGGCGTCTGAACCCTAGCCCTCGCTAACGCGCCCAGTGGAAATCTCGTTCCCAAGCCTCGGCCGTTAACCATGCAAGCTCAAGGACTTGTGAGCGTTCTTGGCACTCGGGCGAAATGAGTGCTAATAAATTTTCTCATGCCCCTTGCGGGCCAAAATGCCCGCACCACCTGCTGACTTAGGTGCCGGCAAGGGGACGTCGGCTACCGCAAAATCGTTCAATAACCGAGGAGGACTGCCATGAAGTTCCGCCCGCTTCACGACCGCGTTGTCGTCAAGCGCATCGATGCCGAGGAAAAGACCGCCGGTGGCATCATCATTCCCGACACCGCCAAAGAGAAGCCGAGCCAAGGCGAGATCGTCGCCGTCGGCCCCGGTGGCCGCGACGAGAGCGGCAAATTGATCCCGATCGACTTGAAGGTCGGCAACACCGTGCTGTTCGGCAAGTGGTCGGGCACCGAAGTGAAAATCGACGGTCAGGAACTCCTGATCATGAAGGAAAGCGACATCATGGGCGTGATCGAAGGCGGCGCCGTCGCCAAGAAGCGCGCCGCTTAATCGCTTATCCGACATCAAACCGAAGGAATTCAAACTATGGCTGCCAAGGACGTCAAATTCTCCGTCGATGCCCGCGACCGTATGCTGCGCGGCGTCGACATTCTCGCCAACGCGGTAAAGGTCACGCTCGGTCCCAAGGGCCGCAACGTGGTCCTCGACAAGTCGTTCGGCGCTCCCCGGATCACCAAGGACGGCGTGACGGTGGCGAAGGAAATCGAACTCGAAGACAAGTTCGAGAACATGGGCGCGCAGATGGTGCGTGAAGTCGCTTCCCGCACCTCCGACCAGGCCGGCGACGGCACCACCACTGCCACCGTTCTGGCCGCCTCAATCGTGCGCGAAGGCTCCAAGGCCGTGGCCGCGGGCATGAACCCGATGGACCTCAAGCGCGGCGTCGATCTCGCGGTCGAAGCCATCGTCGAGCACCTCAAAGCCAACTCCAAGAAGGTCACTTCGAACGAGGAGATCGCCCAGGTCGGCACCATTTCAGCCAACGGCGATCGCGAAATCGGCGACTTCCTGGCGAAGGCGATGCAGAAGGTCGGCAACGAGGGCGTCATCACGGTCGAAGAGGCCAAGAGCCTCGAGACCGAACTCGACGTGGTCGAAGGCATGCAGTTCGACCGCGGCTACATCTCGCCCTACTTCATCACCAATGCCGACAAGATGCGCGTTGAGATGGAGGACCCCTACATCCTGATCTACGAGAAGAAGCTGTCGGGATTGCAGGAACTGCTGCCGCTGTTAGAGGCGGTGGTGCAGTCCGGCAAGCCGCTGCTGATCGTGGCTGAGGACGTCGAAGGCGAGGCACTTGCCACGCTGGTGGTCAACAAGCTGCGCGGCGGCCTCAAAGTCGCTGCCGTCAAGGCGCCGGGCTTCGGCGATCGCCGCAAGGCCATGCTGCAGGACATCGCGGTCCTCACCGGCGGCCAGGCGATCTCGGAAGATCTCGGCATCAAGCTTGAGAACGTCACCATCCAGATGCTGGGCCGCACCAAGAAGGTGATGATCGACAAGGAAAACACCACGATCATCAACGGCGCCGGCAAGAAGGCCGACATCGAAGCGCGCGTCGCGCAGATCAAGGCGCAGATCGAGGAAACCACCTCGGACTACGACAAGGAGAAGCTGCAAGAACGTCTCGCCAAGTTGGCGGGCGGTGTTGCGGTGATCCGCGTCGGCGGCGCCACCGAGATCGAGGTCAAGGAACGCAAGGATCGCGTCGATGATGCGATGCATGCGACCCGCGCCGCGGTCGAGGAAGGCAT
This sequence comes from uncultured Alphaproteobacteria bacterium, assembly GCA_963703875.1. Classification (GTDB taxonomy): domain Bacteria; phylum Pseudomonadota; class Alphaproteobacteria; order Rhizobiales; family Xanthobacteraceae; genus Pseudolabrys. The sequence continues at coordinate 117,886 of CAVPFZ010000009.1, forward strand.
TCTGCCGGGCGGCGGCGTCGCGCTGTTGCGCGCCACCGAGGCCCTCAAGAAGGTCAAGACCGCGAACGAAGACCAGAAGCACGGTGTCGAGATCGTCCGCAAGGCGATCCAGGCCCCGGCCCGTCAGATCGCCACCAATGCCGGCGAAGACGGCTCGGTCATCGTTGGCAAGATCCTCGAGAAGGATCAGTACAACTACGGCTTCGACGCCCAGGCCGGCGAATACGGCAACCTCGTCTCCAAGGGCGTCATCGACCCGACCAAGGTCGTGCGTTCGGCGATCCAGGGCGCGGCTTCGGTCGCGGGCCTGCTGATCACCACCGAGGCCATGGTCGCCGAAATTCCGCAGAAGAAGTCGGCCGGCGGCATGCCCGGCGGCGGAATGGGCGGCATGGGCGGCGGGATGGACTTCTAAGTCCGACGCTCAGACGAAAAACACAAAAGCCCGGGAACGTTTCCCGGGCTTTTTGCTTTTCGGGTGGCTTAAAAATGAAAACGACCACAAATGAGAGGCGCGGGTACATCCGCCGTCGCCTTGAATCTCATCGTGGCCGTCAAGGCGATCGGTACTAAACGTTTCCGTTCGCCAACTTGCTGATTTTATAGCCTGACAGTGTGACCATATCATGACGAAGACCTTAACGAAGATTTATATCGGAATTGGCGGCTGGACTTTCAAGCCGTGGCGCGGCGCCTTCTACCCGAAGGGTCTGCCGCATTCGAAGGAATTGTCCTACGCCGCCGAGAAGCTGACCTCAATCGAGGTCAACGGCACGTTCTATCGCTCGCAGACGCCGGCGACGTTCCGCAAATGGGCGAGCGAAGTGCCGGACAGCTTCGTGTTCGCGCTGAAAGGTCCCCGTTTTGCGGTCAACCGCCGGGTGCTGGCGGAAGCCGGCGACTCGATCAAACGGTTTCTGGACTCCGGCATTATCGAACTCGGCAACCGCCTCGGCCCCCTGCTCTGGCAGTTCGCGCCGCACAAGAAATTCGATCCCGCCGATTTTGGCAAATTCCTCGAAGCCCTGCCGGACAGGTTCGATGGCCATACCTTGCGCCACGTCATCGAGGTGCGTAACGACAGTTTCAAGACGGCCGAATTCATCGCGCTGCTGCGCGACTTCAACATGCCGGCGGTTTACACCGATCACGCGATTTATCCGAATATCGCCGACGTCACCGGCGATTTCGTCTACGCGCGGCTGCAACGCGGCAAAGACAATGTGCCGACCGCTTATCCGCCGAAGCAACTGACCGAATGGGGCGCGCGTTTGCAGACCTGGGCGCAGGGCAAGGAACCGAAAGACCTGCCGCGCGTCGATAGTAAGCATAAGCCAAAGGCCGTGCCGCGCGAGGTGTTCGCTTACGTGATCCACGAGGGCAAAGTACGCGCGCCGGCCGCGGCCATGGCGTTGATCGAAAAATCGAAGGGGTGATCATGCTCAAAGCAAAATCTGCGTCAGCGACAAAGGCCGCGCTGCTGTTCACCATCGGCTACGAAAAGGCCAAGCCCGCCGCGGTGCTCAATGAGCTCAAGCGCGCCAAAATCGATCTGCTGGTCGACACGCGCGCGGTTGCGGCCTCGCGCCGTCCCGGTTTTTCCAAGCGCCAACTCGCCGCCGCGCTCGATGAAGAAGGCATTGCCTATATCCATCTGCAGAAACTCGGCACCCCGGCCGCCGGCCGGGCCGCCGCGAAGTCCGGCGACCTCGACACGCTCTGGCGCATCTACGACAAGCACATCAAATCCCGCGAGGCACAGGAAGAGCTGGGCGAATTGCTGGCGCTGATCAAGTCGAAAAAGCGCGTCGCGCTGTTGTGCTATTGCCGCGATCCGAAGACCTGCCACCGCAGCCGCATTGTCGCCAACGTCAAAAAGCGCATGCGCGTGCAGGTCGAGGACCTGATCCCGCCACTGTTTTAATTACTCCGCCGGTTGCACTTCGGTTCGCTGACCTTGAGCATGCCGCGTTTCGATCGACACGATCAACGCCACCAAGGCGAGCGTCGACAGAAACATGATCAGCGCGATGATCGAATTGACGCCGAGCACCAGGCTGAAGCCGCCGGTGTTATGCAGCAGCGAAATCATGGCGATGGCGGCGCCCGCGCTGATGAAAAGCGTGAAATAGCGCACGGCATAGACACGGCCGCGCCAGGCGTCGGCAGTGTAGCGCGCCAGGATGATGTCGTTGACCGTCACCTGGCCGTAAATCGCCGCCACCGCGACGGCGAGCGCGATCAGCAACGGGATGCCGGTGGCGTAGGTCGCCCACAGATTTCCGGCAAAGCCGAGCCCGGTCACCACGGCGAAAATGACGTAAGGGGGCACCCATTCGACCAGCCGGCCGACGGTGAGCTGCGCCGCCGCGCCGCAAACCAGAACGCCGGTGGCGATGCTGCCGATCAGCACCAGCGGCACGGTCGAAGCGATGCCTTCATCGACAATCTTCGGCAGCGCAATGGTCAACACGTTGAACACGAGGCCCGCGCTGAGCGCGATGATCAGAAACAATCCGAACAAGACGGTCATGACCTTGGGCGTGAGCGGCACCGCCGGTTTCGACACGCGCTTGTTGACGTGATGGCGGTCATCCGGCGTCAACCAAAGATAGACCGCCCCGGTGATGACGCAGAGCACCGCCGGCGCCAGAAACGCGACGCGCCAGCCAAACCAGGTCGCCAGCGCCGCGCTGATGCCGGCCGCCAGCGAGACGCCGAGATTGCCGCAGACGCCGTTGAAGGCGAGCGTACGCCCGCGCGCGCCGGAGGCCTCGATCAGCATCGCCATGCCGACCGGATGGTAGATCGCGGCAAAGACGCCGAGCACGAACATGCCGATGGCAAGCATGGTCAAATTGGGCGCGAACGCGGTCAGCGCCAGCGAGACGCCGCAGCCGAAATAGAACGCCGCCATCATGTTGCGGCGGCTCCAGCGGTCGGCCAGCCAGCCGGCGGGCAGCGAGAAGATGCCGAAGGCGAGGAAGGCGGCGCTCGAAAGCGCGATCAGTTCGCTATAGGGCCGCTGGTAGATCACCTCGAGGCCGATCACCACCGTCGGATAGATCAGCAGCACGAAATGATCGATCGCATGCGCCCAATTGAGGAAAGCGATCGAGCGGCGGCGCGCCTGGTCGTCCAAGGCGGCGGCTGAGGGGTGTGGTGCGGTCATGGGTCTGAATCTCAACGGGAATCGCAATATAAACCCTGCCGTTCGGCAAGGGTAAGGCCTGATATCTCACGCATAACAGCCATCAAATTTGTGGACGCAAGCTTTCTTCACGCTTAGGTTGCAAAAAGCGCCCGGCACGTTTCCACCGGGCGATTGCGAGGCTCGGGGGCCTCAATGCGTAGCGGAAGGCGCGTGAGCGCGGCGATGTCCTTCGCCGTGACCTTTGGTTTTTGTTGCGTCTGGGTGTCCGCCGGACCTGCCGGGGCTGGCGACGACGGCGCACGGTTCCTTTTGTTTTCCGGCGCCGACCTGTGGCGCGACGGCCGCTTCATGCATGGCGGCGTGTTGTGGTCGCCCGGCGGGCTCGACCGCGATGGCTTCACCTTGCAGGTGGTGATCTCGGGTGGACAGTATCGCTACCAATCCGGCGCGCTCAACAATGCGCAGGTGATCGGAACCGATGAGGAAGTCCAGTTGCTGCCGGGCTGGCGGTTCAAGCGCGAGGCGCTCGAGCTCACGGTCTTCGCCGGGCTCGACATCAAGAACGATATCACGGCTCCCGACGATCCATCGAACCGGTTGCATGGCACATCGGCCGGGGCGCGCGTCACGGCCAATCTATGGTACGAGCCCACGCCCGCAACGATGCTCGCTGCCGACGCCTCGCTGACGACGATCGCCACCGGCTATGGGGCGCGCGTGGCTTACGGCTGGAAGCTGCACGACTGGCTCTATCTCGGCCCGGAAGTACAGACCTTCGCCTGCACCGGCTACAACACGCTACGCTTTGGGGCGCATATGACCGGATTGAAGACCGGTCAATTCGAATGGTCGGCGGCTGCCGGCTGGTCCGGGGACTCCGACCGCCGCTCCAGTCTCTATGTGCGGCTCGGCGTCTTGACTCGGCGTTAGTCGAGGGTGCGGCGGAAGCGCGTCACCGCGATCGTCATCGCGATCAGCATCAGCACGAACAACGCCGCGCCGTCGTAATGCAGGTCGGACAGGCTCGAGCCCTTGAGCATGACCGCGCGCACGATGCGCAAATAGTGCGTGAGCGGCAGCGCCTCGCCGATGTACTGCGCCCAGATCGGCATGCCGGCGAACGGGAACATGAAGCCGGACAATAGAATATTGGGCAGGAAAAACATCATCGACATCTGCATCGCCTGCAGTTGATTTTGTGCCACGGTCGAGAAGGTGTAGCCGACCGACAGATTGGTCGCGATAAAAAGCGTGCTTAGCAACGCCAGCACTCCCAGATTGCCCACCACCGGCACGCCGAACAGGCTGACGCCGATGCCGATGATCAAAGTCGCTTGCACAAAACCGACGATGATATAGGGCACGATTTTGCCCAGCATGATCTCGACCGGCGAGATCGGCATCGAGAGCAAGCTTTCCATGGTGCCGCGTTCGATCTCGCGCGTGACCGACAGGGCCGTGAAGATCAGCATGGTCATGGTCAGGATGGTGCCGACCAGGCCCGGCACGATATTGAGCTGGGTGGCGCCGGCCGGGTTGTAGCGCGCATGGGTGCGGATTTCGAATGGCATAGTGGGCGCGTCGGGAACGTCGCGGTCGTGCGACAAGGCGCTCTGCAACACCTGACCGAGCGCGCCGAGCGCCGTGCCCGACGCCACCGGATCGGTGGCGTCAGCCGCGATCAACATCGCCGGCTTGTCGCCGCGCCGCACCGAGCGCTCGAAGTTGGCGGGAATCTCGATGGCGAACAGCACGGTCCCCGAAGCCAGCAATTGATCGACCTCGGCTTCGCTATGCGGCAACTGCGTAACCTTGAAATATTTGGTGTTCTCGAGCGCGGCCAATATGGAGCGCGACAAGTCGCTGCGTTCTTGCATCAGCACGGCGGTCGGCAGGTTGTGCGGTGCGGTGTTGATGGCGTAGCCGAACAGCATCAATTGCACGAGCGGGATCATGATGATCATGGCGAACGACACACGGTCGCGCCGCAATTGGATGAATTCCTTCACCAGCATGGCCCAGGTCCTGCGCCAGAAACCATTGCCCGCCAGACGGCGCGGCGCTTGCGCGGGGATGAGATGCGTCATTGGAAATTGTCCTTCGACCTGCTCATCAGGTCGATGAACACGTCTTCCAGCGACGGTTCTGAGCGCTTCCAGTCGAGGCCTTCGCGCTTGCGGTAAGGCGCGATGGCCGTCTCGAGCGTAGCCGTGTCACGCCCCGATACGTGCAGGCTGGTGCCGAACGGCGCCACCATGTCGACGCCCGGCTTGCCGGTGAGTTCGTCGGACAAGTGGCTCAAGCCCTCGCCGTTCGCGGCGCTGACGACATACGTCGTCAGGTGCGAGGCGTCAATCACCTGCTCAACGGTGCCATGCACCAGCAGGTCGCCATAGGCGATGTAGGCGATCTCGTGGCAGCGTTCGGCTTCGTCCATGTAGTGCGTCGAGACCAGCACGGTCAGGCCGTCGGCGGCGAGCGCATGGATTTCGTTCCAGAACTCGCGCCGCGCCTTCGGATCGACGCCGGCGGTCGGCTCATCGAGCAACAATAACTGCGGCGAGGGCAGCGTGCAGGCGCCGAGCGCCAGTCGCTGCTTCCAGCCTCCCGACAGTTCGCCGGCGATCTGCTGCTCGCGGCCACTCAAGCCCAGCCGCTCGATCGCGGCACGCGCGGCGGCGGCAGGCTGGGCAAGGCCATAGATGCGGGCGATAAATTCCAGGTTCTCGCGCACCGAGAGATCCTGATAGAGGCTGAATCGCTGCGTCATGTAACCGACCTGGCGCTTGATCTTGTCGGTCTCGGTGAGAATGTCGTAGCCCAGACACGTGCCGTCGCCCGCGTCGGGCGTGAGCAAACCGCACAGCATGCGGATGGTGGTGGTTTTGCCCGAGCCGTTCGGCCCCAAAAAGCCGTAGATCGTGCCGCGTTTCACCTGCATGGACAGGTCGCGCACCACCGCGCGGCCATCGAACTTTTTGGTCAGATGATGAACGTCGATGACGATATCATTCACTTTGATGGCTCTTTGGACGGCTCTTTCGACAGCACGATTGTGACCGGCTGGCCAACACGGAATTTTTCCGGCTGATCGGGCCGCGCCTCGATCAGGTAGACGAGCTTGGCGCGCTCATCCAGGCTGTAGATCACCGGCGGGGTGAATTCCGCGCTGCGGGCGATGAAACTTACCTTCGCGGTCAGTCCTTTTTCGCAGCCGTCGCAGGAAACCGCGACGGTCTCGCCGTACTTGATTTCGGGCAGCAGCGCCTCCGGCGCGAAAACGCGGAATTTGAGGTTCTGCGGCGGCAGCAGCGCCACCACCGGCTTGCCGGCGGGCACGGTTTCGCCGGTGCGGTAGTAGACCTGCTCGATGGTGCCGGCGGCCGGACTGTAGGCGCTGCGGCGCGCCAGGCGCGTTTGCGACCAACCCAAATTGGCCTTGGCTTGGCGCAAGCCGGCTTCGGCATCGTCGAAGGTTTTCTGCGTGCCGGCCGCCGTCTTGAGCAATTCCTGGGCGCGGTTGTAGTTCTGCTGCGCGTTTTCCACGGCAGTTTTCTTCACCGTCAGATCGGCCTTTTGCAGGTCGTCGTCGACCGTGAACAGCACGTCGCCCTGCTTGACGCCGTCGCCCTCGCGCACCTTCAGCGTTTCGACGCGACCCTGCTCGTCGGAGGAAACGAAAATCAATTCGGCCTCGACCCAGCCCTGCAACTGATTTTGTTTGCCATTATCGCAGCCAGCAAGCGTGGCACCGGCGAGCAGCAGCGCCAGCATGGCGGCAAGCTTCGTCCTCATGACGCGCTCCTCTGCCGGAACAGCAGGTCGACATGGGTCTTCATCATTTTGCGAACGTCGAGCGGCTCGAACCGTTCAAACAAGTCGCTCCAAATGATGGCTACCAGGCCCGGCGCGGCAATAATTTGAGGAAAATCAACCAGCGCTTCGGATACCTCTCCGCGGGACGCGGCGCGCCGCAGCAGCGCGCGCACCGCGCCGATAATACGCGAGAGCACCTCGCGGTAATAGAACTCGGCGAGCTTGGGAAAACGGCGGCCTTCCGTGATCATCAGGCGGATGACGTCCTTGCGCCGGGTCTCGTAGACCTCGCGCACGAACAGGTCGACGATCTGCCCGCTAAGCACGCTCATCGGCACTTCGGCCGCGCCCAGCGCCTCGATGGTGCCGACCAGCGGCGTGAGCATGGTGCGGACGAGTTCCTGAAACAGGCTCTCCTTGTCGCGGAAATAGAGATAGATGGTGCCTTTGGCGACGCCGGCGCGCTTGGCGACGTCGTCGAGCCGCGCCACTTCAAAGCCGCGCATGGCGAACTCGTCGAGCGCGGCGGTGAGGATGGCTTCGCGGCGGGCGGCGCTACGCGCCTTGCGCGCTTCGCTGCGTGGTTGGGCACCGGCGCGGTGTTGCAAAGCCTCTTGGCGCCTGCGGCGTACTGCCTTGCGGGCCGGCCGCGCACGCGGTGTCATAGTTAGACCTTATGACTGACTGGTCAGTCATTTTATAGCGCAGGCAGCGTCACCCGGCAAGCATGAATAATCTCAAGTATTTCAGCTATTTTGGCGGAAAGCTTCGACTGCCTGGGCTCAACCCTTGGCGTCGCAGAAGAAGGTGCGGATCACGCACTCCTTGCCGCCGTCTTTGTAGCAGGAGCGCAGCGCCTCGTTCTGGCTGCGTCCGAGCTTGGGCGCCTTGCCCCAGCCATGGGCGCCGCAGGCATTGGTGAAATCGACCGCAAAGGCCGCGCAGCCGCGCTTGGTCACGGCCACGACCCGGCAGGTGCCGCTCTGGCACTTGGCCAGCGCGCTTTTGCGCGCCTCGTCGGCGGTGTGGAAATCGTAAGCCTCGCCGAAGGCGCCGCAGGCGCCGATCGCCAGCGCGCCGGCCGCACGCGCGGTATTGACGGCCATCAGCATCACCGCGGTCGCGACCAACAGCGTCGCAACCACGAGCGCGCGTATGACCGGCATGAAACTATCCGACATCGCTCCGTCCCTTACCGGCCTCAGATAAGGGCTGAGTCGCGGACGCGATCAACGATTCGAGTCTCAGGCGCGTTCGATTTCGGCCTTGACGGCGGAAAACGACTCGGGCGTGTCCACGTCTGTCAGCGCCGCCTCGCCGGCGACCGGGATTTCGACGACCGCCTCGGCATAGCTGCCGATTAAGTGGCGGGCGCCGATGTCGCCTTGGATCGCGGTCAGGTCGCTAAAAAAGCGCCGCGACCACACCACCGGATTGCCGCGCCGCCCGTCGAAAGTCGGCACCACCACCAGCGCGCCGCGTTCCGGATCGAACGCGCCAATTAACTTGTCGATCAACTGATGATCGACCTGTGGCATGTCGCCGAGGCAGACGATTGCCGCGTCGGCATCCACCGGCACGGCGGCGATGCCGGTTTTCAGCGACGTGCCGAGACCGTCCGCATAATCGGGATTGTACACCAGGCGCACCGGCAATCCTGACAGGGCCGCCTCGACCTTCTCGCGCTCATGCCCTGTGACGACGATCACCGGCTTGGCGCTTGAGGCCAACGCCTGCGCGGCGGCGATGCGCACCAGCGGCTTGCCGCCGATCTCGGCGATCAGCTTGTTGACCGCGCCCATGCGGGTGGAGCGACCCGCCGCCAGAACCACGGCCGCGATGCGGCGACCCTTTTCGGGCTGCGGCTCGGTGCGCGGCTGCGGCCGCGTCACGATTTCCATCAGCAGGCCGCCGACGCCCATGCCGGTGATGTCCGCGCGGCTCACGGGCAATCCTGCGAGCATTCGCATCAGCACCCAATCGAAACCGTTTTCCTTTGGGCTGCGCGCGCAGCCCGGCGCGCCGATCACCGCCTGCCCGCGCAGCTTGCCGATCAGCATCAGATTGCCGGGATCGACCGGCATGCCGAAATGCTCGATCTCGCCGCCAATCGCTTCGAGCGCTGCCGGGATGACGTCGCGGCGGTCGGCTATCGCCGAGGCGCCGAACACGATCACCAGTTCGGCGCCGGCTTTGAGCACCTCGTCGATGGCGCGCGCCAATGCCGCCTGCTCGTGCGGCACGCGGCGCTCGGCGACGATTGTCGCGCCGGCGGGCGCGATGCGCGCTTGCGTGATCTTGAGGGTCTTTTCGATGACCTTGGGAGAGAGGCCGGGCAACAAAGTCGAAACTATGCCCAGCTTGCACACCTTGTAGGGCGCCAGGCGAATAACAGGCTTGGCTCTTACCGCTTCCGCCACGGCTTTGTCGCGGGCTTGCGCCGCCACCGCAAAGGGAATGATTTTGACGGTGGCGATCATCTCGCCTTCGACCACGCCCTTGAAGGCCGGCAGGGTCGCCAATGTCACCGCTTCATCGATGCGGTTGAGCCGGTCGATCGCGTCCTTGTCGAGTACCAGCACGCCCGCGGCTTGGGCAAACAGATTGCAACGGCCGGTGAAAGCGCGGTCGGCGCGCAGGCCGGGGCCTGCGATCGCAGCCGCGATATCGGCGGCGGCCTGATCCTCCGACACATCGCCAGGCTCAAGCCGCGACACCACGATTTGCTTGACGCCGGCAGCCTTGAGCGCGGCCACTTCGGCAGGCCCGATCAGCGTGCCCTTCTTGAGCACGAGATCGCCCTGGCGGATCGAATGCACCGCCGTGGCGCCAAGCGCGTCGGCGGGAGCGACCGGGCCGAACTTCATGCCGCCTCCGCTTTCTCGGCCTTCATGCGCAGACGCTGGGTGATCTCGCCCATGATGGCGATGGCGATCTCGGCCGGCGACACCGCGCCGATCGGCAGGCCGATGGGAGCATGGATGCGGGCAATGTCGGCGTCGCCCAAACCGGCCTCCTTCAGCCGCAGAACGCGCTTGGCATGAGTCTTCCTGGAGCCGAGCGCACCGATATAGAAGCAGTCGCGCGCCAGCGCGTGTTTCAACGCCGGGTCGTCGATCTTAGGATCGTGGGTGAGCGCGACGAAGGCGGTGTAGTGATCGACGTTGAGCGGCGGCAGCGCCACGTCCGGCCATTCCGCGATCACCTTGACGTCGGGAAAGCGCTCGATCGAGGCAAAGGCCGTGCGCGGATCGACGATGGTCACGTCATAGCCGAGCAGTTGGCCGACCGGCGCCAGGGCCTGGCTGATATGCACCGCGCCGGTGATGACGAGCTGCGGCGACGGCACATGTACGGTGATAAATACTTTGCCCTGCGAGCCCTCCTCCATGCCGCTCTTGGCCATGCGCAAATGTTTCTCAAGCAAGTCCTTGAGCGGATCCTTGGCGACATCGCCCGCTTTGACCAGCCGTTGCTCGCCGCTTGCCACGTCGGTGACAACAGCGACCGCGCGCCGCGCGCCGCGTTCGGCATTGATCGCGTTGAGAACGTCCAGCTTCACTCAACTCACCTTCTCGACATAGACGCGGATGGTGCCGCCGCAGGACAGGCCGACATTCCAGGCCTGCTCGTCGGCAACGCCGAACTCGAGCATCTTGGGCTTACCGCTGTCGATCACGTCGATGGCTTCCGTCACCACCGCGCCCTCGACGCAGCCACCCGACACGGAGCCGAGAAAATTGCCTTCATTGTCGATCACGAGATTCGAGCCGACCGGCCGCGGCGCCGAGCCCCAGGTCTCGACGACGGTGGCAAGCGCCACGCCGCGCCCGGCTTTGCGCCAATCCTCAGCGGCCTTGAGAATATCTTCATCGCGCGAAAGCATATCGGTCCTCCGTCAAGCAGCGTGTCGCAGCATCCGTTTCGGATCGTAGTCCTTGGCCTGCGCACCCGATAGAGCGCGCACCAGTCCGGCCATGGACTCCAGATTGTGGATCGGCCGCAATTCGTCAACATAAGGCAGCATGGTCCGCACGCCCTTGGCGCGCGCTTCGAAGCCCTCGAAGCGCAGCAGCGGATTGAGCCAGATCAGCCTGCGGCACGAGCGGTGCAGCCGGTCGATCTCGAACGCCAGAGTGTCGTCGGCGTCGCGCTCCAGCCCGTCGGTGATCAGCAACACAACGGCGCCTTGCGTGAGAACGCGCCGCGACCAGCGTTTGTTGAATTCACGCAGCGAGGAGGCGATGCGCGTGCCCCCCGACCAGTCGACCACGTGCGCCGAGCAGGCGGCGAGCGCCTCGTCGGGATCGCGCGCGCGGATGGCGCGGGTGACGTTGGTCAGCCGCGTGCCGAACAGAAACGTCGTCACCCGTTTGCGCTCATCGGTAACGGCATGCAGGAAATGCAGGAATAGCCGCGTGTATTGGCTCATCGAGCCGGAAATATCCAGCAGCGCCACGATCGGCGGCTCCTTTTCGCGCGGCCCGAGATATTTGAGATCGATCAGCGCCCCGCCCGCCTTCATGCTGGCGCGCAACGTGCGGCGGATGTCGATCAGATGGCCGCGCCGGCTTGGCGCCATGCGCCGCGTGCGCAACAGGTCGAGCGGCAGTGCGAGGCGCGCGATCGCCTGCTTGGCCTCGGCAATCTCGGCCGCGCTCATTTGTGCGAAATCTTTCTTCCGCAAGACCTCGCGATCCGACACGGTCAGCCGCGCGTCGATTTCAACCTCGGATTTTTCCTCGCGCCCATTGAGGCCGCCGAGGAGCGCCTCCTGCACGCGCTGGGCGCCCGGCGCCGGCGGTTTGGGCGCGCTCGCCGCGGTTTCCGGCAGCATCGAAGCGATCAACTTCTCGATATAGCCGCGTTTGCGGAAAAAAATGCGGAACGCCTGGTCGAACAGAATCGTCTGCTCGTGCCGCTTCACGAACACCGCGTGCAGCGTCCAGTAGAAATCCTCGCGGTCGCCGACCCGCGCGACGTTCAATGCTTCCAGCGCATCGAGCACCGCGCCGGAGCCGACCGGAATGCCGGCGGCGCGCAGCGCGCGCGCGAAGTAGAGGACGTTTTCGGCAAGGCGGCCTTGCTCACGAACCTGGGTCATGAAAGCTACTCCGCCGCGCGCAGCTCGGCTTTCGCCTCATCGAGCAGCGTCTTGACCTTGCTGCCGTCGAGCCGGGCGATGTCGTCCTGATATTTCAAGAGCGCGCCGAGCGTGTCCGACACCGTCGCCGGATCGAGCGCAACCACGTCGAGCTCGGTCAACGCGCCGGCCCAGTCCAGAGTCTCGGCGACGCCGGGCTGCTTGAACAGATCTTCCTTGCGCAGCGCCTGCACGAAGGCGACCACCTGGTCTGACAGTTTCTTGCCGATGCCAGGCACCTTGGTGCGCAGAATTTTCAATTCGCGCTCGGCATTGGGATAGCCGACCCAGTGATAAAGACAGCGCCGCTTGAGCGCGTCATGCACTTCGCGCGTACGGTTTGACGTCACCAGTACAATCGGCGGCTGCGCCGCCTTCACGGTGCCGAGCTCCGGTACGGTGACCTGGAAATCGGCCAGCACTTCCAGAAGAAACGCCTCGAAGGCTTCGTCGGTGCGGTCGATCTCGTCGATCAGCAGCACCGGGGGACCTACCGGATCGGGCTCGAGCGCCTGCAACAGCGGCCGCTTGATCAGGAAACGTTCGGAGAACACGTCGTGCTCGATGCGCTCGCGGTCGCCCTCGCCTTCCGCTTCGGCGAGACGGATGGCGATCATTTGCGCGCCATAATTCCACTCGTAGACGGCGGACGAAATATCGAGTCCCTCGTAGCACTGCAGGCGGATCAGCCGGCGCCCAAGCGTCGAGGCCAGCACCTTGGCGATCTCGGTCTTGCCGACACCGGCCTCGCCTTCGACGAACAGCGGCCGGCCCATCTTGAGCGCGAGGTACAGCACCGTCGCCAGCGAGCGGTCGGCGATGTAATCGGCCTTGGCCAGCAAATCGAGGGTGGCCTCGATCGAGGCCGGAAGCGGCTTGAGGGTCATTTTCAGTCCTTTACCGGGGGACTTTAACGGAACTTGCGGGCGTCATACATGTGGGTATCAAAGGCCCGCCCGGCCAGCCAGGAATTGCCCGTCATGACCAAGCCCGTCCAGATCGAGAAAGAAGCCCTGCGCCTGCCCACTATCGACGCCGGCGTGCGCATCGGCCACGTACACCTCAAGGTCGCCGACCTGCAGCGGGCGCTCGATTTCTATTGCGGCGTGCTGGGTTTCGAGTTGACGACCGGCCGGCCCGGCGCCGCCTTCATCTCGGCCGGCGGCTACCACCACCATATCGGGCTCAACACCTGGGAAAGCAAAGGCGGCTCGCCGCCCGCCCCCGGCACCACGGGTCTTTACCATACCGCGATTTTGTACCCGACCCGGCCGCTTCTGGCCGACGCCTTGCGCCGGCTGATCGTCGCCAAAATCCCGCTCGAGGGCGCGAGCGACCACGGTGTGTCCGAAGCGCTCTATCTGCGCGACCCGGACGACAACGGCGTCGAGTTGTATTGGGACCGGCCCAAGGAGCAATGGCCAAAACGGCCGGACGGCGGCCTGCAGATGTACACCAACCCGCTCGACCTGCACGATCTCTTGGCCGAACTCGACAAGACGCCAGCGAAATAATTTACGCCGTCGCCTTCGCCACCGCGCGGCGCGCCAGCACGCCGACCAGATGCGCGCGGTATTCCGGACTCGCATGAATGTCGCTGTTCATGCCGGTCGCTGGAATGGTCATGCCCTCGAGCGATTTCGCCGCGAAGCGTTTCTTTAGCGCCTCCTCGAACGATTTCACGCGAAACACGCCGCCTGAGCCGGCGCCGGTCACCGCCACGCGAATATCGGCGCCTCGCTTGCTCACGAACACGCCGACCAGCGCAAAACCCGAGGCCGGGTGCTTGAACTTCTCGTAGGCTGCCTTCTTGGCGATCGGGAAACTCACTTTGGTGATGATCTCGCCGTCTTCCAGCGCGGTCGAGAACATGCCGGTAAAGAAATCATCGGCGGCGATGCGCCGCTTGTTGGTAATGATGGTCGCGCCTAAGCCCAGACAGGCCGCCGGATAATCGGCATTGGGATCGTTATTGGCGATCGAGCCGCCGATGGTGCCGCGGTTGCGCACCTGCGGATCGCCGATGGCGCCCGGCACGGCAGCCAGCCCCGGCAGCGCCTGCTGCAACACCGTCGCGTTGGCGACATCGGCATGCCGCATCATGGCGCCGATCACGATCGAGCGGCCTTTCTGCTCGACCCCGGTCATGCCCTCGACCAGCGACAGATCGATCAGCGCGGATGGCTGCGCCAGCCGCAGCTTCATCACCGGGATCAGCGAGTGGCCGCCGGCCAGCAACTTGCCCTCAGGATTTTTTGCCAGCAGGCCGGCCGCCTGGCGGACCGTGGTCGGACGATGGAAGGTGAAATTGTACATTGCTCTCTCCTGATTACGCGGCTTGGCGCGGCTTGGCGCCTTGCAGGGCCGACCACACCGCGTTGGCCGTCGCCGGCATGGCTAGTTGTTCGGTTCCGATGGCGTCGGTAATAGCGTTGATCACGGCGGCGGGCGCCGCGATCGCGCCAGCCTCGCCGCAGCCCTTGATACCGAGCGGGTTGGACGGCGATTTGGTTTCGGTCAGCCCGATATTGAACGACGGCAGGTCGTGGGCGTGCGGCATGCTGTAATCCATGAACGAGCCGCTCACGAGTTGCCCGTCTTTGTCGTAGACCGCACCCTCGAGCAGCGCCTGGCCGATGCCTTGCGCGATACCGCCGTGCACCTGACCCTCGACGATCATCGGATTGATCACGGTGCCGAAATCATCGACCGCGGTCCAGTTCACGATCGTCGTCTTGCCGGTGTCGGAATCGACCTCGACCTCGCAGATGTGGCAGCCGGCCGGGAAGGTAAAATTCGTCGGGTCGTAGAACGAGGTTTCCTTCAGCCCCGGCTCCAGTTCGGCGCCGGTGAATTTGTGCGCGATATAGGCGTTGAGCGACACGTCGCCCCAGGCCGCCGACTTGTCGGTGCCGGCGACGGTGAATTTGCCATCCTTGAACTCGATGTCGCCTTCCGCCGCCTCCAGCATGAAGGCCGCGACCTTCTTGGCCTTGGCCTCGATCTTGTCGAGCGCCTTCACGATCGCCGACATGCCGACCGCGCCCGAGCGGGAGCCGTAAGTGCCCATGCCGAACTGCACCTTGTCGGTGTCGCCGTGCACGATCGAGACGTTATCAAACGGAATGCCGAGCCGCTCCGAGACCAATTGCGCGAAGGTGGTCTCGTGCCCCTGCCCGTGAGCGTGACAGCCGGTGAGCACTTCCACCGAGCCGGTCGGATTGACCCGCACTTCGGCGCTCTCCCACAGGCCCACCCCGGCGCCGAGCGAGCCGACCGCCTGCGAGGGTGCGATGCCGCAAGCCTCGATATAGGTCGAGAAACCCAAGCCCCGCAGCTTGCCGTTCCGCGCCGCTTCGCGCTTGCGCTTGCCGAAACCCTTTACGTCGGCGATCTCCAAGGCTTTCTTGAGCGAAGCGTTATAGTCGCCGGCGTCATAGGCCATGATCACCGGCGTCTGATGCGGGAACGTCTTGATGAAATTGCGCTTGCGGATTTCTGCGGGCTCGATGCCCATCTGCCGCGCCGCTACTTCCACCAGCCGCTCGACCACGAAGGTCGCTTCGGGTCGCCCGGCGCCGCGATAGGCGTCGACCGGAGCGGTGTTGGTGTAGACCGCGTCCACCTCGCAATAGATCGACGGGATGTCGTACTGGCCGGACAGCAGCGTGCCGTAGAGATAGGTCGGCACCGACGACGAGAAGGTCGACATATAGGCGCCGAGATTGGCGATCGTCCTGGCGCGCAACGCGAGAATTTTTCCATTGGCATCGAGCGCGAGTTCCGCGTGTGTCACGTGATCGCGGCCATGCGCGTCGGTAAGAAACGATTCCGTGCGATCGGCGACCCACTTCACCGGGCGGCGCGTCTTGCGCGATGCCCAGAGACAAACGACCTCTTCCGGATAGATGAAAATCTTCGAGCCGAATCCGCCGCCGACATCGGGCGCGATCACCCGCAATTTGTGTTCCGGCGTGATGCCGACGAATGCCGAGATGACCAGCCGTGCAACATGTGGGTTCTGCGATGTATTCCAGAGCGTAAGATGATCGCTGCCTGCGTCATAGTCGGCAATCGCCGCACGCGGTTCGATCGCATTCGGCACCAGGCGATTGTTGACGATGTCGAGGCTGGTGACGTGCTTGGCGGCGGCAAAGGCCGCCTCAACCGCTTTTGCGTCGCCCAAGTGCCATTGATAGATCGTGTTCTTGGGGATGTCGGGATGGATCTGCGGCGCGCCGGCGACTTGCGCCTTGGCCGGATCGACCACGGCGGGTAGCACTTCGTACTCGACTTTGACCTTCTCGGCAGCATCGCGCCCTTGGGCCATGGTCTCGGCAATCACCACCGCTACCGCGTCGCCGACGCAATTGACCTTGCCGGCGGCGAGCGCCGGATGCGCCGCCATCTTCATCGGCGAGCCGTCTTTAGAGTGGATCATCCAGCCGCAGATCAGATTGCCGATCTTGTCGGTCGCCAAATCGGCGCCGGTAAGCACGTCGACTACGCCCGGCATTTTCTTCGCCGCGCTTACATCGATATTCTTGATCTTGGCGTGGGCATGCGGCGAGCGCACGAACACGGCGCGGGTCTCGCCCGGCCGCACCACGTCGTCGGTGTATTGGCCCTTGCCGGTAATGAAGCGGAAGTCTTCCTTGCGGCGCACCGCCGCGCCGATCCCGGTCGCGCTCATGGCGGTCTCCTCCCGTAAAATCTTTTTAACGCTTACGCTTCTTCGTTATTCTGCGGCCTGACGCGTTCCGCCGCCCTTGCCCATGTTCTTCGCCCCCGCTGCGATCGCCTTGACGATATTGTGGTAGCCGGTGCAGCGGCAGATGTTGCCGTCGAGCTGTTCGCGGATGGTGTGCTCGTCGAGATCGTCGCCGCGGCGGCGCACGATATCGAGCGCCGCCATGATCATGCCGGGCGTGCAGTAGCCACACTGCAGGCCGTGATGTTCGCGGAAAGCCTCCTGCATCGGATGCAGCGGACCATTCGGCTCCGCCAGGCCTTCGATGGTGGTGATCTTGGCGCCCTCGCACTGGAGCGCGAGAAGGGTGCAGGACTTGGCCGCGATGCCGTCGAGATGAATGACGCAGGCGCCACATTGCGAGGTGTCGCAGCCGACATGCGTGCCGGTGAGACGGAGATTTTCGCGCAGGAATTCCACCAGCAAAGTGCGCGCTTCGACATCGCCGGAGACGGCTTTGCCGTTCACCGTCATGGACACCGCTGGCATGATCTTCCTCCCAAATTCGGGGCCAAAGCCCTCTTTTCCCTTCGCCCGACAGGGGCGGAGACGGCTCGGGTTCAAAATCCAGCTGATTTCGGCCCGATTGCGCCTTGGAACAAGAATAACTTTGAACCCCCGGCGCGGGCCGGGTCAAGGGATTCCAAAGTCGGAAATCGCCTTGCCGCGACGATTGGGCGTCAGCCCGCCCCAACATTGGCGGCAAAATTCTTGAAAAAATCGTCGGCGATCTTCTTGGCGGCGCCATTGACCAGGCGCTGACCGAGTTGAGCAAGCTTGCCGCCGATCTGGGCCTCGACATTGTAGGAAAGCAGCGTGCCGCCGTCTTTCTCGGCCAACGAAACCGTGGCGCCACCCTTGGCAAAACCGGCCACCCCGCCGTCGCCCTCGCCCGAAATCTTGTAGCCGTTAGGCGGGTTAAGATCGGTCAGGTGGACCTTGCCTTTGAAGCGCGCCTTGACCGGCCCGATTTTGGAAACGGCGACCGCCTGGAATTCGGTGTCGGAGGTCTTGTTGAGCTCCTCGCAACCGGGGATGCAGGCTTTAAGCACCTCGGCATCGTTGAGCTTGGCCCATACTACCTCGCGCGTCGCCGGAAGCTGCACCTCGCCGGTCATAGTCATTGCCATCGCCATGTCCTCCCTACGCGCGTCAGGCCGTGGGCCACGACTTAAGCCCTCATGAGGCCCCTGAAAAGAGCTTTGCAGCCGGCGCGGAGCGCTTTAAGGGTGTCGGCGAACGGCGCCGCAACAATCAAAATTCACGCCCAGGGGAGGTTTTATATGCCGATGATCGATGCCGATGGCTGCCCGCTCAATGTCGAGGTCGAGGGCCGCGAGGGCGCGCCGGTGCTGATGCTGTCGAATTCGCTCGGCACCAATCTGCATATGTGGGACGAGCAGGCGGGCGAATTTGCCAAGCACTTCCGGCTGGTGCGCTACGACCGCCGCGGCCATGGCAAGTCCGGCGCGCCCAAGGGCCCCTACAGCTTCGAGCGTTTCGGCCGCGACATTCTGGCGATCATCGACGCGCTCAAAATCAAAAAGATGAACTGGTGCGGCCTGTCGATGGGCGGCATGGACGGCCAATGGCTTGGCGCCAACGCGCCCGACCGGGTCGAGAAACTCGTCCTGGCCAACACCAATTTCTATTACGCCGACAAGGCGCCGTGGGCCGACCGCATCAAGTTCGTGCAGGAAAAGGGCCTCACCGAACTGGTCGGCCCCAACATGGAACGCTGGTTCACCAAGAGCTTCCGCGAGCGCGCGCCGCAGGCCATCAACCGCATGCGGGAAATGTTCGTCGCCACCAATCCGGCGGGCTATGTCGCCTGCGTCGAGGCGATCCGCGATATGGATTTCCGCGCCAGCAACCCCAAGGTCACAACTCCCACTCTGGTTATCGTCGGCAAGCAGGATCCGGCGACGCCGCCCTCCGCCGGCGAAGCGATCGCGCAGCAGATCAAGGGCGCCAAGCTGGTCGCGCTCGATGCCGCGCATATTTCCAATGTCGAGCAGCCGAAAGCCTTCGCCGACGCCGTGCTCAACTTCCTGCAATAGAGGCGCACATGGACGACAAGGAGCGCTATGACAGAGGCATGGCCAAGCGCCGCAAGGTGCTTGGGTCTGAATGGGTGGATCGCGCCAACGCGAAGAAGACGCCCTTCAACGAAGAATTCCAGGACCTGATCACCCGCTATGCCTGGGGCGAAGTCTGGACGCGGCCGCATTACGACGAACGGACCCGCCGCGTGCTGGTGATCGGCACCATGATCGCGCTCGGACAGTGGGATGAATTCCGCCTGCATGTGCGCGCGGCGCTCACCGGCGGCGGCTTTTCCGAGGCCGATATCAAGGAAGTCATCCTGCAGCAGGCGATCTATTGCGGCGTGCCGGCCGCCAATCACGCCTTCAAGGAAGCCGCCGAGGTGATGGCGGAGATGGCCAAGGTCAAATAGGCCGCGGGCCGCCGGTCGGTTAGCGGAAAGGCGCGTACCAGGGCGCCCGGTGCGGGGTCGCGGCCAATTCCATCTGCACAACGGGTTTGCTGTCCTCGTCCGCGCGGCCGTATTTGCGCTCAAGCAGGCACAGCGCGGTGGCGATGGCGGCAAGCATCAGCTGGATGGTTTGGGTGCGCACCAATTCGGCATTCTGCGACCAGACCGACGGACCGACCGATGCGATGCTTATCAGCACCACCAGGATCAATCCGCCTTCAAGGATTTCAGGGTCGGCTTGGCCCCCGACCAACGCGCGGCAGCGGTCGAGAATATGCAGCGCGCAGATACCGGCCACCGCCAGCTTGAGCGCACCGAAGAATGCGGCGAGCTTGAGCAGACCGGTCGGGCCAAGGCCGAGCAGGCTGCCGATGACGAAAATGAACTGCGAGCCCCAGACGTCGTCCAAGCCATAGGTCGTCGAGGTCAGCATGCGCAATCCGTCGGCGCCCCACGCCAAGGTGAAGTAGAGCGCGATCGCCAGAATCATGGCCACGGCCACGGCGGAGAGCTTACGCATGCGTTCCTCCTGAGACAGGATTTCAACAACGCGTAAGCGCTTCAAATGCTAATTTCAAAAGAAACCGAAACTTTACCTTACCCCTTAAGCGCGGTCCTTAATGTTAACCGCCCCTGCCCTCGCGGAAGGCCTGCGGCGTCATGCCGGTTTGCTTGCGGAAAAATCGCGTGAAGTGCGACGGATCGGAAAACGCCAGATCGTATGAAATCTCGTGGATCGGCTGACTGGTGAACACCAGCTGACGCTTGGCTTCGGTGAGCACGCGCTGGCGGATCAGATGGCCCGCAGTCACGCCGGTGGCGCGCTTGACGTGGTCGTTCAGCCGGTCGGCGGTCATCGCCAGCTTCCCGGCATAAAAACTGATCAGCCGCTCCTTGCGGAAATGTTCGTCCAGTAGCTTGCGCAGTTCTTCGACTCGCGCATCGGCGCGCGTCAGCGTCACCGTGCCGCTCCTTGCGCGACTGACCGCCAGCCGCACCACTTCGATGGCGATAAGCGCCAGCAACCCGCGCATGGCAAGCCGGTAGCCTTCGCGCGCCAGCGAAGTTTCCTCATTGAGGTCGGCGCATAGCGTCGCCAGTCGCTTGGCTTCCGGCGCACCGGCGAGCGGCACCAGCGGATCGGTTGCCAGGCCCTTGAGTCTTGCCAGCGCTTCGCCGGACTGGTCGCCGAGCGCATCGGCAACATCCTCGGTGAAACTCACCACCCATCCATCGGTTACTTGCGGCGTAAAGCGAAAGCCGTGCGCGGTGGTCGCCGGCACCAGGATCGCGGCCGGCGCCGAGAACGGCACCGTCGCGGTCTCGAAACTCATTTCGCCGCCACCCTTTCCTATGAGAAGGATCTGAAAGAGGTTGCGGTGGCGATGCGCGCGGATCGTCCACTCATGCAGCGAGGAGCGCGATGCGATCGTCTCGATGTGGATGAAGTCGAAAGCGCTATCGTCCGGCGGATCGCCGTAGAGATGAAACAGTGGCAGCGTGGACGAGGACATGGCGCGCAAGCATAAGCGAGACGGCGGCTGCCGCCAACGCAATCGCGCCGCGTTAAAACGAAAAGCCCCGCCACGTGGCGGGGCTTCAGTTCGATGTGTTGCAGTGCGTTAGCGGTTCTGGCCCTGTTGGCCACCCTGGCGGTCCTGCTGACCACCCTGCTGCTGCTGGCCGGGCTTCTGCTGCCCGCCCCCGCCACCTTGCTGCTGGCCACCTTGCTGCTGGCCACCTTGCTGCTGGCCACCTTGCTGCTGGCCACCTTGCTGCTGTTGGCCCGGCTTCTGGTTTGGGTTTTGATTCTGATTTTGACTCATTCCATATTCCTCCAACGTTGTTGGCTTTTGTGCTCGAAGATTACCTTCGGCACTCTCCGGCCAATAAAATAACGTCTTGTAAATTGTTTCGTTCCGTTTGTAGCGGTCCAGCCGGAACTTCACGTTCCGTCGTGAGTTCCCATTTCTCGACACAATCAAGAAGGGGCTACCGTCATGGGACGCTATTTGTTGCTTTGGCTTCTGGGAATTCCGCTCCCGATCCTTTTATTGATCTGGGTCTTCGGCGGACTTCATTAATCTAGTCCGCGTTGCGGAACGGCTGTGTCAAAAGACGTATAATTCGCGTTTCCGCGACATCGCGGAAAATCGGCAAGCCGATCGTCATCGCTTGCTCGTCCACGGCCGGCTTTGCACGATAAGTGCCGAACAGCCGATCCCACCACGGCAGATTGAATCCGAAATTGCTGTCGGTTTCGGCGCGCTCGATCGAGTGGTGCACTTGGTGCATCTGCGGCGTGACCACGATCCAGCGCGCGATCGGCTCAAGTCGTGGCGGCAGCGCCACGTTGCTGTGGTTGAACATCGAGGTGGCGTTGAGCAGCACCTCGAAGATCAACACTGCGAGCGCCGGTACGCCGAGCACCACCACCGCCGCCATTTTGATCGCGAGCGACAACAGAATTTCCAGCGGATGGAAACGCACGCCGGTGGTGACGTCGATATCGAGGTCGGCGTGATGCATGCGATGAAGCCGCCACAACGTGGGTACGTGATGGAAAATCACGTGTTGAACGTAGATCACCAGATCGAGCGCAATCACGCCGGCGACAATGGCTGCCCATCCCGGCAAGCCAAGCAGCGGAAATAAACCCCAGCCGTGCTCGGCCGCGATCAGCGCCACCCCGACCGCGGCGGTCGGCGCCAATAGCCGCACCGCGACAATGTCGATGGCGAGAATCCCAAGATTGCCCGGCCAGCGCGGCCGGCGGCCGGCAAGAAGCCGCCGCCTCGGGGCGAGCCATTCCCATAGCGCCAGGCAGGCGAAAATCACGGCCGAGCCGCCGACCCGGACGGCGATTTCGAGGGCGGGAGACATGCGACCTTCTTTGCCTGCTTGCGTGCGCCTTACCTGTGGCGATCCGACTTAATAACACGGCCCGGGGTCGAGCGTTGCCGCTCCGGTCATGCCCTGTCATTATGAACTCGAAGCTATGGCCGTCAGCCGGGCGGCCGCCGCGAAAGGCTTGAGCGCAGCGTATGGAATTCTTCCTCCAGCAGCTCATCAACGGCATCACCCTCGGCTCGATCTACGGCCTGATCGCCATCGGCTACACCATGGTGTTCGGCATCATCGGCATGGTGAACTTCGCCCATGGCGACGTGTTCATGGTGTCGGCCTTCATTGCCTTGATCGCCTTCCTGATCCTGACCACTTGGCTCGGCATCTCCTCGATTGCGCTGGCGCTGTTCATCGTGCTGATCGTGGCGATGCTGTTTACCTCGCTGGTCAACTGGACCATCGAGCGCATCGCCTACCGGCCGCTGCGCGGCTCGTTCCGCCTGGCGCCGCTGATCTCTGCGATCGGCATGTCGATCTTCCTGTCGAACTTCGTGCAGGTCACCCAAGGCCCGCGCAACAAGCCGATCCCGCCGATGGTGCAAGGCGAATTCGTGCTGATCAACAAGAACGATTTTCCGGTTACGCTGTCCTACAAGCAGCTCATCATCTGGGGCGTCACCGCCGTGCTGCTGGTGGCGTTCTGGTATTTAGTGGCAAAGACCCGGCTCGGCCGGGCGCAGCGCGCCTGCGAACAGGACCAGAAGATGGCCGCGCTGGTCGGGGTCGACGTCGACCGTACCATCTCGATAACCTTCGTGATCGCCGCCGCGCTCGCCGCCGTCGCCGGCACGCTGTACTTGATGTACTATGGCGTGGTGAGTTTTTCCGATGGCTTCCTGCCGGGCGTAAAGGCTTTTACTGCGGCGGTGCTGGGCGGTATCGGCTCGCTGCCGGGCGCGGTGGTCGGCGGCATTCTGATCGGTTTGATCGAGACGTTCTGGTCGGCCTATTTTTCCATCGACTACAAGGACGTCGCTGCGTTCTCGGTACTGGCGATCACGTTGATCTTCCTGCCCCAAGGTCTGTTCGGCCGGCCGGATGTCGAAAAGGTCTGACATGATGGATGGCGCGCCAGACAAGCGCGTCGCTATGGTCCGCGCGCTGCGCGATGCCGGCTCCACGTTGCTGCTCGCCTTCGGCCTGTTCCTGCCGCTGATCGGCTTCCAGACCATCACCAATGTCCGCAACGATCTGATCCTCACCACGCGCTGGCCGTTGCTGTTCGTCCTCGTCGCCGTGGTCGGTGCCGGGCGGCTGGCTTATTCGCTGGTGGTCGCGCCATGGCTCGAGCAGCGCACGATCCGGCGCGTGTCGGCGGCGCCGGCGCCGTGGCGCGCCTACGTCACCAAATGGTTCACCCCTTTCGCGATCGGCTTTGTCATCGCCTATCCGATGCTCATCGTCGCCATGAAGGGGTTGGGCGGCTCGGTGAAATGGATCGACAATTTCGGCATCCAGATCCTGATCTACATAATGCTCGGCTGGGGCCTCAACATCGTGGTGGGGCTCGCCGGCCTTCTCGATCTCGGTTATGTCGCCTTCTACGCGGTCGGCGCCTATTCCTATGCGCTGCTGGCCAAGAATTTCGGCCTCTCGTTCTGGGTGCTGCTGCCGCTGGCCGGCATTTTGTCCTCGTTTTGGGGCATCCTGCTCGGTTTTCCGGTGCTGCGCCTGCGCGGCGACTATCTCGCCATCGTCACGCTGGCGTTCGGCGAAATCATCCGCATCGTGATCGTCAACTGGGTCGACCTTACCAATGGCTATGCCGGCGTCTCCGGCATTCCTCGCCCGACGCTGTTCGGCATCCCGTTCACCGCCAACGATGACGGCTTCGCCGCCGTGTTCGGACTTGAATTTTCGCCGATCTACCGGGTGATCTTTCTCTATTACATCATCCTGGCGCTGGCTTTGCTGACCGCCTTCGTCACCGTGCGGCTGCGCCGCCTGCCGGTCGGCCGCGCCTGGGAAGCGCTGCGCGAGGACGAGATCGCCTGCCGCTCGCTCGGCATCAACACCACCAACACCAAGCTTACGGCCTTCGCCATGGGCGCGATGTTCGCGGGCTTCGCCGGCTCGTTCTTCGCCACGCGGCAAGGCTTCATCTCGCCGGAATCGTTCACCTTCATCGAATCGGCCACCATTTTGTCGATCGTGGTGCTGGGCGGCATGGGCAGTCAGATTGGCGTCGCGATCGCGGCGATTGTCATGATCGGCGGCACCGAGATCATGCGCGAGCTTGATTTCCTCAAGCAGATCTTCGGTCCGACTTTCGACCCGACGCAGTACCGCATGCTGCTGTTCGGCCTCGCCATGGTGCTGATCATGATCTGGCGGCCGCGTGGCCTGATCTCGACACGCGAGCCTTCGGTGTTCCTGAAGGAGCGCAAGAGCATCTCCGCCGATTTGATCGGGGAAGGTCACGGCTAGCGCATGATCCCGAAAAGTGGAGCACGGGTTTCGGATGAGATCATGCGTCAGCAAAAAGACGCGGCCGGCGCCACGTTGCTCCGCGTCGAACATCTGACGATGCGCTTCGGCGGTCTGGTGGCGGTCGACGACCTGTCGTTCGAGGCGGGAGAAGGCAACATTACCGCGCTGATCGGGCCCAATGGCGCCGGCAAGACCACGGTGTTCAATTGCATCACGGGATTCTACAAGCCGAGCGAAGGCCGTCTGGGGCTGCGCCACGGCGACGCTTCGGTCTGGGACGAGTTGGGAACGCTGACCGCCAGCGGCAAACGCCGTCTCGCGCGAGCCGAGGGCACGCTCTATCAACTCGAGCGCATGCCGGAATATCTGGTGACGCAGCAGGCGCGCGTCGCTCGCACATTCCAGAACATTCGCCTGTTTCCGGGCATGACGGCGCTCGAAAACCTGCTGGTTGCCCAGCACAACCGGCTGATGTTGGCCTCCGGATATACGCTGCTCGGCGTTCTCGGCATCCCTTCCTACGGCGTCGCCGAACGCGCGGCGATCGACAAGGCGCGTGGCTGGCTCGATCGCGTCGGATTGCTGTCGCGCGCCGACGATCCCGCGGGCGATCTGCCCTATGGCGCGCAGCGGCGGCTGGAAATCGCGCGCGCCATGTGCACCGACCCGCTGCTGCTCTGCCTCGACGAGCCCGCGGCCGGCCTCAATCCGCGCGAAAGCGCCGAGCTCAACGCGCTGCTGCTCGCCATCCGCGACGAGCACGCCATCTCGATTCTGCTGATCGAGCACGACATGTCGGTGGTGATGGAGATTTCCGACCATGTCGTCGTGCTCGACTACGGCGTCAAGATCGCCGACGGCGCACCGGAGGCGGTGCGCAATGACGCCAAGGTAATCGCCGCCTATCTCGGCGTCGCCGATGAGGAAGTAGCGCAAGTCGAAGCCGAGGTCGGGCTATGACCATCCTGCTCACGGTGCGCGGCGTCAAGACCTTCTACGGCCGCGTGATGGCGCTCAAAGGCGTCGACCTCGACATCGACGACGGCGAGATCGTCACGTTGATCGGCGCCAACGGTGCCGGCAAATCCACGCTGATGATGACGGTCTGCGGCAATCCGCGCGCACGCGAAGGCACGATCACGTTCGCCGGCCGCGACATCACGCGCCTGCCGACCCACGAGATCGCGCATCTCAAGCTGGCGCAGGCGCCAGAAGGCCGCCGCATTTTTTCGCGCATGACGGTGCTGGAAAATCTGCAGATGGGCGCGACCACCGCCGACCCGTCGACCTTCGAGCAGGACCTCGATCGCATACTGACCTTGTTCCCGCGCCTCAAGCAGCGCATCGGCCAGCGCGGCGGCACGCTATCGGGCGGCGAGCAGCAGATGCTGGCGATCGCGCGCGCGCTGATGGCGCGGCCGCGGCTGCTGCTGCTCGACGAACCCTCACTCGGTCTGGCGCCGCTGATCGTGCGGCAAATTTTCGACGCCATCAGAGCGCTCAACACGCAAGACGGTCTCACGGTCTTCCTGGTCGAGCAAAACGCCTTTCACGCGCTCAAGCTCGCCCACCGCGGCTATGTCATGGTCAACGGGCTGATCACGCTCAGCGGCAGCGGACGCGAATTGCTGGAGCGCCCGGAAATCAAATCCGCCTATCTCGAGGGCGGCAGGCAAAAGGTCGAATAGCGATGCCGCTGGCCGTCTACATCTCGATCCCGGAATTCCTCTACGAGGAAGGCTCATTCGGCGTTTTCATCCTGGTCACGGTCATCCTGGGCGGCGGGGCCGCGGCGCTGGCCGGCCGCGCCATCGCAACCACGTGGCGGCCTTGGTGGCAGATTGTGGCCTATATGTTGATCCTGGGCGCGGTCGTGCGCTTCTTCCATTTCGCCCTATTCGGCGGCACGTTCTTGTCGCTGCACTATTATTTGGTAGATGCCGCGGTTTGCCTGGGCTTCGCCCTGCTCGGTTTCCGCGCCGCCCGTGCCGCGCAAATGGTCACCCAATATCGCTGGCTCTACGAGCCGGACGGCACTCTGCGCTGGCGCCGCAAGGCGTCCTGACGTAACATCGGCCGAAATCCAATAATAAGCTGGCTTCAATCAGGGAGAACATCGATGAAACGGATCACGTCACTCGGCCTTGCGCTGGGGTTTGCGATTGGATTGGCGGGGACCGCCAGCGCGCAAGTCAAATTGGGCGTCGAGGGGCCGATCACCGGCCCGAACGCCGCATTCGGCGCGCAGCTCAAGAACGGCGCCGAGCAGGCCGTCACCGACATCAATGCCGCCGGCGGCATCATGGGCCAGAAGATTTCCATTGAGTTCGGCGATGACGTCTCCGATCCCAAGCAGGGCGTCTCGGTTGCCAACAAATTCGCCGGCGACGGCGTGAAATTCGTGGTCGGCGCCTTCAACTCCGGCGTCACCATGCCGTCGTCCGAGGTCTATCAGGAGAACGGCATCCTGGAGATCACGCCGGCCTCGACCAATCCGCAGGTCACCGAACGCGGCATGTGGAACATCTTCCGCACCTGCGGCCGCGACGACCAGCAGGGCGCCGTCGCCTCCGCCTATATCCTGAAGCACTTCAAGGGTAAGAAGATCGCCGTCGTCCACGACAAGACCACCTACGGCAAAGGTCTTGCCGACGAGACCAAGAAGGGCATCAACAAAGGCGGCCTCAAGGAAGTGCTCTACGAAGGCATCAATACCGGCGACAAGGATTTCTCCGCGCTCATCTCCAAGATCAAGCAGTCGGGCGCCGACCTCGTCTATTGGGGCGGCCTGCATACCGAAGGCGGTCTGATCGTGCGTCAGATGCGCGACCAAGGCATGAAGACCCCGCTGATGGGCGCCGACGGCATCACGACGGATGAATTCGCCTCCGTCGGCGGCCCGGGCGTCGAAGGCACGCTGATGACCTACGGACCGGACGCGCGCAAAAATCCGGCGGCCAAAGGCGTCGTGGCGGAGTTCAAGAAGAAGAATTTCGACCCGGAAGCCTACACGCTCTACTCTTACGCCGCGGTGCAGATCATCAAGCAGGCGGCGGAAGCGGCCAAATCACTCGACCCGAAGAAAGTGGCCGAGAAGATGCACTCGGGCATGAAGTTCAAGACCGTGCTCGGTGACATTTCCTACGACAAGAAGGGCGACCTCACCAAGCTCGACTACGTGCTCTACATCTGGAAGAAGGATCCCACCGGCAAGATCACCTATGTCGAGTGCCCGGGCAACGACTGCACCAAGGCCAAGTAAACCTCACGCATTCACGACGAGAAGCCCGCCGCATCGGCGGGCTTTTCTTTTGGCGGACGCGTCAGCCGATCTTGCCCAGCGCCGGAAACGCCTCCAGCAGCCACACGCTCATGGTGTTGATGCTGCCGGTGAGAAACGCGATGCCGGTGAGCACCAGCAGCGCGCCCATGGCCTGCTCGACGCGGTGCATGTGGTGTTTGAAACGCGTGAGGAACGCCGCGAACGGCTCGATCGCGAAGGCAGCGAGGATGAACGGGATGCCGAGACCGAGCGAATAGACCGCGAGCAGGCCGGCGCCCTTCGTCACGGTCTGCTCCGATGCCGCCACCGCCAGGATCGCGGCGAGGATCGGCCCGATGCACGGCGTCCAGCCGAAGGCGAAGGCCAGCCCCATCACATAGGCGCCCCACAGGCCGACGGGTTTCGCCACGGCCACGCGCTTCTCGCGCATCAGGAACGCGATCGGCGTGATGCCGAGGAAGTGCAAGCCCATGACGATGATGACAATGCCGGCGATGGTCGCCAGCGGACCCGAATAAATCCGGATCAGCGAGCCGATCACGCTGGCGCTGGCGCCCAACGCCACGAACACGGTCGAGAAGCCGAGCACGAACAGCACGGCCGCCAGCACAGTTTCGCGCCGAACGCGCGGCTTCGACTCGCGGTCGGCGAGGCGCTCCAGCGAGGTGCCCGCCATATAGACGAGATAGGGCGGCACCAGCGGCAGGACGCAAGGGGAGAGAAAACTGACCAGGCCGGCGATCAGCGCGGCCAAGATGGTGACATCGGTGTGCATGGCGCCCTAGATGCAATGGCAACCATGGCCATGGCAAGTCGGCGGCAGCGCTTCTGACTGTTACGTGATCGGACGTGATATACTTGCCTGCGGGAGCAAACATGGCGCTGCGCAATCTCATCACAGATATTCAAGGCTTGCGGGTAGGCCACGCCCACGACCCCAAGCTCGGCTCCGGGACCACGGTCGTTGTTTTCGACGCGCCGGTTGTGGCGAGCGTGGACGTGCGCGGCGGCGGGCCCGGCACGCGCGAGACCGCGCTGCTCGATCCGGCGCAAACGGTGGAAGGCATCGATGCCATCGTGCTGTCGGGCGGCTCGGCCTTCGGGCTCGATGCCGCGTCGGGCGTGCAGGCCTACTTGCGCGAGCAGGGACGCGGTTTCCAGGTCCGCGAGGCGCGCGTGCCGATCGTGCCGGGCGCGATTTTGTTCGATCTGCTGTCAGGCGGAAACAAGGACTGGGGCCGCTACCCGCCCTATCGCGAGCTCGGTTACGAGGCGGTGAAAAACGCCGGCGGCGACTTCGCGCTCGGCAGCGTCGGCGCCGGTTTGGGCGCGACCACCGTCAACCTCAAAGGTGGCATCGGCACGGCCAGCGCGCGGACGCCCGGCGGCCTGACGGTCGGCGCGCTCGCCGCGGCGAATGCGGCCGGCAGCGTCGTGGTCGGCGATGGACCGCATTTCTGGGCGGCGCCCTTTGAACAAGATGGCGAGTTCGGCGGGCGCGGCTGGCCGGCGTCCTTCGCCGCGGACGCTCTGGCGTTCCGCAGCAAGGGCGCGCCCGGCGCCAACACCACGCTGGCCGTCGTCGCGACCGACGCCAGGCTCTCCAAGGCGCAATGCAAGCGGCTTGCGGTGATGGCGCAAAGCGGGCTGTCGCGCGCAATCTATCCGGTACACACGCCGCTCGACGGCGATGTCGTGTTCGCGGCCAGCGTCGGCGCAAAGCCGCTGCCCGATCCGGTTTTCTCGCTCAGCGAGCTCGGCATGCTCGCCGCCAATGTGCTGGCGCGCGCCATCGCTCGCGGCGTCTACGAAGCAACCGCCCTGCCCTTCACAGGCAGCCTGCCAAGCTGGAAGGACAAGTTCAACTGCTAGAGAAACCGCTCCGCCCGGTACGGCACCGGATCGCAGAACGGGGCGCCGCCTGCCATCATGTCCGCAATCATGCGCCCCGTGACGGGACCGAGCGTGAGACCCCAATGCGCGTGCCCGATGGCGAGCCACAGGCCGGGTAAATTCGGCGCCCGACCAATCACCGGCCGGGAGTCCGGGAAACACGGCCGGGTGCCGAGCCATGTCTTGTCGTCCGCGCGTCCCGCGAACGGAAACAGCTCGCGCGCCTTCGGCATCAGCCGGTCGAACTGCACCGGCGTCGGCGCCGCGTCGCGCGCGGCGAATTCAACGCCGGTCGTGAGACGAATGCCCTGCTCCATCGGCGTGATCAGATAGCCGTTGGCCGTATCGACCACCGGCCGCGACAGCGCCGCGTTGCCTGGCGCACGAAAATGCCGGTGATAGCCGCGCTTGACCGCCATCGGCAGCTTGAGGCCGAGCGGTTCGAGCAAATCGGGCGCCCAGGGCCCCAACGCAACCACCACTTCGGGCGCGTCGATACCGCCTTCGTTGGTCTCCAGCCGCCATCCGCGGCCCGCGCGATGCAGCGAGCGGGCATCGCCATTGAGCGTTACACCGCCGAGCGCGCGAAAGCGCGCGGCATAAGCGCGCGTCACTGCCAGCGGATCGCTCAGGCTGGCCGCCTTCGGCCAGAACACGGCATTGGTGAATACGGGATTGAGCGAGGGCTCCAGCGCCTGCGCGCCCCGCGCATCGAGTACGTCGAGCGGCAGGCCGAATTCGCGCGCCAGATCGAATTCAAGCGTCAGCGCAGCGAAGGCGCGCTCGCTGCGGTAGAGCTTGAGCCAGCCGGTCTTGCGCAAGTAACGCGTGGCGCCGGCCTCCGCCATCAGCGTCTCATGCTCGGCCAGCGCTTGCGCGAACAGCGGCCGATTGAGCCGCGCGGTTTCGGCGATGCGCTCGGGTTTCGAAGCGGCGCGGAAAGCCAGCAGCCAGGGCGCCACCTTCGGCAAGAACGTCAAATGATAGTTGGCCTCGCTGGCGCGTTTGAGGGCCACCCGCATCAGCGCACGAAAGCTCAAGGGGAAGGCCGGCGGCAGGACGGTACTGCCCTCGATGACGCCGGAATTGCCATAGGAAGTCTGCTCGCCCACGCCGGCGCGGTCGATTAGCGCCACGCTCAAGCCCCGCTTGGCCAGTTGCAGCGCGATCGAGGTGCCGACAATGCCGGCGCCGAGCACAATGGCGTCGGTGCGTGCCATGCGTTCTCCTGTTGCTTCTCATATATGGATCATCGACGTTGAAGGCGCTATCAAGGCTTGCCAGCTCTGCACTGGCAGCCGGAGTTCCCCTCAATGAAATGGTTTGAGGCGCCAGCGGCCCTGCTCGCATGGGTGGGGCGCAAGGGTACGCTGGTCGTGGCGGCCTCGTTGTTCGTCGGCCTCGCCGTGCCGGGCCTCGCCGCGCTGGTGCGGCCCTGGCTGGGCGAAGCCTTGGTCGCAATGCTGATCCTCGCATTCCTGCGCGTCGACCCGGACGAATTGCGGCGGTTTTTCACGCAGCCTGCGCTGATCGCGGCCGCGACCGCCTGGATCATGCTGCTGAGCCCGGCTCTGCTCGGCGCTTTCTTTGTCCTGTTCGGTCTCGATCGTCAGACGCCGGACCTTTTCTTCATCCTGGTCCTGCAAATGGCGGCGCCGGGGCTCACCTCCTCGCCGGCGCTCGCCGGTCTGATGGGGCTCGATGTCGCGCTGACGCTTGCGACTCTGGTGGTATGTTTTGCGCTCACGCCGTTTTCCGCGAGCTTCTTCAACAATGTTTTCCTCGGCAGCGTCGTCATTTCGCCTTACGACCTCGGCCTTAAGCTCTTCCTGATCATCGCCGGCTCGGCGGCGGCGGCCTTGGCGGTACGCAAGCTCGGCGGCAAGACCTTCATCGAGGCGCAGCGTGAACGTATCGACGGCTTGAGCGTGCTGGCGATGTTTCTGTTCGCGGTCGCCGCCATGGACGGCGTCGCCGGCCACTTCCGCGCCGATCCGCTGCTCGTCATCGAGCTCACGGGCCTCGCTTTCGCGCTGGCGCTCGGGATGATCGCGCTCACCGCGCTCATTTTCCTGCGCGCCGGCCGCGCCCGCGCGCTGGCGATCGGCATCATCGCGGGAAACCGCAATATCGGCCTGATGATGGCGGCGACCGGATTTGCGGTGCCGGACTTGGCCTGGCTCTATTTCGGGTTGGCGCAGTTTCCGATTTATCTATTGCCGCACCTGCTCAAGCCGCTCGCGCAGCGGCTCCAGCGGGGCGAACAGAATTAGACGATACTGTTGAAAAACGATTTTGAAGAGGACCCCGGGAAAGATTGATTCAAAATCATGCACCAAGACGCAATCTTGATTCAAAAATCCATTCACGCGGATTCGATTATTTCAATATCTAATTTCACAGCCAATTTACGGAGACTTTTTCAACACTATCAGACGAAAGACGACAACGTCGAACTTGCCACGCTCACCAGTTGGGCCTGCAGTTGCATCAACTGCTGGGCCAGACGGGAGTTGCTTTGCCCGTTCGTGGTGCCCGAGGTCCTACCGCTATTCTGCGCAACGGCCGGCGTCGTCGTCATGACTGCGCTGCCGTCGGCATAAGTGACGGTCGTGGTGGTCGAACCATCCGGGTTGGTCGTGGTCTGCGTGGTCGTTCCATCCGCGCTGGACGACGATGATGACGCGCTGCTTGCGTTTTGTCCGCCGCTGCCTTGTGCCGCACCGCCGCCGTGCATGTGGTGATGGTGGTGGCCGTGAGCGGGCTTTGCGCTCGTTAGTTCGCTTTCGCTGATTGAGCCGTCGCCATTGGTGTCGAGTTGGTCGAACACCGTGTCGGCGGTCGACGTGCCGACGCCGGCGCTACCAAGGGCATTCTCGAATTCCGACTTGCTGATCTGGCCGTCGCCGTTGGCGTCGATTTTTGAGAACAGCGACTGCGCCGTCGTGCCGGCTGGCGGCTGACCTTGCAGCGACAGCAGCGCGGCCATTGTATCGGCGCCAAACGAGGAGCCCGGCGAGGTATTTCCCGCAGCCGCGGTGGGAGACTGGGGAGCCGGGCTTGATCCCGACAAGGATTGAAACAGCGCGGTTAGGGGACCACCGGTGCTGGCGGCATCGCCGATGCCAGCGGTGCCTTGCGCCAGCAGCGACTGCAAATACGACAGCGCATTCGACGATGCGCCGACTGATAGCGACATGACTCAACACTCCATCGCACCACCGGCCATCCCGGCGGCCGTCGCGCCCACTCCGACAGACGCAAAACCCGCGCCAGCCGCGGTGGACGACAAAAACCCGCAATTTTATTGACTTCGCGACCGCCTTGGGTGCGTGCCGCCCATGGCCCGTCCGGCAATTTTTGCCGGTTAACGACCGCGGCGTGCCGGGTATTTTCCGCGCCAGGTCCGCGTTGCCCGTTTGCGCTCAGCGTGTTACGCGAACGGCGTTTGGAGGCCGTCATGCGCCCGCTCACTATCGCGCCGTCGATTCTTTCGGCCGATTTCGCCAAGCTGGGCGATGAAATCCGCGCCATCGAGGCCGCGGGCGCCGACTGGATCCACGTCGACGTGATGGACGGGCACTTTGTCCCCAACATCAGCATCGGTCCCGCTGTGGTGCAGGCGATCCGCCCGATCACCAAGAAGATGCTCGATGTCCATCTGATGATCAGCCCTTGCGATCCTTATCTGGAAGCTTTCGCCAAGGCCGGCTCCGACAGCATCACCGTGCATGTCGAGGCGGGGCCGCATGTGCACCGCTCGTTGCAGGCGATCCGCGCGCTCGGCAAGAGGGCCGGCGTGACCATGAACCCGGCGACGCCGGTGTCGAGCATCGAGCACGTCGTCGACCTGGTCGATCTCATTCTGATCATGTCGGTCAATCCCGGCTTCGGCGGGCAATCGTTCATCCCGGCGGCACTCGATAAACTTAAAGAGGTCCGCACGCTGGTCGGCGCGCGGCCGATCGACATCGAGGTCGACGGCGGCGTGACGGCCGAGAATGCCGCCAAGGTCGTGCAGGCCGGCGCCAATGTGCTGGTCGCCGGCTCCGCCGTGTTCAAGGGCGGCAACTACAAGGCCAACATCGCGGCGATCCGCAATGCGGCGGCGCTGGCGCGCGGGGAAGCGGCGTGATCCCGCGCTATTCCCGCCCCGACATGGTCGCGATCTGGTCGCCGGAGACGCGGTTCCGCATCTGGTTCGAGATCGAGGCGCATGCCGCCGACGCCATGGCCGAGCTCGGCATCATTCCGAAAGATGCGGCGAAGAAAATCTGGGACAAGGGCAAGGTCGCCAAATTCGACGTCGCGCGCATCGAGACAATCGAGGCCGAGGTCAAGCACGACGTCATCGCCTTCCTGACGCACCTGTCGGAGATCGTCGGCCCGGAGGCGCGCTTCGTGCATTCCGGCATGACCTCCTCGGACGTGCTCGACACCTGCTTCAACGTGCAGCTTACGCGCGCGGCCGACATCCTGATCGCCGACACCGACGCCCTGCTCGCGGCGCTCAAGCGGCGCGCCCTCGAGCATAAGATGACGCCGACCGTCGGCCGCTCGCACGGCATTCATGCCGAGCCGACCACCTTTGGGCTGAAATTGGCCTATGCCTATGCCGAGTTCGCGCGCGCGCGCGAACGCCTCATCGCCGCGCGCAAGGAAGTAGCGACCTGCGCTATTTCCGGCGCGGTCGGCACCTTCGCCCAGGTCGATCCGCGCGTCGAAGCGCACGTCGCCAAAGCCATGGGCTTGGCGGTCGAGCCGGTCTCGACCCAGATCATCCCGCGCGACCGCCATGCTATGTATTTCGCGACACTGGGCGTGGTGGCTTCCTCGATCGAACGGCTGGCGATTGAAATCCGCCATCTGCAGCGCACCGAAGTGCTGGAAGCGGAAGAGTTCTTCTCCGAGAAGCAGAAGGGCTCGTCCTCCATGCCGCACAAGCGCAACCCCGTGCTGTCGGAGAACTTGACCGGCCTCGCCCGCATGGTGCGCGGCTACGCCGTGCCCGCCATGGAAAACGTCGCGCTTTGGCACGAGCGCGACATCTCGCATTCTAGCGTCGAGCGCGTGATCGGGCCGGATGCCACGGTAACACTCGACTTCGCGCTGGCCCGGCTCACCGGGATCATCGACAAGCTGCTGGTCTATCCCGACGCCATGCAGAAAAACCTCGACAAACTCGGCGGCCTGATCCACTCGCAGCGCGTCCTGATCGCGCTCACGCAGAAGGGCGTGCCGCGCGAGGAGGCCTATCGTCTCGTGCAACGCAACGCCATGAAAGTGTGGGACGGCGAGCACGAATTCCTGGTGCTGCTCAAAGCCGACAAGGACGTGCGCGCCAAGCTGAGCGAGGAGGAGCTGGAGGCCAATTTCGACCTCGGCTTCCACCTCAAGCACGTCGATACGATCTTTAAACGGGTGTTCGGCTAAACCGGCGCCATGCCTGCGCTGACCATTCTCATTTTCGATTCCGGAGTCGGCGGGCTCACCGTCTACCGCGAGGTGGCCGTTGCGCGGCCTGATGCGGCCTACGTCTATGTGGCGGACGATGCCGGCTTTCCCTACGGCAATCAGCTGGAAGCGGAACTAATCGCGCGCATCATCGACGTCCTCGGCAAGGCCATCGCCGAGCACGCGCCGGATCTCGTCGTGGTGGCCTGCAATACCGCCTCCACGCTGGCGCTCAAAGATTTGCGCACGCGCTTTGCGATACCCTTTGTCGGCACCGTGCCGGCGATCAAGCCGGCCTGCGCGCAATCCAAAACAAAACGCGTGGCCGTGCTCGGCACGCAGGCCACCGTCTCGCGCGAGTATACCCGCGCACTGATTCGCGAATTCGCCGGCGGCTGCGACGTCGATCTGGTCGGCTCGTCGCACCTTGCGGCTTTTGCCGAGGCCGAGTTGGCCGGCACACCGGTCGACGACGACGCGATCAAAGCGGAAATCGCCGGCTGTTTCGTCGACAGCGGCAGTAAGCGCACCGACACGGTGGTGCTGGCCTGCACCCATTACCCGCTGTTGACCGAGCGCTTCAAGGTGAACGCGCCCTGGCCGGTCGAATGGCTCGATCCCGCCCCGGCCATCGCCCGCCGGGTCGCCGATTTGCTGCGCGCCCGCTCGCCCGGCGCGCCACCTGCGCCGCCGCGCATCGTGTTCACCTCCGGCCGCGCGCCCTCCCCGGCACTCGCCACCGCGCTGACGGGATATGGCTTCTAGGGCGTCGCGCGTGCGATCTTCCCGCGTGTGA
The DNA here is from genome assembly GCA_963703875.1 of uncultured Alphaproteobacteria bacterium. Taxonomy (GTDB): domain Bacteria; phylum Pseudomonadota; class Alphaproteobacteria; order Rhizobiales; family Xanthobacteraceae; genus Pseudolabrys. The sequence goes on from CAVPFZ010000009.1 coordinate 154,009, forward strand.
CCGCTCCCACCGGACGCTCGCGCACGTCCGCTGTGTGCCATCACGATGGCTCGAACTATTGGCGAGGCCGGCGGCGAAGCCAGCATTGCCGGCGGGGGTAAGCCCGCAGGCAATGCAGCTTCGACGAAGACACATCACGCAGCGTGTCGGCCCGCCGCGAGTTCCTTGACGGCTTCGGTCGTCAGCGGCTGGCCACCAATGCCCCACTCGCCGCTCGCTACTTCCGAAATCTTCACCCAAGTCACGCCGCGCATGTTTTCGCCTTCGATCGAAACCATGGCATCGGTCAGTTTTTGGATGATCTGCCGCTTTTGCTCAGGGTTGAAGACCTTCTCGATCAAATGGACCTCTATCAATGGCATTGTCGTGCTCCTTTGTTTTGGCCCTCGCCCGAGCGAGGACACTGGCGGCAGGATGCACGCCACAGCCAATCAAGGCTTTCAGAAAGCAATGATTTAACCTCCAGATGCTCCGCAGACGCGCGTGAGGCGTTCCCGTCCCGGATACCGCTGGCTTATGAATGAAGCTCAGCTTATTGCGTCAGTTTGGGACGGCCGGTTAAGGCTGGATTTGGCTGGCCGTTTTATGAGGCCACGCCCTAGCCGGCGAGATGTGGCCACACTTCGTGCCCGCCGCGCCAGATCATGTCGCAGGCGACGTAAAGCACGATTGCCAAGCCGACATAGGCGATCCAGCGCTGCTTATTGAGCAGCCGCGCGATCAGGCCGGCGGCAAATCCCATCAGCACGATCGACAGCGTCAGCCCGAATACCAGGGCTTCGAGGTGGTCGCGCGCGGCGCCCGCCACCGCCAGCACATTGTCGAGCGACATGGAGACATCCGCCACCACGATCTGCCAGGCGGCCTGGGCGAAGGTTTTCGGCGCCACAGTTATGTCGGCGGTCTCGGCATGGCGCTGGCCGCGCAACTCGCGCCACATTTTCCAGGCGACCCATAGCAACAGGATACCGCCGGCGAGCAACAGGCCGACGATGCCGAGCAGTTGCACGGCGAACAGCGCGAACACGATGCGCAGGGCCGTCGCCGCCAGGACGCCGACCAGGATGACGCGCGGGCGCCGCTCCGGCGTCAGGCCCGCGGCGGCCATTCCGATGACCACCGCATTGTCGCCGGCCAGCACCAGGTCGATCATGATGACCTGGAGAAAGGCGGCGATCGAAGCCTGCGAAAACAGCTCGTTCATAGGGCTTCGATAGCATCGGCGGGGCGGTTTGACACCCGCGCCCCTACCCCCTAAAACCCGCGCACCTTGAGGGCTTTAGGGCCCACTAAGGCGTTCGCAACCCGTGGCAAGACCTTGCGCTTTCAGAGGTTCTGCCTGTCGGTTCCGGAGAAATCCGGGACGCAAGGAGGGAGCGATCCTCATGATGATCGACAACAAACAACCGAGGACGCGATGACCAAGCGCATGGAATCCAAATACAAGCTCGACCGCCGGATGGGCCAGAACATCTGGGGCCGCCCCAAGAGCCCGGTGAACCGGCGCGAATACGGCCCCGGCCAGCACGGCCAGCGCCGCAAGAGCAAGCTCTCCGACTACGGCGTACAGCTCAAGGCCAAGCAGAAGCTGCGCGGCTATTACGGTAACATTTCAGAGCGGCAATTCCGCGGCATCTATGACGAGGCGATCCGCATGAAGGGCGACAGCGGCGCGCACATGATCGGTCTCTTGGAGCGGCGGCTGGACGCCGTCGTCTATCGCGCCAAATTCGTGCCCACCGTCTTTGCCGCCCGCCAGTTCGTCAACCACGGCCACATCAAGGTGAACGGCAAGCGGGTCAATATCCCGAGCTACCGCGTCAAGGTCGGCGACGTGGTCGAGGTCAAGGAAAAGTCGCGGCAGATGAATCTGGTGCTGGAAGCGCAGGCTTTGTCCGAGCGCGACGTGCCGGATTACATCGAGGTCGATGGCGCCAAGCTGACCGCCAAGATGTCACGCATCCCCATCTTCACCGATGTGCCCTACCCGGTGCAGATGGAGCCGCATCTGGTGGTGGAATATTATTCGCGCTGATCGACCGGCCTTTCGAATTCCTCCAAAAAAACCCGGCACCGCTTGAGCGATGTCGGCGGCGACTCAGTCGAGCTAAAAGCGTGCCAACTACGCCGATTTTAAAAAGTTATCCACGCCTCGCCAGGCGTACTGCACAGCATATTTTGTGGCACCCGTGCCACAATTTTCTACATTTAGTGGCAAAATTGCGTTAGCTAGGTGCGTCCTCGAATCAGAGGACATGCCTAGGGAGATTTCGCAATGAAAGGGATCGATACCATCAAGGAATGGGTTGGGGCTTTGACGGAACTCGCACTGATGCTGTTGGCATTGGCGATTGTGCTCGCAATTCTCGTTGGTTCGAACCTCCCCTTCTTCGGCGGCGTGTCCGCCAACCTCATGGCTTTTGTCAAGGATCTGGGATCAAACGGGCTCGTCGGCCTGATCGCCCTTGGCATCATCCTATGGCTGTTCTCGAACCGGAAAATGGCCTGACGCCCGCGTAAGGGTAGGCTTTGCTAAGGCAACAGGGTGGGGAGCCAAGGCTCCCCACCGCATCATGCTGCACGCGTCACCATGAGGTTCTTCGATGTGGAAATTCATGGCCACAGTTAAGCAGGTTTTGTGGGAATTCGTTGAGTTGGCGTTTTTGGCGGTGCTGGGGCTGCTGCTGATCCATCTCTTGCTTGGAACGGCAGCGGGCAGCTACGTCAATTCTGTAGCCGACAACGTGACCAAATTCGCCACTGGCGCCAGCGGCGGCCTGCTTGGCGTCGTGATCGTTCTGGCCATCCTTTATCTGGTGCTGCGCAAGTCGAGTTGGTCGACCTCGAGTCGCAAATAGCGTCAAACGGGTTTCGCCGCGGCGATGCACGATTTAATCTGTCAGCGGCAGTTCAGGCCGGCGCGTGGTTGCGCGTGGCGACGCCTTTATCCTTGAGCGTCTGCTGCAATTCCCCGGCTTGGAACATCTCGCGCACGATATCGCAGCCGCCGACGAACTCGCCCTTCACATAGAGCTGCGGGATGGTCGGCCAGTTGGAATAGGCCTTGATGCCGTCGCGCAAGTCGGCGGAATCCAGCACGTTGAGGCCTTTATAGCTCACGCCGAGGTGGTCGAGGATTTGCACCACCTGGCCGGAAAATCCGCACTGCGGGAACTGCGGGGTGCCTTTCATGAACAGCACCACGTCGTTTGCCTTCACTTCGTTGTCGATGAATTGCTCGATGCCCATGAGATTCCAGTCCTTTTGAGCGGCGAACCGCCTCGGTCCCGATATATGTAGCGCAGGCCGTTGCGCAAATCACCCTGTTTTCGGGGCGTAAAACGTGCCTTCCACCTCGAAAATGTCGTCCTGATTGAGTTTGGCGACCTCAACGATGGTGCGAGGCGGATAAGGTCTGCCGGACCATAACTCCTCCTGAATCGTGTTCACCAAAGGGCGAAGCATCGCCATATCGGTGACGAACACGGTCAGACGAACGCAATCCTTGAGGCCGACGCCCTCGGAATTCGCAATGACCCGCATGTTCTCAAACGCCCTTCTGATGCGCTGTTCGGGGCCGGCGACCAAGGTGTTGGATACCGGATCAATACCGCGCATGCCGGCGATGAAAATAAAATCGCCGGCGCGCGCGCCCAGGCTCCAGGTGCCGGTCGGCTTGATCGCGCCTTGAGGTGATAAAATCCGGACGGCTTTATTTGCCATCAGGCGTCGGGCGTGCCGGTTTGCAGCGCCAGCGCGTGCAACACGCCGCCCATCTGGCCCTTGAGCGCGTTGTAGACCAACTGGTGCTGCTGCACCCGCGACTTGCCCTTGAACGAGGCGGAGATCACCGTCGCGGCGTAATGATCGCCGTCGCCGGCCAGATCGCGGATCGTCACCGAGGCATCCGGGATGCCCGCCTTGATCAGCCGCTCAATTTCGCCGGCGTCCATCGCCATGGTGGACCGCTCCTTCCGAAAACCTACAGCTCGCCCGCCATGTAGGCCGGCAGCCAGCCTTCGAAACGCTCGCGCAACTTCGTGACAAGGATGGGGCGCTCGGCGGGAAGCGTCAATGCGTCGCCGCCAGTTGTCCCAATTGACCACACCGGCACGCTGGCCGCCTGGGCCCGTTTAAGGACCGCCGGCGCCTTGTCCGCCGGCACCGTCACCAGATAGCGCGCCTGGTCCTCGCCGAACCAAAACGCATGCGCCGGGATGTCGTCGGGCGCCTCGTCCAAGCTCGCGCCGATGCCGGACGCCATCGCCATCTCGGCGAGCGCCACCGCCAGCCCGCCGTCGGAAAGATCATGCGCCGCGCTCGCCGTGCCATCGAGGATTAATGCGCGCACGAAATCGCCGTTCTCGCGCTCCTCGATCAGATCGACCGGCGGCGGGGCGCCCTCCTCGCGGTCGCACAACTCGCGCAGATAGATCGATTGGCCTAGCCAGCCGGTGGTTTCACCGACCAACAGAACCGTCTCACCTTCGCGCTTGAAGGCGAACGTGGCCGACTTCGTAAAGTCGTCGAGCAGCCCGACGCCGCCGATCGACGGCGTCGGCAGGATCGCCTTGCCATTGGTCTCGTTGTAGAGCGACACATTGCCCGACACGACCGGGAACGCCAGCGCCTTGCAGGCTTCGGCGATGCCGCGGATACAGCCGACGAACTGGCCCATGATTTCCGGGCGTTCCGGGTTGCCGAAATTGAGATTGTCGGTGACGGCGAGCGGCCGCGCGCCGACCGCCGTCAAATTGCGCCAGCATTCCGCCACCGCCTGCTTGCCGCCCTCGAACGGATCGGCCTCGCAATAGCGCGGCGTCACGTCGGTGGTGAGCGCGAGGCCCTTCGGCCCGTTCTCGATCCGCAGCACCGCAGCGTCACCGCCGGGCCGCTGCACGGTGTTGCCCTGAATGATGTGGTCGTATTGCTCCCAGACCCAGCGCTTGGAGCACAGATCCGGCGCGGCGATCAGCTTTTCCAGCGCGTCCGGAACACCCATCGGGGGCTTGACGTCGTCGGCGTCGAGGACGGCAGGCTTGGCCGCGCTGACGAAAGGCCGCTTGTACTCGGGTGCCTGGTCGCCGAGTTCCTTGATCGGCAGATTGACCATCTCGTCGCCGCGGTGGCGCACGATGAAGCGTTTGTCCGGCGTGGTCTCGCCGACGATGGCGAAATCCAGCCCCCATTTGCGGAAGATCGCTTCCGCCTCCTTTTCTTTTTCCGGCTTGAGCACCATGAGCATTCGCTCCTGGCTCTCCGACAGCATCATCTCGTAGGCGCTCATGCCTTCTTCGCGGCACGGCACCCGGTCAAGGTCGAGGGTGACGCCGAGATCGCCCTTAGCGCCCATTTCCACCGCCGAACAGGTCAACCCTGCGGCGCCCATGTCCTGGATGGCGATGACACAGCCTTGGTGCATGATCTCGAGGCAGGCTTCGAGCAGCAGCTTTTCCGAAAACGGATCGCCAACTTGAACGGTCGGGCGTTTGGCGTCGGCGTCCTCGCCGAATTCGGCCGAGGCCATCGAGGCGCCGTGGATGCCGTCGCGACCGGTCTTGGAACCGAGATAGACGATCGGCATGCCGACGCCGGAAGCGGCCGCGTAGAAAATCTTGTCCTTCTCGGCGATGCCGACCGCCATGGCGTTGACGAGATTGTTGCCGTCATAACGCGAATGGAATCGCACCGAGCCGCCAACGGTCGGCACGCCGAAGGAATTGCCGTAACCGCCGATGCCGGCGACCACGCCGGACACCAGATGCCGCGTTTTTGGATGCTTGGGATCGCCGAACGAGAGCGCGTTGAGGCACGCGATCGGCCGCGCGCCCATGGTGAACACGTCGCGCAGGATGCCGCCGACGCCGGTGGCCGCGCCCTGATAGGGCTCGATGTAGCTCGGGTGGTTATGGCTTTCCATCTTGAACACGCACGCCAAGCCATCGCCGATGTCGATGACGCCGGCATTCTCGCCCGGCCCCTGGATCACATGCGGACCCTTGGTCGGCAGCGTGCGCAGATGGACCTTGGAGGATTTGTATGAGCAATGCTCGTTCCACATCGCCGAGAAGATGCCGAGTTCGGTCAGGCTGGGCGCGCGGCCGATGAGATCGAGGATGCGCTGGTACTCGTCCGGCTTGAGGCCGTGTTCGGCGACAAGTTCGGGAGTGATCTTGGGTTCGTTGCGAATCACGCCCTCACTTCGGTTGCGGCCGGCCGATGCGCAAGATCCGGTCCCAAAGCGTGCCGCCGGCATAGCGGCGCCCGATGAAAAAATGCGCGATCAGTACCACGAACAGTAAAATCGCCGGGGTGCCGTCGAGTTTGAAGCCGTTGTCGGTCGTGTTGCCCGTGAAATGGCCGATGATCCAGCCAACGACGAAAAACACCGTGAAAAAATCCAGGATCGACGCCAAGACACGTTTCCATACCGGCGCCCGCTCGATCACGATGGTATCCGTCATTGCCCCCTCCATTTCAAGCTACGCCGCGCGCCTTAACGCCTCGGCCAGCCCCGCGAACAGCCCGCGCCCGTCGGTGACGCCGATGGCCGGCTCGACGTGATTTTCCGGATGCGGCATCATGCCGAGCACGTTGCCGCGCTCGTTGAGAATGCCGGCGATGGCGTTGGTCGAACCGTTGACGTTGAAGGCGGGATCGCGCGCGCCGTCCGGCGCGACGTAGCGGAAAATCACCCGCCCCTCGCCTTCCAGCCGCGCGATGGTCTCGGCATCGGCGGTGTAATTGCCTTCGCCATGGGCGGTCGGCACGCGGATCACCTGCCCGGCATTGTAGCCGCGCGTGAACGGCGTGTCGGAGCGCTCGACTTTGAGGAAAATGTCGCGGCAGATGAATTTGAGTTGCGCGTTGCGCATCAGAACGCCCGGCAGCAGCCCGGCCTCGCAGGCGATCTGGAAGCCGTTGCATACCGCCAGCACCAGCCCGCCTTTTTCGGCATGGCCGCGCACCGCGTCCATGATGGGTGAGCGCGCCGCGATCGCGCCGCAGCGCAGATAGTCGCCGTAGGAGAAACCGCCGGGGATCACCACCAGATCGGTGCCGGCCGGCAGCGCGGCTTCGGCATGCCAGACCATCGCCGGCTCGCGGCCCGAGATCAGCGCCAGCGTGCGCGCCATATCGCGTTCCCGATTGATTCCCGGAAAGACGACGACGGCGGCTTTCATCCAACCACCTCGACCTTGTAATTCTCGATCACGGTATTGGCCAAGAGCTTGTCGGCGGCCTGCTTGAGCAGCACCTCGGCCTTGGCCGGGTCGGAACCCTCGATTTCGATGTCGAACACTTTGCCTTGGCGCACGCTGGCGACGCCGGTCACCCCGAGCGAGCGCAGCGCGCCTTCGATGGCCTTGCCTTGCGGGTCGAGAATGCCGGTTTTCAGGGTGACGGTAACGCGGGCTTTCATGATTCGTAACCTAGAGACGCCGAAGCCCGGCACAAGGCCGGGCGTCGGGTAATTCACGGCCAAAATCGTCGAAATTGGCGAATATTCAGCCCTTCACCAGCACCGGGCCGGCGCCGCGTGGCGGTTCGCCCTCGTTCATGATGCCAAGCCGCTTGGCGACCTCGGTATAGGCCTCCAGCAGCCCGCCGAGATCGCGGCGAAAGCGGTCCTTGTCGAGCTTGTTGCTGGTCTTGATGTCCCAAAGCCGGCAGCTATCGGGCGAAATCTCGTCGGCCACCACGATGCGCATCACATCGTTCTCCCACAGCCTGCCGGTTTCCATCTTGAAATCGACCAGACGGATGCCGACGCCGAGGAACACGCCGGAGAGGAAGTCGTTGACGCGGATGGCAAGCGCCATGATGTCGTCGATTTCCTGCGGGGACGCCCAGCCGAAGGCGGTGATGTGCTCTTCCGACACCATCGGATCGTTGAGCGGGTCGTTCTTGTAATAAAACTCGATGATCGAGCGCGGCAACTGGGTACCCTCGTCGATGCCGAGCCGGGTCGCCAAGGAGCCTGCGGCGACATTGCGCACCACCACTTCGAGCGGGATGATTTCCACCTCGCGGATCAGCTGCTCGCGCATGTTGAGCCGGCGGATGAAGTGTGTCGGAACCCCGATATCGTTGAGGTGCTGGAAGATATATTCGGAGATGCGGTTGTTGAGAACGCCTTTGCCCTCGATAACCTCGTGTTTCTTGGCGTTGAAGGCGGTCGCGTCGTCCTTGAAGTGTTAAATCAGCGTTCCAGGCTCGGGGCCCTCATAGAGGATCTTCGCCTTGCCTTCGTAAATGCGGCGGCGGCAACTCATCGGGGTGTACCGTGGGTTTTTAAAATCCATGGATGCCGTGGCTCCTGTTGGCGTCGACTTAAAGATCCGCGGCGGCGGGACCGGACTTCTGCAAATGCGCTAAAACGATCCGGGCACGAGGTCAACCTAGCCGATCATCCTGGGCAGCACAATCGAGGCCGGCGCGCGTTTTCCACTTGCGGGAATCACGTCATCAACACTGCCGCATGTTGCCTTGACGCTGGCGCAGCGTTATGCAAGGCGGCAGCTTCAAGTGCGTAACAACGAGGGCGGCATGACCACGACATTCGACAAGCGCGAAGAAGGCTTCGAGAAAAAATTCGCGCATGACGAGGAGCTTAAATTCAAGGCCGGCGCCCGCCGCAACAAGCTGCTCGGCCTATGGGCCGCTGAAAAGATGGGGCTTTCCGGCCCGCAGGCCGAGTCTTACGCCAGGGAGGTCATGATGGCCGATTTCGAGCAGGTCGGCGATCATGACGTATTGCATAAAGTTGCCAAGGATCTGGCCGACAAGGGCGTCACCGAAAAGGCCGTGCGTGCGCAGATGGACGAGCTGATGGCGCAGGCGATCGCCCAGATCAAAGCGAGCGGCTGAGGTGGCGGCCTTTACGCTGGCCCGCCGGCTGCGTGCGGGCGAAACAGTCTACAGCGGCTGGAGCGCGTTGCCCGCCCCGATCCTGCTTGAGGTGATGGCGCGCGACGGTTTTTCCGCAGTGGCGATCGACATGCAACACGGCATGTGGGATTTCGCCGCAGGCGTCACCGGCATCGGCGCCATTCACGCCATCGGCGCGGCGCCGATCGTGCGCATTCCCTATAACGATTTCGCGCTTGTCAGCCGCGCGCTCGACATGGGCGCCGAAGGCATCGTCGCGCCGATGATCAACACCGTCGAGGACGCGCGCAAGTTCGTCGCCGTCGCCAAGTTTCCTCCCATGGGCGAACGCAGCTGGGGCCCCAACCGCGCCATGATGCTGGGCGGCTTCGCCGACCCGAAATCCTATCTGCGCGACGCCAACGACATGACGGTCACCATCGCCATGATCGAAACTCGGACCGCGCTGGCCAATGTCGAGGCGATTGCCGCGATCCAAGGCATCGACGTGCTGTTCGTCGGCCCGTCGGATCTGTCGATCACGATGAGCAATGGCGCCGTGCTCGATCCGGTGTCGAAGGAGGTCGAGGCCGCGCTCGATACGATCGTGGCGGCGGCGAAAAAGGCCGGCAAGGTGGCGGGGCTTTACTGCGCCAATGCCGAGCGCGCGGTGAAAATGTCGAAGCGCGGTTTCGGTTATCTCGCGGTCGGCAGCGATCTCGGCTTCTTCCGCGATGGGCTCGCCACGCAGATGAAAGTGCTAAAGGGCTGACGTCGCGAGGCGATCCAGCACCGCCGCCACGTCCTTTTCGACGTCCGCCGCATTGACCTCGACAACCCGGTAGTCATGCGCCGCCAGCCAGGCGTGCTTCTCGTTGCGCGTGGTCGCGGCCGCGTCGTTCTCGTCCGGCGGCGACAGTTCGATCACGCATTTGAGCGGGAACGAGACGAAATCGGCGATGTGCGGGCCGATCGGCACCTGCCGCTTGAAACCGCGGCCGGCGAAGCGCCGGTCGTTGACCAGCGCCTGCCAGAGCGCGCGCTCGGCGCCGGTTGGGTTCCTGCGGAGCAGCCGCGGCAGACCGCGCAACGGCGTGCGCTCGGAGGGCGCGCGCGCCGCGCCATGCTCCGCCAGCAATTCACGCAGACGCGCGGCGCCTGCGCCGTCAAGCACGCCGCCCCGCGCCGGCCCCTTGCGCCCCTGCGCCAGCGCCGTGACGACGCCGTGCAAAGTGCGGATGTCCTGTTGTGAGGGCGCCATGCGTTGGAAAATATTGCGCAAGTTGACGCCCATGGTGCCGCGTTTTTCCTCTGGGCGGAAGAATTCGACTTTATCGAGCTCGCGCTCCAGATCGGCAAAGAACGCGTCGAGCTGCTGCTTGGCGACTGGCGGCGATCTCGTCGGCGCTGCGAACGGCAAGTCGCCGCTCTAGGTCCTACTCTATATATATCACCATCGCCTCCTCCTCTGATGAAGTCCATTGATGACATGCTCAAAAGTTAGGGAACGCGTTGCTACTTGATTAAAATGTCGGGTCGCTGCCTACTCAAGACCTTCCGCAGAATTATATGGACAAGGCAATTATTATTATTATTATTGAAAGGTTGATGCGGAAGCAGGCATAATAGACACAATGCTAGTATTGATTAGAGTTACTATTCTACGGGTCTCAAAGTCCGAATATTACAACGCGCAGCCCGATCCGCTCGCTGATTCGGCACACGAGATCGTCAGGCATATGAATAGCGATCATGCAGATGCGCTCATCCAGCTTGCACGAGCATTTGCGGGCGTTGACGCTTCGGGAGTAGAGATGACTGGGATTTGCCACCGACTTCGGGGGACAGATACGAGCGAAGACTGACGACGGCACGCATGGTGCACGTATTGCATTCTTGCGTGAAGTGAGCGGTGCTTTAGACGCAAGGAACGTTTTGATCGACATGGTGGCACAGACGGGGCAAAGCAATCGTAAATCTATCAGATCTCGCAAGACATAAAAGGTCGAATTTCCACGAATTTCCGATTTTCTGGGAAAGATTTGCGGCTTATTCGGTTCGTGAGGCGCCATGAGGAACCATTCGATCGGTACATACAGCGATTCCCATCTCGGTATTCGAGGTTCCGGTCGGCGCGAGGCCGCCGGACCCGCTTGCCGCTTTATGCGGGGAAAAGGCGGGATTTCCTGCCCCTTCTTGACGACGCGGTGCGGCCTTGATGCCTCGCGCCAGGCTCAGTCCCACGTGCTGAGGTAGATGGCCGCGACGACCAGCGTGATGACCACGAGGGCCGCGCCGTCGGGGAACAGCGCGGCCAGAGCGCGAGGAGGCAGGCGAACATGAGCATCGCGAGGACATAGGAGGCGACGCCCAGGAGGACGCTGCCCGTCGAGTGCGGGTCGCGCAAGGGGATGCCGCCGAGCCTCCACTGCGCGGCCTGCATCGCGAAGAGGAGCAGGGCGACGAGGCCGAAGGCCGCGCGGGCCGTCGCCCAGTTCGGAACGGAAGACCAGGGTCAGGATGAGGCAGCCGAGCGCGGCCAAGGCAACGCCGAACATCAGGTCGCCGAGGTTCAGCCGCCGCGGCCGCGCCGTCCACAGCCATCGATAGTCGTCAACCGGTCGTTCGTGCCCCATCGCCGCCGCCTCCCCCGGGAACTCCTCGTCGTGTGCCGCGCCTCGACCCACGCGATCGATCGCGCCTGAGATTTAGTGCACATCGCACGGATGGGAAGGTCTCGGAGCGGTAGGTGCGCGACGAGCTCATGTAGGCGGGGGCCGCGCCGCGGCGCGTTGATCAAGGCCGGCGGAGGCGGTCGACTCGCCCGGGCCTGATCACGGCACCCGATGCCGGCCCGAGGTGCGTGGCGTCGGCCGCCTCAGATCGAAGGTGGATGGTGGAGCCGATCACGATCATGTCCACATCATCAAGCCGGGCCGCCGACCGTGGCGAGGCCATCGAGCGGCCCGAGGCGTTGCGTTCGGTCGCGCGGTCCCGGGGGTCGAGCTGCGGCCGATGGCCGGCGCACATCACCGGCGCGGGGCTGTTCACGGGCCTCCTGAGCCTGGCGCCCGGCCCGTCGATCCGTACCACGCGCGGCCGATGTCCGAGGCGATGGTCCTGCTCGAGGGCGATGCGGCCGTCAACGTCGAGGATCGTCGGTACCGCCTCGGGCCGCTCGACGCCGTCGCCGTCCTGCCGGGCCGGCCGCAGCGCGTGGTGAACCTCTCCGCCGACCGGCCCGCCGTGTTCCACGTCGCGCTGGCGCCTGGCCGCCCGAGCAGAACTGGATCAACGGCCGGTTCGCTCCGGTCGAGCAGCCGCCCACGTCCACGGGCCGCGACGGGGTCCGAGCGCGTCGTCCGCGCGGCCGACGCGCCGGTCACCGAGCTGCGCCCCGCATGCGATGTTCCAGGACCTCTACAACGCCGAGCTCGGCACCCGCGGCATCTGCGGCGGCTACGGCCTCTTCGAGCCCGGCGCACGGCTGCCCTGCCATCGCCACGAGTTCGACGAGTCGATCACCATCGTCCAGGGGACCGCCACCTGCGTCGTCGAGGGCCGTCGGCACGAGCTGGCGGATTCGCCACCGCCATGGTCCCCCGGGCCGTTGCCACTACTTCATCAACCTCACCCTCGAGCCCATGGCCATGATCTGGGTCTACGCCGGCGACATGCCCGACCGCATCGTCATGGACGAGCACTTCTGCCACCCGAGAAGGCCGGGTCGAGTCGTCCATGGCAGGGTTCGAGCCGTCGCGTGCAGGTCGTGCACAGGGATGCGATCTCGGCATGACCCTGCGCCCCGGATCGCCTCGCGCGATTGGACCGGGACTTGCAGTGTGGCTGAGATCGGGTACAAAGAATGTTGGACAAGCGGTCCTCCCCACGCCGTCTCCGCCGGAGCCCGGGCAACCGCGCTCCCGGCCGAAGGCGGACGACTCCCGCCCGATTATCGCTGATAATGAGAGGACGCTCCCGCATCTCGACCCCGAGGCGGGGACCGAGCGAGGCGCTCCCGCCCTCGTTGATGGTTGGTTGACCCGCCCATGCAGAGGACTCCGCTCGCCCATGATCGGTCGCGCTGATCGGTGCCGCCCCGATCGACTCGCCACCCCGGTCGCTCGCCGGGCTGGCTGGCCCTGGCGATGGTCCCCTTGCTGATCGGGGCGGGCCCGGACAACGAGACGGACCAGGCCAAGACCAAGGCCCGGACGGGCGAGCAGATCTACCGACAGATGTGCCGCCTCGTGCCACGGGGCGGCGGGCGAGGGGACCGACGACCATTATCCGCGCCCGCTGATCGGCGAGCGCTCGGTGGCCAGCCTGGCGAAGCTGATCGCCAAGACCATGCCGGAGGACGAGCCCGGCACGTGCGTCGGCCCGGACGCCGAGAAGGTCTCCGCCTATATGTATGACGCGTTCTACTCGAAGGCCGCGCAGGCCCGCAACCCGATGCGGCCGGCGCGGATCGAGCTCTCGCGGCTGACGGTGCGCCAGTACAGGAATGCCGTGGCCGACCTGGTCGGCAGCTTCCGCGGGCCGGCGAGCTGGGACGACCGCGCGGGCTCAAGGGCGATTATGCGCGGGGCGGGCCGGCGGCGGCGGAACGGCGGCAGCCGTCGAACGACGGCTTCAGTCGCAACGACCCGGAGGTCCGGTTCCACTTCGGCACCGGACAGCCCGATCCCGGCGCAGAACGCCGTGAAGGAGCAGGCCAGGCGCTACATCCCGCTGCCCGCGCTGCCGGTGCCCGTCAGCCTCTTCCGCCAGTTCTCGCAGGAGTTCCGCGTGAACTGGCAGGGCTCGGTGCTGGCGCCGGAGACCGGCGAGTATGAGTTCGTCGTCCGGTCGGAGAACGCCATGCGGCTCTGGGTCAACGACAACAACAAGCCGCTGATCGACGTCTCGGTGAAGTCGGGCAGCGACACCGAGTATCGCGAGACGATCTACCTGCTGGGCGGGCGGGTCTATCCGCTGCGGCTGGAGCTGACGCGGGGCAAGGAGAAGACCGTCGTCGATCGAGCTCCTCTGGAAGGTCCCCCGGCACGGGCCTCGAGGTGATCGCGCCGCGGAACCTCTCGCCGGCCGACGCGCCCGAGGTCTTCGTGCCCAGGACGCCGTTCCCGCCGGATGACCGCAGCGTCGGCTATGAGCGCGGCACGTCGATCTCCAAGGCGTGGGACCAGGCGACGACCGACGCGGCGCTCGAGACCGCCGATTACATCGCCGCCCACCTCAAGGACCTGGCCGGGATCGCCGACGCGCCGGCCAAGGATAAGGACAAGGACCGCGAGAAGCGGCTCCGCGAGTTCTGCTCTCAGTTCGCCGAGCGGGCGTTCCGGCGCCCGCTCGCGGACGAGCAGCGGGCGATCTACATCGACCGGCAGCTCCGCGAGGGCGGCGACCCGAAGACGGCGGTCAAGAAGGTGGTGCTGCTGGTCCTCAAGTCGCCGCGGTTCCTCTATCGCGAGCTCGGCACCGGCAGCGCCGGACGCCTTCGACGTGGCGTCGCGGCTCTCGTTCGGGCTGTGGGACTCGATCCCGGACCGGCCGCTGTGGGACGCGGCGTCCTCCGGCCGGCTGGCCCGCCGCGAGCAGGTCGCCGAGCAGGCCCGCCGCATGGCCGCGGACCTCCGCGCCCGGTCGAAGCTCCGCGAGTTCCTCCTCCAGTGGCTGCGGGTCGACCAGGGCGCCGAGATCGCCAAGGACCCCAAGGTCTTCCCCGGCTTCGACGAGGCGGTCATCTCCGACCTGCGCGACTCGCTCGAGCTGTTCCTCGACGACATCATCACCAGCAAGTCCGCCGACTTCCGCGAGCTGCTGGGCACGAAGTCGCTCTATCTCAACGGGCGGCTGGCGCGGCTCTACGGCGTGGACCTGCCGCCCGACGCGCCGTTCAAGAAGGTCGACCGGCGCCGGGCGAGCGGTCCGGCATCCTGACGCACCCTTACCTGATGTCGAGCTTCGCGTACACGGCATCCAGCTCGCCGATCCACCGCGGGGTGTTCCTGTCGCGGAGCGTGCTGGGCCGGCCGCTGCGGCCGCCGCCGGAGGCCGTCGCCCCGCTGGCCGCCGACCTCCACCCCGGCCTGACCACCCGCCAGCGCGTCGAGCTCCAGACGAAGCCCGAATCGTGCCAGTCGTGCCACGGCATGATCAACCACCTGGGATTTGCGCTGGAGCATTATGACGCGATCGGCCGATACCGGGATCGGGAGAAGGACCGGCCCGTCGACGCGACCGGCTCCTATGAGACCCGCACCGGCGACCGGGTCGAGTTCGACGGCGCCGGCGAGCTGGCCGCCTTCCTCGCCAAGAGCCAGGAGACGCACAACGCCTTCGTCCAGCAGTTGTTCCATTACCTGGTCAAGCAGCCGATCCGCGCCTTCGGCCGCAAGGAATTGACGGACCTCCGTGGTGCATTCGCCGCGGGCGGTTATAATATCCGTGAGCTGATGGTGGAGATCATGACGTCGTCGGCCCTGGCCGCGACGAGGGTCGAACGTGGCGAGTCGGTAGTCCTGAGTGAAGCTCACCAGCGGAGCAATGCAGATGGCCCGGCAGAAGCAGCAACCGCCGCGAGTTCATCCGCGACCTGGGGATCGGCGCGGCGGCCGTCCCGTTCATCCTGAACCTGCCCAGCCTGGGCTTCGCGAATCAGGGCGTGCGGAAGCGGCGGCTGGTGATCATGTTCAGCCCCAACGGGGTGATCCCCTCGACGTTCTGGCCCGACGAGGAAGGCGCGTCGTTCCAGCTCAAGGAGAGCCTCAAGCCGCTGGAGCCGTTCAAGGGCCGGACGCTGGTCCTGCACGGCGTCTGCGACAAGGTCCGGGGCGACGGCGACAACCACATGCGGGGCATGGGGTGCCTGCTGACGGGCATCGAGCTGTTCCCCGGCAACATCCAGGGCGGCTCGGACACGCCGGCCGGCTGGGCCAAGGGGGCCTCGATCGACCAGGAGATCCGCAATCACCTCCAGCGCAGCCAGGCGACCCGCACGCGGTTCGGCTCGCTGGAGTTCGGCGTGATGGTCCCGGACCGCGCCGACACCTGGAGCCGCATGGTCTACGCCGGGGCGAACAAGCCGATCGCGCCGATCGACGACCCGTACCAGATGTTCGCCAAGCTCTACGGCCGGATGAAGGACCAGGAGAGCCTCAAGAGCATCCTCGACGAGCTGCAGGAGGACCTGAAGAAGGTCCGCTCGGCCGTCAGCGCCGAGGACCGGCAGCTCCTGGACGAGCACGCGACGTTCGTCCGCGAGATGGAGCAGGAGCTCAAGGACAGGACGCAGCAAGGCAAGGACGTCGGCCACGCGGTCCCCGAGCTGGAGCCCGGGGTCAAGCACGCCAACGACCAGATGCCCCAGCTCAGCAAGATGCAGATCGACCTGATGGTCAACGCCTTCGCCGCCGACTTCGCCCGCGTGGCGACGCTCCAGTACACCAACTCGGTCGGCCAGGCCCGGATGAAGTGGATCGGGGTCGGCGAGAGCCACCACGAGCTCTCGCACCACCCGGACAGCAACAAGAAGTCGCAGGAGAACCTGACCAAGATCAACAAGTGGTACGCCGAGCAGACTGGCGTACCTGGCCAAGCGGCTGGCGGAGACGCCCGAGCCGGGCGGCGGCGGCAGCCTGCTGGACAACACCACGATCGTCTGGACCAACGAGCTGGGCAAGGGGAACTCGCACACGCTCGACGACATCCCGTTCGTCCTGGTGGGCAACGGCCTGGACTTCAAGATGGGCCGCTCGCTCAAGTTCAAGAAGGTGCCGCACAACCGGCTGCTCCTGGCCCTGGCCAACGGCATGGGGCACCACATCGAGAAGTTCGGCAACCCGAACCTCTGCGGCGACGGGGTGCTCGCGGGCTTGTCGTGATCTGGTCGTCGGTCATTGGTCATTCTGTGGGGCGACCGCCCCTCGTGCCCTCGTCGGCCCCCTCGATCGCCCCGGCATCCGGCCTTCCAGCCCCGATGACCGCGGAAGCGAACCAATGACCAATGACCAATGACAAAGGACTCAGATGAAGCTGATCATCGCCGTCATCCAGCCGACGAAGCTCGAGGCGGTCAAGGAGGCGCTGTCGAAGGTGGAGGTGTTCCGCCTGACGGTGATGGACGTCCAGGGGTTCGGGCGGGAGAAGGGGTCGGCCGAGGTGTACCGCGGGCACGAGGTGACCGTCAACGTGCTCCGCAAGATCGAGCTGCAGATCGCCGTGAACGAGGACTTCGTCGAGCCGACGATCCGGGCGATCCTCGAGGCGAGCCGCAGCGGGCCCGACGGCATGATCGGCGACGGCATGATCGCCGTGCTCCCGCTCGCCGATTGCGTGCGAATCCGGACCGGCGAACGTGGCCCGGAGGCCATCTGATGGGCGATCGCGGCGGTGATCTTCGACTTCAACGGGGTGCTGGTCGACGACGAGTCGGTGCATTTCGCGCTCTTCCAGGAGGTGCTGGCCCAGGAGGGGGTGACGATCACCGAGCGCGACTACCACGAGCGCTACCTGGGCTACGACGACCGCGGCTGCTTCGACGCGGCGCTGAAGGACGCCGGCCAGCAGGCCGACCGGCGCGGCTCGACGACCTGATCGCCCGCAAGGCGCGGCGGTACGTCGAGGTGGCCGAGCAGGGCCTGCGGTTCTTCCCGGCGGCCGCCGAGACGCTGAAGGCCGTCGCCTCGCGATGGCCGGTCGCCATCAACTCGGGGGCGCTGCGGCCCGAGATCGAGTACTCGCTGCGGCGGATGGGCTGCCTGGATCGCGTCGCGGCGATCGTCTCGGCC
This sequence comes from uncultured Alphaproteobacteria bacterium, assembly GCA_963703875.1. GTDB lineage: Bacteria > Pseudomonadota > Alphaproteobacteria > Rhizobiales > Xanthobacteraceae > Pseudolabrys. The sequence goes on from CAVPFZ010000009.1 coordinate 171,672, forward strand.
GAGGACACCGACAAGTGCAAGCCCGACCCCGAGGGCTACCGGCTGGCCCTCGAGGCGCTGCGGCGCACGGGAGCCCGAGGCCGCAACGGCCGACCGCTGGCCTCTCGCCGTCCGCTTGCCTGGTGATCGAGGACAGCCTGGCCGGGATCATCTCCGCCAAGGGGGCCGGGATGCGGGCCGTCGGCGTGAGCACGACCTACGCCGCCGACCAGCTCCGCGAGGCCGGGGCCGACGACGTCGTCGAGGCGCTGGCGGCCTTCACCCCCGAGTGGATCGAGCGCGATTCGGTAGCTTGCGGGTGCATGCCACGTCTTAGTGACATGGATCCAGTGGCCACGCATGGACATGAAGTCATGGGCATCACCGACTCGATCCTTACATGATCCTTTCATCATGCCCTTTGCGCGTCCGATCCGTGCATCCGAGCCTGAGCCGTGCTGGCTCCTGCGACGCCGAACGCCGCCCGTGGCCGTGACCGGCCAGTCGGCGTGGCGCTGGTGATCACCGACCTGGACGTCGGCGGCGCCGAGCGGGCGATGACGACCCTGGCGACGCGGCTCTCGCCGTCGCGGTGGCGGGTCGGGGTCTTCTGCCTGGGTGGTCCGGGGCCGCTGGCCGAGGTCATCCGCGGGGCGGGGCTGCCGTGCGAATGCCTGGATGTCGGCCGCCGCAACCCGGTCCGGGCGGTCGCGCGGCTGGCGGCGGCCTTGCGGCGGTTCCGGCCCGGAGCTGGTCCAGAGCTACCTCTTCCACGCGAACCTGGCGGCGCGGCTGGCGGCGCCCTGGGCGGGCCGGCCGCGGCCGATGGTGCTGGGCGGCATCCGGGTCGCCGAGCGGCAGAAGCGCTGGCACCTGACGCTGGATCGCTGGACGTCGCGGCTCGTGCGCCGGCGAGGTCTGCGTGTCGCGCGGCGTGCTGGCGTTCAGCCGCGACGTCGGCGGGCTCGACCCGTCGCGGCTGACGGTCATCCCCAACGGGATCGACCCCGCGCCGATCGACGCGGCCGAGCCGGTCGCCCCGCGCAGCGATCGGCGTGCCCGAGGACGCCCACCTGGCGCTGTGCGTGGGCCGCCTCGATCCCCAGAAGGGGCTGCCCGACCTGCTCGACGCGGCCGAGCGGGTGATCGCGCGCCGGCCCGGCTGGCACCTGGCGATCGCCGGCGACGGGCCCGAGCGCGCCTGGCTGCTCGAGGCGATCGAGGGCCGAGCCCCCCTGCGCGACCGCGTCCGCTGGCTGGGCCGCCGCGACGACGTGCCGGGACTGCTCAAGTCGGCCGACGTGCTGGTCCAGGCCTCGCACTGGGAGGGCATGCCCAACGCGGTGCTCGAGGCGATGGCGGCGCGGCGGGCGGTCGTCGGCACGGCCGTCGAGGGGACCGAGGACCTGGTCGTCCCCGGCCGGACCGGCTGGCTCGTCCCGCCCCGCGACCCGGTCGCGCTGGCGCAGGCCCTCGACGAGGCCGCCGACGACCCCGATCGCCGCCGCCGGTACGGCGAGGCGGGCCGGCTGCGCGTCGAGCGCGAGTTCTCCCTCGACGCGGTCGTCGCCGCCTACGAACGCCTCTGGGCCGCCGTCCTGGGCCTCCGCCTGCCCGGGGAAGTGGCGGTGACGGTGGCCAGTGGCTGAATGGCCTCGCGATCGAGGGCACTCCCGGACGGCAAGGACCGGCACGCGGATCATAGAATGCCGTAGCGATCTTGCAGAGATGCGAGGTCGTGTCGGCATCGGCAAGAAGAGTCATCGTCGGTGCGGCCCGCGGCGAGCGAAGGCGATCCGGGTCTTCACTAGCCACTGGCCACTGGCCCTCCACTGATCAATCAGGCGTTGCCCATGGTCCGGCGCCAGGGCGATCCCCAGGCGGTCGACCGTGTCGAGATGGGCCGGTAGAGGTTCGAGATCGCCGCGGTGCAATCGCTCGAGTCGAACGGGCCTCATCGCCTGGGTGCGGATGGCGTCGTGCAGCTCCCGGGTGAACGCCGGAGACAGGGTCATCCCGCGCTGGGCGTGGATGATCCCGTCCTCGGCGCCGACCAGCGTGATCCAGAGCAAGGCCCGCGCTCGGGCGCGACGACCGCCGCGGGGACCAACCGCCGGAACTCCGGCTGGAGATGCCAGGAATACGGGGCATCCTCCCAGGGGATCGCATCCCCGAAGCGATAGGCCAGCACGATGATCGGGTGCCGGACGATCAGGCCGAACTCGGCCGGCCCGCGGCGCACGGCGTCGATCAGCTCGGGACCGATCGCCGGATGGAACAAGGTCAGCTCGTGTCCGCGCCGGCCCGAAGGCGAACTCGGCCCCCGGGGGCCAATTCCGATGTCCGCGATGGAACAGCTCGCCGACCCGATAGACCGGGGCGACCGGCCGGCGCACCCGCGGGCGCAGCCGCGGCAAGTTCGCGGAGTCAACCGAGCCGTATTCTGGAGGGGGTTCATCTCAGCGTCCTGATGACACCATCGGCGGTCGCGATCCTCGCCGACCGACCCGCCTGGTATGTCCGCGGGCATCATCCCATGGCACCGACCCGTCTTTCTTCCCCGTCACGAATCCCTACCCGTGACGACGCGACACTCCACCTCGAGATCTTCAATCCACGAAGATGATGACCACAAAACCATGCAAGGACAGATACTCAAACCGGTGGGCTCCGACATTCAAGGTCGGCTTCAATCGGCCAGGACTTCGTGCAGAGCGCAAGCGCTCGAACCAAGCAGCTAAGGATGGAGAGAAGCGATCAGTATACGAATTGATCTGGCAGGGGCAAGAGAGTGCTGCTCATTTTCCTCAATTTCCTCCAGATCACTCACGGCCAACACCGCGGTCCACCGTCGAATCGCCCATGCGACCTTGCGTTGCCGCAAGGAATCCCAATTTTACTAAGCTGCGATGGATGCCGCTTCAGACAACACCGCATCCGGAGTTTACAATTATTTACAAATGGGCGGCCTTTCGCGGCCGGGCCTCGTGATGGTTTCGTGGACCGATCACGGGGTGACCGTCAAGCGGGCCGTTGTGCTGAATCCCTGCCGCGCCGGGTCGTAGTACTCGTAAACGTGTGCCGCGGGGACCGTGAGCTTCACGGGCATGGTAGCATGGAGGTGATAGTGGAGGGTCAGCGGGGCGGCGGGTGCGAGGTGGCGCAGGTAGACGATGGCGGCTCGCGGCGTGAGCTGGAACTTCGCCAGGGTGCCCGCCTTGACCGCGGCGGCTAGGTCGTCGGCGTCGATCGCGAAACCGGCGGGGATCGGCAGGTCGAGGATCACCATCGGGGCCGGCTCGGGCCGGTTGTTCACGACCGTGGCGACGGCCGTGATGTTCTCGTCCACGGCGATCGCGGCGCGGTCGTAGTCCAGGCGGATCGTCAGGGGCCCCGGGTCGGCCTCGTGCGGGCGGTCGGCTTGCGGCTCGTGGTAGCGGAAGACGACCTGGTAGCCGGACTCGGCCCCCGAGCGGTCCTCGAGGATGAGCCGGTGAGGCCCCGGGCCGATGGCGACGCGATCGGACAGGTCAACCTGCTGCAAGACGTCGTCCTGGTCGGCGGGGATCGCCAGCTCGCGGATGGTCTCGCCGTCCAGGAGGATGGCGATCCGCCGCGGCTTGTCGCCGCCCAGGGGCTTGCCGGTGCCGGCCAGGAGCGCCTTAGGGCCAGCACGGTCGCCTGGGTCGAGCCCCAGGTGCCCTGGCCGTCCTTGTGGGCGACGAGCCACGACAGGGCGCCTGCGGACCGTCGCGGGGCTCCGGCCGGCGGTCGCGAGCGCCAGGCGGCCATCGCGGTCGTCTCGATGCGACGGCAATCGCCGCCGCCGTAGAACAGGGTGCGCGCGGCGGGGCAGGGGAGTCCATGTCCGGCCGCCCCACCAGGCGAGCTTGCCGTCCTTCGAGGTCTGCTGGAGCGACTCCAGGCGGTCGAGGGCGGTGCGCCGCGGCCGCTCCTTCGGGATCGATGGCCAGCAGGGCATTGGCGACGAGCGCCAGCACGTACGGGTCGTCGTGCGCCGCGTCCACCTGGTCCTGGAGATAGGCGAGGCGTCGAGCGCGGCCTGGGATGGCTCGCCTGGCCGGCGAACACCGACCAGCGCGATATAGGCGGTCGTCCCCAGCCGGGCGAGGGCCTGGCCGCTCGCGCGCCGGTGGGGTCCTCGTGCAGCATGTGCCCTTCCGGCTCCCACGACCCGTCGGGCTTCTGCTGGTCGAGCAGCCATCGGCGGGTGCCGCTCGATCAGGCCGGGGATCGACGTCGTGCACCCTCGCCATGTCCTCGAACTCCATCAGGCCGTATGCCGACAGCGTCCGGTTGGCGGGCGGGTTGCCGAACCAGTCGAAGCCGCCGCCCGGGATCTCGAAGCTCACCAGCCGCTGATAACCCAGGTGGATGTACTCCCGGGCCTTGGCCTCGACCGCGGGGACGCTCTTCTTCGTCCGGCGGAGGTAGTCGAGCGCCAGGACGTTGGGATAGGTCGTCAACGAGGTCTGCTCGAAGCAGCCGAACGGACGCTGGAAGATCGCGTCGAGGCCCTCGACGAGCTGGCTGAAGCTCGACGGGTAGATCTTGGCGATCGCCCGGACGCTGCCCGGGATCGCGTGCTCAGGGGCGGTCAGCGTGACCTCGGCCGGCCGCTGGAGCGTGCCCGAGGCGACCTGCTCGACGCTGCGGCCGTCCGGGACGACCTCGATCGGCCGCCGGACGGCGTCGGAGATCCCCCGCTCGCTCCCCCGCGCCGTGACCTGGATCTCATGGTTGCCGACCGTCTTGACCCGGATGCGGAAGGACGCCGAGCGGACCTCGTTCGGCTTGAGCTCGAGCGACCGCTCGCCGGCCGGCTCCAGCCGCTCGAACCAGGGGGCGTCCTGGAGCGAGAGCGTCACGGCCTGCGGCTTATCGAGATAGTTCGAGACGACGACCGGGATGCCGATCTCGTCGCCGCGGGTCAGGGCCGTGGGCAGGTCGAGGTCGACGAAGAACGGCTGGAACACGCGGACCGATGCCTGCGCGGCGCCGAGGCTGCCGTCGGCGGCGACGGCGCCCATCGAGACCCGCCAGGTCGTGATCGAGTCGGCCAGCTCGACGTCGAGGTGGGCGCGGCCCTGGTCGTCGGTGATCAGCTCGGGCCGCCAGAGCAGGGTCTCGGGGAAGTTCCGGCGGACGCGGACAGATTCCGCCTCGCCGCCGGCCGGGCTTCGCGACATTTCCATCATCGCCGCCCCCGGGGCCATCGCCGACTTGGTCACGGCCAGTCTCGCCGCCTCGCGGGCCGACTGGACGGCCGGGAGCAACAGCGCCACCAGGACTCCCAGGATGATGAGGCAGGCCAGCGCCTGGCCCAGGCCGGTCCGGGTCCAGAGCGACCAGATGAACCCCCCGACCACGGCCAGGCACGCGAGGATGATCCAGCCCCAGCCGATCCGCGACATCGCCTCGTTCCGGAGGGACTCGACCTGCTGGACCTTCTCCGGGTAGCTGCTGACGTTCAGGCTGTGCAGGCCGCTTCCTCCAGGCATGGCGGCAGCCTGCTCGCCTACCGCGAATCCCTCGGACAGGTTCCGCGGGCCGTCGGCGGTGCGGGCGAACAGCGCCTGCTCGAGCCGCACGCGCTCGGCCGGCGGCGCGGCGCCGGCCTCGTCGGGCGACCAGTCCTCGATCTCGTAGACCGGCTTGAGCAGCTCCTGCTCGAGGGTGAAGAACGTCCGCTCCAGCCCGGGGCGGCGGTCGAGCACGCCGAAGACGGCCTCGTCGACCGCGGCCAGGCTGATCGCGCCGGGCGCCGGCTGGCCGTGCTCGTCGGTCAGGGCGAAGGTCAGCGCGGCGCGCTCGCCCGGCCGGTACTCGGCGCGGTCGGGCGTCAGCTTGACCGACGAGCGCATGGGCCGGTCGGACCTGGATGACCCGCGATGCCGAGACCGGCAGCCCGTCCGGCCCGTACCGGTAGGTGTGCAGCACGATCGTCCCGAACAGCTCGGGCGGCAGGTCGATCGACCGCTCGCCGCGGCCCTTCTCGATGCTGATCGACTCGCTCAGGACGGTCTGGCCGTCCTTGATCAGGTCGAGGAACACCGGCTCGACGCCCCCGGCCAGCACGAGCACGCGGATGCTCTCGCCGCCGTCGTACACGGCCTTGTCGGTGCGGACCAGGTAATCGCCGCCGATCGTGAGCCCGCACGGTAAGGAGACCTTCCGGCTGGCCGTCCGGCCCTGGTCGTCCGTGGCCTGGATCGTCCAGTTCACGGTGCCGGCATTCGGGGTATATTCGAACGAGGCGACCCCCAGCTCGCTGGTCTGGATGTCGCGATCGAGGCCGGAGACAGTCAGCCGGGTCCGGGCGGGCCGGCCGTCGAGCGTGGTGGTGAGCAGGTGGATCGTGTTGGGCAGGCCCTGGACCAGGGCGCCGGCCTCGGGAACCATCTCGATCCGGATCGGCTGCGCCGCGACGACCCGGTTCTCGACGCGGCCCTGCGTCTGGCCGGCGGGGTCGCGGACAGTCGCCGCGATCGCGATCCGCGCGCGCCGGCGTCTTGCTCGCGGCCGATGAGCGTCGCCGGGCACCCGCAGCTCGAACGCGGCCGACCCCTTGGCGTCGGTGCGGAGCCGGAGCGTCTGGATGCGCCCGGCGCGAGGTCGGCCGTCTCGAGCGCGACGGTCACCGCGCCGCCCGTGACCGGCTTGCCGAAGACGTAATCGGCCTGCACTCGCCCCTTGATGACCTGGCCCGGCTGGTAGTACGGCCGATCGAGTGAAATCGCGACCTTGAACCGCGGCAGGACATAGCGCCGGACCTCGACCGTCACGTCCGGCCGTCGTATCGCCGACGCGGCACTCGACCTGGTAGTTGCCCTCGATGACCTCGCCGGCGATCGGGCAATCGGCCGAGCCGATGCCGAACCGGCTGGTCGGCTTCGCGTCGCGGAAGACGACGTTGCCGCGCGGGTCGGTCAGGGAGAAGGTCATGGCCTGGCCGGCGACCGGCTTGAGGTCGGGCCGCCGCAGCGCCAGCCCGCGCATGTGGATGACTTGTCCCGGCTGGTAGATCGGCTTGTCGGTGCTGGCCATCAGCCGCCAGGAATGCCGCATGATGATCGTCCGCGTGACGGTCTCGGGGCGGCCCGCCCCTCGCGGGCTGGCGGTGACCTCGAGCCGATACGAGCCGTCGGGCCAGTCGGGGAGGCGGAACCGCGGCACGGCCTCGCCGTGCGCGCCGGTCTTCAGGCTGGCGAGTTGCACGCGAGGGCCGGCCCGCGCCGCGCCGCGTCGGACCGGCCAGCTCGACCGTGACCGGCACGTCCGGCTCGGCGCCGCCGTCGTGCCGCAGCACCCGCAGGTGCAGGGCCGCGTCCGAGCCCGGCAGCCACGACGATTGGCCCAGGACGCGGAGGTCGTACGGCGTCGGCGTGATCGTGGCGTAATAGAGGGACACCCCGCCCAGCACGACGACCGCCGCCGCCCAGGTCATCCAGAACGATCGCCAGAACCGACGGCCCCGGCCGCCCGGATGCGCAGGGGACGACGATCGTCGGTCCATACCCGGGCCCGGTTTCCCTGGCACGCCGCTGAGGCTCTCGAACGCCGCCCGGCACGTTTCACAGGCCCGGCAATGCCGCCGGACCTCGGCCGCGTCGGCCGGCGAGAGCGTGCCGTCGAGATAGGCGTCGAGGCGGTCCAGCACGTGTTCGTGGAGCGGATTCATGACGCGGCCTCGCAGCGCAAGACATGGGATCGGACGGGACCGGATCGGCGGCGGGCGGGCCGGACGGGATCGTGCAGGCCGGACGCCGGGAACCTCGACGACTCCCTGCGATGATAACGTGTGAGGCGAAGTCTTCTTAGGGCTATCTGCAAAGCCGTTCTGAGCCCCCGGGAGGGGGCGTCATGGCCGTCGCCTGGGGCGTCAGCCCCAGGCGACGATCACGCCAGCAAACCCCCCGGATCATCCCGCTCGCCGCCCCGGGCCCGGGCGGCGCCAGGGCGGCGATCAATAGAAAAATCTTCACGATTGATTCTGCCATGATCCTGGGGCTGGCGCACCCAGGCGACGGCCATGACGCCCGCTACGCGGGCTTCCCGGATCGCCTCCTCGGAGACGACGAAGAGCCGCCGATCGGGCTGGCCGGCCATCGCGAAGGGGCGCACCGCGGGAAGTGATCATACGGCCGTCGAACCGATGAACGCCGATGCGGGCCGGCCGGCGGCCGGCGGGGCCGGAACGGTGCACGGACGGCGGACCCGGACCGCCGAGTGGACCGGCCGGGAATGTCTCCCGGACGGACTGGACGACGGGCGGAGCGTGGCGGTCCAGGAATCCCAGCCAATCAGTGGACGATTCAATATATTTATTAATTTTTATATTTCAACCTCTATACGGCGCCGGCAACGACTCGCAAGGCCCATGCGGCGGAACCCGAGCAGGACCGACGGACGGGTCCATCCACGGGTCAATATCCGGCCTGGGATATGATCGTCGCGGGACAGCCATTGGCGGAGAGGAAATGGCGGAACTCGACCGTGATGTGCTCGTCGCAGCGGTCAACGAGGAATTCCACGTCCTCGATCACCTTGATGACCGTGCCGGCCTTTTCCAGCGGCTGCGGAGTCATCCGGGGCCGGTCGCAATTGTGAATGCAGTCGTGGCGACGCTGGAAGATCGACCGCGGGGAGTCTTCCTCGAAGAACCGCTTCTCCATCTGCCGCCGGGCCGCCCTCCGGGCCGCGTCCTGGCCCGCCGGGCCCAGGGCCAGGTAATCGGTTGCGGTGATCCCGAACAGCCGCTTCCGGGCCTCGGGGTGCACGATCCAGGCGCCCATCACGTCGGCGTAGAGCTTGTGGCCGTCGCGGCAGAACGCGTTGAAGAGCTCGCGAATCCGGTCCAGCTTGAGGACGTTCTCCCGGGCCATCATCTCCCGCGCGGCCATCCTCCACCGCCAGTTCGTGTTCCGCGCGTACGATTCGAGGATCGCCCGCACCGGGAACTCGATCCGATTGAAGAACGGGGGGGAGCGTCATGGTCAGGTGACGACTCTTGGAGATGATTGTCGCCGCCACGACGTCGGTGTAGGCGTCGCAGAAGTACGAATCCAGCGCCCCGACCGCGAACATCCAGGCATGCGGAAGAGGTCGCTCCGGAGCAGGCGTTCGGTGTCGGTCGTCAGCGGGAGCGGGCCGGCATGAGCGACGATGGCCCGTGCCCGCGCCACGTCTTCCTTGAAGTGGACGAGTGCCGTCCTCGGCATGGCCAGGACCTCATCGACTTGCCGGTCATCCCGACGGTTGAGTCAAACGATCGCGGTATCGATCAGTCGGCCTGCTGGATCGCTTGCGGTTCGAGGAAGTAATGGATCGTCCCGGTCTCGTCGTCGTAATCGACGTTCCAGGCCTCCGGGAAGACGGCGGCTCCAGAGGTCGAGGATTTCCTCGACCGCGATCCCGCCCGCCAGGTAATCGAGCACCTTCTGGCGGATGCCCGCCTCCTGGCTGCTCGTGCTGGGGTCGATCGGGGGGATGGGCGTCTCCGGGAACAGCTCGTTATGGGCGTCGCGGAGATCGTCGAGGTCCATGGCCCGGATCGTCTCGGACAGCGTTCTCACGGCATCGGCGGGTGTTAACTCGGGCATGATCGATCTCCTCCGCACGTCCGTCGCGTCCCTTCTTACCCCTCAATGTGATGTTACCCGAACATCGCCCGACCGCATATCCCGCGCGAGGCCGACGTCAACCGCTCCGGCGTCCGCCGCATCTCGCCGCCGGCCAAGGGTCAGTCCTCGCCGGCCGCGCCGGCCTGGGGTCCGCCGGCCGGGAGTCGGTCTTCGTTTCTCGTTGATTCCGGGGTCCGGGCACGGAATAAGGCCGGGGCCGGTCCGCGGCCCGGCGCCGGACGGCGGCCGGCGGGGCCGGGCGGGGAACGGGCGGACCGGGCCGGGGCGATGCCGGCCGTCGGGCGGATCATCCCGGGCGGGCCACGTCCGACCCCGGTTCGGCGACGGAGCAGCGGGACAACCCCGCTACGTCCCGGTTTCCGTCCCCCGCTCACGGCGGGAGGGTGCCCGCGGAGCCTACTTGCCGGCGGCCCTCAACACGCGCTCGACCAGCGCGTCGGACAGGTACAACCCGGCGTGCCCCAAGCGATCGATCGGGGGGCGAACCTCCGGGATCAAGCCGAGCCGCTTCGCGACCAGCATGAGCCCGAGCGTGCCCTGGGTCGGGACGCCCAGCGAGGCGGCGCAACGGCGACGCATCCAGGTCGTCCAGGATCGCCTGCGAACCGGGCTCCTCCGGCGCGAGGGGCAGGACGGCGGATTCGCCGGCATCGAGCCCCCAATCCGAGACTTCCCTGGGGATCATCGGGGTCGGCACGACCTGGAACCAGGACGCCACGCCGACGGCAATCACGGCGGGATCGGCCGGGCCGTGGGCCCCCAGCTCGGCGAGGACCCGGTCGGGGACGACGATCGGCACCCCGGGCTCGCCGAGCACCTCAAGGAGTCCGACGTGGGTCAGGAAGATCAGCGGCGAGGCGTTCACGACGCGCTGGAGATCACGCGCGACCTCTTCGTTCAGCTCGTCTTCGGTGATCTGGAGGGTGTCCACCTCGGCCCGGCCGAGGGCCTCGATGAACTGCCGGCGGCTCAGGCCGCGATCTCGGCCCCCTTGCCCTGGGAGACCTCGCCGCGCGCGTACCAGTTGATGGCCGCGGCCAGGTGCATCTCCCGGACGAACTCCTCGGGCGTCTCGCCCAGCCGGAGAAGGCCTCCGCGGGCAGGTCGATCGTCACCGCAGCCATGGCGTGCTCCCCGGGGTCGCCCGGGGAAAACGGACTCGTCGAGCCGGCCTTCGCGGATATCGCTGTGCGGCCGGGCGACGGTGAACCATTGCGTGAGGGCGGTCGGCATGGGTCTTCGCTTGCCGGTTGGTTACCAGATGCGGGTGTAGGGTCGAGACAACCCCGGCATGCCGTGGAGCGACGTGCAGGACGCGGAACAAGTTCATGTCGATGCGCCCCGCCAGAAATCCTCGAAGGGCTGAGCGATCGCGTATTTACCGATGCTGATCTTGATGGCCACCTCCCAGTAACTGGCCGGGCTGACCCACTTCTCGTTCGCGGGGTCCATGATCGCCGCCTTCGCCACGGCACTCAGTTGCGGGTCGTCCAGGTAGAACCAGAGGACGGCGTGCGTGTCGAGCAGCAGCTTCATGGCATATACTCGGCGAAATCCTTCAGGTGTTCGTCGTCCTCGGCGAGGACCGTCAGCATGCCCCCGGCCTCGACCCGGCAGGGGTCGGGGTTGTTCCGCCGGCGTGCTCGTCAACCGGGCCACCGGCCTGTGCGCAGGATGACGACTTCCTCGCCCGGCGGGAGTTTCTCGATGATCTCGGCCAGGTGGCTCTGGGCTTCTTCCAGCGTGATCGTCTGCATGGTCCTCTCCCCCGGTTGATGACTTTTCAGACACCCGGCCACTCGAACAGGCTCGGCTCGGATGCTCCGATCAGGGCGGCCTCGCGGTGCTTGACTTTGGTGCGAAGGGTGTTCCGCTCGCCAAGGATCGCGCTGATCAGCCGCCAGTCCTCGCCGTCGCGGCGCAACACCTCGAACAGGGGCTGGGCGAGCCGCCAGAAGCCGGCGTGATCGGCGAGCTCGTGGCCGTGGAGATACTCCACCAGGCCGGCCCGGTCCTCCCTCTCCCAGAGTATCATGGCCCGGTGAAGCTGGTCGATCAGCGGATCGGTGCTCTCGTGCCCAGATTCCGGCGGCCGGCGCGATCGGCGAGGATGGCCAGCCGGGAGCTCGCCCCGTCCACAACGAACAGCCCGCGACCGCGGGCGATGTCCAGCACCCCCTCGGCCTCGCCGCCGACCCGGACGACCGATCGCATGTCATCGGAAGATTGCTGGCTGACGCCGTAGAGGTTCGCCCACACGAAATAGAGCCGGGACAGGGCGTCGCCGCTGAATCCCCCGGCGATCGCCTTCAGGGCGGCCTCGCGGGCCAGTTGCAGCAGTTCCGGGACGGTGACCGGAGTCCCGTCGCCGCGCTCGACTCGCTCGTGCTTGCCGAATTCGCCGACGGCGGGACCATGGCAGGCAAGGATAAGGGAACGGAAACCGGGACGCGGGGAACGGAAACCGGGACGCGGGGAACGGAAACCGGGACACGCGTAGGGAACGGGAACCGGGGAACGGAAACCGGGACGCGCGTCGTTTCTCGATTCGCGGAGCGTTCCCCGGCGGTCCGCCGCCTCCCGGCGCCCCGCCTCGCCCGCAGCCGCCCGAGGGGCCTCCGCCGTCCCACCGGTCCGGTTCCGCGGACACGCCGGTCGGGACCGGGCGGCCGGGGTCAGGTCGATTCCTCAGCGTTCTCCGCCCCTCCGGGCATCCCCATCCGGCGGGGTCCGGTCCGCGGCACCGCCGCCCGGCCCCACGGGCGTCGCGTAGCGGTCCAGGAGGCGCCACCAGGCGGCCCCGATCGCTGTCCCAAGAAGCCTGAACCCAGGGCTGACCACGATGGCTTCGACGACCCACGAACTCCCCGCCTTTTCCCTGGACCCGATCGGACACCCGCCGATCTGGTCCGGTATCCAGCCGGATCAATGAGCGAATGAGATCGCAAAGGCGAGAGTGAACACGATCACAGTCTTGAGGATGGTGATGGCAAAGATGTCGAGGTAGGACTCGCGATGGGTCAAACCTGTGATCGCCAGCAGCGTGATGACGGCTCCGTTGTGCGGCAGCGTATCCATCCCACCTGAGGCCATCGAAGCGATCCGATGCAGGAACTCGGGGCTGATCCCTTGCTCGTGCGCCAGCTTCAGGAACGGCTGGCTCATCACGTCCAGGGCGATCGACAGCCCGCCCGACGCCGACCCGGTGATCCCGGCCAGGACGTTGACGGCCACGGCCTCCGAGACCAGGGGATACCGGCTCACGCCGAATACCCAGTCCTGGATCGACCGGAAGCCCGGCATGGTCTTGATGACGTTGCCGAACCCGACCTCCGATGCGGTGTTGAAGATCGCCAGCACGGCCCCGGCCGCCGCCGTCGAGAGCGAGCCTGATAGCGTGGCCGTCACCCGTCGCGAGTGGATCGTCAGCGTGGCCAGGGATCCCCAGCGTCAGCGCCACGATCAGACGACCATGTCGAGACGACGGCCTTCACATCCATGGAAGGGAAGGACCGTCGCAGCGTCGCGTCGGAGTACCATCCGGCCACCGACCACGAGGTCCGGCTCAGGACGAGGTTGGTAACCAGGACCAGGACGAGCGGCAGGATCGAAAGGACGATGTGCGGACGATGCTGACGGCGAGCTGCGCCGCCGTCGGGTTCCGGATGGTCGCCATAACCCTCCCCGGCCCTGATCGCCCGCGCCCGGCGGTATTCCAGCCAGATCAGCCCGCCGATCAAGGATCCCGCACCGCCGACCAGGCCGACGAACGGGGCGGCGTAGGCGTCGGTCCCGAAGTAGCGGGTGGGGATCAAGTTCTGGATCTGCGGTGAGCCCGGGAGGGCATCCATCGTGAAGGTGAAGGTGCCCAGGGCGATCGCGCCCGGGAGCAGCCGCTTGGGGATCCCGGCTTCGCGAAAGATCACCGCGGCCAGCGGATAGACGGCGAAGGCGACCACGAAGAGCGACTCCACCGTAGGTCAGGATGCCACAGGAGAGTACGACGGCCACGATGCGCGGCGATCGCCCAGCGCACGCACGATCGTCTCGGCGATCGAGCCGGCCGCTCCGCTGGTCTCCATCAATTTGCCGAAGATCGCTCCGAGCAGGAATAGCGGGAAGAAGGACTTGATATAGCCGGCTGCGTGACCCATGAACGACTCGGTGAACTCGGCAGCAGAGGCAGTCCGGAGAGAGCGACCGCCAAGGAGCGCGAGGAGGGGTGCGAACACGATGACCGGAAATCCTCGATAGGCGAAGATCATCAACAGGCCAAGCGACAGGACGATCGCGGTCACTTCCAAACTCATGGAATTGCATCCTTTGCCCTGTTTCGAGGGCTCGGTTGACTGCTCCAATGTGGCGGAAACGCCGGGAGATTTCGACAGTGTTGCAAGGAAACCGGGAGGATCGCCCGGGCTCGAGAGGTCTTCACCGGCGATCCTGGGGGCGTCGCCCTGCGGGCTCCGACCCCTGTACCCTTCACGCAGCTCCACGAACCGGGTGTGCTGCCTCGGGTCGGCTCCTGGCGGAACAGAGAAGAGGGGAAGGGGGTGGGGGGTGTCGGGGGGCGGGACCTGGGGGTCCTTCTGGTCCCGCCCCCCGACTACCAGCCCGCTCGGCCCTCCCGCCACACCGTCGCCCCGCGATCACGCCTCCGGTAGCGTGGACATCTGACCCCTCGGCCTCCCGACCGGCAGCGCCTTTTGACCCCCGCGCCTCGACGCCCTGGCTGGACCCGCGCCCCGGTCGGCCGCCGTCGTGCCACGTCCCGTTGAAGAGTCGCGCCGCCGACCCCCGCGCGGGGCGGCCAGCGCCCGTTACAGGGGTGACGATGCACGCCGCAGGCCGGGTGTCGGTCGATCCCTCGACCTCCTCCGGAGACCTCGCCATGACGTCCGCTGTCGATCCTTCCGTCCTCGTCGGTGTCGATTGGGCCTCCCGCGCCCATGAAGTCTGTGCCCTCGACGGCCCGGGCCGCGCCCTGGGCCGCCGCGAATTCCCCAACCACCCCGAGGGCCTCGAGGCCATGGTCGCCTGGATGGTCGACCGCGCCGGTGGCGACCCCGCCGCCCTGGCCGTCGCCATCGAGCGGCCCGACGGACTGGTCGTCGAGGCCCTGCTCGATCACCGGATCGCCGTCTATGCCATCAACCCCAAGCAACTCGACCGCTTCCGCGACCGCTTCAGCGCCGCCGGCGCCAAGGACGATCGCCGCGACGCTCGGGTGCTGGCCGATGCCTTGCGCACCGACCGGCACGCCTTCCGCGAGGTCCTCGCCGCTCCGCCGGAGATCGTGGCCCTGCGCGGCCTGGTCCGCGAGGACGATGCCCTGCGGATCGAGGAGACGGCCCTGAGCAACCGCCTCAAGGACCTGCTGGGCCGCTACCATCCCCGGTTGCTGGCCCTGGCCGCCGACCGGATCGACCCGCTGCTCTGGGACCTCTGGGAGCTGGCCCCCACGCCCGGGGCGGCCGCCACGGTCAGCCCACAGGCCGTCGCCGCGGCGCTGCGCCGGCACCGCATCCGCCGGCTCGATACCGACGCGGTGATCCGCGGCTTGACCGGCCCGGCGCCGCGGGTGGCCGACGCGACGGTCGAGGCGGCCGAGTGCGCCATCCGCCGACTGCTGCCGCGACTGCGGCTGGCACACGCGCAGCGGCAGGAATGCGGCCGTCGGATCGACCGGGTGCTCAAGGGCCTGGAAGCCCCGGTCCCAGGTGGAGGGGGACAGCACTCGGACGCCGCGGTCCTCAGATCCTTGCCCGGGGTCGGGAGGGCCGTGCTCGCCCGAGTGCTGACCGAAGGGGCGGAGGCGATCCGCCATCGCGATCTTACCCGACTGCGGGCGTTGGGGGGAAGCGCCCCGGTGACCAAGCGGAGCGGCCAGTCGTGCCGGGTGGTGATGCGGCGGGCGTGCAACGGCCAACTGCGGTATGCCTACTACCACTGGGCGCGGACGGCGGTGCAGAATGACGAGCGGAGCCGGGCGCACTACGCGGCGCTGCGGCGCGGGGCCGGAGCCACGGCCGGGCGCTGCGGGGTGGTGGACCGGTTGCTGGCCGTGGCGATGGCGATGCTGCGAATGGGGACGCTGTACGATCCCGACCTGCGTTCGTCGCCCGGAGGGCGTGCGCAGGTCGGCGGCGTGGATCGGCGGGCTCGCCGGGGCGAGCCCGCCGATCCGGGCGCCGAGGCATGGAAGGGGATCAGCTAATGGTCTGAGCATTTTAAAGTCTCTTATTACTATCACATATGAGCATTAAACCGCCGAGGTCATCGCGCGTGGATTCGGCATGGGGGAGGACGGACCCCGCCGCGTTCGGGGTGCGCCGGGTATCTCAGATCGGCCCGGCGTGTGACCGACTCCCCCAGCCTCGGGCGGGTTGCAAAACCGCCCCAACACACTTGACAATTGGTGAAGAGTCCAGCCACCCCCAAAGATCCCCGGGGTGGCTGGGGTCGGAGCCCGCAGGGCGACGCCCCCAGGGATGCCGGCGACGACCCCACGGCCCCGGTCCAACGACCCGGTTTCGTTGCAATAGTGTCTTTTTTTGCAATTTGATGAAACGGGGAATCCTCTTCATGGGTTTGCCATGAGGCCGAGCGGAAGTCACGATCGGGGCGGACCAAGGTCCGGATGCTCGGGAGCCTCGGGACCGGATGCGATTGTCCGGCTTGCACTTGCCCGATACGATGGACATCAGGGTGGGCCGGCCCGCCCGCATCGCGCGAGCAATTTCCCGCAGCAAACTGCCAAGAGCCGGTACGGTAGCCGTTCATAGGGCGTGATAGCTGGAATTAGGCGACTTTGATCTTTGGTGGGGTCGCCGGGAAGAGGGAGGGGATCGCTTGGCCGCTCCGAGCCGCTTCAAAGCAGGATGCCAGGTAGTCCAGCACGTCTCGGCCCTGCTGCCGGCACGTGGCCACCACCGTCAGCATCCGCTCCACGAACCGGCTCCCTCGCGCGCTGTCGGTCCCCCCGCTGATCCGCCGCCAGATCACGGCGTGCCGCTCGGCGCGCTCCGCCGCGTTGTTCGTCGGGAGGTACCCCCTCGACCCGCGCGAAGGTCCACAGGCTCTCCTCCACCCGCAGGATCTCGGCGCAGCTCCCGCGCGTCGGCGGCGCAGTCCGCAGCGCGCCCCGTCGTCCAGCGCCGCTTTGACCTCGCGCCTCAGCCGGGCCATCGCCGCACCGAATCGCTCCCGATCCACCTCGCCGGCTTCGAGGCGATGCCACCAGCGGAACAACCGATCCGACAGCCTCAACAGTCGCCGGCCGATCGGTTCGGCCGCCCCGCCCCGGTCGATCATCGCCTGGAAATCGCGGCGGAGATGGCTCCAGCAGATCTGCCGGCTCGGCCGCGGCGATCCAGTCGTAGGAGCTGCAGCGGTCGGTCACCGCGATCGAGCCGTCGTGCGTCCCCAGGACCGCTCGGGCGACCTGGGCGGTGCGGTTGCGGGCGATCGTGAAGACGGTGAACATCGCGGTCACCGCCGCCCACAGCCAGGCCTTGCGCCGCTCCTGCCGCCAAGAGGTCTCGTCGGCATGGATCACCTCCGCCGTGTGGACGGCGGCGGCCAGCTCGTTATAGGGGGCTTCCAGCGCCTCGGCCGACTGCCGCTCCAGCTTGGAGATCATCCCGGTGGAGATCGACAGCCCCAACAGGTCGCCGGCGAGCTGCTGGATCTGCCGCTTGCTGAGGCGGTAGGCGCCGGCCAGGGTCGCCAGCACGGCTTGAGTGTACGGGCTGAAGTGGCCGGTGGGGACGCCCTCGGGCAGGGTCGCGCAGGTGGTCGTCCCACAGTCCGGGCAAGCGAGCCGATGCAGGCGGTATTCGTCCACGAGCGGCTCGATCCGGGGCAGGTCGGCGACCTGATGGATCAGGGGCGTGGGGTCGTCGCCCTGCAGCGCATGGCCGCACCGGCGACAGGCCCCGGGCCTGACAGTCGGTGGACGAGCGGAGCTCCTCGGGAGGGACCAGGGCGCGGAACGCCTTGCGATGGCCGGGTTGTCCGCCTCGCTTGCGCCGCGAAGGCGGAGTCGGCGGCTTTCGTTTCAGGCCGATCGGGTCGGAGGAGGGCGGCTTGGAGGAATTGGTGGAGTTGAGCTTGAGCCGGGCCTGGAGATCGCGGACCGCGGCTTCCAACTCGGCGATCTCATCCTGGAGCGACTTCCAGGCGTCCAGGAGGGCGGCCTGCGCGTCCGCGGGCACGGTGCTCCAGAGTGGCTCAGGGATCGGAAGCTGCTGGCTCATATACAATAATACGAACTAACTGTACAAATTGTTCGGGGTGTGAACGGCTACCCGGTACTAAACCTAATAAACATCGGAAGTTTCCATTATGACAATCCAGTTGCCTGAAGGCCCAGAGCCGTTCGTCCGCTCCCTGATTGCGGTGTGGGCGTCTCGAAAGTAGGTGGAAAAAATCGTACAACAGAGGTCTCCGATGGGTTCACCCGGATTTCGTTGTCATCTGTTCACGGAGGGCCTCCATGTCTACATCTCCTTTGACCCCCGAGCAAGCCGAGTCGGCCGAGCGGATCTTCCAGTCGCTGCAGCAGGCCGTCGACGTCCGACCTCCGCTCCCTCGCCGAGCTCCTGGCCTCCAAGCCCGACCGCCAGCTCCTGGGACAGACCGAGTTCGAGGTCCGAGACCGCGTCCACGAGATCGGAGCCAAGGCCATCGAGACCGCCCTGGACGAGCGGAAAAAAGGGGGTACCAAGGGTCCAGCATGAGCTGCCCGCACTGCCACGAATCGGCCCGGTTCGTCGGCTACCGGCCCAAGACCGTCGACAGCTTGATCGGGGCCGTCGCCCTGGAGCGGGCCTATTACCACTGCCGCCATTGCGGGCACGGCGTCGTGCCGTGGGATGACGTCCTGGGACTCGATCGCAACGCCGCGACGCCCGGGCTGTGCGAGGTCGTCTGCATCGCCGGGGCGGTGGACAGCTTCGCCGAGGCCAGCGAGGTCGTGTTGCGCAAGATGGCGGGGGTCCGCGTCAGTGAGTCGACCGTGCAGCGGGCCAGCGAGGCGGTCGGCCAGGACATCGGGGGCCGCCTGGCCGCCGGTGAGACCTTCGGCGAGGCCCGCGACTGGGACTGGCACAAGGATGCCGAGGGGAAGACCTGCGCCTACGTCTCGCTGGACCTGACCGGGCTGGGCATGCAGGGCCCCGGCGCCGGAGCGGCCGAGGGGCGGATGACGGCGTTGGGGATGATCTACAACCCCGTCCCCGAGGACCAGGAGCGATGGGCCGACCCGCGCGGCCGGGCGCCGCGCTTCCAGGCGCGGTATGTAGCGGGGCTGGACGGGCAGGCCTCGCTGGCCGAGCCGCTGCGGAAGCAGGCGGCGCAGGTGGGCATGGACCGGGCCGACCGCTGGATCGCGATCTGCGACGCCGGCAGCGGGCTGGAGGACCTGCTGCGGGTGAACTTCCCGCGGGTCGAGGCGGTGATCCTGGACTTCTACCACGCGGCGGAGCACCTCGGGGACTTGGGCCGTGCCCTCCATCCGACCGACGACGCGGCGCGCGAGGGCTGGTATGAGCGGTGGTGCCACCGGTTGAAGCACGAGGGGGGCCGGGCGGTGCTCGACGGCGCTGCGCGGGATGGAGCCGGATGGCCGCGAGTCGGTGCGGCGGGTGCACGGCGAGGTGGTGGGCTACTTCGAGAATCAGGTGCATCGGATGGACTATCCGACCTACGTGTCCAAGGGGTGGGCGATCGGGTCCGGTCCGGTCGAATCGGCGTGCAAGACGGTCATCGGCAAGCGGATGAAGGGGGGCGGCATGCGCTGGGGCGCGACCGGTGCGGATGAGATGAGCCACTTGCGAGCCCTGTTCGCCAGCGGGGACAAGCAATGGGATGCCTACTGGCATCCCAGCCACAACTGATCCGGCCCTCTACCTACAGAAGTGACGCCTACTCTTCCCTACACTCTTCCCCCAGAGATTCAAATGAACGCGATCGCCGACGCGATACTTTGCGATCGGCCTGCCATTCCTGGACTTCATCGCGTAACCTCCGCTCCGCGTTCACCAGGGCGAGACACCCGGTAATCGACCCGATATGAATTCGCATCACCTCGTCGAATCCGTGGGCCAGGTTATCGCAGAGCCGGCGCCAGTCGGTGACGCTGCGGAGATGAAGCGGCTGCACCGCGAGGATCGCGGAATCCTGGTGGGCGATCGCGTTCCGCCACTCGTTGAGCGATTGCAGGGAGCCACGCCGCGTCCGATTGCGCACATCGACCTTATACACCTCATCCCAGAACTCTCAGACCCGAACGCCCGAAATCCGAGACCCGATGCCCGGGATTCGGATTCCCGACGTCGAGCTTGCGATTCAGGGTAAGGGTCAGATCCGCAAGCCGCACGTGGAAGCCCGCCGGCGTAATCGATTGTAGCAGGGATCTGATCATTCGTCGTGAAGGTCCCGACAGAATCCCTGGAACTGCGAGGACAGGAGGACGGCGTAGGCATGGTTGAGTTGCTGGGTCGCATGACGGCGGCCTCGGGCCGTACCGCCCACCCTGCGGTGGGCGTGCTCGATCTCGTCGAGGGGCCTGACTCGATCATCGAGCCAGGATTGCAGCGGTAGAGACGGCATCGTCTGTGAGAACCATCAAGAGATCGGGCGGCTTCACGCCGGGATGGACACCATCGACGAAGCCCGCGAAGCGACGCAGCAAGATACCGAGCACCCCTTCTACGCCAGCAGCTCCTTGCGGATCTTGGCCTCGCCCTCGGGGCCGATCAGCTTCTGATTGAGTCCCTGATAAGCGTAGGTGAGCTTCCAGGCGTCGAGGCCCAGCAGGTGGAGGATCGTGGCCTGGAGGTCGTGGATGCTGACCGGGTTGTCGGCGATGGTGGTAGCCCAGCTCGTCGGTGGCGCCGACGGTGATGCCCGGCTTGATGCCGCCGCCGGCCATCCAGATGGAGAAGCAGTGCGGATGGTGGTCGCGGCCCAGGAACTTCGAGCCGCCCCGCGCCTCGTTCATCGACGTGCGGCCGAACTCGCCGCCCCAGATCACCAGGGTGTCGTCCAGCAGCCCGCGCCGCTTCAGGTCCGCCAGCAGGGCCGCGATCGGCCGGTCCACCTCCCGGCACTTGTCCGGCAGGTGCTTGACGATGTCGTCGCCGGTGCCGTGCCGTGGCAGTCCCAGCCCCAGTCGTAGAGCTGGACGTAGCGCACGCCCCGCTCCACCAGCCGGCGGGCCAGCAGGCAGTTGTTCGCGAACGACGACGCGCCCGGGTTCGCCCCGTACTCCTCGCGGATCCGCTCGGGCTCCTGGCGGATGTCCATCACGTCGGGCACCGCCATCTGCATGCGGAACGCCAGCTCGTACTGGCTGATCCGCGTCAGCGTCTCGGGGTCGCCGAATTCGCGACAGCTCGTACTCGTTGAGCTGCCGCAGCGCGTCGAGCGTGCGACGGCGGTCCGAGCGGTCCATGCCCTTCGGGTCGCTGACGTACAGGACCGGGTCGCCCACCGTCCGGCATTGCACGCCCTGGTAGACGCTGGGCAGGAACCCGGTGCTCCACAGCGCCTTGCCGCCGGTCGGGTCGGTGCCGCCGCTGATCAGGACGACGAAGCCGGGCAGGTCCTGGTTCTCCGTGCCCAGGCCATAGGTGATCCACGAGCCCATCGCCGCCCCGCCGTTGCGCGACGAGCCGGTGTAGAGGAACAGCTCCGCCGGCGCATGGTTGAACTGGTCGGTCCACATCGACTTGATGATCGCCATCTCGTCGGCCACGCCTCGCAGGTGCGGCAGGAGCTCGCTGATCGACGGCGCCGCTCTGCCCGCACTTGCGGAACTGGTACGGCGAGCCGAGCAGCTTGGGATGCCCCTTGATGAACGCGAACTTCTGGCCCTTGAGCAGCTCGTCGGGGCAGGGCTGCATGTGGTGCTTGACCAGCGCGGGCTTCTCGTCGAAGAGGTCCTGCTGCGGCGGTCCGCCGGACATGTGCAGGTAGATGACGCGCTTCGCCCTGGGGGCGAAATGCGGCGGCCGGGGCGCCATCGGGTTATCGGCCGACGGTAGCCGGCCGATCCGGCTCGCACCGCGCGGCGCTGCGACCGTGCCATCGCGGTCCATGAGCATCGCCAGCGCAATGGCCCCCAGGCCGGTCTGCGAGCGCTTGAGGAACTGGCGGCGGGTCTGGGCCCGCGCCTGCTGCCAGTCGAGGGGAAGGTCCTGTTCGGCGCGGAGTTCCATGGCGGATCATCCCTTGGTCAAGACGCTGTCGAGGTTCAAGAGGACGTTGGCGACGGCCGTCCATGCGGCCAGGTCGGCCGGATCCATCCCGGTCGGGAGCGGGCCGATCGGGTCGGTGGCCAGCGCCACGGCGGCCGCGCGGTCCTTGCGGTATCGATCGAGCTCGGCCGAGTAGAGCGAGACGAGCGGCTCGACCTGCTCGGGCCGGGGCGGCCGGCACTGGCAGAGCTGCAGGGCGTATCGGGCGCGCGCCGCGACATCCGCGCCCCCCTCGCGCACGATCCGCCGCGCCAGGGCCTGCGCGGCCTCGACGTAGACCGGGTCGTTCAGCGTGACGAACGACTGGAGCGGCGTGTTGGTCCGGACCCGCTTGATCGCGCAGATCTCGCGGCTGGGCGCGTCGAACGCGGCCATCGAGGGATAGGGCACGGTCCGCCGCCAGAAGACGTAGAGCCCGCGGCGATACCGGTCCTCGCCCTGGCTGGTCGCCCAGGTGCGCTCGCCGTTGAATGCCGCCTGCCAGAGCCCGTCGGGCTGGGGCGGGAACACGCTCGGGCCGCCGACCTTGCGGCTCAAGAGTCCGCTCAAGGCCAGCGCCTGGTCGCGGACCATCTCGGCCTCGAGCCGGACCCGCGGCGCCGCGCCAGCAGACGGTTGCGCGGGTCCTTCGCCAGCAGCTCCGGCCGGGCCCGCGACGACTGCCGGTACGTCGCCGAGGTGACGATCAGCCGCAAGAGGGCCTTGGTGTCCCAGCCCGACTCGCGATAGCGGACCGCCAGCCAGTCCAGTAGCTCGGGATGGCTGGGCGGCTCGCCCTGGGTGCCGAAGTCCTCCTCGGTCTCGACCAGCCCCACGCCGAAGACCTGCGCCCAGTAGCGGTTGACCGCGACCCGCGCCGTCAGCGGGTTCTTGGGATCGATCAGCCATCGGGCCAGCGTCAATCGGTTCGCCGGCGTCCCCGGCCGGCAAGGGATGCAGCGCCTCGGGCACGCCCGGCTCGACCGGATCGCCGGGGTCGAGGAAGTTCCCCTTGCGCAGCAGGCGGGTCGTCCGCTGCTGGTTCGCCGGCAGCTCGACCATCACCGGCACGTTCGGGACCTTGGGTCGGGACTTCTCCAGCGCCGCGATCTCGGCCTTGACCTTCGCGGCCTCGGGCGCGCCTGGCAGCCGCTTCGCCTTGATCGTGCGATCCCGCAGCCTTCGGCCTTGAGCGCGGCGATCCGGGCATCGAAGCTGGCGCGGACCTCTGCGCCGCGATCTCCGGCGTGGGGGCGGGGATGGTCGGCCGCTCGTCGGGCTGATCGGTGTCGGCGGTCTGGTTGAAGATCGCGTAGAAGCGGTAATACTCCTCCTGGGTGATCGGGTCGTACTTGTGGCTGTGGCACTTGGCGCAGCCGATCGTCAGTCCCATCCAGACCTGCATCGTGGTGTCGACCCGGTCCTTGATCGCGGCGACGCGGAACTCCTCGTCGTCGGTGCCGCCCTCGGTGTTGGTCATCGTGTTGCGGTGGAAGGCCGTGGCGATCCGGTCCTCGAGGCTCGGGATCGGGCAGCAGGTCGCCGGCGATCTGCAGAGAGGGTGAACCGGTCATACGGCAGGTTGCGGTTGAAGGCGTCGATGACCCAGTCGCGATATCGCCAGATGTTGGGCCGGAGCGGGTCGGAGCCGAAGCCGGCCGAATCGGCGTATCGGGCCAGGTCGAGCCAGATCCGCGCCCAGCGCTCGCCGTAGGCCGGGTCGTCGAGGAAACGGTCAACGGCCCGCTCGTAGGCGTCCGGGGCCTGTCGCGGACGAAGCGATCGACCTCCTCGGGCGTCGGCGGCAGTCCGCGGAGGTCCAGGCTGGCGCGGCGCAGCAGCGTGTAGCCGTCGGCCTCCGGCGAGGGCTTCAGGCCCTCCTTCTCCAGCCGGTGCGAGGATCCAGAAGTCGATGCCGTTGCGCGGCCAGGCCGGGTCGTCGGACTTGGGCAAGGGCAGCGACTCGGGAGGGATCAAGGCCCAGTGCCGGGCGTACTCGGCCCCTTGCTCGATCCATCGGCGGAAGATCATCGACCTCGGCCGGCGTGAGCCGGTTGCCCGTCTTCCTCGGCGGCATGCGGAGCGTCTGCGTCCTCTTCGGTGATCCGGGCGATCAGCTCGCTGGAATCCGGGTCGCCGGGGACGATCGCCGCCTCGCCGCTCTCGAGCGGCTTGATGGCCGACTCGCGGACGTCGAGCCGCAACCCCTTGGCCCGCTTCGCCTCGTCCTGGCCGTGGCAGGCGAAGCAGTTCTTCGCCAGGATCGGCCGGACCTCGCGGTTGAAGTCGACCTTCCGCTTCGGCGTCGATGCGCCGGGCTCGGCGGCCGAAGCGAGGCCCAGTCGCGGCGAGCAGGCAGGAGACGATCAACGCCGCGGCCCGATGAGCGACGTTCCCGGGACGGTCGCGGTCGGCGGATAGACGAGGCGTCGGAGTCATCGGATTCGGCTCCCGCGGGACCGGCGGCGGCGAGACGACCGATGCGGGCCGGCTGGGGTTGAGTGTGGGCGGGCCGCTCAGCGCAGGTGGGGAGACATGCAGGCTCGACCGGCGATTGCACGACCAGGTGCTATTGTCGTTGATTCGCGCCGATCGCTCGATGGCCTGCGCAGGCTCGCCGGGAGGCTCGCCCTCCCGAACGCATCCAGAAGTGGGAGCGAGGTGTCCGTGGCCCTGCGAGCGGATACCGCCTGAAGGCGGGCGTCCAGCGGCGCAGGGGCTGCGGGTCACCAGCAACTGGGGGTTCGGAAGACCGTCGATCGACCGATGAGGGGTCGCTTCGCGTTCCGGGCGGGCCGCGCACCCGTGTTCCGGACGGTCGCCGCACGGCGGTACGACCGGCAAGACCGGGCTGACCGGCCGAAAATTGGGTTCGTTTTGTCGCGGATTTCCGCGGGCCGGATAATAATTAACGTTATGGCCGTTGCGATGGCGGGATTCCCGGGGAAAACCACCTTGCCGGCCCCGAATCCCTAATTATTTTCCGGCCCTCTCGGCCCGATCTCCGCATCCCCAGAATCGGCCGGGCGACGACCACCTCAGCCATCGGGGTGGCTCGCGGCCCTCGGAAATCCCGGGGCGGGCGGCCTCGCCCCCGTCTTGCCCCGTTGGGCGTAACCGGTACGCTCGGGGCTCCGGGACGTCGGAAAACAGTTAATCGATGCGAGCCGCCACCATGGACGACCAACCCTGCCGCAGCTTCTTCCTCGAGCCC
>CAVPFZ010000010.1:0-8155 GCA_963703875.1 uncultured Alphaproteobacteria bacterium
TCTGTTCTTCGAGGGTGGCCTCATTCCGATGTTTCTGATCATCGGCGT
The DNA here is from genome assembly GCA_963703875.1 of uncultured Alphaproteobacteria bacterium. Classification (GTDB taxonomy): domain Bacteria; phylum Pseudomonadota; class Alphaproteobacteria; order Rhizobiales; family Xanthobacteraceae; genus Pseudolabrys. The sequence continues at coordinate 49 of CAVPFZ010000010.1, forward strand.
CTGGGGCGGTCCGCGCCGGGTCTACGCCAGCTTCAAGTTCTTCCTCTATACGCTGCTCGGCTCGGTGCTGATGCTGCTGGCCATCATGGCGATGTATTTGGATAGCGGCACCACCGACATTATCGTGCTGCTGCGCCACGACTTTCCGCTCGGCCTGCAGAAATGGGCTTGGCTCGCGTTCTTTGCCTCGTTCGCGGTCAAGCTGCCGATGTGGCCGGTGCACACCTGGCTGCCGGACGCGCATGTCGAGGCGCCGACGGCCGGTTCCGTCATCCTCGCAGCCATTCTCTTGAAGATGGGTGGCTACGGCTTCCTGCGATTCTCACTGCCGATGTTCCCCTCGGCCAGCCACGACTTCGCGCCCTTGATCTTCACCCTGTCGGTCGTCGCCATCATCTACACCTCGTTGGTAGCGCTGATGCAGGAGGACGTGAAGAAGCTGATCGCCTATTCGTCGGTCGCGCACATGGGCTTCGTCACCATGGGGATTTTTGCGTTGACCGCGCAGGGCATCGCCGGCGGCATCTTCCAGATGATCTCGCACGGCATCGTCTCGGGCGCGCTATTCCTTTGCGTCGGCGTCGTCTACGACCGCATGCACACGCGCGAGATCGCGTTCTATGGCGGGCTCGTGAACCGCATGCCGCTTTATGCGGCGGTGTTCATGGTGTTCACTCTCGCCAATGTCGGGCTGCCGGGCACTTCCGGCTTCATCGGCGAATTCCTGTCGCTGATCGGCACCTTCAAGGTCAACACCGCGGTGGCGACGCTGTCGACGCTCGGCGTCATCCTGTCGGCGTGTTACGCGCTGTGGCTCTATCGCAAGATGATTTTCGGCAATTTGAAGCCGGCGCTCGAAGGCATCAAGGACATCGGCTGGCGCGAGACGCTGATTTTCACGCCGCTGGTTGTTCTTACGATCTTGCTCGGCGTCGCGCCCAAGCCGGTGCTCGACATATCGGCGGCATCGGTCGCGCAGTTGCTCGATAATTACAAGCACGCGCTGGCCGCGGCGGATACCAGAAAAGAAACGGTGGACGCGGCGATCAAATTCGATCGCGCCCGGATTATTCCAGTGAGCGTCGCAAAATGAATCAAGTGACGCATCTTCAAGACCTGCTGCCGCTGCTGCCGGAAGTCATTCTGGGTCTTGGCGCCATGATCGTGCTGATGGGCGGCGTGATCGGCGGCGAACGCAGCGCGCCCGCCGCCAACGGCTGGTGCATCGGCGTGTTGATTTTGACCGCCTACGCCATGATCGCTTGGGTGCCTGCGGGACGTTTCGTGCTGTTCGGCGGCAGTTTCGTTGTCGACGACTATGCGCGTTTCTTGAAATTGCTGGCGCTGACCGGTACGGCCGGCGCATTGATGCTGTCGCTCGACTACCTCAACGCCGAGAGGCAGCAGAAATTCGAATACGGCGTGCTGATGCTGCTCTCGACTTTCGGCATGATGATGCTGATTTCCGCCGCCGACCTTATCGCGCTCTATCTCGGGCTCGAACTAATGAGCTTGCCGCTTTACGTGATCGCGGCCTCGAACCGCGAGAATATGCGCTCGACCGAGGCGGGACTGAAGTACTTCGTGCTCGGCGCGCTGTCGTCCGGCATGCTGCTCTACGGCGCCTCGCTGATCTACGGCTTCACCGGCACTGTCGATTTCTCGGGCATCGCCAAGGCCGCCGGGCAGGGCGGTAATCTGGGGCTGATCTTCGGCCTGGTGTTTCTGTTCGTTGGCTTTTGCTTCAAGATCTCGGCGGTGCCGTTCCACATGTGGACGCCTGACGTCTATGAGGGCGCGCCAACGCCGGTGACGGCCTTCTTCGCAGCCGCGCCCAAGGTCGCGGGCATCGCGATCTTCGTGCGTGCGACGGTGGTTGCTTTCCCCGGCATTATGCACGAATGGCAGCAGATCGTGGTGTTCGTCTCCATCGCTTCGATGGCGCTCGGCGCCTTCGCGGCCATCGGCCAACGCAACATTAAGCGGCTGATGGCCTATTCCTCGATCGGCCACATGGGCTTCGCGCTGGTCGGATTAGCCGCGGGTACGCCCGAAGGCGTGCAGGGCGTACTGATCTATATGGCGATCTATGTCGCGATGACGCTTGGCACCTTCGCGGTGATCCTCGCGATGCGGCGCGACGGCGCTTATGTCGAGACCATCGCCGATCTTGCCGGTCTGTCGCGCACCCAACCCACCATGGCTTTCATGCTGGCGATGCTGTTGTTCTCGCTTGCCGGCATCCCACCGCTCGCCGGATTCTTCGCCAAGTTCTACGTTTTCCTTGCCGCCATCAAAGCCGGGCTCTACGTGCTGGCGGTGATCGGCGTGCTGACCAGCGTGGTGGGCGCCTTCTACTATCTGACCATCGTCAAGATCATGTATTTCGACGAGCCGGCGAAAAGATTCCAGAGCATGCCGGGCTTGCTGCGCATCGTGCTCGGCGTTGCCGGGCTGATCAACATTCTGTTCTTTGTCTATCCGGCGCCGCTGTTGGGCGCGGCGACGGCGGCGGCGAAGTCGTTGTTCTGATTTTTGACGCGCGATCCGAAAAAGCGTGAAGCGGTTTTCGGATGGGATCGTGTGCAGGCGAAATGAACCACGAAGCCACGGGCCTGGCGGGGGTCCGGCACATAGCTTACGAGAAGCTCGGCTCGACCAACGCCGAGGCGCTGACGCGCGCGCGTGCCGGCGAGCGTGGGCCGTTGTGGATCACGGCGGGGAACCAGAGCGCCGGGCGCGGCCGGCGCAATAGCGCCTGGGTCTCGCCGCAGGGCAATCTCTACGCGTCGTTGTTGCTGAGCGCGCCGTCGCCCAAAGTGCTTGCACCGCAGCTTTCGTTCGTTGCCGCGCTGGCGCTGCACGACGCGTTATGCGAATGCGCGCCGCAGCTCGGCCCACGCTTCAAGGTGAAATGGCCGAACGATTTGCTATTGGGGTCGGAGAAGCTCGCCGGCATTCTGATCGAAGCCGAGAGCGTCAGCGCGTTCTCGGTGGTGATCGGTTTCGGCGTCAATTGCGCCAGCCACCCGAGCGGCACAAATTTTCGGGCAGCCGATTTGCTCTCCGCCGGCGCGCTGGTCGTGCCCGATGCGTTGTTGGTTGCGCTGGCGGCCGCGATGCAGCGCCGGCTGGCGCAATGGCAAAGCGGCGAAGGCTTTGCCTCGATCCGTGCCGATTGGCTGGCGCGCGCAGCGGGGCTGGGCGAGGACATCAGCGTCCGCCTGCCGGAACGCGAGTTGCGCGGACGATTCGAGGGCCTCGACGAGGCGGGCCGCCTGCTGGTGCGACAGCCGGACGGGCTGGCAACCGTCACCGCCGGCGAAGTGTTTGGTCTGGGCAGGGCCTGAACATGGCGGCGCCCACGCAGGAATTGGTGTTCGCGCCGCTCGGAGGCGTCGGCGAGATCGGCATGAACCTGTCGATCTACGGTCTGGGAGACGGACGCACGCGCTCCTGGCTCGCGGTCGATCTCGGCGTGTCGTTTGCAAGCGAAGAGCAATTGCCGGGTATCGACTTGATCCTGCCCGACATCAGCTATCTGGTACAGGAGCGCAAAAACATCGCCGGCCTGGTGCTCACGCACGCACATGAGGATCATTTCGGTGCGCTGCTCGATCTATGGCCGCGGTTGAAAATTCCGGTCTATGCCACGCCATTTACCGCCGCATTACTCGCCGCCAAACGCGCCAGCGAGCCGGGCGCGCCGGAAATTCCGGTCACCATCGTGCCGCTCGGCGGCCGCTTCAAGGCCGGTCCCTTTGACGTTGAACTGGTGTCGATGGCGCATTCGATTCCGGAATCGAACGCGCTGATTATCCGCACGCCCTGTGGCGCCGTGCTGCATACCGGCGATTGGAAGATCGATCCAACCCCGATCCTGGGCGATGTCACCGACGAGAAGAAATTGCGCGCGCTGGGCGACGAAGGCTGTCTCTGCCTCGTGGGTGACAGCACCAACGCCGTGCGCGACGGCCGCTCGCCGTCGGAAGCCGATGTCGGCAAGACCATCGCAGAACTGATCAGAACCGCACGCGGACGCGTTGCCGTTACGACCTTTGCCTCCAATGTGGCGCGGCTGCGCACCGTGGCTGAAGCGGCGCGCGCCGCCGAGCGCGAAGTGGTCGTGGTCGGCCGCGCCATGGAGCGCATCGTGCAGATCGCGCGCGAAACCGGCTATCTCAAGGGCGTGCAGGAGTTCCGGCCGGTCGATGCCTATGGTTATCTGCCGCCGAGCAAAGTCGTCGCGCTCTGCACCGGCAGCCAGGGCGAGGCGCGAGCGGCGCTCGCCCGCATTGCCGAGGATCAGCACCCGGAAGTGACACTGGCGCGCGGCGACCTGGTGATCTTTTCCGCCCGCACCATTCCGGGCAACGAGAAAGCAGTCGGCCGCATTATCAACGGCCTGATTGACCAGAGCATCACGGTGATCACCGACCGCACCCATCTGGTGCACGTCTCGGGCCATCCGCGCCGCGCCGAGCTCGAGGAGCTGATCGGCTGGGTCAAGCCGAAGATCCTCATTCCCGTGCACGGCGAAGCCTTGCATCTATCGGAGCACGCCGCGCTGGCGCGACGCTGCGGCATCAAGGAAGTCATCCAATGCCGTAACGGCGATCTGGTGCGGATCGCGGCAGGGCACGCCGGCATCATAGACGAAGTGCCGTCCGGTCGACTTTACAAAGATGGCGCCATCCTGGTCGAAGCCGACGCCCGCACCGTGGCCGACCGCCGGCGCTTGAGTTTTGCCGGCAGCGTCTCGGTCGCGCTCGCGATCACCGACAAGGGCGAACTTGCTGCCGACCCGGAGCTCGACATGATCGGCGTTCCGGATCGCGACCGCGATGGCGGCTTCATGCAGGAGGCGATCGAAGACGCCATCCTGGAGACTTTCGAATCACTGCCGCGCAAGCGCCGCGGCGATCCCGATGCGGTGGCGGAAGCCGTGCGCCGCGCCGTGCGCGCCGCGGTCAACGAACGCTGGGGCAAAAAGCCCATGTGCCACGTTCACGTCTTGGCGGTATGATGGCGCCGGAGCAGAGAACAGCAATGATCGGTCGTCTCAATCACGTCGCTATCGCGGTGCGCGACATCGCCAAGGCGTCGGCGGTCTATCGCGATACCCTGGGCGCGGACGTGTCCGCCAAGGTGGCGCAACCCGAGCACGGCGTCTCCACCGTGTTCATCACGCTGCCCAATACCAAGATCGAATTATTGGAGCCTTTGGACGAAAACTCGCCGATCAACAAGTTTCTGGATAAAAATCCCGATGGTGGCATCCATCATGTCTGCTACGAGGTGCCCGACATCCGCGCCGCGCGCGATGCCTTGAAGGCGCAGGGCGCTCGCGTGCTGGGCGACGGCGAACCTAAGATCGGCGCCCATGGCAAGCCGGTGCTGTTCCTGCATCCGAAGGACTTCTGCGGCACCCTGGTTGAGCTCGAACAGGCCTAGTTTACCGTGGAAATCAGCACCGCCATCGCGATCTACTTCATCCTCTGGTGGGTGGTGCTGTTTGCGGTGCTGCCTTGGGGCGTGCACAGCCAGCAGGAAGGGGGCGAGGTGACGCCCGGCACCGATCCGGGCGCGCCGGCGGTGCATCGGGTCTGGATGAAACTCGTATGGACCACGGTAATCGCCGCGGTCGTGTTTGGCGTGCTCGCGGTGGTCTACGAGCTGAATTTGATTCCGTACGATTTTCTGATGCGGATTTCCGGGCCGCGGCGGTGACAAAAAAAGAGCAGGGCACGAAGCCCTGCTCGATGCATTTTAAAGTCCTCACCCTCGCTTTTTTGTTTAAGTACGAGGCGGCGGCGTCGTTCGCGCCGAGGACTCCTCCCAAGACTTGGACCGCAGCTTGGGGGCCGGCTTAAAGCGCCGAACTCTCCAATCACGGATGCGGCACGCTAACCGATCGTCGACGTGGTGTCACCACGATTCCGTCAAGGATCAATCACGATTGGAGCGTCGAGCACGAGCGGTGGTCCGGCCTGCGGCGAGATGGTAACGCGAACGGTCCAGACCCCGCTTTGGAACAGATTCAAGGCATTCACCTGCCAGGTTCCATCGGGCAAATGCGCCGCGCTGCGTGCGATTTTCGAGCCGGTATTGGGCGCCTCCAGCTCGAGCTGCACCTCTTTGGCGGGAAACTCGGAGAAATCCTCCCGCAAAATGCGAATGGCCGCGTTGGCGGTTCCGCGGCGGCCCGGCTCGAGGGTGACCTCGGCCATGGCCACGCTGGTATGGATATGCGCGAAGGCAGCGTCGGCCGGAACCGGCGTGCTGGTGCTGTGCGCGTGGCCGCTCGGCGAGAGGGTACCGAGCACGCCGACGACCAGCAGCACACACAAGCCAAGGCCGGTTTCCGCCAGACTGTTGCGCTGAAGTTCGCGCAGCGCGCCGGCCTCGGGCAGCCGCGGCGTCAGATGGAATCGGTTGACGGAGGCGATGCCGACCATCGCGGCGAACAAACCGATCTTGACCAGCACCAGCCGGCCATAATCCGTCGTCACCAGCTCGCGCGGGCTGCCCAACAGGTTCCAGCTATTGATCAAACCGCTTGCCAGCAGCGCGCCGACGCTCGCGATCCCGAGCAACGAAAACCGCCGCGTGGCGGCGACCGCATATCTGGCCCAGGCCGGGTCGCCGGACCTGCGGGCGTTGGCGAGCAACAAAACCAGCGCCGGCAGCGCGCCGACCCAAGCGCCGGCCGCCAGCAGATGCACCATGTCCGACACAAGATGAATGCCGCCGGCGATGCCAGGCGTCGTCCCGGCATGGCCGACGAGCGCGATGAGCGCGAGCAGACCGGCGGCTGCGGCCAATTGCAGTAGCCGTGTCGCCGGCCATAGCATCAACGCGCCCAGAACGACCGCGAGCCCAAGCCGGGCGGTCCATACCAGACCAAATCGGGTTTCGGTCAGCACCGACCAGACGCCGCCGTGCAGGCACACCGCGATGATCGGTGCGCCATAAATGTCGGCGGACAGCCAAACCAGCCAGGCGAGCCCTGACAAGATCGCGGCGGCGAGTGCAATCCAGACCAGCACGATCAATTGCCGGCGGATCGCCGGCACATCGGCGACCAGCGCCATGAAAGCAACCGTGCCGGCAGCCAGCACGGTTGCGGCCATGTGAACGCCGCGCGCCAAAATGAGCGGGTCGATCAAGTCTTCCTCGCCTTAAGGCCCAACGCGGAAGCTGAAGTCGCCCTGCGTGCGATGCGTATCCACCGATAGAACACGCCAACTGACCTTGTAAGTCCCCGGCGGAAGCGCCTTGAGCGCGATATGCAACTCGTTCTTCGCGCCGAGGTGCGCTTTGCCGCTGGAAACGAGGGCGCCGCTCGCGTTGCGGACTTCGATCTGGCTGAAGGCCGGCTCCAGGTTCTCGGTGAACCACAGCACCACTTCATGCGGCGCACTGGGCGATGAGCTTCCAACTTTGGGGCTGGCATGATCGAGCATGGCGTGCGCCAGCACCGATGTCGGAAACAGAACAATCGACATGACGGCGATGATCTTAATCATGCAATTCATGGCTTGTTGCCGAACAGCGGCCTCCCTGATGCGATGCCATTGCCGAAAATCGGCTTCCCGATCGAATTTGGGAAAATGTCGTCGAGGAAAAAATGCACCTGCCCGATGACGCCGACGCCGGTGCCGCTGTCGCGATTGACCGGAATCATCGCCTCAAGCGCGAGCTGATAGGTGTTGGCGATCCTGGACTAAATTTTGATAGAACATACTCTTCTGGTGACAGCTGACGGGGTTGAGATCTTGACGGCGAGGTTGCCAAATTCTCCTGGAGGACCTGTTTCTATCCCAGTTGCTGAAACGAACGGAGAAACAAAAGTTGAGGCAGCGCAATGATACCCATGAATTTGGAGTTGACTCATCGAAGTAGTAGATGTGTAAGAGTACCAAACATGATCATGAGAACCGGAAGGCAAAATCATGTTACGAACAAACACCGTGTCTTTTTGATATGAATTATGTGTACTTCCTGCTCGTGTCCTGCCTAGAACCATCAGACGGAATCGATATTGCTGCCCAGCATGTGATGAATAAGCGACCAATCATAAGCGAAGCCCTCCAAAGCTTGATGG
>CAVPFZ010000011.1:0-3009 GCA_963703875.1 uncultured Alphaproteobacteria bacterium
GAGATCCGCCCGGCTTTGGACCGTGCTCAACGCGAAGTCGATCGCGGCTCGGTCGCGCTCGTCAACGTCAAGACCGACGACCGCGCCCGCGCCGGCACTGCGGCGTTCGCGCAATATTCCACGTGAGAGTGAACTTTGGGCGTGCGCCATGACAAGGCGGCGTTTCCAGGGCGTGTTTATGCCCTAGGTCCCGAACAACCGCGCCGGCGTTTCGACCAAAATCTTCCGCCGCACCGCCTCATCCGGCGTCCAGTCGAACAGCAAATCCAGCAAATGCCCGTCGTCCGGCATCACGTCGGCAGCGATGGAAGGATGCGGCCAGTCGGTGCCCCACATCAACCGCTCCGGATTGGCGGCGACCAGCGCTTCGTGCAGGGCGCGGGCGTCGGCGTAGTCGGGATAGAGCTTCGACACGCGATAAGGCGCCGAGACCTTGACGTGCGCATGGCCCTCGCCCACTAGCCGCAACAGCGCCTGAAAATTCGGCTCGTTGATACCGCGCGCTGCTTGCACCGTGCCGTAATGATCGACGATCACCGGCATGTCGTGCGCGATCTCACGCAAGCGCGGCGCCATGTCGCCGATCACCTGCCCGTCGCAGAAGATCTGCATGACCCAGCCGAGTTCCGCCATGGTCTTGCGGAACACCTCGAACACGTCGAGGCCGACGCCGCGCACATAACCGGGCTTTTGCGCCATCAAATGAAAACGCAGACCGCGCATGCCGAGCGCGTGCCAGTCGTGCAGCGTTTCCGGCGCAATGCGCGTATCGGTGATGGCGACGCCGCGCAGCCGCTGCGGATAACGCATGAGCGCGTCGAGCACGACGCGGTTGTCGTAGCCATGCGCGTTGCCCTGCACCACCAGGCCATGCGCGCAGCCGTTATGGTCGAGCAGCGCGACGAATTTCTCGGCCGGCGCGTCGGGCGGCGTGTAGCCGCGCCCCGGCGTATAAGGAAATTTGTCGCTCGGCCCGAACACGTGCGCGTGCGTGTCCCAGGCGCCGGGCGGCGGCGGCCTGCGCGGTTTTTTCGGCTGCGCGACCGGCCCGGCGATGGCGACAGGGATGTGGGTGGTCATTTTTTATCCGTCATTCCGGGACGGCGCGAAGCGCCGGACCCGGAATCCAGTGGCTTCGAATTCTGAACTTGCGACTTTGGATTCCGGGCTCGCGGGCTAGAGCCCGCGCCCCGGAATGACAGACAATCACCCCAAATGAATGTTGGCGTCCTTCACCACTTTGGCCCAGTGCTGCATCTGGTCCTCGACGAAGGCGCGGAATTCCGCCGGCGTGTTCGGGCGTGTCTCGATATTGAGCTGGGCAAAACGTTGCTTGACCTCGGGCGAGGCAATGGCTTCGTTGATCGCGGCATTGAGTTTCGTCACGATCGCCGGCGGCGTGCCGTGCGGCACAAAGACGCCGTTCCATTCATAGGCCTCGAGCGCCGGCAGGGTATCGACCGCCGACGGCACGTCCGGCAGGCTGTTGAGCCGCCCCTTGCCGGTATGGCAAATCGCCTTCACCTTGCCGCCCTTGATCAGGCCGACCACCGACGAGCCGTTGGCGAAGAAAAATTTCACCTGTCCCGCCATCACGTCGGTGAGCGCGACGCCGCCGCCGCGATAGGGCACGTGATTGATCTTGATGCCGGTGGCGAAGCGGAACACCTCGAGCGAGAGATGTTGCAGCGTGCCGTTGCCGGACGACGCCATGGTGATGCCGTCGGGCTGAGCCTTGGCATAGGCGATGACGTCGGCCAGCGTTTTCACCGGCAGCGACGGCGTCACCACCAGGATGTTGGGCACCAGCGACACCAGCGCCACCGCGTCGAAATCCTTGCGATAGTCGAACGACAGGTTGGTATAGAGCGCGCCGTTGATCGAATGCGCGGTGCCGTCGTGCAGCATGGCATAGCCGTCCGGATCGGCCTTCGCGATGATGGCTTCGCCGATGGTGCCGCCGGCGCCGCCGCGATTTTCGATGATGAATTGCTGGCCGAGCATCTGGCCGACCTTGGCGTACAAAATGCGCGCCGTGGTGTCGGCGCCGCCGGCCGGCGGATAGGGCACGATGACGCGCACCGGCCGGTCCGGGTAGGAGCCTTGCGCGGAGGCCCGGCCCGCCAGTGGCGCGGCCGCCAGTCCCGCCAGCAGCGTGCGTCGTGTGAGTGTCCCAGACATTATCTCCTCCCTGATTTTTGCCGAGAATAGCACCCTTTCCTCGTCCGTGGACTCGCCCCATATTCAGAGCGCGATGGCGAAGCCCCCCAAAAAACCCAAAGATCCCGCGCGGCCGACGCGGGCCAAGGCGGCGCGGCCGATTGAGCCGGCGACGCCCGACGCGCTCGCCGACCTGCTCAATCCGGCGATCAACAAGGGCACCGCCGGCATGGGTTCGGGCACCGGCCCCTCTTCGTCATTCCGGGGCGCGAGTGAAACGAGCGAGCCCGGAATCCAGAGACGTTCGGCAAGTGCCTCTCTGGATTCCGGGTCCGGCCCTGCGGGCCGTCCCGGAATGACAGATAAGGGTGGCTTGCAGCCGCCGCCGGACAATTCCTTCGACCGCCGCGCCGATTTCTCCGCCTCGCACCGGGCGCGCAAGTCGACAAGCCAGGGATTCGAGGAAGCGCCGCAGCGCGACTACCAAGGCTCGCCGATCACCGGCCTTGATCCAGCGTTGGCGAAGGAGTTGGGGCTGGGCGATGAGGAAGTAGCCGCCCCTGCCCCGCCAAAGAAAAACGACCCGAAATACCGCCTGCCGCGCGCCGATTTGCCGCAGCCGGGCCACGGGCTGTCGTCGATGGGCGTCGCCGCCACCGCGCAATCGCTGGAAAAATTGCTGCGCGAGGGCCGGCAGGAATTTTCCGCCACCCCGTGGACTCCGCATCGCCCGCCGCGCCCGGAAAAATCCGAAGGCGGCAAGCGCTTCGTCATCAAATCCGATTTCGAGCCCAAGGGCGACCAGCCGCAGGCCATCGCCGACCTGGTCGAAGGCGTCAGGCGCCAGGA
>CAVPFZ010000012.1:0-46457 GCA_963703875.1 uncultured Alphaproteobacteria bacterium
TTTCCTCGTAGCCCCAGGTCTCCATCGCCGAGGGCCACTTCAGCGCGATGTCGCGCGTGGTGGCGCCGACCTTCACCGCGCCGATCAGTCGTAGAGCCACTTGAGCGCGGTGGCGTAGGTATCCTTCTGCTCCTGGCTCGGCTCCTTGCCGACGCAATAGGTACGGTAATAGCAGGACTTGTAGCCGTTCCAGGTCAGCGCGGCCAAATCCATGAACACGATGTCGCCTGGCTGGATGATGCGGTCGGAGAAGTTGCGCCAGTTCGGCCAGGTGTTCGGGCCGGACGAGACGATCACGTCCTCGACGTCTTCCATGCCCGGGAAATTGTAGAGATATTCCATCAGATGCGCGGTCACCTGGTTCTCGGTGATGCCGGGACGCAGGAACTTCATGCACTCCCAATGCGTGGCGTCGCCGATGGCGCCGACGATGCGGAAGCATTCCTGTTCGTCCTCGCTCTTGACCGCGCGCGCGTCCATCATCGCGCTCATGCCGTCGGTCCAATTGATGTTCTTCTCCTTGAAAACCTGAATCATGTTGATGTCGATGAAGTCGACACCGAGCTTCTGGCCGGCGACGCCATTGTCCTTCATCGCCTGGATGACGGCGGTGGCGAACTTGTTGACCTGCTGGGTGGATGCGGGACCGGCCGCGCCTTTGATCCAGGCGAACGAGTGCCGTACATTCTCTTTCGGGATCCACGGCGAGTGCCGCTCGATCTGGAAGCCGAGATCGCCCTGCTCGAACAGAATGGGCGCGCCGTCGCCGCACAGCATGGCGTAGCGCAGGCCGGGCTTGAGCCGGTTCCAACCCGGGGTCAGCGTGCCCGTGAGGTAGCGCACGTTCTCGTCGTACATGCAGAGCACGGCGCCGAGCCCATGCTTCTTCATCATCGCGCGTGCGCGTTCGGTGCGGTATTTGCGCAGCCGGTCCCAGTTGACCCGCTGCTGCCAGTCGAGACCAACGGTGCCGAAATTTGCGGTGCCCATGAGCCCTCCCATCGGCGCTGACCGCGCCGTATTTTGTTCAATTGAGAGCAATGATAGGCGGATGGTGGGGGTGAAAGAAATAATATAATCATGGCTTAGCCATTAGTTTTTATAATACAGGGTGCCCATGCGTAATATCCCCCTGCGGCAGGTCCGCGCCGTCATTGCGGTGTGCGAGGAAGGCTCCTTCACCCGCGCCGCCGAGCGGGAAAACGCAACGCAATCGGGCATTTCGCAACACGTCGCCGCGGTCGAGCGCAAGCTTGGGGTCAAGCTGTTCGAGCGCTCGGCCGGACGCGTGACGCCGACGCCGGCCGGCCTGCGCTACTACAAGAGCTGCGTGCAGGCAGTCGGCGCCCTGGAAAACGCCGCCGAGGAGGCGCGCGCGCTGGCCGGCCAGGTCACCGGCGAATTGCGCATCGGGCTGATGCCGACATTCACCCGTGCCGTGCTGGCGCCGGTGCTCGACGACTTCGTGCCGCGCTGCCCCGAGGTCCGCCTTCATATCGTCGAGGGCTACAGCGGATTGCTCACCGAAATGGTGCTCGACGACGAACTCGACTTTGCGGTGGTGCCCGCATACGAGGGCACTATCGGATTGCAATCGCGATTGCTGGTGCGCGATCGCGAGATGCTGATCTCCGGTCCCAAGCGCGGATTCACCCCGCTGGCGCCGTTGCGTCTGGCGGAGTGCACGCCACTGAAATTCGTGGTGCCCGGACCGGACAATATCCGAAGGCGCAATCTGGAAACCTATTTCCAGACCCATGGTGTCGGCGTCGAAGCCATGCTCGAGATGGATGCCATGATCGCCACACTCGAATTCGTCGCCCGTTCCGATTGGGTGACCATCCTGCCGAGCGTGATTTCGGTCAACGACATCGGGCGTGGCGAATTGACCGTCAATCCGATTGTTGCGCCCGAGCTGCACGCCGAATTCGTGGTGATCCAACCGGCGCGCCGCACGCTCTCGACGCAGGCGCGGCTTTTCCTCGCGCGCTTCGAACGCGAGGTCGCTTACATCCACGACGTGTGGGACGAAGCGATCGCGGGGACGAAGAAAAAGCTGCGGGCCTGATCTGCCTCGCCACGCGACCTTTCACGGCGTCGTCATCACACCGGCATCCACTTGCCGTCAGCATCCGCCGACCTGAAAACCGCCTCCAGCGCCGCCGCGGTCTGTAAAATGCCGGCCGGTGAAATCGGAAATGCGCCCTGCCCGAGCGCGGCCTTGGCGAAATAATCCAAATTGCGGCCAAGGTGATTGTCGGCCGGCCGGTCGATGATTTCGGTTTCCTTACCGGCGCGGTGAACGATCGCGCGTGTTTCGGTCACGCTTTCCGCCCAGCAATTCTCGCCGAAGGTCGCGATGCGCCAGCGGAATGGCGTCTTGATGGTGGTGCCGAGCGTGCCGGTGGCGCCGCTCTCGAATTCGATCAGCGCCGCCGTCGTGTCGCCGGTTTCGAGCTTGAGCGCGCGAGCCTTCGATAACGCGGCAACGCGCTTCATTGGGCCGGCGATATCGCGGAATCAATCGAGCACGTGAATGCCCATGCCGGTCATGCCGCCGGCGCGGCTTTCCGCCGCCTGCATGCGCCAGCTATCGGCCGGATAGCTCGCCAACCAGTCGTGGCTGTAGTTGCCCTCGACCTGCATGATGGCGCCGAAGGCGCCGGCATCTTTCAGCTCGGCCAGCACGCGCATCGACGGCATCAGCCGGAAATGATGGCCGACGCCGATCACGACGTCGGCGCGCTCGCAAGCCTCCAGCATGGCCATGGCGTCCGCTTTGGCCAGCGCGAAGGGCTTTTCGCAATAGATATGTTTGCCGGCTTTGGCCGCCGCCTCGACTTGGGCGCGGTGCTTGGAATGCGGCGTCGCCAGGATCACCGCCTGAATTTGCGGGTCGGCGATAATGTCCTCGAACGAGGTACCGAGCGCGATTTTATGCTCGGCGGCAAAATCGCGCACCGTGTCGGGCTCGAGCGAAACGCCGCGCGCAAATCGGATCGGCGCGCCGAAGTCGCGCGCCGCCTCGACCAGCCGCTTGCCCCACCAGCCGAGCCCGACGATCGCGGTGTTGAGCATGTGCTACGCAGCCGGCGCGCCCGGCTGCTTGAGCGGGTGGGCGCGCGCGAAGGCATCGTTCTTGGCGCAGGTCTCAGCGATGCGCTTGACCGTCGGATAGGGCGCCAGATCGACTTTGAAGAAACCGGCGCCCGCCACCTGCGTGGCGAGGCAAATATCGGCGATGGTGATCTGCTCGCCCTGGCAATAGGTGCCGGTGTCCATCTCGGCCGCCAGATGCTCTTCGAGCGCCGTGAGCGCCGCCTTGTGCCAATGCTGCGCCCATTTGATGACGCCGGCTTCATCGACCTTGAATTCGTGCGCGAGGTATTCGCGCACCCGCGGCACGATCAGCGGATGCGAATCGGCGGCGACGATCTGCGCCAGCCCGCGCACCCGCGCGCGCGCCTTCGGATCGCTCGGCAGCAACGGCGGCTTGGGATGCGTCTCGTCGATATATTCGATGATCGCCAGCAACTCAAACAGCGCCGGTCCGTCACCGTCGACCAGCGCCGGCAGCGCCATCATCGGATTGACCGCGCGGAATTTCGGATCGCGCTGCTGGCCCTGCATCAGGTTGACCTCGATCACTTCCGGATCGAGTCCTTTGAGGTTGAGCGCGATGCGCACCCGATAGGTCGCCAGCGACCGCCAAAATGAAAACAGTTTCATTGCACCCCCCTACTTCTTTTTGCCTGACCAAAAGACCGTCATTTGCGCGCCGTCGCCGCCGCCGATGCCGGCCTTGGTCGCTTCCTCGAACGTCGAGAGCGCGGCCTTGGTCGCGCGCATGTCGGCGCCGAGCGCCTCGCCGGTGGCGATCATCGTGCGCAGGTCCTTGACGCCATTGGCGATGCTGAAGCTGGTCGGGCCGGGATCTTTACCTTCCAGCATTTTGACGATCATCTCGGCGCGCGTCTTCAGGCCGTTATTGGCGCCGTTGCTTTCGCAGAACAGCTCGAGCAGGCGCTTGGGCTCCCAGCCGACGCTGCGCGCAATCGAGAAAGCTTCGCCATAGGCCTGCCAGGCCACCATCAGCGGCAGATTGATCGACAACTTGATGGCGGCGCCGGTACCGACCGGTCCGCAGTGTTCGACCTTGCGGCAGAGCTGATCGAGAATCGGCTTGGCGCGCGCGGCATCGGCCGGCTCCGCGCCCATCAGTCCGAGAAGTTTCCCCTGCCGCGCCGGCGTCGTGGAGCCGCCGACCGGGCATTCCACAAACGTCGCGCCCTTGGCGCGCGCCTTGGGCGCCAGATCGGTCTCCACCTTGGGCGCCACCGTGCTCATCTCGATGAACAATTTTCCCGTCACGTCGCCGGACAAAAGCCCGTTCGGCCCGTTGTAGACCGCATCGATCGCCGTGCCGTCGGTGAGCAGCGTGATCACAGCCTCGCAGGCGCTCGCCAGCTCAGCCGGCGACGCCGCAACCTTGGCGCCGGCCGCGACAAGCGGCTTGGATTTTTCCGTGCTGCGATTCCAGACGGTAACCTGGCGACCTGCTTCCAACAGCCGCGCCGCCACCGCGGCGCCCATGGCGCCGATACCGGCAACACCGATATGCATCACGTCCTCCCGCTCCCGCTTTTGTGGCGACGATAGGCGATCATGCCGCGGCATGAAAGCCGCCTAACACCTTTGGCCCACTCGACAGCACAGCCTGCGATCCCTTAACTGGAACACGAATCGCGCGCCGCATCGTCACGCCGGTTTTCTACAGGAGAAAATTGCATGGCCGGGCCGAAAAAAAATACCAAACGGAAAAAAGGCACGGTCGGCATCGTCGGCCTCGGCATCATGGGTAGCGCCTTTGCCAAAAACCTGACCGTCTCCGGCTGGCATGTGGTGGGCTACGACATCAGCGCAGCGGCGCGACGCACGGCGCAACGCATCGGCGTGGAAATCGCTCGCAACGCAGCCGGTGTCGCCGCCCAGGCCCCCATCATCCTCACCAGCCTGCCCAAGCCGTCGGCGCTGATCGACACCGCACGCCAGATTGCCGCCGCCAAACTGCCGCGCAGACTGATTGTGGAAATGAGCACCTTTGCGATATCGGACAAAGAAAAAGCGCAAACCATACTCGCCAAAGCCGGCCATACCATGCTCGACACGCCGGTCAGCGGCACCGGCGCGCAGGCGGCAACCCGCGATCTGGTGTTCTATGCCAGCGGCAATTCCCGCGCGATCAAACGCGTGCAGCCGATCCTGCAAACTTTCGGACGCCGCGCCTACGACGTCGGCGCCTTCGGCAACGGCAGCAAGATGAAATACGTGGCGAATCTTCTGGTCGCCATCAACAACGTCGCGACCGCCGAAGCCATGGTGCTGGGCATGAAAGCCGGGCTGCCGGCCAAGCTGATCTTCGACCTGATCACCGCCGGTGCCGGCAATTCGCGCATCTTCGAGTTGCGCGCGCCGATGATGGTGAAGAACAATTACAAAAACGCCACAATGAAGATCGACGTCTGGGACAAAGACATGTCGGTGATCGGCGGCTATGCCCGCAAGATCAAGGCGCCGACCCCGATGTTCGATGCCAGCAAGCCGGTCTACCTGAAGGCACAGAAGAGCGGCATGGGCGCGCTCGACACCGCCGCCGTCTGCGCCGTGATGGAAAAGATGGCCGGTATGAAACGACGCAAGCGCTAACACGCCCTTGCCTCCCGCCTCTGCGCCTCTGTAGCCTCCCGACGAAGTACGTGGGAGGGGCGTCATGGCATCCTTGCAGCAGCTATCCGAACTTCGCGATGGCATGCGGATCGACTGGAACGTGCCGATTACGATGGATGACGGCCTGGTGCTGCGCGCCGATGTTTTTCGTCCCGCGAAAGACGGCCAATTCCCGGTCATCCTGACCTACGGCCCCTACGCCAAAAATCTTGCCTTTCAGGACGGCTACCCGAGCGCCTGGAACCGCATGGTGGAAAAACATCCCGACGTCGCCGCGGGCTCCTCCAACAAATATCAAAACTGGGAAGTCGTCGATCCGGAGAAATGGGTGCCGCACGATTACGTTTGCGTGCGCGTCAATTCGCGTGGCGCCGGCTGCTCGCCCGGCTTCATCGATCATTTCTCGCCGCGCGAGACGAAGGATTTCTACGACTGCATCGAATGGGCCGGCGTACAGTCCTGGTCGAACGGCAAAGTCGGGCTCAACGGCATTTCCTATTACGGCATGAACCAGTGGCACGTCGCGTCATTGCAGCCGCCGCATCTCGCCGCCATGTGCGTGTGGGAAGGCTCGGCCGACTGGTACCGCGACATGACGCATCACGGCGGCATTCTCTCGACGTTCTGGGAGAATTGGTACGACATGCAGGTCATGACCGTGCAATACGGCGCCGGCGAGCGCGGCAAGCGCAGCCGCGTGCACGGCGAGCTGGTATGCGGGCCGGAAACGCTATCGGATGAAGAACTCGCCAAGAACCGCGCCGATTTCGGCGGGCAGATTCTGGCGCATCCGATGGACGACAAATACCACCGCGACCGCTCGCCGGTCTGGGAGAAAGTCACCGCGCCATTGTTTTCGGCCGCCAATTGGGGTGGCCAGGGCCTGCATCCGCGCGGCAATTTCGAAGGCTTCGTGCGCGCCGCTTCAGAGCAGAAATGGCTGGAGGCGCACGGCATCGAGCACTGGACGCATTTCTACACCGACTACGGCCGCGAGCAGCAGCTGCGCTTTTTCGATTATTTCCTGCACGGCAAGAAAGACGGCTGGGCCAAGCAACCCAAGGTGCTGCTGCAAATCCGCCATCCCGGCGAGAAATTCGTGGCGCGCGCCGAGAACGAGTGGCCGATCGCGCGCACGCAATGGACCAAGTTCTATCTCGATCCAAAATCCATGGCGCTCTCGAATAAAAAGCCGCCCGGCAGCGCCAAGCTTTCCTTCGAAGCCATGGGCGAAGGCCTCACTTTCTTGACGCCGGTGCTCGAACACGAAACCGAAATCACCGGCCCGTCGGCGCTCAAGCTGTTTGCGTCGTCGTCCACCAAGGACGCTGACTTCTTCATCGTGCTGCGCGTGTTCACCGGCGACCTTAAGGAAGTCGTGTTCCAGGGTGCCATCGATCCGCACACGCCGATCGCACAAGGCTGGCTGCGCGCTTCGCACCGCGAGCTCGACAAGAAATTGTCGCTGCCCTACCGGCCCTATCACACCCACAAAAAGAAGCAGCCGCTCAAGAAGGGCCAGGTGGTCGAACTCGACATCGAAATCTGGCCGACCTCCATCGCGGTTCCCGCCGGCTCCCGCATTGGTCTCTCGGTGCGCGGCAAGGACTACGAATATGGCGGCGAGAGCGGTGGCAAGCTGTCGAACTTCAAGAACGAGCTCACCGGCTGCGGCCCATTCCTGCACAACAAACCGGAAGACCGCCCGCCGGCCGTCTTCGGCGGCACCACGACACTGCATTTCACCGGCGGAAAGCCGGCCTACCTGCTGCTGCCGATCATTCCGCCGAAAAATAGGGCAACCGCGAAACGCCGCAAGCGCAGATAGCGCGCGTGTCCGCAACCTTTAGGGTGTTCCTTCCCGGCGATCCTCATGTAAGGTAGCCGCAACCTTCGACGTAACAGAAGGATCAGAGGGGAATGAATACGCAGTTCTGGATCATCCAGGCCTTCAACGGGATTTCGTATGGCGCGCTGCTCTTTTTGGTGGGCAGCGGCCTGTCGCTGATTTTCGGTGTCATGCGGATCGTCAATCTTTCCCATGGCGCGTATTTTTTATGGGGCGGGTACATCGCGCTGTCGGTGATCGCGTTCACCGGTTCGTGGGCGCTGTCGCTGCCGGTGGCCGCGCTCGCCGTCGCTGTGATCGGCCTGTTGATGGAGCGCCTGTTCCTACGCTCGGAAGGCTTCGAGATCGTCAGGAACGCGGCGATCGCGCTCGGCCTCGGCGTGCTGACGCACCTTGCGGTCATTCGCTGGGGCCATATTGCCGGCGGCGGCTTGACGGAATCGACTGTTGTGACCGTGCTCGCGACAGTCGCCTGGTATTTTGTATTGAGTCGCATTCCCATCGTTCCGATCGAAAATGACGTGCTGCGGCAGGTGCTGCTGACCGTCGGCTTCGCCTTCTTGTTCCAGCAGGCCGCGCTCGACATCTGGGGTGGCGACAACATGGACATCAAACCGATGGAGGTGCTCAACACCAGTGTGGTGATCGCAGGCGTCTATTTCCCCGCCTACCGGTTTTTCATGATCGCGACGGCGCTGGCGATTGGCATCGCGCTCTGGCTGATCATGGAAAAGACACGCATGGGCGCGGCAGTGCGCGCCACCGTCGACGACGCGCAGATGGCGCGCGGCGTCGGCATCGACACCAACCGTATCTCGATGTTCATCTTCGCACTCGGCGCGTTCCTCGCCGCACTCGGCGGCGTGATCGGCGGCGCCTTTCTCGGCATCTATCCCGGCCTCGACTTCGAGATGCTGCCGCTCGCCTTCGCGGTTGTCATCATTGGCGGCATGGGCAGCCTTGGCGGTGCTGCCATCGGCGCCCTCGCCGTCGGCCTCGCCGACAATTTCGGCAAGGCGCTGTTCCCGGAAGTGTCCTACTTCACGCTCTACGCGCCGATGGTGCTGATCCTCGCGATCAAGCCGACCGGTTTGTTCGGACGAGAGTGAGCGGCCGATCATGAAAAGCCAGAAAACTAAGATCCTGATGGTCGCGGTCGCTCTGGTGGCGCTCGCTTATATCGTGCCGAATTCGAGCTCCTTCGTGGTGCTGTTGGCGACGCGCGCGTTGGTGTTCGCGATTTTGGCCATGAGTTCTCGACATCCTGCTCGGCTTCACCGGTCTCGCCTCGCTCGGTCAGGCCGCCTATTTCGGCGTCGGCGCCTATTTCACGGCGATCCTGGCGACGCGTTACCACATCGGCCTGGGCTGGGATTTCTGGCTCGTGGTTGTCATGGGCATGCTCATCGGGGCGGCCCTGGCCGCGTTTTTCGGACTGTTCGCGATCCGCGCCACCGGCGTCTACTTCCTGATGATCACGCTGGCGCTCGGTCAGTGCGTCTGGGGATTGGCCTACCGGTGGAATTCGCTCACCGGCGGCGACAACGGCATCAATGTCACCGCGCGTCCCTCGTTCGGACTTGACCTGACGAACGAGCGAACGTTTTTCATGCTGGTATTCTGTTTCTTTGTCGTGTCGCTGATCGTGCTCTATGTGCTGGTGCAGTCGCCATTCGGCCGCAGCCTCGCCGGCATTCGTGAGCGCGAATTGCGCATGCAGATCCTCGGCTACAACACGTGGCTGCACAAATACATCGCCTTCATCATTGCCGGCGCCTTCGGCGGCCTGGCCGGCGTGCTGTGGGCGCACACGAACGGCCTGGTCAGCCCAGAGTCCGTGGTCTTGACCACCTCGGTGGACGCGCTTCTGATGGTGGTACTCGGCGGCGCGGGCACGCTGGTCGGCGGCGTCATCGGGTCGGTGATTGTTTTCGGCTTGCGCGAATATCTCAGCACGCTGGTGCCGTGGTGGCAGTACGTGCTGGGCGGCGTCTACGTGTTGACGATCCTGTATCTACCGACCGGCTTGATGGGCATCCCGGCGAGAATTCGTCAGGCCCGCGGCTCGTCCGACAAGCGGGCCAAGCCGGCCGCAACGGAGAAACTAGCACCCTCGCCTTCCTAATGACGCGCGACGGAAGGCATAACAATCGGGAGGAAGACACAATGAAAGCATCACTGCGACAACGACTGAGCCCGCTGCTGTTGGGCGGTCTCGTGCTCGGCTTAAGCATGAGCGCGCCTGCCAAGGCGGAAGAACTGCGCATCGGCTTCATTGCGCCGATGACCGGCATCTTCGCTCAGATCGGCAAGGACATGGTCAATGGCTTCGAGATGTATCTCGCCGAGCACGGCAACAAGCTCGGCGGCGCAGACGTCAAGTTCATCGTCGAGGACAACCAGGGTAAGGGCGACGCTGCGGTGACCAAAGCCAAGAAGCTGGTACTCAGCGACCATGTAAACATGTTCATCGGCGGCCTCCTGGCCTCGACCGGATACTCGCTCGCTCCGGTGAGCAACGCCGAGAAGACGCTCTACATAGCCTCCGTTCCGGCGGCCGACGATCTTACACAGCGTCAACTCACCAAATATCCGTATTTCTTCCGCACCACCTGGTCCAGCTCGCAGCCAACACACGCTATCGGGCAATGGGCCTGCGACCAGGGCTACAAAAAAGTGGTCACCATCGCCGCCGATTACGCGTTCGGCTATGAACAGGTCGGTGGCTTCCAGAAAGCGTTCGAGGATTGCGGAGGCAAAGTGATCCAGAAGATCTGGCCCCCGCTCGGCAACAAAGATTTCGGGCCGTACATTCCGCAGATCAAAGCCGACGCCGACGCAATCTTCAGCTTGATGGTCGGCCCGATGTCGCTGCAATTCCCCAAGCAGCTGCGGGCCTCCGGCTACAAAAAGCCGATCATTGGCGGCGGCACCAGCTACGACGAATTCGTACTACCCTTCATGGGTGACGAGGTTATCGGCGACGTATCGTCGCTGATGTACAGCGCTGCGATCCCGACGCCGAAGAACGAAGCCTTCGTGAAGGCCTACCGAAGCAAGTACGGCAAGGTTCCGTCCTATTATTCGGAAGCGAACTATACGACTGCGGAGATCATCGACGAGGCGATGAAGAAGGCCGGCGGAAAATATCCGGGGCCGGAAAAATTCGTCGCAATCATGTCGGGCTTGAAGATCGATGCCGTGCGCGGGCCGGTCAGCTTCGAAGACCGCAACCCGGTGGAGAACATCTACATCAAGAAAGTCGAGAAGAAAAAGATGTTCGGCTACGACAAGGACGAGCTCTGGAACACGGTGATCAAGACCTACCCGAAAGTCAGCCAGTATTGGACTTACGGTAAGGACAAGTTCCTGGCGCAGCCGGTCTACAACAAGGACTTCCCGCCTTGTAAGTACTGCGAATAGGCAACGCGCCGGGGCCCGCACGCCGGGCCCCGGCATTTTCTTCACAAGGATCACGCGTGAGCACCGACACTCAGACGAACGGCGTCGCAGCGCTCGAGCTCAAAGGCTTATGCAAGAGCTTCGGCGGCTTGCAGGCCACGCGCGACGTGACGCTGCGCATCATGCCGGGCGACCGCAAGGCCATCATCGGCCCGAACGGAGCGGGCAAGACCACGCTGTTCAACGTCATCACCGGCATTTATCCCGCAAGTGCCGGTCAAGTTTTGCTATTCGGCCAGGACGTCACGGGCTGGCCGAGCCACCGCCGCACCGCCTTGGGCATGGCGCGCACCTTTCAGGTCACGAGTTTGTTTCCGAAACTGACCGTGCTCGACAACGTGCTGCTGGCGATCAAGGGCCTGCGGCCGTCGAAATTCGTGATGTGGCGCTTCATGTCGTCCTACCGCGACGTCTACGACAAGGCCTATCGGCTGCTCGAAGACGTTGACTTCCTCGACCGCAAAGACACCGAGGTGCGCAACCTGTCGCACGGCGAACAGCGCCAGCTCGAAATCGTGCTCGGGCTTGCCAGCGATCCGAAAATTCTGCTGCTCGACGAGCCGGCTGCCGGTCTCTCCTCCGGCGAGTCGACCGAGATGGCGCACTTCCTGATGAAACTCGATCCCAAACTCGCAATCCTTTTGATCGAGCACGACATGGACGTCGTGTTTGATGTGGCCGCGGAAATCTCGGTGCTGCATTTCGGCGAAATCCTGGAAACCGGCACGCCCAAGCAGATTCATGACAGCGCACGCGTGCAGGAAATCTATCTGGGGACCGGCTGACCATGGCGATCCTCGAAGTCCAGGACATCCATACTTATTACGGGGACGCCTACGTCCTGCAGGGCCTGTCGCTCACGCTCGAGCAGGGCCAGATCCTCGGCCTGCTCGGCCGCAACGGCGTCGGCAAGACCACGCTGGTGAATTCGATCGTCGGCTTCAATCCGCCGCGCCGCGGCAAGATCGTGTTCAAGGGCGAGGAGACCACGCAAAAGGCCTCGTTCGAGACCGTGCGCACCGGCATGGGGCTGGTGCCGCAGGGCCGCCGCGTGTTTCCGACGCTCAGCGTCGAGGAGAACCTGCTGGTCGCGCTGCGCAGTCCGGACCGCCACGGCTGGGGCCTAGAGCGCGTCTACGCGCTGTTCCCGCGCCTGCTCGAACGCCGCAACCAGCGCGCCAAGACGCTGTCGGGCGGCGAACAGCAGATGCTGGCGATCGGGCGCGCGCTGATGACCAATCCCGACTGTCTGATCATGGACGAGCCCTCGGAGGGCCTCGCGCCCATCATCATCCAAGGTCTGTGGGAAGCGATCGGCACGCTGAAGAAGGAAGGCCTCTCCATCCTGTTGGTGGAGCAGAACGCCAATCTGGCGCTCAAGCTGGTCGACTACGTGCACGTGATGAGCAAGGGCCAGGTGGTCTATTCGTCCAAGCCCGAAGAGCTCAAGGCCAACGACGAGATCAAAGCGAGTTATCTTGGAATCTAGACCGGGGTTTTGGCGCGTTGGACGCGGCCGGAACGCACCCAGTCGATCGCATCCTCAAGCCGGTCGTCACCCCAGAACAATTCCTGTCCAACCGCAAATGTCGGCGAACCGAAAATCCCCAGCGCCCCGGCGGCGTCGGTCTCCGCGCTCAGCGCCGCCTTGGCATCCTCCGAATTGGCCAAGGCGATCACGCGTGCCGGATCCTGTCCGATCTCGCGCAGGCTGTCCGAGACGTTGGGTTCGTCACCCGTCTCCTGCCCAAGCTCAAACCAGTGCCGGTAGGCGGCGCGCACGAAGTCGGCGCCCCAGCCTTCGCGCATGCCTACGGTCGCCACCAGATTTGCAGATATCGAGTGCTTGCATGGATAAGGCGCCGGCAGCCTGACGGGAATACCGTACATTGCGGCGCGGCGTTCGACGTCGCGCCACATGTATTTCATCTTGTTGGGTTTGTCGGCGAAGGGGACATGCCTCATCTCTTGCAGGATGACAAGCAGATGGAATGGCCGCCAGCGAAATGTAATTCCGGTGGACTGCTGCAATTCCTTGATGCGCATCGCGCTCAGGAACGAATAGGTGCTGCCCATCGTGAACCAGAAATCGATTTTCCCATGGCTCATGAGCGTCTCCGTGACGTCGGCTCAGCGCGGTCTGTCGCCGGCGAGCGTGATCCGGTGCATGACACGGCGATAGCCGTGATAGTCGTTGACCGGGTTGTGCAGCGCGCAGCGATTATCCCAGAACGCCATCGAACCGGCGCGCCAATTGAACCGGCAGGTGAATTCCGGCCTGGTCTGATGCTGGAATAGGTAATTCAGGATCGGTGCGCTTTCTTCCTCGGTCATATCCTTGAACCGCACGGTGTGCCCGACATTGACATAAAGCGCCTTGCGCCCGGTCTCCGGATGGGTGCGAACCACCGGATGCTCGCTGATATATTCTTTTCTGGCCTCCGCCTTGGCGCCATCGCGCACGCGCTCCTCGCGCGTGCGCGTAACGTCGGCCTTGGCTGAATGATTGATCGCGACGACGCCTTCGAGCATGCGCTTCATGCCGTCGGACAGCGTTTCGTAGGCGAGATAGGTATTGGCGAACAGCGTGTCGCCGCCGTGGGGCGGCACCTCGCGTGCGATCAGCACGGTCGCCATCGGCGGCGTCTCGAGATAGGCAGTGTCGGTGTGCCAGATGCCGCCGAAATTTTTCGTTTCATGCTCGAGCTTGACCACCGGAATGATCTCCGGAAATCCTTCGATGCCTTTGATGAACGGATATTCGACCACCTCGCCGAAGCGTTTCGCAAATGCGAGGAATTTCGCCGGTGGCAGATCTTGATCGCGGAAGAAGACGACACCGTGCTCGAGCCAGGTCTGACGGATGGCGGCGATGACGTTGCCGCCAGGCTCGGCACCAAGGTCGATGCCCAGTATTTCAGCCCCGATCGAGCCGGATAAGGGCCTGACCTCAAATCCGTTCGCCGCCATCTTGGCCACTCCCCGCTCAGTTTCTTATCCGTGAATATGTAGCACGGCCGGCCGTGCCCTGCCCATCGTTCGCCGTGGGACCCGCGGAGCAACCGGGCTTTACATCATGGAACGCATTAGCGGATGATGGGCGCGGTTTGGTCCGCCGAAGTGGGGCTGGCGGCCCGTCATGAGGAGGCTTTTTGCGTCGAATACGGCCGCGATGGCCGATCAAAAACCGGCCGGACAAGGCCGCTCACGAATTGAGCCCCGCTGTGGGCGACAAAGGGAGGAAAGAAATGTCTCGCAAATTCACCCGCCGTAAATTCATGGCCGGCACCGCCGCCGGCGCCGCGTTGGCGACGTTCAAATTTCCCGCGCCGGCGATCGCGCAAGCGGCGCCGTTCAAACTCGGCCTGCTCACCGTCAAGACCGGCGGACTGGCGGAAGGCGGCATTCAGATGGAACAGGGCGTGCTCACCTGGCTCAAGGAGCACGACAACAAGATGGCCGGCCGCCCAGTCGAATTTTTCTCGGCCGACACCGGCGGCAAACCGGCCGGTACCAAGACCAAGGCGCAGGAACTCATCGAGCGCGACAAGGTCGACGTGATCCTCGGGCCGCTCGCCGCATTCGAGCTGCTGGCGATCGACGACTACATCAAACAGCACAAGACGCCGACGCTGAGCCTCGCCGGCGCCGACGACCTGACGCAGCGCCGTCCCAACCCCTACTTCCTTCGTCCATCGGCCTGCTCCTCGCAGGCCATGCATGTGATGGGTCACTATGCCGCAAAGGAGATGGGCAAGAAGCGAGCCGTCACCCTCGATTGGGATTTTGCCTTCGGCTACGAACAGGAAGGCGGCTTCCAGGCGGCGTTCCAGCAAGACGGCGGCTGCGTCACCAAGAAGTTGTGGACGCCCTTGGGCACGCCCGATTACACGCCCTACATTGCCCAGATCAGCGATTGCGACGTCGTTTGCCAGGGCTTCCCCGGCGGCGTGCCGCTGCGCTTCCTCAAGCAGTACTCCAGTTTCGGCCTTAAATTCCCGGTGGTCACCGGCGAGACCGGCGGCGACGACGCACTGCTGCATTCCTTCGGCGACGAAGCGGTCGGCATGATGAGCACTTGCCCTTACACGCTCGATCTCGACACCAACTCCAACAAGAAGTTCATCCAGGCGATGATCAAGCAGTTCAACGTTCCTCCAGGCTTCTATGCCGCGGGTCTCTACATCAACTGCGACGTGGTCGATGCCGGCCTGCAAGCGGCCGGCGGCAAGACCGACGACAAGGAAAAGTTCATGGCCGCGCTCAAGGCCGTGAACCTGAAGGACACGCCGCGCGGGCCGATCAAGTTCGATCATCTCGGCAACGTGGTCGGCAATTTCTACGTCCGGCAATGCGAGAAGCGGTCGGATGCGCCTTACGGCCTCAAGCTCTGGAACAAGACGGTCAAGACTTACAAGGACGTCAGCCAGTTCTGGACCTGGCCGGAGAAGGAGTTCCTCGCGCATCCGGTCTATTCACGCGACTATCCGCCCTTGTCGAAATGCTGATCGGCGTTTGCGTTTCCTAATTTCCGCTCATTCCCGCGCAAGCGGGAATCCAAAGTCAGGATTGCCGGCCTAGCAATTCTTCGCCCTGGGTCCCCGCCTTCGCGGGGACGAGCGGAAAATTGCGTGAAAAGAGCAAAAGCGGGACACAGACCAACATGACGTTCTGGCTGCTGCTGACGGTCAACAGCATCACCTTCGGCGGCCTGTTGTTCCTGTTGGCGGCGGGCTTCTCGCTGATCTTCGGCCTGATGCGCATCCCCAACCTGACGCATGGCTCGCTGTTCATGCTTGGGGCTTATTTCGGCGCGACCTTCGTCGGCGGTTACTTAAGCATGACTTTCAATTTTTGGGTGGCGGTGCTGATGGCGACCGCGCTGGTCGCGGCCTTCGGCACCGTGATCGAACGCTTCCTGCTGCGCCAATTGCCGGGCCAGCCGCTCGCGCAAGTGCTGGTGACGCTCGGCGTGTCCTTCATCGTCGCCGATTTCTGCCTGATGGTCTGGGGCGGCGATCCGGTTCGTGTCGACACGCCGCCAAATCTCACGGGCTTTCTTAGTATCGGCCCACTCGTGTTTCCGCACTACCGGCTGGCCGTCATCGTCATCGCGCTGGTCGTGGCGATCGGCCTCTGGCTGCTGCTCGACCGCACACGGCTCGGCGCCATGATCCGCGCCGGCGTCGACGATCCCGACATGGCACGCGTGGTCGGCATCCGCGTGTCGCAGCTTTTCACCATCGTGTTCGCGCTCGGCGCCGGCCTTGCCGCCTTCGCCGGCATCATCGGCGCGCCGATTCTGTCGGTCTATCCCGGTCTCGACCAAGATATGCTGCCGCTGGCGCTGGTGGTGGTCATTCTCGGCGGCTCGGGCAGCCTGCTCGGCAGCTTCGTCGGCAGCATTCTCATCGGCTTCATCTATAATTTCGGCCAGGCGCTACTGCCGGAACTGTCCTATTTCGTGCTGTTCCTGCCGATGCTGGTGGTGCTGATCGTGCGGCCGCAGGGTCTGTTCGGCAGGTTCGTGCCATGAGCCTGCAAATCCCCGCAATGGCGGCCGGCCTGCTGGCGTTGGCCACCCTGCCGTATTGGATGCACGGCGAATACTACGTCAATGTGTCCAGCCAGATTCTGTTCTCCGCCGTCTTCGCGTTGGGCTTGAATGTGATCGCCGGCTATGGCGGGCTGGTGTCGCTCGGCCACGCCGGGCTGTTGGGCATCGCCGCCTACGCCACCGGCTACATGTTGCAGGCGGGCTTCGGCCACACCATCGCCATTCTCACCGCGCTCACCGCGGGGCTTGCCGCGATGGCGCTCTATGCCGTGCTGGCGCTGCGCGCGACCGGCATCGGCTTCATCATGATCACGCTGGCGCTGGGCGAGATCATCTGGGGGCTGGCCTATCGCTGGATCAGCATCACCGGCGGCGATAACGGCATCAACGTGCATGGCCGCCCGCATCCCTTCGGCCTCGCCATCGACACGCCGAACGCCTTCTACTACACGACGCTGGTTGTTTTCCTGGCGGCGTTTGCGTCGGTGGCGGTGTTCGTGCGCTCGCCGCTCGGCGCAGCATTGATGGGCACGCGCGACCAGCCGCGCCGCATGAACGCGCTCGGCTATCACGTCTGGGCCATCCGTTTCTGGGCCTGCATGTTTTCCGGGCTGCTGACTGCGATCGCCGGCATCCTGTTCGTCTACTACACGCAGTTCATCAGTCCGCAAGCCGTGGACCTGACCTCCTCGGCCGAGGTGCTGTTGATGGTGATTTCCGGCGGCGCCGGCACGCTGTTCGGGCCGATCGTCGGCGCCGCGCTGGTGATCATCGTCAAGAGCGTGGTCAGCGGCTTCATCGAGCGCTGGAACATGTTGCTCGGCTTCATTTTCGTCGCCATCGTCATCTTGATGCCCGAGGGTCTGGTGCCCGGCAGCGCGCGCCTGTGGCGGCTCGCGCGCGGCAAGCTGCGCGCGCCCGCCAAACCCGCCGCGACGGGACCCAAGCCATGACCGCGCTCTCCGTCAGCGGCCTGAGCAAGGCTTTCGGCGGCCTGCACGTGACTCGCGGTGTCGATCTCAACGTCGAACCCGGCGAGCGGCGCCTCATCATCGGCCCCAACGGCGCGGGCAAGACCACGCTGTTCAACCTGATCACCGGGGAGCTCTCGCCGGACGCAGGCTCCATCCAATTGTTTGGCCGCGACATCACCCAGGTGGCGAGCCGCCGCCGCGCCCATCTCGGGATGGCGCGCACCTACCAGATCATCACATTGTTCCCGCTCGACACCATCATGCACAACGTGTCGCTGGCGCTGCTCGGCCTGTCGCCGGCGCGCTGGAATCCGCTGATCGACATCAAGCATCAAGGTCATCTGATCGAGAATGCCCGCGCGGCGCTGGAGCGCGTTGGTCTTGGCGGCATCGCCGAGCGGCCGCTGTCGCAGACGTCCTACGGCGAGCGCCGTCGCGTCGAAATCGCCATGGCGCTGGCACAAAACCCGAAAGTTCTGCTGCTCGACGAGCCGTTCGCCGGCCTGTCGATCGACGAACGCCGCGACGTCCACCAATGCCTGATGGCGATCCCGCGCGACGTCACTATCGTGATGATCGAGCACAACATGGACGTGGCGCTGGAATTTGCCGAGCGCATTACGCTGCTGCATTTCGGCGAGGTGATCGTCGAAGGCACCCGCGCCGAAGTCGTGGCCGACCCGCGCACCCGGGAGGTCTATCTTGGCCACTAGCGCGCTCAGTCTCGCACATATCGAAGCTTACTATGGCGACAGCCATGTGCTTTCGGACGTGTCGTTCGACCTCGGCGAAGCGCGCATGCTCGGCCTGCTTGGCCGCAACGGCGCCGGCAAATCCACCTGCATGAACGTCACCATGGGCCTGCTGCCGCCGCGCCAGGGCGAGGTCTTGGTGTTCGGGCAGCCGGTAACGGGCTTGTCGCCGGAAATGATCGCGGCACGCGGCGTCGCGCTGGTGCCGCAGGGCCGGCGCATCTTCAAGAGCCTGACCGTGCGCGAAAACCTGATGGTCGCCGCGCGCAAGCCGGATGTCGGCAGCAAACACGCGCCGTGGACCGCCGATACCGTTTTCGCGATGTTTCCGCGGCTCAAGGAGCGCAGCAGCCAGATCGCCGCGCATCTGTCGGGCGGCGAGCAGCAAATGCTGGCGATCGGCCGCGCCTTGATGGGCAATCCGCGCGTGCTGCTGATGGACGAACCATCGGAGGGCCTGGCGCCGCAGATCGTCGCCGAGGTGATGGCCACCATCCGAAAACTGAAGGAAAGCGGGCTGTCGATCGTGCTGGTCGAACAGAATCCCAGGCTGGTCTTCGATGTCGCCGACGACATCGTTATCCTCAATACCGGGCACGTCGCCGTCGTCTCCACGCCGGCGCAATTGGACAAAGACGGCGTCGATCTGCGCCAGCATCTCGGCGTGTTCTAGGAAATCACGAAAGGCAAGTCACAATGGCGATCTGGAACAAATATGCCAACTCCGCGGCGCGCAAGCACGGCAAGCCGGGCCGCGAGACGCGGCCGAAGGGCCTCACCCTCGACATGCACGCGCATGTCGCGGTGCCGCGCGTCGCCGAGATCGTGGCGCCGCATCTCAAGCAAGCGACCGATCCGCTGGTTCAATATTCGACGCCGGAGACGCAGGCGCTAATGGCCAAGCAGGCCGCCGACATTCGCACGCGCATGAGTACGACAGACGAACGCTTTGCCGTGATGGACGAGATGGGCGTCGACATGCAACTCATCTGCCCGGCGCCACCGCAAATTTATTATTACCTTCCGGTCGATGTCGGGGTGCAGGCCGCCCGCGCGCTCAACGACGGCATCGCCGAATATGTCGGCAAGCATGACGACCGCCTGGTTGCGCTCGGCGGCGTACCGATGCAGGACGGCAGTGAGGCGGCCAAGGAACTCGAGCGCGGCATGAAGCAGCTCGGATTCAAAGGCGTCGAGATTCTCACCAACGTCAATGGCAAGGAGCTGTCCGACCCGGCTTTCGCGCCGTTCTGGAAAAAAGCCGAGGAGCTCGACGCGCTGGTGCTGATCCACCCGACGGGCTTCACCCAGCCGCAGCGTTTTGCGCGATTCTATTTCAACAACGTGATCGGCAATCCGCTCGATACCACGATGGCGCTGCACTACCTGATCTTCGACGGCGTGTTTGAACGGCATCCCAAGCTCCGCGTGCTGGCCGTGCACGGCGGCGGCTTTCTCGGCGCCTATTCCGGCCGTATCGATCACGCCTGGGGGGCGCGCTCGGATTCTCACGGCGATTTGCCGCAATCCCCGACGACCTATCTGCGGCGGAACGTCTATTTCGACACGGTCGTCTTTACGCCGCATCAGCTGGAAGCACTGGTGAAGACCTACGGCGCCGACCGCATCGTCATGGGCACGGATTATCCATTCGATATGTTGGAATACGATCCGATCGGCCACATCAATTCGGTCGAGAGCTTTGACGCCGGCACTCGCGCGGCGCTCGCCGGCGGCAACGCGAAGAAGATGCTGGGCATCTAGTCGCCGTGTTCAAAAGGAGTAAGGTGAAGCGCTGAGTTGACGCCCTATCAGGCGGACCACGATGCGCCGCACCGATGCCGCTCACTTTGCGCTGATGCTTGCGGCCGTCGGGTTGAGCTATCTATTGCCGTTCGAGCTGGTGCTGCTGTCCTACGTCTTTTTTGGGCCGGCTCACTATCTCACCGAGATTTCCTGGCTGCATGACCGCGACTATTTTCTCCCCCATCGCGGGATCGCGTTGGCGCTGATCGTGGTCGCGCTTGCCGTCAGCTTCGTCGAAAACGCGTTCTGGTTTGGCGTCGTCGTCTGGATCGCATTCATCGTCTGCGCGCTAGTGGCGGGCGCCCGCACCGCGCTGCAAGGAATGATTCTGGTGATGGCGGCCGTGGCGGCGACAATGTTCCTGGCCAGCCATAGGCCCGGCTTTGCCATCGTTGGCGTATTGCTGCCGACGCTCGTACATGTTTCGCTGTTTACGCTGGTATTCATGGTTTTAGGCGCTGCGCGCTCGCGCAGTCCGGCGCAATTCGGGCTGGTGGCCGCCTATCTTGCGGCAATCGTCCTGATCATGGCGATCCCGCCATCGGCGGCAACGGCCATTCCCACACTCGCCCGGCTCGCGCACGATTCGTTCGGCAATGTGCCGCAGGCGCTCGGTTATGCACTCGGTATGCCCGGTCTGAAACTCGATGCCCGACTGACCGGATTGCTGTCTTTTGTTTACACCTATCATTACCTCAACTGGTTCATTAAAGCCGAAGTCATCCGCTGGGCCGACGTGCCGAAATCGCGGCTGGCGCTGATCGCAGGGCTTAGCATCGCCGCGACGGGGTTTTATTTCTACAATTACGTGCTGGGCTTCGCGCTGCTGCTCAGCCTGAGCCTCACCCATGTCCTGCTGGAGTTTCCACTCAACAGTGTGAGCGTGCGCCAGCTTGGCGCGGTGGCGAGTGAAAGCTTGTGGCAGCGCGCGCGTCGGCGGGCATAATTAACTCAGGCGCGCAAGAAATCCAGCACCGCGGTTTCCGCGATCACCGCGGCGTCGGTGCTGTGCTTTCCGGCGCGCGCTCTTTCCTCCTGCGTCTGGGTCGCCTGCAGATAGGCGCCGAGATGGCGGGCGCGCTCGATAATACGGTAATTTTCGCGCAGCCGCGCCGCCTCGAAACGCTTAAGCGCCGCCGCCACATCGGGTTCGGCCGTGAGCGCCTCCGCCAGCGACGCGGCGTCGTCCGCCGCCTTGGAAACGCCGGCCGCCACGTGCGGGCGCGCGACGAAAGCGGCATCGCCCAGGATCGCCACCCGGCCGAACGCCATCTGCGGCGATTCCAGATCGTAGATCGGCTGCAGAATCGGCTCGTCGATCAGCCTTATGATCTGGCGCAACTGCGGTCCCGCCAACCGTTCCGCCGCCGCACGCATCTCGGCGATCGCTTCGCGCCGGATCAGCGGCGGCGGAATCGAAAGCGTGTGCGTGGTGCCGCGCTCGTCGGTGAGCAGCCATAGCAATTTCGTTTGTTCGTCGGCTGGCCGGTACCACACTACGTTGTAGCGGCGATGACCGGGGCGCAGATCGTTATCGGGACCCGCCACCGGATATCCGAGCAATTGTTCGCCCGGCGGCAGCGTGAACGTCATGTCGTCGAACAGGTCGCGGTGCACTTCCGCCGGCAAAGCACTTTCGGCAATCAACGCCCGCCAGGCGCAATAACCGGCATAGAGTGGTACGGCCGCCGGCAATGCTTGCCCGCGCACGGTCGAGCGCGTGCCGTCGGCCCCCACCAGCAGATCGGCCTCAATCGTTTCGCCATCGGAAAACCGCGCCACCACCGAATTGGCGCCGGACTCGTAGCCGGCCAGCCCGCGTCCGCGATGATAACGTTCGGGCGGAAAGGCATCGCGCAGCAGCCGGTAGACGCGTTCCCAGGCGGTGAGCACCTGCGGACAGTGGAATTCCTCGGTCACGCGGCCTTGGCGATCAAGGATCTTGCGGGTGGTGATGTTCACGCCGAGCGCGGCGGTCTCGAGCCCCAATCTACGCAACCGCTCGATCAATTCCTGCTGGGCGACGATGCCGGCGCCGCGCCCCGACAATTCGCTTTCTACCCGCTCGTAGATATCCACGTTCCAGCCGGCCCGGCGCAGCAAAAGCGCGCACAACAGGCCGCTCATCGAGCCGCCGATGACAACCGCCTTGGACCCGGCCAATTGATCCGCCTCAATCTTTCCGTTACCCGAAATATGCTATATATGAGCGCAAATAGCACCGGAGGAATTGCCATGGCTCTGACCATGCTCGACAAGGCAGCCGAGAAAAAGGACAAATCCCAGTGGCCCGCCGAGATCGCCGCCGAATTCGCGCGCGAAGCCAAGAATCCCAATCCTTGCGTCGGCAGCACATTGTTGTCTGAAACCGACCGCACGCGCGTCTGGATCATCCGCCTCGCTCCCGGCGAGCGCATCGGATTCCACCGCCACGTGCTGGATTATTTCTGGACCTCGGTGTCGGGCGGCCGCGGCCGCCAGCACGTCCACGACGGCACGACGGTCGAATATTCCTATCAACCGGGCGAAACGCGGCACGAAACCTACGGCAAGGACGCGTTCAAGGTGCACGATCTCGAAAATCTCGGCGACAAGGAAATGGTCTTCATGACCGTCGAATTCAAAGACAGCGCCAACAAGCCGATGACGCTGCCCGAGGGCGTGCGCCCGCAAGCCGCCGCCTGAGCCACCGCTGCTCGAAAAGCGCCCGCTGCCGCGGCATCAATGTCCGGCGGCGGGCGTTTTGTTTTCGGCGGTTTAGCTGACCGATCAACGCACTAGCCAAGCCGCCGGGCTTCCTGCAAACTGCCGCGCAATGCCCGGGCGGCAATCCTGGCAAACAAGAAACGGCTTCAGAGGGGAAACAGAACCGGTCCGTTCGACACGCCGAGGCGAGCGCCGGTTGAAACGCGTATGGAATTTTCCGCCGATCTTCTGATTAATGCCATCGTCGCGGGACTGTTGCTCGGCGGTTTTTACGCCGCCGTCACCGCCGGCATTTCGATCTCGTTCGGCATGCTCGACATCGTCAATATCGCGCATCCGGCCTTCGTCATCCTCGGCTCCTACATCGCTTATTTCATCAACATCAATTTCGGCATCGATCCGATCATCGTGAGCATCATCGTGCTGCCGGCGTTCTACGCGCTCGGCGCGCTGGTCTATCAGGTCTACTATTTGTCGTTCGAAAAGCGCGGCCAGGAATCCCTGCGCGGGCTGGCCTTCTTCTTCGGCCTGCTGTTCGTCACTGAAGTGTCGCTGATCCTGGTGTTCGGCGTCGACTATCGCTACGTCGAAGCCGCCTATATCGGCCCCAGCATCCATATCGGCCTGATCGACATGCCGCTGCGCATGCTGGTGCCCTTTCTGGTGGCGCTGACGATGTTCGGCTTGCTCGAACTGTTCGTCACGCGCACCTTTCTCGGCCGCGCCATCATGGCGGTGTCGCAGGACCAACTGGCGCTGCAACTGATGGCGGTCGATCCGATCAAGATCAAACGCATCGCCTTCGGCATCTCGATCGCCACTGCCTCGATTGCCGGTGCGTTGTTGATTATCATCCAGCCGGTCGAGCCCTCGGTCGGACGCGAATATATCGGCCGCGTCTTCGCCATCTGCGTGCTGGGCGGGCTCGGCAGCATGCCCGGCACGTTGATCGCCGCCTTTTTGCTTGGCGTGGTCGAGAGCCTGACCTCGACTTTCTACGGGCCGTCATGGGCGCCGGCGGTGTCGTTCGGTTTCCTGCTTTTGACGCTGGCCTTCCGGCCGGCCGGCCTTTTAGGACGGTAGAGCCGTGAACGCCGCCAAATTCGCCAGCATCGCCATCGGCGTCGGGCTCCTGATCCTGGCCTTCGCCACATGGCTGGGGCTCGATTACTTCTATTTCGCCGGCTACACGATCCTGCAATACGTCGTGCTGGCCACCGCCTGGAACATTCTCGGCGGCTACTGCGGCTACGTGAATTTCGGCTCGGCGGCGTTTTTCGCGCTCGGCGCCTACTCGTCGGTGTTCATGCATAAATTCTATCCGGTGCCGGTGCCCGTGCTGATGCTCATCGGCGCAATGGTGTCGGGCATCGTCGGATTCGGCATGGGCTATCTGACGCTACGGCTGCGCGGCGCGTTCTTCGCCATCGCGACGCTGGCGCTGGCGGTGGTGTTGCAGACGCTGATCGTGAACTGGGACTATGTCGGCGGCTCGCGCGGCGCCTATATCATCCGTCCCGAGACGCTGGATTTTGCCGGTTTTCAGATCAACTACATCGAATATCTGTTCGTTCTGATGCTGATCCTCGCCGTCCTCGCGCTGACCACCGCGCGCACCATCGAGCGATCGCAGCTCGGTTTCGGTTTCGCCACCATACGCGACGACGAACTGGCGGCCGAAGCCTCTGGCGTGCCGACATTACGGCTCAAGCTGATCGCCACCACGCTGTCCGGCGCCTTCATGGGCATGGCCGGCGCGCCATTCCCTTATTATATCGGCTACCTGCAGCCATCCTCGGCTTTCGGCCTGGACTACGCGGTCAACTCGATCGCCATGCCGATGATCGGCGGCACCACAAGCTGGATCGGACCGTTGATCGGCTCGATCCTGCTCGGTTCGCTGCAGCAGATCGCCACCGTCACCATTTCCTCGGCGGTCAATTTGCTGATCGTCGGCCTGCTGCTGGTCGCTTTCGTCATCATCGCGCCAAACGGCCTGGTCGGGCTGGTGCAGGAACGCTTGCGCCGGAGGAAGCCATGAGCGCTCTCCTGCACGTCGACAATATCAGCAAGCGTTTCGGCGGCTTTGTCGCGCTCGACGGCATCGATCTCGAAGTGCAGCCGTGCGAACGGCTCGGGCTGATCGGGCCGAACGGCTCGGGCAAGAGCACGCTGGTCAATTGCATCTGCGGCACGCTGCAGAACGAAACCGGCAGCGTCAGTTTCGACGGCCACGTGGTCGACGGGCTTGCCGCCCACCAGCGCACCCATCGCGGACTGGCGCGCAGCTTTCAGCTGCCGCGGCCGTTCCACAGCATGTCGCTGGCCGACAACTTGCGCATCCCGCTGCTCTATACCGTGCACGCCCGTAAAGGTCCGCTGCGCTCCGCCGGCGATCTCGATGCGCGCTGCCATGAGCTGCTGGGCATGGTGGGACTGCTGAAAAAGGCCAAACAGTTGCCGCGCGATCTGACGCAGGTCGAGATGCGCAAGCTCGAGCTCGCCCGCGCCATGGCGGCGGAGCCCAAACTGCTGATTGCCGACGAATTGATGGCCGGGCTGTCGCATTCCGAAATCGACGACATCCTGGCGCTGCTCGTGCGTATGAACGAGCACGGCATCACCGTGATCCTGATCGAGCACATCATGAGCGCGGTGATGAGCTTCTCGCAGCGGCTGGCGGTGCTGGTGTCCGGCAAGAAAATCGCCGACGGCAAGCCGGAAGACGTCGTGCAAAACCCCGAAGTCGTGAAGGCGTATCTTGGCCAGTAGCCTCACCATCGAAAACGTGCACGCCGCCTATGGTGCGGTGCGCGTGATTCATGACGTTTCGCTTAACGTGAACGCCGGCGAGACGGTTGCCCTGCTTGGCACCAACGGCAACGGCAAAAGCACCTTGATGAAATGCATCATGGGCATCGTCAGGCCCGCCGAAGGCCGCATCATCGTGGACATCGACGGCGAGAAGCACGATCTGGTCGGGATGAAAACCGAGCAGATCGTCGATCTCGGCATCGCGCTGGTGCCGGAAGGCCGCCGGCTGTTCCCGAAACTGACGGTCGAGGAAAACCTGATGCTCGGGGCGTTCCGGTCCAAGGCGCGCGCTCAGATCAAGGAGAACTATGCCTTCTGCTGCGAGGCGTTTCCGCGCCTGGCCGAGCGGCGTCATCAGCTCGCCGGTTCGATGAGCGGCGGCGAGCAGCAGATGCTGGCGCTCGGCCGCGCGCTGATGCTGGCGCCGCGCATTCTGCTGGTGGATGAGCCCTCGGTCGGCCTGGCGCCGCTCTTGGTCGCCCGCACCATCGACGCCATCAAACAGCTCAAGGAGCACTATCAGCTCACGGTGCTGATGGCCGAGCAGAATTTTACGCAGGCCATCCGTATCGCCGACCGCGGCTATGTCATCGTGCACGGCAAGATTGCCTTTGAGGGCCGCTCGGCCGACGAGCTCAACAACAACGATTTGATCCGGAAATTTTATCTCGGGATGTAATTTTTATCGAAACAAAACGGCGCGGGAAACGCTCCCGCGCCGTTGTTATTTAAGGCTGTCGGTAGCGGCTTAATTCGCCGTCTTCGCCTTGGCGTAGGGATAGACCACCTTGCCGGTCGCCAAGTCTTTCGGCGTCAGCACGGTCTGGTAGGACATGCCCTTCCAGGTCTCGAGTTCCGCGCCTTCCTTGATGCCGTGGTATTGCACCTGCATCATGCCCGACTTGGTCCACTCGCCGCCCGGACCGTATGACCAGTCGCCCATGATGGTCTTGACGTGCGCTTTGCGCAGCCAGTCGGCGATCTTGTCGTCGTTGACGCTCTTGGTGGCGCTGATGGCGTCACCCAGCATGCTGATATAGGCGTAGCCCCAGCCGCCGAGGTAGTAGCCGAGCGGATCGACGCCCGCACCCTTGGCCTGCTCCTGGTACTTCTTGAAGAAGGCGGCAGCCGGCGCCATCATCTTTTCTGTAGGCACCCAGGTCTCATAGTTCACGATGCCGTTGAGTTTAGGACCGAGCTTGTTCTTGAACACGGTAGCCTGCAGGCCGACCAAAGCGCCGCCGATCATCTTAGGCTCGTAGTTTGCCTCTCTCACTGCCTGGACCATGTTGACCGAGCTAAGCGGATAAGAACAAACGATCACGAGATCGGGATTGGCCGCCTGCAATGCGCGCACGATCGGAGAGAGATCGGGCGAGTTGAACGGGAAGCTCTTGTCATAGACGATCTTAAGGCCGAAGGTCTTGGCGTTCTCACGCGCGCCCTCGCAAGCGTTTTGCGAAAATTCGGCATCCTCGTAGGTCAACGCGACCGTCGTCGGCTTCGGGCTCTGCTGCATCGCGACCTGGTAGAAGCCTTCCGTGAACGAAGGCTTGGTCTTCGGTCCGGTCGGCAGTACCGAGAAATATTTCGGATACTTGAACTGCGCGTTCACATCGAGCGCGAACAGGCTGATGAAGGTCTTTTTCTTCTGGATGACCACCGGCATGGCGGGCGCGATCATGTTGGTCGCGTAGCCGCCGAGCACGAGGTCGACTTTGTCGACGTCGAGCAGCTTGGTATAGATGCCGGGAATCGTCGAAGGATTGCTCTGGTCGTCGTAAGTGATGAGCTTGACCGGACGTCCGAGCAGACCGCCCTTGGCGTTGATTTCCTCGGCCCAGATGTTCATGCCGAGCAGGGCCTGCTTGCCGTTCGGCCCGAGCGGGCCGGTCTGCGCCATGCTGAAGCCGATCTTGATCGGCTCCTTGCTCTGGGCGTAGCCGGAGACCACGAACACGGCGCTGGCCACGAGAGCGACCGCCGCCCCCGCCACCCACGCGAATGTCCGGGATTTGAGATCACGAATCATCGCTAGTCCTCCCATTTAGATTTTGTTTTGCCGCTATCTTACGCGCTTTTCTCGCGCAGACGCCAGAGCTTTAGTGACCTAAAAAGTGGGCTATATCCCCTCCACCATGATGGTTTCCACCTCGCCGGCCCCGCTGCGCCGGAAGGCCGCGGCGCGGTCGTATTCGGGTGATGTGAAACATGCGACGCCTTGCTCCAGGGTCGGAAACTCAATCACAATGAAACGGTGGAATTTGTCGGGGCCTTCCATGATCCGGAAGCGCCCGCCGCGCGCCAGCACCTTGCCGCCGAATTTGGCGATGATGCCGGGCACCAGGTCGGTATACTTCTTGTACTCGACCGGATCGTTGACCTTGGAACGCGCAACCCAGTAGGCGGGCATGATTGTCTCCTCATTGAGGTCGGCCCACAATAAAGTCGCGGCCGGCGAAAAGGGAGTCCGCCTATGACGCGCAAGGTCATCGACATTTCGGTGCCGCTGGAAAACGACGTGGCCGCCGATCCTCCCGGCTACGGCCCCAAAATCGACTATCTCGATCATCAGGCGACCGCCGCCGATATCCTGAAATTCTTTCCCGGCTTGAAAAAAGAAGACCTGCCCGACGGCGAAGGCTGGGGTTTCGAATGGGTGAAACTGTCGACCCATTGCACCACCCATCTCGACGCGCCCTATCACTTCGCCTCCACCATGGACGGCGGCAAGCGCGCCATCACCATCGACGAGGTGCCGCTCGACTGGTGCTTCCAGCCCGGCGTGAAGCTCGACTTCCGCAAGTTTCCCGACGGCTACGTGGCGACCGCGGCCGACGTCGAGGCCGAGCTCAAGCGCATCGGGCATACGCTATCGCCGTTCGAAATCGTGGTCGTGAATACCGCCGCGGGGCAAGCCTATGGCCGCCCCGATTACGTCGCCAAAGGTTGCGGTATGGGCCGCGAGGCGACGCTCTATCTGCTCGAGCGCGGCGTGCGCGTCACCGGCACCGACGGCTGGAGCTGGGACGCGCCCTTCATTTACACGATGCAAAAATATGCCGAGACCCGCGATGCCAAGCTGATCTGGGAAGGGCATCGCGCCGGCCGGGAGATCGGCTATTGCCATATCGAGAAGCTGCACAATCTCGAAAGTCTGCCGCCAACCGGCTTCACGGTGAGCTGTTTTCCGGTGAAAGTACGGGGCGGCTCGGCCGGCTGGACGCGCGCTGTGGCGATTATCGACTCATGACACCCGCACCCGCGATGAAAAATCTCAAGATCGATCCCGAGCGGCTGTGGGACGACCTGATGGTGACCGCCAAGATCGGCGCGACGCCGAAAGGCGGCATCTGCCGCCTGACTCTGACCGAACTCGACGCCCAAGTGCGCGATTGGTTCAAGGCGCAGGCGCTGACCCTGGGCTGCACCGTTACCATCGACGACATGGGCACCATGTTCGCCCGCTGCGCCGGTCAGCGCTCCGATATTCCGCCCATCGCCATGGGCAGCCATCTCGACACCCAGCCGACGGGCGGCAAGTTCGACGGTGCGCTCGGGGTGCTGGCCGCGCTCGAAGCTTTGCGCACGCTGCACCGCGCCGGCTACGAAACCTTCGCCCCCGTTGAGGTGATCAACTGGACCAACGAGGAAGGCGCGCGCTTCGCACCGCCGATGATCGCGTCCGGCGTGTTCGCCGGCGCCTACAGTCGCGATTGGGCCTGCGCGCGGACCGACCGCGCCGGCGAGACCTTCGGCGAAGCGCTCGACAAGATCGGCTATCGCGGCACGCAGCGCTGCGGCGACCACAAATTGTCGGCCTTTTTCGAGGTCCACATCGAGCAGGGTCCCTTTCTCGAAGCTGACGGCAAGGACATCGGCGTGGTGACCGGCGTGCAGGCCATGCGCTGGTACGAAATGACGATTATCGGGCGGGACAGCCACGCCGGTACGACGCCGATGGAGCGCCGCCACGACGCGCTCCTTGGTGCTGCGCGTATCGTTGAGGCGGTCAACCGTAGCGCGCGGCAATTTCCCGAGGCGGTCGGCACCGTCGGCGTGATTGAGGTGAGACCCGGCTCACCCAACGTGGTGCCCGGGGAAGTTTTTCTCACCATGGACCTGCGCGATCCCGACGCCGCCGTGCTCGACCGCATGGAAAATGAAATAGCGGCCGAAGCCAAGAGAATCGGCGGTGAGCTTGGATTGAAGACCACGATCAAAAACATTTCGGCCGAGCCGGCGGTGAAATTCAATGCCGATTGCGTCGCCGCCGTGCGTGTCGCGGCGCAGATTTCCGGCTATTCCACCCGCGATATCATTTCGCGCGCCGGCCACGACGCCACGTTCGTTTCGCGCGTCGCGCCCACCGCCATGATCTTTGTGCCGTGCAAGGACGGCATCAGCCACAACGAAGCCGAATTCTCGTCCAAGGAGCAATGCGCGGCCGGCGCGCAGGTGCTGCTCCAAGCCGTGCTCGATTACGACCGGAAATTAGCCGAGCGCTTTGGAGAGAGATGATCAGCCCGGCATCGGCGCCACCAGACGGTGCAAGTGCCCCACCGGCGTCGTCGAATGAAGGCCGGACTCCACTACGACGTGTAATCCGGCTCCTCGCGATCGAGGATGCGCTTCAAGGCATCGAAATGCCGCTGCGCCGGCGTCGGGCCCTTGTATAAACCGGCACCACCAATGTCCCGTATCGTCCTCGTGACCACGGCGTCGGGGAGCTTCTTCAAGGGTTGCCCGGTCCACATGGCATAGATTTGCACCTGCGCGGCGCGTTCGGTGTAGTAAAGCCGGTCGTAGGCGTCGGCCACAGTCTCGCCCATCGTGGTGATGCCGTGATTGGCCATGAACAGCACGGTCTTCTTGCCGATCACGTTGGCGAGGCGTCTGCCCTCCTCAGGCTCGACGGCAGGGCCGGTGTATTGGTCGTCATAGGCGATCTCCCCCATCATCCCGACCTCGGTCTGGCCGATCTCCTTGATGCGCGGATCCTCCAGGCGCGTCAGCGCGCTGGCAAACGGCATGTGCGTATGAAATACCGCCTTGGCGTGCGGCAGCGCGGCGTGGATCGGCGCATGGATACAGTAGCAGGAACGCTCGACCTCGCCTGAGCCGCGTTTCACCTTGCCGTCGTCGAGGCCGACCTCCATGAATGAGGACGCCGTGACCTCGGACCAATGCATGCCGAAGGGGATCTGGTAATAGCGGTCGCTGCGGCCGGGCACAACGAAGGTCAGATGATTGAAGATGCCCTCGTTGAACCCGTGCCTGACAGCGATCCGGTGCGCGGCGGCGAGGTCAATTCGCGCCTGACGCTCGTCGACGCTGTAATCCTGCAGAATGGTCGGTGAAATCGTCGTGTGCATTGATTTCCTCCCGGCTGCCGTCGCGGTTTGCCACCTTCAGGCGGTTGTATTGCGCGCGTGCAGCGCCATGGCAATCAGCGCCGCGCCGCCGAAAATCATGTTGATGCCGACCAAGAGCCCGATGGCCCAGGCCGCGGTGCTCGGCAGGCCGCCGAAAATCATGGCCGCCAGCACCAGATCGACGATGCCGCTCACCAGCATCCAGCCCCATTTGCCGGACAATTCGCGTTTGTGATCGAGCGCGAACATGATCGAGACGACGCCTTCGATGATAAAGAAGGCGACGAGCACAAGCGTGAGCGAATAGGCCCCGCTGATCGGCCGCGCCAGCAGCAGAACGCCGACCACGATGCCGAGGACGGCCGAGATCAGCGACCACCAGAAGCCGGGAGCGTGTCGCATCCAATACGTCGTGGCCAGCCCGATCACGCCGCTGACCAGAAGCAGCCAGCCGATGATGATGGTCGCGGCAATGGTGGCAAGCGGCGGCAGCACCACGGCGGTCGCGCCGAGCACGACAAGCACGACGCCTTCGACCAGGAACAGCACCCAGTGTTCGTGCAGCGCGTTGGCGACGGCCTGCTGGAATTTGGCTAGATCGGGTTGATTGGTGGACATGACAGCCTCCGCTACTTACCCCTGCACCATCATACAGCCTTGGGCATGGTGCCGATATAGCAATGCCGGGCCGGCTTATTTCTCAATCCAATCGGCGCACTTCTGCACGGCGGCCTCCGCGCCCCAAGGCTGAATGGGAACGGTCGAGGTCGAATTCTTCGGCGAGCCTTCGATCAGCCGGTCGCTGTAGACCATATAGACCAGCACGTTTCGCTTGGCATCGCAGCCGTGCACGATCTGCATCTTCTTGAA
Organism: uncultured Alphaproteobacteria bacterium; assembly: GCA_963703875.1. Classification (GTDB taxonomy): domain Bacteria; phylum Pseudomonadota; class Alphaproteobacteria; order Rhizobiales; family Xanthobacteraceae; genus Pseudolabrys. The sequence continues at coordinate 31,893 of CAVPFZ010000012.1, forward strand.
AAATAACGAGCGGCGTTTGCGGAACATGTCCTCGCCTTGCGCGAATTTGGCCTTGAAGTGGATCGGACCGATCTGCCGGCAGGCGAGCGAAATATCGGAAACCTCCTCCGCCACGCCCAGCCAGCCCTTGATGCCGCCGCGCTCGGGCACGGTGAAGTGGCAGGCCACGCCCTCGACGTCCGGATCGTCGAGCCCGTAGGTGGCGAGCTTGTCGTTCGGCGTCAGCAGATTGAACACCGTCGAGCGTTTGAAAATGAGATCGGGCTCGTCGGCGGCGTCAGCCGGCAGGGCGCTAAGCGCGACGAAACCGGCGATGAGCAATGCTAAAAATGCGCGCAAGAAACCCTCCCCGCGATGGCGTTTCCTGCGAGATAGGAATTGCGGAGAACCGGCGGAAGGGGCTCAGGCCCACAGCCGCTCTTTTTCCAGACCTTTGTAAATATCGGCGACGTAGTCGCCATAGCCGTTGAAAATCAATGTCGGCCGCCGTTCGCCGGTGCCGATCACTTCCTCGGTGGCTTGGCTCCAGCGCGGATGCGGCACCGCCGGATTGACGTTGGCCCAGAAGCCGTATTCCGAGGCCTGCAGTTTTTCCCACATGCCCTTCGGCCGCTTGTCGGTAAACGTAAAGCGCACGATCGACTTGATCGACTTGAAGCCGTATTTCCACGGCAGCGCCAGCCGCAACGGCGCGCCGTGCTGCTTGGCCAGCGGATGGCCGTAAGCGCCGGTGACCAGGAATGCGAGATCGTTGGTCGCCTCGGCCATCGTCACGCCTTCAATGTAAGGCCACGGATACCAAGTCTGCCGCAGGCCGGGCGCGACCTTGGGGTCGTTGAAGGTCTGCATCTCGACATATTTCGCCGAGCCGAGCGGCTTGGCGAATTTGACCAATTTGGCGAACGGGAAACCGGTCCAGGCGATCGCCATGCTCCAGGCTTCGACGCAGCGATGCCGATAGGTGCGCTCTTCCAGAGTCAATTTGCGGATCAGGTCGTCGATGCCGACCTCCATCGGCTTCTCGACCATGCCGTCGATCTTCACCATCCACGGACGGATGGGCAGTTTTTGCGCCTGGTCCGCGACTTCCTTGGAAGAATTGAATTCGTAAAAATTATTGTAGTGCGCGTTGATCTTCTCGTCGGTGATCGGGCGGTCGAGCGTGTATTTTTCATTGCGCTTGGCCGGATAAAGATCGGCGGTCGGATCCGGCAGATTGGCCAAGTCGGAGACGCGCTGCGCCATGGCAGTATGCGGCGCAAGAGCCAGCACACTCACACCTGCCACAAAAGTCCGGCGGTTGAAAAACAGGTGCTCGGGCGTGGCCAGGCGTTGGGGAATTTCCCAGCCGCGGCGGCGAATGACGTTCATGGCATGAAACCCCTGCGAATCTCAGCCGCAGGGGTACGGCGGGACGCTTTCACAGGCAAGTCACTTCCCAGGCAAGTCACGGATGCGGGAACTACTCCGCCGCCCGCCTTGCCGCGATGATCTGGTCGGCGGTGCGGCCGGTCAGCTCGGCCATATGGTCGAACTTGAACACGAACGAGCCGACGCCGGCGGTGGCCGAGCGCACCTCAATGATGAGATCGCCGATTTCTGCTTCCGCCATCTGCGCGCGCACGATGTCCCAGCCAGGCCAGCCCTCGCGGGTGTCAAAGCCGAGGATATGTCCGCGCCGGCCGGAGAGAATGGCGTTCATCTTCGCGGTCGCGTCGGTCGGGCACACGATCTCCACCTGATGGATCGGTTCCAGCAGCACGGGCTGGCACTGCGGCAGTCCTTCCGCCATGCCGCCGCGGGCGGCAATGCGGAACGCCATGTCTGAGGAATCGACGGTGTGATAGGAGCCGTCGATCAGCGCCACCGACAGATCGACCACCGGAAATCCGAGCGGACCGTGCTGGAGCGCGTCGACGATGCCCTCCTCCACCGCCGGGATATAATTGCGCGGCACCACGCCGCCGGTAATGCGGTCCTCGAACTTGAAGCCGGAGCCGCGCGGCAGCGGCTTGATCTCGAGCATCGTGTCGCCGAACTGGCCGTGACCGCCGGATTGCTTCTTATGCCGGCCGCGCACCGTCGCCGGCTTGCGAATGGTCTCTTTATAGCCGACCGCCGGCGGCCGCGTGGAAACCGGCACCGCGTAACGGTCGCCGAGCCGCTCGGCCGCCACACGCAGATGCATCTCGCCCTGGCCCCAGATCACCACCTCGTGGTTTTCGGCATTGTGAATGACGCTGAGCGAAGGATCTTCCTCGGTGAGTTTACTGAAGGCGGCGCCGAGCTTGACGTCGTCCTTGCGCTCCTTGGCATTGACCGCGGTGGCGAGAACCGGCGCGTAGGGCTTCACCTGGATCAGCGCCGGGTGCGCCTGTTTGCCGGCGGACAGCGTATCGCCGGTCTTGGCATGGTCGAGCTTGCCGAAGGCGACGGTCTCGCCGGCGGTGGCCTGGGCCCGTTTCTCGAAATGCTGGCCCATCACCTTGAAGACGCCGGACGCCCGGCCGGCCTCGCCGTCGGGCGTGTTGAACGTTGTGCCTTCGCCGGCTGAGCCCGCCAGCAGCCGCGCCACCGACATCTTGCCGCCGTGCGTGGTGTGGTAGGTCTTGAGCACCAGCGCCAGCGGATCGTTGCCGGCTTTGGCGCCGAGCCGCGCGGCGGCCTCGGCCACGCCGGGCGCCTCGTGGCGCAGCGCCTTGAGCAGCCGCAGCACGCCGTTACTACGGTTGGCAACACCAAGAAGCACCGGCACGACCAGGCGCTCGCGCAGTTCCTTGGCGAGATCGTCGAACACTTTGTCGCGCGGCGGCTCGATGTCTTCGAGCAATTGCTCCATCAGCTGGTCGTCGTGATCGGCCAGCGTCTCCAGCATGGTGAAGCGCGCTTCTTTCTTGCGGTCGAGATCCTCGCCCTTGAGCTCGATCACCTCGGAAGCGGCGTGCTCCTTGTAGACATGGGCGCGCTCGAGCGCGAGATCGACGAAGCCGGAAATGATGTCGCCGTGCCAGATCGGAATCTGGCGCAGCAGCAGCGGCACGCGCGAGGCCGGTTGCAACAGCTTGAGTGTCTCGCGGATGCGCTTGTCGGCCTTGTCGATCTTGTTGAGATACAGAAAGCGCGGAATATTGAGGTCTTCCAGTTCGCGCAGGATCAATTGCAGCTGCGGCACTTTTTTTTCGTCGGCCTCGCAGACCACGACCGCGGCGTCGACCGCCGGCAGGACGCTGCGCATGTCGTGGATGAATTCGATCGAGCCGGGACAATCGATGAACGTGTAGCTGTCGCCCATGAAATTGGTGGTGGCGACCGAAGCCTCGACGCTCATCTTATGGTGGCGGGCTTCCTTGCTGGCGTCGCCGACCGTGGTGCCCGCCTCGGTCGTGCCTTGCCGCTGCACCGCGCCGGTGCGCGCGAGAATGGCCTCTAACAGCGTCGTCTTGCCGCTCTGGAATGGGCCCACCAGTGCGATGCACCGGGGACCCCTGGTACCTGTGCCGTTTGCCGCCATCGATACCTCCCTTGCCGGCCCGGGAGTCGGACCTCGTTACCCGGCCCTGTGAGGGTATCGTTTCAGGCAATGGCGGGACTGGCAAGGGCGGATTACGCCGTTGCGCACCGGCAAGCAGGAACGGAGTTACTTCAAATTGCCGCAGAACCGCTGGATGCGCCGGCAGGCTTCTTCTAGGTCTTCGGTCTTGGTGGCGTAGGAAATGCGGAATGCCGGACCTAAGCCAAACGCCGTGCCCTGCACCACCGCCACGCCTTCGGCTTCCAGCAATTCGGTGACGAAATCCTCGTCGGTCGAAAGTTTCTTGCCGGTCGAGGCGGTCCTGCCCATGGTGCCGGCGCAGGACGGATAGACATAGAACGCACCTTCCGGCGTCGGGCACTTGATGCCGTTGGCCTGGTTGAGCATCGAGCACACCAGATCGCGCCGTTCCTTGAAGATCTTGTTGTGCTTGGCGATGAAATCCTGCGGCCCGGTGAGCGCTTCGACCGCCGCCCATTGCGATACCGCCGTCGGGTTCGAGGTCGACTGCGACTGCACCATTGCCATCGCCTTGATCAGCGGCTCCGGCCCGCCGGCAAAGCCGATGCGCCAGCCGGTCATGCAATAGGCCTTGGAGCAGCCGTTGACGGTGAGCGTGCGCGGATAAAGCGACGGCTCGATCTGCGCCGGCGTCGAAAAAACGAAGTCGTCGTAGACCAGATGCTCATACATGTCGTCGGTCATGACGTGCACATGCGGGTGCTTCACCAACACGTCGGTCAGTGCCTTCAACTCGGCGCGCGTATAGGCCGCGCCCGACGGGTTCGACGGCGAGTTGAGCAGCACCCATTTGGTCTTCGGCGTGATGGCGCGCTCGAGCTGCTGCGCCGTCATCTTGAAGCCGGACGCCATCGAGGTCTCGACCGCCACCGGCTCGCCGCCGGCCAGCAGCACCATCTCGGGATAGCTCACCCAATAGGGCGCCGCGAAGATCACTTCATCGCCCGGGTTCAACGTCGCGATGAACGCGTTGTACAGCACCTGCTTGCCGCCGGTGCCGATGGTGATCTGCGACGGCTTATAGTCGAGCCCGTTCTCGCGCTTGAACTTCCTGGACACGGCCTCTTTAAGTTCGGCGATGCCGTCCACGTTGGTGTACTTGGACGCGCGTCCGTCGCGAATCGCCTTGATCGCCGCCTCTTTGATGTTGTCGGGCGTGTCGAAATCCGGCTCGCCGGCGCCGAGCCCGATGACATTGCGGCCGGCCGCTTTAAGCGCGCGCGCCTTGTCCGTGACGGCGATGGTCGCCGACGGCTTGATGCGCTTGAGCTGGTCCGCGAGGAAGGCCATCGAAGGCTCCGAATCTAGAGTTTCGTCACGCTCTTTATAGCGTCGTAATCGGGCAAAAGGCTGACAGCAAGACGCAATAATATGATGCATCCATCAAGGCTGTTGATGGCCTAACTCTCCTTTAAGCCTGCTTTGTTAGACCCTCCGGCGATGGCCGGATTTATTGACATTCTGCGCTCAGGCCGCTGGCTGACCCGCGAACGGATGCGGCTGGTGGCCTTCGCGCTGCTCGCCGCCATGGTGCTCGGCGCCGGCTTCCTGATCGCCACCTCGAACGGGCTCAACGACCGCTTCGGCCGTCCGCTCGGCACCGATTTTTCCAACGTCTATGCCGCGGGCACTTACGTGCTCGACGGCGAGCCGGCGGCGCCGTTCGATCCCGCCCGGCAATTCGCCCGCGAGCAGGCGATCTTCGGCCAGGCCACGCAATTCTACGGCTGGCATTACCCGCCGTTTTTCCTCGGCGTGGCCGCGTTGCTGGCGACGATGCCTTATTGGCTCTCATTGATTGTCTGGCAGGGCGTGACGCTGCTGCTTTATCTGCTGTCCATTCGCGCGATCCTCTCCTTACCCTCCCCCTTGTGGGGAGGGTCGCGCGCTGCAAGCGCGCGGGGTGGGGGTGATGCGATCGCAATCACCCCCCTCCCGGCGCCTTCGGCGCCGACCTCCCCCACAAGGGGGGAGGTAAAAAAAGATTGGCTCCTCTTTTCACTCGCCTTCCCCGCTGTCTTCATCAACCTCGGTCAGGCGCATAACGGATTCCTCACGGCCGCGCTGATCGGCGCCACGCTTACATGCATCGATCGCCGGCCGATCCTGTCCGGCATCCTGATCGGCGCCCTCTCTTACAAGCCGCAGTTCGGGCTGCTCATTCCGCTGGTGCTGATCGCCAGCGGGCGCTGGCGCGTGTTCGCGGCCGCCGCCGCCGCCGTCGCGCTAATGACCGCGGCCGTCACGCTCGTCCTCGGCAGCGAAGTCTGGAGCGCGTTCTTCGCCTCGTCCCATTTCACGCGCACGGTCGTGCTCGAACAAGGCGGCACCGGCTGGTACAAAATCCAGAGCGTGTTCTCCTGGGTGCGGATGTGGGGCGGCGGCATTTCGCTCGCCTATGCCGCGCAAGGCGCCATCACGCTCCTGGTCGCCGCTGCTTTAGCCTGGCTGTGGCGCAGCCCGGCTGCGTTCCCGCTCAAGGCCGCCGCGCTCATGATCGGCAGTCTGCTGGCGACGCCCTACAGCCTCGACTACGACCTGATGCTGTTGGCACCGGCCATCGCGGTCCTCGCGACCGACGGCATGGCGCGCAGCTTCGCCCCCTGGGAAAAAACAATTCTGGCGTCGCTGTGGATTGTGCCGCTGATCGCCCGCTCGGTTCCGCAAGCCACCCTGATTCCGCTAGCAGTTCCAATCATGTTGGCCGCTTTTACGATGTTGCTGCGCCGCGCCATGATCGAAACCGGCCTCGCTCAAGCCAGTGGCGTTTTGCGACGCGTGCCTTAAAATAGCGACCGAGAACCAAAAAGAGCCGGGAACACCGGCCGCCGCAACAGGGAGCGCCGCCCATGAAGCTCAACGCCGAGCAGCTTCGCGCCTTCGACGAACAAGGCTACGTGTTCTTCCCCAACTGCTTCTCGGAGGAAGAGATCGTGCTGTTGCGCGCGGAAGCCGAGAACATTCTCAAGCAGGACCGCCAGGAAGTCTGGCGCGAGAAATCCGGCGCGCCGCGCACCGCTTTCGCCGCACACACCTTCAGCGAAGTGTTCGGACTGCTGGCCCGCCATCCGCGTCTGATCGAGCCGCTGCGGCAATTGTTCGGCGAAGAGGTTTACGTCCACCAATTCAAGCTCAACGCCAAAGCCGCCTTCGAGGGCGACGTCTGGCAATGGCACCAGGATTACGGCACCTGGCAGCGCGATGACGGCATGCCGGACGCGCGCGCGATGAATATCGCGGTGTTCCTCGACGAGGTGATGCCGATCAACGGCCCGCTGCTGCTGATCCCGAAAAGCCACAAGCAGGGGGTGTTCGCCGCCGGCCACGACAAGCTCACGACCTCTTACCCGCTATGGACGCTCGACAAGGACACCGTCACGCGGCTGGCGCACGAGGCGGAAGGCAAAGACGGCGTCGGCATCGTGGCGCCGACCGGCAAGCCCGGCTCGGTGCTGATGTTCCACGGCAATCTGGTGCATGCCTCGCCGCCCAACATAACGCCCTACCCGCGCAAGATCGTCTACCTGACGCTGTGCGCGGTCTCCAACCACATCACCAAGTTCACACGGCCGGAATGGATCGCACACCGCGATTTCGCGCCGATCAAACCGGCCGATGACGACGCGCTGGCGGAATACGCCCGCGCGCACCGGGTCGCGGCCGAATAAATTTTTCATATCGGCGCGAATGTCGCCGTGCGCTTGCTGCATTGCGCAACAAATTGGCAATGTATTGCGCCCCGTGAGGCCGGCCATTTAATTGCCGGACTTTGCTCCCCATATGCGAGTCGTCGCTTCGGGGCTTCCATCATGTACACGCTCTATTCGGATCAGCGTTCCGGCAACAGCTATAAGGTCCGCCTGGCGCTGGCCCGGCTCGGCATTCCATTCACGCTGGTCGAAATCGACATCCTGCAGGGCGCCAGCCGGACGCCGGAATTTCTCGCCAAGAATCCGAACGGCCACGTTCCGTTGCTGGAAGTCGCGCCCAATCGCTATCTCGCCGAATCGAACGCCATTCTCTGGTACGTCGCCGGCGGCACCACGCTGGCGCCGGAGGACCGCATCGACCGCGCCGAGGCGATGCAATGGATGTTCTTCGAGCAGCACAGCCTGGAGCCGAATATCGGCGCGGCCTATTTCTGGCTGGCGCTGGTTCGGGGCGGCCGCGATTTGCAGCAGCACGCGCTCGAAGACTGGATGGAAAACGGCTATCGCGCGTTCGGCGTCATGGAAATGCACCTCGCCAGCCGGCGCTTTTTCGTCGGCGAGCACTTCACCATCGCCGACATCGCGCTCTACGCGTACACCCACGTGGCGAACCGTTGCGATTTCGACCTGACGCGCTTCCCCGCCGTCCGTGGCTGGCTCGATCGCGTCGCGGCGGAACCCGGCCATGTGACCATGGAATGGCAGCCCGAAGTCTTGACCGCGGCGCTCTAGCAAACCCCCGTTCGCCACGAAAACGCCGTGTTTAACAACCGGCTTTGCCTAAATCGGGCCGAATGGCCGCCAAGTTCCTGCACAATCTTGGAACCATTGGACGAGCAGATTCGTTTTAGGTCCGTTATGCGCGAGCCCATTGAAAAATCCGGTTTCACGGCGCCCGCCCAACGCACGGTCGGCAACGGGCAGCGCAACATCGCGCTCGCCGAACTGATCGCCATCATCGGGCTCGCGCTGTCCACCATTGTGGCCGCCACCGTCGTGTCGGTCGGCATCGCGCGCGCCAACGTCGCCGGCAATGTGATCGACAACGAAGGCAGCGTATTCACGATCGCGCTGCTGCTCGGGGTGATCTTTATCGCCATCGGCGGATTCTCCGCGCTGTCGCTGCCATTCCATTGGCGCAAGAAGCACTAGGCCGCGCGCTCCTCACCACTTGTGAAATACGAAAAACGCGCCCGTAGCGATCAGCGCGAAACCGGCGCCCTGGCTCCAGGTCAACGGATCCTTGAGATAGACGGTCGAAAAAATCCCGAAGATCGTCAGTGTAATGACTTCCTGCATCGTCTTGAGCTGCGCCGGATTGTAGACCGCGCTGCCGTAGCGATTGGCCGGCACCGCCAGGCAATATTCGACAAAGGCCAGCGACCAGCTGATCAGGATGACGCTGAACAGCGGCACCTCCTTGTAGCGCAGGTGCCAGTACCAGGCGGTCGTCATGAACACATTGGAGCCGACCAACAACGCGATCGGCCAAAGGTAGGCGGACAGTGCGGGCATGGGTTCCTCGAGCAATTGATTTGAATCGAAACGACATTATGCGACGGCCATCCGGCTGTCATGGCCGTGTCACAGGCTTGCGCTATCCAGACAATGCTTCTGTCGCTTGTAGCGTTTGAGTAATCCCCTTTTTACGGTCCCCGAGCGGCTGACCCCGGCCCTCCGGGACCGCTTTTTTGTGAACCGCCGCGTCCGGCGAAAGGTTCCGGCCTGTGCTAATCTTCCCGCATTGAACCGGGAAGCGGCGCGATGCGTGCCAATCTTTTGCTCTGCCTCTGCGCCGCCCTGGCGATGGCGGGTTCCGCCGCAGCGCAGAAGCCGGCCAAGCAACTAGCCAAGCAACCGGCCGCGCCGGCACTGCCATACAAGCCGGTCGCGATCACGCCGCCGCAGCCGATAACCGACGACAGCTTCGAGGCCATGCGCAAGCAGCTCGCCGAAGCCGCCCAGCGCAAGGACCGCGCCGCCATGATTCGCCTGGTGGTGACGCAAGGATTTTTCTGGGACCGCGATAACCGCAACGCCGCCGACAAGCGCAAAAACGGCTTCGACAATCTGTCGGCCGCGCTCGGCCTCAACAACAAGGAGGGCGCCGGCTGGGACATCCTGACCGGCTATGCCGAGGATCCGACCGCCTCGCTGTCGCGCTGGCATGAGGGCGCGATGTGCGCGCCGGCCGAACCGGCCTACGACGGCAAGGCCTTCGACGAACTCATCAAGACCACGAATAGCGGCGTGACGGAATGGGGCTACCCGTTGTCGCCCGAGCTTGAAGTCCATGCCAAACCGCAGTCGAACGCGCCGGCAATCGACAAGATCGGGTTGCACTTCGTGCGCATCTTGCCGGAAAACGGATCGAACCCGCCGTCCTATATGCGGATCGCCACGCCGGCCGGCAAAATCGGCTACGTCTCGATCGATTCCATCGCGCCGATCGGCAACGATCAGATCTGCTACGTGAAGGATGCCGGCGGCTGGAAGATCGGCGGCTATGTCGGCGGCGGCGAGCCGCCATGACGACACCGCGGACACCCCGCCGCCTCGCCTGCGCGCGTTGCGGCGCCGCCTTCGAGTGCGGGGCGCCGGGCGAATGCTGGTGCGCGGCCGAGCCCTACCGGCTGCCGCTCACGGCCACAGGCGCGAGCGAGGATTGCCTCTGCCCAGACTGCCTGCGCAAGGCGGCCGCCACCGCGCACGACGCCGGAATCACGTAGCGTCCTGCCCTTGCGGGCCACACCGGCGAACTCTCATAATGCCGCCCCCGCCATACGGACATCCAACATGATCCTCGAAATCGCGCAGATCGACGTCAAGCCCGGTATGGAAAAGGATTTCGAGGCAGGCGTGAAGGCCGCCGGGCCGATCTTCAAGCGCGCCAAGGGCTGCAAGTCGATGACCTTGCAGCATTCGCATGAAAATCCGTCGCGCTACCGGCTGTTCGTACAATGGGAGACGCTGGAGAACCACACCAAGGATTTCCGCGAGTCGGCCGACTTTCCGGAATGGCGCAAGCTGGTCGGCCATTGCTTCGCCGCGCCGCCGCAGGTCGAGCACGTCACCGAAGTGGTGCGCGGGTTCTGAAGTCGCCCGCTCATTCCCGCGTACGCGGGAATCCAGGTCGGAACCTTGAATCATTTGCGTGTTGTTCTGGATCCCCGCTTGCGCGGGGATGAACGGAGAGGGTCATGAAGCGAAGCAGCGAGCGGATTCTCACCACCCACACCGGCAGCCTGCCGCGCACGGCGAAGGTCGTGGAGCTGCTGCTGGCCGAGCAGAAAAGGCCCGGCGCGCGCCGCGCCGAACTCAAAGCCGCCGTGCGCAAGGCCGTCGCCTATGTGGTGCGCAAGCAAATTGAATGCGGCCTCGACATCGTCAATGACGGCGAGCAGGGCCGCACCGATTATACCGTGCATGTGCTCGACCGGCTGACCGGCTACGAGGGCGAAAGTTCGCCACCGCTCGGCACCGGCGAGCCGGAATTCCCCGAGCTTGCGGAAATCCTCAAGCACTTCGCCTCGCCGTTCCAGCACCGCCCGGCCTGCTCCGGCCCGGTCGCCTGGAAGGACTGGGCCGCCGCCGAGGCCGACATCAAGCTCGCCAAGGACGCGCTCGCCGGCGCGAAAGCCGAAGAATATTTCATGACCTCGCCCTCGCCCGGCCAGATCGCGCGCTATCTCAAGAACCGCCACTACAAGAGCGACGAGGAATATATCTACGCGCTCGCCGACGTGATGCGGCGCGAATATCAGGCGATCGTCGCGGCCGGATTCATCCTGCAGCTCGATTGCCCCGATCTCGCGATGCTGCGCCACATGGTCTATCCCGATCTGCCGCTGGGGGATTACCGCAAGATCATCGCGGTGAACGTCGCCGCGCTCAATCACGCGGTGCGCGATCTACCGCCCGAGCGGATGCGCATGCACGTGTGCTGGGGCTCGACCGTGGCGCCGCATCACACCGACGTCGAGTTCAAGGACATCGTCGATATCGTGCTCACGGGCCGGCCGCAGGCGGTGTCGTTCCCAGCGGCGAATGCGCGGCACGAGCACGAATGGAAAATCTGGCGCGACGTGAAACTGCCGGCCGGCAAGATCATCATTCCCGGCGTGATCAACTCGACCGTCAACACCGTCGAGCACCCGGAGCTGGTGGCCGACCGCATCGTGAATTTTTCCAGCGTCGTCGGCCGCGACAATATTATCGCCGGCGTCGATTGCGGCTTCGGTACTTTTGCCGGCCGCGTGCAGGTCGACAGCAAGATCATCTGGATGAAGCTCGCCTCGCTCGCCGAAGGCGCGCGGCGGGCATCGAAGCAGCTTTGGGCCAAGGCGGCTTAGGAACATAGCGCCCAAGCGATGGATCGTCGTACTTGGCGCGATGTCTCCGCCGCCGCTTGAGCCGAGCGGGGTGCACAGCTACGCTGTGTCCCAAAATGCGAGATGCGCCAAATCGGTTTCCACCGATGCTGAACGCGCTCCGAGTGGGAGGAACGAAGACATGGCTATCGGGGACGCGCGGCCAGGTTATCTTTCCGGTGTCCGTGTCCTCGACCTCAGCCAGTTCGAGGCCGGTCCCTCCTGCACCGAGGCGCTCGCCTGGCTCGGCGCCGAGGTCGTCAAGGTTGAAAACCCGCGGGGCGGCGAAGCGGGTCGCTTCCTGTTGCAAGGGGCCGCCGGCCAGGACCAAGACTCCTGGTATTTCCTGTTGTTCAACGCCAACAAGAAATCCGTCACCGTCAACTTGAAATCCGAGCGCGGGCTCGAACTCGTCAAGAATTTGGCGAAACGCGCCGATGTCATGGTTGAGAATTTCGCGCCGGGCGCCATCGAGCGGCTGGGGCTCGGCTACGACGTGGTGCGCGCCGTCAACCCGGGCATCATCTATGCGCAGCTAAAGGGCTTTGGCACCGGCGGACCCTACGAGAACAATCTCGCCTTCGACATGATCGCGCAGGCGACCGGCGGCGTCATGAGCATCACGGGCGAAGCCGACGGGCCCCCGCTCAAACCCGGCGTGACGCTCGGCGATACCGGCACCGGCATGCTGCTTGCGATCAGCATTTTGGGAGCGCTCTATCGCGCTCGCGCCACCGGCCAGGGCGAGCGCATCGAAATCGCCATGCAGGACGCCATGCTGCAATATATCCGGGTGGCGCTTTCCGCCCAGGCGTCGCAGGGCGTGGCGGCCAAGCGCAACGGCTCAAAGATCGTTTCCGGCTTCGCGGTGCCGAGCGGCATTTATCCGTGCAAACCTGGCGGACCGAACGACTACGTCTATGTTTATACCAGCCGCACCAATCCGGCGCATTGGCGGCGATTGCTCGAAGTCATCGGACGCAAGGACCTGATCGGCGATGCGCGCTTCGACAGCGCGACGGCGCGCCTGGAGCACGAGCCCGAGGTCGACGAAATGATCGCCGCCTGGACGCGTCAGCACGACAAACGGGAGGCGATGCGCGTGCTCGGCGACGCCGGTGTGCCGGCAGGCGCCATCTTCGACACGATGGAGTTGACCGAAGAGGCGGATTTCGAGCGGCGCGGTATCCTGCAGACGATGCAGCACCCGATCGCTGGCCCGTTCAAGATGCCGGGCTGGCCGGTGCGCTTCGGTGGGCGCACGCCGAAGGTCGAGCCGGCGCCGCTGCTCGGACAGCACACCAATGAAGTCTTGGGCGAATGGCTTGGTCTCGATGCGGACCAGATCAAGCAGCTCGGCAAAGACAGCATCATCTAGGCAAGAAAACTAGGTAAGGAAACAAGACATGGCGGAACTCACCGGCTCGGAGATCCTGGCCAAATCGCTGAAGAACGAAGGCACCGACATTCTGTTCTTCCTCATGGGCGGGCCGATGCTGCTCGCCGAGTCCTCGTGCATCAAGGAAGGAATCCGTCCGCTCGACGTGCGTCACGAGCAATCTGCCGCGTTTATGGCTCAGGCCTACAGCCGGCTCCTGCAAAAGCCCAGCGTGTGCATGGCGGCGAGCGGTCCCGGGACGATCAACCTCACCACCGGCATCGCCAACGCGCTGATCGATTGCTGTCCTGTCGTCGCCGTCGGCGGATCGAGCCCAATCGGCCTGAACGGCCGCCAAGTTTTCCAGGAGATCGATCAGTTGGCAATCATGAAGCCCTGCACCAAATGGGCGGAGCGCGTCTACAACATCAAGCGCATCCCCGAGCAGGTCAATGTCGCATTCCAGAAGGCGATGAGCGGCAAGCCTGGCCCGGTTTATCTCGATTTCCCCGGCGACATTCTCTACGCCAAGATTCCCGAAGAACAGATCGACTGGAGCCTCTCCGGCCGGCCGCTGCTGAACGCGCGGCCGCTCGGCGATCCCAAGCAGGTCGATGCGCTGATCGACGCGGTCGCCAAGGCGCGCAAGCCGATCATCCTGACCGGCAGCGGCGTGATCTGGTCGCAGGCCTGGTCCGAACTGCAGGAGTTCGTCGAAAAGACCGGCATCCCGTTCTACACCACGCCGCAGGGCCGCGGCGTCGTGCCGGACGATCACGAATATTCGTATCTGACGATGCGCTCCTCGGCGTTCCGCGACGCCGATCTGATCATCGTGGTCGGCACCCGTATGAACTACATCATCGGCCATGCGGCGCCGCCCCGCTTCAACGGTGGCGCCAAGATCGCACGCATCGATATCGATGCCGATGAAATCGCCACTGCGCCCCGCAAGGTCGATATCGGCATCGTCGGCGACTGCAAAGCAGTGCTCCGCCAGCTCATCGATGCGAGCGCCAAGCGTGTCAATGCGGATCATTTCTCCGCGTGGCGTCGAACGCTCGCCGACGGCGAGACGGCGAAACGCCAGGCGCCGGGCGCCAACAAGCCGATGGACGAGATACCGATCCATCCGCTGCGATTGTGCGACGAGATCAAGAATTTCATGCAGCGCGACGCCATTCTGGTGGTCGACGGTCAGGAAATTCTGAACTTCGGCCGTCAGTCGATGCCGACCTTTACCCCTGCTCATCGCCTTAATTCCGGACCGTTCGGCACCATGGGGGTCGGGCTGCCGTTCGGAATCGGCGCCAAGATCGCCAAGCCTGACAAGCAGGTCATCGTCGTGCACGGCGACGGCTCGTTCGGGCTGAACGCGCTCGAGCTCGACACCGCGGTGCGCCACAACGTTCCGATCCTGGTCGTGGTCAGCCTCAATGGCGGCTGGACCGCCGACCCGGATCGCAACAAGCCGGGTCGCAATCTCGGCTATACGCGCTTCGACAAGTTGGCCGAAGCGCTCGGCTGCTACGGCGAATATGTTGAACGTCCTGA
>CAVPFZ010000013.1:0-64469 GCA_963703875.1 uncultured Alphaproteobacteria bacterium
CTCTGAGCCAGGATCAAACTCTCAAGTTGGATGAGATTTTTATCCCGGCAGGTCACGTTTGCGCAGTGACGACACTGGGAAGTGTCGTCACATTGACGAGGTCCACCCACTGATCGATCACCCTTTCGGGCTCACGCCCGAAAAAGCAAAAGTTCAGCGATGTACCTTAAACGTGTCCGCCGAAGTCTCTTCCAAAGCCGCCCTTCTTGAAGAATTGCTTCTTCACGAGAAGGCGGCCCGCAAGGACCCCGCCGTCCACGTTTCTCTTTCTTCCAATTCACTTTTCAAACAGCCCGGGGACCATGGCGGTCCCCCTCTCCGGTGAACCACCGGAGAGCCGTCGAAGCCCGCGCACCCGAGAACGATCGGATGCCGTGTCACTATTCCAGTGAGGAGCTTCAGAGGCGCGCAATCGCGCCGTAAGCGGACGGCGCGCCGAGAGGCGGTATATAGGCTTCGCCCCAGCGGAATGTCAACCGGAAATGGTCAGTTTTGCTGACCTGACAAGGGGCTCTTACCCCTTGCCACCAGCGGGCTTTCAAGCACTCCCGGAAACCAATTTTTAAGGCCTGCCGCGCCGCACTGAGGCCATATTCATAGGCCGTCCTTGATCCGTTCGAATTCGAGGGTTGGAATCGCTGACGGGGGCATTCAGCCACCGTGCTTTCGCCAAATTGACCGGGCTTCCGGGCTCATCATTGACGGGCCAGGGGCCAGTCGGCATCGTAACAGCCTTGATTCAGCGGCTGCCGGCGGTGACTGGTCGGTTTTGGTAGCGGCAAGCGATCCCGATCAAAGGCGCAGGGGACGTCGAGCTTGGACGCAACACGGTCGCGCGGCGCATATCGATCGAGGCGGGCCGAGACCGTCGAACTCGGCAATGAACCGCCGCTGTCGGTCGATGGCGGCAACAGCGGTTTCGTCGATCGCCGCCGCGTTTCGGTACAGTGGTTCGCCGGCACGATCCTGACCGCGTTGTGCGGCGCTGCTCTGATGGGCGGCGCCGTTTTCACATCGCTCGACGGGCAAACCAATTTCGCTTCGCTGCCCGAACGGGTTGAGGTTGCGCTGCGCGGCGCGCTCGGCGTCGGCGCCGACCGGCTCGGCATATCGCGCAAGAGCGATCGACTGCCGACCGCCGAGGAGCCGACATTCGCCCGCCAGGTGATCCGCGTCTCCACCATGACGCGGGTTGGCAATCATGAAGTCGTGCGCGTGCGTCCGTTCGTGCGCATCGCCGGCAATCTATCGCTCACCGTCAGCGATATCTCCGCCGGCATTCCGCCGTTCAATCCGCAACGCCTGCTCGCCGAGTCCGCGCCCGGCGGCGGCATCGCCTCGGCCGACGATCCGCCGGCGGCCGAGCCCGATGCCGAAGTGGCCTTCGTCATGCGTGACCTGTCGTCGGTGCTGCCGAAGCTCAAGATCGCCGTGCTCACGCCCAATGACGAGGTCATGGCGCGCGTGCGCGAGGCCGCCGAGTGGAGCGAGAAGTCCGCCAAGAACCTGCCGATCGCTGCCAACATCACCGGTATCAAGCTGGCTTATGCCGGCGAGCCGGCCGCCGACCCCTACGCGGGTTTCGAGGCGCGTGTCGTGCCCGAGAACATCACCCTGCTGCCGAAGACCACCAACGAGACGACCGGCGGCAATCCGTTCAACGACCGCGTGATCGCGGTCAAGAAGGGCGACACGGTCGCGAGCATCTTGCGCGATCTCGGCGCCACGCCCGACGAGATCGGCGCGATCGCCAAGGTACTGGGGCCGCGCGCCAAAGACGGCGGCATCAAGGAAGGTCAGAAGCTGCGCGTCCTCATGACGCCGGTTCCCGGCGGCCAGCGCTTGCAGCCGATCCGCGTGATCATCACCAATGACGCATCAATCGACGCCGTGGTGGCACTGGCCGATACCGGCAAATACGTTTCCGTCGACGTCAAGAATGCCGCCACCGACGTGGCCGATAATTCCGAAGACAACAACGACAACGACACGCCCGGCGTGACGCTTTATCAAAGCGTTTATGAGACCGCCCTGCGTAACCAGATCCCGCGCCCGATCATCGAGGACTTGGTTCGCATCTACTCCTACGATGTCGATTTCCAGCGCAAGGTGCAGCCAGGCAACTCCTTCGAGGTGCTTTACGCCGGCGAGGACGAGGCGCCGGCCCCGGACAGCCGCAACGACGTGCTGTTCGCAGCCCTCACCGTCGGTGGCGAGGCCAAGAAGTTCTATCGCTTCCAATCCCCCGACGACGGCATCGTCGACTACTACGACGAGAGCGGAAAGAGCGCGAAAAAGTTCCTGGTGCGCAAGCCCGTAATGACCGGCATCATGCGTTCGGGTTTCGGCATCCGCCGCCATCCGATCCTCGGCTACACCAAGATGCATACCGGCGTTGACTGGGCGGGGCCGGCCGGCACGCCGATCTACGCCTCCGGCAACGGCGTCATCGAGAAGGCGGGCTGGGAATCCGGCTACGGCAAATATATTCGCATTCGCCACACCAACGGCTACGAAACCGCGTACGGACACATGAGCGCCTTTGCGCGCGGCATCGACGAAGGCGTGCGCGTGCGGCAAGGCCAGGTGATCGGCTTTGTCGGCTCGACCGGCCTGTCCACCGGCGCGCATCTGCACTATGAAATCCTGGTCAACGGCCGCTTCGTCGATCCGATGCGCATCAAGCTGCCGCGCGGCCGCGTGCTAGAAGGCCAGATGCTGGCAAGCTTCGAGCAGGAACGCGAGCGTCTCGACGGCATCATGGCGCGCAAGCCCGCGCGTGTCGCCTCGAGCGCGCCGGCGATGCGATAGTTTCCCGTCTCCTGTCATTCCGGGACGGCGCGAAGCGCCGGGCCCGGAATGACAGAAAATCACGCCGCCTGCGCGAGCTTGCCGTTAAAGGTGAGGCCCTGCTTGCCGGTGGAAATGGTGACTTTCTCGCCGTCCTTGATGGTGCCGGCTAAAATCATCTCGGCCAGCGGATCCTGCACCGACTTCTGGATCGTCCGTTTGAGCGGGCGCGCGCCATAGGCCGGGTCCCAGCCCTTTTCCGCCAGCCATTCCCGCGCGCCGGCATCCAGCACGATGCTGATCTTACGATCCTCCAAAAGCTTCTGCAGCCGCATGATCTGGATGTCGACAATGCGCGTCATTTCCGACTTCTTGAGCCGATGGAACAGGATGATCTCATCGACGCGGTTGAGAAATTCCGGCCGGAACGCCGCGCGCACCACGCCCATGACCTGATCGCGCACCGCATCGGTGTCCTGGCCCTCCGGCTGGTTGACCAGGAATTCAGCGCCCAGATTCGACGTCATCACTATCAACGTGTTGCGGAAGTCGACGGTGTGGCCCTGTCCGTCGGTGAGCCTGCCGTCGTCGAGCACTTGCAGCAGGATGTTGAACACGTCCGGATGCGCCTTCTCGATTTCGTCGAATAGAATCACCTGATAGGGCCGGCGCCGCACCGCTTCGGTGAGCGCGCCGCCTTCGTCGTAACCGACATAACCCGGCGGCGCACCGATCAGGCGCGCGACCGAATGCTTCTCCATGTATTCCGACATGTCGATGCGGATCAGCGCGTTCTCGTCGTCGAACAGATAGGCCGCCAGCGCTTTGGTCAGTTCGGTCTTGCCGACACCGGTCGGCCCAAGAAACATGAACGAGCCAATCGGCCGGTGCGGATCCTGCAAGCCGGCGCGCGCGCGCCGCACCGCCGTCGAAACCGCTTGCACTGCTTCCTTCTGGCCGATGACGCGCTTGGCGAGTTCTTCCTCCATGCGCAGGAGCTTTTCCTTCTCGCCCTCAAGCATGCGGTCGACCGGCACGCCGGTCCAGCGCGAGACGACCCCGGCGACATGATCGGCGGTCACGGTCTCTTCGACCATGGCGCCACGCTTGGCGTCGGTCGCTTCGTTTTCTTTGAGCTTCTTCTCCAGCTCGGGGATGCGGCCATAAGCCAATTCGCCGGCGCGCTGGTACTCGCCCTTGCGTTGCGCGTTGGCGAGTTCGGCGCGCAAGTGATCGAGCTCGGTCTTGAGCTTCTGCGCATCCGACAGTTTTTCCTTTTCCGCCTTCCAGCGGCCGGTGATGTCGGCGGACTGCTTTTCCAGCGTCTTCAATTCCGTTTCCAGGCGCTTGAGGCGATCTCTGGAGCCGGCGTCTTTTTCTTTCTTCAACGCCTCCTGCTCGATCCTCAGCCGCACGATTTCGCGGTCTATCGAATCGAGTTCTTCCGGCTTGGAATCGACTTGCATCTTGAGCCGCGCCGCGGACTCGTCGATCAAGTCGATCGCCTTGTCGGGCAGGAAGCGGTCGGTGATGTAGCGGTTGGACAACGTCGCCGCAGCGACAATCGCACTATCGGCAATGCGCACGCCGTGATGCTGCTCGTATTTGTCCTTCAGACCGCGCAGGATCGAGATGGTGTCTTCGACCGTCGGTTCCGACACGAACACCGGCTGGAAACGCCGCGCCAGCGCCGCGTCTTTCTCGACGTGCTTTTTATACTCGTCGAGCGTCGTGGCGCCGATGCAGTGCAGCTCGCCGCGCGCCAACGCCGGCTTGAGCAGATTGGAAGCGTCCATGGCGCCGTCGGCTTTGCCGGCGCCGATCAGCGTGTGCATCTCGTCGATGAACAAAATGATGCCGCCGTCGGACGACGTGACTTCATTGAGGACCGCTTTCAGGCGCTCCTCGAATTCACCACGATATTTGGCGCCGGCGATCAAGGCGCCGAGGTCGAGCGCCAGCAGCTTCTTGTCGGTTAGGCTTTCCGGCACGTCGCCATTGACGATGCGCAACGCCAGGCCTTCGACGATCGCAGTCTTGCCGACGCCGGGCTCGCCGATGAGCACTGGATTGTTCTTGGTCCGGCGTGACAGAACCTGAATGGTGCGGCGGATTTCCTCGTCGCGGCCGATCACCGGATCGAGCTTGCCATCACGCGCGGCTTGCGTCAGGTCGCGCGAATATTTCTTCAGCGCGTCATAGGCGTTCTCGGCTGAGGCCGAATCCGCAGCGCGCCCCTTGCGCAGGGCCTCGATGGCGGCGTTGAGGTTCTGCGGCGTGACGCCGGCCTTGCTGAGAATCTTGCCCGCTTCGCTGTCCTTCTCCAGCGTCAACGCGAGCAGAAGCCGCTCGACCGTGACGAAGCTGTCTCCGGCCTTTTCGCCGGCTTTCTGTGCCGTGTCGAAAACACGGGCCAAAGCCGGATCGAGATAGATTTGCCCGGCGCCACCGCCGGAGACTTTCGGCCGCTTGGCGAGCGCCGCCTCGACCGCTTTCAGCGCCTGACGGGAATTGCCGCCGGAACGATCTATCAGGCCGGCCGCCAGCCCTTCGGGGTCGTCGAGCAGGACCTTGAGCAGATGTTCGGGGGCGAATTGCTGGTGGCCCTCACGCAAAGCCAGCGATTGGGCCGATTCCACGAAACCGCGGGCGCGGTCGGTGTATTTCTCGAAATTCATGCCTCTACTCCCTCGGCCCGTTATGGCGCCGGTCAAATAGCGGGTCCCCGAAGGCGGCCCGCCCTGGGCCTTATATTGGTAGTCTGCATTGCGGTGGGAAGGCCTAACCGCCTTGATTTAGATCAGCTTCAAAGCCCCATCGTTAATAAGGCCTGCCCCATGACCGACCCCTCCGCCACTGTTCAAGCCATCTACCGCTATCCGGTGAAAGGCCTATCGCCCCAGCGGCTGGAGCGGGCCGCGTTATCGGCCGGGGCGACCCTGTCTTCCGACCGGCTCTACGCCATCGAAAACGGGCCCTCCGGCTTCGACCCCGCCGCGCCCGCTTATTTCCCCAAAATCCGTTTCCTGATGCTGATGCGCAATGAGCGGCTGGCGGCGCTGCGCACCGACTACGACGAGGCGAGCCATACCCTAACCATCGGTCATGAAGGCCGCGAGGCCGCGCGCGGCGACCTGCGGACCCCCGAAGGCCGGCTGGCGATCGAGGCGTTCTTTCGCCGTTTCATGCCGAAGGATTTACGGGGTCCGCCCAAGGTGCTGTCCGGTGGCAGCCACAGCTTCTCCGACGTAGCGAAGAAAGTGATCTCGATCATCAATCTGGCCTCGGTGACGGCGGTCGAGAATGCCGCTGGCGCCCCGGTTAATCCGCTGCGTTTCCGCGGCAACGTCTATATCGCCGGCTGGCCGGCCTGGCATGAGTTCGACCTGCTCGACAAAGAAATTACGATCGGAAATGCGCGGCTCAAGGTGATCAAACGCATCCAGCGCTGCGCGGCCACCGAGGTCGATCCCGATACCGGCGTCCGCGACGTGCCGGTTCCGCGCACGTTGATGGACAATTTCGGCCATGCCGATTGCGGCATCTATGCCGAGGTTATCGCGGGTGGTGAGATCGCTATTGGCGATCGAATAAACGAAACGGCCGGCGGATGAGGCCGGCCGTTTTGCTTGCTGTGGCGTCGTCGGAAATTCAGCGCCGTCAGTTGCCCGGCAGAACGTAGGCGGCGATGCGCCCGCGCGGATAAACCAATTCGGCAACCGTGCGATTGTGGTTGCCGGACACGATGATCGGATTGCCATTGGCGTCGATGCCGGAGACCACACCGACATGGCCGCCGCCGTGGCGGCCCATCACCGCGATGGCGCCGACCTGTGGGCCGGCGATGCGTGTGCCATAATGCGCATAGCCGCTGGCGAGATTGCCGCCGCCCGGATGACCGGTGCGCTTGAGCACCATGTCCATAAAGGCGCCACACCATAGGCTGCCGCGTCCCGTCGGGTTAGTACCGATATATTTGCGCGCCTCGCTGACCAGCGCATCGGTGCTGAACCCACCATAGGCTGAGTTCGAATGCGATTGCGCCCGCTCATAAGCCGTCATTTGGCTGTGGCGGCCATGCTGGCGCCGCATCCCCGTGGCTCCGGCCGCGGTCGTCGCGAACGGATACCGCGTATCGCGGCCGCCGACATTAATTGGCGATTGCACCGCGGATTGAGCGGCCGTCGCGGAATAGTGGCGATGGTGATGGAGAGGTCTGGCCAACGCCGAACCGCCGAAGGCCGCTAGTGCCACCGAACACAACAAAACCGTCGCCCGTTTCTGGTTAAGTCTCATCGATTGAGTCCCCTTGTCGTCAAAGCAATGCACCCGATACCGACAGAATCGGTAGCGCGTGCCTGGCCTAAACGCCGTCCGGATGTGGCAACAACGTGGTCATCGAAAGGTCATTTGATGAAGCGCATAGCTGGTATTACTTATTAAAACTTGTGGCGAAGAATTTATACGTCGGTGTTTTTCAAACTATACTTCAAATATAAAAACAATACAGAAAAGAAGCGCGGCAATAGTCGCCACGCAAGTCTTCAAGTCATAACCGCAAAGTTAAAGGTGCAGTGCAGCAATTAAGCAGCTGCGCTCAGCCCTTGCGGCTGAGCAGAAAAACCGCCTGCTCCCCGAAAAGGTTCCAAAACCACCACGGCGCATTGAGCCGCAGCGGCGAGCCCCAGGCGTTGAGCGCCACGGCGCGCTCCATCTTCACACCCGTTGCCTCGCAGAGCTGGCGGAAATCCTTGATGGTGCAGTGGTGGATATTGGGTGTGTCGTACCAGCTGTAGGGCAGGATGTCGGTTTGCGGCATATGCCCGGCAAACAGCAGTTGCAGCCGCACCTGCCAGTGGCCGAAATTCGGAAACGACACCACGGCGTGCCGCCCGATGCGCAGCATATGCTCGAGCACCACGCGCGGATGCCGCGTCGCCTGCAGGGTCTGCGACAGGATGACGTAGTCGAAGGCGTCGTCCGGATAATCGGCGAGATCGGTATCGGCGTCGCCCTGAATAACGGCGAGGCCCTTGGCCACGCATTCGTTGACGCCCTCGCGCGACAGTTCGATGCCGCGGCCATCGACGCCGCGGGTATCGCCGAGCAGCCGCAACAGTTCGCCATCGCCGCAGCCGACGTCGAGCACCTTGGCGCCGCGATCGACCATTTCGGCCATCAGCACCAGGTCGACGCGGGTGCCGCCCGGCGTGCGCGCGATATCGGCAACGGTGAGATTGCTCATGATGTCAACTCTTGGCCGCCAGGCCGCGTGCCTTGCCGGCGCCGTCAAGGAACCCGCGTACGATTGCGAACAATTCGGGCTCATCGAGCAGGAAGGCATCGTGGCCCTTGTCGGTGACGACCTCGGCGAACGACACGCGCGCGCTCGAGGCGTTGAGCGCATGCACGATGGCACGCGATTCAACCGTCGGGAAAAGCCAATCGCTGGTGAATGAAATCACGCAGAAACGCGTGGGTGTGCCTTTGAAGGCGTTCGCCAACACGCCACCATAGTCGGCGGTGAGGTCGAAATAATCCATGGCGCGCGTGAGATAGAGGTACGAATTGGCGTCGAAACGTTCGACGAACGATATCCCCTGATGGCGCAAATAGGATTCGACCTCGAAATCCGCGTCGAACGAGAACGTCGGATTCTCGCGATCCTGGAACTTGCGACCAAATTTCCGATGCAGCGCGGCGTCGGACAGGTAAGTGATGTGCGCGCCCATGCGCGCGACCGCGAGGCCGCGTCGCGGAAAAGTGCCTTCCAGATGATAGCGGCCGCGGCGCCACTCCGGATCAGCCATGATCGCCTGGCGGCCCACTTCGTGGAACGCAATGTTCTGCGCTGAATGGCGGGTTGCGCAGGCAATCGGCAACGCCGAGAACACGCGGACAGGATAGCTCGCCGCCCATTGCAGCACCTGCATGCCGCCCATCGAGCCGCCTGACACCGAGAACAAGGACTCGATGCCGAGGTGGTCGAGCAGCATGGCCTGCGCACGAACCATGTCGCGAATTGTGATGACCGGAAATTCCAGGCCCCAGGGCTTGCCGGTCTTCGGATTGATCGAGGCAGGCCCCGTCGTACCCATGCAGGCGCCGACCACGTTCGGGCAAATCACGAAATAGCGCTCGGTGTCGATCGGCTTGCCGGGGCCGACCATGGTTTCCCACCAACCCGACTTCTGCGTCACCGGATGGATACTCGCGACGTGCTGGTCGCCGGTGAGCGCATGGCAAACCAGGATGGCATTGGAGCGCTCGGCATTGAGCGTGCCGTAGGTCTTGTAGGCGATCTGGAAGGGGCTGAGTTCGACGCCGGCATCCAGCTTAAGCGGCTTGTCCGGCCCGAAATGCACAATAGCCGAGTCGTGCGGATGGTCCGCCTCGCTCGGTGCATCGACCGCTTCACGCGGAGTAGTCAGATGGGCCTCAACCATGTCGCCTAGCGCTCCCGGCGCCGCACACTCAGGACAATAGCCCGGTTTGCGGCCGTTTAACTGTCAATCTGACACCTTACTGTCAACGTTTTCTTTGATTTCAATGGTTTATTGATTTCAACACTTGGCCCTCCTATCAATGCCGCCATGGCAAAGGCCCCTCAGGCACCCTCGCTGGACGATCTGCGCAAGGAGATCGACCGAATCGACGAAGGGATGCACCGGCTCCTGATGGAGCGTGGCGAGATCATCGACCGGCTGATTGCGGTCAAACGCAGTCAGGAAACCGGCTCCGCGTTCCGTCCCGAGCGCGAGGCCGAGATGATGCGCCGGCTGGTCGCGCGGCATAAGGGCATCCTGCCGCTCGACACCGCCGAGAGCATCTGGCGCGTCATCATATCGACCTTCACATATGTGCAGGCGCCGTTTTCGGTGCATGCCGACCTGTCGGCAGGCGACGCCTTGATGCGGGATTCCGCGCGCTTTCATTTCGGCTTCACGGTGCCGTTCGTGGCGCACATGGGCGCATCCGCCGTGGTGGCCGCCGTGTCGACCTCGAAAGGCGATCTCGGCCTGGTGCCTGCTTTCGCCGTACCGGCGGCGGGCGCCTGGTGGAGCGCGCTTGAGTTCGATGCCGCTCCCAAGATTATCGCGCGGCTGCCCTTCGTAGAGCGCGCCGATCATCCTGCCGCCTTGCCGGTGTTCGTGGTCTCGCGCGTCGCCGCCGACGCCATGGCGACGGAAGCGCCGGTATGGAGTGTGCGTGTCTCCGGCTGGAGCGCGACGGCTGCGCAGACGCTGTCGATGCTGGCGGACGTCATCGCCGTGCCCGACCGCGCCTTTGACGGCGCCGCCTTGCTGATCACGTTGCCAAACGGCGTCACGCTTGAGGCGGTCACCGCGGCCCTCGTTAAGGCAGGGGCCACAGTCCGTTCATCGGCCCTCGTCGGTAGCCACGCAACCCGCTATACGGTTGCCGCCGAACGGGCATGATCCCGTAAGGCGTGATCGCTCGGACAACGAAAATGACCGCGACCAAACCGCAACCGCGACCCGGCGTGCTCGATATTGCCCCTTACGTCCCGGGCAAGAGCACGGCGCCGGGCGTCGCCAAGGTGTTCAAACTGTCCTCCAACGAGACGCCGTTGGGGCCGGGCGAGAGCACCATTGCGGCCTATCGCGCGGTCGCCGAACACCTCGAGGATTATCCGGACGGCTCGGCCTCGGCGTTGCGCGAGGCGATCGGACAGGCTTTCGGTCTCGACCCGGCGCGCATCGTCTGCGGCGCCGGCTCCGACGATTTGCTCAATCTGATCGCGCGCGCCTATCTCACCGACGGCGACGAAGCGATCCACACCACGCACGGCTTCCTGGTCTACCCGATCGCCACCCAGGCCACCGGCGCCACGCCGATCGTCGCGCCGGAGAAAAACCTTACGGCGGATGTGGACGCGATCCTCGGACTGGTCACGCCGCGCACCAAGATCGTGTTCCTGGCCAACCCGAACAATCCGACCGGGACATACATTCCGTTCGACGAGGTCAAGCGGTTGCAGCGCGCGTTGCCCGGCAACGTGCTGCTGGTGCTGGACGCGGCTTACGCCGAATACGTCCGGCGCAATGATTACGAATCCGGCATCGAACTGGTCGCCACCACCGACAATGTGGTGATGACGCGGACTTTCTCGAAAATCTATGGACTGGCCGCGCTTCGCCTAGGCTGGATGTACGGACCTGCCCATGTGGTGGACGCGGTTAACCGCATCCGGGGGCCGTTCAACGTCAACGCGCCGGCGATCGCGGCCGGCATCGCGGCGATCCGCGATACCGCGCATGTCGAACGCTCGCGCGAGCACAATGCGCGCTGGCTTGCCTGGCTGACGGAAGAAATCGGCAAGCTCGGCTTGCCGGTAACGCCGAGCGTGGCGAATTTCGTGCTCATCCACTTTCCGGAGACCAAGGGGCGCACCGCCAAAGATGCCGACACGTTCTTGACCAAGCGCGGTCTCGTGCTCCGGCAAGTCGGCGCCTACAAGCTGCCGAATGCCCTACGAATGAGCGTCGGCACCGAGGAGGCCAACCGTCTGGTGGTGAAGGCGCTCGCGGAATTCCTGGGAAAAGCGGCGTGAGCAAGCCGGCACCCCTCTACAACCGCCTGGCGCTGATCGGCGTCGGGCTGATCGGCTCCTCGATTGCGCGTGCAGCGCGTGCGCAAGGTGCCGTGCGTTCGATTGTCGCCACCGCGCGCTCAGCCGCGACGCGCAAGCGCGTGGCTGAATTGGGTATCGCCGATCAAGTGGTGGAAACCAATGCCGCCGCGGTCGAAGGCGCTGATCTCGTCATCGTCTGCATTCCGGTCGGCGCCAGTGGCGCGGTCGCCAAGGAAATCGGACCGCATCTCGTGGCCGGCGCCACCGTGTCGGATGTCGGCTCGGTCAAGGGCTCGGTGCTGCGCGACATGGCGCCGCACCTGCCCAAGAGCGTGCATTTTGTGCCAGCCCATCCGGTCGCCGGCACCGAATATTCTGGCCCCGATGCCGGCTTTGCCGAGCTGTTCGTCAACCGCTGGTGCATCCTGACGCCGCCGAAAAACGCCGATGCCAAGGCGGTGGACAAGCTCGCCGCGTTCTGGCGTCTGCTCGGCGCCAATGTCGACACCATGGATGTCGATCATCACGATCTGGTGCTCGCCATCACCAGCCATCTGCCGCATCTGATCGCCTACACCATCGTCGGCACCGCCGACGAATTGGAGACGGTGACGGAATCGGAAGTACTCAAGTTCTCGGCCGGTGGCTTCCGCGACTTCACACGGATCGCGGCCTCCGACCCGACGATGTGGCGCGATGTTTTCCTGGCCAACAAGGATGCCGTGCTGGAAATGCTCGGCCGCTTCAACGAAGACGTCTCGGCGCTGACCAAGGCGATCCGCAAGGGTGACGGCGAGGCGCTGTTTGAGCACTTCAAGCGCACGCGCGCGATCCGCAAGGGCATTATCGACATTGGCCAGGATTCGCCGGCGCCCGATTTCGGCCGGCCGCACCCCGACCTCAATCAGCCGTTGCCGAAGCCTTACGGCAGCGAGGACTAGAACAGCGCCGGCGCGTTGCCGATCTTGATCGGCCCCAGGAATATCGAGCCGTCGTCGAAACGCAGCGGCAACACCACCGCGGGCTTACCTTCGAGCGTGGTTCGCTCGCCGAGCAGATTGATACCGAACGAAAGATTGGAGCTGGTGGCCTGCTGGCGCGCGACACCGCCCAGGCCCGGCAGCAGGCGATCGAGTGCGCCGGCAACTTTGTCCATATCCGGCGAAGCCTGCACCACTTGCGGTGCATTGATCGATGCGAGGAATGGCTCGAGTCCGGCGACCGTCACGCGCAACTGACCGACCAGGCGTCCGTTCACCGTAAGCGACAGGGCGCCATCACCAGTCGCAATCGTTTCACCCTGTCGCACGCGCGCCTGCGTAATATCGATGCGGCCGCCCGCCGCCTGCAACTCGCGGAACCGCGCCGCCCAGGGCTTGGGCGCGAAATTGTCCAGGCCGCGCAACACTGCGGTGACGTCGGCATCGAACGGCGTCGCCATTGCCGGGTGCACTTCCGGCGCCGAGGCCGCCTTGAGGCGCAACACCGTTTCGATTACCGGATTTTTGGTGACAGAACCTTCGATAATACGGCCGTGAATTTCGATGTGCGCCGCGCGCAATATGTTCTGCCGACTGCCGCCCGTGATGCGCTCAACCACCGGCTTGTCAAACACCAGCGAGACGCGCTCTGGCGAGGCCGGCGTGCCGCGCACGCTCGACTGGGCCAGTTTCCAATTGACGATGATATTCGGCGGCTTTCCGGGATCGGCGATGGTGAGCGGGCCGTGGAATTCGGTGATCAGCAAATTCGGCTGATAAATCTGCGCCACGATCGACATGCCGCCGGCCTTGATCTCGACCGGCGGCTGATTGCTGCGGAACAGCGCCGAGGCTTTGTCGCACTCGACCTCGATGCGGAACGGATAGCCGCCGATGGTCTGCGAGCCGCAAGCATAGACGCGGCCGGCTTTGGCCTCGCGCGCGCGCCAGCCGTCGATTGCGATCTGCGCCTGGCCGGCGGCGTAATGCCAGAACCAGCTCCAGCCGGCGATCAGCGCCACGGCCAGAACCAGCATGCCGATATAGCGCCGGGTGCGCTGGCGCGCGGAGCGGGTTCGTCTGGATCGGGCAGCCATCGAAGCTTTAACACCTGCCAATACGGCGTTTCTGCGCCCTTGAGCCACGCGCACGGGACCCACGGATGGGTTGCGCGGAAACACCCGGCCTGATACGCGACAAGCCGCCGGGCCCTGTCAACGGTATGCTCTTGGCCATGGTCACAATCCAATTCCGATGAGCAAAAAGTCCGACCAAAGCGGCGAAGAGCTTTGGGTTTTCGCCTACGGATCGCTGATGTGGCGGCCGGGATTCGAATTCCTGGAGCGGCGTCAGGCCCGCCTCGTGGGCGCGCACCGGGCGCTCTGCGTCTATTCTTTCGTGCACCGCGGCACGCCGCAACGGCCCGGCCTGGTGCTGGGCCTCGACCGCGGCGGCAATTGCCGCGGCATCGCCTACCGGGTAGCCGCCGCCAAGCGCGCCAAGACGATCGACTATTTGCGCGCGCGCGAGCAGGTGACCTTGGTCTATCGCGAGGCCTGGCGCGGGATCTGGCTCGATGACGATCCGCAGCAAAGCGCGCATGCGCTCTGCTACATCGTGGACCGCGGCCACCGGCAATATGCCGGCCGCCTGACGCTCGCCCAGCAATTGCACTATGTGCGCCAGGGTCACGGACGTTCCGGCGCCTGCCGCGATTACGTCCTGGCGGCGGTCAAGGAGCTCGAAGCCCACGGCTATCGCGACGACGGCCTGCGCCGCCTGGCCGAACAGATCAAAGGCATCCACGAAGTCGCCGCGCCGTGAGGTCATCTCGACGATGGCATTCGGCTGAATTATCATCACGCGGTTTTGTTGCTGGGGGGATACATATGCGTAGTTTACTGCCGCTTGCCGCGTTCCTGACGTTCGTTTCCTTTGCCCCGTCGATGTCCTTTGCCGACGCCGAGGGCGACCGCGTCACGTGCTTCTCGCTCGGCAACGAAAATTACAAAGACAAGAGCAAGATCGATCCGGGTCTGGCGGCGTGCACGCGCATGATCAACGGCGGCAGGTTCAAGGAAAAAGCTCTCGCCTCGGTCTATCGAGCGCGCGCAAGCTGGAAGGAAAAGAAGGGCGACCTGGACGGCGCGCTGGCCGACTACGACATTTCGATCCGCATCGAGCCGGACAACGTCGAGAGCTACGATTATCGCGCCGACGTCTATCTGGACAAAGGCGATCTGGATGCCGCGCTGGAGAACTATAACCAGGCAACAAAGATAGACCCGACTTACGCCGCCGCCTATTTCAGCCGCGGCCGCGTCTACGAGAAGAAACGCGATATCGCAAAAGCACGCGTGGAGTATAACGCGGCGATTGCCGTTCCCACCATCAATCGCATCGCGCAATGGGCACAAGACAATGCCCGCGCGCGGCTAAAGGCGCTGGACGAAGGCGCCAAGCAAGAACCGACCAAGTAACGGACGCCTAGCGTCCGTTTGCGGATTTTGCCTCGGCAATCAGGCGCGCGGCCGCAGCCTCGATCTCATCCTGCAGGCGCTTGAAGAAAGTATCCGTGTCGAGCCCGGGTGCGATCGGGTCGAGGATTTCCACCACCACAGTCCCCGGCAACCTGCGGATCGAGCGCCGCGGCCAGAACAGCCCGGAATTAAGCGCGACCGGCAAGCATGGCACGCCGGCTGCGCCGTAAAGATGCGCCACGCCGTGCTTGTAGCGCGGCTCGGCGCCCGCCGGCCGCCGCGTCCCCTCGGGAAAAATGATCAATTGACGACCTTCGGCGAGCTCGACGCCCGCGCGCCTGGTCATCGCAGGAATCGCCTGCGAGCGTGCGCTGCGATCGACCGGCACCATGCGGCCTTTGATCATCAGCCATCCGAAGATAGGGATCCACTCGAGTTCACGTTTGACGATGAACAACGGATTGTCGAAGAGCGGCAGCAGCGCGAAGGTCTCCCACGCCGACTGGTGCTTGGCGGCAACGATCAGCGCGCCGCGGGGAATTTTTTCACGGCCCCTGATCTCGCAATCGATGCCGGCAACCGCGCGCAGCAGCACAAGGTTGGTGCGGCCCCACGATTTCGCGACCGCAATGATGGCACGATAGGGCAGAAAGAAAGCCGGCAGCGCAATGATCAGGTAGATAACCGTGTTGAGATAAAACAACACGTTGAAGGCAATGGAACGAACGAGAATCATGGAGGGCGCTCCTTCACGCGTTGTCGGAATCGAGGTGCATGCGGGTGAGCGCGAACAGATATTTCAGATACTCCGCTAACAGCAGGCGCGCGGTATCCATATTGGACCACCAGGGTTCGTCTTTCACCCGCGGCGAGATCACCGGATAGGAAATTAATTCGACATCGGGAAGTTGATGCTCAAGTTCGGCCATCGCCCGCGGCATGTGCCAGTTCGACGTCACCACGATCAACGAGTTGAAATTGTGCTCGCGCGCCCAGCGCTTGGTCTCAAGCGCGTTTCCGAACGTATTGAGCGCGGAGCGATCGAGATCGATGCAGCACGAGAAGTATTTGGAATAAAGCGGCGTCAGCCGCGCGATCTCGCGCGCCCTCGTATCGCGATGCACCCCGCTGATCAACAGCCGTTTACCGCGCTCGGCCGCCAGCAACTCGATCGCATCCGGAATGCGCGCAGCAGCGCCGGTCAGCACCACGATGCCATCCGCCTTGCGGTCGAGCGTCACTTCCTCGGTCGGAATGCTCAAGGCGAACCAACAATATCCCAAGCCCAGCAGCACGGCGCCGACCGCGCCGGCGGTCATTGTGAGAAAACCAACTACGCGTGCGAAGCTTGTCAGCATGTCAGTCGATGGTATCGAGGGTCCGGTTCACGGTATGCCGGGACGTTGTCGCGGTCACCACCGCGATCAATATGATTTGGCACAACACCGCGACATAGCCGATAACGCCGATGGAAAACGATCCGAACAGGGCCGCGGTCTGCTCGCCGGCCGCGGAGCCGGCAAACCAGCGGCTGACCGCGCCGGCGAGTGCGAACAGCAGCATAGCGATGCCGCCGCCGACGGCGCCGCCTTGCAAGCCGAGCAGCAGGAAATGCCGCTGGAAGCGCCCGGCAATAAAGCCGTTCTTGGCGCCGACGAAATGCAGCACCTCGATCACCGGTTTGTTGGCCGCCATCGCGCCGCGGGTCGCGAAGGTAACCGAGAGCATGGTGGCGGCGATGACCAGGATCAAAATTCCGACGCCGGCGGCGACCGCGGTTCCGGCCATGGCGCGCATGCGGTCGATCCAGCCGCGATGATCGTCGAGCGTGGCGCCCGGCACCTGCTCGGCCAGGATCCTGCGAAGTTGCGGAATGTCGGGCGCGGCGCCTGCCGCTATTTTCACGACAATAAGCCGCGGCACCGGCAGTTCCTCGAGTTTGAGGCCATTGCCGAGCCAAGGTTCGAGCAGTTTGGACGATTCCTCTTTCGAATAGGCGCGTACGTCTCCAATGCCGGCAAACGCGCGCGCTGCCGCCGCCGCCTTGTCGACGGCGGCGTCGAGATCGCGGCCGGGCGCCGGGATGATCTGGATGGTCACCTCGCGCGATACGTCCGATTGCCATTCGCTGGCAGCATTTCCGATCAACAGCACCGCGCCGGTGGTGAGCGACGCCAGAAACGTCATGATGGCGACGACGGCGATCAGCGCGCGCCCGGATATCGAGTTGCGCGGCACCAGGGGCGTATCGAAACGCGGCAACGCGCCGCCCGGCAGGCGCGGCGTCGCCGTCATATCGTCCATCGAGTCCGTCATCAATCGCTCTCAATCGTAGATGTGCAGCCGTCCGTCGTGCAGCACCAGCCGGCGCGCATCGTACTGGTCCATCAGCGCAATGTCGTGGGTGGCGATGACGACCGAAGTTCCGGATTTGTTGAGTTCGATGAACAGGCGCAGCAGCCGCTGCGCCAAGCTGGGATCGACATTGCCGGTCGGCTCATCGGCAAGGAGCAATTGCGGCCGCGCGATCACGGCGCGCGCGATCGCGGCGCGCTGCTTCTCGCCACCCGAAAGCACCGGCGGTAGCGCCCACATCCGCTCGCCAAGGCCAACCCAGTTCAACAGTTCGACCACCTCGTCGCGGTAGCTGTCTTCCGGACGGCCCATCACACGCAGGGGCAGCGCGACGTTCTCGTATGTCGTCATGTGATCGAGCAGGCGGAAGTCCTGGAACACGATGCCGATGCGCCGGCGCAAGGTCGCCACAGCGTCCTTCGACAGCATGGCGACGTCATGGCCAAACTGGGTGATCAATCCGCGCGTCGGTTTGAGCGACAGGAACAACAAGCGTAGCAGCGACGTCTTGCCGGCACCGGAGGGGCCGGTGAGAAACTGAAAGGAATGCGGCTCGATGCGGAACGTGAGGTCGCGCAGGACCTCCGGCCCTAGGCCGTAGCGCAAGCCGACATTCTCGAATCGGACCACACCCCTCTCCGATAAATTCCCTCAAACGCCCGTGAAATGCCTTGGCCGCTAAGCCGCGAAGCCTTCCCCAAGACTACCGGCGGCTTCGCTGACAGCCGGGAACAGCGCTTTTACAGGATTATCGCGGCACCGCCAGCGCCGCGGGGGCGCCAAACCGGGCCTATCCCCTAAACCTCAAGCCCAGCATGGTTTCCAATCCATTAACGGTCGGCTGCTAGGTTTCGGTGGCCAAACCGGCCCCAGTGACATGCTGATCGTTTGCCCAAGCTGCGCATCGTCCTACATGATCGACTCGGCCGCGGTCGGCCCCGCCGGGCGGACGGTGCGTTGCGCGCGCTGCAAGGCGAGTTGGCACGCCGGCGGACCGCAGCCTGAGCCCGACGTTACCGCTTTCGTGGACAACGTGATCGCGCAGGCGGAGGAGGAGCAGCCGGCGCCGCGGCGCACCGAAGCATCCCCGGCCCCCGCCGCGCACGCGCAAGACACTGCCCAGGATGCAATCCCCGAAGCTCCCGGTCCGAACACCGCCGCCGAGAACGAGGCACCGCCGCTCGAACCGCCCGGGGAACCCGTTTCAGCAGTCGCAACTCCGGCGGACGAACCGGAACCGATCGCGCTCGCCGAGGCGCCGCCGCTAGTGCCGCCGATCGAGCATGATCCGCTGCCGGAAACGGCCGATCCCGAGCCCGACTCCGAAGAGGCCGAAAGCTTTGATGTCCGCCGCTTGCAATTGCTGGCGCGGCGCAGGCAGTCCCGCCGCTCGTCGCATTGGACCGCGGTCATCCTAGTGCTGGTCGCCGTCAACGCGGCGCTGGTCGGCGCGCGCAGCGAAGTGGTGCGCTACTTGCCGCAGACCGCGTCGCTATTCGCGGCCGTCGGCTTGCCGGTCAATTTGCGCGGCCTCAAATTCGAGAACGTCAGAATCTCGAACGAAGTCCAGGACGGCAACAGCATCCTGGTCGTGGAAGGTGCGATCGTGAGTGAAACAGGCAAGCCGGTCGAAGTGCCGCGCCTGCGCTTTGCCGCACGCAACGCCACCGGACAGGAAGTCTACACCTGGACGATGCCGGCACCGCGCAGCATCCTTAATGCCGGTGAGCGGTTGCAATTCCGCAGCCAGATTCCCTCGCCGCCGGCCGAGGCCAGCAACGTGATGGTGCGCTTCTTCAGCCCGGAAGATGCCGGAGCGAAATAGCGGCGCGGCGAAAATCGTGATCGCTAAAAAATCAGAAATCCTTCAGCAGCCGCTCGATGTAATCGAGTTCGAGTTGCGGGCGGGCGCTCTCGCCGAAGCGTTTGCGTAATTCTTCAAGGATGCGGCGGGCCCGCTGGGCGTCGATCTCGCCCGGAACCTTCACGGTAACGTCGTCGCCATATTCGCGGCCGCGCATCGGCCGCCCGAGCGGATCAGTGTCCTGTTGGGCGCGCGCGCGGCCGTTGCGGCCCGGCTGGCCGGGTCCCGGGCCCATGCCCATCTGCTGCTGCATCGATTGCGCCATGCCCTGGGCGCCTTTTCGCATGGCTTCGAGCGCGCGGCCTTGGCTGTCGGCCGCGCTGTCGGCATCACCCTGTCCGAGTTCGCCTTCCGCCTCGCCCATGGCTTCGCCGGCGCTGCCGAGCTGGTCCATGTCGCTCTCGCCCTTTTGATCCTGACCCTGCTGGCCGGGATTGCCGAGTCCGCGCTGGCGCAATTGTTCCAGCAGCTTGTTGAGCCGGTCGCGCAAACCCTGCTGATCCTGGCGCAGATCGCCGAATTGCTGCTTGCCCGGGCCCTGCTGCTGACGCTGGCGATCGCGCCGCGTATCCTGACCCTGCTTAAAGGTCTTGTCGCGCAATTGCTGCTGCTTGCGGATCATGTCGCCCAATTCGTCGAGCGCCGACATCATGTCGTCGTCGCCTTCGTCGTATTGCGCGCCCGGCCGCGCCGTCTGCAGGTTCTCCATCATCGACTGTAATTCTTCCAGCAGCTTGCGCGCGGCTTCCTTGTTGCCGGAGCGCGCCAGGTTCTCCAGCCGGTCGAGCATGCTCTTGAGATCCTGCGGACTGACCATGCGGGTATTACGGTCGAGTGGGCGCGCGAGCTGCTGCGGATTTTTCTTCACTTCTTCCGCCAGCGCCTGCAAATATTTGTCCATCGCCGCGCGTAGTTGATCCATGAGCTTTTTCAGCTCTTCGTCGCTGGCTCCGCGTTCGAGCGCCTGGCGCAGTTGCTCTTGGGCCTGGCGCAGCGCGAGTTCGGCCTGGCTGACATTGCCGTCCTCAAGCTGCGTCGCCATCTCCCACATGCGCGCCACCACCTCGCGCAACTGATCGTCGCTCTTGGCCTGAGCGAGATCGAAGTAGATCGATCGCAAGCCGAGATAGACCGCGGTCTCCGGAGTAAAACGCTCCGGCGCGATCGTGAGCGTGTCGAGCGCCGTCAGCACAAGCGGCTTTGCCCCCGCGTCGAGCGCCAGAATGCGGCGTTGCTCGATCAGAGCCCGCGCCACCGGCTTGACGAAGATGCGTTGCGGAAGCTGAAATTCCGTTGGCTCGCTGCGGCCCTCGTTACCGGCCTCATCGCGCGCCACCAGCGTCATCGCGACTTTCGCGCCAGCCCAAGGGTGCGCGGTAAGGTCGCGCGTGGTCTGCGCCGCGCCATTGCGGGTGCGCATCTGCGGCAGCGTGAGCGGGAATTCGGGCGGACCGTAGAGCGGATGTGCGGGTTTTTCGTCGTCGGCGGCGCCGTCCTTGAGCGCGAATTCGGCATGTGCCTCGACCACGCCGTAATCGTCGTCCATTTTATAATCAAGCCGCAGCGATCCGCGCGCTTGACGCTCCGGGTCCTTGATCAGATCGATTGTCGGCGCGCGGTCGGGGATAGCGGTGAAATTCCAGACTAGATCATTGCTGCCGACACCACGCAGCACTGCCGCGCCGTCGCTCTTGATTACGAAACGATGCTCCTCGCTGCCCGCCGGCAATGCGGCGTGCGCCTCCGCGGGAGCGTCGTTCAGGCCGCCTTTGCGCACAATAGAGAAACGCACATTGCCGGTGGAGCGCACCACCAGTTGGCTGCCGGCCGGCACAGATACCGCCGCTGTCGTTTGCGCGGTTCCGCCCGGGTGCAGACCCGGCAACATGACCGGCGGGCGGCCGGTATAGACCGGCGGCGTGACCCAGGCATCGATACGGAAATTCGCCGGCGCAACCACGCCGCTCCAGTCGAAGGCGGCGGTGATGCGCTTCCAGCGTTCGCCGCCGGCGGCGAAAAAGCTGGCGACCGCCAGAATGAGCACCAGCGCACGCAGCGCCATCGGATCGCGCAGCGCTAGTTTCGGTTGCGGCCATCCGGCCTTGAGCTTGCGCGCCGACATCAGCGCTCGCTCGACATGGGCGCGCCAGAGCGCCTGGGCTACCGGATCGTTCTGGTTGGCGGCGATCTCGTCGGCGACAGATGTGGCCGGACGATGGGCCTCGCCGCTGTTGCGATCGAGCCGGCGCAATCCATCGTGGGCGCTCGGCACCCGCAGCAGGATCAAAGGTATGGCCGCGACACCGATGACAACCGCAAAGACGAAGAAGACGATGGCGTGCGCGATCGGCGGCAGTGCCAGCCACAGTCCGGCCCAGGACATTGCGAGGAATAGGCCGAGTACGGTCG
This sequence comes from uncultured Alphaproteobacteria bacterium, assembly GCA_963703875.1. Taxonomy (GTDB): domain Bacteria; phylum Pseudomonadota; class Alphaproteobacteria; order Rhizobiales; family Xanthobacteraceae; genus Pseudolabrys. The sequence goes on from CAVPFZ010000013.1 coordinate 21,475, forward strand.
CCAGCGTGGCCAGAGCCGGCCACAGCCGCTCCCACAACAAGCTACTGCGCGCGCGCTGGAGCGCCCGTGCCAGCAAAGCCGGTGCTGGGCGCCGCTGCCTTGGTTGCTCGTTCAAACCGTCCAAAAGCCGCTCCGCCGCTCAGCGCTTGGAGAATCTCTCGGCAAATCAGGATATCACGCAGGCAATTCTCAGGCCATGCGCGGGGTTTCTACACCTCAAGCCATTCCGGCATGCGATCGAGCGCAACCAATTGGTCAACTTCAAGGCGCGGGCGAACGATGGCCCATTCCGCGCCCTTAACCATCACTTCCGGCACCAGCGGGCGGGTATTGTAGGTTCCAGCCTGCACCGCTCCGTAGGCGCCCGCCGACATCACCGCCAGCAGGGCGCCGGCCGCCGGTTCCGGCATTTCTCGATTGAGGGCGAGAAAGTCGCCGCTTTCGCACACCGGCCCGACCACATCGGCGCGGATGTGGCGTGCCTTCGCGCCCGGCTCGGTGACCGGCCAGATCGCATGATGAGCATCATAGAGCGTCGGGCGGATCAGGTCGTTCATCGCCGCGTCCACCACCACGAAATTCTTCGCCTCGCCGCGCTTCACGAACAGCACGCGTGTCACCAGGATGCCGGCATTGCCGACGAGCAGCCGGCCCGGCTCGAAGATCAACCGGCAATCGAGATCGCGCGTCGCGCGCTTGACCACCTTGGCATATTCGTCCGGATGCGGCGGCGGCTCGTTGTCGTCCTCGTAGGGAATACCGAGGCCGCCGCCGAGATCGACATGCGCGATGGTGTGCCCGTCGCCGCGCAGCATGCGCACGAACTCGGCCAACAGCTTGAACGCATTGTCGAACGGATCGAGATCGACGATCTGGCTGCCGATATGCATGTCGACGCCAGTCACCTTGAGACCCGGCAATTTCGCCGCCTGCGCATAGACCTCGCGCGCGCGGCTGATCGGAATACCGAATTTGTTCTCGGCCTTGCCGGTGGCGATCTTGTGATGCGTCTTGGGGTCGATATCGGGATTGACGCGCACCGAAATATTCACGGAGCGATTCTTGTGCGCAGCGATCGACGACAGCAATTCGAGCTCCGGCTCGGATTTTACATTGATGCAGAGGATGCCCTCGTCGATCGTCAGCGCGAGTTCGCGCGCGGTCTTGCCGATGCCGGAGAACATGATCTTGTCGGCCGGTACGCCGGCGAGGCGCGCGCGCATCAGCTCGCCTTCCGACACCACGTCGGCGCCGGCTCCCAACCTGGCGAGCGTCGCGACCACCGCCTGGTTCGAATTCGCCTTCATGGCGTAGCAGACCAGCGCATTGACATCGGCGAAGGCGCCGGCGAACACCTTGTAGTGGCGCTCAAGCGTCGCGGTCGCATAGCAATAGAACGGCGTCCCGACCGCTTGCGCGAGCGTGTCGAGGCGGACCGCCTCGGCGTGCAACACGCCGTCGCGATAAGCGAAGTGGTGCATCACACGCTCAGTTTAAAAGGCCGTCGAGAAAAATTTGTTTTTTCGGGCCTTTGGTCATCGGCAGGCCGTTGGGTCCTATGGTCGTATCGTCGCTCTTCGCCTGCCCGCCGATCGGCGAGGCAATGGGACTGCTCAGCGGGTTCGGCGTACCGGGCTGCTGTTCGCCGGCGAGCGAGGCACTCGGCGGCGGATCGAGCGGTCCCTTGCGGCCGCACGCCGCCAAACCGAGCGACGCGGCAAGCGCGGCCGTCAGGGCGAGACGCAGGAACGGGCGGTCGAAAAACGAACTCAAGAACAATCTCCCAAGGTCAACGGCATCATATCAAATCAGGCAAACAAGGCCAAACCTGGCTGAATAAAGTCAGGATTTCTCTTTTTCCAGCTTGCGCAGCCACTTCTTCGCCTGCGCACGCACGTTTTTAGGGGCTGTTCCGCCGAAGCTCACCCGGCTCTTCACGGATTTGTCGACCGAGAGCACGCTGAACACGTCCTCGCCGATCCGCGGCTCGATCTCGCGCATCACGGCAAGCGGCAGCCGGTGCAGCGGCACGCCCGCCTCGACCGCCTTGACGACGATACGGCCGGTCAGATGATGGGCGTCCCGGAACGGGATTTTCAAGCTGCGCACCAGCCAGTCGGCGAGATCGGTGGCGGTGGCGTAACCTTCGCCCGCCGCCTTCTTCATGCGCGCGGTATCGGGCTCGAGATCGGCCACCATGCCGGCCATCGCCGCGATCGACAGCGCAAGCGCGCCGAGCGCGTCCATGGTGCCTTCCTTGTCTTCCTGCATGTCCTTGGCATAGGCGAGCGGCAGCCCCTTCATCACGATCATGAGCGCATTGAGCGCGCCGATGACGCGGCCGGTCTTGGCGCGCACCAACTCGGCCGCGTCCGGATTGCGCTTCTGCGGCATGATCGAGGAGCCGGTGGTGAATTTGTCCGACAGCCTGACCAGATTGGTGAGCGGTGAGGTCCAGATCACGATCTCTTCGGCGAGCCGCGACAGGTGCACCGCCGCGATCGAAGCGGCCGACAGGGTTTCCATGGCGAAGTCGCGGTCGGACACCGCGTCGAGCGAATTCGCCGCCGGCCGGTCGAAGCCGAGAGCCTGCGCCGTCATGTCACGGTCGATGGGAAACGACGTGCCGGCGAGCGCGGCGGCGCCGAGCGGCAACTCGTTCAACCGCTTGCGGGCGTCGGCAAAGCGGCCGCGGTCGCGCGCCGCCATCTCCACATAGGCGAGCAGATGATGACCGAAGGTCACCGGCTGCGCGGTCTGCATATGGGTGAAGCCCGGCATCACGGTGCCGGCGTGCTCCAGCGCCTTGTCGGCCAGCGCGCGCTGAAAGCTCGCCAGCGCCGCATCGAGCGCATCGATCGTGTCGCGCATCCACAGCTTGAAATCGGTCGCCACCTGATCGTTGCGCGAGCGCGCGGTGTGCAGCCGTCCGGCCGCGTCACCGATCAGTTCGGAGAGCCGGCCTTCCACGTTCATGTGGATGTCCTCTAGAGCCCGCTTGAAGGAGAACTTGCCGGCCTCGATCTCTGACAGGATCGTGTCTAGACCGTGAGCGATTTTTTTCGCATCGTCCGCCGTAATGATGCCTTGCTTGGCCAGCATGTCGGCATGGGCCTTGGACGCGGCGATGTCTTGGCGGTAAAGAGCCTTGTCGAAATCGATGGAGGCGTTGATTTCCTCCATGATAGCGCCGGGTCCGGACGTAAACCGCCCGCCCCACATTTTGTTGCTCATGACGTCACCGAGATCTCAACCGCCCAAAACCCTTACCAACTATGACCGAACGACCTGCAACCGGCTTCGCAAAAAAGCATCTGGCCATGATTCTGGCCGGCGGCGTCGCCGGCGTGATTGCCGGGTTCGCGGGGGTATACGGGATTGGTGCCCTGACAGGCAATGCAGGCGGCGATGCGGCAAAGGATGCGGCATGCCGGCCGGCGGTCGAATTAGCCAGCAAACTCGAGCCTTTGGCGCGCGGCGAGGTGGCCGCCGTTAACATTGCCAAGAGCCCGCTGCGGGTGCCCGACCTCGCCTTTCATGACGCCGGCGGGACGCCGCTGACGCTCGATCATTGGCGCGGCAAGACGGTGCTACTTAACCTGTGGGCCACCTGGTGCGTGCCGTGCCGCAAGGAGATGCCGGCCCTCGACGCGTTGGAGCAGCGGCTGGGCGGGCCGAATTTTCAAGTGGTGGCGATCAACATCGACACCCGCGACCCCGACAAACCGAAAGCGTTCCTGAAGGAAGTCGGCGTCGAGAAGCTTGCCTATTATGCCGATCCGCAGGCCAAGGTGTTTCAGGATTTGAAGGCGATCGGCCGCGCCTTCGGCATGCCGACGACCTTGCTGGTCGATCCAAAAGGCTGCGAACTCGGCACCATCGCCGGTCCTGCCGAATGGGCCAGCGACGACGCGGTCAAACTCGTCCAAGCGGCGATCAAACAATAGTGAAAGAGGCGGCTTGACCGGCGGCGCGGCATGGTCCTATACTTAACCAAATGGTTTACTATAGAAGCGATACGCTCGACCGTACCTTCGCCGCGCTCGCCGATCCGACGCGGCGGGCGCTGCTCGCCCGGCTGAGCCGATCCGACGAACTGTCGGTGAGCCAGCTGGCCCAGCCTTTCGCGATGTCGTTGCCTGCGGTGATGAAACATCTCGACGTGCTGTCGGATGCAGGTCTCGTCACCCGCAGCAAGTCCGGGCGCACGGTCGCCTGCCGGATGCGCGCCGAGCCGATGCGCGACGCCAATGACTGGCTCAACCGCTACCAGCGCTTCTGGACCGAGAAGCTCGATCAACTCGCCGCATTTTTGGAGGAAGACACATGTCCACCGTCACAACGAAACCCAGCCTCACGATCAAGCGCCGGTTCAACGCGAGCCCGGCGAAGGTCTTCGCCGCCTGGACCGATCCGGAAAAAGTAAAGCACTGGATGGGCCCGGGCGAGGTCAAGGTGCTCGCCACCGAGGGCGATCCGCGCAAAGGCGGGCGCTACCGCTGGCTGATGCAGGCGCCCAATGGCGAGCATCATGACGCCAGCGGCATCTATCGCGAAGTCATCCCGAACGAAAAGCTCGTCTTCACCTGGGCGTGGAAATCGACGCCGGAGCGCGAGTCGCTGGTGACGCTGACCTTCAAGCCCGATGGCGAGGGCACATTATTCACGATGTTGCACGAGCAATTCTTCGACGAGGACGCGCGCGACCGCCACAATCAAGGCTGGACGGGCGCCATGGACAAGCTTGAGAAATATCTCGCGGCGTAGGAGTTCTCCTCATGCAACACAGCATCGTCTCGCAAAACGAATGGCTGGCCGCGCGCAAGGCGCTGCTCGCCAGGGAAAAGGAGTTCACCAAGGCGCGCGACGCGCTCAGCAAACAGCGGCGTGAACTGCCTTGGGTGAAGGTCGAAAAGAACTATGTGTTCGACGGGCCTAACGGCAAGGAACCCCTCGCCGATCTGTTCGGCGGCAAGAGCCAGCTCATCGTTTATCACTTCATGCTGGGGCCGGGCTGGCAGGCCGGCTGTCCGAGTTGCTCGTATTTGGCCGATCATTTCGACGGCGCCAACATTCATCTGGCGCAGCGCGATGTCGCGCTGGTGGTCGTGTCGCGCGCACCGCTGGCCGAAATCCAGGCCTACCAGAAACGCATGGGCTGGAAATTCAAATGGGTGTCATCCTATGGCAACGACTTCAACCGCGACTTCCATGTGTCTTTCACCAAGGACGAGATGGCCGGCGAGGTCGACTACAATTATGCCAAGGGAAAATTCCCCAGCGAGGAAGCGCCGGGGCTGAGCGCCTTCATCAAGGACGGCGGCGCGGTCTTTCACACTTACTCGGCCTATGCGCGTGGGCTCGATATACTCGTTGGCGCTTATAATTTCCTCGACCTGGCGCCGAAAGGCCGCGACGAAGACGCCCTGCCCTGGAGTATGTCCTGGGTGCGCCGGCACGACGAATACGGTAAGTAACCGCCGCACGCCGCGGCATTCATGGGGGAGGCTGATCCGATGCAGCTATCGATCACTGCGCTCTACGCCGGGATTTTGGCGCTCATCTTCGTTGCGCTGGCCATCAACGTCACCCGGCACCGGGTGAAATTTCGCGTCGCGCTCGGCGATGGCGGCAACCCCGCGATGCTGCGCATGATCCGCCTGCACGCCAATGCGGCCGAGTACATTCCTTTCGCCGTTGTGTTGATGGCGATCTACGAACTCAACGGCGGCTGGCACACGGCGCTGCACGTCGTCGGCATCGTGCTGATTATCGCGCGCGTGCTGCAAAGCTGGAACATGTGGACGACGGAAAATGCCGGTTTCGGCCGCCGCGCCGGCCAGAGCCTGACGTGGCTATCGATCGTCGCGCTGGCGCTGTTGAATTTATCGAAGCTGATCTAAAGCGGGACCGCGCACTAGCGCGTCGGCACCGGCTTTTCGCCGCGGTAGTCGTAGAAGCCGCGCTGCGTCTTGCGGCCGAGCCAGCCGGCCTCGACGTATTTCACCAGCAGCGGGCACGGCCGGTATTTCGAATCGGCCAGACCCTCGTGCAGCACCTGCATGACCGAGAGACAGGTGTCCAGCCCGATGAAGTCGGCGAGCTCGAGCGGTCCCATCGGATGATGGGCGCCGAGCCGCATCGCCGTGTCGATCGCCTCAACATTGCCGACGCCTTCATAGAGCGTGTAGATCGCCTCGTTGATCATCGGCAGCAGGATGCGGTTGACGATGAAGGCCGGGAAATCCTCCGACACCGCAATGGTCTTGCCGAGCTTGGACACGAAGGCCTTGCTGGTCTCGAAGGTGGCATCGTCGGTGGCAATGCCGCGGATCACTTCGACCAGTTCCATCAGCGGCACCGGATTCATGAAATGAATACCGATGAAGCGCTCCGGCCGGTCGGTCGATGACGCCAGCCGCGTGATCGAGATCGACGAGGTATTGGTGGCGACGATGGCTTCCGGCTTGAGCGAGGCGCACAGATCCGAGAAAATCTTGCGTTTGAGGTCTTCCTTCTCGGCCGCGGTCTCGATCACGATGTCGCAGGATGCCATGGCGTCGTATTTTTCCGCCGGCTTGATGCGCGCTACCGCGGCTTTGCGGTCGTCCTCGCTGATCGCCTTCTTGCCGACCTGCTTGGCCATGTTGCCGTTGATGGTCGCCAGACCCGCCTTAATGCGGTCGGCTGACACGTCGTTCAGCATCACGGAATAACCCGCCAGCGCGCAGACATGGGCAATGCCGTTACCCATTTGTCCGGCGCCGATCACCCCGACAGTCTCAATCTTCAACGCCATGTTTTTATCCGATCGATGCGAAGACCCGGTTCTTGGCTTCGTGTTCGGTGCCTTTTTGCAATTTTACGACGAACCATTCGATGACGCCACCTGGGGGCCAGCTAATTTGTGAGCGTGGTCAACGCTTGATCTTGTCGAGTTCCGCCGCAAGTTCGGGTAACGCCTGATATAGATCAGCAACCAGCCCGTAGTCGGCGACCTGGAAAATGGGCGCCTCCTCGTCCTTGTTGATAGCAACAATCACCTTGGAGTCTTTCATCCCGGCGAGATGCTGAATCGCACCGGAAATTCCGACCGCGATATAGAGGTCAGGTGCCACGACTTTACCGGTTTGCCCGACCTGCCAGTCGTTTGGCGCGTAGCCGGCGTCAACCGCGGCGCGCGAGGCGCCGACCGCGGCGCCGAGCCTGTCGGCCACCGGCTCGATATATTTGCTGAAGTTCTCGCGGCTCTGCATGGCACGGCCGCCGGAGATGATGATCTTGGCCGAGGTCAATTCGGGACGATCAGACTTCGACAATTCCTCGCCGACGAAAGAGGATAGTCCCGGATCAGCGGCGGGCTGAGCATTCTCCACGCCGGCCGAGCCGCCCTCGCCCGCGGCCTGGAAGGTGGACGTGCGCACAGTGATAACCTTCTTGGCGTCGGTCGATTTCACGGTCTGGATCGCGTTGCCGGCATAGATCGGCCGCTCGAAGGTGTCGGGCGCGATCACTTTTGTGATTTCGGAAATCTGCATGACATCGAGCAGGGCAGCGACGCGCGGCATCACGTTCTTGCCGTTGGTCGTCGCCGGCGCGACGATCGCGTCATAAGGCCCCGCGAGCGAAACGATGAGCGCGGCCAGCGGCTCGGCGACGAAGTGTTCATAAGGCGGCGCGTCCGCCAGCAGCACTTTTTTGACGCCGTCGAGCTTGGCGGCGTTATCGGCGACGGCTTTGCAATCTTTGCCGGCGACCAGGATATGCACGTCCCCGCCCAGTTCCTTGGCCGCGGTGAGCGCTTTGTTGGTGGCGTCCTTGAGCGTCTTGTTGTCGTGCTCGGCGAGAAGAAGCGTGGTCATCAGAGAACCCCCGCTTCATTCTTGAGCTTGCCGACCAGATCGGCGACCGAGGCGACCTTGACGCCGGACTTGCGGCCCGGCGGTTCCGTGGTCTTGAGCACCTGCAGCCGCGGCTTGATATCCACGCCGTAGGCTTCCGGCGTTTTGTCCTCGATCGGCTTTTTCTTGGCCTTCATGATGTTGGGTAGTGAAGCGTAGCGCGGTTCGTTCAGGCGCAGATCGGTGGTGACGATCACCGGCGCTTTAAGTTTCACCGTCTGCAAGCCGCCGTCGACCTCGCGCGTCACCGTCACGCTGTCGTCCTCGATCACGATCTTGGAAGCGAATGTGCCCTGCGCCCAACCGAGCAGCGCCGCCAGCATCTGGCCGGTTTGATTGCAGTCATCGTCGATCGCCTGTTTGCCGAGGATGACCAGCCCGGGTTTTTCGGCGTCGATGATGCCTTTGAGAATTTTCGCCACAGCCAGCGGTTCGACGGCGCCTTCTGCTTTCACCAGGATGCCGCGGTCGGCGCCCATGGCGAGCGCGGTGCGGATGGTTTCCGATGCCTGCGCCGGTCCGATCGAAACCGCCACGATCTCGGTCGCCTTGCCGGCTTCCTTCAGACGGATCGCCTCCTCGACGGCGATTTCGTCGAACGGATTCATCGACATCTTGATATTGGCGAGCTCGACGCCGGAGCCGTCCGGCTTGACGCGGATCTTGACGTTGAAATCGACCACCCGCTTCACGGGCACCAAAATCTTCATAAATCCCCATCCCAAACGGGCGCAGCTCAAGAGCGGGCGGAAGCTAATGGCCGCGCCAGCGGCATGTCAACGTTTATGCTGCGACGCACGCAAATCGCCACGCTAGGCAAGCTGTTTGCCGGGCGCCGGCGTCGCGGCCTCCCGAATGCACTCGAACAGTCGCACCGTGCGATAACGCAGCAACGGGAACAACACCGCGCCGCCGGCCAAACCCCCGACATGGGCCATATAGGCGACCTCATCCTGGGTCTGCACCGAGATCGACCAAAGCTGGGTCAAGATCCACGCGCCCAGCACCCAATAGGCGGCGAGCCGCACCACGGGACGGACGACGATCCACAAGATGAACCACGGGATGAAGACGAGAATCTTGTGACAGGGCTTTAGCATCAGATAGGCCGCCAGAATACCCGCGATAGCGCCGGAAGCACCGATGAGCGGGGTTGCCGCGTGCGGCGCGCTGGCGACGAAGGCCAATCCCGCCGCGACGCCGCAGCCAAGATAGAACAGTATGAAGCGCAGCGGGCCCATGGCTTCTTCAACATCATCGCCGAAAATCCAGAGGAAAAGCATGTTGCCGAAAATATGGAAAAAATCGGCGTGCAAGAATTGGTACGTCACCAGCGTCACATAAGGCGAGACGCCAGGCGGGACACCAGCGGTACCGGTCAAGGCCGCTGGGATCAACGCGTAGGTCAACAGCGTGGACTGCACTTCAGGCGAAGCGGCGGCCTCGACGACGAACACAGCAGTGTTCGCGACAATCAAGCCCCAGGTGACGACCGGCCGTTTCGGCAGCGTCAAGGGATTGTCGTCCCACAACGGCATCACCATTGGTGTCCCCCAAAACCAGTCCGGTTAGCGATTCTGCCCCGGCGCCCACAATATGTCGCGCGCGCCTTTATCGTTGGCATGACGTCCGGCGACGAACAGGTAATCCGACAGCCGGTTGACGTATTTGAGCGAAGGCGCCGAGACTTCCTCCCCGGGTTTGTCCTTGAGTTCGACCATGATCCGCTCGGCCCGACGGCAGACGGTGCGGGCGAGATGCATAAAGGCCGAGGCGGCGCTGCCGCCGGGCAGGATGAAGGATTTGAGCGGCTGGAGATCGGCATTGAGCCGGTCGATCTCGCTCTCGAGCCAGGCCACCTGGTCATCGGTGACCGTCATCCGTGCGCCGCCGGGGCCTTTTTCGGACAGGCACAAGTCGGCCTCGACGTCGAACAAATCGTTCTGAATCCGGCCCAAGCTGACATGAAGTTCAGCATCATCCGCTGTATGCAACCGCGCCAGCCCGACCACCGCGTTGAGCTCGTCGATCGTGCCGTAAGCCGCGACCCGCAGATCGTATTTCTTGCGCCGCGCGCCGCTGCCGAGCGAAGTGGTGCCGTCGTCGCCGGTGCGGGTATAAATTCGGTTGAGTACAACCATGGGGACCTCGCTTACCCTATCGCCGGAACCCGGATTCGGGCTAGGCTTCATCTTACCGGGTTTTCGTCTCATATCATGGGGTGACAAACATGCGCGTGCTGACGATTGCAACTGCTACCGCGGCTCTTTTACTGCTGCCGGCCGCTCAAAAGGCCAATGCCTGCCCTGCCGGTCATTCGGCCGAGGCCTTTGCCATCGAACTTTCCGCCGCCGCCAAGAAGCCGACGGTCGAGATGTCGGCGAAAACGAAAAAAGAGAAGGCCGAATATATGCGCTCGGCCGCAGGCCCCGAACCGGTGGTGAAAAAACACAAGAAGCATAAAAAGTACAAAAAGAAGAAGGACAAGATGTAGGCGGCGCTAGGCGCCGCAAAAAGCGGCCCCTCAGCGCCCCATCGCCCAGATCGTCGCCATGATCACAATGATGGCGACGAATTGCAGAAGCACGCGCAGCCGCATGAGCTTTTGCGAGCGGTTAGGCGAGCCGCCGCGCATCATGTTGATCAGGCCAAGGCACAGTACGATCGCGACCGCGATGATCGCGGCCGGCACCAGGTAATGCGACATGAAATCCGACATGGAGTGGGCCTTCTAGCACCGGCGGCCACGCGCGGCCACCGTATGCTTCAACAGCAAAGCCCATAAAAATCGACCCCAGGAACCCGCAACCCGGACTCGCGCTTCGGTTGTAACTATGCTAAAATCTCGCAAACGACGCGGGGGCGGCGGGGGCGAGTGCCTGGGAGAAGACGGAGCACGGATTGGCCAAGAGTTCGCGACGGGCCGCCAATTTGACGCGCGCGTTGGTGCAACTCGAGCGGCATCTCAGCATCCTCAAGAGTTTGGGCGAACTACCGACCTTGGTTCCTGCTGTGGCCAACCACGAGCCGCGTCCGCACCTTGCCTCAACGCGCGGCAGAACCGGTCGGCAGCACGGGTCAGCGGGCTAATAGGCCTGTAGTGCCAAGACGCCGCCCGGACCGATCATCAATCCCCAGATTTCATCGGCGCCAACCTCGACCTCGTCGTTCTGCGTCGGTTGGCCCGGTAGCGTAATCGAATATCTATATTTGCCTGGAGACAAATCGAGCATCGGGCCGTCCGGCGCTTTGGTGCCGGCGCCGGCGGCGACCTTGATCGTCTTGTTGTTGAACATGATCGCGGCCTCGGCATCGTTGATGTTGCCGAACAAGATCTTGACCTGACCCGGCTTCGGCAGAACTCCAACCTTGCTGGCCTCGTTGGGATTTTTTACCATCAGGCTGACGCTGGTCTCGCCATCCTTACGGCCGAGCTTAAGCTCGGCCGGACCGTCGGCCGTGGTGTACATGATTGCCACATGGTCGGCGGTCACGACCGCGCCCTTGGATTCCTCTTTCCAATTAAGCTTGCCGAGTTCGCGGCGATAGAAGCCCAGCACATCGCTGAGATTGAGCGGCACGCTGGCCTTGAGGTCGCGCCGAAACGTCGTCTTGGTGCCGTCGCTTATGGTGTGACGCTTGGGGATCGGTAGGCCGCCGCTTTCCTCGGCAACAAGATCGTCCGCGGTCGCCGGCGGGGAAACTTTCGCGGTGCCAGCCGGCGCATCGGATTTGGTGGCCGCGGCTTTCAAAGCCGGGCCATCGGCGGACACGTTGGTCTTGCTGCCCATCTTCATGATGGTGAAAGAGACGGACTTGCCGGCTTTGGCAAAGTTGAGCACCACCATGTTGGCGTTGTTGATCACCGACGAGCGCGATTCCCATCCCCGCTCTTTCATGGCCGAGCGATAAAAACCCGCCACGGCCTGGACGCCAGATGCGCTGCTGAACTCAAGCTTGCCGTCGGCGCCGTCGAAATCGACGTCCTCGGCAGTATCTGGCACGGGAACCGGCGCTTTGTTTTCCGCAAGCTGACGCAAGGCCGGCTCGGGCGCTTTCGGCGCCGGCGCGGCCTGCGACGTATTCTGCTGCTGCATTCCGGCGTCACGCATCATCTGCTGCATCTGTTTCATGACATCGTCGACCGCGCCGGCGGCGTTGCGCGGCGTTTCGACTTTGGCGGCCGGTTTTGGCGGAAGCTGTTGCACGATCTTTACGATGGTCATGTCGTATTTGTGGTTGAGCTTCAGCACCCCGGGCCCTTCGGGCGAGGTGTAATTGAGCGTCACAGCTTTGGGGGTCACGACCGTCCCTTGCGTCTCTTCCTTCCAATTGCGCGCCGCGAATTCGCGGCGATAGAAGGCCAGCACGGTGTCGACTTCGGCAAGCACATGAGCGTGCAATTCATGCTCGGTCGTGCCGCCGATCCCGCCGGCGGTTTTTACAAGCTTCGGCCTTGGCAGACCAAAAATATCCTTATCGGCCTCGAGCGTTTGTGCTTCCGCGAACAGCGGCACTTTGATTTCGGCATTGGTCTTGCCGTCGTCGCGGCGCAGCAGCGATAGCACGACCGGGCGTTGCGTGCCGCGAACGAAATAGGAGATGGCGCCATTGGCCGGTTTCTCATCCAATTTGGCGTTCGGCCAATGCGCGGCTGCGTCCGCCGCCGACAGCGGCGACCAGCCCATGGCGGCGAGCTCCTTGCGGTAGAATTCGAGCGTGCCGTCGATCGTTCCGGCAGTGATAAGGTTGAGGTACGGCCGGTTCTCGTCGAACACGATGTCGGTGGCATCGTCAGGAATGGCCAGGGCGAAATTCAGTCGCGTCGGCGAGTAGTAGACGACGGTTTTGTCGGTAGTCAGTTCGTTTTTGCCGACTGAAATTGTAAAGGACACCGACAATCCCTGCCGACCCCTTTTGAAAGCAAGCAAGGTCGGGTGAACCTCGTCCAACGGAGCCACGTAAGGTTTCCAGCCATCTCCGCCCAATGCTTTCGTGACCGCTGCCGACGTGGTGGGGAGGTTGCCCGCAACGGAATATTCCAACCGGTCAGATGATGTACGGCCGGTCCGTTCCTGCGCGCCCTCAAGCCGCGGTAGATGCCGGACATCAACCAGCGGCGCGCCGGTATTGTCGCTGTTGAAAAAACTTCTTTCCATCGACGCCAGCGTTCCGGACGGCATACCTTCAAATTTCAATTTGATCCGGCCGCCCTCGGCGCGTTCCAGCTGGAGCGCGGCCAAACGCCGGTCGCCCTGCACGTAATAGGCATAGGCGCCGCTCTTGGTCAGTTCGCCCGAAGTGCCGCCGGCCGGCTGATTACCGTTCAGCCTCTGCGACCATAGCGACCAACCGAGCGTGCCGAGCTCTTTGCGGTAAAAATCCAGTGTCTTGTCGAGAGGCTCGGTGGTGACGAGAGTGAGTAGCGGCCGGTTGGGATCGAACTCGATATCGGCGGCGTCCTTCGGAAACGGCAGATCGTTTTTAAGCGCCAGTGCGCCATACTGGACGCTGGTGGCGTTGTTCTGCGCGGGCGCAACCGTGATGAACACGCTCAGTGCCTGCGAGCCTTTCTTCAACGACATCTGCCGCAGCTTCTCATCCTGGCTGTAGGCGGTGTGCGGCGCGATATATTTCTGCCAGCCGGCGGCGGTAAGCGCTTTATCGACTGTGTCGGCGGTCTTCGCGACCGAGTCCGGTGATGTAAAGATCGTGCTGGTGGGGCTCGCGAAAACTTCCTTGGCGCCGGACACCCGCGGCAGGCGACTGGTGTCGAACACACCGTTATCGGTTTCCTTGTCGGATTTGGAGCATCCGGCGGCAAACGCCGCCATGCAGATCATGACAAATACCAAGCCGCGTGGTTTGCCGCGATTTATGATGCCGAAGCGTTTGTCGCCGCCCATCGTCAATTCCTCCCTCAGAATGGTTATATCCTATAAGACAAATTCGCCGCGCCAGCCGTGCCCGGTTGGTGCGGTGCATTCAGTTGGTCGTTACGGTTGGAGTTTTAGTTCAAACGAGCGAGAGCTTTATTTTACATATATCGCCGCAGTTCGGCCGCCGCTTCATCGGGCTTGCGATCGAGCTTGAACGGCGCGACGAAACGGCCCTGCTTGTCCATCAGATAGACAAGCGCCGTGTGGTCCATGCTGTAGTCGCCCTTCTCGCCGGGGACCTTCTTGGCGTAGACCCGATACTCCTTTTCTGCGGTCTCGATCGACTTGGCGTCGCCGGTGGCGCCGATCAGATGCGGATCGAAGCTCGACAGATAGTCCTTCATCGCCGTTGGCGTGTCCCGTTCGGGATCGATACTGATGAACAGCGCACCGGTTTTGTCGGCGTCCTTGCCAAGCGCGCGTAGCACTTCTGACAGCTCGAACAGCGTGGTCGGACAGATATCAGGGCAGTGCGTGTAGCCGAAGAAGACGAGATACGGGCGGCCTTTCATGTCCTGATCGGTGATCGTCTTGCCATTCTGATCGATCAATTTGAACGGTCCGCCGATAGCCGAACCGCCAGGACCATTCCCCTGATAATGGCTGGCAAACAGAATAACGCCGAAGAAAATGACGAGACCGGCCAGAAAAGCCGAGAAGATTAGCAAAACGTGGGATGCTCGCGCCGTCATTGGGAGCTTACCGGCCTGTTCAGAAGCACGCGGCCCAGCCCGTGCGCACGATTTCGAGGAATACGGCGGTACCGTAATACGCCCATAGCGCCAACGTCGCCGCGGCCATGAAGCCGCCTGCCAGGGCGAACAAAAGTAACGGTCGCGACAGTCTGGCGCTCGATTTCAATCGCAGGCATGTGGTTTCAATCTCCGGGCGCAATCACCAGTTCAGATAGGACCTATCTCAGGGCGCGGCAACATGGGCAGGCCGCGGTCGGCTCGCGCCGGCGGAATTAACCATAGCAATGCAATAAACCACTGCAAACTCGGCACAATTGGCGGCCGCGTTGACTCGCAAAGTCAAAGCCGCGATGAATAGGCAGATTTCCCGATTGCCACTTAAGGGTATGGAGAAGCTGATGCGCAGCGCTTTCGCGATAGCTCTAGCGATTTCGATGTCGACGGCAGGCGCCGCGGTCTGGGCCCAGAATGCGCCCGCTCCTGCCGTTGCGCCGGCCGCGGCACCGGCTCCTGCCGCAGCGCCGGCTCCCGCGGCGGCGGCAGCGCCGGCCCCTGCCCCGGCTCCCGTCAAGGCCACCTGCGCCAATCCAAACGCGCTCGGCGTCGAGCGCACCGTGCAGATCGACACCACCGGCGGTCCGGGCTTCGGCTTCCAGAATTTTAAGGCCTACGACTTCTTGCGCGAGCACGAGGTCGTGCTGACTTTCGACGACGGCCCGTGGCCCGGCAATACCGAGCGCGTGCTCAAGGCGCTCGCCGATCAGTGCACCAAGGCCATGTTCTTCCCGATCGGCAAGCACTCCGGCTGGCATCCCGAAATCCTCAAGCAGGTGGCGGCGGCCGGCCACACCATCGGCTCGCACACCTGGTCGCACAAGGATCTCACCAAGCTGACGCCGGATGAAGCCAAGGCCGAAATCGAAAAAGGCATCGCGGCAGTCAGCATCGCGCTCGGCAACAAGCCGGTTGGGCCGTTCTTCCGCTTCCCGGCACTGCGCAATCCACCCGAGATGGTCAAATATCTCGGCGAGCGCAATATCGGCATTTTCTCCACCGACTGGGACTCGTTCGACTTCAAGATGCGCAAACCGGATCAGGTGATCAAATCCGTGATCGGCAAGCTGGAAAAACACGGCAAGGGCATCATCCTGATGCACGATTTCCAGCACGCCACCTCGGAGGCGGTTCCCGAGATCCTCAAGGAGCTCAAGGCGAAAGGCTTCAAGATCGTGCAGGTTGTCGGCAAGACGCCGATCGAGCCGCTGCCGGAATACAAGGAAGCGGTGCTCAAGGAAATGGGCGGCGGACTTGATGAAGCGCGCCCAATGTCGAGTGTGATCCAGACCATTCAGGGCAACTGACGTTAAGCATTACAATCGAGCCGGCCGCGCAAGTTCTGCGCGGCCGGTTTTTTAATGCCAAGGTTTACTTGCGGTGCAACCGTTCTAGCGTAGTGAGCATCGCGGCCCGGGCCGGCGAGTCTTGATAGGTGCCCACAAGCTCCTCGGCTTCGCTCAGTTCGGGCTCGGCTTCGCAGCCGTGTTCGGCCAGCCAGACCAGCGCCGTCAAAGGTTCGTAAGCCCCGAGCCGCCGTAGCAACTCGCTATAGGGTCGCGGATCATCGGCTTTCGGCCGGTAGACTTTCATGACGTCGCCGTAAACCTGATTGAGCGCCGCCTTGCACAGCGGCGCTGTCATCTCGAGGTCAAGCGCCGGCATATATTTCAACACCTTCCACGGCGCGCTGATGTCGTATTTATCGTTCAGCATCTCGATCGCGTCGGCGGTGCGATGATCAAGCTTGCGCGCGCCAGCCAATGCTGGGTCATGGAATTCTTGTTTGTCGGCGAAGGACAGCCATGCGGTTAAATGCGCCTTCGGCGTCAGCATTGAAAAGCGCTCGGGCGCCACGCGCAAAATCCGCCCGCGATTTTTTGGATCGCGCAATTCGGCCAGTTCGTAAACATCGAAATTCGGATCACGATAAGATTTGGCCATGGTTTCCCACGCTTGAGACTCGGCGTCGATGTCGCAATCATAGCCCCCCAGCCACTTCATGGCGGAGAGCGCCCCCGATACTTGCACCGCGACGTCTTTGTAAGGTTTCGAATTGGGGCTCGTGGCCACCAGCGGCGCGATCTGCCGCCGCAGCAGCGCGCGCGCCTTGTCGCAAAGCGCGGGCGTCGGAGTGAGATCGAGTGATCCTAGATACAGAAGCGGGAAATCGCCGCGCTCGAGCATGAGCTCGGCTTCACTCTGGCGCTTCGCAAGCTTGCTCATGCGCGCAAGCAAATCGCCTTGCGCACTGGCATTGCGCGTATCGAGGAATGGCACCCACTCCCACAGCGGTGCGTCTGCCGGCAGCTTGGCTAAATCCGCCCGGTACTTTTCGCTTGCGGCGGCGATCTGGCCGATGGCGCGATCACGCACATGCTGGAACGCGAAGACGGACAGGCAAAGCAACAGCGTCACACCCCAAATGACGCCGCCGGCCAAACGTGCCGGGATGGCGGTGCGCAGCGATGGGAAGAGTGCCCATAGATCAAAAGCCAGCACCAGTGGCGGCACCAACGCCGGAGTGACAATGGGCCACAAGAAGGGTGGCAGGCTGGGCGTGGACAGCAGCCCGAGCACCACAAAGGCCGCGACGCCGGACGCCGGGATCAGAATGGCCGCCGTAATGACCGCCGGCCATGCGACCTCGCCCTTCACGCAAGCAATCAGCGTGACGAGCGCAAGCAGCGCCCAAAGGATAAAGAGTTCGATGGCAGCATAGGCTTGCGCGTAGCCATTGCCCGCCGCGTCGCTGCCGGCCAGGTCTGAAAGCGTGGTCAGCGCAAGCGCCCATAATAGAAGGGCGAGCGCGCCAAGGCCGGCGGCGATGGCGGGCGCCGCCGACGACGTTTTCACAGGTTCAGGCATTCGTCATACCCTAAGCCCGAGGCGGGCCTTCGGATAGGTCGTCGGGAAGGAGCCGGAGGTTCAGGGCGAGGCGCGCCGGCTGAAAGCCGTGAAAATCGACGTAGCTTCAGTGGCGTGCTGGTAGGCGATCCGGCTTGCCACCACGAATAGCGTCATCGCCAGCACCAGTTGCAGAGCGCGCTCGGGAATGCGGATGGCGAAATAGGTGCCGAGGAAAATACCCGGCAGCGAGCCGACCAGCAGCGAGGCAATGATGTGCCAATCGACCGAGCCCATCATCCAGTGGCCGAGGCCGGCAATCAGCGTCAGCGGCACCGCGTGCGCGATGTCGGAGCCGACGATCTTGGCCATCGGCAATTGCGGATAGAGCAGCACCAGCACGACCACGCCGATGGCGCCGGCGCCGACCGAAGAGATCGTGACCAGAACCCCGAGCACCACGCCGACCAGCACCGTGATGCCGGCGGTCCGCCGCGTATCGAGTGCGCTGACGCGCGCGCGATAGATGGCGATGATCGGCCCGCCGAACACCAGCACGAAGGCGGTGATAAACAGCGCGATGCTGAGCACCAGCGTGATCAGCCCGCGCCCGGCGTCGCCGTTGAGATTGAAGTGCGACAGCACCGCCAGCGTAATGACGGTCGCCGGAATGCTGCCGGCCGCCAGCCGCCTGACCACGCGCCAATCGATGCTGCGCGCCAATCCGTGCACCAGGCTGCCGCCGGTCTTGGTGGCCGCCGCGTAAAGCAGGTCGGTGCCGACCGCGGCGGCCGGATGAACGCCGAACAGCAGGATCAAAAGCGGCGTCATCAACGAGCCGCCGCCGACGCCGGTCATCCCGACCAGCAAGCCGACGCCGAAACCCGACAGCGCGTAGAGCGGATCGATCATGGACATGGGAACGGCCTTGCCCGGGAGGCGTTTTGCGGTCGTTAAACGAAGCTAACCACATTCCGTGCCGTTCGTCATATTCACGAAAATGCGAGTTCCGAATCGTTGCTCCCAGCAGTGCAAATTCGAGCAATTTCTGCTGCCAGGGCGGTCCAGGACCGATCAAATGTTACTGATTTAAAAATATTTTTGCCCGACCGCCCATGGGGACGTGGTATTTCCTGAAATCGAAGCGGCTATTTTATGGATGCGCGCTCGTTGCGCGCCCGGTCGTGGCAAAAGGACGCCGTGTATTTCTCGGCCAGCTTCTGCATTTCCGATCCATAGGTGTTGCGGTCGGTGCCGGTCCATTCGCGTGCCAGATCGCCGAAAGTGACCGGCCGGTGCAATCGGCGCATGGCCTCTTGCACGTCGTCCTGCACCCGGCGCGTGCGCGCGGCGACCGGGTTGGGCACGCGCGCAGTCGAGTACATCAAGACGTGTTGCAGATGCGCCAGCACACCAGTCGGAATATCCTTGAAGCGCTCCCCCGGCCTGCCGGACACGGTGGCGCCGACGCCGGCAAAATTATTGTCGCCCGGAACCACGGCAGCGGACGCGCCATCCGGCCGGCGGAAGGTGAGGAAATTGGTTTCGATCAACATCTGAAAGAATGCATAGTCCCAGCGCACCGCGACACACTTTTCAGGCGCGCGCACGACGCAGCGGCCGATATTCTGGTAGAGCGCGGCCAGATTCGAATAACGCGGTTCAATCGTGCGCGGCGGCTGACGTTGCGCATTGTGCTCGGCGACAAAGTCCATCAACGCGTCAGGCCGCACGCATTTCGGCACTGGATTATCGGCGCTGGCGAGAATGGGCGGCAAGGCCGCGGCATTCGTCGCGCCCGTTAGCAAGAGCGTGAGGTACAGAAAGAACCTGAATGTCATGCCCGCCCGCCTCGAAGTCCAGCGCGCACCTAAACCGAATTTCGTTAATTTTTACCGATAGCAACTGACTTCTAGGCCGGAGTTCCGCCAAGCAGAAGTTCCTTCTCGCCTTTTTCCGCGAGCAATTTCTCGAAATACGCAACGGTGCGCGCCAAACCTTCCTTGAGTTGCGTCTTGGGCGCCCACGCCAGCAATTCTTGCGCGAGCGAAATGTCCGGCTGCCGCTTGCGCGGATCGTCCTCGGGCAGCGGGCGGTGCACAATGCGCGAGCGCGAGCCGGTCAGATCGATGATGACCGAGGCGAGTTCGCGCATCGAGAATTCATTCGGATTGCCGATATTCACCGGCCCGACCACCGGGTCAGCGGTCGCCATCAGCCGCACCAGGCCATCGATCAAATCGTCGACGTAGCAGAACGAACAAGTCTGCGTGCCGTCTACGCCGCAGCGAGTCACGACCCGATTGTTTACGAAGTTGAACCACAAGGAAGCCTTGAAGACGATCCCGACTGTCGCGGACCTGGTCGCTCTTACGCGTGCGAGAAAGCAAAAATTATCGCGATACACAAGGTTCGAGGCAAATTGATCAAGAAGGCGCGAAAGAAAATGCTGCAGGCCAAAAGCCCAAAACAATTCATAGTGCAAAAGTAGCGTGTGCTGACCAACACCGATGGCGGGCCACCATGCCGCACGGCGACGTGGTACACGCATTCAATGCGCGGCCCTTGGAGGCGCTTCGAGTAACGGTTTCAGTCGGCCGCTGGCTTAAGGCCTTCGATCAGCGTCGGATCGTCCTTGTCCGCCTTCGAACTATTCACCCGCTTCGAGACAGCGCGCCGCTGCAGATAAGCGTGCCGCCTGGCGGCGGCGTATCCGTATTGCGCTACGGCCTGTCTTATTTGCTCGCATTGCGCTGGATTTAGGTCTGGAGCTGGAGTTTGGGCTTGGGAGTAATTCGCTAAAATCAGCATGGCACCTGTTATAAGCAGAAACCTCAGCACGACTGTCTCTCCTATTTTCGCTCGGCCCCAGCGGCGTATTGCCGCGAACATCTCCAAGCTGCCGGACCTACTGCCCGGCGGCGCAAAGGCGTAGGGAACTGGCAACGGGATGCGGTAGCGGGTTAGTCCGCGCCCTTTTCATCGGCCGAAGATGTCAGCGAGCTTACCGCGTCCAAAAGCCGCGTCTGCTGCGCAGCATCAACAAGCGTCGCGCGCGGCGTACACGTTCAGAGCAATCCACCTAGCATGGACGACTAAATGCAAAATTGCACCCCATCGCCCTGTCGTGGGCCGCTTTGAGGTCTTTTTGGCGGTTGTACTTGCCGGGACCGCCCAAGGGTCGCTCCTTCTTTGGGTCGAACCCCGGTCGGGCCCATTGCTCATAGGTGAAGCAATGTTGTTGCTTGCACGCGTGGGCCGGGGTTGCTTCCCAAAGTACAGCTAGTCCGAATGCAGCAACGAAGCTGGCAGAGAGGATGGCGTAGCGGAACATGACCGGCTCCTTAGCTCGTAAAAACGCCGGCGGAAATATACACCTTGGCCTGAGCGCGAGTCAAAAAGACGCAGGCGGGCCCGACCTGAGAGGAGATTGGGTGGAAAGTTCCATCGGGTGGTGCCTTAGCGGCCGCCCTCTCGCGTTGTCAGTGTATCGTCACTCGCCCAACGCGCGCCGCGTGCGATCAGCGCGCAACTCGCCGGCAACGCTGATCTTTGATAGCCGCACAAGTTCGGCGAATGGCGCACGCGGCCGTTGTCAAGATCGGCAGGATAGGGCCGGGATTAGGGTCGTCACCGCAGCGTCGGGATAGCGATCGAGCGTGCGCAAATCAATCCCGCTGATCGTGCGGCAATATTCTTTCGAATTGCCTTCAAGATCGCTTCCCCTCTTTCGCTCAAAAAATAATCGTAATTCCTGTCGTAATCGCCGCTCAGAATATCTTCATGCAGCATATCGATGCAGCGTCGAAGCGCGTCAACGTGCGCACGGCGTTGCTGAACCATTTCGGCTGAACGATCCAACGTCCACGCCAGAAAAGATTGTGGAGTCGGATGATTGCCAATCCAACACGATTGGTCAGTGATTCCGAAGTCGGCGCTAGTAATCATTTCAGTTCTTTCGCCGCATCGTCGGCCAAGTCATCCCACGTTGCGGGCGACTCGGCTGATAGATCGGTCAAGCAATCCTGAACCGCGCGATCGGCCTCGGCGTGCTGTTCGGCCGTGAGATTGAAAATCTGATTCGGAATGTCATAGATTCTCGATTTCACGATCGCATAGTCGCCATCTAAGAGATTCATTGCCGACTCTTTTTTGATGTACTCTTTTCGCAAGATCGCCGCGCGGCGTTCGATCATTTCCACTTCGGCCACCTTCTTCCGCAGGTCCAGTGCTTCCGTGGGTGACGGCGGCGCGGCTTCACGGTCGCCCATTTTCAAAGCTTGGCGAAGTCGATCAGTCACGACTTGCGAGAACGTGTCGCCGAACTGTTCGGTCTTCAACTCGGCGACAAGATCGCCGGGCAAGTGGACGGTCATCGGGATTTTCTTATCACGTGCCATCGTTTGATCCCTTCGTCCTGAGTCCGTGCAACACAAATTGCCGAATCGTCGTGGCCCGTGTTTTGAAGTCTTTTCCAGCGCGAGCGTCGATCCGGGCTAACAGTTCAGCCGGGAACGCGATCAAGACCGAAACCATTTTCGATTTCGACGGCGGGCGGCCGGGCTTCCGCTTCAAACCAAGGGCAAGCGCCCGGCGCACGATTGTTGATCGCGACCCATGTTCATCATTCAATCCGTCGATTCGCTTCAATGTCTCGGCGTCAATGCGAACGGCTAACATCGCCGACTTCCGCACATGCTTCGGCTTACGATTCATTTTCAAAACCCCGCACGTCTGAGCGCCTTGTCCAGCAAGGCCCGGATCGCTTCCTGTGGCTTGATTTCGGATAGCTCGAATTCATCGTCTACCTGTTCGGCACGCCAAGCATCAAGCCGCGCCAAAAGATCAGCCGGGATCGTTAGCATGATCGTCGGATTGCGGCCGGTTGGCGGCCGACCAATTTTTGGCTTCTTCATGCCAACCAATCATCACGCGGCCAAAGGCGCGTCAAGACTTTATTATATAATTTAGTCGCCGGGAAGGATGCCGAGTTAATTATATAATAAACTCGCATCGATAGGACTAGATCGCGATTCAGTCTCGCACCCCGCGCACCGTTCCTTTCCCACGTTCAAAATTCAACAGGAGAACCTAGGAAACAAATCCTATGCAGAATGCCATGCACGGCGCGCGATCGGCATCGTGGCGCCGATTTCAACAATTATTCTGACCGATAAATTAGGTCTTGCGACGTGCGAGACGGCGATGTTGACCTGCTTGTTGTCGATAAAGCCGCACAGTCAACGCAAGAAGTCCCTGTGCCGCAGGCATGTTGACCGTGTTGACCGCGTTGACCGTGTTTGGATAAGGCTAACGGTATAGATAGCCATAGGCGTGCGCCCATACACGACGACGCTTATCAATCCCGAGCCGATGAAGGTCTACGGCAAGAATCTCAGCTTCAGCGGGTACATCGCCGTGCAAGAGGGCCTTCAGCTCAAGCCGGACGAGCTGCGCGGCATCCTCATTAGGATTAAGAACGTCGGCATCGGCTACTACGACCAATCGATGCTCGACTATCGGTTCAATGAAGGGCCGAGGACGCGATGGCTTACCGGCGAGATTTACGTGGACCAAGGCCTCGAAGACGCGCTGAACGTCGACCGCGACAGCTTCAATCGGTTTCATCCGGAATTTCGTGCCTTACAGAGCCATATCCACTCCGTCCTCAGGGAAGAGGTCTTTCCGGCCGTCTACAAAAACATCGACGTGCGTTCCAAAGAGCGGAAGACCAAAATTTCGACAAAGCGCAGCGGCCTCGTGAAATCCGTCGTCCAAAACCACGACGACAGGTCTGTCCGCATCGTTCGAACGGCGAGGCGCGCTACTCAGACACCGAGGACGCGGACGAGCCGCAGGAGGATCTTCGACCAACACACCCATCGCGCTATGCTCTACATTCAGCGACGTGCGATGAGCGACACGCTCAGCGGCACGACGCTCGCTGGAAAAAAGCACGTCTACGAAGCCTACAAGCAGTATCGGGATTTTGTCGCGGAGATCGGTGGCGATTTGCGCAAGATCGACCGCGCGATCTACACGTTCGGTCAGTTTCTAAAGGTAACGAAGCCCTATTGCGACTGCTGACCACCCGACTTCGAGGTAGACGGCCCGACGAAATATTCGGAGTTTCCCTTCCGAAAATCAAAACGTATCGACGCAGCTTCGTACAACGCACAATAGGTGACTTCGGCGTCATCCAAGTTGAAAAGAGCTAGATTGAATCCTTCTTCGGAAAGCAGGCTCTTATAGACGATCCCATCGAAGCCTTCGGATTTGAAGAGTTCAGCAATTATCTGTGTTGGTATGTATCTTTCGCCTCATCGTCTTTGCTGACCGGAGTAGCAAACGCTTGGTCAATGGCCGTCCAAACACCATCCTCTTTAGGTCGCTTCGGGTCCATGATGATGGTGAAAAGACTATCCTTCGAGTGATGCTTCGAGCAGTCAATGACCGTGAGGTCCCGCTGGATTTGTAATTGAGCAACCGAAATAGTTGCGCCAATCCACGGGCGAACTTCTGCAAGAGCAGTGTCGCGATCCGTTGCCAAATACAAATTCGGGATGCCGCGCGGATTTGCCCTGCCTTCACTCTGCCAGTTTGAGATAGGCTTCAATTGCTCACGGCCATACGGGCGTTCCTCAATGTGGGATACGGTGATATCGCCCCCGGCGTCAGTTATCACTTCGTCCTCGCACCCAAGGCGGGCACGCCAGAAAAAGCTCCCTTTGGGAATAGTGAGTTTACGGCTTTCGCAAGACGCAAGCACCTCTTCGAGGAAGCCGCTTGCTGGTTTCGACCTAACGTAGCGCAAATCCGCCTTTACGGATTGCGCAAATTGGCGATAGCTTTCCCATCCCCGCCACGCCGGTCCGAAGATTGGAGTTTGCTTTTGCTCGTCGGTCATACTGAAAGCTACAGTTAGAAGGACCAGAGCGCGAACAGAAGGCTGTAAAAACGCCTGTAAAAACTTTGGGCGCAACACCGCTAAGGGCTGGAGCGGGCGAAGGGAATCGAACCCTCGTATGCAGCTTGGGAAGCTGCCGTTCTACCATTGAACTACGCCCGCGCTCGCCCACCATAGCCAAGGAACGCGGGAACCGGCAAGCATTCACGCCTCATAAACTATACCGCACAGGACGGTGCAATCCGAACGACCCCTACGCGCCGCCGCGCGTTGGTACAGCGGCGCGACGACCATAATTCCGGGGTCACAGCCATGCACATGCAACTCATCACGGCGCTCATCTATTGGGTCGCAGTGGCCATTTGGCTAACGGTGTTGACGATTGTTGCCATTCATTACATCCGCAACCCGCGCATTTTCGGCACCACACGACTGCTGTTGTTCGTGGTGGCGATCGACACCTTCCGCAATCTAGTCGAGAATGTTTATTTTGGACTGTTCTTCGGCGGTCAATACGGATTGTTTTCTCCGAAAATCGCCGCGACCTTGGGCAATCCGTATTTGCTGATCCAGCCCAAGCTGTTCAACATCGTTTCCGGCTGCCTCGTCCTCGGCCTCTTGCTGATGCGCTGGTTGCCGCAGGCCGTCAGCGAGCGCGGACGTTCGGACCAACTCACCGCCGACCTCGAAATCCTCGCCACCACTGACGGGCTGACGGCGCTGCTCAACCGGCGGCATTTCAAGTCGCTGGCGTGCGCCGAATGGGCGCGGTTTCAACGCTATGGTCGGCCGCTGTCGCTCATGTTGCTTGACATCGACAAATTCAAATCGGTCAATGACCGCTTCGGCCATGACGTCGGCGACCTGGTCATCAAAGCGGTGGCGCACATCTGCCAGTCGACAAAACGCCAGCCTGACGTCTTGGCCCGCCTCGGCGGCGAAGAATTCGTGTTGCTGTTGCCGGAAACCGATGAAACCTCCGCCGAAACCGCAGCCGAGCGGCTGCGCAAATCCGTCCAGGATCACCCACTGACCTTGCCGGACGGAACGACTCTGCAGGTCACCATCAGCGTCGGAATCGCCGACGCAGCACTCAGCATGTCGAGCTTCGAGGTCCTGCTCAAGCGCGCCGACGAAGCGCTGTATGAAGCCAAACGCTCCGGCCGTAACAAGATCGTTCGAGCGCCGCAGGTCTTGACCGACGTGACTTATCAGGCTGCGGCCGAGTAGCGCTCAGCTTTTGAAATGCTTGGAGAGCTTCAGGCTCTGGGCCTGGTAATTTGAGCCGATACCCTGGCCGTAAAGCTTGTCGGGCTTGGCCATCATCTTCTCGTAGATCAGCCGGCCGACGATCTGCCCGTGCTCGAGAATGAAAGGCACCTCGCGCGAGCGCACTTCGAGTACCGCGCGCGCGCCCTTGCCGCCGGCGCCGGCGTAGCCGAAGCCGGGATCGAAAAATCCCGCATAGTGCACGCGGAATTCCCCAACCAGCGGATCGAAGGCCACCATCTCGGCGGCGTAATCGGGCGGCACCTGAACGGCTTCCTTCGACGCCAGGATGTAGAATTCGTTGGGATCGAGAATCGAACTCTTGTCGGGCCGCGCCTGCATCGGTTCCCAGAAATCGAGCACCGAATAACCGCCACGCCGTTCCACATCGATCAACCCGGTGTGGCGCTTGGCGCGGTAACCGACCAGGCCGCCTGGCCCCAGGCCCGAGAGATCGACACCAACCGCGACCCCTTCGCTGACGTCGACGTCGTCGGTGTCCACCAGCCGCTCTTTGCGATGCAACGCGCGCAAGGCGTCGCCGTCGAGCAACGCCTGGCCGCGGCGAAAACGGATTTGCGACAGACGCGAGCCCTCGCGCACCAGCACCGGAAAGGTGCGCGGGCTGATCTCGGCATAAAGCGGCCCATGATAGCCTGGCTCGACGCGGTCGAAGCCGCGCAGTTCGTCGGCGATCACACGCGTGAACACGTCGAGCCGGCCGGTCGAGCTTTTCGGGTTGGCGGCGGCCGAGATATCGTCGGGTAGCGCCAGGCTTTCCAAGAGCGGCACAATGTAGACGCAGCCGGTCTCCAGCACGGCGCCGTCGGTGAGCGCGAATTCGTGCAGTTTCAATTCATCGATGCGCTGGGCGACCGTGGTCGAACCGGGCAGGAAGCTGGCGCGCACGCGATAGGCCACCTCGCCGAGCCGCAGATCGAGGCTGGCCGGTTGGATCTGGTCGGGCACAAAGTCGGTGGCGGGCAGAATAGCGCCGCTGGCGGCCAACGCCGCGATCATGCGGTCCGGCAGGATACCCTTGTCTTCGATGGCGAATGAGAGTGCCACGGCGTCCCTTTTGCTCAGAGACGCCGATCTAACCCGATGGGTGGCTTGACGTGAAGCGGGCCGTCCCGCTACAAACACCTTATCCCGTGGTCATTTGAGCCGGCCGGCTTGCAGCCACGTAAAATAAATCGCTAAAAGGCCGGGGACGCGTGTGCCCGGCCGAGATTTTTATCTCTGGCCGGTTTTTTATTGGAGGCACACATGCCCGCGACCAAGAAGACCTACCGCCCCGAAACCCGTCTGGTGCATGCCGGCACGCTGCGCTCGCAGTTCGGCGAAACCTCGGAAGCGCTGTTTCTTACCCAGGGCTATGTCTATCCGAGCGCCGAGGAATGCGAAGCACGCTTCTCCGGCAAAACACCCGGCTACGTCTATTCGCGCTATTCCAATCCGACCTTGACCATGTTCGAGCAGCGCATGGCCGCGCTCGAAGGCGCCGAGGCCGCGCGTTCGACAGCGACCGGCATGGCCGCGGTCACCACCGCGCTGATGGGCCTGGTGCGCGCCGGCGATCATGTGGTCGCCGCCAAGGCGCTGTTCGGCTCCTGCCGATGGGTGATCGAGGAGTGGCTGGGACGCTTCGGCGTGACCTCGACGCTGGTCGACGGCAAGGACCTCGGCGCATGGCAAAAAGCCGTGCGCAAGGAAACCAAGGCGTTCTTCATGGAAACGCCAACCAATCCGACGCTGGAGGTCTACGACATCGCGGCGGTCGCCGAGATCGCGCACAATGCCGGCGCCCAGCTGGTGGTGGACAACGTGTTCGCCACGCCGCTCTACCAAAGCCCGCTCGCGCTCGGCGCCGACTGCGTGGTCTATTCGGCGACCAAGCACATAGACGGCCAAGGCCGCGTGCTGGGCGGCGTCATCTTGGGTTCGGAAAAATTCATCATGGACCACGTGCACCAGATCATCCGCCAGACCGGGCCGTCGCTGTCGCCGTTCAATGCCTGGGTGATGCTGAAAGGGCTCGAGACTCTATCCGTGCGCGTGCAGCGGCAAACCGAAAACGCGGCCGCGGTATCGGCCGCGCTCGACGGCCACAAGAAACTCAGCCGGCTGATCTATCCCGGCCGGGCCGACCATCCGCAGGCCGATATCGTCAAGAAACAGATGAAGGCTGGCTCGACGCTGTGCTCGTTTGAGGTCAAGGGCGGCAAGCAAGGCGCCTTCCGTTTTCTCAACGCGCTGCGGCTGATCGGCATCACCAACAATCTCGGCGACGCCAAGAGCCTGGTCACGCACCCGACGACGACAACGCATCAGCGGCTGACGCCCGAGCAGCGCGCCGAACTCGGCATTGGCGATGGATTGGTGCGATTCTCAGCCGGGCTCGAACACCAAGACGACCTGGCCGAGGATCTGCTGACGGCGCTGGATGCGGTTTAGCAAACGCGCCCGCGGCTCAGGGCACCAAGTGCGAGAAAGCGGTCGCCGACATTGTCGGCCGCTCGGCGGCCTCGGCGATGGCGAGCGCAAGCCCGTGGGCGAAGCAGCCATAGCTCCAATCGTTCATGTGCAGTCCGTCGGGCGACACGAACGATTCGAACTTTATGTGGTCTTCATTGTACCACCGCTTCATCACCGCGAAGCGGTGGAACAGATCGACGTCCTCCGCTTTGGCGGTGGCGGCGATCAAGTTGACCATTTGTTCGGCTTCCGGCTTCACAATCACTTTCGGCGCGAATTGCGGATCGATCAGCACGAGGTCGGCGCCGACAGCGCGAACCTTCTTTAGTCCGTCGCGGATCGCGGTGTCATGGCCGATAATCTGATGATCCCGAATGACCGAATTGGTGCCCAGTTGCCACAACACCAGATCGGGCTTGGCGGCAAGCACCGCCTGGTCGAAGCGCTTGAGCATGTCGGCAGCTTCCTCGCCGTTCACGCCGCGATTGAGCACGGTGATCGAAGCAGCCGGGAAATGCTGTTTGAGTTCGACCCCGAGCTGGCTCGGATAGCTATGCGCCGGCGAGCTGGCGCCGGCGCCGGCGGTCGACGACGAACCGATAGCGACAATCGTGACCGGATCGCCGGCCGCCAATTTCTGACCAAGATGCGACAGCGGATAGGCGAGCCGGACCAGGTCGAGCGGCATATCGCACGTCAACGCAGGCGCCTCGGCGCGCGCCGCCAGCGGGGTGCCCACAACGACGAGCAGCGCAGCGGCTGCTGCGAGCTTCACTGCCCGGCAGGCTAGATCAGTTCCCGGCAAAAACGTTTCCCCCAACCCCGTCAACGGCCGCTCGCGGCATGCGGTTCGTCTGGTTTGGCCGACTCGACCACAAGATCGGCCAGCAATCGGCCTATGCAATCATGAACTCGCTCGGCTGTGTCAAGCTTTTTGGCGGGATCGTAAAGATTGAAGGTCCCCAAATCGGACCAAAGCTTCATGATGCTGAATCGATCGAACACCGGCACTTCATGTTGCAGTGCAACCCAACGCATGTTTTCCGCATATGTACCAAGAGCAATCATCGAATCCGTGCGCGGGCTGTATTGGGCGTTGACCAAGATCACATCGGCGCCCGCGGAACGGGCAATATTGATCCCCTGATCGAGCGCCGCTCTGAACTGGTCGGCGTCGATCGACTGCATGGCGTCCACGGTTCCGGTTTGCCAGACCAGCAGGGCGGGCTTGGTTGCTGCCAATGCCGGAACCAGCGCTTTCACCATTTCACCGGCAGGACGTTTCGCCTTCACATCGGTCGTGACTTTCACGGTGACGCCCGGCAGTTGCCCGCTGAGCGCCTGTTCCAACCGTGCCGGATAGGCGGTCTTGATGCCGTTCGGCCCCGGCAGAGCCGAGGAACCGGCGCCGAGCACCAGAATATCGAGCCGCTTGGCAGCGATGGCACGGTTGACCTGCGACAGCGCAAAGTCGCGCTGGACGAGTGGGTCGGCCACGCGGCACTCGGCCGGCTGTTCGGCGCAAACCCGACCGGCCAGCACCAGCAATGCCAGCGAAAATAGAACGCGCGCCGTCATGCGTCGCCCCCCGCGTAACCCGGCTTCATCGTGGGTGGACGCGGTCCCGGTCCTTGTCGCTCCATGCCTCTATACCACGAAATCAAGGCCGCCACGGCCACCATGATGACGATGCCCGTCAGGCTGATGATGACTTGCGACAACAGGCTGTTCGATACCTCCGTGAAGAGAAAGTGAGCGGCGAACGCCAGAAACACGCCCAAGCAGAAGGTTTCGAGCGAATGCTGACCGCAAACGATCGCCGGCCATAGCAGCGGCGATTTCAATCCCTGCCAATTCCGCGGCACGAACCACACCGTGATCACCGCCAATGATAAAAAATGCACAATGCGCAGCACGTCGAGATTGGTTTTATCGATCGGATAGATCGCCTCGCCGACGAATTTCGGCACGAGGGCGCCGAAGCGCGGAAAATACCAGGTCATGGCGATGCCGAATGCAAAAACGATATAGGCGATGGCCAGTCCGATTACCACCGGCGAATTGACCCAGCGCGAAAGCCGTTGCGCGCCGCCGAGCGCGCACCAGGCGCCGAACACGAACAATAATTGCCAGGCAAATGGATTGAACACCCAGGTTCCATTCGGATAGGCCGGGATGCTCCAACCGAACCACCATGTCAGCGAATAAAATACCGCCGAAGCCGCAAGCGCGAGCGAAGGCGTGCGTAACAGCAGCCACAACATCGGCGGAAACCACAACAGCAAGATGATGTAGAGCGGCAACACATCCATGTTCACGGGCTTGAACTTCAGGATAAGCGCCTCAAAAATGGTGACGTCGGGATTTTCTGAGGAAATCGAGCACACCCATTTCTTCGCTGAAGAGCGGATTGTTGAAGCTCGATGCGACGTAGGAGATCTCGGCGAGATAGATCACGAACAAGAAGACATGCGCGATATAGATTTGCCAGGCGCGCTTGAGCACGCGGGCGCTGGCCACCGTGAAACCGTGCGTCAACATAGCGCGGCCATATACGAAGGCCGCGGTGTAGCCGGAGATGAAAACGAAAATTTCGGTGGCGTCGGAAAAGCCGTAATTGCGGATCGTGATCCAGCTGACCGCATTGGATGGAATGTGGTCGAGAAAGATCAGCCAGAGGGCAATGCCGCGGAACAGGTCAAGCCGCAGATCGCGTTCGGTTTTGACCTCGGCCATCAACGGCTTTTCTTTCGTGCGGTCTTTCGGCCATAATCTTAAGGCAAAAACACAGGCTCACACGGCGTATTTAAGGCATATAGATAGATGTATCGCGCCGTAACCCGCAAGATCGAGGTCACTGTGACGCCGCGCTTCGTTTCGGAGCGGTCGGCGCCGGACAAAGGCTACTATTTCTGGGCCTATACCATCGACATCGCCAATCTGGGAACCGAGACGGTGCAGCTCAAGACGCGCCATTGGCGCATCACCGACGCTTTCGGGCGGTTGCAGGAGGTCAAAGGCCCCGGCGTGGTCGGCGAGGAACCGACCCTCAAGGCCGGCGAGTCGTTCGAATATACCAGCGGCGTGCCGTTACCGACGCCGTCCGGCTTCATGACCGGCAGCTATGGCATGGTGAGCGCGGCGGCACCGAGTTCATCGATGGCAAGCGCTACGCCAGCGTAGTCTTCACGCGAACCTATTCTGACGGCTCGACGCTGCCCGACCTCTCCGAAACCGAACCGATCTGGTGGCGCGCCGTCCGCAAGAACGATTCCATCGAAACCTTCTGCTCCCTCGATGGCGTCAAATTCATGTCCGTCCGTATGGATACTTCCCGACCCAGCCGACAATCGACGTTGGCCTCATGTGCTGCGCCCCAGGCACCGGATTCGACGCCACCTTCGACTCCCTGAGTCTCGAATTCACCCCCGGGCAGAAGACTTCCGGAACCTAGCGCCGGGTGCCCCAGGTCTCGCTTCTGAGACCTGGGTATCGATAATACATACCACCCAAAATTCTCGTTCCTTCCGGTCACGCGGTGATGCACCCGAAACCAGCGATATTGCAACTCCATTTCCGGTGCTAGGCTGAATCGAATGAGCCCGACAATGACTCTGACAGTTGCCAGCATCCTTATGCGCGGAACTGTCGGCCCAGCCACCATCTACACGTTCATCTTGGTCATGCTGGCCGCAGGAGTGGCTGTGCTCGTATTCGTTGGCACCGCTCACTTCAGCTGCGGGTGGTCGCTACCACGCTGGTGATCTGCGTCGTGGTCGTCACGGTGCTCGGGTTTTTCCTGGTCCAGCAGATCGAGGGCGGGCTGCTGAACAGCGCGCGGACCTCCGCCGCGCATCAGACGGCCGAGGGCCTGGCCGTGGCCAAGAACGAGCCCGGGCTGCAAGGCTCGACGGGGGGCCGGGTCCAAAATCCCTGCTCGCGCTGACCTCGACGCTGCAGAGTCGGAGCGGACCGGGCGACAAGTTCGACGTGGTCATCCTGGCCCAGCCACCGTCGGGGAATTCCGCTTCGGGGGCACGTTCGGGAACCAGGAGCTCAGCTGGCGCAGCGTCCCGCGCGGGCGATCCAGAAGGTGACGATGAGCAGCAGCGCGGCCGGACCGACGAAGCTCTGGTCCACCCCGACCCGCATGTGGTACCTGCACGGCCGCGCCGTCCGGCCCCGGCCTGGCCATCGGCGGCGTGATCGGCACGCATGACCAGCTCTACTACCTCTTCCCGCTGGATCAGCAGCAGGCCACGCTGGGCCTGGTGCAGCACGCCATGCTGTTCGGCGGGCTGGTCCTGGTCCTGCTGCTGGTCGGCATCGTGTCGCTGGTCACCCGCTGGGTGGTGGTCCCCATCCGGGATGCGGCCGCCGCGGCCCAGCGGCTGTCCGACGGCCAGCTGGACGAGCGGATGCCGGTCCGCGGCACCGACGATCTGGCCGCCCTGGCCCGCTCGTTCAACGACATGGGGGCCAGCCTCCAGGAGAAGCTGCGCGAGCTGGAAGAACTGTCGAAGGTGCAGCGGCAGTTCGTCTCCGACGTCTCGCACGAGCTGCGCACCCCGCTCACCACGATCAGGATCGCGGCCGATGTGCTGTTCGCCGCCCGGGAGCAGCTGATGCCGGCCGCGTCCCGCTCCGCGGAGCTGCTGGAAGGCCAGCTGGAGCGGTTCGAGTCACTGCTCGGCGACCTGCTCGAGATCAGCCGCTACGACGCGAACGCCGCGACGCTGGACGCGGAGTCCGCCGACGTGTGCGACCTGGTCCGGCGGGCCGCGGCGGACGCCGAGCAGCTCGCGGCCCGGCGGGGGACCCGGATCGATTTCCGGCTGCCCCCCGAGCCCTGCGTCGCCGAGGTGGACCGGCGCCGCGTCGAGCGCATCCTGCGTAACCTGCTGGACAACGCGGTCGAGCACGGCGAGGGCCGGGATGTGGTGGTCACGGTGGCGGGCGACCGGGACGCGGTGGCCGTGGCAGTCCGCGATCATGGCGTGGGCTTCGGGGCCGCCGAGGCACAGCTGGTGTTCGACCGCTTCTGGCGGGCGGACCCCGCCCGGGCCCGCACGACCGGCGGCACCGGGCTGGGGCTGGCCATCGCGCTCGAGGACGCCCGGCTGCACAACGGCTGGCTGCAGGCCTGGGGGGAATGCGGGAAGGGCTCGGTCTTCCGGCTCACCGTCCCCCGGACGGCCGGGGAAGAGCTGGCCGGCTCGCCCCTGCCGCTGGGGCCGGATGAGGCCGAGCCGGGCCCGGAACTCATCCACGCGCCGCTGCCGCTGCGGGTGAGCCCGGTCCCGCCGGGCCCCGGGCTGGCCGGCGCCGGCTGCCGGGCAACGGGTTCGCGGGTACCGCGTTCACCGGAACCCAGCACGCGGCCATCCTAACACGGCGATCCAGGACACGGCGCATCCAGAACACGGGCATCCAGAACACCGCGGAACCGAACCCGGACCCAGCCGGACGGCCCGGGCGGCGCGGGCGCGGGCAGTGGCGCTAACCGGCCCATGGCGCGCTGGCTCCTGATCGCGCTGGCGGCCGTGACCCTGGCGGCCGGCTGCGCGGACGTGCCGACCAGCGGGCTGCTCCAGCACACGGTGCTGCCTGCGGGCAATGGTGGCGAGCAGCCGGGGTCGAACTGCTGCGGGTACATCATGAACGGGCCCACCCCCGGCTCGAGCCCGTCCCAGATAGTCGCAGGGCTTTCTGCTGGCCAGCGCGGATTTTGCTAACGATCACGGGATTGCCCGGCAGTACCTGACCAGGGCGGCGAGCCGGTCCTGGCAGCCGGGGCCCGGCCCCGCGGTCACCGTCATCGCCGGGCCGCCCACGGCCACGCCCGCCCGCACGCCGTTTGGCTCGCAGAACACGGCGGTGGTGGAGATCAGTGCCCAGGAACTGGGCAACGTCAGCACCAGCGGCCAGTACCTTCCCGCGGAAACCGGCCAGCGCCAGCTGAACCAGGAATTCACCCTGCAACGGGTGGACCACCAGTGGCGCATCGCCACCCTGCCCCCGGCCCGGGAGACACGCAGGCCTCCTCGGGCGTAGACCAGCCCTCCCACGTGCTGATGCTCACCAAGGACCTGTTCCAGCTGGCCTTCCATCCACGCAACCTCTACTACCTGAATCCGGCGGGCCAGGGCCTGGTGCCCGACCCGGTCTTCGTGCCGGTCAACTCGGAAGATCCGGCCGCCGACCTGGTCCGGGCCCTGCTGATCAGCCCGCAGGGATGGCTGAAGGGCGCGGTGCTGTCCGCGTTTCCGCCCGCAGCCACGCCGGGCCGCCCGGTCGAGATCCTGCCGGGCAGCAAGACCGCGGTCGTCGATCTGCGGCTGCCCAAGTCCGCGACCAGCGCCACGGCGCTGGGCCAGATGGCGTCCCAGCTGGTCTGGACGCTGACCAGCTCGTCTTACGGCTCCGCGTCTATCCAGGCGGTCAAGCTAGAGATCAACGGCAAGGTGTGGACACCGCCGGGCGTCGGGAGCGCCGTGCTGACCCGCGGCACCTATCCGCAGCCCGCCCTCGAGCCGCCGCAGCGCGAGAACCTGTATTTCCTGGCCAGCTCGGGCGCCGCGCGCCTGCTGCGCGGCCACGACGGCAGCAGCAGCCCGGTGCCGGGTCAGGCCGGCACCGGCAGGTCCCGCTGTCCAGCATGGCCGTGTCCCAGGATCAGCGCTACCTGGCCGGCATCGGGCAGTCGGCCACGACGCTCTACACGAGTTCCCTGTTCGCGGCGGCGAAGCCGCGCGCCAGTTCGTCAGCGCGGGCCTTGCAGACCCGGATGAGCGGCGTGACGATCACCTCGGTGAGCTGGGACAGCCAGGACAACCTGTGGGTCGCGGGCTCGTCGGCGGTAAGCCCAGGGTGTGGGTGCTGCGGGCGTCCGGGGGCAGCCCGGTCACGGTCGGGCTGCCAGCGCACATCCGGTCCGTCACCGCGCTGCGCGTCGCCCGGGACGGCGTGCGGGTGGCCATGATCGCCAAGGTCCGCACCACGCAGCGGCCTGGCTCCGGAGGTGCTGCTCGCCGCCGTCGTGAAAACCAGCGCACAGCAGGTGATGCTGTCCAGCGCCGGGCCAGTCGGCGCGGACCTGACCCAGCCCAGCGCGCTGAGCTGGTACGACGCGGACCATCTGCTGGTCGTGAACCAGGCGGCCTCCGGGCCCCAGCTGGAGGAGGTGCCGGTAGACGGAGACCGGTCCTCCTACCAGGGCAACGAGCCGGATATGGCGTCCATCGCCGCGGCAGGCCCGAATAACAACCTCTTCGTCGGCCTGCAGAGCGGGCACCTGGCTAAGTCCGTGGGGCTCGGCGAGCTGTGGAACCAGTTCGCCGAGGGCAGCGCGGTGACCTGCCCGGGCTGACGGGCGCCCGGATCGACCCGGGCAGTATCTCCACGTTGCCACCTTGGTCCCGGTGCGGCATCCGCCCAGGTGCCGGGCGTGTCGAAGAAGACACTCCGGGCCCTGACATCTGGGCCCGGGCAGGCTAGCGTCGGTCTATGGCACCCGCCCGGGTCCGTGGTTGCGCCGTGCAGGGTTCCCGCCCAGGGGGAGCCCGGCTAGGCAAGCCGATGCCAGCCGCAGGCGAAACGGCCCACGTAAGGCGACTTGTCGTTGACCGATCACGGTGCGGCTAGAGGTAAGTCCTGCCCCCCCGGGAGATCAGATGTCTCCGGACCGGAGAAGGGCGGTAGTGGCAATAGGCCGCGAACCCTCAGCAGGCGGATGTGGGGACGAAGACCAGGTCGGCCGGGCGGGTGTCATTCCACACGAGACGGTCGAAGGGGGTTTCCCACGTGGACATCATCTTCCGTGGTCGGCGAACAGTGTGCAGGAGCGCTTCCGCGAGTACGCACGGCCAAGCTGGACAAGCTCGTGAAGCTCGACCAGAAGACCATCAGCATCGATGTGGAAGTAACCCTGGAACGTAATCCGCGCCAGTCCGCCCAGCGGGAACGCGTCGAACTGACGCTTTACTCACGGGGCCCGGTGATCCGGGCGGAGGCAGCCGCCGATGATCGCTTCATGGCCCTGGACCGGGCGCTGGCCAAGCTGGAGACGCACATGCGCCGGGCCGGTGACCGGCGTAAGGCGCGGAACACCGGCCACGTCCCGGCCGGTGGAGATGCCGCGCAGCCGCCGGGCCCGCGACTGCCGGTGGAGGCCCTGGCGCGAGCCCCGGCGGCGGCACGGCCGACCCCCGGGCCGCGGCGCCGGGCCCGGACCGCGGCGGCCGACGGCGGAGGCTGCCCAGGGCGGGGACGCCGACTGGCCGGACACCGAGCTCCAGCTGGACGGGGTCGTGCCTATCGCGATGGAGGGGAACGGCCCGCTCGTGGTCCGGGAGAAATTCCACTCCGCGACGCCGATGACCATCGACCGCGCGCTGCTCGAGATGGAACTGGTCGGTCACGACTTCTTCTTGTTCCGGGACGAGACATGCCACCTGCCGAGCGTGGTCTACCGCAGGCGGGGTTACCACTACGGGGTGATCCGGCTGGTCGAAGAAGTGCTGCACCGGCCAGTCTCCACGACCGCCCGGCAAGTGCCGGTCGATTGAACCGGGAGGCAGCAGGGAAGCGATGTGCTGGTGAGGCTGCTTTGCCGTGGGCAGCCCGCCGAAATGCCGGGTTGGCGAGCCCCGGTTTGCGCGCGTGCCCCCGCTGCGCCAGAGTTTGACCACTGGCCGCAGTGGGGGCGCCACGCAGCACGGGTCCGGCCGGCAGCGGTACCGGAAAGCACCGGCGCGAGTTCCCCAGGCGCGGCAGTACCCGAGCAGCATGCCTGGACGCAGGGTCAGAGAGGAGGCGCCATGGGCGGAGATCCCGCGGTAACCACAGTTCCCGGGGCAGGCACAGATCTCCAGGCCAGCGCCGGTTCAGCGGATTCCCCGAGGTCCGATCCGATCCGCGCCCTGATCGTGGATGATCACGCGCTGTTCCGCCGCGGACTGGAGATGGTCCTCGCCGCCGAGGACGACATCGAGCTGGTCGGTGAGGCGAGCGACGGCACCGAGGCGGTGGAGAAGGCGGGCGAGTCGCTGCCCGACGTCGTCCTGATGGACATCCGGATGCCCGGAGCAGCGGCATCGAGGCCTGCCGGGCGATGAAGGAAGTGGCTCCCAGCTCGAAGATCGTCATGCTGACGATCAGTGACGAGGAAGAGGACCTCTTCGAGGCCATCCGCGCCGGGGCCAGCGGCTACCTGCTCAAGGACATCCCGCTGGACGAGGTCGCGGACGTGGTCCGCGCCGTGCACGGCGGCCAGTCACTGATCAACCCGTCGATGGCCGCCAAGCTGCTCACCGAGTTCGCGGCGCTGGCCAAGCGGGACGGGGATGAGCAGCCCGAGCAGCAGGTCCCGGCGCCCAAGCTCACCGACCGGGAGATGCAGGTCCTGAAGCTGGTGGCCAAGGGCATGAACAACCGGGACATCGCCAAGGAACTGTTCATCTCGGAGAACACGGTCAAGAACCACGTGCGGAACATCCTGGAGAAACTCCAGATCCACTCGCGCATGGAAGCGGTGATGATCGCCGTCCGGGAGAAGCTGATCGAGTTCAGCTGACCGGGCCGGGCGGCCCGGCTCGCCCGCGCCGGTTCCGCGGGCCGCCGTGATACCGGCCTGGCTGGGCAGCCCGTCCGCAACGATGGGGTAAAGCCTTCGAGTGGTGCCGCCAAACCTCTTGGCGGCGCCGTGTATACCCAGTATTATTCTCAGCATGCTACCGAATGGCGGGACACCGTGAGCGTCCGGCACGCCCTGCTGGCGCTGCTGAGCGAGGGGCCCAAGTACGGGCTGCAACTGCGGCGAGGAGTTCGAGGCGCGGACGGGGGAGGTCTGGCCGCTCAACGTCGGCCAGGTCTACACCACGCTGCAGCGGCTTGAACGGGACGGCCTGGTCGAGTCGGACGGTGACGGCGACGACGGCCCGCAGAAGGGGTTCCGGATCACCTCCGACGGGGCCGCGGAGCTGGCCGGGTGGCTGCGCACGCCGCCGGACCTGGCCTCGCCGCCGCGCGACGAGCTGGTGATGAAGGTGCTGGTGGCCCTGCGGGTCCCGGGCACCGACGTGCACGAGGTGATCCAGGTCCACCGGCGCTACCTGGTGGAGCTGATGCAGCAGTGGACCCGCATCAAGGAGGCCGAGGCCGAGTCCGATCTGGGCCTGGGCCTGGTGGTCGACGCCGAGCTCTTCCGGCTCGACGCGGTGATCCGGTGGCTGGATGCGGCCGACGGGCGGCTCAAGCGCGCCGCCGCCGACCCGCCCCAGCCCGCGTCCGTGGCCGCTGCCCAGGCTGCGGCGGCGGGTGGGGACCCGGCCATGAGCAGCGCATGCCCGACCTGCGAACGGGAGACGGGGCAATGACCGTGCTGGAACTGAGGGACGTGTCCAAGGACTACGGGCAGGGGCCGGCCGGGTGGAGGCCCTCCGCCGGGTGGACCTGGCCGTCGAGGCGGGCGGGATGGTGGCGGTGATGGGCCCGAGCGGCTCGGGCAAGTCCACGCTGCTGACGATCGCCGGGCAGCCTGGAGGAGCCCAGCACCGGGGAGGTGCTGATCGGCGGGGCGCCGCTGTCCAGGATGTCGCGCAACGACAAGGCGCGGCTGCGGCGGCGCACGGTCGGGTACGTGTTCCAGGACTTCAACCTGCTGCCCGGGCTGACCGTGGCCGAGAACGTGGCCCTGCCGCTGGAGCTGGACGGCATGGGCGCCCGCAAGGCGCGAGGGCGGCCGAGCGGCGCTGGACGGCCTCGGCCTGGCGGGACAGGGCGTCCCGGTTCCCCAGCGAGCTGTCCGGTGGTGAGCGCCAGCGGGTCGCGATCGCCCGCGCGGTGGTGGGGGACCGCCGCCTGCTGCTGGCCGACGAGCCGTCTGGCGCGCTGGACTCGGTGAACGCGGAAGCGGTCATGCGGCTGATCCACGAGGCGTGCAAGCGCGGGGTGGCCGCCGTGGTGGTGACCCACGACGCCCAGCTGGCGTCCTGGGCGGACCGGGTGGTGTTCCTGCGGGACGGCCGCGTCGTCGACCAGACCGCCCCGCTGCCCGGCCCCGAGTCCCTGCTCACGCCGGGCCAGACTCCATGAGCACGGGGCTGCTGGAACGCCCCGCACAGGCGGGAACAACAGGTAACGGGGGCGTTCCCGCCCGGCGCGCGGTCATCCGCTGGGCCTGGCGGCTGCTGCGCCGTGAGTGGCGCCAGCAGCTGCTGGTCCTCGGGCTGGTCACCGTCGCGGTGGCGGCCACCATCGTGGGGGCGGCGGTGGCCACCGACACGCCCCCGGCGGCTAATGCCGGCTATGGCACCGCCACCTTTATCGCTGCTTCCCGGCCGGCCCGGTCGATCACCAGGATCCCGGTCGTGACCGCCCTGTCCGGGCGGCCCGCGCCGCCGAAGCAGGTGCACCGCTCCGCGCTGCCCGGCCTGGTCATGCTGGCCGCCGCCTTGCCCTGTTCGCTGTACACCGGCATCGGCAACGGCAACGGCGGCGGAGCGCTCGAGCTGGTCCTCGGCTTCGTCGCGCTGATCGCGGCGGTGATCCTGCTGGCCCCGGCGTTCCTCGCGCTGCTGGCCAGGCTGGGCGGCCGGGCCCCGATCGCGACCCGGCTGGCCGTGCGCGATCTGGCCCGGTACCGGGCCAGATCGGGGTCGGCCCTGGCCGCCATCAGCCTGGGCGTGCTGATCGCCGTGCTGGTCAGCGTGCTGTCCGCGCAGCGGTTCGGCAACGTCCTCGACTACGCGGGCCCCAACGTGGCGTCGGATCAGCTCATCGTCTACACGCCCAACGGGCAGGGCGGCGGCCCGGGCGGGCCCAGCGGGCCGGTGACCGGGAGCAAGCTGGCGTCGATGGCGAAGGCCGCGCACGGCATCGCGGCCGCGCTCGGCTCGCACGACGTCGTCGAACTCGAGTCGGCCAATGCGTCGCTGCAGCACGCTGCGTCCGGGCGCAGCTGGAGCGGGACGGTCTACGTCGCCACCCCGCAGCTGCTCCGGGCCTTTGGCATCAGTGCTTCGCAGGTCGAGCCCCAGCGCCGACATTCTCAGCATGCGGCCCGGGCTGTCCGGCCTCACCAAGATGCAGCTCCTGTTCACCCGCAAAGGCACCCCAGCGCCGGCGCGGCCCAGGCAGCGGCGGCGGCCCAGGCAGCGGCCAGCAGTCATTCCCCTGCCCGAAGACCAGTGCCTGGCCAACCCGGTGATCCAGGAGGTCAGCGCGCTCCCGTCCGGCACGTCGGCGCCCAACACCGTGATCACCGAGCACGCCATCAGCACGCTCGGCCTGCGCTCCAGCATCGCGGCGGACGGCTGGCTCATCCAGACGCCGAACCCGCCCACCGCCGGCGCAGATCACCAACGCCAGGCACACCGCGGCCGCGGCCGGGCTGACCATCGAAACCAAGAACAGCATCCCGTCGGTGGCGGTGATCATCGACTGGGCCACCGTGTTCGGCATCGTGCTCGCGCTGGGCATCCTGGCCATGACGCTCGGCCTCATCCGCAGCGAAACCGCTGGCGACCTGCGCACCCTGGCCGCGACCGGGGCCAGCGGCTGGACCCGCCGCACCCTGACCGCGGTCACGGCGGGTGCCCTCGGCCTGGCCGGCGCGGTGCTCGGCACGGTGGCGGCCTATGCCGCTGCCATCGGCTACTCCTGGGATAACAAGCTCGACGGCCTCTCCGAGCTGACCAGCGTGCCCACCACCAGCCTGCTGCTCATCCTGGTGGGCATGCCGCTCGCCGCCGCCGTGGCCGGCTGGCTGCTCGCGGGCCGGGAACCGGCCGCCATGGCGCACCAGCCGATGGAATGACGGTGGGTCAGCCGGCCCGGACCGCGCCGCGCCAGCGCTTCACGGCTGGTCCCCGTCAGCGAGGGGCCCATCCGAGATGGCCCGGCGCAGGCGCGGCACCAGGTCCGGCCGGTTGACCTGGCCGATCTCAACCGCGGAGCAACCCACCCATTCGGCCGCCTCGCGCAGCGCCCGGGCCATCGGCGCGACGGCGGCGGCGGAGTCCAGCGAGAGCTGCCGGGCGACCAGGGTCTGGCCCTGGCGGACCGGATCGGCCCGGCCGACCAGGCGGCCCCCGGCCAGCAGCGGCATCGCGTAGTAGCCGTGCACCCGCTTGGCCCGGGGCACGTAGGCCTCCAGGGTGTGCTCGAAGCCGAACATCCGCCTGGTGCGCTTGCGGTCCCAGAGCAGCGAGTCGAACGGGGACAGCAGGGTGACCCGGTGCCGCCCGCGCGGCGCCTCGGCCAGCGCCGCCGGATCGGCCCAGCCCGGCACCACGGTGCTCCCGGCCCTGGTGCTCCCGGCCCTCCGGCCCGTTCCCGGCCGGGCGGCCACCTCGATCTCGACCGGGGTCAGGCCGGCGGCCAGCGCAGACTCCCCGGCGAGTTCCGCGTGCCCGGCCTGGCCGTCGGTCAGCTCGCGCAGCCGGTGGTAGTCGATCAGGTCCGCGCGGGTGACCACGCCCAGCGCCCGGGCCGCCACCCCGGCCAGCCGGGCCAGGCATTCCGCGTCGCCCGGGTCGCGGTCCAGCAGCCCGGCGGGCAGGACCCGCTCCGGGCAGGTCGTACACGCGCCGCCAGCCGTCCCGCCGGACACAGATCACCTCGCCCACGTCCAGCAGCCACTCCACGGCGATCTTCGTCTCCGACCAGTCCCACCAGGGACCGCCCGCCTTGGCCCCGCCGAGCTGGGTGGCGTTGAGCGGGCCCTCGGCGCGCAGCCGGGCCAGCACCTCGGCGCAGGTCCGCTCGTGGCTCTGATGCCAGCGCTTGCCCCGGGCGCGCAGCGCGCGGCGGCGGAACGCGTACCAGGGCCACTCCTCCAGGGGCAGGATGCAGGCCGCGTGCGACCAGTACTCGAAGGCCGCCGGCTGGCGCGGGTGCCAGTAGGCGCGCTCGATCCGGTCCCGCGGCACCGGGCCGAGCCGCGCGTAGGCGACCAGCTCGTGGGAGCGGGCCAGCACGCTGATGGTGTCCAGCTGCACCGCGCCCAGCCTGCGCAGCATGGCGGGCACGCCGCCGCGGCGGCCGCCGGCGCCCAGGAAGCCCTGCGCGCGCAGCGTGAGCAGCCGCGCCTCGTCGGCCGACAGGGACAGCTGGGGGGCTGGTAGGACAAGGGTCGCCACAAGACGTGCAGCCTAACGGGGGGCACCGACATTCCGGCGGGTGCGGGACCGGCCGGGAGCGGCGGTCCTTTTCACCGGCGCGCCGGCCCGGGCGGGGCCTCACCCGAGCCCAGCTGCCCTGGCCGATGCCCCGATGGTCCCGGGGCGGTTTAGTACCAGTCCTCGAAGATGTTGGTGGACGCGGCGAGCAGGCCGCCGACCACGGCCAGGCCCAGGCCGGTCCAGAACAGCCACCAGGTCGGGCCGAAGACGAGGGCCAGGCCGCCGACCAGGAAGCCCACCATGATGATGCTGACGGCGACCCAGGACACCGGGCGCCCGTGGAACGGCTCGTAGTGGCCGGGGCTGGCGGGGGCGATGTCGCTGCGGGTGCCCTCAACCGTCCCGGCGCCGGACCTGAGGCCTCCCCACCTGGTCCGTCATGAGCGCCGCTCCTCTCCTCGTCCACCGGTTCCTCCCACCGGTTTCCCACCACCGGGGCGGGCAGCCACCGCCGCGCCGGGCGGGACTGCCACCGCTGGTACATATTGTGGCGGGAAACCCCGCCTCGTCCGCGCCCGGCCCC
This sequence comes from uncultured Alphaproteobacteria bacterium, assembly GCA_963703875.1. Classification (GTDB taxonomy): domain Bacteria; phylum Pseudomonadota; class Alphaproteobacteria; order Rhizobiales; family Xanthobacteraceae; genus Pseudolabrys. The sequence continues at coordinate 64,271 of CAVPFZ010000013.1, forward strand.
CTGGAATGCGGGCCAGCCGGGTACGTTCTATCAAGGGCGGGACATGGCCGCCACGGCCGGGCCGGGCGCGGCTCGCACGCGACAGCGTAGCGGGGCGGGGCCCGGGCCGGGTACGCCGGCCGCCGTGACTGGGCCGGGATCTCCCGGGCCAGCATCAGGATCCCGGCTCCGCGGGCGACTTTCCCGGATTGCGGACCTT
>CAVPFZ010000014.1:0-96647 GCA_963703875.1 uncultured Alphaproteobacteria bacterium
TACTCGCTGTATTAATGGGAGTGGGATGTATGTGCATTCGCCGTGCGGGCGTCATCGGGCCGTTTTGCTTGCCGCGTAGGCGACCGAGAAAACGGGGGTATCGCGCACAGTGTCGAGTAGACATGGTCGCAGTGCCTTTGTTTTCTGCGGGTTGCGTCACGTTCTACTCGCCTGTTGTGACGATCAGCCGGCCCTGGTTGGTGGCCCGTGTCGAGTTGCTCGAGGGGCAGATGGCTCGCGCGGGTGAACCGGCGATAAAGGTACAGGATTTAGGAGTGACGAGCACCCGGAGCACGAGGCCGGCTCGGACGGAACTGCTCCGCTCATCGCCAGCCCTCTTGCTACTGCGCCGAAATTGGTCTCTTCTACCCGCACTTTTCCAAATTAGCAGATGAGCGGAAGCAGTCAATCGTGAGCGCCTGTGGACTTTTTCTGGAAGAGGGCACTCTTAAGGCGGTTTTGGCTTTTGATTTGGCTTGCGCGGAAGAGCAGGCATTTCGCGATTGAATGCGGGAATATCCGAAGGCTCACGGTCTTGGACACCCAATTGGCATCGCGGACCACTTCTTCATCCTTCCAGTTCCGCTGCGTTGCGAATGTCGTCCTCGATAGTGTGGTAGCTGGTACGGGTTCTGCCTTTCACGAGCCCGGTGGAGACCAGCAGCCACGACCCGTGGCAAATGACGGCTATGGGCTTTTTTGCGCGGTCGATTTCGCGAACAAATTCCTGGGCCGCCTTTTCGACTCGCAAAGCGTCGGCGTTCAGCGCGCCACCCGGCAAAAGCACTGCGTCGTAATCGCCCGCGTCCGCTTCGGCAAGCGGCAGATCCACGTCGACCTTTTTCGACTTGTCGTGGTGTTCATTCCTTGAATTTGGTTGTCTTTGGGGGAAATAAGTATGGTTTTCGCGCCGGCTTCTTCCAAGGCAGCGCGCGGCTGCATCAATTCTGATTCCTCGAAACCATCCGTCGCCAGTATGGCTATCTTGATTCCAGGCAATTCTGTTTCCGGCATAAGTCGCTCCCTGGTGTTGGTCACATCATAGCAACGTTGAAGCAGGGCGTTCGGCTAGTCAATCGGTGACTCTCTGTAAGAAAGGAGGCGAAGCGTGGTAGGCGCGAATGAGATCAGCATGCAAGCAAGCGACGTGCGCGGGCACCTGGTCCTATATCTGTGGGATCCAAGAGATTTTCCGCAACAGTTTCGGGGGCGCAAGAGGGCGCGTCTCACCTGCGCGTCCCGGAGCCGGAGATCGGAAGGAACCGATCTCCGGCAAAGATTAGAACGTCGGGACGTTCCGCTGCCCTTCCTTCGTCAGGGCAGACAGATGACGCCGCTGCGTGACCGCGCCCCAATTTACGCGGCGCGAGAGGGCACACGCTCGCCAACGCGCGAGTGCGCCTGCGCGGGCCAACGCCGGGCTTGTCCGATGCTGATGATGTGCAAAATCAAGAGCAGCGGCACGCCGAAAGTTGGAATCAGGCTGAGAGGCAGAACGGTGAGAGCAGTGGGCGCAATGCCGTGCGGGTCAATCAGCATTGCAGTCGCGGCGAATGTGACCGCCAACACGAATCCAGAATTCCGAGCACTTGCCACAAGATAAAGCTTCTGCGGTGCTCGGGATTGGCGAGCCGCAGCGCAACGAAGGGCGCGGTCGCTCCAATGAAGACATCGCCCCAACCCGGGACAGCGCAAAAACGCGCGGCAGGATGGCATAACGTACAGAACAAGAAAAGCGAAGCCGACATCCTCCAAGACTGCACAAGCGTGAGAATACTTGGATCGAGAGATTCCGTGAACTGCCGAAATCCTTTCGAGGCAGCAGACCAAACCGCGAATACCGCGATGGGTGTGAGCCCCGCTAGGGCGAAAAGAACGCCGGACGCCTAAATCGCTCCTGAACACGTGCAGGCCCGAGGCAACAAGCGTAAAAACGAACCAGGCGGCAATCAGCCCGGCGGCGAGCTTTCCATACTTTGCGTTGTCCATGGCAAGTCTCCTTATTCTGTGACCTCATTCGTCACTTGGTTGGTGAAGTTCATGAAATTGTTCCAGCGCTTGTTTCCGAAGCGGCGGCGCGACCGCGATTGCACCTTTTCCCAGTGAGGCAATGCGCGCTTGAATTCCGCTTCGCCAGTTTTAGCAAGACTGAGCCATCGTCGCGCCTGTCCTTGCCGTAGCGCGTCGCTATCCAGCCCCTCCGGCGCATCATTTCGAGAGTACGCGTGAGGTGGTGCTGTCCATCGCCAGAATGCGGCCGAGCTCGCCCTGGGGAACCTCTCCAGCAAGCGAAGCGCCTAAAGGACAGTGAACTGGGTGCCGCAAAGTCCCAGAGGGCGCAGCGCCTGCTCATAAACCTGCGTGAGCGCCCCGAGCCTTGGCGGAGGCTGCCAGAAACAAGGCAGCGTGGCAAGAGTGATTTGCTCATGTAAGATAAATGCATATACATCTATATCTGGATGCAGGAATTATTGAGAGGTTGGTGCTGCTGGAGACTCTATTGGTATGGCGGATCTACTTGATGGCTTCGAGGAAGCTGGCGCCGTGTGGCAGCGACGCGCCGAAATTTTCGGCCACGGTTTGCCCCATGTCGGCGAGCGTGGAGCGGATGCCCAGATTGGCGCCGCCGCGCGCGCCCGGGCTATATGCGAGGATGGGGACGTATTCGCGCGAATGATCCGTGGTCGGATTCACGGGATCGGGATCGCAACCGTGATCGGCGGTGATCGGCGCAGGTCGGATCGCGTAGAGAAGCAAGGAACGGGCCAAGCAGCGCGTCAATTGCTCGAGCAACCGGCGAAGCCTACGTCCTTGCGATGCCGTCAGCATGTCGAAATCGACAAGGTGGCGAAAATCAATCCGCGCGATTGCCGAGACGAAGATTCAGTGAGCTTCGCCATGCCGTCGTCATTATCTTTCGTGGTCTCGTAATCCCCCACGCCGCGGCCATTATAAATGTCGTGAATTTTTCCCACGCCAAAGATCGGGACTTTTCGCTCCGAAAGCACATCGAGCAGCATGGGACGCGGCGGTTCCACGGCGTAGTCATGGCGGCGCTCGGTGCGCCGGAAATTTCCCGGCGTGCCGGTAAACGGGCGCGCGATCAGCGCGGCCCGCGCCGGATTAAGCCCATGAGCAGGGCGCAGGATACCGCTTACATCCTCAAGTTCTGCCATGAGCGTGGGAAACATTGACCAGCTAGCGAGTAGCAGATCGGCAAAGGGCATGCCAGAGAGCGACCCCAACGGAGCTAACAGACCAGCCGCCGCGCTCGACGCCTGCGCTCCAATCTCGCCTTGCTCAAAAACAATTACTTCCACTCCCGCTTTCCGCAAATAATAGGCAATACTACACCCGAATCACTCCTCCACCAATAATGATCAGTCTGTCGAAGCCTGGAAGCCTGGCATCCTCTTGTACCTCCTGAGAAGTCATCACATTCATTGCGTTCATTTTATTGTAGCATTGATTGCCTTCTTACTGAAGGCTGGTATGCAAATTTTGAGTTCGGCACATTGATGCAGCGCGTTTTCCAGGGCGATGCTGCTTGCGGTCGCCTCATTGATGAACTGAAACTTTTTCCCTCAACTCTTTGTGCACTTGATAAGTAACTGGCGCCGTTCTTTACGGTTGCTCGCTTGAAAGACAAAATCATAACGCGGTACAGCACCCTGACGCATCAATGAGTTAAGAAAAACCTAGAAAAACAATTTTTTCTCGATTTTCTCCATTGTTCACTTGTGTTATTCCATTGACTTAGTTATTATATAGATGAAACTTGTAGCAGAAATAAAGGAATGTAGGATGGTAAAGAAGGCTGTATTCCTCGACCGCGATGGGACACTGGTGTATCCACGCCATTATCCGGCGCGGCCCGAGGATTTGCTTCTTTATGAAGGGATTGACGCTCCATTACGAATACTACCAGGAGGCGGATTTTTGTCTGGTAGTAATTACCAATCAGGCCGGTATTGCACGCGGATACTTTACAGAAGCCGATCTGGACGTATGCATCAATACCTCACTAACGAATTGACACGGCTGCAGGTGCAACTGGATGGCATTTATTATTGTCCTCATCATCCAAAGGGTGTTATCCCTGAACTCGCAATCCACTGTAGTTGTGGTAGCACCGGCAAGCTCTCGCTCAAAGTCGGACGCTTCGGCGCCTTCATCGGCTGCTCGAATTATCCGGAATGCGCCTTCACCCGGCAGATGACGCCGGGCGCCAACGGCAGCCAGCCCACCAAAGTGCTCGGCATCGACCCGGTCAGCGGCCTCGACGTGACCATCCGCGGCGGACGGTTCGGGACCTATTTGCAGCTCGGCGAAGAGATCAAGGCGCCCAAGCGGAAAAAGGGTGAGAAGAAAGATCCCAACGCGCCCACGCCTGAAAAACCCAAGCGCGCCAGTCTGCCGAAAGGGGTGGCGCCCGAGGATGTCGATCTCGACAAGGCGCTGGCGCTGCTGGCGTTGCCGCGCGAAGTCGGCAAGTCGCCGGAAGACGGCGAGCCGATCATGGCCAGCGTCGGACGCTTCGGACCTTACGTCAAGCACGGCAAGGTCTATGCGAGCCTGGAAGAAGGCGACGACGTTCTTACCGTCGGCCTCAACCGCGCCATGCATCTCATTGCCGACAAGATCGCCAACCCGAAGAAGGGCCGGCGCTTCGGCGCCGATCCGGGCAAGACGCTGGGCGAGCATCCCGACAAGGGCGGGCCTATTGTCGTCAAGAATGGCCGCTTCGGGCCTTACGTCAGCCACAACGGCGTCAACGCCACGCTCACCGGCGACAAGACGCCCGACACGGTGACGCTCGACGAAGCCGTCGTGCTGCTCGATGCGCGTGCCGCCGCCATGGGCAATTCGCCCAAAGGCCGCAGAGCCGCCGGCCGCAAGACCGCCTCCGGCAAAGCCGCGGTCAAACCCGCCGCCAAGCCCAAGAAACCGGCCGCGGCCGCCGCCAAGGCAAAGCCCGTGCGCCGCATCAAGGCCACCGCCGCCGAGTAGCTAGCGAAGCTGCATTTCGATCATTACATTCACTCTCATCAGCGCCTTTTTGGCGCATGATCCTTTCCGAAAACCGGTACCCACTTTTCGGGATCATGTGCATGGCGCAGGAACTTTATTTTGAACAAGCAAACCAGACGAACACCCTCCCTCCCCTCCAAGGCTGACATTCTCGCCTTCATCGGCAAACGGCCCGGCAAAGTCGGCACCCGCGAGATCGCCCGCGCCTTCGGGCTCAAGAATGCCATGCGCGCCGAGCTCAAGCGCATTTTGCGCGAGCTTTCCGACGACGGCGCGGTCGAGAAGCGCCGCAAGAAACTGCATCACCCCGGCACCCTGCCCCAAACCGTCTTTGCCGACGTCACCGCGCGCGATAGCGACGGCGATCTCATCGCGACGCCCGACGAATGGGACGAGGAGGCGCACGGACCGGCGCCGAAGATTCGCATCCACACTCCGCGCAAGGCGCGGCCCGGCGAGGCCGCCGGCATCGGCGACCGCGTGCTGTTGCATGTGGAGGAGACGGACGAAGACCACGGCATTCGCCATAGCGGCCGCGTCATCAAGATCATTGATCATCCCAAGCAGCGCGTGCTGGGGATTTTTCGCAAAAACCCGAACGGCGGTGGAAGGCTGGAGCCGGTCGACAAGAAAATGCTCGGCAAGGAGCTTGTCATTCCTTCCGGCGCAACGGCGCAGGCGGAAGACGGCGACCTGGTCGCGGTCGAAGCCGGCCGCGCGCCGCGCTTAGGCCTGCCGACCGCGCGCGTGGTCGAGCGGCTCGGCTCGCTCGCCAGCGAGCGCGCGGTCAGCCTCATTGCCATCCACGCCCATTCAATTCCGAGCGTTTTCCGCCGCGATACCCTGGCCGCGGCAAACGCCGCGACGCCCGCGACCCTCGCCGGCCGCGAGGACTGGCGCAAACTGCCGCTCGTCACCATCGACCCGCCCGACGCCAAGGATCACGACGACGCCGTTCATGCCGAGCCTGATAGCGCGGGCAACAATCATGGCGGCTTCATTATCACCGTCGCCATCGCCGACGTTGCCCATTATGTGACACCCGGCTCCGCGCTCGATCATGAGGCGCTGCTGCGCGGCAATTCGGTCTACTTCCCGGATCGCGTGGTGCCGATGCTGCCGGAGCGCATCTCCAACGATCTATGCTCGCTGCGTCCGCGCGAGGACCGCGCCGCGCTCGCGGTGCGCATGGTGATCGGCGCCGACGGCCGTAAGCGTTTCCACACCTTCCACCGCATCATGATGAAGTCGGTGGCGAAACTCTCCTACCAGCAGACGCAAGCCGCCATCGATGGGCGCCCCGACGACACGACCGGGCCGCTGCTCGCGCCCGTGCTCAAGCCGCTTTATGCCGCCTACGAGGCGCTCAAGCGCGCGCGCGCTGAGCGAGGACCGCTCGACCTCGATCTGCCCGAGCGCAAAATCCTGCTCAAGGCCGATGGCACCGTCGACCGCGTGGTCACGCCGGAACGCCAGGACGCCAACAAGCTGATCGAAGAATTCATGATCCTCGCCAATGTCGCGGCCGCCGAGACGCTGGAAAAAGCCCGTTCTCCCTTCGTCTATCGTGTCCACGACGAGCCCGGCATCGAGAAGGTCAACGCGCTGCGCGAATTCCTCGCCACGCTCGACATTCCCTTCGTCAAAGGCGGCGCGATGCGGGCGGAAGCCTTCAACAAAATTCTGGCCCGGGTGAAGGGCCATGATGCCGAGCAACTCGTCAACGACGTGGTGTTGCGCACCCAGGCGCAGGCCGAATACGCCGCGGAGAACTACGGCCACTTCGGCCTTAACCTGCGGCGCTACGCGCATTTCACCTCGCCCATTCGCCGTTACGCGGATTTGATCGTGCATCGCGGCCTGATCCGCGCGCTCAAGCTTGGGTCCGACGGTCTGCCCGAGGCGGCCGATGCCGCGGCGCTGGCCGAGATCGCTGCGCAGATCTCGGCGGCCGAGCGGCGCGCCATGCTGGCTGAGCGCGAGACCAACGACCGGCTGATCGCGCATTTCCTCGCCGATCGCGTCGGCGCCACCTTCGAAGGCCGCATCTCGGGCGTGCATCGCGCCGGCTTGTTCGTGAAATTAGACGACACCGGCGCCGACGGCTTCATCCCGGCCCGCACCATCGGTAACGAATATTTTCGCCATGACGAATCCGGCCACGCCATGGTTGGCGCACGCTCGGGCGAAACCTATCGGCTGGGCGACCGCGTCACGGTCAAATTGGTGGAGGCCGCGCCGGTTGCTGGCGCGCTGCGTTTCGAGTTGCTATCCGAGGGACGGCCCGGCAGACCGGGTCAACGACCCCGCCACGAACAGCGCCGGCAGCACTACCGTCCGCGCGGCAAACAACGGAAAGCAAGATGACGCGAGACCTCGCTAAGGTGTGGGCCGAGCGCATGACCAAGACCGAACGCGACACGTCGTTCCCGGACAGCGAGCCGCGCGATGCCGCGACCCTAATGCTGATCGACCGCACCGGCGACAAGCCGAAAGTGCTGCTCGGTCGCCGCCATTCGGGGCACAAATTCATGCCGGGCAAATTCGTGTTCCCCGGCGGGCGCATCGAGCCGCTCGATGCCGAGATGTCCGCCATCAGTGAAATTCATCCCGACATGGCCGAGAAGCTCACCGAGCGCGTCGTCAAACCGGGCCCGCAATTCGCCCGCGCGCTCACGCTCACCGCCGTGCGCGAGGTGGCGGAGGAAACCGGCCTGTTGCTCGGCGTCAAAGGCAAAGAGCCGCCGGTAGTGCCCGGCGAGATCTGGAACGAGTTTGCCAAGGCCAGGGTTCATCCCGACCTCGGCAATATCCATTTCATCGCCCGCGCCATCACGCCGCCGCGACGCCCGCGCCGCTTCGACACGCGCTTCTTCACCGCCGATGTGTCGGCCGTCGCGTCCAAGATCGAGGGCGTGGTCGGGCCGGATTCGGAACTTGTCGAACTGGTCTGGGTGCCGATCGAGGAAGCGACACGGCTGGACATGCCGACCATTACCGGCGTGGTGCTGGAAGAACTCGCCGCCCGTGTCGCCGCCGGCATGGGGCACGCTTTGCCGGTGCCGTTTTATTTCATGATCGAGCAGCAGTTCTTTCGGGAATTGCTGTAAAGGTTGAAAAATTGCGGCTTTCTTGACATTTGCCGCCCTGCCGCTAGGTTCCGCGCCAATCAGCGTTCCGTTGTGAGGAAAATGCCATGGCCAAAGCCGCCAGCCTGAAAATCAAGCTCGTCTCCAGCGCCGGGACCGGCCACTATTACGTGACGCGCAAGAATTCGCGCACCCAGACCGACAAGCTGGCGAAGAAGAAATACGATCCGATCGCCAAGAAGCACGTCGAGTACAAAGAATCCAAGATCAAGTGATGCGCGCGCTGTTCACCGCCCTTGTCCTTGTGCCGCTCGTCGTCGCGCCGGCCGGTGCGATGGAAAAGCACAAGCTGGCGCTGCAGATCAGCGACAACGATCCGGCCAAGATGAATGCCGTGCTCAACGTCGCCGCCAACGTGTCGAAATTCTATTCCGACAAGGGCGACGAGGTCGAAATTCAGATCGTCGCCTTCAACGCCGGCCTCAACATGCTGCGTGCCGACAAGTCGCCGGTGCTGGAGCGGCTCAAATCGTTCAAACAGGGCATGCCGAACGTCTCATTCGACGCCTGCGAGAACACGCTCGAGGCCATGACCCGCAACGAGGGCAAGGAGCCGCCGCTGGTCGACAACGCCACCCGCGTCAAAGCCGGCGTCGTCACGCTGATCGAGCTCGGCGAAAAGGGTTGGACCATCGTGCGGCCGTAGTGCCAGCTCGCGGCGGCGCCGAATTTTCCTTGATCGTCTTGAAACTGCGCGGTTTTACGCCGCGTCCGGCACCACCCGGTTGCGGCCGTCGCGCTTGGCGCGATAGAGCGCGGTGTCGGCGCGCTTGAGGATCGCCGCCGCGTTGTCGTCCGCGCCGCCGATCGCGGCGATGCCGATCGAGATCGTCACCGGCAGTTCGCGCGCGCCCTGCTGGATCGCAAACGGCTCCGACGCGATGCGCCGGCGCAGCCGCTCGGCCACCATCGTGGCCACCGCCATGTCGGTTTCCGGCATGACGATAACGAATTCCTCGCCGCCGTAGCGGCAGGCGAGATCGATGTTGCGGATCGCCTTGCGGATGCGCAGCGCGAATTCGCGCAGCACGTCGTCGCCGGCGTCGTGGCCGTGGGTGTCGTTGACCGCCTTGAAATAGTCGATGTCGACCACCAGCACCGCAATCGGCTTGCCGCGCGCCGCCGCCTGCTCGACCAGGGTCGCCAGATGGGTTTCCATGTAGCGGCGGTTGAACAGGCCGGTGAGCGCGTCGGTGATCGCCATCTCGATCTTCATCTGCACGTTGTCGCGCAGCCGCTCGGTGTAGCGCTTCTTCTTGATCTGGGTGCGCACGCGCGCCAGCATCTCGTTCTTGTCGATCGGGCGCAGCAGATAATCGTTGACGCCGATTTCGAGCCCGCGCACCAGCCGCGCATTGTTGTCGGCTTCGGCGACGGCGAGGATCGGGACGTTGCGGGTGCGCTCGAGCGAGCGAACCTGGCTGCACAGACGCAGTCCGTCGAAATCTTTCAGGCCCAATGACACGATGAGCAGGTCGTAATTGCCCTCGGCGGCGTTGAACAACGCGTCGGCCGGATTGGTTTCGACGCCCACGGTATGCTCGGGCGACAGCGTGTTGACGATGCGCTCATAAGAGCTTTCGCGGTCGTCCACGATCAGGATGCGACCGTCGCGGCCGGTTTCGGTCACCGCTTCGCGCTCCGGGCTTTCGATGCCGATTTCCTTGGACGTGAGCGCGCGCAGGCGCAGCTCGTCGGTCACCATCTTTAGCCGCGCCAGCGAACGCACGCGCGACACCAGCTGGACGTCGGTCACCGGCTTGGTGAGGAAATCGTCGGCGCCGGCCTCCAGGCCGCGCACGCGGTCCGAGGGCTGGTCGAGCGCGGTGACCATGACCACCGGAATGTGATGGGTGAGCGGGTTGGATTTGAGCTTGCGGCAGACTTCGAAGCCGTCCATGTCCGGCATCATCACATCGAGCAGCACGATGTCGCATTCGGCGCGCTCGCAGCGCTCCAAAGCCTGCAGCCCGTTATGGGCGGTGATGACGTCGAAATACTCCGCCGACAGCCGCGCCTCCAGAAGCTTCACATTGGCGGGAACGTCGTCGACGACAAGTACGCGGGCGGTCATGATTGCACCATCAGGCCGGCCCCAGGAAATGCCGGATGGTCTCGATGAATTTGCCGACCGAAATCGGCTTCGACAGGTAGGCCTCGCAGCCGCCCTCGCGGATGCGCTCCTCGTCGCCTTTCATGGCGAAGGCGGTGACCGCCACGACCGGTATCGCCTTGAGTTCGGAATCGTCCTTGAGCCATTTGGTCACTTCGAGGCCGGAGACTTCGGGCAGCTGGATATCCATCAGAATGAGATCCGGCCGGTACTTGCGCGCGAGATCGAGCGCCTCGATTCCGTTGCGGGTGCCGACGGTCTGGTAGCCGTGCGCTTCGAGAAGATCGTGGAAGAGCTTCATATTCAGCTCGTTGTCCTCCACGATCAGGACGGTTTTCGGCATTCAGTCCCGCCCCATTTGTCCCCAATGCGCCTCAGGCCCGGCGTCGCCAGGTCCCGCGCGCTCGGGCATGATCGGTCACGGTAGTGCCGATTTGTTACGGAAAGGCAAATTTGTGGCCAGGAAAGCTCCCCTTTCGATGGCTCCGGAAGCCGCGGAAGCGCTGGCAATTCAGGCGCTTACCTTTATCGCCGGGGATAGCGAGCGGCTCGGGCACTTTCTCGCCGCGACCGGCATCGGCCCGGCCGAGATTCGCGAGGCGGCGCACGAACAGGGGTTCCTCGCCGGCGTCATGGACCACCTCGCCTCTGATGAGCGACTTCTTCTGGCTTTTTGTTCTGAAACCGGCATTTCCCCGGCCGACTTCGCCAAGGCACATGCCGCGTTAGGCGGCCATTGGGAGCGCGAGACCCCGTGAGCTTCTGTCGCGACTGCCTGACGGACGCGCCGGACACCGCCATGCGCTGTCCGGGCTGCGGCTCGCCGCGCCTGGCGCGCCTGGCGCGCCATAAGGAACTCGACCGGCTCACCATCGCCCATGTCGATTGCGACGCCTTCTACGCCACCATCGAGAAGCGCGACGATCCCTCGCTGACCGACAAGCCGGTGATCGTCGGCGGGGGAAAGCGCGGCGTGGTCGCCGCCTGCTGCTATGTCGCTCGCACTTACGGCATCCGCTCGGCCATGCCGATGTTCGAGGCGCTGGCCCGCTGCCCCGCCGCCGTGGTGATCAAGCCGACCATGTCGAAATACAGCAAAGTCGGCCGCGAGGTGCGCCGCATCATGCTCGCGCTCACGCCCTTGGTCGAGCCGCTGTCAATCGATGAGGCGTTTCTCGATCTGACCGGCACCGAGCGCCTGCACGGCATGAGCGCGGCCAAAGTGCTGGCACGCTTTGCCACCCAAGTAGAACGCGAACTCGGCATCACCGTCTCGATCGGGCTATCGACCAACAAGTTCCTCGCCAAGATCGCTTCCGACATGGACAAGCCGCGCGGCTTTGCCGTGCTCGGCCAGGATGAGGCCGCCGCGTTTCTGGCGCCCAAGCCGGTCGGCTTCATCTACGGCGTCGGCGCCGTCAGCGCCGCCAAGCTCGCTGCCGACGGCTATCGGCTGATCGTCGACCTGCAGCGCGCCGAGGAAACCGACCTCATGCGCCGCTACGGCGAGGAAGGCGCGCGGCTGTGGCGGCTGGCGCGCGGGCTCGACGCGCGCCACGTCAGTGCCGAGCGCGACACCAAAAGCGTTTCGGCGGAAACCACCTTTAACACGGACATCAGTGAATTCCGTCCGCTCGAGCAATATTTGTGGAATTTGACCGAGCGGGTTTCGGCGCGGCTGAAAGCTTCGCAACTTGCCGGCTCGACGGTCACTCTTAAGCTCAAGAGCGCCGATTTCAAAATTCGCACACGGGCGCGGGCGTTGGGCGCGCCCACGCAACTCGCGGCGCGCATTTTCGCCGCCGGCCGCGATCTGCTCGGACACGAGGTGGGCACGACGCGCTACCGCCTGATCGGGATCGGCGTCAGCCATCTTGAAGACGCCACCGGCGATGATATGGCCGACCTCATTGAGCGCCGCACCGCCGAAGCCGAGCACGCGGTCGACCGCCTGCGGGCGAAATTCGGCAAGGGTGCCGTGGTGAAGGGCCTGGCGTTGGACGACGATTAGCTAGCGCCGGCATCCTTATTTTCAGCTATTCTAGCACATGGGGGGCGTATCCATGAACGGCGCCGCGGCACATTTTAACGATCTCGATGCCGGGGTCGGTTACTGGATTCATCTCGTCGGCAACGGAATCGAAATTTTCGGCGTCCTGGTCATCGTCCTCGGCATCGGCTGGTCGACATTCCTGTTTGCTTATAGGCGGATGGCCGAACAGCACTACGAAACCTACAAGATCCGCATCGGCCGCTCGCTGTTGCTCGGCCTCGAAGTGCTGGTCGCCGCCGACATCGTCAAGACGATCGCGCTCGATTTGACGTTCACCAGCCTCGGCCTGCTCGCCGGCTTGGTGCTGGTTCGTACCTTCCTGAGCTGGACCCTGGTGCTGGAAATCGAAGGCCATTGGCCGTGGCAGCGTGGCAAGCACCGCAAATAAACCCGCCGTCTCCCGACGTAGGATGGCTGTTTAGGCGCCCGAAGCCGCGCTCACGGACAAGGCTTCGGCTTCTTTAAATCGAGCGACGTCAGCTCACCCTTGATGGTGAAATCGGCATAGTCGAGTACCAGCGCGCGCGAAATGCCATTCTCGAAGAGTTCAAATGAGATCGTGTAGACCGGCGGCTGTTCGCCGCCGCGATCGTCCGCAAGCTGCTCGAAATAGCTGATGGTCACCGGCCAGCGCGTCAGCTTGGACATCTCGGGGATTTTGGCCGTCGCGTCGTCCGGCGGCTTGGCGCCCGGTGCGATCGCCTTACCGATCACGGTGAGCGTGTAGAAGAGCTTCTCGCCGGTTTCCGAGCCGTCATACACCGGAAACTCAAGGATCGATTTGCCTTCGCGCGCGGCGACGATGATGCGCCTCATGTGCTCGATCGGAAAAACCGCGTTCTCCGGAACGGTGAAATTCTTGTCCTTCGGTTTGCTCAGATTGATCGCCACCGTCTCGGCGTTGCGCTCGGCATGGCCATCGACCGTGTCGGTGGTCTGGTCACTGCGTAGATTTTGCGAGTTGAAACGGAACGTCTTGGCGGTGCCGTCTTCCCAGGTGGTCGAACGCAGATCGCTGAGCGCGGTTTTACCCTCGCCCGAATCGAGCTCGGACACCTGGCGGAACTGCAGCGCATAGCCGTCGCAGGCGTTGCCGGAAAAATCGTACAAGATGCGCCCGCGCACCGCCTCGATGCCGCCGCCGCCGCGCGACCTGGTCAGTTTGAGGTCGTAGACGGCCCGGTGCGGCGCCAGCAGCACCTTGTCGGCCGGCGGCGCAGCCGCCGCCGGTCCGGTAACCGCCATCACGGCAAGGGCGGTCGCCATGACCGGCAAGAACAGCCTTTTGGCGTATGCGGCCATTTTCATCGATGCGGACCTTCCGGCCGCGGCGCTGGCGCGGCGTTCCGAAGATGAAATCATGCACGATAGCGGCAAGATAGAGGCCGATCTTACCCCCGGCAACGCATGCTTGCGCCGGGCCCCCCGATACGCCAAGAGGGAAACAAGACGGGATAACCGAGTGGGAGAAACGCATGGCCGGAACGGTTGAACAAAAGATCGCAAGCCTTGGTATCACGCTGCCGACACCTGCCAGCCCGATCGCCAATTACGTACCCTTCGTGCGCAGCGGCAATTTGCTGATCGTGTCCGGCCAGCTCTGCTTCGGCGGCGACGGCAAACTGGTCGCCAAAGGTCAGTTGGGCGCCGGCGTTTCGGTCGAAGACGGGCAAAAAGCGGGTCGTGCCTGCGCGGTCAACCTGCTGGCACAGATCAAGGGCGCACTCGGCGACCTCGATAAGGTCGTGCGCGTGATGCGGCTCGGCGGCTTCATCAATTCGGCACCCGGTTTCGTCGACGGACCGAAAGTCATGAATGGCGCCTCCGACCTGATGGTGGAGGTGTTCGGCGACAAAGGCCGCCATGCCCGCACCACGGTCGGCGTCTCGGCGCTGCCCGCCGACGCGGCGATCGAAGTCGAGGGCATGTTCGAAGTGAATTAGAATCCATGCCCAGCCTCGCCTGGCTCACCGCGCAACCGTTCGCCCATCGCGGCCTGCATGACGTGTCGGCCGGCGTGATCGAAAATACCTTTTCCGCCTTCGCCGCCGCCATTGCCGGCAATTACGGCATCGAGTGCGATTTGCAGATCAGCGCCGACGGCGAAGCCATGGTGCATCACGACGACGCGCTCGGGCGCCTGACGGAGGGCAGCGGCCGGCTCGCCGACATGACCGCCGCCGACATCAAGAAAGCCCACTTCAAGGCGACGAACGATCGCATCCTGCGCTTGAGCGAATTGTGCGAACTGGTCGGGGGCCGCACGCCACTGCTGCTCGAACTTAAAAGCCATTTCGACAATGACCGGCGGCTGGCGCAGCGCGCCACCGACGTGCTGGCGAATTATTCAGGGCCGGTGGCGGTGATGTCGTTCGATCCCGCCGTGGTCGAGGTGGTGCGCTGGATCGCGCCGCATCTGACGCGCGGCATCGTCGCCGAGCGTCGCTACGCAGATCATGAATGGGATCGCTTCCCGCCGGCGGAGAAACGACGCATGGCGTTTCTGCTGCATGCCAAACGCACCCGCCCGCAGTTCATCGCCTACGGGCTAAAGGACCTGCCCGCGCTAGCCCCGCTGATTGCCCGTACGTTCTTCCGGCTGCCGTTGCTGACCTGGACGGTGCGCAGCGAGGCCGATCGGGCCCGCGCGGCGCGCTGGGCAGACCAGATCATTTTTGAGCGAATTCGCCCGTAAACGGGCTTAAAGTCGGGCTAACAGACCCGCCAATGACCGAAATCGAAATCCGTATCCGTATCGCGCAATCTTTGGCCAAGGTTCCGGCCGCGGCTTGGGATGCCTGCGCGGGCGGAGCTAAAGTGAAACATGAGGAAAACTTATCCCCAGACTTATCCACACAAGCAAAGGCCAATAACTTATTTATATCTCATGATTTTCTATCATCGCTGGAGGAGTCGCTGTCGGTCGGACCGGAAACTGGCTGGCAGCCGCGCCATCTGCTGGCCGAGAACTCGGATGGCCTCTTGCTGGGCGCCGCGCCCTGTTACGTAAAGAGCCATTCGCGCGGCGAATATGTCTTCGACGCCGGATGGGCGGAAGCCTTCGAGCGCGCCGGCGGCGCTTATTATCCCAAGCTTCAGGTTTCGGTGCCGTTCACCCCGGTGACCGGCCCGCGCCTGCTCGCCCGGCCCGGCGCGCTGGCCGAACAAGTGCGCGGCGCGCTCGCCGAGGCGCTCACCGAAATCGCCACCACCAACGAGTTGTCGTCGGTCCACGTCACCTTCGCAACCGAGCCGGAATGGCGCCTGTTGGGCGAACGCGGCTATCTGCAACGCAACGACCAGCAATTCCACTGGGAGAATGCCGGCTACGCGACGTTTGACGATTTCCTCTCCGCCCTGTCGTCGCGCAAGCGCAAAACCATTCGCCGTGAGCGCAAAGAGGCATTGCAGCCCGGCATCGAGGTGGTCTGGCTCACCGGCACTGATTTGACCGAGGCGGTGTGGGACGCCTTCTTTGCCTTCTACATGGACACCGGCTCGCGCAAATGGGGACGGCCCTATTTGACCCGCGCGTTCTTTTCGATCGTGTCCGAGAAAATGCGCCATCGCATTTTGCTGATAATGGCCAAGCGCGCCGGGCGCTGGATCGGCGGGGCGCTTAATTTCCTGGGCGCCGATACGATCTATGGCCGCAATTGGGGCGCTGTTGAGCATCATCCGTTCCTGCATTTCGAGCTCTGCTACTACCAGGCCATCGACTACGCGATCGCGAACAAGCTTTCGCGGGTCGAGGCCGGTGCCCAGGGCGAGCACAAACTGGCGCGCGGCTACATGCCGAAAACCACGTATTCGGCGCATTTCATCGCCAATCCGGCGTTGCGGCGGGCGGTGGCCGAGTATCTGGCGCGCGAGCGCGCCTATGTGCGGGCGGCCGGGGAAGAGCTTGCGGCGGCCGCGCCATTCCGCAAGGATTTGGTCGAGCAAAATTGAGTTTTATTGAGTTTTGGGGAGAGGCCGATGCCGAGCTACGATCCCAACAACATCTTCGCCAAGATCCTGCGCGGGGAATTGCCCAGCTATAAAGTCTACGAGGACGACAAGGCGCTCGCTTTCCTCGACATCATGCCGCGCACGACCGGGCACACGCTGGTGCTGCCGAAGGCGCCGGCGCGCAATATCCTCGATGTGAGCGCCGACGACCTCGCGCATGTGATGATGGTGACGCAAAAGGTCGCCAAGGCCGCCATGACGTCGTTCGAAGCCGATGGCGTCACGCTGCAACAGTTCAACGAGGGCGCCGGCGGACAAGTGGTGTTCCACCTGCACGTCCACGTCATCCCGCGCAAAACGGGCGTGGCGATGAAGCCGCCGGCGAGCGCCAAGGAAAAGCCGGAACTGTTGGCCGAGCAAGCCAAAAAGCTCGCCGCCGCGATTGCCGCGGGCTAGACGGCGTCTATTCCGCTATCACCACACCCTTGGCGGTATCCGAATGATATTCGCCCATGAATTCGAACCGGCCCGCGTTCAACGGGCTGATCCGAATGTCGCCTTCCGAATTGCCGGCAAAGACCTTCTCGACCTTGAGCGCGGTGGAATCGAATTCCTCCGACATCGGATCCTGGTTTTTCAGATGCAGCAGAATGCGCCGACCCGCCGGCACATGAATCTCCGCCGGCTCGAAGCGATGATTGCGCAGCGTGACCGATGTTGCGAAAGGCTCTTCGGCATGCACGGCGACGCAGAGGACGCACAATGCGAGGAGCGTCAGCGCGATCCGCATATCAGTCCTTGGCCGGCTTGCTCGGATAATGGAACGTCCAGTCGGCCGAGAACGGCTCCCACCAGGCAGGTACACCGGACTCCTTGTCGACGTGCCGGATGAAGCCCGCTTTCGACGGCGGATCGAAGGTGAACGTCAGATGGTAATCGCCTTCTCCCGCCAGCATCACGTTATTGGCGTAGTGCGGACCGTCATCCGCCGTCATGGCGAATAGCTTGCCGTTCGCCTTGAATTTCCCGCCGACCTTTTCGATGCGATAGCCGATCGTCAAATAGGGGATCCATTCGTCCTCATGAAAGCCGTGCGTTTCTCCCTTGGTGGCATGCACGTCGACCTCCAGATGAATGGCCTTGGGGTCCATCGACATTCCCTTCGGCATTCTGTCCATCCGGATGCCTTCCAGATAATGCGGAACGAGTTGCAGATTGTTCTTTACGATCGGCTCGCCGACATAAAACTCTTTCGCCGTGAGCGCAGACGGTGATCCAAGGCAAAACGCAATAGCGGCAATCACGAGAACGGCGTTTGATGTTTTCGTCATTTGAATTCTCCCAATTCGCCGCAACGCTATCACTCCGCGAATTTCAACTTCAAATTAAAAAGGCAACAATGGAATCGCTCTAAAGCGAAAACATGGAACCGCTCTAAAGTGTCGGTACCAAAATAAATTCAAAAATGCGAAGGCCGGCGCAACGGCCGGCCTTCGGTTCTGATTTTGCGAGCGCCGGTTCAAGCCTTGATCAGAGGCACCTTGGGCACCGAACCGCGCTTGGCCTTGGGTCGCGGCGACGAACGCCGCTTGGCCTTGGGGCGCACCGCCGGCAATTTTTCCGGCTTCGGCGTCACCGGCCCGTCGAGGAACTCAAAGCCGAGCTTGTCGCGGCCGTTCTCGTCCTTATCAACGATCACCCGCACATGGCCGCCGGTCTTCAGATGCCCGAACAGCACCTCGTCGGCCAGCGGCTTTTTGATATGCTCCTGGATCACGCGCGCCATCGGCCGCGCGCCCATCAACTCGTCATAGCCGTTTGCGATCAGCCAGCGCGCCGCCTCTTCCGACAACTCGATGGTGACGTTGCGGTCGCCGAGCTGCGCCTCGAGCTGAAGCACGAACTTCTCGACCACCTTGGCGATGATCTCCTGTGAGAGATGCGCGAAAGTGATGGTAGCGTCGAGCCGGTTGCGGAACTCGGGCGTGAACATGCGGTTGATTGCCTCATGGTCATCGCCCTCACGCTTGGTGCGGGTGAAGCCGTAGGCCTGCTTGGCCATTTCGGATGCGCCGGCGTTGGTGGTCATGATCAGTATGACATTGCGGAAGTCGACCGACTTGCCGTTGTGATCGGTCAGCTTGCCGTGGTCCATGACCTGCAGCAGCACGTTGAACAGATCCGGATGCGCCTTCTCGATTTCGTCGAGCAGGAGCACGCAATGCGGATGCTGGTCGACGCCGTCCGTCAGCAGCCCGCCCTGATCGAAGCCGACATAGCCCGGCGGCGCGCCGATCAAGCGCGAAACCGTGTGCCGCTCCATGTATTCCGACATGTCGAAGCGGATCAACTCGACGCCGAGGGCCGCGGCCAGTTGCTTGGCGACCTCGGTTTTGCCGACGCCGGTCGGGCCGGAGAACAGATAGCAACCGATCGGCTTTTCCGGTTCGCGTAAACCCGCGCGCGCCAGCTTGATCGAGGCCGAGAGCGCGTCGATCGCCTTGTCCTGGCCGTACACGGTGGTCTTGAGCGTCTGCTCGAGATGCCGAAGCACTTCGGCATCATCCTTGGAGACGGTCTTGGGTGGAATCCGCGCCATGGTGGCGATGGTGGTTTCGATTTCCTTGATGCCGATGGTCTTCTTGCGGCGGCCCTCGGGCAGCAGCATCTGCGCCGCACCCAACTCGTCGATCACGTCGATCGCCTTGTCCGGCAGTTTGCGGTCGTGGATGTAGCGCGATGACAATTCGACCGCCGCCTTGATCGCCTCGTTGGTGTACTTGAGCTTGTGGTATTCCTCGAAATAAGGCTTGAGGCCGCGCATGATCTCGATGGCATCCTCGACCGACGGCTCGTTGACGTCGATCTTCTGAAAACGCCGCACCAGCGCACGGTCCTTCTCGAAATATTGGCGGTATTCCTTGTAGGTGGTCGAGCCGATGCAGCGGATGGTGCCGGATGCGAGCGCCGGCTTGAGCAGATTGGAGGCATCCATCGCGCCGCCGGAGGTGGCGCCGGCGCCGATCACGGTGTGAATCTCGTCGATGAACATGATCGCGCCCGGATAGGCCTCGATCTCCTTGATGACCTGCTTGAGCCGCTCCTCGAAGTCGCCGCGATAACGCGTGCCGGCGAGCAGCGTACCCATATCGAGTGCGAAAACGGTTGCGCCCTTGAGCACGTCCGGCACTTCGCCATGTACGATGCGGCGCGCGAGACCTTCCGCGATCGCGGTCTTGCCGACGCCGGCGTCACCCACGAACAGCGGATTGTTCTTCTGCCGGCGGCACAGCACTTGGATCGTCCGGTTGATCTCGGCGTCGCGCCCGATCAGCGGATCGATCTTGCCGTCCTTGGCTTTCTTGTTGAGATTGACGCAGTAGGCGTCGAGCGCGTCGCCTTTCTTCTTGGGCTCGTCACCGCCTTTGGTGTCGGCCTCCTCCTCGACGCCGCGCACCGGGCGCGACTCGGTAAGTCCCGGCCGCTTGGCGATGCCGTGGCTGATGTAATTGACCGCGTCGTAACGCGTCATGTCCTGCTCTTGCAGGAAATAGGCGGCGTGGCTCTCGCGTTCGGCAAAGATCGCGACCAGCACATTGGCGCCGGTGACCTCCTCACGGCCGCTCGATTGCACGTGGATGACCGCGCGCTGGATCACGCGCTGGAAACCGGCGGTCGGCTTTGAATCCTCGGCGCCGTCGGTGATCAGGTTTTCGAGTTCTGATTCGAGATAGGCGGTGAGGCTGCGCTTGAGCTTGTCGAGATCGACATTGCATGCGCGCATTACGGCGGAGGCGTCCTGATCATCGATCAGCGCCAGCAGCAGGTGTTCCAGGGTCGCATATTCGTGGTGCCGCTCATTGGCCAGGGCGAGTGCCCGGTGGAGCGACTGCTCCAGGCTGCGCGAGAAGGTCGGCATTAGATTCCTGACTTCCTTTGTATTGAACGTCTCCCCCGACTCATTTTTTTTCCATCACGCATTGCAGAGGATGCTGGTGTTTTCTGGCAAAGTCCATCACCTGCGTCACTTTGGTCTCCGCGACTTCATACGTGTAGATGCCGCATTCGCCGATGCCGTGGTGATGCACATGCAACATAATGCGCGTCGCCGCCTCGTGATCCCGGCCGAAAAAGCGTTCCAACACGTGCACGACGAACTCCATAGGCGTGTAGTCGTCATTGAGGATGAGCACACGGTACATGCTCGGCTTCTTGGTCTGCGGCTTGGTCTTGGTGATGACGGCGGTGCCGGGTCCACCCTGGTCGGCGCGGCGCTTGCGGTCGTCGTCGGCCATGCGGGGCGTTCGGTCGCCGGATCGGACCGCAATCGCCTGGAAGACCTTTGTGCCGTTCGACATCATGACCTTGCCGTTGCAGTGCCTGCGGCGTCACGCTGCCGCGCCACACCGCCTTCATCATAAAGTCCCCGGCGCCGCCAGGCCAAGCCGGATAAAGCCGGTATTTGTCCCGCTCCGGGACAAAATCATGGCTGTTCCGGCGAATTTGGCCGCACGAGAGCAGATATTCCTTGGTTACCCGATCACAAGCCGCTTGCGGACAATGCAGGGCGATTTTTCCCCAAATTCACGGCGCTGTTCCAACGATATCTCAAGACCCCGTGGGCATGTTTCGACCCGCATTGCCGCACTGATTGCCAAATTCCTGGCAGCCCACAGGGGGGTAAACGCCATGCAGATGAAACGTTTCTGGAAAAACCGTCGCGGGGCTGTCGCTCCCATGTTCGGTCTATTGATCGTGCCGCTGATCGGCATCGTCGGCGCGGCCATCGATTACAGCCAGGCCAGCGCCACCCGCACCGCGTTCCAAAACGCGCTCGACTCGACCGCCTTGATGCTCTCGAAAACCGCGCCGAACGAATTGGCCGGCGATTTGCAGGCCCAGGCGACCAGCTACTTCAACGCCATGTTCAGCCGGCCCGGAGTCCAGAACGTCTCCGTTACCGCCGATTACTCGTCCACCAACGGATCGAAAATCGTGGTCAACGGCAGCGCGGTACTTAAGACCAGTTTCCTTGCCGTGTTGGGCATTGACCAGATCGACATTACGGCATCGACCACCTCCGCCTGGGGCAATACCAGGCTGCGGGTCGCGCTCGTGCTCGACAATACCGGATCGATGGCGAGTTCCGGCAAGATGGATGCGCTGAAGACGGCGTCGCAAAACCTGCTGACGTCGCTCAAGTCCGCGGCGATGACGCCGGACGATGTGTATGTTTCGATCATTCCGTTCAACAAAGATGTGAATGCCGATCCCACCAACGTGGCCGCGTCGTGGCTGCGCTGGGATCTATGGGAGGCAGTAAACGGCAGCTGCAGCAAGACGACTTACACCGATCAAACCACGTGTCTTTCGCACAGCAAGGTCTGGACGCCGGCGAGCCATAATACCTGGAACGGCTGCCTCACCGACCGCGACCAGAATTACGACACAACCAACGACGCGCCGATCGCCGGCAGCACGTTGTACCCAACCGAGCAATATTCCTCGTGCCCGGTTTCGCTGATGGGGCTGTCGAACGACTGGACCGCGCTGTCTAACAAGATCACGGCCATGACGCCGGTCGGCAATACCAACCAGGCGATCGGCCTGCAGATGGGCTGGCAGTCCTTGACGGCGGCGCCATTTACGGTCCCCGCCCAGGATCCGAATTACCAGTACAGCCAGGTCATCATCCTGCTGACCGACGGGCTCAATACCCAGGACCGCTGGTACAGCACGGCCTCCTCGATCGATGCGCGGCAGCAAAAAACTTGCAACAACCTGAAAACCGCCGGCATCACGGTCTACACCGTGCAGGTCAACACCGATCACGAGGCGACCTCGACGCTGCTACAGAACTGCGCGAGCGATTCCAGCAAATTCTTCCTGCTGACGTCCTCGGAGCAGATCGTCACGACATTCGGCCAGATCGGTACTGCCCTCACCAATCTGCGGCTCGCCATGTAGCGAGTCGCCCGCACCGGCCCGCAAGACGTGCAAAGGAAGCGACTTTATCGCTGCCAGGGCACGTTTTTGCGGCCACACCAACCAAGCATTAACGACACCCGATAAGAACTATTCGGCATTCGCCGTACCGAAAGCAGGTGGCGTTAACCAGGCAAGTACTTGAACAAATGCGCGGAACCGCGGATGCGCCCATGCGACGCTTACTATTAGCAGCCGTTTTTCTCCGCACCGATACACCAGCCATTTAACCCCCGCGCCTATTAATGCGCGCGAATTCAACCGTTTTCGGTGAGCCGCCATGAAATCGCTCTGGACCAAATTCCGCAGTGCCGTCAGCGCATTTCGTATCGCGCGCGGCGGCAACGTCGCCATCACCTTCGCCTTCGCCACTTTGCCGATCGTCACCTTCGTCGGCTTCGCGGTCGATTACAGCCATGCCAATTCGGTCAAGGTCGCGCTGCAGTCCGCGCTCGACGCGACCGCGCTGATGTTGTCGAAGGAGGCCGCCACCGATACCAGCTCCCAGCTGCAACAGAACGCCGATAAATATTTCAGGGCCCTGTTCACCCGGCCGGAAGCCACGAACATCAACATCAGTGCCACTTACACGACCAGCGGCGGAACCGCCCTGGTGGTGAACGGTTCGGCCGATGTGCCTACCTTTTTTCTCGGCCTGATCCCCGGACAACCTTTCCAGAACCTGGCGGTGAGCGGTTCGTCCACGGCCAAGTGGGGCTCCAACCTGCTGCGCGTCGCGCTGGTGCTCGACAATACCGGTTCTATGGCCGACGACGGCAAGATCACCGCGCTCAAGTCGGCGACCAACAGCCTGCTGACCCAGTTGCAGAGCGCCGCCACCAATAACGGCGACGTCTATGTCTCGATCATTCCGTTCGTTAAGGACGTCAATCTCGGCGCCGCCAATTACAGTTCGAACTACATCTACTGGGGCACGTCGGCGCAGGATCCAGGTCTGACCGACAATAATTCCTGGGACGCCAATAACGGCACCTGCACGATCTCGAACAAGTCGAGCCGTAGCTCCTGCACGGCGGCCGGGTCCTGCTCCATTTCCGGCAATAACAGCCAGAGCAGCTGCACGGGCGCGGGCGTCTGCTCGAATCCCGGGGAAACGACTCAGAGCAACTGCACGGGCAATAAGGCCTGCACAAAGTCGCAGTACACGTCGAAGACCAATTGCACGAACAATGGCGGAACCTGGGCTTTCGGAACGTG
This sequence comes from uncultured Alphaproteobacteria bacterium, assembly GCA_963703875.1. Classification (GTDB taxonomy): domain Bacteria; phylum Pseudomonadota; class Alphaproteobacteria; order Rhizobiales; family Xanthobacteraceae; genus Pseudolabrys. The sequence continues at coordinate 23,501 of CAVPFZ010000014.1, forward strand.
GACGGCCGGCGTATGGAGCGGCGGTGTTTGGACGCCGCTTACCCATAACGCGACCAACTGGAACGGCTGCGTCATGGATCGTGGCAATTCGACCGTGCCGGATACCGTGAACAACTACGACACCAACTCCGCTTCGCCGAGCTCGTCGCCGATGATCCCATCGTCGCTCTACCCGGCCGAGCAATACAGCTCCTGCCCGCAGGCGGTGATGGGACTTAGCTACAACTGGACGGCCATGAGTTCGCTGGTCAACGCCATGCAGCCCGCCGGCAACACCAACCAGGCGATCGGCTTGCAGCTCGGCTGGATGACGCTGGTCGGCGGCGGCGGCATGTTCAACGTGCCGGCGCAGCAAGCGGGATATACGTACTCGCAGGTCATCATTCTGCTGACCGACGGCTTGAACACCCAGGACCGCTGGTACACGAGCCAGAGCTCGATCGACGCGCGCCAGCAGCTGACCTGCAACAACATCAAGGCGGCCGGCATCACGCTTTACACGATCCAGGTCAATACCGGCGGCGATCCGACCTCGACGCTGTTGCAGAACTGCGCCAGCACCTCGGACAAGTTCTTCTTGCTGACGTCGGCGAGCCAGATCATGAGCGTATTCACCCAGATCGGCACCAATCTGACCCAGTTGCGCGTCGCCAAATAGGCGCCGCCTCACGCCAAACAAAAAGCCCGGCCAAATGAGCCGGGCTTTTCCTTCAACGCTGACGCAACGCTTAAGCGACCAAACGCAACGCCTGAATTACTTGGCCTTCAGTTACTTCGCCTTCGCCATCAAAGTTTCGAACGGCTTATAGGTCTCCTTGGCGAGGTCGGCATAGAGCTCGCCGATCTTGGACGCCTTGGCCACGAAGCCCTCGTAGGCGGTCTTGGCATATTCGGTCTGCAACTCGATCGCCTTCTCGAACGTCTTGGCACCGAACAGGCGCTCAAGCGCGGCGCTGCCATCCTCAAAGGCCTTCTTGGAGTAGTCTGCCACTTCGACCGCGATGGCCTGGCTGCCCTTCGAGAGCACGCCCATGGATTTCACTGCGATTTCCACATTCTCTTTGCTGACCTGCTGGAGGTCCTCGAAATTTTTGACCATTGTCATCCCTTCCCGGCCGCAATGCGGCGCCACTATCCCAAACTTGGTATCCCGGCTCGCCCGGGAATGAGACAAAGCCATACCGCACTGCAACATAAAGTCAATGATTATTTTGCAGTGCAAAAAACCCCTTAAATTCCGGGGGATTGTCGGTAACAATTTGTAAACCGTGCTCCCCTACCGTTGTAATTTATGGCGGCGCGGGGGCGCTATAAAACGGCCTGATTTGACGGGTCTCAAGAACGTCCGATAACGGGGTTGGGGAGTGGGAATGCTGCGTGCGGGAGCCCTTCGTTCGCCTTGCGGCGTCCTCGTTCTGGCAACTTTATTGGCCACGGTCGCCATCCCCACCGACGCTGGCGCCCGTGGACGACATTACCGCCATCATCACGTTGCCGCCACCGAGAGCTATGAGCCCTCTACTTCCTCGATCGTCGTGGACGCCAATTCCGGCGCCGTGATGCAGGCCACTAACGCCGACAGCCCGCGCCATCCGGCTTCGCTCACCAAGATCATGACGCTCTATCTGCTGTTCGAGCGGCTAGAGGCGGGCAAAATCAAGCTTACGACCGAAATGCAAGTCTCGCCCCACGCCGCCGCGCAAGCGCCCTCGAAGCTCGGCTTGCAGCCGGGGCAGAGCATCGCGGTGGAGACCGCGATCCGCGCCATCGTCACCAAATCGGCCAACGACGTGGCCGTGGTGGTCGCCGAGGCGCTGGCCGGCGATGAAGCCGACTTCGCCAAATTGATGACCGCCAAGGCGCGCGCGCTCGGCATGATGCACACGACCTATCATAACGCGTCCGGCCTGCCCGACGATCTGCAGATGACCACCGCGCGCGATCAAGCCATTCTCGGCCGCGCCATCCAGGATCGGTTCCCGAAATACTACAGCTATTTTTCCACGCGCTATTTTGCCTATCACGGCCGCATGATCCGCAATCACAATCATCTGCTGGGCAGCCTCGACGGCGTCGACGGCATCAAGACCGGCTACATCCACGATTCCGGCTTCAACATCGTCACCTCGGTCCGCCGTAACGGCCGCCACATCGTGGCGGTGGTGTTCGGCGGCCGCACCGCCGAGGCGCGCGATGCGCGCGTGCGCAGCATGATCGACAACAACATCAATATCGCCGCCGTCAAACGCACCGCGCCGCCGGTCGTCGAAGGCTGGGAGACCGCGGAAACGCGTGGCAAGGAGCCGAAGGAAGCACCGGCCAAGGAAAAGCTCACCAGCGCGGCGCCCAACCGCAACGAGCCGGCGCTCGGTTCCACCGAGCCAATCAAGCCCAATCCGGTCAAGACGATCCCCGTTCAGATGGGGACGCTGCGTACGGCGTCGCTGTCGCCGCTGCCGTCTGACAGCCACAAGCTCGTGCCGGCCCCTGCCGGCGCCAATGCGGCCAAAGTCACCACCGTGGCCATCGTGAAACGAGACCTGCCGCCCTCGGCACGGCCCGACACGATCGTGCTGACGTCCCCCAAGGTCGCTTCGGCCGCCGAAAACGTGCCGGTTCCCATCCTGTCGCCGGCGCCCGCGGTCAAGACCCGCAGCGGCGGCTGGATGATTCAGGTCGGTGCTTTCCCCGACGAGAATGAGGCCAAGCAGCGCCTGAATACGGCGCAAGAAAAGGCCAAAAGCCAGCTCGGCCAGGCCGATCCGTTCACCGAGCGGACCACCAAGGGCGACAAAGCCATGTTCCGTGCGCGCTTTGCCGGCCTGGACAAAGATCAGGCTGAAACGGCCTGCAAGCACCTCAAGCACAGCGATATTCCATGCATGCTGCTGAAAAATTGAGGACCGAATTAAAACAACAGGGAAGTGCCGAACCAGGAGCCGCTGATGGTGTTGCGTCAGGAGTACCTCAGCGATGGCGGCGAAGAAGGATTTCCTTGGCCTCGTTAACGCGAGCGGCGAGATAGTTCGACCCCCCCTGGTCGGGGTGCAGTTTCTTCATCAACGTGCGGTGCGCGTGCGAGATGGCGTCGGCGTCCGCACCCGGCTCCACGCCAAGGATCTGATAGGCCTCCTGTTCGGTCATTTTTCCGCCGGACGCCGCAGCCCGCCCCGCATCCGCGTATCCTTGCGCGTATTCACTCCAGCCGGCATCCCGGCGGTCAAGATAAGCCACCAGTAGCGCGCGGCTTTCCTCGTCGAACTCGCCGAGCAGGCCGGCGAGCGCCTTGACGCTGAGCGCTTCGAGCGCTTGTCCCTGGTGGCTGCCGGCAATGATGCGTCCGCGCATCGTGCCGCTGTCGTGATCGAGCTCCATTTCCAGAAAAGCCGAGCGCACGCGCGAGATTTGACCCGCACTTTTCCGGGTACGCTGGGAAAAGCCGGGCATGCCGAACGGGATCCAGCCGAGCAGCCCGAGGCCGAAGACGCCGAGCGGCAGCGCGACGCCGATTTCCCCGCGCAGGCCGAGGAACACGGCAAATCCGATGGCCAATGTGCCGCCCGCGCCCTTGAGCACGCGCGCGGCGACTTTCGGATCGACCCGCGAAATAACGCCGAGCGCCCACAAAGCGAGCACCAATATCAGCAGGCCGAAGACGAGAGTCGGCATTTTATTTGAGCTGGGCGAGCAGTCTGCGCGCGCCGTCCGAGCGCCGCGCCGACAGATCGGTGAGCGCCTCGATGCCGCCGGCGGCGTAGGCGGCGACCGCACGCAACAACTCGCCGAGCTGATGGGCGGCGCCGGTATCGAAACGGCAATAGGCGCCGCGCGACAGCCGGGCAATCTCGCGATAGGCGTTCTCCGCGACCGCGTCACCGCCCTCCTGGAACATGAAGACGGGGACGCCAAGCAACCCGAGTTCACCGGCTCCGGCACATAATTCGTCGATTTTTTCCTCCATGGCGTCGCCGACGAAAACCAGCGCCTGCACGCGTTGCTTGCCGTATTCCTGGCGGGCGTGACTTAAAACCTTGCCGATCTGGGTCTGTCCGCCGCGGCAATCGATGCCCGACATCAGGCCGGCGAGTTTCTCCGATCCGGCGACCCACCCGGAGGCGCGGCATTCGCTCAAGCCGCGGAAATAAACCAGCTGGATATCGAGCCCGCCGGCATTTGCCGCTTCGCGGAACATCTCGGCCTGCAACGTGCAGGCCGAATCCCAGGTCGGCTGCCGGCTCATGGTGGCATCGAGCGCAAAGATCAGCCGCCCGCGCTTGCCGCCCGCGACGGCGGGACCGAGCGCGCGCACGCGGTCGAGAAATTCGGCGACCTCCGGCCGCGAGGCGGCCGGCGCCGGGGCTTGATCGGTACGGTCCTTGCTCATGCGGCTAGCCTACACCGATTTAGGCAATCTCGGTGATAGGACAATGCCTCTCGATTATAGGCCGTCTAGCCGATAACGTCGTGGACCTGCAGCGGCTGGTCCATGACCGAATACCACTCGGCGCGGGCGGCGGCCCGCCGCTTGCCATTTTCAGACAGCGGCAGGCGCATCGCGTTGAGCAGCGCGATCACTTCCTCGCGCGCGGTCAGATGCGACAGGCTCGGCCGCGTGCCGAGGGTGGCTTCGTTGAGGTCGTCGAAAGCCGTCAGACCGCGCGGAAAAAATTCGCGATAAACTACGCGTTCGGCAAATCCCTCGGCGCAGCGAAAGCCCATGCGCTTGGACAATTCGGCCAGCCCCTCGCCGACCAGTTTCTTGTTGCGCGACCCGATATTGGACAGGCGGTTGCGCACCACGATCCAGTCGGTCAGCCGGCCGTCGACCAGCCGGCGCTGGCGGCGCGCCTCGCGCACCATTTCGGCGTAATGGCTTTCGCCGGTCACGGCGTAATCGGTCGGATCGAGCGTGCCGAGCACGTCGAAATCGACGAAGCTGTCGTTGAGCGGCGTCACCAGCGTGTCGGCCATCGAATGGGCGAGGCGCATCAGATAAGTGTCGTGCCCGGGCGTGTCGATCACCACGATGTCGTGAGTTTTCTCGATCGCGCTGACCGCTTTCGAGAAGCTGGCGAACTCATGCGCTTCGTTGGCCTCGAGCGAGGCGGTTTCGCCGCGCTCGACGCAGTGATGCGTCGGCAGGTCGAGCGTGATGCGTGCGCGTTCCGCCCACGCGCGGCGATTCTCGATATAATGGGTGAAACTTTTCTGCCGGCTGTCGAGATCGATGGTCGCTACACGCTGTCCGGCTTTGAGCAGCGCGACCGCGATGTGCAAGGCCGTGGTGGATTTTCCCGAGCCGCCCTTCTCGTTACCGAGAACGACGACATGAGCGGACGAACGCGCCTGCTCGATCGGCTGCACCAGCATGACGCCCCCCAGGGCACCCAATTCTCGAATTATTATCGTGCCTTAGTCAAGCGCGTCGTTGATCGGCCCCGCGCCCCAAGCGTGGCCGGATCGCCCGCGGTTTGCTATGGCCTAACGCGGATTTGCGACAAACAGCCGACAAGGTTTGGACTATGGCCATTCGCCCTCCGGTGGTCCGCACGGTTTCCGCGCTGCGGCGCGCCCTTGCCCGATTCCGGCGGCCTGGCGAGCGCATCGCCCTGGTTCCGACCATGGGCGCCTTGCATGCCGGCCATTTGACGCTGGTCAAAGAGGCGCGCCGGCGCGCGCGCCGCGTGGTGGTGTCGGTCTTCGTCAATCCAACGCAATTTGCGCCGAACGAGGATTTCGCCAGCTATCCGCGTGAATATAAAAAAGACATTACCGCGCTCGCTGCTGCGAAGGTCGATCTGGTGTGGATGCCATCGGCCGCGGAAATGTATCCGGACGGCTTTGCCACGCGCATCGAGCCGGCAGGCGCCGCCAAGGCGGGGCTGGAGGACAAGTTCCGTCCGCACTTCTTCGGCGGCGTCGCCACCGTGGTGGCCAAGCTGTTCACGCAAGTTTCGCCCGATTTCGCGCTGTTCGGCGAGAAAGACTACCAGCAGCTGCGCGTGGTGACGCAGATGGCCAAGGATCTCGACTTGCCGCTGAAAGTGATCGGCGTGCCGACGGTGCGCGAAAAAGACGGCCTCGCGCTGTCGTCGCGCAACGCGTATTTGTCGGCGGGCGAGCGCCGCGCGGCGCCAACGCTCTATCGCGTTCTGAACGCGGTCGCCAAACGCATCAAGCAAGGCGAACCGATCGAAATCGTCTTGGAGGAAGGCCAGATCGAGATCGGGCGCGCCGGCTTTGCGGTCGACTACCTGGAGGCGCGCGATGCGCTCACATTGGCGCCCGTCGTCTCGCGCAAAGCCGGACCGATCCGGCTCTTGGTCGCGGCCAAAATCGGCAAAACCAGGCTGATCGACAATCTTGGCGTCTAGCCAACGCTCCGCTCTCCCTGTTCTTTGAAGGCGCGGGACACGTCGGCTTCCCTTTTTCCGCTTCCCCCTCCGGGGAATGGAGCGCCGGGACGGCGCCAGAGGGCTGGTGAGACCCTCTTGGCGGGTGTGGTGCGCACCCGCCGAGCGTCTGGCGCGACGCGCGAACCCTCTGGCGAGAGGGCCCGGCGCCGCCCGGGCGCTCCATCCACGGTGCCATTGTCGGGCACCGGTCCCGCTTTGCCTGCGGAGCGCGTCATGACGGCGCCCCTTTGGCTTGGCGGACGGCGTGGAATATAGTCCTATCGCTGGAAATGTCAAGCGCGGTCAGAGCAGCCCCAGTTCGCGCAATTCGCGCCGCATCTGCTCCGGCATCCTGGCGGCGCCGGGGGCTGCGCGCGACAGGTCGCGCGGGGCGTCCTTGGCCTCGAAATAACGCCAGCCCTGGAAGGCCGAGCGCGGACGTGGCTCGACCAGCACGGCGTTGCCGTCCATCACGATCTGGCAGCGTTTGATGCCGTCTTTGCCGGTGGTCGGGCGGATGTCGAGAATGCGCTCGCGGCAGCTGATCTGGCCGCGGATCACCCAAAACAGCGAGCCGCCGTCGACCAGCTCCGCGGCGCGCTTGGGCAGCATGCGGGTGGTATGGATGTGTTCGGGCTTTTGCCCGCGTTTCTTCTTCTCTTTGAGCTTCTGGGCGATCCAGTCCTCGAGATCGGCGACCGAGTCGCAGCCGACGCAGAGCTTGATGAGATGAAGCGGCATTCCAAAGTTCCAACGGCACCCACACGAGGGAGCATGGATAGCCCGCAGCAGGCGGCTTAGGAAGCCGCCGGCGACCGGTTCTTCACGCCATTTTCCGGTCCGCCGCCTGTTCTTGCTGGTCCGCCTGGCGTCGAATTCGTTTTATTTGCCGGACGACGGAACTTTCCGCACCGCAATGTTTTGGCTGATTGCTGGGGCATTTCGGAGGGAGGCACCGATGCGGTCGCGCGTTATCCACCTCATCAACCCGAAAACCGACTCGCTCACCACGCGCCCGCTCTACCTCAACCGCGCTCTTTATTCTCCGCTCGCCGGCTTGCTGGCGGTCGCCGCGGTCATTCCGCGCGATCAATACGAAGTCGTGCTGACCGACGAAAATATCGAGCCGGTCGACTTCGATCTGAAGGCCGACATGGTCGGGATTTCCGCGATGACGAGCTATGTCAACCGCGGTTACGAAATCGCCGACCGCTTCCGCGCCAAAGGCGTGCCGGTGGTGATGGGCGGCGTCCATCCGAGCTTCATGCCGCAGGAGGCGCTTCAGCACGCCGACGCGGTCGTCATCGGCGAAGTGGAACTGGTGATCGACAGACTGCTCGACGACCTCGCGCAAGGCTCGCTGCGCGGGACCTACAAATCGGCCACCCTGCACCCGATGGTCGGCGTGCCGATGCCCCGCTACGACCTGCTCAAGAAGCACCGTTACGTCAACAAGACCTTCGTGCAGACCTCGCGCGGCTGTCATCAGGGCTGCACGTTCTGCGCCGAGCCGCTGATGAATGGCCTCAAATTCCGCTACCGGCCGGTCGACGAGGTGGTGCACGAAATCGAGAACTGCGGCGCCCGCGTCATTTCGATCAACGACGCCGACTTTTTCGGCACGCCCGAGCGGCCGAAGGAAGTCATGCGCGCGTTGAAGGGGCGCGGCATCCAGTGGCAGGCCGGCGTCACCTCAAAGCTCGCGCAGGACGACCGCATGCTCGAGCTCGCGGCGGAAAGCGGCTGCACGCTGCTCAGCATCGGCTTCGAGTTCGATCTCGCGCGACACGCTCAAGAGCGTGCACAAACACGTCAACCGGCCGGAGAACTTCGCCGCGCTGGTCGAAAAGGTGCACTCCTACGGCATCATGGTGTTCGGTCTGTTCATGTTCGGCTTCGACGGCGACAACACCTCGGCGTTCGACGAGACCGTCGAGTTCAACATCGCCGCCAAATACGACGCTTGCGCCTATTCGACGCTCACCCCCTACCCCGGCACACTGACCTGGTACGAGATGAAGAAGGCGAACCGCATCGTTTCGTTCGACTGGACGATGTACGACCAGGGCCATGTCGTCTACCGGCCGGCGCAGATGACGGCCGACGAGCTTCGTATCGGGCAAGGTCGCACCTATGGAAAATTCTATTCCCGATCCTCGATCGCCAGTCGCTTTCCGTTGCGCGGGCGGCGCCATCGCACGCAATGGCTGATTTACAATCTCTTCATGCGCCGGGGATCGCAGACCGAGAACATCGACTCGATCGCGGCGCCGACCGCGGAACCGAACGTTGCGCCGATGCCGCCGATCCTGCCGATCAAGCGCGAATGGCGCGCGGCGGTGCTGGAGGCCGCCGGCGGCGGGCGGGGCCCGCACCTGAGCTAGAACGATTTACCAGTGATAATTGATGCCGGCCCGCACCAGGTCGGTGGTGACGGGCACCGATAGCGTGGCGGCGGATGCCGCGCTGAAAAAACTCGCGGTGCCGAGATCGAGGTGGAGATATTCGAGCTTGGCGCTCCAGTTGCGGTTGAGCGAGTACTCGACACCGCCGCCGACGGTCCAGCCCAAATTGGTTTGCGTCGAATTGCCGGTCGTCTGCAGGGCCTTGATGTCGCCGTAAGCGGCGCCACCGGTGACGTAAGGCAGGAAACGGCCGAAAACGTAACCGATCCGCCCACGCGTGGTGCCGAACCAGTTCTGCCGGGTCTGACACAGGCCGCCGCCGTCGGCGGTACAGACGCCACCGAGGCCGGCGGTGCTGCCTTTGATGTTGGTCCAGTCACCGTCGGTTTCGATGCCGAACACGACGGAGCCGGTTTGCCAGTTATAGCCGAGTTGGCCGCCGAGCAGCGCGCCGGAAGTATTGAAGTTGCCCGAGTCAGCGCCGAGCGTCGGATCGCTCCAACTCGAGCGGCCCCAGCCGTAACCGCCGTTGATGCCGACGTAGAAGCCGGTCCAGCTGAACGGCGCTTCCGACGCCTTGTAATAAGGCACCGCAGGCGCGCGCGGCATGTCGGCGGCGCGCGCGGCAAAACCGCTCACAGCGAGGCAGGCAGCGGCGATGGCAAGCGTGCGTGTCCGGTTCATCGGGATTTCCAGCAGAACAAAAACGAACCGCCCCCAGGACATAACCACCAGACTTTCGGGGCCAAATCGCGGCGCAAAAAAGAGAAATTGTGGCGCGATCCGGGACGGATCCCGCGCGATCGCGGCTTACTCTTGCGTTAACGCCGCCGCGGGTTCGATCACCATGATTTTGGCGTCTTCGGCTACCTGCGCGTCGGCGGAAACCGTGATCTCCGCCACGGTTCCATCGACCGGCGAAACCAGCGTGTGTTCCATCTTCATCGCCTCGATGACGGCAAGCCGCTGGCCGCGCGCGACGCGATCGCCCGGCTTAACCAAGATCGACAGCACCTTGCCGTGCATCGGCGCGCGCACCAGGCCGCTGCCGCCGTGATCGCCCGCCTCGTCGAGCGCGAGGTCGCGCAGCGACACTTTGGTCTGGCGGCCGTGGCGCAGCACGTAGACCGCGTCGCCGGCCTCGATTGCCAGCGCATCGGCCGCCGGCGCGGTGCCGTCGATCACGACCGTTGCGCCGGCGGCGCCGTAGGTCACCTGCGCCGTGACGCTCTCGCCTTCGGCGAGGATCGGCAGCGCCAATTCGCGCGCGCCGGAAAGCTGGAAGGCGTCGGCGCTGTCCCAAGGCGATAACGGCTCGTCCGTCTCGCGCACGACCGCGGCGCCAATGCGGGCGCGTTCGCGCGCAACAAGCGCTTGCGCGCCAGTTGCGGCGGCGGCGCGGTCGAGACCCTGTGGCACTGCGCCGAGCGCGGCAAGATTGCGGTCAATGAAGCCGGTATCGAAATCGCCCTTGCGGAAATCTTCGGCGCGGCACAGCGCGGCCAGGAATCCCGTATTGCTGCGCGGGCCGATGACGACGGTCTGATCGAGAGCGCGCGCCAGCCGGTCGAGCGCTTGATCGCGGGTTTTGCCGTGCGCGATCAGCTTGGCGATCATCGGATCGTAAAACGGCGTGACCTCGGAGCCGGCTTCGACGCCGGTATCGACGCGAATTCCCTCACCCGCCGGAAATTCCAGCGCCAGCAGCCTACCGGTCGAAGGCAGAAAGCCGCGCTCGGGATCCTCGGCGTAAAGCCGCGCCTCGACCGCATGGCCATTGAGCGGCACGCCGTCTTGCGCGAGCGGCAGCTTTTCGCCCGCGGCGATCCGGAATTGCCATTCCACCAGATCGAGCCCGGTGACCGCTTCGGTGACCGGGTGTTCGACCTGCAACCGCGTGTTCATTTCCATGAACCAGAAGCCGCCCGCCTTCAGGCCGCCGCCGCCATCGGCGATGAATTCGACCGTGCCGGCGCCCTCGTAAGCCACGGCCTTGGCTGCGGCGATCGCGGCCTCGCCCATCTTGGCGCGCAGGGCCGCGTTCATGCCGGGCGCGGGCGCTTCCTCGATGACTTTCTGGTGGCGGCGCTGCAGCGAGCAATCGCGCTCGTTGAGATGAACGGCGTTGCCGTGTCGGTCGGCGAAGATTTGCATTTCAATATGGCGCGGCGCGCTGACATATTTCTCGATCAGCACGCGCTCGTCGCTGAAGGCCGCCTTGGCCTCGCGTTGCGCGGATTCGAGCGCGGCGTCGAAATCGGCGTGGCGATCGACGCGGCGCATGCCCTTGCCGCCGCCGCCGGCGACCGCCTTGATCAGCACCGGATAGCCGATCTCGTAGGCTTTCTGTTTGAGGAATTTCGGCTCTTGCATGTCGCCGTGATAGCCAGGCACCACCGGCACGCCGGCTTTTTCCATCAGCGCCTTGGCGCGGTCTTTGAGGCCCATGGCGCGGATGGCCGCGGGCGGCGGCCCGACAAAGACGATACCGGCGTCAATGCAGGCCTGCGCGAAGGCGGCATTCTCCGACAGGAACCCGTAACCGGGATGCACGCAATCGGCACGTGCCGACTTGGCGACGGCGATCAGTCTGTCGATCGAAAGATAGCTCTGCGCCGCCGGCGCTGCGCCGATGGCGTACGCTTCGTCGGCGAGCCGCACGTGCAACGCCTTGTCGTCCGCATCCGAATAGACCGCGATGGTGCGCAGACCGAGCCGCCGGGCGGTGCGGGCGATGCGGCAGGCGATTTCACCGCGATTGGCGATCAGGACGGATTTGAACATGGCGCACGAGTGTAGCCGATATTAGCGCGCCGCCGGCGAGGCCCCTTGGGTCTGCGGGCGCTTTTGCGGCGTACGTGCCGGCTCGCCCTCCCCGGCCGGCGGCGCGGCTTGTTGCGCGGCCTGGGCATCGGATGCGTCCTTCGGCAGCTTCGGCTCGGCGTTCATGATGCTGACCGCGGGGATCGAGTCGGCCGAGGGGAAATCATATTTGTCCGGCACGGGGGCCTTGGCCGGCGCTCTCTCCAGCGCGCTCAACGCCGGCGCAGCCGTTGGCGGCTGCTGGGCCATCGGCACGGCGGCGGGCTTGTTCCAGCCGGCGGCGTGACGCGAGACGTACTGGTCGAAGATCTGCGCCTTGAGATTGGATTTGATGACGTTGCTGTCCTGCAACAGCGCAAAGGCATCGCAGCGTTCGGCGGTGCAGCCGTCGCGCAGCGCCAGCACATGGGCGGCGATGCCGAACCGGTCTAATTCGATGGCACGGCGCAGGCCGGCGAGTGCCGCCGCGAAATCGGGATCGTCGTGACGGGCGAAGGCGAGCCCGTCCGCCAGCAACGTTAGCCGCGCCGCCATATAGGAGACGGCGGCGGCCGTGTGTTGCGGGCCGGCGAACACCATTTTCTCGCAAGCCGCCTCCACCGCCTCGCCCGCCGCGCCGTCGAGACAAGCGAGCGTGGAGCCGGGCGCCAAGGCCTGCGCGGTGAGTTCGGCATAGCGCTGGGACAAGGCGCGGCGGGTGGCGGAACGCTCGCTTGTCGCCATGCGATCGAGGATGGCCATCACGCCGAAGCTGAAGACGACCAGCGCCGCGACCGGCAACAGCAGCCGGCGCGCCACGCCGACGCGGAAGATCGCGAGCAGCAACAGCACGGCCAAAAGCGCCGCCACCGCGCCGAGCGCCAGCGGGGTCGACAACAAGCTGTTCAGCGGCACGCCATTAAGCGACGGCATAGGCACCCTATTGAATTTTCGCGCCCGACACCTTTACCACATGCGCCCATTTTTCGATGTCCTGATGCAGGAAAGCGTCGAACTGCTCCGGCGTCTTGACCAGCGGAATGGCGCCCTGCTTGAGCCAGGCCTCTTTCACGGCCGGCAGTTCGATCACTTTGTTGATCGAACTGTTAAGGAAGGCGACGGCCTTCTTGGGCGTGCCCTTGGGGGCCATGATGCCGATCCAGATGGTCGCCTCATAGCCGGGAACGGTTTCGGCCACGGTCGGCAGATCGGGCGTGAGCGGATTGCGTTTGAGCCCGGTGGTGGCGAGCGCCCTCACCTTTCCGGCTTTGGCCATCTGCGACATCACGGTGACGGCGTCGAACATCATCTGCACGTTGCCGCCCAGCACGCTGTTGCGGGCATCGCCGGAGGCCTTATGCGGCACGTGCACGATGTCGGTGCTGCTCATCGCCTTAAACAGCTCGCCGGCCATGTGATAGGGCGTGCCGGGTCCGGACGAGGCGTAATTGAGCTTGCCCGGCTCTTTCTTGGCGAGTGCGATGAATTCGGCCACCGTGTTGGCCGGCACCGAAGGGTGCACCACCATCAGCAGGTCGGAATAATTGATGGTCGCCACCGGCACGAAGTCGCGCATCAGCGCATAGGACTTGTTGGGGATCAGCGACTCGTTGGTGGTATGGGTGTTCGACATCACCAGCAGCGTGTAGCCGTCGGGCGCGGATTTCGCGACCGCGTCGGTGCCGATCAGCGAACCGGCGCCCGGGCGATCCTCGACCACGAAGCTTTGCTTGGTTTCTTCGGACAGATGCTGGGCGAGGATGCGGGCATAGACGTCGGCCGGACCGCCGGCGCCGAACGGCACGATCAGGCGCACGGTGCGGCTCGGATAGGTCTGCGCCGATGCCGGCCAAGCCGGCAGCAACGGCAACAATGCAAGCGCGGCTACACGTAGAAACTTGAACATGAAATCCTCCGAAGTTTTTTATGCAGGCTGATGATAACGCCGGGACAGTTTTGTTTATTCCTTGCGAGCTATGTGCCGCCCGCCGATTTGAAGCCCGGCGCGAGATCGCTCGCGGCCGCAAAGGCGCCCTTGGCCTCGACCGAGGTCATTCCGACGGTCGTGCGCAGATCGGTGACGCCGCCGCCGCTGGCGGCCGCCAGCAGCACCGCCGCCATCTGAATATCGCTCGGCATATCGACAATACTGAGGAAATCGTAGTCGCCAAAGGTGAGGTAGTAGCCAAGCAGCTTGCCACCGGCCTTGGCCGTGGCGCGGCCGACCGCATCGGCGCGGTCTTCCGGCTTGACGATCATGCCTTTGACGGCGTCGCGGGTATAGCGGCCCTGCGTGATGTAGATCGGCATGCAATCCTCCTACGGTGGGAACCGCATTGATCATGCATCCTAGTCGACGGCAAAGGCGAAAGCGCTAGACGCGGTCCAGCTGGCTTTCCTTGGCGACGCGCTCGAAGGCCTCGCCGGAACTCTTGATCCGGTACTGGTAGTCGTCGCCTTCCGATGGCAGCAGCTTGACCACCGTATAGCTACCGGTGGCGGCGGCGCGGCCGAATGTCGGCGAGGTGTAATAAACCGTCTCACCGACGTGGTAGCGATGCGCCTTGATGGTGATTTCGTGGCCCGCCAGCGGCTGAACCGGCGGGCTCGGCGTGCGCATCATCTTCGTCAACTTGAGCGAAGACTTCAGCGAAGACTTCAGCAAAGACTTCGGCGCAATGCTGGGCGCGCGGATCGCCGAGGCGGCGGGCCGCGTGCTCTTGCCGACCGGCTGGCGCGCCGATTTCGACACCTTCTTGGCGACCGCGCGGGCGCTTTTGGCCGTTTTGGCGGTTTTTTTGTCAGACCGGCCCGTGGCTTTGGCCGACCGGCCGGCGGTTTTGGTTGAATGGCTGCTCATGGCCTCAATATAGCAGTTTATTTCAATTCTGCCCGAAGATTTTCAAGACGGTAAACCAGTATTTTCAATAGGTTATAAGGATGGTTCCGGACTTTTGGCCGCTATTTGGCATTCCTCCAAACTCGCCCGGGGGAACGCTTAGGGGCTCCCAAACAAGCAGGCAACACGGAACTGGAGAGGCGCGCGCGCGTTCTGCCGCGGGGGACGCGGAGGTTTGTCATGCGAAGTCCTGCTTGGGATTATTCTGGGAGCGGTTTTGACGATTGGCGGCGCTTATCTTTACGATTCCCACAACGCGCTCTCCGCCGCCAACGCAACGGCCGAGTTATCGCGGCCCATGGTGAACTGGGACGTGGTCGGCACCAAATGGCAGCATCTGACCGAGCGCGCCCGCGCCGAATGGAACCGCGTCGCCGGCTAATCGCCGCTCAGGCGTGATGACCCACCTGCTCGCGTTCGCCGACCCGCAACGCGTCGGCGATGGCGCGGCGATCCATCACCGTGCCGTCGTCGCCTTCGATCAGCAGCGGGATGCGGTCGCCCCGCTCGACATGGCGCGACCATGACAGAGCCTCGTCGAGCGTGGCGAATTCCTTGAACAGCATTTGCTCCTTGGCGAGCGGAGAGAGCTTGGCCGAGCCTTTCGGACCGCTATAGACGCGATATCGCATGTTCGGACCTCGTTTTTCGTGCGTGGATACAAGATAACTCGCGGGGGATGAGGCCGGTTCCGCCGCCTGCGCCGCATGCTATCGTGCGCAAGCGGAGGGCTTGACGAATGCAGGCGGCCTATTACGAGAGCAATGGTTCCGCGCGCGAGGTGTTGCGCGTGGGCGAGGTCGAAACGCCGCAGGCCGGACCCGGCGAGGTGCGCGTCAAGCTTGCCACCTCCGGCGTCAATCCGTCGGACGTCAAATCGCGCCAGGGCGCCACCCGCAAGATCGCCTGGCCGCGCGTCATCCCGCAGAGCGACGGCGCCGGCGTGATCGACCAGGTCGGCGACGGCGTCGCCAAATCGCGCATCGGCGAACGGGTTTGGGTCTGGAACGGACAGTGGAAGCGCGCCTTCGGCACCGCGGCCGAATACATCGCTCTTCCCGCAGCGCAGGCGGTCAAGCTGCCGGACAAAATCGGCTTCGAGGCCGGTGCCTGCCTCGGCATTCCCGCCATGACCGGTTATCACGCCATCGCACTTAGCCAGGCCACCAAAGGCACGACCTTGCTTATTTCCGGCGGCGCCGGCGCCGTGAGCCAATACGCCATCCAGTTCGCCAAGGCGGCGGGCGCGACGGTGCTGGCCACCATTTCCTCAGCCGAAAAGGCCAAGGCGGCGCAGGAAGCCGGCGCCGATCACACCATCAACTACAAATCGGACGATGTCGGCGCGCGGGTGATGGAAATCACCAGCAAGCGCGGCGTCGACGCGGTGATCGAGATGGATCTCGCCGCCAACGCCAAGCTCATTCCGGCGGTGCTGCGGCCGAAAGGCAGCGTGTTTGTCTACGGCACCACGCCGGAGGCGACGATCCCGGCGGCATTCTGCCTGGTCAATACCATCCGCCTGCAATTTTTCCTGGTCTATGAACTCGACGCGGCCGAGCGCGAGCACACCGTCGCCGGTATTACGCGTGCCCTCGAACAGGGCAAGTTGGCCAATAGAATAGCGCAGCCGACTTATGCGCTGGCCGACATAGCCGCCGCCCACGAGGCGGTGGAACGCGGCACGATCGGCAATGTGGTGGTAAGGATATAGCTAAGCGATTTTTTGATTGCGCATGATCTGATCCGAAAACCGGTTCCCACTTTTCGGGATCATGCGCTTGGCGCGACCTCGGCGTCCTTGAAGCCGGCGGCGTCGAGCGCCTTGCGCACCAGACCGGATTTCTTGGCGTCTTCCAGCAACGCGCTGGCAAGCCTGAGCGCGGCGGGCCGCCCCTTCGGCACCGCCACCGAGATGCCGGTCTGCTGGAAATGGCCGGCCAGCACGCGCGCGCCGGGCAGCTTCGGCAACAGGCCGGCGAACGAGTCATGCGACAGCGCGAAGGCATCGCCCTGCCCCTTGGACGCCATTTTGGTCATCAGATCGACGCTCGGCACTTCCTCGACCGAGGCATTGGGCGCGGTGCGGCGCGCACTGCGCGCGGTCGTGGTGTTGGAGATCGCGACGATGCGCACGCCGGGGCGGTTGACCTCGTCGATGGTTTTTATTTTGGAGCCGGCCGGCACCAGATAGGTGCTCGAAATGAGATAATAGGCCGGGCCGAAATCGACCTTGCCCTCACGGGTAGGATCGCGCGGCATGAAGGCGACGTCGCAGGCGCCGCTCGCCACCGCGTCGGTCACCTGCCCCGAATTGTCGAACACCTGCATGGCGAAGGGCAAGTTGAGCGCCTGCGCAAACCCGTTGAGCAGATCGACGGTGACGCCGCGCACGTCGCCTTTGGCATCCTTGATGGCGAAAAAGGCAGAGGCCGCAGGCGACACCACGACACCGCCGCGCAATTTGCCGGAGGGCGCAAGAATTTTGAGATCGTCGGGGCTGGGCATGGCGTCGCCTTTAACACGCTCATCTTGGGCGTGCCAATCGTCCCACTCAACCGCCTAGCCATGTTGGGCGCATGAAGCTAAGTTCCTGCGCACATCGTCTGGCCGGGGTGGCCGGTTTTTTGGAGAGATAATTATGCGGTTCATTTTCGGCGTTATCGTCGGGGTGGCACTGTTGCTGGGCGCGGCCTATCTGCACGACACCGGCGTGGTGAAGGCCGGTCCGGCGCAACCTTTCGTCAATTGGGCCACCGTTATGGGGATGATGGGGAAGTAAATACTCAGAATTTCTCGACCCACGGCCGCAACTCGATTTCTTGCGTCCAGGCGCTGCGCGGCTGGTGAAGCATGCTGAGATACGTCGCCGCAATGGCGTCGGGATCGAGCAGCGAGTCCGGTCTGTCGGCCGGCGCAACGCGGCGCGCGCTGGCGATGCCGCCATCGACCACGAAATGCGCGACGTGAATGCCCTGCGGCGATAATTCGCGCGCCATGCTCTGCGCCAGGCCGCGCAGCGCGAACTTGCCCATCGCAAACGGCGCCGACTGCGCATAACCCTTGACGCTGGCGGAAGCGCCGGTGAACAAAATCGCGCCGTGCGCCTTCGGCGCCTGGCGGCCGCCTGCGCCACCAGGAAAGCGCCGAAGGCGGTGATCTCGATGGCTTTCGCGACTTCGGTGGGATCAAGCTCCGTGATCGGCCCGCGCGTGCGATAGCTCGCATTGTAGACGACGACGTCGGGTGTGAGATTCGCGGCGTCGAGATCGGTGAACAGTTTCTCGACCTCGTCGCGCTTGGCGGCGTCGCAATTGAAGGCCTTGGCGCCGGTCGCCTTGACGAACTCGTCGAGCTTGGCGGTCGAGCGCGCGGCCAACGCAACCTTCAGGCCGGCTTTCGCGAAAGCGCGCGCCAGCGAGGCCGATAGGCCGGAGCCGGCACCGACGATGAGGGCGGAGGTGTAGTTCATGTCACTTCTTATCGCAGCTTGCTGAAATCCATTTCGAATCGGTTTTCGCGCTGCTGACTATTGTCTGCCCGCCAACGCGCATCGTCGACTTCGCCAGTTTCGTCGTGCTCTGCGGCGAGTTCACCGTCAAGGTCATGGTCATCGAGACCTCGATCGCGCCTTGTTTCGGATCTTTGCATTTCATTTCGAACAGAATGACATTGTCGCTCTGCTTGATATCGAGCTTGCTGCACTCCTGTGGCTGGTCTTTCATTATCGACGCCTTCATCTGCGCCTGCGCGCTCTTGACGATCTCTTTGGCCTCCTCCGGCTTGATGCAGCCGGTCATGATCTCCGGGGGATACACTGTGCCGTTAATATCCGCAGCCTCGGCGTGCTGCCAGAGGCCGGGCTGGATTTCGTTGGCGGCATAAGCAGGCAGCGCACTAAGCCACGCCGATAATCCGATGCAGGCAATGGAAAAGCCTATGCGCATGAAGCCCCCAAACAAGCCCGTCTCCGCCGCGCGGCCGCGGCGGATCGATTCATAGCCGATAGAAGTGGTCAAAGCGCTAGCGCTTGACCGGCACCATGATCGGCTTGTCCTTGCCTTTAAGGCGGACCACCAAGATCTTGGCCGGAGCCGATCCTTCATTCTTGGCGGAATGCGGAACGTCCGGCTGGATATGGAAGCCATCGCCGGCCTTGAGCACCCGCTTGGCCGCGCCGTCCTATTCCAGCGTGAGCTGGCCATCCATCACGTAGGAAATCTCGTGACTCTCGGGGTGGATATGCCACGGCACCACGCCACCGGGCGCGATGGTGACCACCTGCATGAGAACTTCCTCGTAGATCGCCGGCTTGAGCGAATCCTGCAGCACGTTCTTGGCACTGATCGGCGACTGCGCGCTGACGAACGATTGCGTCGCCAGGCCGAAAGCAAAGGCGAGCGCCAGCGCGCCGCCCAGCAGCAATTTTGTCTTCATGGTTTTCTCCCCCGTCAGGCTGCGTTGATGCAGCGCTTTGACCGGTGGATTATAGCGCGGCGCCAAGACCCTTGCATCGGGGGTGTCACATGCGGAAAACCCCGAACCTCGTCCCGCGCACCGGCGCGTTGAGCGTGGCGGAAAAGGCCAGCGCCAGCATGCGGCGGGTCTCCGACGGCGCGATGATGCCGTCGTCCCACAGCCGCGCGGTGGCGTAATAGGGATTGCCCTCGCGCTCGAACTGCTCACGCAACGGCTGCTTGAATTCCTCTTCCTCGACCTCGGACCACTTCGCCCCGCCCGTCTCGATATTGTCGCGCTTGACGGTGGCCAGCACCGAGGCCGCCTGCTCGCCGCCCATCACCGAGATGCGCGCGTTCGGCCAGGTGAACAAAAAGCGCGGTCCGTAGGCGCGCCCGCACATGCCGTAATTGCCGGCGCCATACGAACCGCCGATGATCACGGTGATCTTCGGCACGTTGGCGCAGGCGACCGCGGTCACCATCTTGGCGCCGTCCTTGGCGATGCCGCCGGCCTCGTAGTCGCGCCCGACCATGAAGCCGACGATGTTCTGCAAGAACAGCAGCGGAATGCGGCGCTGGCAGCACAGCTCGATGAAATGCGCGGCCTTGAGCGCGCTTTCCGAAAACAAAATGCCGTTATTGCCGAGAATGCCGACCGGCATGCCGTGGATATGGGCGAAGCCGGTGACCAGCGTCGGCCCATAAAGCTGCTTGAATTCGTCGAACTCCGAGGCATCGACGATGCGCACGATCACCTCGCGCACGTCGTATTGCTTCTTGAGGTCGATCGGCACGATGCCGTCGAGTTCGGCGGCCGAGAGCGCCGGCTCGCGCGGCGGCGCCAGCGCGATGTCGACGGTCTTCTTGGTGTTGAGGCTGGCGACGATGCGGCGCGCCAGCGACAGCGCGTGATGATCGTCCCGCGCCAGATGGTCGGCCACGCCGGATTTG
Source organism: uncultured Alphaproteobacteria bacterium (assembly GCA_963703875.1). GTDB lineage: Bacteria > Pseudomonadota > Alphaproteobacteria > Rhizobiales > Xanthobacteraceae > Pseudolabrys. Next base: position 43,413 of record CAVPFZ010000014.1, read on the forward strand.
CGCGCATGCAGGTCGCCGCCGCCCAGATCCTCGGCGCTCACCACCTCGCCGGTCGCGGCCTTCACCAGCGGCGGGCCGCCAAGAAAGATGGTGCCCTGGTTCTTGACGATGATGGTTTCGTCCGACATTGCCGGCACATAGGCGCCGCCCGCGGTGCAGGAGCCCATCACCACCGCGATCTGCGGGATGCGCAGCGCGGACAGCGTCGCCTGGTTGTAGAAAATGCGACCGAAATGCTCGCGGTCGGGAAATACTTCGGTCTGGTGCGGCAGATTGGCGCCGCCCAAGTCGACCAGATAGATGCAAGGCAACCGGTTCTCGCGCGCGATCTCTTGGGCGCGAAGGTGTTTCTTTACCGTCATCGGGAAATAGGTGCCGCCTTTGATGGTGGCGTCATTGCACACCACCATGCATTCGCGGCCTTCGATGCGGCCGATGCTGGTGATCAATCCGGCGCCATGAATGGCGTCGTCATACATCCCGTTCGCTGCAAGCGGGGACAATTCGAGGAACGGCGAGCCCGGGTCGATCAGGTTCATCACCCTTTCTCGGGGAAGAAGCTTGCCGCGCGACACATGCCTTTCGCGGGATTGCTCCGAACCGCCGAGCGCGGCCTGGGCGCGCCGCGCCTGCAATTGCGCGGTAAGCGCGGCCATCTTTTCGGCGTTGGCGCGGAATTCGGCGCTGCCGGTATCAATGGCGGATGACAAAATCGCCAATTCCCTCTCCCCGGTTTCGGCAAAGCGTGCCTTGGTGGAACCCGGAACGCAATGGCGGGGAAACTAGGGAATATTGCAGTTTTTGGAACCGGCGCTGCCGGGACGGGTTGTCCTTCCGGGTAAAGGAAAACCAGAGGAAGCACGTCATGAAAAAGGTACATCTGTTATCGACGGTGGCGGCCGTGTTGCTGCTCACCGGGGCTGCGTCGGCGCAGGGCATGAAGAACGATGAACTACCCGGCCGCGCACCGGCCGCGCAGCAGAACGCTCCGGCCGAGAAGATCGCACCGGCCCAGAAGACGGCGCCGGCGCTAAAATCCGAGCGCAAGATGCCGGAAACCACCGGCCAGGCGCCGTCGAAGGAGCCAGAAAGTTCCACCAAGACCGAAATGAACGGTCATATGGGCAAAGATAACGAGATGAAGAAGGACCGCGCGGTCGACCATAAGGGGGCCGAGCCGCACGCCCAAACCGACATCAAGGCGAAGTCGAATGAGTCCGCGGCGCAGCAGCATAACTCGACCACGGGTCAAGGCGCGGGAGCCGGCCGAGCCAATCTGTCGCCCGAGCAGCGCACCAAGATCAGCACGATTTTCCGGCAGCACAAAGTGACGCCGGCGCGTCTCAACGTCTCGGTAAGCGTGGGAACGCGGGTGCCGGCCAGCGTGCATTTCTATCCGCTGCCGGAACAGGTGGTGGTCATCTATCCGGAATGGCGCGGCTACGACTACATTCTCGTTGGCGATCAAGTGCTCGTCATCGATCCGCGCTCGCACGAGATCGTCGCCATCCTCGAAGCGTAAGGCAATCGCAGCGATCTGCAGACGGCCGGGAACTTTCCCGGCCGTTTGGCTGCGGAACGTTTACCGGCATTCGTTCGTTGTCGTTGCGAGTAAGGCGTCACACGAGAGGACAAAATGAACAAAGATCGCATTCAAGGTTCGGCCGAGCAGGCCAAAGGCAAGGTCAAGGAAGTCGCCGGCAAAGTAACCGGGGACAGCAAGCTTGAGACCGAGGGCAAAGCCCAGCAGGTAGCCGGCAAAGTGCAGAACACAGTCGGCGGGTTTAAAGACGCGGTGAAGGAAGCCGTCGACGACTAAGAAAATCGACGGCATGGAAGCGGAAAACCCGGCGCCAGCGTCGGGTTTTTCGTTGTGCCCGGTTTTGTTTTACAGTGGCGCCCGCCTTTTGACCGCAGGAGCCCACCATGATCACACGCTTTCCCGGCCTCACCCCGACCCGCAGCCGCGCGGTCAGCCATGGTGGCCTGGTGTTTACCGTCGCGGTCACGCCCGATCCCGCGCCGCCCGGCATCTACGAGCAAACCAAAAACGCGCTCAAGCGGATCGACGAAAGTCTGGCCATGTCGGGAACCGACAAGAGCCGCATCTTGTCGGCGATCGTCTATATCGACGACATAACCCGCAAAAATGAGATGAACAAAGCCTGGGACGAATGGGTGGACCGCGCCAATCCGCCGATGCGGGCCTGCCTTGGGGTCGATCTCGAGCCTCCCCATCTGGTCGAGATCGTGGTCACGGCGGCACAAAGGTGACACGGAAGAGGCATTGCCGCGCCGATGCCGCATTTCGTGAAATTTTTCTCAGTCGTACGCAAGTTCCCGGAACTTGAGACATCCGCCTTTGTTGTCGTGCGTGTCGCGGACGCGGCATTCACCCCAAGGAGGCTAATTATGAAGACATTGCTTGCATTCACTGCCGCCGCGGCCATGGTCGCCGGCATTTCCATCGCCAGCGCGCAGACGTCGATGGACAAGAACTCGTCCGGCACGATGGGTCACAGCTCGATGAGCGGGTCGCCCAGCACCAAAGGCACCGGCGCCTTCTGCATCACCGGATCTTCCGGCGCCACGAACTGCACCTTCGCCAGCATCGCGGCTTGTCAGAAGGTAGCCAAGAGCGGCGAGAAATGCACGCCGAACCAGAACAGCGCCACGACCGGCGCGAAGTAGCGGCTTCGCATCATCAATAGCCTCGTGCCGGCTGCCGCCGGCGCGAGGCTCTGCGCTTGCCCAGCATCTTGCTTGCGTTAGGCTGCTCCGTTCACCGCGGAGGACGTGATGCAAGGCAAGCTCGACGACTACAAGGACTTGAAGCTCAGGCTCGACGGCCTGGTGCCGCCGGGACACGGCTTCCACCGCAACCTGCTGCTCGACACGCTGTATGCGTCGCTGCCGCGCGATCCGCAGGTTAAGGTGCAGATCTACAATGCCGAGATCGTGCTGGGCGGCTACACCAACTGGCATTGCCATAACGGCGCAGCGTTTTTCGTGGCGCTGCAGGGACTGTTCGAGGCCCACTTTCAGGAAGGCGTGCTGGTCAAGGCCAAGGCCGGTGAGTGCTATTCCGAGCCGATCGCCAAATTCCATCGCGGGCACAATCCGCACCCCGAGTTGCCCTACCTCTGCATCGGCCTGTGCTTCACATCACCCGACCGCGAGCACGTAACCAATTCGGTCGAGCGGCCGTGGTGAGTTACGCCCTTACCTCTTGCCGCTGGAAGCCGACATAACCGCCGACAAACAGCAGAATGCACGCGGCGACCATGCCGACGATCTGCGGCCAAGCCACCATCACGCTGTCCCAGAGCGACAGCGGCGAGCCCATCACCGCGCCCTGCAGCTTGACTCAAATAGACCGGCCCGAGCGTGCGGGTGGTGGGATCGAGCAGCGCCAGCACGCATTCGCCGTAGAGCGTCGCGGGCGACAAGCGCGCCAGCATTTGGGCAGTGACGACCAGCGTCGCCTGGTGTTCGGGCGACACCAAAGCCAAGGCAATGGCCGGCGCCAGCGCCGGCCAGATCACCGAGAGGAACAGCCATAGGCCAAGCGTCACCAGCGCCGCGCTCGCGGCCGAGCGGAAGATCACCGAGAAAAGCATCGCCAGCGCGAGCCAGACGCCGCCATAGACGATCGTCACCAAAAGGAAGATCAAGGCGCGCGCCATCTCCTCAGCCCCCGGCGGCACGCCCAACATGATCAGGCCGAGCCCGATCACCAGCAGCCACAGACACAGCATGCTGATCGCGATGATGCCGAGCCCGGCGAGGAATTTCCCGAACAGCAGCGCATCGCGATAGATCGGCTGCGAGAGGATACGCGACAACGTGCGCCGGCTATGCTCGCCGTTGACCGCGTCGAAGCCAAGCCCGATCGCCATCAGCGGCACCAGAAATCCGAGGAACGCCACGAATGACGGCAGCGGCTCGCGTGCGGTCGTGAACAGACGCAGGAACAAGAACGGATCTTCGGCGGTGACGTCGCGGATCTGCTGGATGGCGCCATAGACCGCGGCAAGCGCGATCAACACGATCAGCCATTCCAAAACGCGCATGCGCGCGCTGACCAGGTGATCGGACAATTCCTTGAGGGTCACCACGCCGAGACCCTGCCAGGGCGAACCTTCACGCCGCATGGGGCACCTCCTGCGCCTGCTGGAAGTAACGGGTGTAGATGGTTTCCAGGCTCGGCTGATCGAGCGAGAGTTGCTTGAGCCGCCCGCCGCAAGCCACCACGCTGGCCGCGGCCTCGCCGCGTAAATCACGGTCGCAGGTCATGCGGAAACGGCCGGGCCCGGGCTGCTCGACGCCGCGCACGCCCGGCAGCGCCAAAAGCCCCTGGGCAATACCGTCGCCGCCGTCGGCTTCGACTTCGACGGCATAGCCGCCGCCCAGCACCTGGCGTCCGAGTTCGGCAACGGTGCCCATGAGAACGATACGGCCGGCATTGAACAAGGCGACGCGATCGCACACGCTCTGCACGCGGTCGAGCAGATGCGACGACAGCAGGATGCTGACGCCCTGCTCTTTCAGCGAACGGATCAATGCGAGCAGTTCGACGCTGGCCTGCGGGTCGAGGCCGTTGGTCGGCTCGTCCAGAATGGCGACGCGCGCCTGCTTCATGACGATCTCGGCAAGCCCCAGACGCTGGCGCATGCCGCGCGAGAAAGTAGCTACTTTTTTATTGGCGACCTGGCCCAAGCCGACACGCTCGAGCGCCGCGGCGATGCGGTTGCCGCGGATATCGGCGGAAAGGCCCATCAGCCGGGCGGTGTAATGCAGGTTGTCGCCGGCGGTGATGTTGTCATAGAAGCCGACCGAATCCGGCAGATAGCCGACCAGCCGTTTGACCGCCAGAGGATCGCGCATCGGATCGTGCCCGAAGACGCGCGCCTGCCCCGCGCTGATGTCGCTCAAGCCCAGCAGCATCAGAATGGTCGTGGTCTTGCCGGCGCCGTTCGGCCCAAGCAGGCCGAAAATTTCGCCGGCGGCGACGTTGAAGGTCACGCCACTCACGGCGCTCGCCGTGCCGTAGCGCTTGGTGAGGCCCTTGGCCTCGATGACGGTATCGGTCATCGCCGGCCGAAGCGCGCGACGGCGCCCACCATGATCAGCAGCGCGACGCCGATGATGCCGATGCCGGCGACGCCCCACACCGTCGAGGTCGTGACCGTGACGCGGAAATTGGCCGTGCCGGTTTCGCCACGGGCGGTGGCAGTCAGCGTGGTGACATAGTCGCCCGCGATCGCCTTGCCTGGCGGGCTGATCAGCGCCTGCACTTCCTTATGTTCGTTGGGCGCGATACGGGCGATCGTTTTGGGCTCGAAGGTGACCTTCCAGCCGCTCGGCGGATCACCCGACAACGTGACGTTCTCGGCCGGCGCGGTGCCGGTATTGGTCACCACCACCGGGACGGAGGCTTCCTTGCCGGCGGTGGCACGCGCGCTCAACAGGCCTTCGCGACCGGCGAGCGAAAGCTTGGGCTGTCCGGTGATATCGAGCGCAACGTCGGCGGTGGCGCGCGCATCCTCGGCGGCGACGCGCACCTTCACGGGATAATGCCCGGCGTCGACGGTGTCGGGCGGACTGACCTTGAGTTTCACGTCCTTGGTCTTGCCGGCCTCGACCGGGATGGCGGTGAGCTGCTGCGCGCCGTAGGCCTCGGTGAAGGACGTATCGAAATTTTGCGGCGCGTCGGCGGCGAGGCTGACCAGCAGCTTCTTGCCGCTGTCGTTCTTGACCGTCAGCGTATATTCAAAAGTCGAGCGCGCGGAGCCGCGCAGCTCGGGCAATTGCGACTGCAACGCGAGCTTGGCCGGCAAATCCTTGGCAAGCGTCACGGCAACCGGCAGCGATATGTGGGCATTGGCGCCATCGGCGCTCACCGTCAGGGTGTGCGTGCCGATCTGGGCATCCTTCGGTACGTCGAGCCGCAGATCGAGCGACACGCTGTCGTCGGTCGCCGGCATGGCGGCCGCGATCGGCCGTCCGCCGCCCAGCAATGTCGCCGTCCAACCCTGCGGCACCCCCGACACGGAGAGCGACAGCCGCTCGGGCGCGACATCGTAGTCGCGCAGCTTCAAGTTCAGCGTCGAGGTGGTGCCGGGCTGCACCGTGACCGCCGGATAGTCGCTCAGGAGATAAAGGCCCTTGATGTCGTGATTGGCATCGGCGGCAAAGGCCGGCGCGGCAAGGGCGAATACAGTCGCAATCGCGGCAATAAAAATCTTCGACATGGCGAGCAACTCCGTGCGGGGCCTCGGTAACGAGGTCCCGCCGCAACGCCGCCCCCAAAATGGAAACACGGCACGGAGCCGTGCAAGTGACGGATGGCTTGTCGCGCACAATCTTGACAAATTTGGGACGGCGGCGGGGTTTATTGCCGCAGGCGGACGCTCAGGCCTTGAGCACCGTCGGCCAGTCCACTTCGTCTTTGGCCAGCACCCAGGGCTCCTTGACCGCGGCAGCATGCCACTCGCGCCAGGCCGGCAGGGCCATCACCGCATCCATGTAGGCGCGCGTGGCGACGCTGACGTCGACGGCGTAGGTGTGAAAGCGCGCGACCACCGGTGCATACATGGCGTCGGCGGCGCCGAACGGTCCGAACAAAAACGGGCCGCCGCCGCCAAAACGCGCGCGGCAATCGGCCCACATCGCCTCGATGCGCTTTACATTCGCTTCGACGTCGGGATTGAGCGCGCGTTTGAGCACCGGCCGCCACATGTTCATCGCCAGATGTCCGCGCATCGCCTGGAAACCGCCGTGCATTTCGTTGGCAATGGCACGCGCATGCGCCCGCGCCGCGGCGTCGGCGGGCCATAGACCGGCCTTGGGGAATTTTTCCGCGAGATATTCCAGGATGGCGAGCGATTCCCACACCTGAATATCGTTGTCGATCAGCAACGGCACCTTGCCGCTGCCGGAGACCGCGCCGACCTTGGCTTTGAAATCGGCGGTTTCGAGCGGAACCACGGTCTCTTCGAAGGCAATGCCTGCGACCTTCATCGCGATCCACGGCCGCATCGACCAGGACGAATAGTTCTTGTTGCCGATGATCAGTTTCAGCGCCATGCCAGGTTGCCCCCGTCAGCCGAACGAAATTGCGCAAACGTGAGCCGCCCGACAAGCAAATTCCGCTGATGACGGCGAGCAACGCGATGAATGAATGTCACTTCTTTTCGCTGGGCTTGGCTTCCGGCGCCTCGATTGGGCCACCCGCCTCTTTCCATGCGCCAAAGCCACCGGCGATATGGGCGATCGGCTTGAGGCCCATCCGCTGCGCGGTCTGCGTTGCCAGAGCCGAGCGCAGGCCGGCCGCGCAGAAGAACACGTAGCGCTTGTCTTGTGCGAAGGCTGGCTTGTGATACGGGCTTTGCGGATCGATCCAGAATTCCAGCAGACCGCGCGGGCAATGGAAGGCGCCGGGCACCCTGCCCTCACGCTGCAATTCGCGGATATCGCGGAGGTCGACCAGCACCACATCGTTCCGGCCGACGAGCTTGACCGCATCCCCGGCGGACAGCGTTTCGATCTCGCGCTCGGCCGCGTCGACGAGTGCTTTGTATCCGGTGGTGATGGTCTGCGGCATGGGGAACTCCTAACGCGGACAAACAAAGACCCTACGCCATCCCCATCAAAACGGCGATAGTCGCCACGATCAGCACCGCGAGACTGGCGGCGACCGCGGTCACAATGCGCTCGCCCCAATTGAAATTCAGCCCGCCGTTCTCGCCGACAAGCCGCTTCGACAACGCACTGATGGAATGAGTGCCGTCTGCCATGTGCCGATCCCCCGTGAAGGTGGCATCGCGGAATGCGCGATGGTGCACGAGCACGCGAACGCGGACTCGGGCGCACAAATCGCCCTGAACGCTTGAGAATATCACAGATTTATGACGGGCCCCGAATGCGGGATCGTGCGCTAGCGCTTCTTCTTCCACTCTTCGTAGCGCTTTTTGCTTTCGTCATTGGGCGGATAAAGACCGGGCAGCTTGGCGCCCTTCTCGACCTCCTGCACCAGCCAGGCTTCCATCAACTCGTGCTCGGCGCCCTCGCTGGCGACGAAATCGGCGAGCGCGGCCGGGATCACCACCGCGCCATCGTCATCGGCGACGATGATGTCGTCCGGAAATATCGCGCAGCCGCCGCAGCCGATCGGCTCGTTCCAGCCCACGAAGGTGAGCTGGTTGACGGAGGCCGGCGCCGCCACGCCCGCGCACCAGACCGGCAGGCCGGTGGCGATGACGCCGTGCTTGTCGCGCATCACGCCGTCGCTGATGAGCGCAGTCACGCCGCGCCTGACCATGCGCATGCACAAGATGTCGCCGAAAATGCCGGCGCCGGTGACGCCCATGGCGTCGGCCACCACCACGCAGTTTTCCGGCATGGCCTCGATCGCGCCGCGGGTGGAGATCGGCTTCGACCAACTTTCCGGCGTCGCCAGATCCTCGCGCACCGGCACGAAACGCAACGTGAAGGCCGGGCCGACCACGCGCTTGCCGCTGAAACCAAACGGCATGGCGCCCGCCATCCAGGAACGGCGGATGCCTTTCTTCAAGAGCATGGTCGTGATGGTGCCGGTGGTGACGTTACGCAGGGTTTCGAGCGTCGAGGTCATGGGGTCCTCAGGCGGGTTGCAGACCGAGCCGCTCGTCGCGGCGGCGCAGATAAACGACGAACGGAATCGAAAGCAGCACCATCCACAGCTTGCCGACGATCTGGCCTGCCAGAAAATCGAGCGAACCGAAGGCAAGCAACAGGAATACGAACAAATCCAGGACCAGCCCGATCACACTTGACGCCAGCACCGCCAGCACCAGACGACGGCGGGCAAGCGGGGTATAGACCGCGAAATCGGCCAGTTCCGAGAGCAGGAAGGCCGATGCCGAGGCCAGCACCAGCGCGTGCGGCGAAAATCCCGCGGAAATCGCCGCGCCGGCGAAAATGGCGCCGATGCCGAATTCGGTGCCCAGCCGCCGCTGCACCAGATCGCGCAACACCAGCGCCAAGCCGATCATCAGCACGCCGGACGGCGCCATCAGGCCCGGAGCCACCGGCACCACGCAGGGCCCTCCGGCCATGCACATCGTTCCGACATGGCCGATCATCCAATTCGCCAGCGGGATCGTCACACAATACAAAAACAGGAAAATGCCGCCCTCGATATTCCCGCGCCGCTCATTACTTACCGTCGTCATTTCGTTCGCTTCTCCCGTGCGTTCATCTGTTGAATTAGCAGCTTCGCGCGCCCTCGCTCAATCCCATTTGGGCGACCAGGTCCAATCGACGATGCGACCGCCTTGGCGCGCAAGCCCCGCGATTTCCTTCATCTCCGCATCAGACAAATCGAAATCGAGGATGTTGAAGTTCTCTTCCAGCCGCTCGATCTTGCTGGTGCGCGGGATCACCACGATGCCTTGCTGGGTCAGCCAGCGAAGGCAGACCTGCGTCGCGGTTTTGCCATGCACCTTGCCGATGCGCTCGAGCAGCTTGTCGCCCTTGGCGCCGCCGCGCGCAATCGGACTATAGGCCATCACCGACATGCCGTGCTTGCGGCAGGCGGCGATGACCTTGTCCTGGTCGAGAAACGGGTGGCATTCGACCTGATCGCAGACCAGCGGTTCGCGCGAGATTTTGCTGGCTTCATCGAGCAAAGCTACGGTGAAGTTCGACACGCCAATTTGCCGCGTTAGTCCTGCCTTTTTCATCTTGGCCATGGCGCCGAGCGTGTCCGCCAGCGGCACGCGCGGGTTCGGCCAATGAATGAGCAGCAGGTCGATATGATCGATCCGTAATTTGGCGAGACTCTCTTTCACCGATCGTTCGAGATCGTGCGGCGCCAGCAGCGTCGGCTGCACCTTGGTCGTGACCATCACCTCGTTGCGCAGGCCCGAGGCACGCACGCCCTCGCCCACTTCGGCTTCGTTGTCGTACATCTGCGCGGTGTCGATGTGCCGGTAGCCGATACGGACCGCCTGCTCGGTCAGCCGCGCGCAGTCGCGCCCGCGCAGTGCCCAGGTGCCGAGGCCGATGATCGGGATCTTGAAGCCTTTGGCTTCGACTATATCGGTGGTCATTCAATCCATCATTTGTTTTCGGCATCCAGCATGAAGCCGACCAGGAACAGCGCGCGTCGCGCGGTTTCCCGGTTCACACAAGCCGCGCTCATCGGGCTTGCCATGGTGCCCTGGTAATAGTCCCAATAGAAGCCGCAGGTGGCGTCGCGGGAGGCGATCCAAGCGCGCTGCATGTCTCGCAGCTTGGCTTGCTGCGCAGCGTCGAGCTTTGCGCGCAGCCGCCGGTATGTTTCGTTGAGGATATTGTCCCAGATAGCCTGCTCGCGGTCGATGCAGGCGTTCTGGTCGGCGGTCGACTTCGTTTTTGCGTCGTCCAGGCATGGCGACGACACGATGCCGATGCAGCTCTCCGCCGCGGACAGAGATTTGCCGGCTGGAGCGGCTGACTTGATGCAGTCCTCGATCGCTTCCGTGGGGCCGGCATCGGGGACCTTCTTTTGCGTATGCGCCATCGGAACGATCGCCAAAGACGCGATCAAGATCCAGGCGATTTTGCGCATCAGGGCGTGTCCCATACCGGCGCGTGCGGCGGGTTGACGACGCGCATATTGGTAGCATTGAGCTTCTTGAGCTCGGCCATTTCCGCAGCAGACAATTTGAAATCGAACACGTCGAGATTGGCCCGCAGATGGTCAGGATTGGTCGAGCGCGGAACCGAAATGAGGCCGAGTTCGACCAGATAACGCAGCGACACTTGCGCCGCGCTCTTGCCGTGTGCCTTGCCGATGCGTTCGAGCGCTTCGGCGCCTGGCACTTTGCCGCGCGCGATCGGCACATAGGCCACCACGGCCATGCCGCGCTTCTTGCTGGCTGCGATCACTTTGTCCTGGTTGATGAAAGGATGCGTTTCGATTTGATTGCAGACCAGCGGCTCTGTGGTCGCCCCCCAGGCTTCGTCGAGCAATGCGGTGGTGAAGTTGGAGACGCCGATATGCTTGGTCTTGCCGTCTCTCTTGGCCTTGCAGAGCGCGCCGACGGTAAGCGGGATCGGCACCGTTTTGCTCGGCCAATGAATCAACAGCAGGTCAACTTGTGGAATTTGTAGATTGGCCAGGCTTTCATCGAGCACGCGGGCAAACTCGTCCGGCATGGCATGGTCCGGGCGGATCTTGGTCGTGATGAACACGTCATCGCGCTTGACCCCGGAGGCGCGCAACGCTTCGCCGTTTTCCTTTTCGTTGCCGTAATGCGCGGCGGTGTCGAGGTGGCGATAGCCAATCTCAAGCGCGGCTTTCATGGCCTTAACGCCCGCGTCCCCGGTCAGAGTCATTGTGCCAAGTCCGATTTGCGGAATACGGGAGCCATGGGCTTCAACAAATTGCATTTCAATCTCCTGGAACATGGGATGGCATCGGGCGGGAGGCGCACAATGCCCGCTCGCCGCCGCGCTGCCAACCGGGTCGGCTCGGGGGCGGCGTTCGGGCGGATCCGGGGCCCGATAAGCCTCGGCCGAAAGAGCGCGTGGATCTTACGCCGGCTCGAAACGCGGCAATGCGTGAGCCTTCAGGTGATTATGCCATGACTTCAGATTGGAATAATTCAAGTGTAAAAATAAGGACTTGCATCAAGACCCGTTAGTGCTTTTGTGAAGCCCTAACGGCACAGGGACACAGCTTCAGGACCATGCTCGGCGCTCTCATCATCGTTTTCCGCGAAGTCATCGAGGCCGGACTGATCGTCGGCATCGTTATGGCGGCAACGCGCGGCGTCGCCGGCCGCGGCCGCTGGATAACTTTCGGCATCGCTGCCGGCGTGCTGGGCGCCGCGGTGGTGGCGATTTTCGCCGGCGCGATTTCGCAAGCCTTCGAGGGCGCCGGCCAGGAGCTGTTCAATGCCAGCGTGCTCGGCATCGCCGTGGTCATGCTGATGTGGCACAACGCCTGGATGGCGCGGCACGGCCGCGAGATCGCCGCCGAAATGAAATCGATCGGCACGGCGGTGAGCGAAGGCGCCAAGCCGCTGACCGCGCTCGCCATCGTGGTGGGGCTGGCGGTGCTGCGCGAAGGCTCGGAAGTGGTGTTGTTCCTCTATGGAATTTTTGCCTCCGGCACGTCGGGCTCGGCCTTGCTGGTCGGCGGACTCCTTGGCGTTGTCGCAGGAGCAGCCTTCACTTGGCTGACTTATGTCGGGCTATTGGCGATCCCGAACCGCCATATCTTCTCGGTGACGAGTTGGCTGATCGCGCTGCTCGCTGCCGGCATGGCGGCGCAGGCGGTTCAGTTTCTCAACAATGCCGGCGTGGTGATCGTGCTCGACCGCACGGTCTGGGACACGTCGTGGATTCTCTCGGAAGGCAGCCTGTTCGGCAAATTGCTGCATACGCTGATCGGCTACACCGAACGGCCGACCCAATTGCAGCTGATGGCCTATCTTGCGACGCTGTTCGCGATGTTCGTGTTGATGCGCATCGCGCGCCCGACCCCGCGCCCGCGGGTTGCGGCGCCGGCCGAATAAATCAGCGCCGCCGCCCGCCTAGCGCGGCGAAGGCGGCGTCCGGCGCATTGTCGATCAGCTTGAGCAGCGCGCGCGCCGGCCCGCGCGGGTGGCGTTTGCCCTGCTCCCAATTGCGCACGGTCTCGATCGGCACCTCGATTTTTTCGGCAAAGGCCGCCTGCGTGAGACCGCAACGCGCGCGCACCTGGCGCACGAAGGCCGCCGGATCGGAATGATCGACGGTTCTCTCAGCTCCGTCGGGCATGATCTCGACGATCCGCCCATCGGCTTTCAGCCGCACCCGCATCATGGCTCTCCCCATCGAAAGTCGAGTGAGCCAATGACCTAGCTGATTCGCAGGCGCGAAGAGTTAACGCGTCTTCTCGAAAATCTCCCGCCCGATCAGCATGCGGCGGATTTCCGAAGTTCCCGCCCCGATCTCGTAGAGCTTGGCGTCGCGCAGCAGGCGGCCGGTCGGAAAGTCATTGATATAGCCGTTACCGCCCAGGCACTGGATCGCTTCCAGCGCCATCCAGGTGGCGCGTTCGGCGGCGTAGAGAATGGCGCCGGCGGCGTCCTCGCGGGTGGTGCGGCCCTCGTCGCAGGCTTTCGCCACCGTGTAGACGTAGGATTTGGCGGCATTCATGGTGACATACATGTCGGCGAGCTTGGCCTGCACCAATTGAAAGCGGCCGATGGCCTGGCCGAATTGCTGGCGCTCGTGCACGTAGGGAATCACCACGTCCATGCAGGCCTGCATGATGCCGAGCGGGCCCGCAGCAAGCACCACGCGCTCATAGTCGAGCCCGGACATCAGCACGTTGACGCCGTTGCCGACCGCGCCCAGCACGTTGTCCTCGGGAACCTCGCAATCGGTGAACACCAGTTCGCTGGTGTCGGAGCCGCGCATGCCGAGCTTGTCGAGCTTCTGCGCCGGCGCGAAACCCTTGAAACCCTTTTCCACGATGAAGGCGGTCATGCCGCGGGCGCCGGCGGTGCGGTCGGTCTTGGCGTAGACCACCAGGGTGTCGGCGTGCGGGCCGTTGGTGATCCACATCTTGGAGCCGTTGACGATATAGCGGTCGCCCTTTTTATCGGCGCGGGTGCGCATCGACACCACATCGGAACCGGCGCCCGGCTCCGACATCGCCAGCGCGCCGACATGCTCGCCGGATATCAGCTTGGGTAGATATTTCTTTTTCTGCTCGGCACTGCCGTTGCGGCTGAGCTGGTTGACGCAAAGGTTGGAATGCGCGCCGTAGGACAGACCGACGGCGGCGCTGGCGCGTGAAATCTCCTCCATCGCCACGCAGTGCTCGAGATAGCCAAGTCCCGAGCCGCCGAATTCTTCTCCCACCGTGATGCCGTGCAGGCCGAGCGCGCCCATCTCCGGCCACAGATCGCGCGGGAATACATTGTCGCGGTCGATTGCCGCGGCACGCGGCGCGATCCGATCCTGCGCAAAGCCGTTGACGGACTTGCGCAACATCTCGACGTCGGGTCCGAGCCCGAAATCGAAGCCCGCCCAGGCATTGGGGATCGTCATGGCGGCAACTCTATAGCGTGCGGATCACGCTGTCAGCGGCTCGCGGCTGCGCCCCGGCTTGGCGGCCAGCAGGCGGTCGATGACCTTGGCCGGCGCGGGCTTGGCAAACAGGTAGCCCTGCATCTCGTCGCAGCCGGCCAGCCGCAGCAGCACGCGCTGTTGCTCGGTTTCCACCCCCTCGACCACCACCGTCAGGCCGAGCGCGCGGCCGAGCGCGACGATCGCCTGGATGATCACCCCGCCGCTGGACGAGTTGCCGAGCGCGGTGACGAAACTGCGGTCGATCTTGAGCTTGTCGAGCGGGAAACGTTGCAAATAACCTAAGTTGGAATAACCCGAGCCGAAATCGTCGAGCGCAATGCGCACGCCGAGCGCGTGCAGGTCCTGGATGCGCTTGACCATCTCGTCGGGATTGTCGATCAAGACGCCCTCGGTGATTTCCAGCATCAGCCGCGACGGCGGCACGCCGCTTTCGGCCAGCGCCGAGCGCACCAATTCGACGATCGAAGCATCGCGCACCTGCAGCGGCGACAGGTTCACGGCGACATAGAGGTCGGGCCAACGCCTGGCTTCGCTCAGCGCGCGGCGCAACACGAAGGCGCCGAGGGTATCCATCAGCCCCATTTGCTCGGCGACGGGCACGAAAACCGCCGGCCCGATGGGACCGCGCTCGCGATGGGTCCAGCGCAGCAGAGCCTCGACGCCGGCGATACGACCACCATGCGCGGCGATGATCGGTTGATAGTGCAACTCCAATTCGTTGGCGCTGAGCGCGCGCGGCAGTTCGCGCTGGATGAAGATCTGATCGGCGGACACGGTATCGATCGCGTGTTCGAAGGCGACGATGGCGCCGGGACCCTTTTTGGTGGCCGCGCGCAGCGCAAGGCCGGCGCGACGCACGAGTTCGCCGCGGGACGTGGCGTGGCGCGGCGCCTGCGCGTAGCCCGCATGCGCGCTTAAGCGCACCACCGTATCAATCCATTGCGGGCGCGCGATGACCTCGAGCGCGGCGCGCATGATGGCGGTGGCATCGACACCGTCGCCGGCCGTCAAGATCACCGCGAACTCATCGCTGCCGGTTCGCCCGCAACGGGCCGCCGCCGGCAACACCTCCTGCAGCCGCCTCGCGACCGCCACGATCAATTCGTCGCCGCCACGAACGCCGAGATGGGCGTTGACGTCCGCCATGCCGTCGAGTTCGAGCAAGGCGAATGTCGTAACCTCGCCATCGCCGCGTTCGGTGAGGGCGAGGTCGAGCCATTCGAGCGTCTTTGCATAATTCGGCAGGCCGGTGAGCTTGTCCTCATCGGCGGCGCGGCGGGCATCTTGCTCGCTCGCGGCCAGCTCGCGCCGGGCGCTGCGCAACTGCCACAGGGAAAATCCGGCAAAGCCGACCAGCGCGGCGGCGATCCCGGCGATCAGCGGCATCAGCCATTGCATCGCCAGCAACATCGGATGCGCCTTGTCCCAGGTGAAGAAGCCGGCGATGCGGCCTTGCGCATCTATGACCGGCTGCATTTCGCGTTCCCCCGCCGGCGGATCGGTTTCGAATTTGAGAGCCGCAAGGCCGACGCTCTGCTCGACCATGCGGATGAAACGCGGATCAATCTCGTTGGATCTGCCGAACAGACTGCGGAATTCGTCGATCGCATTGCGTAGCGACGTGCGCTGCTCCGCCCACAGCCGTTCGTCGCTTTGGCGCGCCAGGCCGTAGCCGATAGCGCCGCACAATAACGTCGCGCCGGTGGCAAACGCCGCGAGCATGACGATCAACTGCGAGGCCGACAGCATCCACCGGGCTCGCGCACGCGGCGCGCCGGCGGGGCCGCGCCGGCGTCTCAGAAACGCCAGCAGCGAGCCGCCGGGCGTTGCGCCCGCCGCTTGCATGACATCCACGCCGCTCACTGGAATCCCCACGCGCACCGCTGCGGTAATCAGGGGCGAACGCTAGGGTTTTAGCGTTAATAGCGAGTCAGCAAACAAGGTGAATGAAACGTAACCGGCCTACCGCAGGCCGAACCACAGCGTCGCGATGCTCAAGAATGAAAAGAAGCCGACGACGTCGGTGACCGTGGTCACGAACGGGCTCGAGGCCACCGCCGGATCGACGCGCAGTCGGTTTAGCCCCAGCGGAATGAGAATGCCGCCCAATGCGGCAGCGACCAGATTACAAACCATGGCGAGCCCGATCACGATGCCAAGCGCCGGCACCCGGAACCAGATATAGGCGGCGATACCGGTAATGACGGCGAAGGCGACGCCGTTGAGCAGCCCGACCAGAAGCTCGCGGAGGATCACCCGCTTGGCGTTGGCGTCGCTGAGGTCTTGCGTCGCCAGCGCGCGCACCGCGACGGTCATGGTCTGGGTGGTGGCGTTGCCGCCCTGGCTCGCCACGATCGGCGCCAGCACCGCGAGCGCAACCATCTTCTGCAATTGGCCTTCGAACAGGCCGAGCACCGAAGACGCCAGAAACGCGGTGGCGAGATTGACCAATAGCCAGTTGAAGCGGCCGCGCGCGATACTCCACACCGAGTCGGACAATTCTTCGTCGCGGGTGACGCCGCCCAGCGCCTTGATGTCCTCTTCGGCTTCCTCCTGGATCACGTCGGCGACGTCGTCGAAGGTGATGACCCCGACCAGCCGGTCTTCGGCGTCCACCACCGGCGCCGCCACCAGATCGTAACGCTGGAACAGCCGCGCCACCTCCTCCTGGTCCTCGTCCGCGTGCACGCGCCGGCGCTCGACTTCCATCAGATCGGAAATCGGCACCGGCCGTTTGCTGCGCAGCAGCCGGTCGAGCGGAACAGCGCCGACGAAGCGACGGTTTTCGCCGGTAACGTAGAGTTCGTAGAAATGCTCCGGCAGTTCGGCGGTTTCGCGCATGTAATCTATAGCCTGGCCGACGTTCCAGGCCGGCGGCACGGCGATGAATTCCGTCTGCATGCGCCGGCCGGCGAAGTCTTCGGGATAGTCGAGGCGGCGCGCCAGCGCGACGCGCTCGGGCGGCGGCAACTGCTCCAATATTTCGGTTTGCTCGTCCTTGGGCAGATCCTCGAGGATGGTGACCGCATCGTCGGATTCGATTTCGCGCACGCCCTCGGCAACCGTGCGCGGCTCAAGTTCTTCGAGAATTTCCTCACGCACCTTGTCGTCGACCTCGGTGAGCGCGGTAAAGTCGAAATCGATGCCCAACAGCTCGACCAGGCGCGGGCGCATGTCCGGCTCGAGCGCCTCGACGACGGCGCCAAGATCGGCCTCGTGCAGGCCGCCGACCAGTCTGCGCAACGTCTCGACGTCGGCGGTTTCTATGGCCTTGACCACGCGGCCGAAATATCGCTTGCGGATCGCGCCATCGTCGTCGCGCGGCAACGTCCTGATTTTTCTTTTAGCCATGACGGGTCTCGGGCTTAGAATGACGCGCGGTGCTTGTACGCCGGGCTCTTTGATCGAGCAAATGATTAGCGCATAAGGTCATCCGCATGATCCGCATCATTGCCATCGCGGCCGCCGCCATCGTTCCGCTCGCCGCCGCCGCGGCCGAACCCTGCCCCGGCCGTCCCGACGCGCTGGGCACCGAGCGCGTGCTCGCGGTTGATGCCGGCACGACGCCGCGGATCGGCCACAAGGAGTTCGCGGCGACGCTGCCGCTCGGCGAAAAGGAATTGGTGCTGACCTTTGATGACGGCCCTTGGCCGACCACCACGCCAAAGGTCCTCGACGCGCTCAAGAAGGAGTGCGTGCAGGCGACGTTTTTTCTGATCGGCCGGAATACGCAAGCGCACCCTGAACTCGCCCGCCGCGAGATCGCCGAGGGGCACACGGTCGGTCACCACACATTCTCCCATCCGCTGCTCAATCGCCTGTCCATGGCCAAAGCGGAAGACAACATCAACCGCGGCATCGCAGAAGACGAATTTGCGCTTTACGGCAAGCGCCGCAGCGAACCAACCACGTCGTTTTTCAGGTTTCCCGGCTTTGCCTCGAACCGCGCCCTGCTCGACCGCATGCAAGCCCGCCACATCGTCGTGTTCGGCGCCGATGTCTGGGCCAGCGATTGGCTGCCGATGGGGCCGGACCAGGAGCTGCGTCTGATCCTTGGCCGAATCGACAAGATCGGACGCGGCATCGTGTTGCTGCACGACACCAAAAAAGAAACCGCGCAGATGCTCCCTGCCTTCCTGCGCGAGCTCAAACGGCGCGGCTATCGCATCGTGCATGTGGTACCGGGCGAAAATCAGGGCCGCGCGAACTAAAAGCCGCGCTTTTTACCTTAACCCGCAAGTTTCGAACGATCGCTGAGCTGTGGAAGGTTTGCCGCGTTAATTTCCCGTTAATGTTGGTTTTCGTAGCGTCGACAAGCCTCGCCATTCGGGGGACGCGCCATCAGGCGCAAATGGGCGGGGGGCTGGGGTTGCAATGCGCCATTTAGCGATAGCTTTATCTTGCCTGGTTTTGGTCGCCGGGCCTGCCGCCGCCATGGCAGGCGACTGTCCGGGCAATCCGGATGCGCTTGGCACCTCGCGTGTGCTCATCATCAGCCCGGACGATTTCAGCCGCATCGGCACCATTCAATATAAGCAGACACTGCCGCTTGCCGACCACGAAGTGGTGCTCACTTTCGACGACGGACCTATTCCGCCCTATTCCAACATGATCCTGGACACGCTCGACGCCCAATGCGTGAAGGCGACCTATTTCATGGTCGGCGAGATGGCCCATGCCTATCCGGCGATCGCGCGGCGCATCTATAATGCCGGCCATACCATCGGCACCCACAGCCAGCACCATCCCTACGCTTTCCAGCGCCTGTCCATACAGCGCGTCGAAAGCGAAGTTGACGGCGGCATTGCCTCGGTCGACGCCGCGCTCGGCGACCCAAAGGCGGTGGCGCCGTTTTTCCGGATTCCCGGCTTCGGCCGCACAACAGCGATCGAGCGCTTCCTGGCGGAAAAAAAGCTGGTGACCTGGAGCGCCGACATCGACACCGATGACTGGTGGCGAGGCAGCAGCGCGAAAGCGGTGGTGCAACGCGCCATGCGCCGGCTCAATGCAAAAGGCCGCGGAATCATCCTGATGCACGACATCCATCCGGCGACCGTGATGGCGTTGCCGGAGTTGCTCAAACAACTCAAAAGAGATGGTTATCATGTGGTGCAGGTGGTGCCCGCCGGCGAGCGGCCGGCATCGGTGCCTGAACTGGTGGCCTCGCCCGTACCCGACAAGGAAGCCTGGCCGCGTATCCTAAAGACCAGTATCGCCAGTCATCGACCGGCGCTGCGTCACCACATCAGAAAGAACGCCCTCGGCAAGCACCGGCCGGCCAAGGTCGCCGGCGTGCAGGCGACGGATTATCTGATGCAATACCGGCAAATGCAGGAGCGCTCGTTCTGAGGTTGCTTTTGTCGGGATCTCGGAAGGCTGGGCTGCCGATCCAAGTCCGCCTTCGCTAAAGCGTCGGCGGGCAATCTTCCCCGCTTCGCGGCGAAGATTGGTGCGGCCAAGAGGACTCGAACCTCCACGGGTTGCCCCGCTAGCACCTCAAGCTAGTGCGTCTACCAATTCCGCCATGGCCGCATCGATGAAGCGCGAAAACTCTTGAAAAATCTTCGCGTCCAACGAAGCGCGGTTGCTGTAACAAATAGGGTCTTGAGGGACAAGAGCCGCTAAAACGGCCCTGACGGGCTCAGCGCATGTCCGCCGGGCGCGGCATCAGTTCGCCGACTTCGACGGCGATGCGGTTGCCGTTGACCACGACCTTGCCCTTGGCGACCGGCAGGTCATTGGCGCGAACCGTGACCGCGTCCTCTTCGGTCGCTTCCAGTTCGATGATGGCGCCGCGGCCGAGCCGGAGAACCTGGTGGATCGGCATGGTGGCGGTGCCAAGCACGACGGCGATATCGACCGAAACCTTATTGAGTGTGGCCATTGCATTCCCAAAGCGCCCAGCGCAAGTGCGGGCAGGCCTCAGGTCACCATGGTATGGTGAACGGATGGTTAACTTGCGCAACGCCTTGAAGGTTGGGCTTGAGGCGCCGCCCGGATCGGGGCCGGTGGAATGGCGCGTGGCCGATTCGCCTGTTCCCTACGAGGCCGCCGTGACCGTCATGCAGGGCCGCGCGGCAGCCATTGCGGCCGGTCGAGACGCCGAACTGGTCTGGCTCATCGAGCACCCGCCGCTCTACACCGCCGGCACCAGCGCCAAGCCCGCTGAGCTGATCGAGGCACGCTTTCCGGTATTCAAAAGCGGCCGTGGCGGGCAAATGACCTATCACGGGCCGGGCCAGCGCGTGGCCTATGTGATGCTCGACTTGAAGCGGCGCGGGCCGGATGTGCGCCGTTTTGTGGCCACGTTGGAGGAATGGATCATCCGCGCCCTGGCCTCCTTCGATGTGCGCGGCGAGCGGCGCGACGACCGCATCGGCGTCTGGGTGCGCCGGCCGGAAAAAGGCGACGGCTATGAGGACAAGATCGCCGCCATCGGTATCCGCGTGACCCAATGGGTGACGCTGCATGGCATGGCGCTCAATGTCGATCCGGACCTCACGCATTTTTCCGGCATCGTGCCGTGCGGGGTCAACGAGCAACGCTACGGCGTCACCAGCCTGGCCGATCTCGGGCTGACGGTATCGACGTCCGAGGTGGATATGGTTCTGCGGCGCGAATTCGAGGCACTGTTCGGGTCGACCGACTACGCCGTGGGCAGCACGGAGAATAATTCGCCGGCGCGGCGCAGTTTGAGTTCGTCCTCGGTGCCGTCGCGCTGATCGATTGCGTCGACGTGGCCCGGACCGGCGCGGCAAGCCGCGATTATTCCCGTCACCGATGTCTCCGGTCCGGCAAAGAGTGCCTCGACCGACCCGTCGCGGCGGTTGCGCACCCAGCCTTCGATGCCACGCCGGAGCGCCTCGTGTTCGACAAAGGCACGGTAGCCGATGCCTTGCACGCGGCCGCGCGCGATCACGTGACGGATGATGCGGCGAACGTCGCTCATGCGAATTCTCCGAGAGCGGGACTACGCGAATTCCAAAATCACCGCATCGACCGCCAGGCTGTCGCCCGGCTTGGCGTTGATCTTCTTGACCGTGCCGTCGATCTCGGCGCGCAGCACGTTTTCCATCTTCATGGCCTCGACCACCGCCACGGTCTCGCCGGCCTTGACCTCCTGGCCCTGCTTGACCGCAATCGAGACGACGAGGCCGGGCATCGGGCACAAAACCTGCTTGCCGGTATCGGCGATTTTCTTCGGCGGCATCAGCCGCGCATAGCCGGCTTCGCTTTCGGTATAGACGAAGGCTTTGGTCTCGACGCCGCGATAGGCCAACGCAAAGCCGTTCGGAACACTGCGTACCTGCACCGCGACCGGCTCGCTGTCGATCGTTCCGCGCCACAATATGTCGCCCGGTTTCCAGTCCGATTGCAGATGGCGCAGAGCATCTTTGCCCTTGCCGGGAAAGCGCACGTCGATGGCGCCGTTCTCGCGGCGGACCTCGAGCCGGACTTCGGTTTCGCCGAGCCAGACCGCGCGCTGGCTTTCGCGCGCGATGGCTTTGCCCCGCATCTGTCCGGAAATCCGGCGCTTGCGCTCGCCCAGCACGTGATCGATGGCTGCGGCGACCGAGGCCAGCACCTGCGCGCGTTCGCCCTCGGGCGCGATGGCATGGAAGCCGTCGGGGAATTCCTCGGCGATGAAACCGGTGGAGAGCTTGCCGGTGCGCCAGCGCGGATGCGCCATCAACGCGGCCAGAAACGGAATATTGTGGCGAATGCCGTCGATGACAAAGGCATCGAGCGCATCAGATTGCGCGTCGATCGCGGCTTCACGTCCGGGCGCATGGGTAATGAGCTTTGCGATCATCGGATCGTAATAGATCGATATCTCGCCGCCTTCGTAAACGCCGGTGTCGTTGCGCAGCGTGACGCCATGGGCCACGTGCTCGGCCGGCGGCCGGTAACGGGTGAGACGTCCGGTCGACGGCAGAAAATTTCGATACGGGTCCTCGGCGTAGACGCGGCTCTCGACCGCCCAGCCGTTGAGCTTGACGTCGCTCTGCTTGAGCTTGAGTTTCTCGCCCGCGGCGCTGCGGATCATCTGCTCGACCAGATCAATGCCGGTGACCAGTTCGGTCACCGGATGCTCGACCTGGAGCCGCGTGTTCATTTCCAGGAAATAGAAGCTCTTGTCCTGCCCGGCGACGAATTCCACCGTGCCGGCGCTGTCGTAGCCGACGGCTTTCGCCAGTGCGACCGCTTGCTCGCCCATTTTCTTGCGGGTCGCCGCGTCGAGCAACGGGCTCGGCGCCTCCTCAATGACTTTCTGATTGCGGCGCTGGATCGAGCATTCGCGCTCGCCGAGATAGATGACATTGCCGTGCTTGTCGCCGAGCACCTGGATTTCGATGTGGCGCGGATCGGTGATGAATTTTTCGATGAACATACGATCGTCGCCGAACGAGGACTTCGCCTCCGAGCGCGAACGCGCGAAACCCTCCGCCACTTCCGCTTCCGAATAAGCGATGCGCATGCCCTTGCCGCCGCCGCCGGCGGAAGCCTTGATCATCACCGGGTAGCCGATCTGGTTGGCGATCTTCACCGCCTCTTTTTCGTCCGCGATGATGCCGAGATGGCCGGGCACGGTGGACACTTTGGCGGCGGCCGCGGCCTTCTTGGATTCGATCTTGTCGCCCATGGCCGCGATGGCCGTGGCGTTCGGCCCGATGAAGACAATGCCGGCTTTTTCAAGCCCCTTGGGGAAGGCCTCGCGCTCCGACAGGAAGCCGTAGCCGGGATGCACGGCCTCGGCCTTGCTCTCTTTGCAAGCCGCCACGATCTTGTCGATCAGCAGATAGCTCTTGGCGGCCTCGGGCGGGCCGATGGCGACGGCGGCATCGGCCATCGCCACATGAAGGGCGTCCTTGTCTGCTTCCGAATAGACGGCGACCGTCTCGATGCCCATGCGGCGGGCGGTTTTGATGATCCGGCAGGCGATCTCGCCGCGATTGGCAATCAGGATACGCTTGAACATGCGGCCTTGAGGGTAACGCCCTCGCTCAACCGGCGGCGATGGCTGCGGATAACCGGCAATTGTTACAATACTGTCTTGTGGCAGCGGTATCTAGCGCAACAACACAAGAAAGATAACGGAGAGATACGCCATGCCGCTCAGGAACACTCTGCTCGCATTGGTCTGCGCCGCCGCCCCGCTGAGTTCAGCCGCCGCGCAAACGCCGCACAATCTGATCCTGTTCGTGCCCGACGGCTTGCGTGCCCTGTCGGTGACGCCGGAGACGGCACCCACCATGGCCGTCATCCGCGACAAAGGCGTCAATTTCGCCAATCCGCATTCGTTGTTCCCGACCTTCACCATGGCTAATGCCTCGGGGCTTTCCACCGGCCATTACCTCGGCGACACCGGCGTATTCAGTAACACGATTTTCACCGGCTATCCCGTGCCGCCTGCGGGCGGCAGTGCGACGCCATTCATCGAAAGCGATCCTATCCTGGGAGACATCGACGCGCACTTCTCGGGTAATTTCGTCGATGAGGACACCATCGTGCTGACCGCCCGCCATCAAGGCTTCAGCACGGCGGCGATCGGCAAGCTCGGACCGACCTTGATGTTCGACCACACCGAGCGTAGCGGCGAGACCACCATCATTGTCGATGACTCGACCGGCAGCGCGGCCGGCATCCCGCTGTCGCAGGCGATGAAAGATGCGCTCACCGCCGCCGGCTTGCCGCTAGCGGCGCCCTCGCGCGGCGATAACGGCAAGGCCGGCACCGACAAGACGCCGGGTACCACCGTCGCCAATGTGACGCAGCAGGGATATTTCGCCGACGTCGCCGCCAAAGTCGTGCTGCCGATGTTCAAGGCGCGTAACAAGCCGTTCGTGCTGGTGTTCTGGTCGCGCGATCCGGACGGTACCCAACATAACCAAGGCGACAGCCTGCTGACCGTCGCTCCCGGCATCAACGGCCCGACCTCGCGCGCCGCCATCAAGAACGCGGACGACAACATCGCCGCGCTGCGCAAGGCGCTCGACGAGCTCGGGCTGGCCGCCAC
Source organism: uncultured Alphaproteobacteria bacterium (assembly GCA_963703875.1). Classification (GTDB taxonomy): domain Bacteria; phylum Pseudomonadota; class Alphaproteobacteria; order Rhizobiales; family Xanthobacteraceae; genus Pseudolabrys. Next base: position 67,546 of record CAVPFZ010000014.1, read on the forward strand.
CACCGACATTATTGTGTCGGCTGATCACGGCTTCTCCACCATTTCCAAGGAGAGCAAGACCAGCCCCGCCGCGCGGGCGCATTACGCCAACGTGCCGGCCGGATTGTTGCCGCCCGGCTTCGTCGCGCTCGATCTCGCCACCGCTTTGGCAATGCCGCTGCACGATCCCGACAACAAGAACGCCGCAGTTGCCGCCGGAACCTATCCCAAGCGCGGCAATGGATTGATCGGCCCTGATCCGGCCAATCCGCAAGTCGCCGTCGCCTCCAACGGCGGATCCGATCTCGTCTATGTCCCGGGCAAGGACCGTACGCTTACCGGCAATGTGATCGAGGCGCTGCTGGCGCAGGATTATGTCAGCGGGCTGTTCGTCGACAACGATCTAGGGACATTCCCCGGCACACTGCCGCTCTCGGCCATCAACCTGCAAGGCACGGCACGCACGCCGCGGCCTTCCATCGTCATCAATTTCCGATCTTACTCCACCGGCTGCGACAAGCCGGTGCTTTGCACGGTGGAAATCGCCGACACCGGCTTGCAGCAGGGTCAAGGCATGCATGGCAGCTTCAGCCGCGCCGACACCATGAATTTCATGGCGGCGATGGGGCCGGACTTCAAAGCCGGTTTTATCAGCGACGTGCCGGTGAGCAATGCCGACATGGGCAAGACCATGGCACATGTCCTCGGCCTGAAAATTCCGTTCAAGGGCGCGTTAATGGGCCGCGTCGCCGAGGAGGCCTTGCCGGGCGGCGCCAACCCGGCGGTCACGACCTGGGTCGAGCACGCGCACCCGGGCGCCAACGGGCTTGCCACCATCCTGGTCGGTCAGCGCGTCGGCCCGAACCGCTATTTCGATGCCGCCGGTTTCCTCGGACGCACCGTCGGCATGGACGAACGCAAGGCGGCCAGCCGCTAGATCGATCCGGCACCGGGTGGAATGGGCCTTTCTCCGGAACAAGGCCCGTTGAAGCTTTGTTCTCTCGCGCGGCCAGCGCGCGATAGATCGATCCTCTTTGGCCGCGGCCCTATTCCGCACCGGCACGGGCGCCTATATTAGGCGCCTGGACACCCGAAGACGCGAATATTTGGAGGATTATCATGGCATTGGCGATTGGCGATACCGCTCCGGATTTCGAGGCGGACACAACGGAAGGAAAGATCCGGTTTCACGAGTGGCTGGGCAATTCCTGGGGCGTATTGTTCTCGCATCCGAAGGATTTCACGCCCGTATGCACCACCGAACTCGGCACCATGGCCCGACTCAAACCAGAGTTCGACAAACGCAACACCAAGATCATCGGGCTGTCGGTCGATCCGGTCGACAACCACAAGAAATGGTCGCAGGACATCAAAGACGTAGTCGGCTTTGCGCCCAACTATCCGATGATCGGCGACACCGATCTCAAGATTTCCAAGGCCTACGGCATGCTGCCGGCCTCGACGTCCGGCACCTCGGAAGGCCGCACACCGGCCGACAACATGACCGTGCGCAACGTGTTCGTCATCGGGCCGGACAAGAAGATCAAGCTGATCCTGGTCTATCCGATGACCACCGGGCGAAATTTCGACGAGGTGCTGCGTGTGCTCGAACTCGCTGCAGCTCACCGCCAAGCACCGTCTGGCGACGCCGGCGAACTGGAAACAGGGCGACGACGTGATCATGACCGGCGCCATCACCGACGACGAGGCCAAGAAGCTTTATCCGGCCGGCTGGAAGACGCCGCGGCCCTATATCCGGATCGTGCCGCAGCCGAAGGCATAATTTCCCGATTTTTGAGGCAACATTCAGAGGGCGCGGGCAACCGCGCCCTCTGTTTTATTGTGGCGGCGTCGGCTCGAAGACGTAGCGCTCGATGCCGGGCCAATTGGCGCGCCGGCCGAGATCGACGAATTGGATCCACTCGCCGGCATCTCTGGCCTCGCCCGGCTTGGCGTCATCCATGCGCCGCTCAAGAATGTGGAGCACAGTCTCGCCTTTGCGCCAGACCGCGCCGGAGGGGCCACGCGTCAAGCCGCCGTGCAGCGTCAGGTCTTGCTCATCGCGATAGACCTCATGCCCGGCGAGCCAGCCGCCGGCGGTCAACCGCGCGCGCAGTGTCGCGTTGGCTGCTTCCAGTTCGGCGCGCGAACCTTTGCGGCTCGACGTGCCGATCGACATCATGTCGACATGCGCGCGATCCTTGGTCGACGTGGTGATGAAATAATAACGCGCGCCGGAAAAGATGAAGCCGGTATCGCCGATGGCGATATCGAACACGCCGCCCTCGGCAAATACCGAGTCCGCCGAGCCTTTGATCTTGAACGACGAGCGGCGTTTCATGTCGTCAACGCTCATGCCCGGCTCGACCACCAGCGTGCCTTGGGACGGCCCAAGCGCCTTGGGCGCAGGCTCGCCCAAAAAAGCCGTCTTGAATCGCTGCAGGTATGGCGATGGCGAGGCCGAGCAAGCAGAACAGCCAGAAGCCGACCACGATGCCGGTCTGATGCGCGGCGACGGTGCGGATGATTCCGACCCCGCCATTACCGATCGCCGTCTGGCCGGCGAGAAACAGCTTCAGCCCGAGCGGGATGGTGGAAAACGCAAAGGCCAGAAACAGCGTGAAGAATATTATCTTGGCGGCGAGCAGAGTGGCCGAGGAGTTGGCAATGTAGCCGGCCTCGTGCAGCACATTGCCGGCCATCGCCATCATGATGATCGCCGCGAACAATCCGCCGGTGATGATCCCGTGCGTCTTCAGACTGAACATGGGCTTCGGCTCCTCAATACCGATCGGACCCTAGCCGCCCTGCCCGCATGCCATCTTGCGCCAACCGTCCAACTCTTCCAAGAGTATCGCCACAGACACCCTTGTCGCTGGCTATTGGCTGGAGCAGTTGCAATGAACGATGCGGCCCACAATCAACCGCCCTTTGCTCAATTTCTGGGACTGAAAATAACACACGTGTCGCCCGAGCGGGTGACCGCCGAGCTCGCCATGCGCGAGGACTTCAACAACCGCCACGGCATCATGCATGGCGGCGCCATCATGGCGCTGGCCGACAATCTCGGCGGCACCGCCGCCACCGCCAATCTGAAGCCGGGGCAAACCACCACCACGATCGAAAGCAAGACCAATTTCTTCGCCGCCATACCGCTTGGCGATACCGCAAAAGCAGAGTGCACCCCGCTGCATCGCGGCCGCACCACCATGGTCTGGCAGACGCGCGTCACGCGCGGCGACGGCAGGCTGTGTGCGCTGGTGACCCAGACGCAGCTGGTGCTCGAGCCCAAGAAGTAGCGTGCGCTAGGCCGCGTCGCGGGCGCCTGCCGTTATGTCACCGCTATCGAGCGAGATGCCCAGATGCATCGCATTGAGCAGGTTCTCGATCTCAAGACGGGCGGTCACGTGCGACATCGTCGGGCGCGCGCCGAGGGTGGCCTCATCGAGATTGTCGAGCGCCGTCAAACCGCGCGGGAAAAACTCGCGGAAGATGAGCCGCTCGGCCAGGCCTTCGACGCAGCGGAAGTTCAGCCTGCGCGAAAGCTCCTGCAATCCCTCGCCGACCAGACGCTTGTTGCGTGAACCGAGGTTCGAGAGGCGGTTTCGCAACACGATCCAATCCGCAGCCACGTTGTCGGCAAGTTGGCGCTGGCGGCGCGCATCCTCCACCATCTGTCCGTAGTGGCCGGTGCCGATGACCTCCAACGTCACCGGATCGATGGTGCCAAGCACGTCGAAGTCGATGAAGCTGTCGTTTAGCGGCGTAATCAGGATATCGGCCGCGAAGTGCGCGCGCCGCATCAGATAATTGTTGTGGCCGGGCGTATCGATGACGATGAAATCATAACTTCCGGATAGCGCATCGGCCGCCTCGGTGAAAACCCTGCATGCCGCCGCTTCATCCTCGGCCGGCACGGAAGCGTCCCCGGCGCCCGGGCATATATGGTCGGGGGTTTTGAGGTCGAGCGAATTGTGCTGCGCCCAGGCGCGCCGGTTCTCGATATAGGAGGTGAGACTTTTTTGCCTCAAATCGAGATCGATGGTGGCGACGCGTTGCCCTGCCTTGATCAGCGCGACCGCGATGTGCATCGCGATGGTGGATTTGCCGGATCCGCCCTTTTCATTGGCCACAACGATGACGCGCGCGGTCGCATTCTCAATAAACATGAGTGCCCTCCGAAACGTGGCTGAGCTGTTGCACGACGGCCAGTTTTTATGGTGCGGCGATTAATTCTGATTCGTTTATTTCACGCCAGCCAAAATTGCGTGTGATGAAATTTTTTGATTCAAGTTCCATCCGAACTTTGCGATCAGTCATAATTCGCGGCCGCCACCGAGGCCGCCGCATTCGCCGCCGCAGGCGCCACGCGCGCGCGCCGGTTAACCAGTATGACACCGGCGGCACAGATCACCATGCCGGCGATCTGGAGCGCGTCCAGCTTCTCCCCGAACAAAATATAAGCAAACAGCGCGGTCACCACCGGCACCAAATAGAACAGACTGGCAAAGCCGGTCGCCGCCGAGCGTCGGATCAGCCAATACATCAGCCCGACCGCCGCGATCGAGAGCACCAGCACCAGCCAGGCGATGGCGAAGATCAATTCGCCGCTCCAATGGATCTCGCGCATCTCGAGGCTGAAGGCCACGAGGCTGAACAGCAGCAGCGCGCCGGCATATTGCACGGTGTTGCCGGCGCGCCAGTCGATCGCGCCGCAAAAGCGTTTCTGATAGAGCGTGCCGAGCGTAATCCCGATCAGCGAAACGAAACTGGCGATCCAGCCGACGGCCGACCCAGCGGTGACGATGGCGCGATCGTGCAGCACCAGGACCACGCCGATCAAGCCGAGCACGAGACCAAGCCATTGCAGCCGCGTCACCTTCTCGCCCATGAATCGGTTGGCGATGGTCGAGGTGAGAATCGGTTGCAGGCCAGGTATCAGGGCCGAAATGCCGGCCGGCACGCCCTGACTGATCGCGGTGAACACGCCGCCAAGATAAAGCCCGTGCACCAGGCAGCCGGCGATCAGGCTGTGGCCGATTTCGGCGCGACCCGGCCAGCGCGCGCGCGCGATCAATGCGATCGTGCCCATGATCAGCACCACGAACACCATGCGCAGCGCCAGGAACGTCATCGGCTCGATGTAGGGCAGCCCGTAGCGCGCTCCGATGAATCCGGTGCTCCACAGCAAAACGAACAGCACCGGCGCCGCCGCGATCGCCAATTTTGTCAGGCGCATGATGAAATTCGCAATCGTTTGTGAGATTGGCCGCGAATGAACGGCGGGAAGCACCGCCGATTTAACATGTTCCGGTCGGGAACCCGAGTTTGTGCAATGTTGCAATGCAAAGACGCAGCGATGTTTTTTGGGAACCGGCGATGCGGCCCGGGGGTTTTACAATGAGGGACGGATACGCCCCGTCTGGAACCCATAGGAGGGCGATCATGACTGATCCACGATATACTGATCCGCGCTTGAGCGATCCGGTGCTGCGGCGCGATGATAGTGGTGTTAGCGGGACTTGGGGCTGGATTGCCGGCCTCGCCGTGCTGGTGCTGATTGTGTTTCTGATTATTGCGGGCTCGAATAGCTCAAACACCGCCAATAACGGTTCATCGCCGGCGACAACGGGCAACGCGACCCGTCAAGTAAACCCGCCTTCCACGACCGGCTTCGGCGGCTCGTCGCCGCGCCCGATGACGCCTGCGACGCCGATGTCGCCGGCGCCCAGCCAGAAATAGCGGCGCGCTGTCTTCGCATCTGATCGTGAGCCCCGGCGTCAAAGACGCCGGGGCCGCTTATAGGTTTTGAGGAATCCGCCATGGCTTCACGCAACCTTTCGCACGACGCGCAGGCTGCCAGCACATTGCAAATCGTAGTAACGTTGGCCGCCGCGATTTTTATTGTCAGCATTGTGCTTTACGGCCTGAACAATCAAACCGCTGAAAGCGGATCGACTGCGCCGCAAGCGGCGGCAGCCCCGGCAACCCCGCAACCGGCCAGCCCACAGGCCAATCAGCAAAACGGCAAGCAGCAGGCGCAAGGGAAACAACAAGCTCAATCGCAGCAAGGCGGCCAGCAGCCGAGAGCGCCATCGTCGAACAGCAGTCAGCCGTCCGCGGCAAGCAAGGCTTCAAACACCACCGGTCAGGGGCCCAACCCCCAGGACAACGGCAAGATCAGCCAGCCGCCGGCCAATATGGGCAACAATCCTAATCCGTCGCCCGGCAACGCGTCGCCCAGCGTCCGGCCTCCGAACCAGACCAATAACCAGTAGATCGAACGTCTGGGCTTTGGTTATCCGACGATGGCCGACAGGCCGAAACCGGCGGTAGCGCTGATAACCGCCTCGATGGCCTGGAACTGCATCCCGCTCACGGAGTGGCTGACATAGGGAAACAGCATATGTCCCACCGGCAGCATCACCGCCGCCACCGCGGCGACGCATAGCAATTTCACAATCAGTGTCCGATCGATCATTTGCAGTCCCCTCCCCCAGGCGCTTGCGCGCTTTTTCTTATCCTGTCACGAACACTTGGCCCTCGGCAATCAGGTCTGGAAGGCCGGGTCGACAGGCACCCGGTAGCCGTTGGCCAGCCGGTTGGTTTCGTTGGCCATGCCGGTGACCGCCATCACCTCGCCGAACATGGCCTCGCTCATGCCGGCCTTGCGGGCGGCCGCGGTATGGCTGGCGATGCAATAGGCGCAGCCATTGGTGACGCTGACCGCCAGATAGATCATTTCCTTGGTGAGCGGATCGAGCGCGCCCGGCGCCATGATTTCCTTTATGCTCTGCCAGGTGCGCTTGAGCGTCGCCGGGTCGCGCGCCAGGTATTTCCAGAAATTGTTCACGTCGGGAACGTTGCGGGTTTTCTTGATGTCGTCATAGACCGCGCGCACAGCGGGCGAGGCATCGGCGTATTCGATCGGATTCATGACTGACCTCTTAAAAATCGAGCTTGTCGCGCACCGCGGCGATGCCCGCCTTGGCGCAGGCTTCGTCCTTATCTCCGCCCGGTGCGCCGGAGACCCCGATGGCGCCGACCAGCGTGCCGACTGCCTCGACCATGACGCCGCCGGTGGACACCGTCGCGCCTGGCAACGCGCGCACGCCGGTGCCGGCTGGCGTGGTGGTGACGACGTCGCCGGTATTGTTGCGGAAATTGACCGCAGTCCACGCCTTGCCGGTGGCGGTCGTGATCGCGAAAGCGCCGGCGTAGCGGTCGCGCAGCATGACCTGGGTAATGCCGAAGCGATCGACCACCGCGACGGCGACCTGGTAGCCGCGTTTCTGGCAATCGGCGAGCGCGGCGCGGGCAAGCGCCAGCGCGAGATCCGGGCTCATGGATTTGAAGGTGACGAAGTTTTCTTCCGAGCGGGCCGGCGCGCCGAGCAGCGACGCCAGCAGGAGCGTGAGCAGTAATAATTTACGCATGATGATGAACATCCCCGCTGTTTGTCGCAAAATCGGACTAGTTTCCTACCCCAGCCGTCGCCGTGCCGGCGGCGAATTTATGCAAGACGATATATGACGGCGGCGCGACACGGAACTATAGTCCCGCCAGGGGCGCAAACGGCCGGAGAACATCAGTGTCGCAACTTTACGACCGCGCGTCGGGAGCCGTCCGCGCCCTCTATGACAGAAGGATTACGACGCCGGCGACGCTTGATGCTGAACATTATTTTCCCAATGCCGGGCTGTTCTCCAGCCGCTGGACCGCGATCCGCGACGAGGCCCTGGCGATAGCGGCCACAATCGAGAAGGTGCCGCGTTTCCACGACATCATGCCGGCGCAGGCCGACATTTCGGCCAATGACGGGCGCGACTGGCGCATGTTCATCATGAAGGCCTATGGCGCGCCGATGAAGGAGAACCTGCAGCGCACCCCGGCCGTCGCCGCGCTGCTCGAGGAGGCGCCGGAAGTCGTGTCGGCGGTATTCTCGTTCCTGGCGCCCGGCAAGCACATCCCGAAACACCGCGGCCCGTTCCGCGCCATTTTGCGCTATCACCTGATGCTCACCATGCCGCGCGACGAGAAGGGCAAGCCGGCCTGCGAGCTCAACGTCAACGGCGTACCCTATTTGATGGGCGACGGCGAAAGCCTGCTGTGGGACGACACCTTCCCGCACGAGGCCTGGAACCGCAGCGATCAGGTGCGCATTGCGCTGCTCCTCGACGTCTGGCGCAAGGACATGCCGATGGACGTCGCCTTGCTGTCCAAGGCCATCTTGTTCGGCACCAAGACCGTGATCCGCATGGGCGCGATGTCGTACACGCCGTGAACCGCAAAAACCGGCTGACGTAAGGCTCTCGTTCGCCGATCGTCATCATGGATGCCCGGGTCAAGCCCGGGCATGACAGCGAGAAGGTAGGAAATCATGCCGAAGACGCCGGATTACTTCCACGGCAAGACCATCGTCATCACCGGCGCCGCCAGCGGCATCGGGCGGGCGACCGCGCTGATTTTCGCGCGCGAGGGCGCCAACGTGGTGTGCGCCGACATCAACGAAAAAGGCGTCGAGCAGACCGCCGAAGCGGTCAACAAGATCGGCAGCCAGGCGCTGGCGCTGACCATCGACGTGACCAAGCGGGCCGCCGTCAACGACATGGTGGAACTCGCCGTCAACGGCTTCGGCCGGGTGGATTTCCTGTTCAATTCGGCTGGAGCCGCGCTCGCCCGCTCGAAATTCCTCGACGTTACCGACGATCTGCTTGAGCGCACCCTCAACTTGAACTTCAAGGGCACGTTCTACGCCATGCAGGCGGTGATCCCCCATATGCTCAAGAACGGCGGCGGCGTCATCGTCAATGTCGCCAGCATGGCGGTCAAGCGCGGCGGGCCGAATACCTCGACGCATTACGCGGCGGCCAAGGGCGCGGTCAATTCGATGACGCTCGGCGTGGCGCGCGAATTCGCCAAGGACAATATCCGCGTGCTGTCGATCTCGCCCGGCCCGATCAAGACCGCCTTCGCGGCGGCGGCGGCCTCCTCGCCGGAACTGCTCAAGCGCTTCCTCGACGACATTCCGATGGGACGTTTTGGTGAACCCGAAGAAATAGGCGAACTGGTTTTGTTCATGTGCTCGGACGCCTGCCCGTTCATGACGGCCGATACGGTCTATGCCAACGGCGGCGGCGGGTGGCGGTAATGACGACCTGGTGCCGGTTCCAGAAGGACAATGTGACAAGTTACGGCCTGGTCGAGGACGGCCGGGTGATCGCGGTCGACGGCACGCCGTTCGGCGACCACAAGAAGACCGCCCGCGCCTACCCCCTCGCCGCCGTCAAGCTGCTGATCCCGGTGGTGCCGCCGACCTTCTACTGCGTCGGCATCAATTACGCCGACCACATCCGTAAAATGGCCGCAAAGCGCAAGACCGAGCCGGTGTTCCCGAAACGGCCCGATATCGGCTATCGCGCCAATAATGCCCTCATTGCCCACGAAGAGAACATCGTCAAGCCGGCGGACAGCGGCGAGGCCTTTCAGTACGAGGGCGAGTTGGTGGCAGTCTTCGGCAAGCGCTGCCGGAACGTGCGCAAAGAGAACGCGCTCGACTACGTGCTGGGCTGGACCATCGGCAACGACGTCAGCGAACGCGGCTGGCAGGCGAGCGACCGCACGCTGTGGCGCGCCAAGAACGCCGACACCTTCAAGCCGATGGGGCCGTGGATCGTCACCGGGCTCGATCCGGCCACGATGGAGACGGTTATCCGCTTGAACGGCAAGGAGATTGACCGTTTCGCCACCAACAACATGATCTTCGACACCGCCACCTACATCGCGGAAGTGTCGAAGTACTGCACCATCGAGCCGGGCGACGTAATGTGGATGGGAACCGACGGCATTCCCGCCAACATGAAACCGGGCGACACGGTCGAGATCGAGATCACCGGCATCGGCGTGCTGCGGAACAAAGTCGTGGCGGGAACTTGATTAAATATCCGGGATAACTTTTCGGATTCCGTTGCAGCGGCGCGACAGCGTGCGCGCTTTGTCGTAACGATTTTACTCGACGCTTTTCACTTTGCCGGTGTCCCCCATGTCCCACGCCAATTCCGACGACGATATCGGCCGCCAGATTCTCGACGTCTTCATACGCAACCGCATCCCGGCGAGCGGCATGCTGCCGCGCAATTATTTCTTCAGCGTGCGCGACGGCGATTTCCAGCGCGGACTCAACCAGGCGGTGGCGAGCGGCTGGGTCGCAATCGACCCGCGCAACCGCTACCGCTATCAGTTGACCGAAACCGGCTATGCCGCCGGGCGCAGCAGCGATGGGACGCAGGTCTAGACCCAGCCGCCGCGCGCCATGATCGCGGCGCACAAGACGATAATGACGACGGCGGCCAGTTCGCCGTGAATGATCGTCCTGATGAAGCGCAGCTTTTTGGGGTCGACCGCCGGCACCTGCCCCGCCTTCACCGGCTTGCGCCATTTCAGGAACTCGACGGTCGGGATGATCGAGACCAGCGCGACCGCGATGAACAACGATAATTTGGTCATGAAGGCGTGGCTGTGGAAATAATAGGCCGCGCCCTTCTCGAAAAAGAACACACGACATAGGCCGACGACGAACAGCAGGCCGGCCGCGGCGCCGAGCACCGCGTCGGTGATCGCCAGGCGTTTTGCCGTGGCGTGCGTGAAGTCCTGGCCGATCAGGATGAACTCGATGGCCAGCGCGCCGACCAGCGTGAAGGCAAAGACGTGATGGAGGAAGGCGAAGAGCGTGGTCATGGAAGAATCCTTTCCGCCATTCTGTCATTGCAGGGCTTGACCCGGCAATCCATGAGGCGGCACGTCGTCGGAAATCTTACGTAAGTCTGTCGCACGCTGCGTCTCATCATGGATGCCCGGGTCAAGCCCGGGCATGACAGCGTCAGGTCCGCTCCTCGGCCAGCGTCACGATATCGCGCGTGCGGGTGACGCCTTCGGGCCATGAACGATCGAAGTCGGCGATCAGTTCCTTCAAACCTTCCGACTTCATGGCCGCGTCGCAGGCCGCCTTATCGGCGAAGCGATAGACCGCGTAATGCACGCCCGGCTCGATCTCGCTCCAGAACCGCCAGGCCTTCTCGCATTTGAAAACCTTGATCGCCCACGGCAGGTGGTCGGTTGAATACCAAGCGTCGAATTTCTCGCGCAGGTTAGGCGCGACGACGGCGCGGACGAGGAAGTAAGTCTTCCACACGAGATTTTCCCAAGGCCATCGCGGTTATTACAAAAGGGATATTAGTCAGGAGCACTAAACCTCTTGGTCATTGCTTTATCGATAATACCCAATATCTCACTTTCCGCATTTAAGAACTTCACTCGATTTATAAATACTATCGGACCAAGGTCCTTTAGCAGTCGGCCGAATACTTCATCGGCAAAGCTAGATGAAACAATTTTCAAACCTGAAAAACTTAGCTCTAAAATGCTATTGCTGCCCCAATTCAGAATATTTTTAAATTTTGTGTACGCCGCTCGACCCGCTTCACGGGAACCAAACGAGTTAAACTCGTCTTTGAGATTCAATCTAACTACCTCGCGATCTTGATCCGCAATCTTGTCGAAATAATCAAAAGCTATTTGGTGCGACTTCCTCCCAATCACTAGCGCCCGAGAAATAATTTCATTCGCATCCAAAGAAATCGACCATCGTACCAATGTGCCCGGATATGGCACTATCTCTTTCGTAGACCGAACATCCCCTTCGTGAACAGACATATTCCCAAACATCGATTGCAAATTGAAGCGACCATTCGCTACTAAGGCGATTTTAAACACACCATACAGACCGTTACCTTGGTTAGTCACCTTATTGCGCGTCACCCCTTCTTGAACCGCTCGTTCGAGCGCCAGCTTATTATCTTTTATCCGCAGTGAACGCGGAATTCCAATTCCAGCATCTGCCACTAAAAACTCGATTTGCCGATTCTTTTTAAATAAGGAGGACTGCACAAAACCTCCGGTCTTACTTACTGCGTGATTGATCACATTGTCTGTAATTTAATTCGTTGACCACTCAATCGCCTGAAGCTGATCCTTAGTTAACTGCGCGTTTCTAGAAAGTTGATCGATTAAGCGATCGACCGCAGTGTGCTGATTGCTCGAATCGATGAATTGTAAGACGGGCAAATGTCTATCCCGCTGGTTCGCCCTGTCCCCAAAACGCTTCGGATCGATCCAAAAGTCCCAGCCGCAGTTATGGAAAAGCGCTCGTGCCCGCGTGTCGAATGGCAACTTCAACTCAAAATCGACGTTTTTTCGGACAATGTATTCTCGGACAATTGGAATTATCGGTAGCATTCCACTTTCAAATGGATTTTCGCATTTGGAAAAATCCAATACAATTTCAGGATACCCAAGATGTTCAACCGCATGATGGATCCGACCCAACAGCCGACGTAAATGACTGCCATCATATCGGCCAATGATTCGAATTATGTTTCCGTTGTGTTGGATCGGCATCATCACACCGGCAAATTGTCGTGCTTCCTGCTTGGCATCTCCACCTTCTTGCCCTTGAGCATCGCCAGCGCCCGCGCAATCCTGCGGCGCGTACTATGCGGCATGATGACGTCGTCGATATAGCCGCGCTCGGCGGCGACGAAGGGCGACAGAAAGCGGTCCTCGTATTCCTTGGTGCGCGCGGCGATCTCGTCCTTGTCGCCGCCGCGGAAGATGATCTCGACCGCGCCCTTGGCGCCCATCACGGCAATCTGCGCGGTCGGCCAGGCGTAATTGAGATCGCCGCCGACGTGCTTTGACGCCATCACGTCATAGGCGCCGCCGAAGGCCTTGCGCGTGATGACGGTCACCAGCGGCACCGTGCACTGGCTGTAGGCAAACAGCAGCTTGGCGCCGTGCTTGATCAGGCCGTTATATTCCTGCGCGGTGCCGGGCAAAAATCCGGGCACGTCGACGAAGGTCACGATCGGGATCGAGAAGGCGTCGCAAAAACGCACGAAGCGCGCGGCCTTGCGCGAGGCGTCCGAGTCAAGCACGCCGGCCAGTACCATCGGCTGGTTGGCGACGAAGCCCACCGTCTTGCCGGCGATGCGGCCGAAACCGGTGACGATGTTCTTGGCGTAAGCCGACGCGATCTCGAAGAAGTCGCCCTCGTCGGCGACCTTCAGGATCAGTTCCGTGATGTCGTAGGGCTTGTTCGGATTGTCCGGGATCAGCGTGTCGAGCGAGGGCTCCTCGCGGTCGGCCGGGTCTTGCGTCGGCCATTCCGGCACGCCGGCCTCGTTGTTGGCCGGCAGGAAATCGATCAGCCGGCGCATTTGAAGGAGACATTCGACGTCGTTCTCGAAGGCGCCGTCGGCGACGCCCGACTTGGTGGTATGGACCGACGCGCCGCCCAGCTCCTCGGCGGTGACGACTTCGTTGGTGACGGTCTTCACGACATCGGGCCCGGTCACGAACATGTAACTCGTGTCGCGCACCATGAAGATGAAATCGGTCATGGCCGGCGAATAGACGTCGCCGCCCGCGCACGGCCCCATGATGACGCTGATTTGGGGGATTACGCCGGAGGCCAGCACGTTGCGCTTGAACACCTCGCCATAGCCGCCCAAGGCCGCGACGCCCTCCTGGATGCGGGCGCCGCCGGCGTCGAACAGGCCGATGACGGGCGCGCGCGCCTTCATCGCCATGTCCTGCACTTTCATGATCTTCTGGGCGTGCGCTTCCGACAGCGAGCCGCCGAACACCGTGAAATCCTTGGAGAACAGATAGACGGTGCGGCCGTTGACCGTGCCCCAGCCGGTGACCACGCCGTCGCCGGGGATTTTGGTCTTTTCCATGCCGAAGTCGGACGAGCGGTGCTGGACGAACATGTCGAGCTCCTCGAACGAGCCCTTGTCGAGCAGCAATTCGATGCGTTCGCGCGCCGTCAGCTTGCCGCGCTTGTGCTGGGCCTCGATGCGCTTGTCGCCGCCGCCCAGGCGGGCCTCTTCCCGCCGCTTTTCGAGTTTATCGAGGATGTCCTTCATGAGCCCTGCCCTTACGGAATCCGGCCACAAAATGCATACCATGACGGCCTCCGCGCCGTCATTGACGCTTGGCACGGCCCGCAAAGGCTGCTTAGAACCTCTCCCATGACCGAACCCGTCAAAACCGAACCGGCGAAGGCCGAGACGCTGTTGCGACAGGGCCTGTTCCACCACCGCCAGGGCCAACTGCGCGAGGCCATGGAGCGCTACGTCGAGGTGCTGCAAGGCGACCCGGTGAGCGCCGACGCGCTTTATTACATCGCGGTGGTGGCCTGCCAGGAGGAGCAGTTCAGGCAGGGCATCGAGCTTGGCAAGCGTGCGCTCGACGCCGGGCCGCCGCAGGCGCGCGTGCATAATCTCATCGGCAAGGCGCATGAGCGGCTGGGTGAGCCGCGGGAAGCGCTCAATGCCTTCGACGCCGCGATCGCGCTCGACGCGACGTTCGCCGAGGCGCACGGCAACCGCGCCAATATCCTGATCGACGGCGGCCTGCCCGACGAGGCGCTCAAGAGCTTCGACCGCGCGCTGGCGCTCAAGCCGGATTCGGCCCCCGACTGGCTCAACCGCGGCGCGCTGCTCCAGGCGCTCGGCCGTCCCGAGCAGGCGTTGGCGAGCTTCGACAAGGCGATTGCCTGCGCCCCGAAGATGGCCGAAGCGCATGCCAATCGCGGCAAGGTGCTGGCCGACCTGCGCCGTCCGGACGAGGCGCTGGCGAGCTATGACGCCGCGATCCAGCACGATCCCCGTTTCGCGGACGCCCATCTCGGCCGCGCCGGAGTTCTGCAGGCTTTGGGCCGCGCCGATGAGGCCGCGGCGAGCCGGGAGCGGGCCACCGCGCTGGAGGCCAAAACCAAAGCCGCCCCGTCTACAAGTTGAACATTCTGGCGGCTGGCGCGTTATCCGCGGGGGTCGGGATTGGTTTGCGATTCCGCGTCTTCACAGGAGTGGTAACGAAGGCCCATAATCCCTCCGGGGACCGCGCCTGAGGCGCGTCCCGGGTAATTTGTGTTCAATCGAGGATATGTCCCATGAACAACGCCAAGCCCAACCCGCGCCTCCAGACGCCGACCGATCTCGGCGCCAACGCCAGCAAGGACATCGCCGGCGCGATCAACGCGCTGCTGGCCGACACCTTCGCGCTCTATCTCAAGACCAAGAATTTCCATTGGCACATGAGCGGGCCGCATTTCCGCGACTACCATCTGTTGCTCGACGAGCACTCCGACCAGATTTTCGCCATGACCGACGTGCTGGCCGAGCGCGTGCGCAAGCTCGGCGCGCCGACGCTGCGCTCGATCGGCGACATCACGCGCCACCAGCGCATCGCCGACAACGACGCCGCCTATGTCACGCCCGACGACATGCTGGCCGAGCTGCGTGACGACAACCAGCGCTTTGTCGCGGCCATGCGCGAAGCGCACGACGTCTGCGATGAACACAACGACGTCGCGACCACCAGCCTGCTCGAGGTCTATATCGACGAGACCGAGCGGCGGGTCTGGTTCCTCTACGAGGCCGGCCGCAAGGGCGACCCGAGCGGGCACTAGGTAAGCTGGAGTACCGTGACGGCGGCGTCGAACTCGGCGCGACGATAGGCGCGGCGTTCGATCTCAGTCTGGTCGCTGCCCCATTGCGACGCCTGCCAATCTTCGTCGACATGAGCCGCCGCCCAGGCGGCGTCTACCTCGAGCGCGCTTTGTGCGAGCGCCAGCGCCAGCAAGCCTGAACCGGTCAGCGTCGTGATCGAGGACACCGCACCCAAACGCCACACGTCGGTGGGAACATGCGACCGCGCGGCGGCGACCGCCTCAACCGGCTGCGCCACATGCATGACGCCTTGCGCCAATACGAAACGAGCGCCGAGCGCGTCACGCGCCCAGGCCAGCACCGGATCCCAAAGCGTTGCCTGAAGCGCAACGAGACCCGCCGGCGCCTCGGCGCGGTAACACAGCAGGTCCGAGCCAAGATATTGCGCCACGCCGTCGGCGACAGGCCGTGGCGCATCGGCCACCGCGTCGATCACCGCATTGGCGAGCCGGGTGAGCGGCATGCGGCCTGGATCGATCACATGTTCTTGCACGTTCCACTCGTCGGCGAGTTTCCCGGCCAGCGCGCGCGTCGGCGCGGCAAGCGGACGCCGGGCCGGCGTCTTGACCGGCTTGCCATCGAGCAGCAGCAGGTAGCCACCCTCGCCTTCGCCGACATGCGCCCGGCTGTAGAATCGCTTGCGCAAAGCGGGGCGTCCGCCGCGGCGCGACGCCTCGCGCGGATCAAGCGGCTGGTGTTCGAAAATATCGGAGAGAATTTCTCGCATCAGAATCACGTGATTGTGCGCCGCAACAGAACCGGAACCATGACGAGGCCGAGCCGGTCTCGCCCCCTGAAACTAGCCGGTCCGGCGTTCCTAGGCATTAACGCAAAGCACCGATTTTGCCGTGTCGCAGCCTTGCTGGCGCCCCTTTCAGGGAGCGAAAAAGGTGAATGCTGACTTGCAGTTGATAGCTCGCTGGCATGACGGAAGGATAGGTAGCCTTGGGGGGTTCTAGCCCATATATTCCTGCCTCTGAATCGCGGCCGCCACGTTCGGCCGCGCCGGGGCAAAGGGCAGCCGGTCAAGGCTGTGACGCGACACCGTTTCAGTGTTCGGCGTAGCGGGGCGCGTTTCGAGGAGTGAATGAAGAATACCAACATTGCCGCGCCGGACTATTTCCACAAGGTCGTGGATTGCCAATGGGCTTGTCCGGCGCATACGCCCGTCCCTGAATATATCCGGTTGATCGCGGCGGGCCGCTATTCCGACGCCTACATGGTCAACTGGTACTCGAACGTGTTTCCCGGAATTCTCGGACGCACCTGCGACCGGCCCTGCGAACCGGCATGCCGGCGCGTGCGCGTCGAGGACGAGCCGGTGGCGATCTGCCGCTTGAAGCGCGTCGCGGCCGACTACAAGGATGACATCACGGCGCGGCTACCCAAGCCCGCGCAGAAGAAGAACGGCAAGCGCGTAGCACTGGTCGGCGGCGGGCCGGCTTCGTTGACTGTGGCGCGCGATCTGGCGCCGCTCGGTTATCATTGCGTTGTATTCGACCAGGATCCGAAAGCCGGCGGCATGATCCGTTCGCAAATTCCGAAATTCCGTCTGCCCGACAGCGTGATCGACGAGGAATGCGGCTACATCCTCAATCTCGGCGTCGAGTTTCGCGGGGGAAAACGCATCGACAGCATGAAGGCGCTGCTGGCGGAAGGCTGGGATGCGGTCTTCGTCGGCTCCGGTGCGCCGCGCGGGCGCGACCTCGACATTCCCGGCCGCAAGGAAGCGGCCAAGAACATCCACATCGGCATCGACTGGCTGTCCTCGGTGTCGTTCGGCCACGTCACGAAAATCGGCAAGCGCGTGATCGTGCTCGGCGGCGGCAACACCGCGATGGATTGTTGCCGCTCCTCGCGCCGGCTCGGCGGCGAGGACGTGCAGGTCGTCGTGCGCTCGGGCTTCGAGGAAATGAAGGCGTCGCCTTGGGAAAAGGAAGACGCCATGCACGAGGGCATCCCGATCCATAATTATCTGGTGCCCAAGGAATTCACCCATGACAATGGCAAGCTCACCGGCGTCACCTTCGAGAAGGTCAAGGCCGAGAAGGATGCCAAGGGCCGCCGCAAGCTGGTGAACGCGGGCGAGCCTGATCAGCACTTCCCCTGCGACGACGTGCTGGTGGCGGTCGGTCAGGAGAATGCTTTTCCCTGGATCGAAAAGAACTGCGGCATCGAGTTCGATGAATGGCACATGCCGAAGGTCGATAAGGTTACCTTCGCGTCGACCAATCCGAAGGTTTTTTTTGGCGGCGACTCGGCCTTCGGTCCCAAGAACATCATCTGGGCGGTGGCGCACGGTCACGAGGCCGCGGTCTCGATCGACAAGCTGCTCAATGGCGAGGACACCGCCGACCGGCCGGCCCCGGCGGTCTCGCTGATGAGCCAGAAGATGGGCATCCACGAATGGTCCTACGACAACGAGATCGAACTCGATAAGCGTTACAAGGTGCCGCACCGCGACCTCGGCGTCGCGCTCAAGGACATCAAGGCTGAGGTCGAATTGGGCTTCGATCCCGACCTGGCGCTTGCCGAGGCCGGACGTTGCCTGAATTGCGACGTGCAAACGGTTTTCAGCGCGCAGCTCTGCATCGAATGCGACGCCTGCGTCGATATCTGCCCCATGGACTGCATCACCTTCACGGCAAACGGCGAGGAAGCCGACCTGCGCAAGCGGCTGACCGCGCCGTCGCTTAATCTCAGCCAGGATCTGTACGTTCAGGACGGTCTCAAAACCGGCCGCGTCATGGTAAAAGACGAGGATGTCTGCCTGCATTGCGGCCTGTGCGCCGAGCGTTGCCCGACCGGCGCCTGGGACATGCAGAAATTCTTACTCGATATGACCTACGCAGGAACTTCATGCCGACCGCCACACCGATCAGCCGCGTAAACGACTTCGTCGTCCGCTTCGCCAACGTCAACGGCTCCGGTTCCGCCAGCGCCAATGAAATGTTCGCGCGGTCGGTGCTGCGCATGGGCGTGCCGGTGGCGCCGCGTAACATCTTCCCGTCCAATATCCAGGGCCTGCCGACCTGGTACGAGGTGCGGGTGTCGGAAGCCGGCCATCTGGGCGCGCGCGGCGGCACCGATCTGATGGTGGCTATGAATCCGCAGACCTTCGACAGGGACATCGCCGGCATCGAGCCGGGCGGCTACCTGCTCTACGATTCCACCAAGCCACTGCCGGCCTCGAAATTCCGCGCCGACATCACCGTCATCGGCGTGCCGCTGACCGCGATCTGCAACCGCGAATACACCGACCCGCGCCAGCGCCAATTGTTCAAGAACATCATCTATATCGGCGTGCTGTCCGCGCTGATCGAGATGGACGTGAAAGTCATCGAACAGCTCATCGGCGAGCAGTACAAAGGCAAGGAAAAGCTGATCGAGCCCAACATCAAGGCGCTGCATATCGGACGCGACTACGCCACGCTCAACCTCGCCTGCCCGATTGGCTTGCGCCTGGTGAAGAGCAACAAGGTCGGCGACCGCATCTTCATCGAAGGCAACGCGGCGGCGGCGCTCGGCGCCGTCTATGGCGGCGCCACGGTCTGCGCCTGGTATCCGATCACGCCGTCATCCTCGCTGGCCGATGCCTTTACCCGTCATTGCGCCAAGTTCCGCGTCGACCCGCAGAGCAAGCAGGCCAAATACGCCATCATCCAGGCCGAGGACGAGCTCGCCTCCATCGGCATCGTGATCGGCGCTGGCTGGAACGGCGCGCGCGCCTTCACCGCGACCTCCGGCCCCGGCATTTCGTTGATGCAGGAGTTCATCGGCTTGGCGTATTTCGCGGAAATCCCCGCCGTGCTGTTCGACGTGCAGCGCGCCGGTCCCTCGACCGGCATGCCGACGCGCACCCAGCAGTGCGACATCACCTCCTGCGCCTATGCCTCGCACGGCGACACCAAGCACGTTCTGTTGTTCCCCGAGGATTCGGCGGAAGCCTTCGACTTCGGCGCGCAAGCCTTCGATCTCGCCGACCGGCTGCAAACGCCGATCTTCGTCATGCTCGATCTCGACATCGGCATGAACCACCATTTGTCGCGGCCGCTGGCCTGGGACGACAACCGCAAATACGACCGCGGCAAGGTGATGACCGCCGAGGAATTGGAAGCGGGCAAGGAATTCGGCCGCTATCTCGACGTCGACGGCGACGGTATTCCCTATCGCACCTATCCCGGAACGCACCCGACCAAGGGCTCGTTCTTCACCCGCGGCACCTCGCGCGACCGTTACGCCAAATACACCGAGGAAGGCGCGCCTTACGTCGACAACATGCAGCGGTTGATCCGCAAGTTCGACACCGCCAAGGACCTGGTGCCGCGCCCGCTCCTGGCCAATGCCGACAAGCCGACCAAATACGGCGTGATCTATTTCGGCTCGACCGCGCCGGCAATGGACGAGGCGATCCACATGATCGAAACGCACGGCCACGCGCTCGACCGCATGCGCATCCGCGCCTTCCCGTTCCATTCCTCGGTCAACAGTTTCGTCGCCGGCCATGATTTCGTGTTCGTGGTCGAGCAGAACCGCGACGCGCAACTGCGCTCGCTCATCGTCAATGAATGCGGCATCGACCCGGTGCGGCTGGTGCCGATCCTGCATTACGACGGCACGCCGATCACCGCCCGCTTCATCGCCAAGGCGATCGGCGAGCATCTCGACAAGCTGAAAGTAACCCCGCTGAAGGTTAGCTCATGACCTATCTCGCCAAACCGAAATTCCGTCACCCCGATCTGCCGAAGAACGATCTGGGCTATACCCACCGCGACTACGAGGGAACGGTTTCGACGCTGTGCGCCGGCTGCGGGCACAATTCGATCACGGCGTCGATCATCCAGGCCTGTTTCGAGTTGTCGATCGAGCCGCACCGTGTCGCCAAGATTTCCGGAATCGGCTGCTCGTCGAAGACACCGACTTATTTCCTCGGCAATTCGCACGGTTTCAATTCGGTGCACGGGCGCATGCCCTCGGTGCTCACGGGCGCCAATCTCGCCAACCGCGACCTGATCTATCTCGGCGTCTCCGGCGACGGCGACAGCGCCTCGATCGGACTGGGACAATTCGCCCACTCGATCCGCCGCGGCGTCAATATGACCTATATCGTGGAGAACAACGGCGTGTACGGCCTGACCAAAGGCCAGTTCTCGGCCACCGCCGACCGCGGTTCCAAGTCCAAGCGCGGCGTGATCAACACCGACAATTCCATCGATCTGGTGGCGATGGCGCTGCAACTCGGTGCCAGTTTCGTCTCGCGCTCCTTCTCCGGCGACAAGCAGCAACTGGTGCCGATCATCAAGGCCGCGATCGCGCATAACGGTGCCGCCTTCATCGACGTGATCAGCCCCTGCGTCATGTTCAACAACCACAGCGGCTCGACCAAGAGCTTCGATTTCGTGCGCGAGCACAACGAGGCGGTGAACCGGCTCGACTTCATTTCCAGCCGCATGCCGATCGAGGTGAAATACGAGCCCGGCACCGTCGAGATCGTGGAGCAACATGACGGCTCCAAGCTGGCGCTGCGCAAGCTTGACGCCGATTACGAGCTGCATGACCGCGCCGCCGCGCTTGGCTTCCTCCAGCATCACGCCGCTAAAAAGCAAATCGTCACCGGCCTGCTCTACGTGGAGAGGGATTCGGAAGACCTGCACGGCCACCTCGACACGGTCGCGGCGCCGCTCAACGCACTGGGCGAAAAAGAGCTGTGCCCGGGTCAGATGGCGCTGGAGAAGTTCAACGCCTCCCTGCGTTAGGCGTTAATATCCGCCCATGAACCTGCGCAGGCTCGGGCAATCCGACCTTCAACTCGCGCCACTGATGCTCGGCGGCAATGTGTTCGGCTGGAACGTCGACGAGAAGACATCGTTCGCCATCCTCGACGCATTCGTCGACGCCGGCTTCAACGCCATCGACACCTCCGACAGCTATTCGCGCTGGGTGCCGGGCCATCCGGGCGGCGAGTCGGAGACCATCATCGGCAATTGGCTGAGGAAAAGCGGCAAGCGCGACAAAGTGCTGATCGCCACCAAGGTCGGCGAGGACATGGGCGCCGGCCACCGCAGCCTGAAAAAAGATTACATCCTGCGCGAATGCGAGGCGTCGCTGCGGCGCCTGCAAACCGACCGCATCGACCTCTATCAGACCCATTTCGACGACGAGGTCACGCCGGTCGAAGAAACCACGCAGGCCTACGGGGAGTTGATCGCAGCCGGCAAGGTGCGGGCGATTGGCGCCTCCAACATGAGCCCGGCGCGGCTGAAAGCCTCGCTGGCGGCGAGCAAGAAGCTCGGCCTGCCGCGCTACGAGAGCCTGCAACCGCTCTATAATTTGTCCGACCGCAAGGAATTCGAAACCGAGTTCGCGCCGATCTGCCGGCAGGAGAAGCTCGGCGTCATCAATTACTACTCACTCGCCGCCGGCTTCCTCACTGGCAAATACCGCTCGGCCGAGGAAGGCGCCAGACATCCGGGGCGCGGCGGCCGGCTCAAGCGCTATCTCGACGCGCGCGGCCTGCGCATCCTCAAGGTGCTCGATGCGGTGGCGGCGGCGCATGACGCGCTGCCGGCCCAAATCGCCATCGCCTGGCTGCTGACGCGGCCCGAAATCACCGCGCCGATCGCCAGCGCGACCAACCTCAAGCAACTCGGCGAGATCATGAAAGCGCCGGAGATCAGGCTCACCGGCGAGGACATCGCCGCGCTCGACGCGGCGGGCGGCTGACAAAGTTGGGAGGCGCCCCGCGTGGCACGCAAAGCGCCTCCCCGCTCAACAACGCACGCACGAAGTCATTTGCGCCAAGGATTGTCGATTCAGGCCTTGGTCTCGTAGGCAACGGCCCCGGTTTCGAGAAGAGACTTGAGGTTCGAGAGGATTCTTGGCCAGCCGCCCGACACCGCCTCGATAAACTTGGTGCCTTCGCCTTCGAGCTCGTGGCGGATGGTGAGCTGGGCAACGCCCTGATGCGGCTCGATGGTCATGGTGCAGCGCGACCAACCTTCGGCCTTTATTTCCGGCTTCCATTCGTTGCGCCAGCGGATGACGAGACGCTTGGGTGGCTCGGATTCAAGGATTTCGCCGGCGTCCGCGACCCGGCCGTCATTGAACTTGAGGGTCCACGGCGAACCCGGCTTCCAGTCGGTCTCGGCGAAAGCGCCGAACCAATACTTCCTCATCGTCGCGGGATCGGTCAGCGCCTGCCAGACCTTCTCCGGAGTGGAGCGGATATAGGTGACGTAGACGAAGCTCGGCTTACTCATCGGACAACTCCAAGGCTTGTTTCATGTCGCTGAGGGCCTGAAGCCGCCCCCGTTCGAATTTCCCGATCCAGCGCTCGCCGATCTCGTGGATCGGCACCGGATTGAGGTAGTGTAGCTTCTCCCTGCCTCGCCGCACGGTGGCGACGAGGTTTGCCTCTTCAAGGATGCCGAGGTGCTTGCTGACCGCCTGCCGCGTCATGGAGAGGCGCGCGCAGAGATCGTTCAGCGTCTGGCCGTTTTCGGCGCGCAACCGGTCGAGCAGTTCGCGCCTGCTCGCATCGGCCAGCGCCTTGAACACCGCATCCATGGTTACAATATGCAACCTTTTGGTTGCCTGTCAAGGGACGAGTTTTCTTCGATCTGAATCCATCCCGTCAATCGCTATTGGGTGATGCAGGAGCCCACAAAGGCGTTGCGATCGCCGCCGTAGCTGCCGGCCTGGGTCGCGCAGCGCACGGCGCGATCCTGATAGGTCTCGGTCTGGTTCGGACCGGACGGCGCCAGCACCGGTTGGCTCGGCACCACCTGGCCGGTCTGCGGCACAACGAACGACGGCGAAAGGGTCGTTTGCGGCAGCGCCTGCGAGGCCTCGGTGGACGGCGGGATCACCACATGCTCGGTCGAGCCGCGCGGCGATTTATATTTCGGCGGCACGCCCGGCTCCGGCCGCATGATGTTGTAGCGGCCCATGCCGTCATCTTGGGCAAAGGCCGGCGCAGCGACGGCGAACATCGTCAAAGCGATAAGTCCCGCGGCATAGGCGTTGCGCATGTTGAGCTCCCGGCGTTTCGGCGCAGGAAACGGTGCGTCAAACATTCAACGCGCCGGTCGCAGAAATCCTGCGCTTAAACTAATCCTCCTCCGGCGCCTCGACGATCGGGTCGTAGCGCTTGGCGTCGAAGCCGAGCAGATTCCAGGATTGCTCCATATGCGGCGGCAGCGGCGCGCTGACGTCGATGGTGCCGCCGCGCGGATGCGGCACAACGATACGGCGCGCCACCAGATGCAGTTTGTCCTGCATGCCGCCGGGCAGTTCCCAGTTCTCGATGTTGAAATATTTCGGATCGCCGATGATCGGATTGCCGACATGCGCCATATGGGCGCGCAATTGATGGGTGCGGCCGGTGACGGGTTTAAGCGAAATCCAGGCCAGTTTCTGCGCCGCCGTCTCCACCACCGCGTAATAAGTCACCGCGTGCACGGCGTCCTTGTCGCCGTGCTTGGCGATGCGCATGAAGCTGTCTTCCTCGACCTCTTGCTTGGCGAGAAACGTCGAGACTCTGCCCTGTGCCGGCTTCGGCACGCCGGCGACCATCGCCCAATAGATCTTGCGCGCCGAGCGCGAGCGAAAGGTCTTGCCGAGCGCAGCGGCAGCAAAGCGCGTTTTCGCCACCAACAGGCAGCCGGCGGTGTCCTTGTCGAGCCGATGCACCAGGCGCGGACGCTGCGCGTCCGGGTGCGTGCCACGCAGCGCGCCCAACATGCCGTCGATATGGCGGGTGGTGCCGGAGCCGCCCTGCACGGCAAGCCCCATCGGCTTGTTGAGCACCAGCACGTCGTCGTCTTCGTAAAGCGTGATCGACTTGAGAAAGAAGCGATCCTTTTGCGCGGCCGGCGCGTCGTCGCGCGGCTTGGGCGCATCGAGCTTGAGCGGCGGAATGCGCACCGCCTGCCCGGCCTCAAGCCGCGCCTTCGGCTGGGTGCGCTTGCCGTTCACGCGCACTTCACCTTTGCGGATGATGCGCTGGATGTGGCTGAAGGAGAGACCGGGAAAGCGCGCTTCGAAGAAGCGGTCGACCCGCATGCCGTTCTCGTCCGGCGCGACGCTGACGTTTTGCACGCCGGCCGAAAATTGCGCGGGTTTTAGCGCGACCGGCGGCGACGCGGGCTGGGCCAGGATCGGCTGTTCACGCGGTGGGCGCGCCGGAAAAGCGCGGCCCCTGCCGCCGTCGCGCTTGGGAGAATGCTTCACGCGTAGGTCGGATTGGCGAGGATTGGCGCGCTCTTTCGAGCGCTCCTTGATCCGCTCGTCGCGATCACGGCCGTGACCGCGGCCGCGCGGACCTGCCTGTTGCCGTCCGCCGCCCGGTTGGCGCGGGCCTTGTCTACCGCGCCTCACGAGGAGCCCCGCTCCTTCCTCAGCTTGGCCCAATACTCCAGCCTTTTCCTCACCTCGCGCTCGAAGCCGCGCTCAGGCGGGTCGTAGAACTGCAGGCGCGGCAGCGCGTCGGGGAAATAGTTCTGGCCGGAGAAGGCTTCTTCCTCATCGTGATCGTAAGAATAGCCGCGCCCGTAACCTTCCTCTTTCATCAGCTTGGTCGGCGCATTGAGAATGTGCTTGGGCGGCAGCAGCGAGCCGGCCTCTTTTGCCGTTCGCATGGCGGCGCCAAAGGCCGCGTAGGAGGCGTTGGATTTCGGCGCGGTCGCCATGTAGAGCACGGCCTCCGCGATCGCCAACTCGCCTTCCGGCGAGCCCAGGAAGTCGTAAGCGTCCTTGGCGGCATTGGCGATCACCAGCGCCTGCGGGTCGGCAAGCCCAATGTCCTCGACCGCCATGCGCACCACGCGGCGCGCGATATAGAGCGGCGGCTCGCCGGCATCCAGCATGCGGCAGAGATAATACAGTGCGGCGTCCGGATCGGAGCCGCGCACCGACTTGTGCAACGCGGAGATGAGATTGTAGTGGCCGTCCTGAGCCTTGTCGTAGATCGGCGCACGGCGCTGCACGATGTCCTGCAATTTGGCGGCGCCGAATTTTTCGCCCTTGCGGACGGCGCGCCAGACTTCCTCGGCCAAGGTCAGCGCGGCGCGGCCGTCGCCGTCGGCCATGCCGATGAGGGCCGTGCGCGCATCGGCCTCGAGCGGCAGCGGCCGGCCTTCGATCTGCTCGGCGCGCGCCAGCAGCCTCTCGATCGCTTCGGCATCGAGCGATTTGAACACCAGCACGCGCGCGCGCGACAGCAGCGGCGCATTCAATTCAAACGATGGATTTTCGGTGGTGGCGCCGACCAGGACGATGGTGCCGTCCTCCATGACCGGCAGGAACGAATCCTGCTGCGCCCGGTTGAAGCGGTGAATCTCGTCCACGAGCAGCAGCGTGCCCTGCCCGCTTTCACGTCTGGCCCGCGCGGCCTCGAACACCTTCTTGAGGTCGGCGACGCCGGTGAAGATCGCGGAAATCTGCTCGAAATGCAGGTCGGTCGCCTGCGCCAGCAACCGCGCCACCGTGGTCTTGCCGGTGCCGGGCGGGCCCCAGAACACCAACGAGCCGAGCGAACGGGTCGCCAACATGCGGGTGAGCGCACCATCGGGACCGAGCAGATGATCCTGGCCGACCACCTCGTCGAGTTGCCGCGGGCGCAGTCTATCAGCGAGCGGACCAGAAGCGCGCGACATATTCGAAATCCAGCAGGTCCAGGGTGTGCAGCAGCAGCATCGCTCCCAGGCCGATCAGCACGATGCCCGCCACCGGCACCTGACTGCGTCCGCCGGTGAAATTGAGAATGCTGGAGTACTCATCCACCGGCTCGCCCGCGCGCCGCTTCCGCGCCGTATGGTAAGCCTCGAAGGCCATGTATGCCCACCAGGCGATCACCAGCACGCACGAAGACCGGTTCCAGCCCGTGGGCCGCGCGCGCGAATCGGCCATGCTCATCAGCATGCCCCAGATGACGCGCGTGCACAATGCCCTTGGCATATTGGCCGTTATAGATGGCGCCCACTCCGGGAATCAGCCCCAGGAAAAAAGCCAGCCCCGGTGAAACATCGGCATAAGCGTAGCTCCCGGTAGCATAGGTAGTGGCGCCGCGCCACTGGCGGAACTGCATACACCGGCGGCGTACCTATGGGGCCCGGATCGGGTGCCGGCGGCGGCGTCGCGGGGCGGCGCGGGGCAGTGCTCCGCGCAATAAACTGGTCCCGAAGGTATCGCGGCGGCATTCGTCGCATACCGGTTTGCCGCAAGCGCGGCAATAGGCCGTGGCTGGTGTTTCCGGATGATTCTGGCAGTTCATGGTTGTCCCCTGACGTGATTTCCGTCCACTTGCGTTGGACGGTGTCTCGCCCGGAGCGGACTTTACCGGCAGCTTATGTTCGTCCGTGGTCGCGCCGGTTTTCCGGCTCTTGACGGGCCGCTGCTCTTCGTCCTGTTGTTGCCATTCGCGCAACGTGGTTTGAATCTGATACACGAACTTCAGGTTGTCGTAAAACTTCACCGCGCGGTCCCAGGCCTCCAGCCCGGTCTTCCAGCCCGGCCATATGGCTTCCGGTTCCAGGTCCACGGCCCGCAACTGGCCGCACGGCTTGCCATTGCGACAGCACGGAGAACGAAAGAATGGTCATCGCCATCGCCCATCGCGAATCGCGGCTGCAACATGTGGGCTCAGAGCGACATCGATCCAGCGCGCGCCGCTTCCCTACGGCTTTTCTTTGCGCCACGGCGCATCGAACAGGATCCGCGTCATCAGTTCCGGCGGCGGCTCCACTTCAGCCGCGCGCTCCATGAAGGCTACCGCGGCGGCGGAATCCCGCGCCAGTTCGGCGCACGCCGGGCATTCGGCCAAATGGCGCTCCACTTCCGCCCGCCCTCCGCGGCGAGCGTGCCGTCCACGTAATCGCAGATCAGAATTTCAATCTCTGCGCAGTTCATACCGCCAGCTTCTGCTTTCGCAACAGCCGCCCCAATTCCGCCCGTCCGCGGTTGATCCTCGATTTCACCGTGCCTTCGGGAATTTGCCAGCACTCCGGCGATTTCCCGGTATTCCATTTCCTGCAGATCGCGCAAAATTACCGCTTCGCGCAAATCCGGCGACAGCTTTTGCAGCGTCGCTTGCAGAATTTCGCTGGCCTCCCGGCCGGCCAGCCGATGGTCTGGCCGCACGACGCCGTAGCGCCGGCCTCCTCCAGCATGGGAAGCTGCTCTTCGATCGAATCGGTAACCCTCTCCTGACGAGTGCGACGATAATGGTCGATCAAAAGGTTACGCGTCACCCGCGCCAACCACGTGCCGAAGGAACCTTCCTGCGAACGGAACGTCTCAAAGTACGGAAGACCCGCAAAAAAACTTCCTGTGTCAGATCCTGCGCTTCGGAGCCGCTTCCGGTAAAGCGGTAACAGAGTCCGTATACTTTACGGGTATTGAGCCGCACCAGTTCTTCCCAGGCGGTTTCATCTCCGCGAAGGCACCGGGATACGAGGCTAGAATCGGGGTCCAAGGTATTTTCTATCAGATTGCCGGCTCCCATGAACACCCATCTGCGGTGTCATTTCCGTCTCCGGATTTTCGAAAACTCCGAAAGCCAGTGTCGCGGTCGCCATGAGCACTCGTTTCTTTCATATAGAGGAACGAGGCTTATTCATGATAGGTTCAATTTTTCCGCTATGCTACCCATTTCAAGGTATTTCCGGATGGAGGAAGAGCATTATTCGTAAGCATACATGGAAGTGGGTGGCGGGGTGCGTGCTGGTGGGGCTGTTGGCAGGCTGGTTTACCGGTCCAGTTTCCGCCCGGGCGTTCGACTGGGGCCTGGCGGCCGGCGCCCTCACCCGTCTCCGATGGCCCTGGCTGCTTTCTCCTTGGTGCTCATCTTCGTACTTATTACGGCCGGGGCCTTGCGCTGGGCGGTGTTCCTCAAACCATTCAAATCCCGGCCCTCCATGCGCAATCATGCTGGTGGCAACGGTGATCGGGTTCACGGCCATCACCCTATTTGGGCGCGCCGGGGATCTCGTGCGGCCTTACCTTATCGCGGTCAAAGAAAAAGTGCCGGTCACCTCGCAGATTAGCCTCCTGGCTGCTGGAGCGCATTTTCGACCTGCTGATGGCGTCCCTGCTGTTAGGGTTCGCGCTCACCCGCCTGCAACAGGCTTCCGACGTCCATGTCGGGCCCCGGCTGGCATGGGTCTTGACGTTCGGGGGTAAGATCGTGGGAGCGTCGTGCGTGGTCGTGCTGATAGCGCTGTTCTCCCTCCGGCACTTCGCCGAACCGGTGAGGCGGAAGATTAATCGCCGCGGCAGGATTCCTCCCCGAAAATGGTGCGACGGCGCAGAACAAATGATCAGGGCGCTGGTAAAAGGGGTGGAGTCGACTCGCAGCGATGGAGCCCTGTTGCTGATGTTCGCTATTCCGTATTGGAATGGGCTCTGATCGCCGCTTGCTATTGGGGTCTGGCGCAGGCGTTTGCCGGCATCGTAAGTTTTACATTTATAGATGTTTTAATTTTAATGGGCTTCGTTTCGTTTGGAGGGGTGGTTCAAATCCCCGGTGTAGGTGGCGGAACACAAGTAGTGAGC
>CAVPFZ010000015.1:0-46931 GCA_963703875.1 uncultured Alphaproteobacteria bacterium
GGTCGGCTTTGCCGGTGCCGGCAATGTCGAAGGCGGTGCCGTGGTCGGGCGAGGTGCGCACGAATGGCAGGCCGAGCGTCACATTCACCGCGCGCTCGAAGGCGAGCGTCTTGATCGGGATCAGCGCCTGATGATGATACATGCACAGTGCTACGTCATAGGTCGCGCGCGCTCTCTCATGGAACAAGGTATCGGCCGGTAGCGGCCCGATGGCGTCGATGCCTTCGGCTTTGAGCCGAGCGACCGCGGCCGCAACGATGGCGCGGTCTTCCTCGCCCATGGCGCCTTCTTCGCCGGCATGCGGATTGAGCCCGGCGATCGCGAGGCGCGGATGCGCGATGCCGAAACGCGAGTACAGATCGCGTGCGACGATGCGGCCGGTCTGCACGATAAGATGACCGGTGAGCGTCGTGACAACCTCGCGCAGCGGCAGATGGATAGTCACCGGCACCACGGCAAGCTCGGCCGACCAGAGCATCATCACCGGTTTGAACGGCTTGCCGGCGGCTTCCGTGGCGAGCTTGGCGAGAAATTCGGTGTGGCCGGGTACAGCGGAGCCGGAACGATAGAGCACGTTCTTGGCAATCGGATTGGTCACGATGGCTGCGGCCTGACCCGCTGTGACGTCGGCGACGGCGCGGCGGATTGAGGCGATCGCCGCCGGCGCGCTTGTCGCATCCGGTTTTCCGGGCGCGGCGGTGACGTCAAGCCCGAGCGGCACCACCGGCAGGGCGCGTTCGAAGGCGGCGGATGCCTGCGCGGGGGCTACCATCGCCACCGGCACGTCGAGGCCGAGAATGCGCGCGCGGGCTTTGAGGAAATCCGCATCGGCAATGAGATAAAAGGCCGGCAGGTCGAGTTCGACCCGGCGCCGCCATATCGCAAGCGTGAGATCGGGGCCAATGCCCGCCGGTTCGCCGATGGTCAACGCCAGAGGAAGCCGGGCGCGCGCGCTCATTTGTATTCGATCATCGCCTGTTTGCGGATTTCCTCGAGGTATTTCTTGGCCTCGGTTTCAAACCGCTTGGCGAACAGCTCCTGGCGCATCTGAACTTTGACGGGTGAATCGGTCTTGGTCGATTTCTTCTCGCACACGGCGAACATCTGCAGGCCCTGCGGGGTCACTTCCGGCGTCGTCAGGTGGCCGACTTCCATGCTGCCGAGCAGTTCCGCAATTGCGGCACCAGATCGGACGAGCTCCGGGTAACCGGATCACGCACCGCGACATCGCGCACCGCGCGCGCAAACGGCAATCCCTCCTTGCACGTGACAAAGCGGCCGCGCAGGCTCGTCGCCTCGCGTTTCTTGTTCTCGAGTTCGGCCGCGCTTGCCCCCGGGGGGACCACGACGATGACAGGATAGAGCGTGTAGATGTAGCCGACCGTTTCGGTGGCCGTTTCGTTGCGGGCTTGCATGGCCTTGGTGATGTCAGAGTCGCCGACCTCGAGCGAGGCGGGATACTTGCCGCGAATGAGCTGGCCCCATGTCAACTCGGCGCGCAAGCGCGCCTTGATCGTGTTCGGCGCAACGCCGGAGCGCTGGAGAAGCTGGCCGAACTGTTCCGGCGTGATGTGCTGAGCCTTGGCCATATTGTCAAAGGCGGTGTCGACTTCCTTCTCGGATATCTCGAAGCCATAGACCTTGGCTTTCGCGATCTTGAGGCGATCGTCAATCAACTCCTGGATGACCGCCTTGCGGTCGGGCTTCTGGTGTGTCGAGGCCGCATCCAACTTCATGCGCTGATCGATGTCGTAGACGGTGATCGGCGAGCCGTTGGCGATGACCACGACCTGGGCGCGGGCGGCGGCCGGCGCCATAATAGCCGCGGCCAGCAGCAGGCTTGCCAGCCAGCGGCGGATCGATTGGTGTGTCGCATTCATTTTCGGCATCGTTGTCGCGTCAGTGTGTGTCCTGCGTTCCACTGAGGTTCTGACTGACCCCCGTGTCACCAAGCGTGCGCAGACTCATCTGCAGCATGATCGTGTGGTTGAGGACCGGAACCCCGGTTCCGTAGCTGTAATTAGTAATGTAATTTAGGGCCAAAATGAAGCAGTCGTCGACATAGCCGATGCCGATCGCGTTCGTGGCGAATTTGTTGTTCACGAGGTCGTAGAGGGCGGAGCCGCGCAGCACCCAGTTGGCGTCGAGCTTGAGCATGCCGGAAGCGAGCACGCCCTGGCGGCGGTCGAGGAAACCGATGTCGGGTTGGGCGGCATAATCGCCGTACATGAGCGAGGCGCTCCAGCGGTCGAAATTGGCCGCGGCTTCGAGTTCCATCCGTTTCATTTCAAACGTGTCGTTGTCGAAACGGAAGCGCGACGTGAATTTATAGATGCTGTTGGGCTGGAAGGAGGCGCGTGCCACATAATCGGAGCGGGTCGAATCCAGACCGCTGTCGAGGCCGGTATTGGCGATGCCCTGCATCGCGAATGAATTGTCCCACAGGCTGTAGGACTGGCCGAACAACGCGTTGAACGAGCCGCCATGGTTGAACTGCGCGGTATAGGACATCGCGTAGTTGGCGCGTCCGCCGCCTTCGACACGGTCGTAGCCGGAGAATTTGTCGACCTTGAACAGGTTGCTGTCGTCAAAGATCAAGCTTTGCGCGTCTTCGTTCGGCCACTTGCCGACCTGCGGCTCGCCGGGCCGCGCGATGATCTGGGCGATCGGCTCGAACGTCTGGGTGCCCCAGGAATGCACGCTGATGAACGGGTAGCGGTATTCCAGGCCGACGGTCGGCATGGCGCGCACCAGATTGGTGTCGCCGGTGTTGATGTAGTTGGACACGCCGGGATCGTTGTTGATTTGCATGGAGCCGGCATCGGCGCGCACCGAAGCGAAGGGCGTGAACTGCTGGCCGAGCGAGTTGGTGAAGGTCTTTTTCCAGTGCGCCTCGGCCGTGAAGCGGCTGTAGGTGCCGGGAATGCCGCGCAACAGGCAGTTGGCTGACGTCGCGAACATCGGGTCGGCGGTGTTCGCACAGGTGCCCGCGGCGGACGCGGTCTGGTTGATGGCGTCGAACTCGGCCTGCTCGCGCGTCAGGCTGGTGAAATTGAACTTGTAACCGAGTTCGCCGCCCAGCACCGGATTCTTGACGGTGTAGTCGTAATCGATGACCGGGTGCACGACCGGAATCTGCTGCTGTACGTCGGCCGTCGAGAAGCCGTAATAATAGATCGACCGCATGTCGAAATAGCTGCGGTCACCCTTGCCAGTGAGATAGATCTGTGAGAGGCCCGAGTTGGCCGCGGAGCCGAACGCATCGGTGTAATGATAGGCCGACAAACGCGGATTGTAGTCCGAGAGGAATGTCTTGTCGGTCAGCGCGATGGCGTCCCAGCCCCATGTCCATTTGTCGGTAATGGCGAAGCGGCCCGAGCTTTCAACGCTGCCGCGGAAATCGCGGTCGCCGGGCGCCGGCAGGCCGCCGGGATTGGAAAAATAGCCGCGGTCCAGCTGATAAATGCCGGCGCCGCGAATCTCGTAGGCGCCGTTGATCAGGCGCTGACGAAATTCACCTTGCAGCAGCGGACCCTGCTTGGTGGTGATCATGGGCGAGAAGGTGGCGTCATAGTCGGGCGCCAGCGCCCAATAGTACGGCACTTCGAGCGCCTGTCCGTAAACGCTGGTCGAGGTAATCGAGGGCGCCAGCACGCCGGTCTTGCGCTTGACGGTCGGATCGGGTGCCGACATGTAGGGTAGCCAGGCGATCGGCTGGCCGAAAAATTCGAGGCTGGCGTCCTCGAAATAAAGCATCTTCTCGCCCTGATCGTGAATGATGCGCACCGCCTTCACCTGCCACAACGGCGGCTTGCGTGGGTCGTCCTTACACGGCTTGCAGGCGGTGTAGACACCGTGTTGCAGGACTGTGAAATTGCCGCCGGTACGCTCGGCGCGCGCCGCCGCCATGCGCGTCTGATCGGGCAAGTCGAGACGCAGCGAGTCCACGAACCCGTCGCGATAATCGTCCGACAAATCCATGATATTGCCGAAGGTGACCTTGCCGTCCTCTTCGGTCAAATGGACATTGCCTTCGGCGTGCAGGCGTTTGGTGTTCTGGTTATAGATCACCTTGTCGGCTTCGAGCGTCGAGCCGCCGTAATAAATCTGCACGTTGCCGACGGCGGAGACGAGGTGGTTGGCGTGGTCGTAGTCGATCTCGTTCGCCTTCACGAGCATCTGCTTCTGCCCGCTTTTTTCGCGCTCGATGGCGATCTTGGATTTCGGCGGCGGCCCCGGGCGTTGCGGAAAAGTGAACATCTGCTGTTGAGCGAAGGCCGGCGCAGACGCCAGCAAGCCGCCGCAAGCCAGCAGGCTGAGGACGGCAACAAAGGCTGCGGCGCCGCGGCGATGGCGCCGGGGCGCGGATGGACGAGCGCTAACCAGCCCCGCCATCACCCGTCCTCCTGGTACAGCAACGCAATAAACCCCGTCAGTCCCCCGACAAGCACAGGCAGCCACGCTGCTGCTACCGGGAGC
The DNA here is from genome assembly GCA_963703875.1 of uncultured Alphaproteobacteria bacterium. Taxonomy (GTDB): domain Bacteria; phylum Pseudomonadota; class Alphaproteobacteria; order Rhizobiales; family Xanthobacteraceae; genus Pseudolabrys. The sequence goes on from CAVPFZ010000015.1 coordinate 4,480, forward strand.
ATCAGGTCGGCTTTGCTCAAATCCTCAGTCACTTTGGCCAAAACGTAAAGCAGAAAGCCCGCTGCCATGCCACTTAAAACCATCTTTTGAACCCCGCCGAAGCGGAAAAACCGTAGACTGACAGCAGCGGCAAGAAGAACCATGGCCATCATTAAAAATGGCCGGGCCAAAAGCTTCTGAAATTGCAGTCTATAGCCTGAGGCAACAAGTCCGGCGTGATCGGCGATCTGGATATACAGCGGAAGTTCCCAAAAAGGCACAGTTTCCGGCGTCGCGAAACTTTCACGAACCTGCTCGGGCGTCAGGCTGGTCTTGAGCTGGAACACCGGGTAGTCGACCGGCAAGACGCCCAACGTATTGACGCGGGCATCGGTGAGCTCCCACACGCCGGGTTTGAGCACCGCCGCGCGCGCCTCGATGCGCTGCTTGAAACGGCCGTTGTTGTCGAAGGTGAACACCGTCACGCCGTTGAGATTGACGCCCTGGTCGCGGCTGGATTTGGCGTTGATGATGGCCTGGCCTTCGTCGGTACGCTGGCTGGTCCAGTAATTGCTGCCGGTCAGCGCGCCGGCATCGTGCTTGAACAGTTCGGCTTCGTAGCGTTTCGAACGCTCGTCCAGAAAAGCGGACAGCGGATTGTAGATGGTGGTGGCCACGATCCCGAAAATGAACACGACCACCATCGCCGGGGTGATGAACTGCCAGGCCGAGATGCCGGCGGCGCGGGCGATCACCAGTTCCAGCCGGCGCGACAAATCCAAATAACAGATCATGGTGCCGATCAGCACGCAGAACGGCATGATGCGCTCGGTCACCTGCGGCACGCGGTAGAACGACACCTTGGCGACCAGCAGCGGCGAGACATTCGGTATGTCGTTGGCGCGGCGCATCATCTCGATGTAATCGATCAGCGTGACCAGCACGAAAATGCTGACGAACACCAACAGCACCGCGCTCAGGCAACGCCAGCCAAAATATCGCGCCAATGTTCCGCCAAAGATTTGCATGATCAGCTCATGACGTGGCGAAACGTTGGGTGATGCGCTCGGTGAGCGCGGCGATCCAGTTGGTAACGAAGGCCGGCGGCTCCAGGATGAGGCCGCGGCGGATCACGTATAGTCCGCCGCCGCAGGCCGCCGCTATCACCAGGTATTGCACCGGCAACAACCACGGCATGGCGGCGCCGAAGACGGTGCAGACGAAACCGATCAGGCGCACCAGCGCCACGCCGCCGATCGCGCCCAGCATCGACAGCGTGCGGCTCTGCCGGTTGGTGCGCGGCGCGCCAAGGTAAGCGAAGGCGATGATCGCGAAGGCAATCGGATAGAGCGGCGCCACCAGGCGGTCGTGCAGTTCGGCGCGGAACTGACCGGGCTGCTCGACGTATAGCGGGTCTTTCGGATCGGGATCGAGCAACTGCCAGAGATAGCGCTCGCGGATCGAATATTTTATCGCCTGCTGCCCGCTGGCTAATTGCGAAAGATCGAAGGCGTAGCGGTCGAACACCACCATGGCCGGATCGCGCCGGTTGATCGAGCGGCGCTGCACGACGCCCTTTTGCAAGACCAGGAACGTGCCCCTGTCGTTGTCGATCAATTCGCCGGTCTCCGCCATCATGCTGACGTCCTCGGCCGGATCGCGCCGGTCGTCGAGGAAGATGCCGAGCAGCTGGCCGTTGCTCTGCCGCTCGCGGATACGGATCGTGACGGCGCTCTGAATCGAAGTGAAGCGGCCCGGCTGCACGAGGGTGCTCACCACGCTGGCGCTCACCTCGGTGAGCCAGGCGCTCAGCATGCGCAGGCCCTTGGGGGCGAAGTAAGCGCTGATCGCCGTCACCAACAGCGACACGACGATGGCCACCGCCATGAAGGCGCGGAACAAAAGCCAGGGCGACATGCCGGCCGCGTTCATGACGATGATTTCGCTGTCGGTCGACAGCTTGTTGAGGACGTGCGCCATGCCGATCAACAGCGCGATCGGCGCGATCACCAGGATCAGCAGCGGAATGATCAGGCCGGTAATGCCGATGAAAACCAAAAGGCTTTGGCCCTGGTTGGTCATCAGATCGAAATCGCGCAAGGCCTGTGTGACCCAGATCACGGCGGTCAAGCTGACCAGAACGACCACGAAGGCGCTCAAGGTCGTGCGGAAGATGTATCGGCTGATCGACCCCATCCGGCGCGTCGTCCCCAGTTCCGGCATGCGCGGCCATCCGCCCGGCCTCGCGCACCGGACGCACGGCGTTCCTCACCTGATCCCACCCCCGTCAGGTTTACCTTGATCCGTCGACAAAGTGGCCGCGCAAAGGCAAAGCCGTTGAATATGAACAACAAAAGGTAAAATCCGGCGGCCCTTCCAGGCCCGCGGGGGCCGTCTCGAGGATGCAAAGACGCCGCCAAAAGCGGCCCCGGTGCCGGGGTTGCCGGCCGGCCGTGGCGAAAAGCCTGGAAATCGGCCGATTTGGGGCTTTGCAGAGGGGGTAGCGGCGGTCCATATGGGGCCCATCAACCGCTGTCCCCAGAATCAGGATTGTGCCGATGTCCGATGCCTTGAAGCTCGGTTTTTCCCCCTTCGCCGCTCCCACCAAGGGGGTTTTGGTAGTGTTCTGCGATGGCGGGCTCAAATTCGGTCCCGCCACCGCCAAGGCGATTGCGCCGGCCGCCAGCCTGGTTGCGCGCGCGGCCAAGGCCGAGCACTTCACCGGCAAGAGCGACGCGGCGCTCGAATTGGCCGCCCCCGAGGGTCTGAAAGTATCCCGCCTGGTGGTGATCGGCGCGGGCGAAAGCAAGGGCCTCGAACAGAAAGATCTGCTCAAGCTAGGCGGGCTGGCCATGGGCAAGCTGCCGATCAGCGCCGGCGAGGCGACCGTATTCGCGGAATTGCCGGGCGGCGCGCTCAAGGCCGAGCAGGCCGCCGATCTGGCGCAAGGTATCGTGCTGCGCGCTTACGCCTTCGACCGCTACAAGACCAAGCGCAAGGACGACGAGAAACCGCCGGCCCGGCGCAACGTGACGGTCGCGGTCGGCGATGTCGCCGCCGTGCGCAAAGCCTACGCGGTCAACGACGCCATCAGCGGCGGCGTCCTGCTGGCGCGCGATCTGGTCAACGAACCGGCCAACGTGCTTTACCCCGAAGAATTCGCCCGCCGCGCGCAGGCGCTGAAGAAGTCCGGCGTCGCGGTCGAGGTGCTCGATCTCAAGGCGCTCAAGAAACTCGGCATGAACGCCCTGCTCGGCGTCGGGCAAGGCTCGAGGCGCGAAAGCCGCGTCGTCGTCATGCGCTGGAACGGCGGCAAGGCGGGCGATGCGCCGGTCGCTTTCATCGGCAAAGGCGTGTGCTTCGATACCGGCGGCATCTCGATCAAGCCGGCCGCCGCGATGGAAGACATGAAGGGCGACATGGCCGGCGCGGCCTGTGTCGTCGGGCTGCTGCAGGCGCTGGCGGCGCGCAAGGCCAAGGTGAACGCGGTCGGCGTCATTGGCCTGGTCGAGAATATGCCGGATGGCAACGCGCAGCGTCCGGGCGACATCGTGACCTCGATGTCGGGCCAGACCATCGAGATCATCAACACCGACGCCGAAGGACGTCTCGTGCTGGGCGATGTCATTTGGTACGCCGCCAAGCGCTTCAAACCGAAATTCATGGTGGATCTGGCGACGCTCACCGGCGCCATCATCGTCGCGCTCGGTCAGGAATACGCCGGCATGTTCGCCAACGACGACAAGCTGGCCGAGCGCCTCGGCAAAGCGGGCGAAGCCACCGGCGAAAAAGTATGGCGCATGCCGCTCGGCCCCGAATACGACAAGATGATCGATTCCAAATTCGCCGACATGAAGAACACCGGCGGCAGCCGTTGGGGCGGCGCCATCACCGCGGCGCAATTCATCAAGCGCTTCGTCGACGACAAGACGCCGTGGGCGCATCTCGACATCGCCGGCACCGCCTTCGATTCACGCCAGACCGACATCAACAAGAGTTGGGCCTCGGGCTGGGGCGTGCGGCTCTTGGATCGGCTGGTGAAGGATTATTACGAGAAGTAAGGAGTCATCGGGCGGCGCTTTGGCATCCGATTTATCAACGGTACAAGTTCCGACCTTCAAGCTTGACGGTCACAATCTGCGCGGCCAGGTGCTTTTCGACATCGATGGCGGCCAATGGGATATCCCTGAGCTGCGTGAACGGCTCGGACGGCGCCCTATTTTATGAGTACACGCGCTAACACGCTTAAAAATTAGTATTCCGAATATTTTCTCGGGGTTCGCGGGCAATACTCGCGCCACGCGGACGATTGAACACGACGGTGCAGGCGGGACTAAGTTGCCGTTTGTTTTGAACAAGGCAAAGGGCTACGCAACTCGCGTCCGGAATAGCGTTCTGGCAGAGTCGCATCGCATCCGGTGTGCAGGCATCTGCATCGGCTTGAGTATAAGCGATTGCGGGGAGCGGGCCGATTAACGTGCCAATGAAAGCCGCCGCACTTAACTTAAGCATGACGTTGCACTCCGACTTGGATGTTGCGGGACAACGGTTGGGTTAGGAAATCGTTCCGTATAGTGGGCTGCTTATTTGGCGCGTGGACCTGAACCCATGACCGAAATGCTGTTCTACCACCTGCAAGGCCAGAAGCTCGAAGGCGTGCTGCCGGGACTGTTGGAGAAATCGCTCGAGCGCGGCTGGAAGGTGATCGTGCAGGGCGCTTCGGAAGAACGCATGGAGGCGCTCGACGCGCATCTTTGGACTTACAGTGATGACCGTTTTCTCCCGCACGGCACCTGGCGCGAGCCCGACAGCGCGGCGCAGCCGGTTCTGCTCACGGTCAACGACGGCAATCCCAATGCAGCAAGCGTGCGCTTCCTGATCGACGGCGCGCCGGTGCCGGCGGACGCCGGGGCCTACCAGCGCATCGTGCTGCTGTTTAACGGCGACGACGAGGACGCAGTCACTGCCGCCCGCAGCGTTTGGAGCGAGGCCAAGGCCAAGGGCTTCGAGACGACCTATTGGCAGCCGGACGAGCAGGGCCGCTGGGCCAAGAAGGCGTAAGGATAAGCCAATGGCCTATGGGCCAGTGCCCTATCAGCCATTGACGCATCGGCCAGTGGGTTGCCGGCCGGAGCATGGTTAACCCATTGGCCGATCTTGGCTTGTGGGTGCCTTTGTGATGACGCAAAATACGTATTAAGGGACAAGCGGATAGACCGCCCGGGGGAGTTCGGTTTTGCGTCATCGCGTCGTTACCAGGATCGCGCTTGTTTTCGTAGTCGTGCTGGCCCTAGCCGGATGCAAAAATACGGCAGGGGTGTTCACGGACCAGAACGAAGGCGGCTTATTTGCCAAACCGCTCGACCTGTTCAGCAAGCCCGATTGGGCCAGGCCGACCAGCGGTTTCGCCAAGGTGTCACTTGGTCCGAGTGGGCCGGTTGCGCCCGAGAATCTGGTCGCGGCCGACGGGCGCTGCGCTGCTCCCGTCGCGGACGCTCCGCCGGCGGCCGCCGCGCCAGCGCCACCGCCGCAACCCGAGCCGCCGCCGGAGCGGCCCGACGGGAGCAGCGCAGCGCCCGTCGGCCGCGACCAGATTCTCGGGGCGCAACCGGCCCACTCGGACCAAGTGACACCTTGGCGAAACCGCTGGTCGGCCTGGCCCAATCGGGCTTGCTGAACAGGTCGAGCGGTTTGGCAAATAAGCCCGCCTTCGTTCTGGTCCGTGAACACCCCTGCCGTATTTTTGCATCCGGCGAGGGCCAGCACTATTATGAAAACAAGCGCGATCCTGGTAACGACGCGATGACGCAAAACCGAACTCCCCCGGGCGGTCTATCCGCTTGTCCCTTAATACGTATTTTGCGTCATCACAAAGGCACCCACAAGCCAAGATCGGCCAATGGGTTAACCATGCTCCGGCCGGCAACCCACTGGCCGATGCGTCAATGGCTGATAGGGCACTGGCCCATAGGCCATTGGCTTATCCTTACGCCTTCTTGGCCCAGCGGCCCTGCTCGTCCGGCTGCCAATAGGTCGTCTCGAAGCCCTTGGCCTTGGCCTCGCTCCAAACGCTGCGGGCGGCAGTGACTGCGTCCTCGTCGTCGCCGTTAAACAGCAGCACGATGCGCTGGTAGGCCCCGGCGTCCGCCGGCACCGGCGCGCCGTCGATCAGGAAGCGCACGCTTGCTGCATTGGGATTGCCGTCGTTGACCGTGAGCAGAACCGGCTGCGCCGCGCTGTCGGGCTCGCGCCAGGTGCCGTGCGGGAGAAAACGGTCATCACTGTAAGTCCAAAGATGCGCGTCGAGCGCCTCCATGCGTTCTTCCGAAGCGCCCTGCACGATCACCTTCCAGCCGCGCTCGAGCGATTTCTCCAACAGTCCCGGCAGCACGCCTTCGAGCTTCTGGCCTTGCAGGTGGTAGAACAGCATTTCGGTCATGGGTTCAGGTCCACGCGCCAAATAAGCAGCCCACTATACGGAACGATTTCCTAACCCAACCGTTGTCCCGCAACATCCAAGTCGGAGTGCAACGTCATGCTTAAGTTAAGTGCGGCGGCTTTCATTGGCACGTTAATCGGCCCGCTCCCCGCAATCGCTTATACTCAAGCCGATGCAGATGCCTGCACACCGGATGCGATGCGACTCTGCCAGAACGCTATTCCGGACGCGAGTCGCGTAGCCCTTTGCCTTGTTCAAAACAAACGGCAACTTAGTCCCGCCTGCACCGTCGTGTTCAATCGTCCGCGTGGCGCGAGTATTGCCCGCGAACCCCGAGAAAATATTCGGAATACTAATTTTTAAGCGTGTTAGCGCGTGTACTCATAAAATAGGGCGCCGTCCGAGCCGTTCACGCAGCTCAGGGATATCCCATTGGCCGCCATCGATGTCGAAAAGCACCTGGCCGCGCAGATTGTGACCGTCAAGCTTGAAGGTCGGAACTTGTACCGTTGATAAATCGGATGCCAAAGCGCCGCCCGATGACTCCTTACTTCTCGTAATAATCCTTCACCAGCCGATCCAAGAGCCGCACGCCCCAGCCCGAGGCCCAACTCTTGTTGATGTCGGTCTGGCGTGAATTGAAGGCGGTGCCGGCGATGTCGAGATGCGCCCACGGCGTCTTGTCGTCGACGAAGCGCTTGATGAATTGCGCCGCGGTGATGGCGCCGCCCCAACGGCTGCCGCCGGTGTTCTTCATGTCGGCGAATTTGGAATCGATCATCTTGTCGTATTCGGGGCCGAGCGGCATGCGCCATACTTTTTCGCCGGTGGCTTCGCCCGCTTTGCCGAGGCGCTCGGCCAGCTTGTCGTCGTTGGCGAACATGCCGGCGTATTCCTGACCGAGCGCGACGATGATGGCGCCGGTGAGCGTCGCCAGATCCACCATGAATTTCGGTTTGAAGCGCTTGGCGGCGTACCAAATGACATCGCCCAGCACGAGACGTCCTTCGGCGTCGGTGTTGATGATCTCGATGGTCTGGCCCGACATCGAGGTCACGATGTCGCCCGGACGCTGCGCGTTGCCATCCGGCATATTCTCGACCAGGCCAATGACGCCGACCGCGTTCACCTTGGCCTTGCGCGCCGCCAGCGCCTGCAGCAGCCCGACGACACAGGCCGCGCCGGCCATGTCGCCCTTCATGTCTTCCATCGCGGCGGCCGGCTTGATCGAGATGCCGCCGGTATCGAAGCACACGCCTTTGCCGATGAAAGCGACCGGCGCATCGCCCGCCTTGCCGCCGTTCCAGCGCATGACGACGACGCGGCTTTCGCGCCTCGAGCCTTGCCCGACGCCGAGCAGGGCGTTCATGCCGAGTTTCTTGAGCGCCTTGAGATCGAGCACCTCGACCGCGACGCCGGACTTCTTCAGCGCCTGCGCGCGGCGGGCGAATTCTTCGGGGTAAAGCACGTTGGCCGGTTCGTTGACCAGATCGCGCGCCAGCAGGACGCCGCCGCTGATGGCGTCGTTGACCGCGTAGGCTTTGCGCACGGCGGCGACATCGCCGACCGCGACCGTCACGTTGCGCCGGGCCGGCGGTTTCTCGTCGTCCTTGCGCTTGGTCTTGTAGCGGTCGAAGGCGTAAGCGCGCAGCACGATACCTTGCGCCAGATCGGCGGCCTGCTCGGCCTTGAGCGCGCCGCCCGGCAATTCCGCGAATACGGTCGCCTCGCCGGCGCTGATCGGCAGCTTGCCCATGGCCAGCCCGCCTAGCTTGAGCAGATCTTTCTGTTCGAGGCCCTTGCTTTCGCCCGCGCCGATCACCACCAGGCGGGATACTTTCAGACCCTCGGGGGCGGCCAATTCGAGCGCCGCGTCGCTCTTGCCGGTGAAGTGCTCGGCCTTGGCCGCGCGCGCAACCAGGCTGGCGGCCGGCGCAATCGCCTTGGCGGTGGCGGGACCGAATTTGAGCCCGCCATCGCAGAACACTACCAAAACCCCCTTGGTGGGAGCGGCGAAGGGGGAAAAACCGAGCTTCAAGGCATCGGACATCGGCACAATCCTAATTCTGGGGACAGCGGTTGATGGGCCCCATATGGACCGCCGCTACCCCCTCTGCAAAGCCCCAAATCGGCCGATTTCCAGGCTTTTCGCCACGGCCGGCCGGCAACCCCGGCACCGGGGCCGCTTTTGGCGGCGTCTTTGCATCCTCGAGACGGCCCCCGCGGGCCTGGAAGGGCCGCCGGATTTTACCTTTTGTTGTTCATATTCAACGGCTTTGCCTTTGCGCGGCCACTTTGTCGACGGATCAAGGTAAACCTGACGGGGGTGGGATCAGGTGAGGAACGCCGTGCGTCCGGTGCGCGAGGCCGGGCGGATGGCCGCGCATGCCGGAACTGGGGACGACGCGCCGGATGGGGTCGATCAGCCGATACATCTTCCGCACGACCTTGAGCGCCTTCGTGGTCGTTCTGGTCAGCTTGACCGCCGTGATCTGGGTCACACAGGCCTTGCGCGATTTCGATCTGATGACCAACCAGGGCCAAAGCCTTTTGGTTTTCATCGGCATTACCGGCCTGATCATTCCGCTGCTGATCCTGGTGATCGCGCCGATCGCGCTGTTGATCGGCATGGCGCACGTCCTCAACAAGCTGTCGACCGACAGCGAAATCATCGTCATGAACGCGGCCGGCATGTCGCCCTGGCTTTTGTTCCGCGCCTTCATGGCGGTGGCCATCGTCGTGTCGCTGTTGGTGACGGCGATCAGCGCTTACTTCGCCCCCAAGGGCCTGCGCATGCTGAGCGCCTGGCTCACCGAGGTGAGCGCCAGCGTGGTGAGCACCCTCGTGCAGCCGGGCCGCTTCACTTCGATTCAGAGCGCCGTCACGATCCGTATCCGCGAGCGGCAGAGCAACGGCCAGCTGCTCGGCATCTTCCTCGACGACCGGCGCGATCCGGCCGAGGACGTCAGCATGATGGCGGAGACCGGCGAATTGATCGACAACGACAGGGGCACGTTCCTGGTCTTGCAAAAGGGCGTCGTGCAGCGCCGCTCGATCAACCGGCGCGATCCGGCCATGGTGGTGTTCGACCGCTACGCCTTCGATCTTTCGCAATTAGCCAGCGGGCAGCAGGCGATAAAATATTCGATCCGCGAGCGCTATCTCTGGCAGTTGCTCGATCCCGATCCGAAAGACCCGCTATACGTCGAGCAGCCCGGTCAGTTCCGCGCCGAACTGCACGACCGCCTGGTGGCGCCGCTCTATCCGATTGCCTTCGCGATCATCGCCTTCGCTTACCTTGGCGCGCCGCGCACCAACCGGCAGAGCCGCACGCTGTCGATGCTGGGCGCGATCGGCGGCGTGGCGCTGGTGCGCCTGATCGGTTTCGTCTGCACCGTCTTCGGCGCCGCCATGCCGTGGTTGTTGCCGGTGCAATACCTGGTGATAGCGGCGGCCTGCGGCGGCGGACTATACGTGATCCGCCGCGGCCTCATCCTGGAGCCGCCGGCCTTCGTTACCAACTGGATCGCCGCGCTCACCGAGCGCATCACCCAACGTTTCGCCACGTCATGAGCTGATCATGCAAATCTTTGGCGGAACATTGGCGCGATATTTTGGCTGGCGTTGCCTGAGCGCGGTGCTGTTGGTGTTCGTCAGCATTTTCGTGCTGGTCACGCTGATCGATTACATCGAGATGATGCGCCGCGCCAACGACATACCGAATGTCTCGCCGCTGCTGGTCGCCAAGGTGTCGTTCTACCGCGTGCCGCAGGTGACCGAGCGCATCATGCCGTTCTGCGTGCTGATCGGCACCATGATCTGTTATTTGGATTTGTCGCGCCGGCTGGAACTGGTGATCGCCCGCGCCGCCGGCATCTCGGCCTGGCAGTTCATCACCCCGGCGATGGTGGTCGTGTTCATTTTCGGGATCGTGGCCACCACCATCTACAATCCGCTGTCCGCTTTTCTGGACGAGCGTTCGAAACGCTACGAAGCCGAACTGTTCAAGCACGATGCCGGCGCGCTGACCGGCAGCAATTACTGGACCAGCCAGCGTACCGACGAAGGCCAGGCCATCATCAACGCCAAATCCAGCCGCGACCAGGGCGTCAATCTCAACGGCGTGACGGTGTTCACCTTCGACAACAACGGCCGTTTCAAGCAGCGCATCGAGGCGCGCGCGGCGGTGCTCAAACCCGGCGTGTGGGAGCTCACCGATGCCCGCGTCAATACGTTGGGCGTCTTGCCGGTCGACTACCCGGTGTTCCAGCTCAAGACCAGCCTGACGCCCGAGCAGGTTCGTGAAAGTTTCGCGACGCCGGAAACTGTGCCTTTTTGGGAACTTCCGCTGTATATCCAGATCGCCGATCACGCCGGACTTGTTGCCTCAGGCTATAGACTGCAATTTCAGAAGCTTTTGGCCCGGCCATTTTTAATGATGGCCATGGTTCTTCTTGCCGCTGCTGTCAGTCTACGGTTTTTCCGCTTCGGCGGGGTTCAAAAGATGGTTTTAAGTGGCATGGCAGCGGGCTTTCTGCTTTACGTTTTGGCCAAAGTGACTGAGGATTTGAGCAAAGCCGACCTGATGCTCCCGGTAGCAGCAGCGTGGCTGCCTGTGCTTGTCGGGGGACTGACGGGGTTTATTGCGTTGCTGTACCAGGAGGACGGGTGATGGCGGGGCTGGTTAGCGCTCGTCCATCCGCGCCCCGGCGCCATCGCCGCGGCGCCGCAGCCTTTGTTGCCGTCCTCAGCCTGCTGGCTTGCGGCGGCTTGCTGGCGTCTGCGCCGGCCTTCGCTCAACAGCAGATGTTCACTTTTCCGCAACGCCCGGGGCCGCCGCCGAAATCCAAGATCGCCATCGAGCGCGAAAAAAGCGGGCAGAAGCAGATGCTCGTGAAGGCGAACGAGATCGACTACGACCACGCCAACCACCTCGTCTCCGCCGTCGGCAACGTGCAGATTTATTACGGCGGCTCGACGCTCGAAGCCGACAAGGTGATCTATAACCAGAACACCAAACGCCTGCACGCCGAAGGCAATGTCCATTTGACCGAAGAGGACGGCAAGGTCACCTTCGGCAATATCATGGATTTGTCGGACGATTATCGCGACGGGTTCGTGGACTCGCTGCGTCTCGACTCGCCCGATCAGACGCGCATGGCGGCGGCGCGCGCCGAGCGTACCGGCGGCAATTTCACAGTCCTGCAACACGGTGTCTACACCGCCTGCAAGCCGTGTAAGGACGACCCACGCAAGCCGCCGTTGTGGCAGGTGAAGGCGGTGCGCATCATTCACGATCAGGGCGAGAAGATGCTTTATTTCGAGGACGCCAGCCTCGAATTTTTCGGCCAGCCGATCGCCTGGCTACCCTACATGTCGGCACCCGATCCGACCGTCAAGCGCAAGACCGGCGTGCTGGCGCCCTCGATTACCTCGACCAGCGTTTACGGACAGGCGCTCGAAGTGCCGTACTATTGGGCGCTGGCGCCCGACTATGACGCCACCTTCTCGCCCATGATCACCACCAAGCAGGGTCCGCTGCTGCAAGGTGAATTTCGTCAGCGCCTGATCAACGGCGCCTACGAGATTCGCGGCGCCGGCATTTATCAGCTGGACCGCGGCTATTTTTCCAATCCCGGCGGCCTGCCGGCGCCCGGCGACCGCGATTTCCGCGGCAGCGTTGAAAGCTCGGGCCGCTTCGCCATTACCGACAAATGGACATGGGGCTGGGACGCCATCGCGCTGACCGACAAGACATTCCTCTCGGACTACAATCCGCGTTTGTCGGCCTATCATTACACCGATGCGTTCGGCTCCGCGGCCAACTCGGGCCTCTCACAGATCTATCTCACTGGCAAGGGTGACCGCAGCTATTTCGACATGCGGTCGATCTATTATTACGGCTTCTCGACGGCCGACGTACAGCAGCAGATTCCGGTCGTGCACCCGGTCATCGATTACGACTACACCGTCAAGAATCCGGTGCTGGGCGGCGAACTCGGTTACAAGTTCAATTTCACCAGCCTGACGCGCGAGCAGGCCGAGTTCGACGCCATCAACCAGACCGCGTCCGCCGCGGGCACCTGTGCGAACACCGCCGACCCGATGTTCGCGACGTCAGCCAACTGCCTGTTGCGCGGCATTCCCGGCACCTACAGCCGCTTCACGGCCGAGGCGCACTGGAAAAAGACCTTCACCGACTCGCTCGGCCAGCAGTTCACGCCCTTCGCTTCGGTGCGCGCCGATGCCGGCTCCATGCAAATCAACAACGATCCCGGCGTGTCCAACTACATCAACACCGGCGACACCAATCTGGTGCGCGCCATGCCGACCGTCGGCCTGGAATACCGCTACCCGTTCATCAGCGTGCATTCCTGGGGCACCCAGACGTTCGAGCCGATCGCCCAGATCATCGCGCGGCCCGGCGAGCCGCAGGTCGGCAAGTGGCCGAACGAAGACGCGCAAAGCTTGATCTTTGACGACAGCAACCTGTTCAAGGTCGACAAATTCTCCGGCTACGACCGTGTCGAAGGCGGCGGACGCGCCAACTACGCGATGTCCTATACCGCGCAGTTCAACCATGGCGGCTCGTTCAACGCGTTGTTCGGCCAGTCCTACAGCCTGTGGGACAATTCATTCGCGATGCAGGGCATCGCCAATACCGGCCTCGACAGCGGTCTGGATTCGACCCGCTCCGATTATGTGGCACGCGCCTCCTTCCAGCCCAACAGCATCTATAAATTCACGTCGCGCTTCCGTTTCGACAACGACACGTTTGAAATGAAACGGATGGAACTCGAAGCCGCGGCCAATTTCGACCGCTGGAGCGCCTCGCTCATGTACGGCGATTATGCCGCCCAACCCGACATCGGTTTCCTCGACCGCCGCCAGGGCGTGCTCGCTTCCGGCATGCTCAAGCTCGACGCCAACTGGGTGCTGCGCGGCTCCGCCCTCTACGACCTCGTGAACAACAAATTCGCCACGAACGCGATCGGCATCGGCTATGTCGACGACTGCTTCATTTTGGCCCTAAATTACATTACTAATTACAGCTACGGAACCGGGGTTCCGGTCCTCAACCACACGATCATGCTGCAGATGAGTTTGCGCACGCTTGGTGACACGGGGGTCAGTCAGAACCTCAGTGGAACGCAGGACACACACTGACGCGACAACGATGCCGAAAATGAATGCGACACACCAATCGATCCGCCGCTGGCTGGCAAGCCTGCTGCTGGCCGCGGCTATTATGGCGCCGGCCGCCGCCCGCGCCCAGGTCGTGGTCATCGCCAACGGCTCGCCGATCACCGTCTACGACATCGATCAGCGCATGAAGTTGGATGCGGCCTCGACACACCAGAAGCCCGACCGCAAGGCGGTCATCCAGGAGTTGATTGACGATCGCCTCAAGATCGCGAAAGCCAAGGTCTATGGCTTCGAGATATCCGAGAAGGAAGTCGACACCGCCTTTGACAATATGGCCAAGGCTCAGCACATCACGCCGGAACAGTTCGGCCAGCTTCTCCAGCGCTCCGGCGTTGCGCCGAACACGATCAAGGCGCGCTTGCGCGCCGAGTTGACATGGGGCCAGCTCATTCGCGGCAAGTATCCCGCCTCGCTCGAGGTCGGCGACTTTGACATCACCAAGGCCATGCAAGCCCGCAACGAAACGGCCACCGAAACGGTCGGCTACATCTACACGCTCTATCCTGTCATCGTCGTGGTCCCCCCGGGGGCAAGCGCGGCCGAACTCGAGAACAAGAAACGCGAGGCGACGAGCCTGCGCGGCCGCTTTGTCACGTGCAAGGAGGGATTGCCGTTTGCGCGCGCGGTGCGCGATGTCGCGGTGCGTGATCCGGTTACCCGGAGCTCGTCCGATCTGGTGCCGCAATTGCGCGAACTGCTCGGCAGCATGGAAGTCGGCCACCTGACGACGCCGGAAGTGACCCCGCAGGGCCTGCAGATGTTCGCCGTGTGCGAGAAGAAATCGACCAAGACCGATTCACCCGTCAAAGTTCAGATGCGCCAGGAGCTGTTCGCCAAGCGGTTTGAAACCGAGGCCAAGAAATACCTCGAGGAAATCCGCAAACAGGCGATGATCGAATACAAATGAGCGCGCGCGCCCGGCTTCCTCTGGCGTTGACCATCGGCGAACCGGCGGGCATTGGCCCCGATCTCACGCTTGCGATATGGCGGCGCCGGGTCGAACTCGACCTGCCGGCCTTTTATCTCATTGCCGATGCGGATTTCCTCAAAGCCCGCGCGCGCATTCTCGGCCTCGACGTGCCGGTGGCGATGGTAGCCCCCGCGCAGGCATCCGCCGCCTTCGAACGCGCCCTGCCGGTGGTGCCGCTCGGGCTTGACGTCACCGCCGCGCCCGGAAAACCGGATGCGACAAGCGCGCCGGCGGCGATCGCCTCAATCCGCCGCGCCGTCGCCGACGTCACAGCGGGTCAGGCCGCAGCCATCGTGACCAATCCGATTGCCAAGAACGTGCTCTATCGTTCCGGCTTCGCTGAACCCGGCCACACCGAATTTCTCGCCAAGCTCGCCACGGAAGCCGCCGGCAAGCCGTTCAAACCGGTGATGATGCTCTGGTCGGCCGAGCTTGCCGTGGTGCCGGTGACTATCCATCTGCCGCTGCGCGAGGTTGTCACGACGCTCACCGGTGATCTTATCGTGCAGACCGGCCGCATCGTCGCACGCGATCTGACCTCGCGTTTCGGCATCGCGCATCCGCGCCTCGCGATCGCCGGGCTCAATCCGCATGCCGGCGAAGAAGGCGCCATGGGCGAGGAAGACCGCGCCATCGTTGCGCCCGCGGTCGCTCGGCTCAAAGCCGAAGGCATCGACGCCATCGGGCCGCTACCGGCCGATACCTTGTTCCATGAGAGAGCGCGCGCGACCTATGACGTAGCACTGTGCATGTATCACGATCAGGCGCTGATCCCGATCAAGACGCTCGCCTTCGAGCGCGCGGTGAATGTGACGCTCGGCCTGCCATTCGTGCGCACCTCGCCCGACCACGGCACCGCCTTCGACATTGCCGGCACCGGCAAAGCCGACCCGTCGAGCCTGGTGGCGGCGCTGGCGCTCGCCGCGCGGCTTTCCGCCGAGGCGCCCGCGCTCGTTCCCGCAAAGTAATCGCGCATGATCCCGAAAAGTGGCCACCGGTTTCCCGCCTTCGCGAAGCCCGCTTCGGCGGGCAAAGCAAGGTCGGATAAGATCATGCGCAATCAAAAATGATGGCCCAGATCGACGACCTGCCGCCGCTGCGCGAGGTCATCCGCCGGCACGGACTGTCCGCAAAAAAATCGCTCGGCCAGAATTTCCTGCTCGATCTCAATCTGACGGCGCGCATTGCCCGCGCCGGCGGGCCGCTCACCGGCGCGACCGTGGTCGAGGTCGGTCCCGGCCCGGGTGGGCTCACGCGCGCGCTGCTGGCGGAAGGCGCCAAGCGTGTGATCGCCATCGAACGCGACGAGCGCGCGGTCGCGGCGCTGGCCGAAATCGTCGTGCGCTATCCGGGTCGCATCGAGATCGTTTCCGACGATGCGCTGCGCTTTGATGCCGGCGCGCATCTGGGCGGCGAACGCGCGCGGGTCATCGCCAACCTGCCCTACAATATCGCGACCGCCTTGCTGATCGGCTGGCTCACGGACGAACCCTGGCCGCCGTGGTACGACGCGCTGGTGCTGATGTTCCAGCGCGAGGTGGCCGAGCGCATCGTCGCCAAGCCCGGCAGCAAAACCTATGGCCGGCTGTCGGTGTTGGCGAACTGGCGCTGTGAAACAAAAATTTTGTTCGACGTGGCCCCCAGCGCCTTCGTGCCGCCGCCCAAGGTGACCTCCGCGCTGGTACGGCTTGTCCCGCGCGAGCATCCGCTCGCCTGCGACGCGCTGGCGCTGCAGCGCCTGACCGAGGCGGCCTTCGGGCAGCGCCGCAAGATGCTGCGCCAAAGTCTCAAGTCGCTGGGCGTCGACGCGCTCGCGCTGCTCGCCGAAGCGAAAATCGAGCCGACCGCGCGGGCGGAGGAAATTCCGGTGGCGGGGTTCGTTGCGCTGGCGCGGGTTTTCGCCAAGGCTAGCGGGTGAGATTCTTAAGTTCGGCAAGCAAGCGCCGCGTCGCCTTGACGAACCTGGCGCGCCCTCTCCGCTTGGCCCGTTCGGCGGCCAGAATATGCCGAAGATCGCGAAACGACCTGTCGAGATCGCGATTGATGAGGACATAGTCGTATTCCGCCCAATGCGGAATTTCCCTGGCGGCGTTGCGCAGCCGGCGCCGGATGACATCGGCGCTGTCTTCGGCGCGCCGCTCCAATCGCGACTTGAGTTCGCGCGCCGTAGGCGGCAGCACGAATACGCTCACCACGTCCGCCCGCATCTTTTCGTAGAGCTGCTTGGCGCCCTGCCAGTCGATGTCGAACAACACGTCGTTGCCGGCGTTGAGCGCCTTTTCCACCGGCCGGCGCGGCGTGCCGTAGAAATTGCCGTGCACATTGGCGGATTCGAGCAACTCGCCGGATCTGCGCATCGTGGAAAATCTCGACTTGGAGATGAAGTGGTAGTGCACGCCGTCGACTTCGCTGGCGCGACGCGGACGCGTCGTCACCGATATCGACAGCGTCAAATTCCGATCGGCATTGACCAGATTGCGCGTCAACGTGGTCTTGCCGGCGCCCGACGGCGAGGAGACGACGAACATGATGCCCCGGCGATTTATCGTCACTCCAGGTTCTGCACCTGCTCGCGGAATTGCTCGACCGTGCTTTTCAATTCCAACCCGATATTGGTGAGTTCGACGTCGTTAGCCTTGGCGGTGAGCGTATTCAATTCGCGGTTGAGTTCCTGCGCCAGAAAATCCAGCCGGCGGCCGGCCGGACCGCCCTCGGCCAGCATTTTCTGCGCCTGCGCGACATGGGAGGCCAGACGGTCGAGTTCCTCGCGGATATCGGCCTTGCTGGCGAGCATGATGGCTTCCTGGTGCAGGCGATCCGAATCGAACCGCTGCGAGGCCGAAAGCAGCGTCGCCACCTGTTCGGCGAGCCGCGCCTTGATCGCTTCCGGCTTGCGGCCGGGGGCGGCTTCCGCGCGCGCCGCCAGCGCGGCGATTTCGGCAAGCCGCGCCGACAGCAATTTGCCGAGCGTTGCGCCCTCTTCCTGGCGCATCGTCACAAGACTGACCAGCGCCTTGTCGAAGCCGGCGAGAATCGCGGCCTCGGCGGCGCGGCGATCCTCCTCGCGCTCGTCCTCTTCGGTGACTTCGATCACGCCTTTGAGCGACAGAATGCCGTCGAGCGTCGGTTTGGCCGCGTCGATCTTGCCGCCGAGCGACTTCAGCGTCGCCAGCACCGCGTTGAGCACCGGCTCGTTCACTTTGACCGTTGGCGCGACGCCCTTGCGCTCGACGCTGAGGTTGGCGTAGGCGGTGCCGCGCGACAGTTTCTCGGCGGCGCGCGCACGCGCCGGCGCCTCGATGGCGTCCCATCCCGGCGGCAGGCGCAGGCGCAGATCGAGCCCCTTGGCGTTGACCGATTTGAGCTCCCAGCTCCAGGCATAGGGACCGCTGACGCCCTGGCCGCGCGCGAAGCCGGTCATGCTCGACAAGGCCATGGGGAAAATCTCAGGGTTGCGCAAGCAATAAAAGTGGCGCGACCTTAACCGCGAGCACTCGCGCTCACAAGGCCGCGCCTATTGCTTTACCGTCGGCGGATCGGGCACCGCGTTGGTCTTCTCGCTTGCGCGGAAGCGCGCCACGTTTTTCTGATGCTCCGCATAGCTCTCGGAGAATACATGGCCGCCGGTGCCGTCGGCGACGAAATAGAGGTCCTTGGTGCGCGCCGGATTGGCGGCGGCCTCGAGCGAGGCGCGTCCCGGATTGGCGATCGGACCCGGCGGCAGTCCGTCGATCACATAGGTGTTGTAGGGCGTCGGTTGCTCGATTTCGCTTTTCAGAATCGGGCGGCCGAGCCCGCCCTTGCCGCCGGTCAGCCCGTAGATGATGGTCGGATCGGATTGCAGCTTCATCTTGCTCTTGAGGCGGTTGATGAAGACGGAAGCGACGCGCGAGCGCTCCTCCGGCTTGCCGGTTTCCTTTTCCACGATCGAGGCCAGGATGACCAATTGCTCCGGCGTCTTGAACGGAAGATCCGCCATGCGGTGCTCCCAGACCTCCTGCAATAACTGCCGGTGCGCGTTCTGCATGCGCTGGATGACCTGTTCGCGCAGCATGCCGCGGGTGAATTTATAGGTCTCCGGGAGCAGCGTGCCTTCGCGCGGAATTTCCTTGATCTGGCCGGAAAGCGCGTTGTTCTCCAGAAGTTTGGCGACGATCTGTTCCGAGGTCAGCCCTTCCGGAATGGTCAGGCTGTGCTGCACTTCCTTGTTCTCAACCAGGGTGGTGACCACGTCGGCAAGGCTGGCGTTCTTGGCGAACTGATATTCGCCGTACTTGAGGTCGCCGCGCGCCTTGAGCACCAATACGCCGCCGATGAACACCCAGGGTTGGTCGATCACGCCTTCGCGCTGCAGAAGATCGGCAATGTCGCGGATGCCGAGCCCGCGCGGAATATTGACGATCTTGTCTTGGGTGAGCGGGCCGGGCGCCTCGAAGCGCTGCTTGCCGAGGTAGAGCGCGCCGCCGACGGCGACCGAGACCATAATGATGACGGTAAAGATCGCGTTGCCGATGATCACCAGCGGGTGGCGCACCCGCTTGGAACGGCGGTTAAGGGACGGCACACGTTCCGGCTCGAGCGCGGCGCGCGGCGAGCGCGGCAGTTTGCCGCTCGGCGGGGGCGGCACCGGCGTCGGAGCGGCCGCGCGGCCCGGCGGCGCTGGACCGCGGCCGTCGCCGCCTGGCGGCGGGACCGAACTCAACGCTTTCCTCCCGCTGTCGCAACCCGCAAGCTCACCTTCGAGAATCTCCCGGAAAATATTGGCAGCTTGCGCACGTTAGGAAGAATTATGGCGAAAGCTTGAGGCGGCGATCAGTTCGCGTAACGCGTGAATATCAGCGAGGCATTGGTGCCGCCGAAGCCGAACGAATTCGACAGCACGGTGCCGATCTCGCGCTTGCGCGCCACATGCGGCACCAGATCGATCGGTGTTTCGACCGACGGATCGTCGAGATTGATGGTGGGCGGGGCGATTCCGTCGCGCATCGCCAGGATCGAGATGATTGCTTCCACCGCGCCGGCCGCGCCGAGCAAATGTCCAATGCATGATTTGGTCGATGACATCGAGACACGGCCGGTCGCATTGCCGATCAGCCGCTCGACCGCGTGCAACTCGATCTCGTCACCCATCGGCGTCGAGGTGCCGTGGGCGTTAATGTAGTCGACGTCGCCGACGGAAATGCCGGCGCGTTTGACCGCCATGCTCATGCAGCGGAACGCGCCATCGCCGTCCGGCGCGGGCGCGGTAATGTGATAGGCGTCGCCCGAGAGCCCGTAGCCCGTGAGCTCGGCATAAATTTTGGCGCCGCGCGCCTTGGCGTGATCGAGCGCTTCCAGCACCACGGCGCCGGCGCCCTCGCCCATCACGAAACCGTCGCGATCCTTGTCGTAGGGGCGCGACGCGCGCTTGGGCGTATCGTTGAAAGCGGTCGAGAGCGCGCGCAAAGCCGCGAAGCCGCAGAGCGCAATTCGATTGACGGGCGATTCGGCGCCGCCCGCCAGCATCACGTCGGCGTCCCCCAGGGCGATCATGCGCGCCGCATCGCCGATGGCATGCGCGCCGGTCGAACAGGCGGTAACCACCGCGTGGCAGGGTCCTTTGAGGCCGAAGGCGATCGACACGAAGCCGGAGGCCAGATTGATGATGCGGCCGGGAATGAAAAACGGCGTCACCCGGCGCGGGCCTTTTTCGTGCAGCGTGACCGCGACCTCGGCGATGCCTTCGATGCCGCCGATGCCGGAGCCGATCAGCACGCCGGTGCGGGTCTGGTCCTCGTAACTCTCCGGACGCCAGCTTGCGTCATCGAGCGCCTGTTTCGCCGCGCACATGGCGTAGAGAATGAAGTCGTCGACCTTGCGTTGCTCCTTCGGTTCCATCCATTGATCGGGATTGAAGGTGCCGTTGGAGCCGTCACCGCGCGGGATGATGCAGGCGACCTTGGCATTCACGTCGGAGATATCGAAGGTATCGATGATCTTGGCGCCGCTCTCGCCCTTGATCAGGCGCTGCCATGCCGGCTCGACACCGCATCCGAGCGGTGTGACCATGCCCATCCCGGTGACGACGACACGTCTCATAGCCTGCTCCGAGCGAAACTACCGCTCCTACGCTCCGCTCTACCGGGCATAGCCCCAAGATCAGCGACTAAGGAAGCTATCGAGCGGCCGGGGCGGCTTTTGCTCAGCTTTTTGCGTTCTTCTCGAGGAACTTTACCGCATCGCCGACGGTCAAAATCGTCTCGGCGGCATCGTCCGGAATTTCGCAGCCGAATTCCTCTTCGAAAGCCATCACGAGCTCGACGGTGTCGAGACTGTCGGCGCCAAGATCGTCGATGAAACTTGCTTGATCGGTCACCTTGTCGGGCTCAACGCCCAAATGCTCCACGACGATCTTTTTCACCCGCTCGCCAATGTCACTCATCGTTCCATCCTCGTGCTTTTTTAGATTGGGCTTGCGACCGGGACAAGATCGCAACCATCGCGCAAAGGCCTCGTCGTGGTTGACGGTGGTGAGACGATCAGCGGCCGCGTTGCAAGTGCAAGATCCGCGGTCGGCCGCCCCAGCCGGGCCGAATTTCGGTTACCATACTTCAAATGCGTTGACTAGCGCACGGCAGCGTAGCCGCCCTAGTCCCGAAAAGCCAAGCATTTCCGGTCAAAACATCGCCATCCCGCCATTCACGTGAATGGTCTGTCCGGTCACATAGGCCGCCTCGTCCGAGGCGAGATAGACGGCCGCCGCCGCGATGTCGGCCGGCGTTCCCAATCGGCCGGCGGGAACCCTGGCCATGATCGCCTCGCGTTGCTTGTCGTTGAGCCGGTCGATCATGGCGGACGCGATGATGCCGGGGGCGATGCAGTTGGCGGTGACGTTGCGCTTGGCGTATTCCGCCGCCACCGACTTCATCATGCCCGCGAGGCCCGCCTTCGAGGCGCTGTAATTGCCTTGCCCGGGATTGCCGGTGTGGCCGACGATCGAAGAGATGCCGATCACGCGTCCGAATCGCCGCCGCATCATGTTCTTCACCGCCGCGCGCGTGAGCCGAAATGTCGCCGTTAAATTGACCGCGATCACTTTGTCCCAGGCCTCGTCGGTCAGGCTGACGAATAAATTATCGGCATTGACGCCGGCATTGGCCACCAGAATGTCGAGCTTGGACATTTTTTCTTCCGCGCCCGGCACCAGCGCCTCGACCGCTGCCTTGTCGGCCAGATCGCAGGGCAGCACGTGCACGCGCTCCTTCAATTCGCCGGCGAGCGCGTCGAGCACGTCCCGCCGCGTGCCGGAAATCGCCACGACCGCGCCTTGCGCATGCAGCGCGCGGGCGATGCCTGAGCCGATGGCGCCGGTGGCGCCGGTGACGAGCGCGGTTTTGCCCGTGAGATCGAACATCTTCTAGCTCCTTCCCGCCTTGTACGCGGCGACATCCTCGGGGCTGCCGATCGCGCTCGCGTTCACGCCCTCGGCGATGCGCTTTATGAGGCCGCTCAGCACTTTGCCCGCGCCCACTTCATAAAATTGCGTCACGCCGGCGTTCGCCATAAAGGCGACCGACTCTGCGCCAGCGCACGGTGCCGGTGACCTGCGCGACCAGCGCGCGCTTAATCTCCGCGGGCTCGCTGATCGGCTTCGCCAAAACATTCGCCACGACCGGCACCGCCGGCGGCTTGACGCTTACGCCGGCCAGCGCCTGCGCCATGACATCGGCGGCAGGCTGCATCAGGGCGCAATGGAAGGGCGCGGACACCGGCAGCAGCATGGCACGCTTGGCGCCTTTGGTCTTGGCGATTTCAACCGCGCGCTCGACCGCGGTCTTGTCGCCCGATACCACCACTTGGCCCGCGCCGTTGTCATTGCCGGCCTGGCAGACTTGCCCAAGCGCTGCTTCCGCCGCCACCCCGGCCGCCGTGTCGTAATCGAGCCCGAGCAATGCCGCCATGGCGCCGACGCCGACCGGCACCGCCTTCTGCATCGCCTGCCCGCGCGTGCGCAGCAGCCGCGCGGCGTCTGCGATTGTGAAGCTGCCTGCCGCGGCCAGCGCCGAATATTCGCCGAGCGAATGGCCGGCGACGAATTGCGCGTCGCGTTTAAGGTCGAGCCCGGCTTCGGCTTCCAGCACACGCATGGTCGCAAGCGAAACCGCCATCAGCGCCGGCTGGGCGTTGGCGGTAAGCATGAGCGTTTCGGCGGGGCCTTCGAAAACGATCGTGCTGAGCTTTTCGCCCAAGGCAGCATCGACCTCATCGAAAACCTGCCGGGCCGGCGTGAAGCTCGCGGCCAACGCCTTGCCCATGCCGACCGTCTGACTGCCCTGGCCCGGAAACACGAAAGCGACCGCCATCCCCCCTCGCAATCTGTTTTTTCCCGTCTTTCTTGCCGGAATTGGGCCGAAAGACACTGCAAACGCCGGCCCTGTCAAGTTCGGCCCCGGCCGGTAACCAAGCAACAAGACTCCCCCGGTATGGTCCGGCCGTATTGCCGCCGGGCCTTATTCGATGAGCGGATTGGTGAGCGACCAGGACTTGGCACGGGCCCGCAGCGATGCGGAGTTCCGCCAGCTATTTTTGCAGGACAATCTCGAGCGGCTGCTGCAAGCGCTCAAGGCCTTGCGCAGCGCCGCCGACCCGACCCCGTCCTCGGCCCGCCAGTTGCGCGAGGGCGTCGATCTCGCGGTCAAGCTCGCCGACCGTCTGCAGCAAACCGCGCAAGGCCGCAGTTCCCGGGTGGCGTGAGGCCGCTACTGACGGCCCCGATCCATCCTTGCTTTTCTCCGTTCAATCCGCCTATAAACCGCGCGTTCCGTCGACCCTGGTTGGGAGCTGAACGGACGGCCGTTTTGAAGCAGAAACGGTAAGGCCTTCTGGCCCGGCGTCCCGAATTCCCGCCTTCTGAGCATTCGAGCCTTTCCCGAAGGGCTCGAGGGGCTAAGCGCCGGGGTCGCGGCCAAGTACCCAGGAATTTGGGCTATAAAAGGAAAGGCACTTCATGCCGCTGTACGAACACGTCTATCTCGCGCGCCAGGATCTGAGCGCGCAGCAGGTCGAGGAATTGACCGCAAAACTCTCGGCCATCGTCACCGAAACCGGCGGCAAGATCGCCAAGACCGAATATTGGGGCATGAAGTCCCTCAATTACCGCATCCGCAAAAATCGCAAGGCGCACATGACGCTGCTCAATGTCGATGCGCCGCCGGCCGCGCTCAATGAGCTCGAGCGCCAGGAACGCATCAACGAAGACGTGCTGCGCTATCTCACCATCCGCGTCGAAGCGCACGAGGAAGGCCCCTCGGCCATGATGCGCAAATCCGACCGCGACGATCGCGGTGATCGTGGCGATCGAGGTGACCGTGGTGATCGCGGACGCGGCGAACGCCGCCCGCGGCGCGACGACGAGGAAGTCGACGCCCCGGCCATCGCAGCGGTGGAGGAATAGGCCATGGCATTCGGATCATCCCAAGGCGGCGGTGGTGGTGGTGGCGGACGCCGTCCTTTCTTTCGCCGGCGCAAGACCTGCCCGTTCTCGGGCGCCAATGCGCCCAAAATCGACTACAAGGACGTCAAGCTGTTGCAGCGCTACGTCTCGGAGCGCGGCAAGATCGTGCCGAGCCGCATCACCGCGGTATCGGCCAAGAAGCAGCGCGAACTGGCGCAGGCGATCAAACGCTCGCGCTTCCTCGGGCTGCTGCCTTATGTCATTCGCTGATCCGCTGCGCGGGTCAGTGGCGTGATTTGATAACGAGGCTGGCGGGGGCGCCCGTGCAGCCGATGGTTGGGGCGGACGTTTAAGCCGCCTCTAACCGCTCGAAAGGAGCGGGACAGCTTGTGATGAAGCAACTCGGATTGATCGGTATCGGCGCGGGCGCGGCAGGAGCTCTGCTGTTCGCCTCGGTGACGTCCGGCGTTTGGCTGTCGATCCCGCTGTTCTATCTGGCGCCGCTGCCGCTGATGATCGCCGGCCTCGGCTGGAGCCATTGGGCGGCGCTGATCGCCGGTTTGACCGGCGCGTTGGCGCTCGCCGTCGCCTTCGGCCCAATCTTTTTCTTCACGTTCCTGGCCGGCGCCGGCCTGCCCGCCTGGTGGCTTTGCTATCTCACCATGTTGGCACGCCCGACCGGCAATGGCGGCGCCCCGGCGCTCGAATGGTACCCGCCGGGCCGGCTGGTGATCTGGGCGGCGGTTCTCGCCGCGCTGATCGTGATTGTCGCCATTCCGAATTTCGGCACCGATGCCGAGAGCTTCCGCGCCGGCCTGCGCAACGCGCTGATGCATATCCTGGGGATGACAAGCGGCGCGCCGGCCGATACCGCGCCCGCGCTTCCCGGCGTGACCAACGCCGGCCGCTTGGTCGACTTCCTGGTGGCCGCCATTCCGCCGGCCGCGGCGGTGCTCGCCACCATCACCAATGTGTTCAATCTCTGGCTCGCCGCGAGGATCGTGAAATTCTCCGGCCTGCTGAAGCGGCCGTGGCCGCCGCTGCCGGCGCTGAGCTTTCCGCGCCTGCTCGCCGCCGCGCTCGCGCTCGCCGTCATCGTGAGCTTCGCCGGCGGGCTCATCGGCATCATCGCCGGCGTGCTGTCGTCGAGCCTGCTGATGGCCTATGGCCTGCTCGGCTTTGCGGTGTTGCACGCCATCACGCTCGGCCTCAACGCCCGCGCCTTCGTGCTCGGCGGCGTCTACGCCTCGGTTGCCATTTTCGGCTGGCCGGTGCTGGCGCTCTGCGCGCTCGGCCTGATCGAGGCGGCCATGGATTTGCGTGCGCGCATCGCGCAAAAGCGCGGGCCGCCCGCCCGCACCTGAGAGTTTAAAAACCATCAACAATCGGATCAACGGTCAAATCGAGGAGTAACGACAATGGAAGTGATCTTACTGGAGCGCATCGGCAAGCTCGGCCAAATGGGCGACGTGGTGCGCGTCAAGGACGGCTTCGCCCGCAATTTCCTGCTGCCGCGCGGCAAGGCGCTGCGCGCGACCGCCGATAACAAGGCGCGCTTCGAAGGCATGAAGGCCGAATTGCAGGCGCGCAGCCTGGAGCTCAAGGGCCATGCCGACACGCTCGCCGCCAAGCTCGACGGCAAGACTATCGTGGTGATCCGGCAGGCGAGCGAATCCGGCCAGCTGTTCGGCTCGGTCTCGACCCGCGACATCGCCGGCATGCTCAGCAGCGAGGGCGCCGAAGTGACCCGGTCCCATGTCGTCCTCAACGCGCCGATCAAGACCATCGGCCAGTACAAGGTGCCGCTGGCGCTGCACCCGGACGTCGAAACCAACGTCACCGTCATCGTCGCGCGCAGCGCCGGCGAGGCCGAACGCGTTGCGCGCGGCGAAGACGTCACGGTTCGCCGCGAGCAGGCCGAGGAGGATGCCGAGGCAGCCCTTGCGGCGGCCGAAAAATTCTTCGAGCCGGAGGCGGCCAAGGCACTGCGCGACGATGAAGAGAAACCGGACGCGGAGGTCGAGGCTCAGGCGGCAGAAAGCACGGCTGAGGACAAACCCGCAAAGGCACCGAAAAGCCGAAAGAAGAAGGCCGAGACCAGCGAAGGTTCGGAGTGACCGAGGCCCTGTTTCGGGTCGGTTAGTCGGACTTCTCTTGCTTGTCCGGCTTTTGCTTGTCCGGCTTTTTTGCGGTCTTAGGCTTGTCGGTTTTGGGCTTGCTCGTTTTGGGTGCGGCAGGCTTGGCGTCGTTCGATTTGGATTTCAGACTTTGAATCAGACTTGGAGTCCGTCTTGGATTCCGATTTGGGCTCGGTTTTGGCGTCCTTCGGCTTGGCGGACTTCTTGTCCTTGGATTTCGCCGTCGACTTTTTCTCGTCAATCTTCTGGTCGTCCGGCTTTTTCTCTTCCGTCTTTTGCCCGTCGGACTTCTTTTCGTCGGACTTTTTCTCGTCAGTTTTGGCCTTGTCGCCGTCTTTGGCGCTGCGTTTAGGCGCGCCGCGCTTGGCCGGAGCCGGCGCACTGGGCAAGGATTCCAGATATTTGGCGACCACGTCGGCGCTTTCGCGGCTGGCCGTGTAGTGCTCGCGCAGGAACCCCGAAAGTCCGAACAGATTGCCGGATTTGTTCAACGCCTGCGGGCTCTTGTGGCACAGCGCGCAATCGGAGGCGAAAATCTGCGCGCCGGTTTTGCCGGAATTGAGATTTTCCTGCGCCGCCGCCGGCGCCATGAGACCGAATGCCATGAGGCCGAACGCCAAAACCGCTATTGCCAGCCCCATGCAGCGATCAAAACCAATCATTGCTCTCAACCTTTCAATAGCTTGCCCACTTGCCGCCCACCGCTCCACCGCCCGGGCGCAGTGTTGATAGCCCATTATCGCGGCATTGTGACCTTGCCCGGAGCTGCCTGCCTGCCGGCTATTTCTAGCATTGCTGCATGGCCGGAACTTTGATTAAATACCTACGTTGTGCGTGGGTGAGAAGGGAGGCGGCCGTGGACCGGTTGCTTCAGTTTTTACTCAAGACCTTTATCCGGCGGGGGACGTTTCGCGTTACCACCTCGCGCGGCACGGTTTTGACCTTCGGCGATGGGACCGGCCGGCCGGTATCGGTGCGCTTTACCTCGCGCGCGGCCGAATGGGCGATCCTGCTCGATCCCGAGCTTAAATTCGGCGAAACCTTCATGGACGGCACCTTCGTGGTCGAGCAAGGCTCGATCGCCGACGTGCTTTGCGTCATGCTCGGCCAGAGCACCGAGGTGCCGCATTGGGCGCGGCTGCAATGGCTGCTGCGCTATCTCTATCGCCGCATCCAACAATTCAATCCGCGCCGCCGCGCGCGCCATAACGTCGCGCATCACTACGATCTCGACGGCCAGCTCTATTCGCTGTTCCTCGACGCCGACCGGCAATATTCCTGCGGCTATTTCGAGCGCCCCGGTCAGTCGCTCGACGACGCGCAACTTGCCAAGAAGCGGCACCTTGCCGCCAAGCTCCTGGTCGAGCCGGGCAAGTCTGGTCAAGATTTGCGCGTGCTCGATATCGGCTGCGGCTGGGGCGGGCTCGGACTTTATCTCGCCGAGAACGCCGGCGCCGACGTCACCGGTATCACGCTCAGCCAGGAACAGCACGCCATCGCCAACGAGCGCGCGGCGGAAAAGAGCCTCACCGAGCGCGCGCGCTTCAAGTTGCAGGATTACCGCGACGTCAAGGGACCGTTCGACCGCATCGTGTCGGTCGGCATGTTCGAGCATGTCGGCGTCAATCACTACGACACCTTCTTCCGCAAGAGCGCGCAACTGCTCGCGGACGACGGCGTGATGATGCTGCATTCGATCGGCCGCTCCGAGGGGCCCGGCATCACCAATCCATGGATCTCGAAATACATCTTCCCCGGCGGCTATATCCCCGCTTTGTCGGAGGTGCTGCCGCACATCGAGAAGGCCGGCCTGCTGGTCACCGACATCGAAATCCTGCGTCTGCATTACGCCGAGACGCTGAAAGCCTGGCGCGAGCGTTTCCTCGCCCACCGTGAGGAGGTCGAGCGCATTTACGACGCGCGCTTCGAGAGAATGTGGGAATTCTATCTGGCGTCGTCCGAAATGTCGTTCCGCGAGCAGAATATGATGGTGTTCCAGATCCAGCTCACCAAGCGGCAAGGCGTGGTGCCGATGACGCGGGACTATATTATGCGCGAGGAACAGCACTTGCGCGGCGTCGAACAGACGCGCCGCCCGCAGCTGCGGCTCGCCGGCGAGTAGAGCGCGGAAACAACCGCGCGCGTACCGCAACGGTCAACCAAAAACCGATCTTGTTCACCGCTGATTGACCCTTGTGAATTGCGGGGCAACCGCTTGCGGAATGCCAAGCCATTGGGGAAGCCCGTGCTATGCCACATTTCAAGAGTAAGCATAGACATCCATGGCCCCTCTCGATTCGGCGCTCCGTAAGCAGGTTGAAGAGCCTGCCCAGAACTTCCGTTCCGCTCCGCACAATATCGAAGCGGAGCAGGCGCTATTGGGGGCGATCCTGGTCAACAACGAGGCCTTCTACCGGGTCTCGGATTTTCTCAATCCGGAGCATTTCTTCGAGCCGATTCACCAGAAAATCTATCAGCTTACGCGCGACCTGATCCGCGCCGGCAAGGTCGCGACGC
Organism: uncultured Alphaproteobacteria bacterium; assembly: GCA_963703875.1. Taxonomy (GTDB): domain Bacteria; phylum Pseudomonadota; class Alphaproteobacteria; order Rhizobiales; family Xanthobacteraceae; genus Pseudolabrys. The sequence continues at coordinate 33,162 of CAVPFZ010000015.1, forward strand.
CGGTCACGCTCAAGACCTTCATCGGCGCCGACGTCGATATCGGCGGCATGACGGTGAGCCAGTATCTGGCGCGGCTTGCCGCCGAGGCGACGACCATCATCAATGCCGAGGACTACGGCCACACCGTCTACGACCTGTCGATCCGCCGCGCGCTGATCATCGTCGGCGAGGACATGGTCAATGTCGCCTATGACGCGCCGGTCGATTTCGCGCCGCGCGCGCAGATCGAGGACGCCGAGCGGAAGCTTTACGAATTGGCCGAGACCGGCCGTTACGACGGCGGCTTCCAGCGCTTCGCGCAGTCGCTCACCACCGCGATCGACATGGCGGCCCACGCCTTTCAACGCGATGGGAAATTGTCCGGCATCGCCACCGGGCTCGACGACCTGGACCGCATGATGGGCGGCCTACAGCCGTCCGACCTGATCATCCTCGCCGGCCGTCCCGGCATGGGCAAATCCGCGCTCGCCACCAATATCGGCTACAACGTCGCGCGCGCCTGGCGCGGCGAGGTCAAGGCCGACGGCCACACGGTCACCGCCAATGGCGGCATTGTCGGTTTCTTCTCGCTCGAAATGTCGGCCGAGCAACTCGCCACCCGCATCATCGCCGAGCAGACCGGCATTCCCTCGAACCAGATCAGACGCGGCGGCATCAGTGAAGCCGAGTTCGAGCGCATCAAGGACCATTCGATCGAATTGCAGAACCTGCAGTTCTTCGTCGACGAAACCGGCGGTCTGTCGGTGGCGCAGCTTGCCGCCCGCGCCCGCCGGCTCAAGCGCCAGCGCGGCCTGGATCTGCTGATCGTCGACTATCTCCAGCTGCTGCAAGGCTCGACGCGGCGCTCGGCGGAAAATCGAGTGCAGGAAATCACCGAGATCACCACCAAGCTCAAGGCGCTGGCGAAAGAACTCGACGTGCCGGTGCTGGCGTTGTCACAACTCTCGCGCCAGGTCGAAAGCCGCGACGACAAGCGCCCGCAGCTTTCGGATTTACGTGAATCGGGCTCGATCGAGCAGGACGCCGACGTGGTGCTGTTCGTTTTCCGCGACGAATATTATCACCAGATGCGCAAGCCGCTGGAAACCAACCGCGAGAAATTCGCCGAATGGCTGGCCGAGGGCGAAAAGGTCCACGGCCGCGCCGAGATCATCATCGGCAAGCAGCGCCACGGCCCGACCGGCACGGTCGAAATGCAATTCGAAGGCGCCATCACGAAATTCTCGACTTTGGCCAAGCCCGACCACCTGCCGGAGCGCACCGGCTAGCGCATGATCCCGAAAAGTGGGTACCGGTTTTCGGAAAAGATCATGCGCCAATCATAAAGCCCCGTCCCGCATAGACGCCCCACGCTTGGGCCGCTAAACCCTTGGCCATGGCCGACGCTCCATCCGTGTCCGCACCCGATCTGGTCCCGCCGGAGCCCGCTCCGGCAGGTACCGCTGTGGGCCCGCCGGCGGGCGAGGCGGGCGGCATTCTCACCATCGATCTCGGCGCGCTCACCGACAATTGGCGCACGCTCGGACGCCATGTCATGCCGGCGGAATGCGCCGCCGTGATCAAGGCCGACGGCTATGGCTGCGGCATCGAGATGGTGGCGCACGCCCTGGCCAAAGCCGGCTGCAAGACTTTTTTCGTCGCCGATCTGGCCGAGGCGCGCAAGGCGCGCGAGGCGGCCCCGGCAGCGGCGATCTACGTGCTCAACGGACTGCTGTCCGGAACCGCCGCCGCATACGCCGATCTTGGCGTGCGGCCGGTGATCGGCAGCATGCTTGAACTGGCGGAATGGGACGCCTTCACCGCCGCCCATCAGTGGCAGGGCGGCGCCGCGCTGCATATCGACACCGGCATGAACCGGCTCGGCATCTCGCTGAACGAAGCCGGCGCATTGGCGCCGCGCATCCGCGCCGAAAACCACGGCATCACGTTGCTGATGAGCCATCTGGTCAGTTCCGAGATTCCGAACGACCCGCTCAATGCCCGGCAGATCGCCGCCTTCCGCGAGGTGCGCATCCTCTACCGCGGCATCCCTGCCTCGCTCGCCAACTCCTCCGGGGTTTTTCTGGGCGCCGCCGCCCATTGCGACGTGGTGCGCCCAGGCGTCGCGCTCTATGGCGTCAACCCGACCCCGGGCGCGCGCAATCCGATGCGCCCGGTGATCGGATTGCAGGCGCGCATCGCGCAGGTCCGCACGGTGCCGCGCGGCGAGACCGTCGGCTACAACGCCGGCTGGACCGCCAAGCGCACCACCCGCATCGCCGTGGCCGCGGTCGGCTATGCCGACGGCTATCTGCGCGCCGCCAGCGCCTCTGATTTGGCGCCCGGCGGCGACGCCATCGTGGCTGGCGTGCGTTGCCCACTGGCCGGGCGGGTATCGATGGATCTGCTGGCGGTCGACATTACCGATGTGCCCAGCAATGCGGCGCGGCGCGGTGAGCTCATCACGCTGATTGGCGACGGGATCACCGTCGATGACCTGGCCAAGTCCGCCGGCACCATTGGCTACGAGGTGCTCACCAGCCTCGGCCGTCGCTACCACCGGATTTACCGCGGCTGACGGCGACCACCTGAAGTTATACTTTTCAGTCTTACAACCTTTATGGGAACGCGCTAGCATTGCGCCGCCTTGCAAGCCGCGTGCGAACGCGGCGCAGTTCACGGAGGAAAAACATGACAAACGGTCGTATTGCCGCCGGCCTCGGTCTGCTCGCGGCGCTTCTCGTCGCCGATGGCGCCGGCGCGGCGCCGCCCACTTTCTGCCAGGGCGGCTCTGGATGCGCCGGCTCAACCTGCCCCACCAAAATCACCGCCGCGCAGGCAACGATTCCGGCCGATGCCTGCCCCTTGCATGGCGAAAGCCAGAGCGGGGTCGACATCTTCTCCTGGAACGAATTCATCGCGTTCAATTGGCCGGCGACGCAGACCTGCATGGCCGACACCACCAAATCGATCCTCGGCATCAAGAAGGGCAACCAGGGCCCGGTCGTCTGGCAGACGCAGATGTCATCGGATGACGTTTTCGTCGCATCCGGACAGAACCCGGCGGCCTGGTGCAACGGTCAAAACCTGGCGGCGCTGTTCGAGAAGAAGCCGCACCCGATGATGCACGCGTCGAAAGCCGCCGTGTCGGCGGCGCAAAATCTCATCCCGCTGACGAACGCTGTCTCGCAACCGACCGACGTTCAGGCTGTCGGCGGCGTGGTGACCGATCAGGCGCAGCGCTGGCTTCGCTATGAGCGGCTGATGAACCAGGCCGAATACGGCGCGGTCATCGGCAACAAATGGTACGAGCTCAGCGTGCTCAACTCAGTCAGCTCGATCACGCTGCCGACCGGTTCGATCGAATTCAAGTCGGCGTGGAAGATTCTCAACCCCGCTGAAATCGCGGGCGGGCGGTACTACACGACGCTCGCCACCGTCTTCAACACGCCCGACGGCGCGACGAGCCCCGGCCCCAATCCGGTCACGCTCGGGCTCGTCGGCCTGCACATCATTCACAAGACGCCGTCGCAGGACGGATTTTTCTGGTCCACCTTCGAGCAGGTCGACAACGACAAGGTATTCTTCAACCCGCACAGCAGCGCGCCGGTCAACAAGCAGACCGCCGCCAAGCCCTTTACCGAACTCAATCCGAACGGCACGCCGATCAACGCGGCGGTGCAGATCAAGCGCGTGAACGCAATCCCGGCCGATCCCAAATTGAACCGCTATTACCAGAAACTGCTGGCCGGCACGGTTTTCGCCAATTACCGGCTGATCAGCACGCAGTGGCAGTTCGGCGGCGCGCCACAGGGAGCTCCGGCCAACGTCGCCGATATCACGATCGAGACCTACGTGCAGAGCGCCTCGTCGCAGGGTAAATTCAAGAACCCATCGACCGGCTGTCTCGCCTGCCATATCAACGCCACCACGGCGAGCGGCAAAACGACCACCGACCGCAGCTTCTTGTTCCTGGAAGCGCAGTAGACAGGAGGCCGGCAAGACCGAGAACGAGCCGCGCCCCATCGGGCGCGGCTGCGCTTTTGGCCGACCGGATATTAGAGCTTTGGTAAAGTTTGTTCTTGTATTGTTCTCACTGCTGTTTTAGGGTGGTTCTCACCGATTTGGCGGCGATTCCTTCATGTCCAAGCGCAATCTGAGCTTCATCTGCCAGAACTGCGGCGCGGCCTTTTCCCGCTGGCAGGGCAAATGCGAGGCCTGCGGCGAGTGGAATACCCTTTCCGAGGAAGGCGCCGACCGGCCGGCCGGACCGGGCCGCAAACCCGGCAAAGGCCGCCTGTTCGCGCTCGAGCCGCTGACCGGCGAGGCCCATGACGCCCCGCGCCTGCCCTCCGGCGTCGCCGAATTCGACCGCGTCACCGGCGGCGGCTTTGTGCGCGGCTCGGTCTTGCTGATGGCCGGCGACCCCGGCATCGGCAAATCGACCCTGCTGCTGCAAGCTACCGCCGCGATGGCGCGTGGCGGCAATCGCGCGGTCTATATCTCCGGCGAGGAAGCGGTCGCCCAGGTGCGGTTGCGCGCCGAACGGCTGTCCTTAAGCGGGGCCGCGGTCGAACTCGCGGCCGAGACCTCGGTCGAGGACATCATCGCCACCATGTCCGAAGGCAAGACGCCGCGGCTGATCGTGATCGATTCGATCCAGACCATGTGGACCGATTTGGTGGAATCCGCCCCCGGCACCGTCACGCAAGTGCGCGGCAGCGCGCAGGCGCTGATCCGCTTTGCCAAGCGCTCCGGCGCCGCCATCATTCTGGTCGGCCATGTCACCAAAGACGGCCAGATCGCCGGTCCCCGCGTGGTCGAGCACATGGTCGACGCCGTGCTCTCGTTCGAGGGCGAAGGCTCGCACCAGTTCCGCATCCTGCGCGCGGTGAAGAACCGCTTCGGTCCGACCGACGAGATCGGCGTGTTCGAGATGACCGGCGCTGGCCTGCGCGAGGTCGCCAATCCGTCCGAACTGTTCCTGTCGGCGCGCGACCTCGGCTCGCCCGGCACCGCGGTCTTCGCCGGCATCGAGGGCACGCGGCCCTTGCTCGTTGAAATCCAGGCGCTGGTGGCGCCGACATCTCTGGGCACACCAAGAAGGGCCGTGGTCGGGTGGGACCCGAGCCGGCTGTCGATGGTGCTGGCCGTGCTGGAAGCCCATTGCGGCGTGAGGCTCGGCGGCCATGATGTTTACCTTAACGTCGCCGGCGGACTGCGCATCCAGGAGCCGGCAGCCGACCTCGCGGCTGCCGCCGCGCTGGTGTCCTCGCTGGCGAATGCGCCGCTACCGGCCGACGCGGTCTATTTCGGAGAAGTTTCGCTCTCCGGCGCGATCCGGCCAGTGGCGCAGGCGCCGGCCAGGCTGAAAGAGGCCGCCAAGCTCGGCTTTACCCGGGCCATCGTCCCGGAAGCCGCGCGCGCCGAAGCCGGCGATGGCGGTCTCAAGGTCACGGACGTGGCGAGCCTCGCCAGCCTGGTCGCCGATATCGCGGCCCGCGGAACCAAGCGCCCGGGCGATAAAACCCGTGGACAAGACGGGTGACGCCACCGTGACACCCCGCTATATACGGGGCGTCCAAACTGGCCCGCGCGGCCTTCTCGGAGAGGTCCGCGCCAGAGCAGAAACAGGCGTAAAATTAAGCATTTAAGGCCGACATTGCCGCCCTCGCCGGGAGCCGCTATGGCTTTCCCGGAATCGCCGCCCCAACTGCGTGGCGAGCCTCGCCTTTACCCGCGGAGCGCCTGAGACCCGATGCCGATCACGCTGCTCGACATCATTCTCCTGGTGGTCATGTTGATCTCCGGCCTGCTCGCCATGATCCGCGGCTTCATGCGCGAGATCCTGTCGATCGGCGCCTGGGGCATCGCCGCGCTGGTCACGCTCTATGCCTATTCGCGCGTGCTGCCGATCGCCAAGCAATACGTCAACAGCGACATGGTGGCGGCCGGCATCAGCATCGGCGGGGTATTCCTGCTCACGCTGCTGATCGTCTCGGTGATCACGGTGCGCATTTCCGACATGATTCTCGACAGCCGCGTCGGCGCGCTCGACCGCACGCTCGGTTTCCTGTTCGGACTGGGCCGCGGACTGATCATCGTGGTTGTGGCCTTCCTGTTCTTCGCCTGGCTGGTGCCCGAGCGCAGCCAGCCGGAATGGGTGCGCGGCGCCAAGTCTAAGGTGGTGTTGCAAAGTACCGGACAATGGTTGATGTCCATGTTGCCGGATGACCCCGAAAGCACCATCTTGAAACGGTTGAAGCGGCAGAAGCCGGAAGATCAGGAACCGCCCGATGCCAGCCCCGACCGCAAGTCGGAACTGACTCCAAGGACCGGAACCCTCTAGCGATGCAAGATCGCAAGCCCGACGAAACGCTGGCCGCAGGCGCCGAATTCGATCCGGATGCCGACCGGCTACGCGAAGAGTGCGGCGTGTTCGGCATCTTCGGCCATCCCGATGCCGCCGCCATCACCGCGCTCGGCCTGCACGCGCTCCAGCATCGCGGCCAGGAGGCCGCCGGTATCGTCAGTTTCGACGGCAAGCGCTTCCACTCGGAACGCCGCATGGGGCTGGTCGGCGATACCTTCGCCCGCCGCGAAGTGATCGACCGCCTGCCCGGCACCACGGCCATCGGCCATGTGCGCTATTCGACCACCGGCGAAACCATTTTGCGCAACGTGCAGCCGCTGTTCGCCGAACTCAATGCCGGGGGCTTTGCCATCGGCCATAACGGCAATCTGACCAACGGCATCAAGCTGCGGCGCGAACTGGTGCACGACGGCGCCATGATGCAGTCGACCACCGACACCGAGGTAATCCTGCATCTGGTGGCGCGCGCCAAGCGCAACCGCTTCGTCGATCGCTTCGTCGAAGGCCTGCGCCAGCTCGAAGGCGCCTATGCCTTTGTCGGCATGACCAACAAGAAGCTGCTCGGCGCGCGCGACCCGCTCGGCATCCGCCCGCTGGTGATCGGCAGGCTCGACGGCTGCCCGATCCTCGCCTCGGAGACCTGCGCGCTCGACATCATCGGCGCGCACTATGTGCGCGACGTCGAGAACGGCGAAGTCGTGATCTTCGACGAGGACGGCGCGCAGTCCCATAAGCCGTTCCCGCCGATGCCGGCGCGCCCCTGCATCTTCGAATATGTCTATTTCTCCCGGCCCGATTCGATCGTCGGCGGCCGCCATGTCTATGATGTGCGCAAGACCATGGGCGCCGAGCTCGCCCGCGAATCCAAGGTCGCGGCCGACGTGATCGTGCCGGTGCCGGATTCCGGCGTGCCGGCGGCGATCGGTTTCGCGCAAGAATCCGGCATCCCCTACGAGCTCGGCATCATCCGCAACCACTATGTCGGCCGCACCTTCATCCAGCCGACGCAGGCGATCCGCGATCAGGGCGTGCGCATGAAGCATTCGGCCAACCGCGCCGTGGTCGAGGGCAAGCGCATCGTCCTGATCGACGATTCGATCGTGCGCGGCACCACGTCGCGGAAAATCGTGCAGATGATGCGTGACGCCGGCGCCAAAGAGGTGCATTTCCGCATCGCTTCGCCGCCGATCAAACATCCGGATTATTACGGCATCGACACGCCGGAGCGCGAGAAGTTGCTGGCCGCGACCCACGATCTGGAGCAGATGCGCCAGTTCATCGGCGCCGATTCGCTGGCCTTCCTGTCGGTCGACGGCATTTACCGCGCCATGGGCTTTGCCGGCCGCGATCCGGTGCGACCGCAGTTCACCGATCATTGCTTCACCGGCGATTATCCGACGCCGCTTACCGACCTGGCCGCGCAGGAAGCAAGCCCGCGGCAATTGTCGCTGCTCGCCGAAGCCATCTAGGGCTTCGCGCCGGCGTATCCCATGTCCAAACCCCTCTCCGACCGCATCGCGCTGGTCACCGGCGCCTCGCGCGGCATTGGCGCGGCGCTGGCCTTGCAGCTCGCGCAAGCGGGCGCCCATGTCGTCGCCGTGGCGCGCACGGTCGGCGGGCTGGAGGAGCTCGACGACCGGATCAAGGCCGCGGGCGGCACCGCCACGCTGGTGCCGCTCGATATGAAAGATAGCGAGGGCATCGCGCGGCTCGCGCTCGCGCTCAAGGAACGCTACGGACGGCTCGACGTGCTGGTCGGCAACGCCGGCCTATTGCGCATGCCGACGCCGCTCGGCCATATCGAGCCCAAGGACTGGGACGAGATTTTCGCCGTCAACGTCACCGCCAACTGGCAGCTCATCCGCGCCTTCGATGCCCTGCTGCAACTGTCCGACGCGGGCCGCGTGGTGTTCATCACGTCGGGACTGGCCACGCTGGCGCGCCCCTATTTCGGTTCCTACGCGGTTTCCAAAGCGGCGCTGGACATCATGGTGCGCACCTACGCCGCCGAAAACGAAACCACCAAACTACGCGCCAACCTATTCAGCCCGGGGCAGACCCGCACGCGCATGATGGCAACCGCGTTCCCCGGCATCGATCCGCAAACGCTGCCGACGCCGGAGGAAGTTGCAAAAAAAATCGTGCCGCTGTGCCTGCCGGCGTGCGTGGAAAACGGCAAGCTGTACGATTTCCGCAGCGGAAAGTTTCTGGAATTCCGCGCGCCGGCCTAGGGCGTACACTCTTAAATTAGGTTGTATTGTCTGCTGTTACCCCGATTGTGTTGCAAAAGTCGGATTGAAGCGCTCGTCGAACCGTGATTCCGTTTGATTTGAGTTGATCATCATCGGGAGCGGCGCATGATGGGGCGGCAGGAAGACGAGCAACGCCAGTTCTTCTATGTCCTTGATCTCGACGAGGTGGTGCCGCCCGATCATCTGGTTCGCCAGATCGATGGCGTGCTCGATCTGGGTTGGGTGCATAAGGAGCTTGCACCTTACTACTCACACACGGGTCGGCCTTCGATTGATCCTGTTCTGATGATCCGGATGCTGATCGTGGGCTACGTGTTTGCGCTCCGCTCGGAGCGGCGGCTGTGCGCCGAGGTGCGGGTCAATCTGGCATACCGGTGGTTCTGCAAGCTCGGGATCGAGGATAAGATCCCGGATCACTCAGTGTTCTGTCGAGCCCGGCACGAGCGCTTTCGCGAGAGCGATGCCTTGCGCCGGGTATTCGAGGGCGTGGTGGCGATGTGTATCGCGGCCGGGCTGGTTGGCGGCGAAGCGTTCTCGATCGATGCCAGCCTGATCAAGGCTGACGTAGACAAGATGAAGCGCCTCCCCGGCGACCAGCCGATTGCATGGCCGACGATATCCCATGCGGTTCGAGAGTATCTTTCGGCCCTTGATGCTGCCCGCAATGATGAGAAGGGTGACGGTGAAGACGGTGGCGGATCGAGCAGCGGCGGCGGTAGCCGAGGCAAGCCTCCCAAACAGGTCTCGCTGACCGATCCGCAGTCATCCTGGGTGACCAGGCCGGGCGTGAACCCGTTCTTTGCCTACGATGCGAACTATCTGATCGACAACAAGGCGGGGATCATTGTCGACGCCGAGGGCACGCGCGCCAACCGTACTGAGGAACTCGCCGTTACCCAGACCATGATGGACCGGGTCAGCCGCCGTTTTGATTTCCAGCCCCAGGGGCTCGCAGGCGACACGGCTTATGGCGCGGTCAAGCTGCTCAAGTGGCTAGTCGATCGCAAGATCACTCCGCACATTCCGGCATGGGATAAGTCGGCACGCCCCGATGGCACCTTCAGCCGAGCGGACTTCGTCTTTGATCCGGCGCGCAATATCTACACTTGCCCGGGTGGCGCGGAGCTGACCAGTACCGGCAACATCGATCAGGGCCACATCGTGCACTACCGGGCCAGCAAGAAGGACTGCTCGACCTGCTCGCTAAAGCCAAAGTGCACGACCGCGGCCATGCGCAAGGTCACCCGCGATCTTGACGAGGATGTACGCGATCGCGTCCGCGCGCTGGCCAATACGCAAGCCTTCGAACAGTCACACCGCGAGCGCAAGAAGGTCGAGATGCGGTTTGCGCACATGAAGCGCATCCTGCGGCTCGACCGGTTTAGATTGCGCGGCCTCAGCGGCGTCAGGGACGAGGTCTTGCTCACCGCAACCGCGCAGAATCTGAGGCGGCTCGTCAAGTTACTCAGCCGTGCCCCACCACCATTGGCAGCCGCGTGCCCAGCATAGCGTCGAGTAAGGCGTTGGTGCCGAGGCAGTGGTACGCCAGCTCCCTCAATCGGAGCGTGGCATAAGAGAACGGCCAATATCCACGGCCGGGCCCCACAGTCGAGAGCAACCGAGTTTTGCAACACAATCCCCCCAATAGATGGGGTAATCAGCCGGCAGCTTGTGGATAGCTGAAGATTTTGGGTGCTGCGCTTCAGGCTGATGGTGAAACGAGGTCCGTGGTTACGGCCTCAAGCATCAGAAGGAGAAGCGCAGCATGGACCATTTTGCCGGACTGGACGTATCGGTCAAGGAGACCAGCGTCTGCATTGTGGATGACACGGGCAGAATCATTCGAGAATTGAAGGTGGCGAGCGAACCTGACGCTCTGTTGGCGGTGCTGGCGACCCCCGCCTACCACTTCAAGCGGATTGGATTGGAAGCTGGGCCGCTGTCGCAATGGCTTTATAGCGGACTGGCGGAAGCAGGCTTGCCGGTGATCTGCGTCGAGACGCGGCACATGCGGGCGGTGTTGCAGGCGCAGATCAACAAGACCGACCGTAACGATGCGCGCGGCATGGCGCAAATGATGCGGGCGGGGCTTTATCGCCCGGTACATGTGAAGACGTTACGCAGTCAGAAACTGCGAATGCTGCTGACCCACCGCAAGCTGCTGCAGTCCAAGGCCATCGCCATTGATAACGACCTACGCGGTACCTTGCGCAACTTTGGTCTCAAGGTGGGTATCGTCGGGACGGTAAAGTTCGAGGCTCGCATCAAGGAGTTGGTCGAGGACCTCCCCGATCTAGCCGTCCTGGTCGAACCACTGCTTGTTGTTCGGCGGGCGCTTCGCGAACAGATTGCCGTTCTGCACCGCCGTTTGCTGGCCATCGTGCGGGACGATGAAGTGTGCCGGCGCCTGATGACGGTCCCCGGCGTCGGCCCGGTGGTGGCGCTAACCTATCGCGCTACAGTTGACGTGCCGGCGCGCTTCCGGAGCTCCAAGGCGGTCGGTGCGGCGTTTGGGCTGACACCATCAAAGTATCAATCGGGTGAGATCAATCGATCTGGCGCGATATCAAAGTGCGGGGATGAGATGATGCGGGTGATGCTCTACGAAGCGGCCCAGGTCATGCTGACCCGCACCAACAAGTGGTCATGGCTCAAGGCCTGGGCGATGAAGATCGCCAGGCACCGCGGGATGAAGAAGGCGATCGTGGCGCTGGCGCGTCGGCTGGCCGTGATCATGCACCGCATATGGGTTGATGGCACCGAGTTCCAGTGGACACGGGAAGAAGCAGCAGCATGAAAACTGCACAGGATCAAATGTAACAGGAGAACACTCGAGCTCCACCCAGCGGTGGAATGATGTCCCTCGCGGGACGATGGATGAGGTGAGTTCGTTTGTCCGCTTGGACCTGCCGTTCGTCTGTCGGCAAGGCCGTCCAATAGATTGTTCCGCCTCGTCTTCGAATCCCATGATGGAAGGGCCTTGGTGCCGATTCCGAAGAGAAGCACGAGCCCGTGAGCGACATCGACACCGCAGTGTTGGACAGACTGAAAGTGCTTGACCCCAACCGGCCGATTAGAGAAGCAGACAACATATTGCGTTGCCGCGATTGTCCGTTAAGTGCCATCAGAAGCGGACATGCGTGCCCGGTTGAAGAAGCGCCGACTCTGCTGATGATAATGTAGGCTCGTTCGGCGCCGGTTCGGTCGGACATTTGGACGGCCGGACTGATTCGAGGACCGCGGCTAAGTTCTAATTTGTGGCTTCTCATGCAGAACCACGTTCAACAAGGAACGGTGGACTTCGATGTGGCCGTTGTAATCGATAAGGCCCAATTCACGAAATTTGTTCATGAACCGACTGACGCGAGATCGCGTGGTGCCGATCATTTCGGCGAGCGTCTCTTGACTGACCTTTGCGATGATGGGCTCCGGTTTGCCCTCTCTGCCAAAGTTGGCCAATAGCAAAAGCGCCCGCGCCAAGCGCTTCTCGCTCGAATTGAACAGCTGATCGACCAAGTCCGCTTCGATGCGGATGGCCCGGGCTAAAAGATGTGCGATGAACATCTCGGAAAACGCTGGCTCGTCATGGAGGGCGCGGACAATGGCCGCCTTTTCCAGTCGCATAATCACGCATTCCGTCATGGTCGTAGCTGTCGCCACGCGCCGCAACTGGCCGGTCATGCAACCTTCGCCGCAGAATTCATCCGGCCCCAGGACTGCGACAATGGCTTCCTTGCCTTGCTCGGAAATGACGGTGACTTTGACCTTGCCGCCCTGGATGTAAAAGACCGCATTCGCCGACTCGCCTTGTGAGAAGACGATTTGATTCTTTCGGTATTTGGCGATGGTCCTGCCGCCGTTCGCCTTGGCGAGAAACGCTTTGGGGTCGAACGGGAGCTTTCCTTTGCGTGTCACAGCATGCGCTCCCTACCGCGAGGGGCAGAGGTCATGTCGCCTCCCTGGAAGCGCTGATTATGCGTCAGTAGAAGGTCTGGTGTCGGTAATGTACATTACCATTTTGCCGGGGGTGCCGACTTTTACACGTGTGTTTTGGGAAGGTGCAAAGCGACGCGCTCTCGGACCAATTGATAACACTCACAGGATGCCTTCGTGAGGCCCTTTCGATTTAATATCGTGATTTGCTGCCGGCCGCGCGCAATCAACCCGGCGCGTGCCAACTCCTCGGCAGCATTTGTGATTGATGGCCGCTGGACACCCAGCATTTCGGCGAGCAGGCTCTGAGAAATCAACAGTACGTCACTGTCACCGCGGTCGCGCATCATCAGCAGCCAACGCGCCAACCGCTGCTTGAGACTGTGCGCGCCGTTGCACGCGACCGACACCATGATCTGCTCGAGAAACGCCTGGACGTAATCATACATGAGATTTCGGAAGGACGGCATCGACTCCATGGCCCCTGTGAACGCCGCGCGCGACATCTTTGCTGCGCTTCCCGGAATTTGGACGAGAAGCCGGGAGGAGGAACGCTTGGCACCGAAGACGGCTAGTATACTCGTGAAACCCTCCCTCCCGACCGTTGCCATCTCAATGACGCTGCCGTTCGCGTAAACCGCCACCACCGAGACGACGCCGCTATCGGGGAAAAATACATGGTCGAGCGGACCATCAGCGTCCATGAGGACCTGCCCGCGTTGACAGGGAATCTGTTCAAGCTCCGGCATAAGCCGCTTGAGATCGCGGGATGGCAGGGCGAGTAGAAGTCGATTGCGGGGCCCATTTGATGAAGCGTTCATAACATTGAAGCGCATCCCGTTCGCGTTAGGTCGTTGAGCCGTCCGTCGAATTATAGCTTCCGCACCGAGTGCAATGGATTAGAAGACCGTGGACCTGCTCGACATCGGCATGCAGAAGCACCGCTCCGCAGTTTCCGCAGCAGTAGTCCACAGTGTGAGTGCTAGCGACGAGGGTCGGCGGCGCGCTGAGGGCGTGACGCCCGTTGGGCAACTCAACGACGGTGAGATTTTCACGCTTGCGGACACCCATTTGGGAAAAGGGTATACCCCGCCGGGACGATGATCTGTGTCGTTGGGCTCACAATACAAACTGACTACATCTACGTTTAAATTCAAAATTGGCCCTGAGTTTGAACCGAGCCTCGATCCGTCCGGCGGAGCGCGATGCTACAGGTCGGTTGGGCGCGGCCAA
>CAVPFZ010000016.1:0-82831 GCA_963703875.1 uncultured Alphaproteobacteria bacterium
TTTTGTGATCGTTGGCCCACAGTATTTCCTCCGCGAGGATAAAACACTTCGGTTCGATCCAGTCGGTGAAGCGGCCAATCAAGCGTTCCTTGTCATCAACTATTGCGCCGTGGCCGTCCCCAAAAATCGCGAACATCACTAGGCCGAGCGTACTCTTGCCGGTGCCTTGCTTTCGGCTTTTTAGAACGATGACTGTTTCGGGGTGCTTGTCTGGGTTTTGGATGAGCCATGCCAGCCAGCGGATCAGGTACTTAAACTTGGCCTTGTCGCGGCGGCAGATAATCTCCCAGATATGCCTCATCAAACGTCGCTGCTTCTGCCATCCGTTGCGCGGTTCAATCGCAAACCCGCGCCAGAGATTGAACTCATCGGGTCCCGTCGAGCCGCCCGGTTTGAAGACAATTTTGCATTGATGACGATTCGGGCTTTCCTTCCAAAATTTTTCGGCCGAGATCGGCTTGGATGACCTGCCGGACGGTTTGACGAAGATGTTGGCTACGTCGAGCTTGAACTGTTCAGGCGGCGTAAACGCTAGCGACCCGTCATCTTTGATGCGGAATACAGCGACTTCTTGCTCCGACTTACCAATCAGATAATGCGAATTTAATAGCTCCAATGCTTCGTCTGAACTATATTCGCCTCCACGCAGCGATTTTCGTTGCTGCGTTAGCGGTGTGGTCAAACTCGCAACTTTCTTAGCTTCGTGTGCCGCGCACAGCCCGGTTTCGATGCGAGCGGAAAGACCGCCAATGGCAAACGGTGCATCTTTGGGAAAACCGTTGATTGCCGCGATCTTCTCGGTCCGAATGTCTTCCGCGTGTTCCTGCGCGAACAAGTGGCGTTCATCGCGTTCGACTGGTCGCCCTTGTGGGCACTGTGGCGCGTCAATGATGGATTGAAAGGGATTTGTCACGACAGTTCTCCATCGTTAGATGGCAACCGGGGAGCGATCTCTTTTTCAAAAACTAGTTTCTTGTCCTCACCTAGATCAATCTTGATGACAAACTTCTCTCCCGCTCCAGGCGCAACGCTCGGTCCTTCGCCTGCGACTTGACGCAGTTCTCTTGCCGCTTCGATGCGGTGACGCGGTGAGACCTGTTCATTTGATAGGATGTCACCGAGGACGGTTGGTGCATTGGCAAAGTATCTTTGAGCGGCTTCTCTCGCGGCATCACCATTAGTAATTCGGTTCTCGCGCTCCGTTCTAACCACTTGGAGTAAGGGTGCGTTAGTGGCTAGGCCCCCCCAATCTTCATCGTTTAATCCCCATTTGTTTTTAATGTCGCTGTCGGCCACCAAGCCTTCAATATGGCGAGCACAGTCGGCAACGAACGCTCGGCCGATCTCAGCGGTCAGCGATACGCTAATACCGCGCAAAATGACGCTGCCGTATTTGGCCGGCTCCGCTTTGACATCGCCGCTGGGGTTAGTGTCGCCCGGTATTACCGTGGCGGTAATTTCCGGCGCATGGACCGTTACTGCTGCGGTAACACCACGAATAGGATTGGCCATTTTATGCTGCCAAAGTTCCATTTGAGGTGGCAGCCGGTGGTTTTGAGATAAGAGCCTGGCGTTCGTGTTCCTTCAGCCACGTCTCCACTGCGCTGCGGCGGTAGGCGATGCGACGAATGCTCAGTCGAATAAACGTCGGCCCTGTGCCGTCGCGACGATGCCGAACGAGCGTTGGGGCGCTGAGCCCAAGCCAGCTGGCGACTTCCTTTTCACTCAGAATGTCTTGATTGTTCCCGTCCATTGCCGACCTCCCAATTATTCCATGGGAGATATCTAGGGGACGAGACTTAAGCGGTAGTTAACGAAAAATTCACCATGTTTCCCGGTCAGTAATTCGAATCAGCCTCTATTTCCAGGACTTTTCGTGCTCCCGATTATTTGGCCGAGAATTTCATGCCATCGCATGAGGGCTGCTCGTTTTGCGTCACGAAAAGATGCTCGGTTGTAGACAGCGGCAACGCCCTGCTGTTTGTGGGCGAGCAGCGCTTCGATCACGAGTGGCTCTACGCCTACATCGTGCAACCGCGTTGAGAAAGTTCGCCGCAGGTCGTGCAATCCCCAAGACGGCATGCTTACGCCGTTCTCGACGAACTTGGCGTCCAACTTTTCCTTGCTATCGCTAAAGCCCGAAAACCCCTTACCACGCTTACCGAACACGCAGCCTTGGGTGTTTTCCGGGCGTTTTGGCAGCGCCGTTGAAATCATCGGCAGCAGTGCAATTTCGTGCGCGAGCTTCCCTTTCATGCGGTCGGAACCGAACACAATGTTTTCGTCTTGAATTTCACTCCAACGCAAACCGCTGATTTCTTCTCTGCGACAGCCCGTAAGCAAGCATAATCGCAAGATACGTGAATAGTCTTTGCAGTCGTCCGTTGCTCGCCAAATGGCCTTTAATTCAACATCACTGAGTGTGCGTTCACGTGCCTTCTCCGGATGGCGCACAGTAAAGGTTACAGGGTTTATGTCGGCGTCTATTAATCCTGAACGGAGTCCCCAACTCCACAACGCACTAAGAGCGGCCCTCAATCGATTCGCTGCAATCGGACCAGATTTCTTTGCTATCCGCTCCAACAGTGCAGCGATGTCGCGTCTGGGTACAGTCTCCACGCGTTCGTGATGGATAGAAGCTGCATGGATGCGCAGATGGCGTTCAGTCTCTTTGAAGGAGCGCGGTCTTTGACGTTCTTTCGCATGCGGCAGATAGACTTCGATGACCTCTAGGACGGTACCGGCAGCGAGCTTATTCTTACGTTCTACGGATGGGTTGCTGCCGTGGGCCACGCTCGCTGCTATCTGACGGGCTGCCTCCCGAGCTTCATCCAGACTGACGGATGATACGTCCCCAATCGCGATACGCCTGGTTCGCCCGTGCTCATCACGGTATTGATATACAAACGACCTTCGGCCGGACTTCAAAGCTCGTATGCCGAATCCGCCGCAACCTGCGTCCCAAAAAAACTTCTCTGATCTCCCCGGGAGGCACCGCATGCTGCGGATGAGAACCTTTGTAAAGACCCCCAACTCCGCGTGGTTGCACCTTGCCGTAGGTAGCTGGATCACTTCCGCGCTTGGAAGCATCGTGGAAGCAGGAGAGGGGATGGAAGCAGATTGTCCGTGATTGTTCATGATAGCTCTCGTACGTAAAGGACTGAGGGTCCATTCGAAAAAGTGAGATGCTGGCGGCGTTTAGCAAGCGTGTGATAGTGTTAGACACCCAATGACCTAAGCGTGCGTTTATGATTCCAGTGGAAGGCGCAGACTACGAATTTGGGGGTCGGGAGTTCGAATCTCTCCGGGCGCGCCATAAGCTATTGTTCCGATAGAAATTTTCGCGACGCAGCTTTTTCTAAATTTGGTTTGTAGAACCAGTCTGGTGCCCTTTCGGTTGCCGAGACTCAAGGCGCATCAACCGGTCGCTTGTCCCCGACGCGAACGAGATCGCAATAGCGATTGATCTCGCTTTGCACCTTGCGCATCTGCCATTCCGGGACGGCGCGTGCTGCGCGTGCGCTGACTAGTGTATCGATCGCCCGCGCCAAATGCGCCAGTAGCATCCGGAGCCTTTTCGCATAGGCCGGCGGGGTGGCGTCGTTTTCAAACACAAGGGCAGTCATCGAAGTCTCTCCTTATTATTGTTGCGGAAGCGTTTCTTCTTGTGCCCACAACGTGGGTGACGGCGCATAGGAATTCGATTGGGAAATCAACCCAGCGGTATAAACGCGACCAAAGGAACGGTAAGAGGCGGCGCCCGCGATTCCGCCAGCCCTCCACGCTCTTTATTTCTTCTTGATATCCAGCAACTGCAATTCGCATCGCTTCTTTATTGCACGAAGCCTATTTGCGAGTTCGCTCCGAAACATTTGAAAGGGAGCAACCATGCTCGATCTCATCATGCTGACAATTGGAATCGGCTTGTTCGCGCTGTCGATCGGCTACGTCCACGCGTGCGACCGGCTCTAAGGGGGCTGCCATGCTCATCGACTATACGCTTGCCAGCCTCGTGACTGCGGGGCTGCTGATCTACCTCACTTACGCCCTGCTGCGTCCAGAGAGATTCTGACGCGCATGATCGCGAAAAGTGTGATGCGTTTTCGCAAAAGATCATGCGCAAAAAGAGAGATGTGTCATGACCACGATTGGCTGGATCCAAATCCTGCTTTACTGCGCGATCATCGTCGCGATCACGCCGGTGCTCGGCGGCTACATGATGCGCGTCTTTACCGGCGAACGCACATTCCTGTCGCCGGTGCTGGCGCCGGTCGAGGGCGCCATCTATTGGGCCGGCGGCGTCGACGAAAAGCGCGAGCAGCATTGGCTGGCTTACACGGTAGCCATGCTGCTGTTCCACGTCGGCGGCTTTCTCATCATTTATGTTTTGATGCGCATGCAGGGGCTGTTGCCGTTCAATCCGGCCGGACAGTCGGCGGTCACGCCCGATCTTTCGTTCAACACCGCGGTCAGTTTCATCACCAACACCAACTGGCAGAACTACGGCGGCGAAAGCACGCTGTCTTATCTCGTGCAGATGCTCGGCCTCGCGCACCAGAATTTCCTGTCGGCGGCGACCGGCATTGTGCTGGCGGTCGCGCTCATTCGCGGCTTCGCGCGCGCCTCCGCCAAGACCGTGGGCAATTTCTGGGTCGATATTACCCGCTGCACGCTCTACATCCTCATCCCGATCTGCGTGCCCTTTGCGCTGTTTCTGGTCTGGCAGGGCATGCCGCAAACGCTCGGCCCCTATGTCGATGCAACCACGCTCGAAGGCGCCAAGCAGACCATCGCGGTCGGCCCGGTCGCCTCACAGGTCGCGATCAAGATGCTCGGCACCAATGGCGGTGGCTTCTTCAACGCCAATGCCGCGCATCCGTTCGAGAACCCGACCGCGCTGTCGAATTTCGTGCAGATCATATCGATCTTCGCGCTCGGCGCTTCGCTCACCAATGTGTTCGGCCGCATGGTCGGCAACCAGCGCCAGGGCTGGGCCATCCTCGCGGTGATGGGCGTTCTTTTTATCGCCGGCGTGACGGTCTGCTATTGGGCCGAAGCCAACGGCACGACCGCGATGCACGCCTTGGGCATCGATGGCGGCAACATGGAAGGCAAGGAGGTCCGCTTCGGCATCGTCGCCTCGGCGTTGTTTGCGGTGATCACCACCGCGGCCTCCTGCGGCGCCGTCAATGCCATGCACGACTCGTTCACCGCGCTCGGCGGCATGATCCCGCTCATCAATATCCAGCTCGGCGAAATCATCGTCGGCGGCGTCGGCGCCGGCCTCTACGGCATGCTGCTGTTCGTCATCCTGGCAATCTTCGTCGCCGGCCTGATGGTTGGCCGCACGCCTGAATATGTCGGCAAGAAGATCGAGGCGAAGGAGGTCAAGATGGCCATGCTCGCCATCCTGGTCCTGCCGCTGATGATACTTGGCTGGACCGCGGTTGCGGTGGTCTATCCGCCCGCCGTCGCCTCCATGAACAATGCCGGCCCGCACGGATTTACCGAAGTTCTCTACGCCTACAGCTCGCAGACAGGCAACAATGGTTCGGCCTTCGCGGGGCTTACCGGCAATACGATGTTCTACAACATCACCGGCGCCATCGCGATGTTCGTCGGCCGCTTCTTCATGGTCATCCCGGCGATGGCGATCGCCGGCTCACTCGCGGAGAAAAAAAGCATCGCCGCCTCGGCCGGCACCTTCCCGACCACCGGCGGACTGTTCGTCGGCTTGGTTGTCGGCGTCATCCTCGTCGTCGGCGGCCTGACGTTCTTCCCCGCGCTCGCGCTCGGCCCCATCGTCGAGCATCTGGCGATGCAGGCGAACACGCTGTTCTGATCGGGATTCATTCGGAGTTACGGCAATGGACACTTCTAAACTACGCAAGCGGATGCCGGTCTCGACGCTGGTCGATCCCAAGATCGTGCTGCCTGCGATCGGCCAGGCCTTTGCCAAGCTCAACCCGGCCACTCTGATCAAGAATCCGGTGATCTTCGTGCTCGAAGTCGTCACCGTGCTGACCACGGTGCTGTTCGTGCGCGACCTGGTCGCGCACCACGCCGGGCTGGGCTTCACCTTTCAGATCATTCTGTGGCTGTGGTTCACCGTGCTGTTTGCGAATTTCGCCGAGGCGGTGGCGGAGGGGCGCGGGCGGGCGCAGGCCGACACCTTGCGCAAGACCCGCACGCAGACGAGCGCCAAGCGCATTCTGATGCCGGGCAATTACGAGGTCTATCAGGGGGTCGCTGCGGAAGACCTGCAAGCCGGCGATCTTGTCATTTGCGAAGCCGGCGACATCATCCCCGGCGACGGTGACGTGGTCGAGGGCATCGCCTCGGTCAACGAGGCCGCCATTACCGGCGAATCCGCACCGGTGATCCGCGAATCCGGCGGCGACCGCTCGGCGGTGACTGGCGGCACCACCGTCATTTCCGACCGTATTGTGATCCGCATTACCTCCTCGCCGGGGACGTCCTTCCTCGACCGCATGATCAAGCTGGTCGAAGGCGCCGAGCGGCAGAAAACGCCGAACGAGATCGCGCTGAACATTCTTCTCGTCGGGCTCACCATCATCTTCGTGTTCGCGACCGCAACCATCCCGAGCTACGCCGCCTATGCCGGCGGCACGATCTCCGTCGTCATTCTGGTGGCGCTGTTCGTAACACTCATTCCGACCACCATCGGCGCGCTTCTATCGGCTATCGGCATCGCCGGCATGGACCGTCTGGTGCGCTTCAACGTGCTGTCGATGTCCGGCCGCGCGGTCGAGGCTGCCGGCGACGTCGATACGCTGCTGCTCGACAAGACCGGCACCATCACTTTCGGCAACCGGCTGGCGACCGCGATCATTGTGGTACCAGGCGTGAGCGAGCGCGAGGCCGCCGAAGCGGCATTGCTGGCCAGTGACGCCGACGAGACCGCCGAAGGCCGCTCGATCATCGCGATGGTCCAGGAAAAATACAATGTGCGGCGTGAGGCGGCGCCCGCCGGCGCCAAATTCATCGAATTCTCGGCGATGACACGGCTTTCCGGCGTCGATATCGGCGAGCGCAGGCTGCGCAAGGGCGCAATTGATTCCGTGCTCGAATTCGCACGCAAACAGGCCGGCCGCGACGTTGCCGAGTCGCCGACTTTCCGCGTGGCGGTCGACAAAATCGCGCGCTCGGGCGGCACGCCGCTCGGTCTGGTCGAAGGCAGCCGCATCCTCGGCGTGATCCACCTGAAAGACGTGGTGAAGCCGGACGTGAAAGACCGCTTCGCCGCGCTGCGCCGCATGGGCATCAAGACCGTGATGATCACCGGTGACAATCCGGTGACGGCGGCGTCGATCGCGTCGGAAGCCGGTGTCGACGATTTCATTGCCCAGGCCACACCCGAGGACAAGCTGCGCTACATCCGCAATGAGCAAACGAACGGACGGCTGATTGCCATGTGCGGCGACGGCACCAACGACGCGCCGGCGCTTGCCCAAGCAGACGTCGGCGTCGCCATGCAGAGCGGCACGCAGGCCGCGCGCGAAGCGGGCAACATGGTCGATCTTGATTCCGATCCGACCAAGCTGATCGAAGTCGTTGAGATCGGCAAGCAGATGTTGATGACGCGCGGCGCGCTCACCACGTTCTCGATCGCCAACGACGTGGCGAAGTATTTCGCCATCATCCCGGCGATCTTCCTTGCCTTCTATCCGCAACTGGCCGTGCTCAATGTCATGCGGCTCGCCACGCCGCAGAGTGCGATTCTGTCGGCGATCATCTTCAACGCGCTGATTATCATCGCACTCATTCCGCTGGCACTGAAGGGCGTCGCCTATCGTCCGATCGGCGCCGGCGCGCTGCTGCAGCGCAATCTGCTGATCTACGGGCTCGGCGGCCTCGTGCTGCCGTTCATCGGCATCAAGGCGATCGACCTGCTGGTCAACGCCTTGCATTTGGTCTGAGGAGAACTTGCCATGCTTAAAGAAATCCGTCCGGCCGTCATCGTGCTTGTAGCTCTTACGTTGATCACCGGCTTGGCCTATCCGCTCGCCATGACCGGGATCGCAGGTGTCGTCTTCCCGCGTCAGACGCAAGGCAGCCTGATCGAGAAGGACG
Source organism: uncultured Alphaproteobacteria bacterium (assembly GCA_963703875.1). Lineage (GTDB taxonomy): Bacteria > Pseudomonadota > Alphaproteobacteria > Rhizobiales > Xanthobacteraceae > Pseudolabrys. The sequence continues at coordinate 8,095 of CAVPFZ010000016.1, forward strand.
GCAAGGTCATAGGCTCCGCCCTGATCGGGCAGGTGTTTGCCAGCGATAGATATTTCCATGGCCGGCCTTCGGCGACCAATGCGCCCGACCCGAAGGACCCGAGCAAGACCATCGACGCACCCTACAACGCCGCCAATTCGGGCGGCTCCAACCTGGGTCCGACCAGCAAGGCGCTGATCGACCGCGTCAAAGCGGATGTGGACAAGCTCAAGAAAGAGAACCCGTCGGCGGCGATCCCGGCCGATCTGGTGACCACCTCGGCGAGCGGCCTCGACCCGGATATCTCACCGGAGGCGGCCTTGTTTCAGGTGCCGCGGGTGGCGAAAGCCCGTGGGCTGCCGGTTGAGCGCGTCCGCGCTCTGGTCGAGGGCCAGATCGAGGGGCGCACTTTTGGCCTGCTCGGTGAGCCACGGGTCAACGTGCTCAAGCTCAATCTCGCGCTTGATGGGCTGAAGTCGTAAGTTCCTCCGAAAGGAGCCACATGCCCGCCGACGAAGCGCAACGAGCTTCGCCTGATGCCCTGCTCGCCCTCGCCAAGAAGGAGGGGCGGGGGCACCTGAAGATTTTTCTCGGCGCCGCGCCCGGCGTCGGCAAGACCTTCGCCATGCTCACCGCCGCCCGTACCGAGAAATCGGGCGGCCGCGACGTGGTCGCCGGCTTGATCGAGACGCATGGCCGGCGCGAGACCGAGCAATTGATCGCGGGCTTCGAGGTTCTGCCGCGCAAGCCGATCGTCTACCGCAACCAGATCATGAAGGAGTTCGATCTCGACGCGGCGCTGGCGCGCCGGCCGAGTCTGTTGTTGGTCGACGAATACGCCCACACCAATGTGCCCGGCAGCCGTCACCCCAAACGCTGGCAGGATATCGACGAAATTCTCGCTGCCGGCATCGACGTGTGGACCACACTCAATATCCAGCACCTGGAAAGCCTCAACGACGTCGTGCTCAAGATCACCAAGGTCCGCGTGCGCGAAACCGTGCCCGATACGGTGTTCGACAAGGCGGACGAGATCATCCTGGTGGACTTTCCGCCCGACGAGTTGCTCAAGCGCCTCGCTGAAGGAAAGGTCTACGTTCAGGATACCGCCGCCCGCGCCGTCGAAAGCTTCTTCAAGCCGCAAAACCTGACCGCCTTGCGCGAATTGGCGCTGCGGCGCGCGGCCGAGCGCATCGATGCCGATCTTGTTTCCCGTATGCAGGCGCAGGCAATCGAAGGGCCGTGGGCAGCAGGCGAGCGCATCCTCGCCTGCATCGGCCCGGATACGATCTCGCCGACGGTGGTGCGCACCGCCAAGCGCCTCGCCGACCTGATGGACGCGCCCTGGCTGGCGGTCACCGTCGAGCGGCCGGGTACGAACCTTGACGAGGCCGCGCGCCGGCGGCTGGACGACGCCATGAAGCTCGCACAGACGCTCGGCGCGGAAACGCAGACGCTGACCGGCAGCGATCTGCCGGCCGAACTGCTGCGTTTCGCCAAATTCGAGAACGTCACCCAGATTGTGATCGGCCGCTCGCATGGCGGGTTCTTCAGCGAGCTGTTGCGGCGCTCGCTGCCGCACGAGCTGGTGCGCCGGACGCAAGACATCGCGGTGCATGTGGTGACGCGGCAAGCCGAAACGCCGCCGTCGGCAGTGACACGGCGGCGCGCTCGTCAGGACTTGCAGCCGCTGCCGTTCCTCTACGCCACTCTGGCCATCGGCGCCGCGCTGGCGCTCGGCGAAGGCCTGACCGCGCTGACGCCGATCCCGAATTTGTCGATGCTGTTCCTGGTGGCGGTGCTGCTGATCGCCGTGAACTTCGGTATCTGGCCGGCGATCTATGCCTCGGCCCTGTCATTTTTGGTTTACAATTTCTTTTTCATCGAGCCGCTTTACACCTTCACCATCGCCGAACCCTACGAACTGCTGGCGCTCTTTATATTCCTCGTGGTGGCCGTGATCACTTCAGCCTTGGCTGGACGCGTGCGCGTGCAGGCCGATATCTCGGCTGGCCGCATGCGCGCGATGCGGCGGCTCTACGAATTCACCCGCCGGCTGTCGGGCCTTGCCGCGCTCGACGCCGTGGCCGAAGGCGCGGCCAGCGAAATCAACGCAAGCCTTGGACGCGCCGTGGTGGTGCTGTTGGAGCAGGGGGGCGATCTGACGCTGATTGCCGCCTGGCCGCCGGAAGATGCGCTCGATGCCGCGCCGATGACCGCGGCGCGCTGGGCCTTCAGCCATGGCGAACCGGCCGGCGCCGATACCGGCACGCTGCCGATCGTGCCGTGGTACTTTAATCCGCTGCGGATCGGCGACAAGACGCTGGGCGTGATCGGCGTAGCCAAACCCGAGGGCGTCGGCCCACTCGATTTGGAAGCGCGCGCGCTGCTCGATGCGCTCTCCGAACAAACCGCCGCGGCGCTGGAACGCGCCTCGCTCGCGCGCGACATGGTGAGCGCCAAGACCGCAACCGAAACCGAACGTGTCCGCAACACGCTGCTGGCGTCGATCTCGCACGATTTCCGCACGCCGCTGTCGTCTATCCTTGGTTCGGCAACGAGCCTCCTCGACTACGGCGACAAGCTCAATGCCGCGGCAAAGAAGGGCCTGCTGCTGCAAATCAAACAGGAGACGGAAGGGCTCGACGAGATGGTGCGCAATCTGCTGGCAATTACGCGGATCGATGCGGGCGCATTGGAGTTGCGGCGAGATTGGATCGACCTACGCGAAATCGTCGATCGCGTCGCTAGTGCCGCCCGGCGGCGCGGCGCGCGACAGCACATCGATGTCACTTTACCGTCTGATTTGCCCTTGGCGCGCGCGGATGCAACGCTATTCGAGCAAGCCATCGGCAATGTCATAGGAAATGCCATCGTGCACACGCCGCCAGAGACCCGCGTCGTGGTGGACGCGATCGTCGTCTCAAATGAGGTCGTTTTGCGCGTGACAGATGACGGTCCGGGTATTCCTACACAAGCGCTCCCGCACGTGTTCGATAAATTCGTCAAGGCCGATACGACGCAGGCCGACGGCGGACACGGGACCGGACTAGGCCTCGCGATTGCCAAAGGCATCGCGGAAGCGCATGGCGGCTCAATCGCGGCTGAAAGCCCCTATGCCGGCGGCCGCGGGACACGCATCATATTGAGGTTCCCGCGCCAGGACGTGCCGGCATGAACGCCAAGACGCAAGTTCTGGTCGTAGACGACGAGGCCGCGATCCTGCGCTTCCTCAAGCCGGCGTTGGAGGCGAACGGCTATGAGATGGCGACCGCCGGCAGTGTCGCCGAAGCGACCAAGCGCATCGCCGCCGAGTCCCCGGATATCGTGCTGCTCGATCTCGGACTGCCCGACGGTGACGGCAAGGATGTCATTCGGCGAGCACGCGAATGGTCGGATGTGCCGATCATCGTTTTGTCGGCGCGCGAACGCGAAACGGAGAAAATCGAAGCCCTCGACCTCGGCGCTGACGATTACGTCAACAAGCCGTTCAACGTCGGCGAGTTGCTGGCGCGCATGCGCACGGCACTGCGCCATCGATTGCAGCGCAAAGCGGAAATTCCGCTGCTGCGCGTCGGCAATCTCGAAGTGGATGCCGTCCGCCACCGGGCCACACGCGCTGGCGCCGAGATCAAACTGACGCCGAAAGAGTTTGAGCTACTATCGTTTCTCGCCCGGCATGCCGGCCGCGTGGTCACCCACAAGCAGATTCTCACCGCGGTCTGGGGGCCGGCGCACACCGAAGACACGCAATATCTGCGCGTCTACGTTGGTCAACTCAGGCAGAAGATCGAAGAACACGCCGATGATCCGCGCATCATCCTGACCGAGCCCGGGATCGGGTATCGAATAGCCGAAGCCTGAAGTTGGTTTGCAAAATTGCCTCCAACCCATTGATTCAGGCGACCATGGTTGACTTCGGTTTGCAATAATATTGAGTGATTTCAATTGGTGGCCGCAGACTACGAATCTGGGGGTCGGGAGTTCGAATCTCTCCGGGCGCGCCATTTTATCCTGCAAATCCAATAACGAAGCGACGCCGTGACGGTGATCGTTATTATATTGTTACTTTAGACGTTACTTTAAGCGGTACGGTCACATCTTCGCTATCCGATATCGACGACGCCAGCTCCAACTACAATTGTCGGCGACGGTCTCGATAACTTCCACTTGAAGCCTTGCAGCAGCTCGATTCAAATATGCGGATAACCGAACTAGCTCGAGTGTCCCGGGCGCATCAATAATCTGCGTACAAGCATCAGTCCTAATCGAGGGATCCGCTTCCGCGTCGAAGCAAGCGGAACGGCTTTCCTCGGTCGCATATAGTCCTGAGGATGTGCTGAAATAAAGACACGTTAGGAAAGCTAATGCCAAGCAAATCCGAATTGACCCTTTAGCGCACATCAACAGCGACCTCAAATCGCCCCATCAGTAGCTAGAACCCATCGGCCGCCGGTTCTTTGCCTACAACCATCTACCGAAACAGTGAATATAAAGGCGTTTTACGATTTGCATAAGTGCGCGGTAGCTGAGTAGGAGCCCGCAAGCCAAGGGAAATACGACAGGGCCAGAGGGACCATCCCCAAGTGCTCACCAGCGCTCGACATATTCGATCGATGCGTTGCATGCGCGTCTGCGAGCGGCTGTGCACTGTATGCGCGAGAATGGCTATCATACACATGGCGATCGTCACAACTTAGCCTTACGCAACGGAATGGGGCTTAAAACTTAATCGTACTGTGCACGCCGGCAACGAAGGCGTTGCCAATGGTCAAGGCCGGATTGTTCGGATCGGGCACATTGCCGCCGGGATGGACGATGTATTGCAGATCTGGTTGCACGGTCCACCACGGCGCGATCTGCACGGCGTAGTTCAGCTCTAACACTACCTCCTCATCGCGGATCGGATGAGGAGGTCCGTTGAGCATTAGTATGTCCTGGTCGAGAGCGGTGGCGTCGCGACTGATCTTGGCGTAGGCGATTCCGAAGGTGAGCACGTCTTCGCCCCGCCCGGGCACTAAACCTTTGATTCCGGCACCACCATCGACGTAGTACGAAATTAGATTGCGGTCAGAGGGCGCAAAGCCGCCGCGCACGAACAGATTCAGACTACGCTCACCCGCACGCCACACCGTCTGATCGGCGAGCGCATAGAGCCCGCCGTTGCCAGAATGGTTGAGCGGCCCGACCGCCGTAGGATCGGCAAGCGAAACAATGCCGCCCGTCGCATTCAACCCGAAATGTTGGTCAGCGAAGCCCGTGGTCGCATACCAACCGCCGAGCTTATAGCTGCCGGGCAACCCAACGGCATCTTTGGTCTGATTGACGGAGTATTGCAGTTCGCCCATCCAAAGCGAGCCACCAGCGAAGCTAAAGGTAGTACCGTATTTATTGCACTGCTGCGGAGCGTCGTTGCAGTTTGCCCCGGCCGGATTGCCAGAGAATACCGCGCCAAGCACCGCGAGATTTTCGGTTGGCCTGACCTGAACGCGCACGCCCGGCGTTGCGAGCGGATAAGCCGGACCTCCGCTGGTCATATTGGCGGCTAGAACGCCAGCCCAGCCGAACGTGGCGTTGACGAGCCTGGCTGCGATCGGGCTACTTATGAATTCGTCATCAGCCGCTATTTGGCCAATCCGGACCGAGAACGGCCCGTCGGTGGCGCCTTGCTGGAACCATGCAGTGAACAGTCGCGTGGTCGGCAATGCGTCTATATTGCTTGGGTCGGCGATCGAGCCCAAATTGTCGCCGACGGTATGACCGCCATTGTGAATCTGGTACAGCGTCACGTGGGCACTGGCGCCAGTCCATCCGACCAGTTTCTGCAAATCGGTATCCACTGAAAATTCCAACCGGCCTTCATAGCTGCCTTGCCGACGAACGCCGCCGGACACAACAGCAAATGTCTCACCGATGTAGTTGAGCGTGATGTCGATACCGCTCTTTTCCTTCAGCGCGGTGCGCACACCGCCCCAATCGCCGGTCAGCGTGTCTTGCTCCCAGATCGATTTTGGTTTGGCCGCATCGTCAGCCTGGGCAACGCAAGTCAGCCCGCTTAGGGCGACACCGAACGAAACCACGGACACGTTGAATAAATCTCGCCACCAAACCCTAAACACTGCGCCATGCCCCAATCGAAGTTCAAAGATTGCCACATCTCGTAATATGAGGACATCTAAGTTATCACACTTTCCGATCGGCATCCCGGCTCTATCGAAATGCTAGGAGATGAAACTGGCGAGACGTGCGGCTGAGGCCGGACAGCGCGATCTATTTGCTCACCGACAATGACGCCGGCCGCATCTTGCGCGTGACGCCAGCGAAATAGGCCGCAAAGAACGCGGGCCACTTAGGCCGCTACGCGACCTGTGAATTTGCGTTCCGGGAACTATCAAAAAAGGACCGGTAGCGCCGTAGGCCGCAAACGCCGAACGTCCGCTTTGGGTGGCCGGCAGCTTGTGGATAGCTGAATATATTGGGTGCTGCGCTTCAGGCTGATGGTGAATACGAGGTCCGTGGCGACGGCCTCAAGCATCAGAAGGAGAAGCGTGAGCCATGGACCATTTTGCTGGACTGGACGTATCAGTCAAGGAGACCAGCGTCTGCATTGTGGATGACACGGGCAGGATCGTTCGGGAAGTGAAGGTAGCGAGCGAGCCTGAAGATCTGCTTCTGGTTCTGGCAAACCCCGTCTACCATTTTAAGCGGATCGGACTGGAAGCCGGGCCGCTGTCGCAATGGCTATTCAGCGCACTCGCCGAAGCGGACATTCCAGCCGCGGCGGCGTTTGTCGGCTATTGGACTGATTGTGTTGCAAAAGTCGGATTGAAGCGCTCGTCGAACCGTGATTCCGTTTGATTTGAGTCGATCATCATCGGGAGCGGCGCATGATGGGGCGGCAGGAAGACGAGCAACGCCAGTTCTTCTATGTCCTTGATCTCGACGAGGTGGTGCCGCCCGATCATCTGGTTCGCCAGATCGATGGCGTGCTCGATCTGGGTTGGGTGCATAAGGAGCTTGCACCTTACTACTCACACACGGGTCGGCCTTCGATTGATCCTGTTCTGATGATCCGGATGCTGATCGTGGGCTACGTGTTTGCGCTCCGCTCGGAGCGGCGGCTGTGCGCCGAGGTGCGGGTCAATCTGGCATACCGGTGGTTCTGCAAGCTCGGGATCGAGGATAAGATCCCCGATCATTCTGTATTCTGTCGAGCCCGGCACGAGCGCTTTCGCGAGAGCGATGCCTTGCGCCGGGTGTTCGAGGGCGTGGTGGCGATGTGTATCGCGGCCGGGCTGGTTGGCGGCGAAGCGTTCTCGATCGATGCCAGCCTGATCAAGGCTGACGTAGACAAGATGAAGCGCCTCCCCGGCGACCAGCCGATTGCATGGCCGACGATATCCCATGCGGTTCGAGAGTATCTTTCGGCCCTTGATGCTGCCCGCAATGATGAGAAGGGTGACGGTGAAGACGGTGGCGGATCGAGCAGCGGCGGCGGTAGCCGAGGCAAGCCTCCCAAACAGGTCTCGCTGACCGATCCGCAGTCATCCTGGGTGACCAGGCCGGGCGTGAACCCGTTCTTTGCCTACGATGCGAACTATCTGATCGACAACAAGGCGGGGATCATTGTCGACGCCGAGGGCACGCGCGCCAACCGTACTGAGGAACTCGCCGTTACCCAGACCATGATGGACCGGGTCAGCCGCCGTTTTGATTTCCAGCCCCAGGGGCTCGCAGGCGACACGGCTTATGGCGCGGTCAAGCTGCTCAAGTGGCTAGTCGATCGCAAGATCACTCCGCACATTCCGGCATGGGATAAGTCGGCACGCCCCGATGGCACCTTCAGCCGAGCGGACTTCGTCTTTGATCCGGCGCGCAATATCTACACTTGCCCGGGTGGCGCGGAGCTGACCAGTACCGGCAACATCGATCAGGGCCACATCGTGCACTACCGGGCCAGCAAGAAGGACTGCTCGACCTGCTCGCTAAAGCCAAAGTGCACGACCGCGGCCATGCGCAAGGTCACCCGCGATCTTGACGAGGATGTGCGCGATCGCGTCCGCGCGCTGGCCAATACGCAAGCCTTCGAACAGTCACACCGCGAGCGCAAGAAGGTCGAGATGCGGTTTGCGCACATGAAGCGCATCCTGCGGCTCGACCGGTTTAGATTGCGCGGCCTGAGCGGCGTCAGGGACGAGGTCTTGCTCACCGCAACCGCGCAGAATCTCAGGCGGCTCGTCAAGTTACTCAGCCGTGCCCCACCACCATTGGCAGCCGCGTGCCCAGCATAGCGTCGAGTAAGGCGTTGGTGCCGAGGCAGTGGTACGCCAGCTCCCTCAATCTGAGCGTGGCATAAGAGAACGGCCAATATCCACGGCCGGGCCCCACAGTCGAGAGCAACCGAGTTTTGCAACACAATCGCGCGCTGTTGCGGATACCCGGAACGACGTGGAATTAAATGTTAGTCCCGAACTGCTCCCACGCTGCTGCGTCGCGGCTCCGGCGTGTTGCGTGGCGGTGAAGGCGGTACGACTGGAGCGACGCGGTCTCTTACCGGCGTTTGAGGTGCTTGCTGTGCAGCTTCGCCTGCCGTTACCGCCCGGCCAGGAGCTTGGGCCTGCGCAAGGAGCCGACCAGATGAAAGAAACGAACCTTTTTTAACTTGAGGCGGAACATCAACTCTTGAATTGAATTCAACGAACGCTGGTGTAGCGGCGAGTGTGGCTACGATGATTAACATGACTGGCTTTTTCATTACTGTCTCTCGAATTGGACCTGTTGAATTTGCTTACAGAGAAGCCTGAGACCGTCTCAAGGTGGCACGACATACAGATTCACTTTCACTTTCGTGAAAAGTTAAGGTCGCAAAAGTTTTAAGAACACACTTGCCGCGAAACACTCTGATAGTTCGTGCAGTGTGGAGGATTGCCCTGATAGTTCATGCATTGTTGAGTGGTGACTGTCCTGCACAACTGAGTTTTCGGGGTCCCAGGGTGGCTCATCGGGTCAGGAGCGGGGTAAGGCAAGTTTGGTGTGATAGTGCCGCCGAATGCTTGCGAACCTGCTAGGGCAGTCACTCCAATCACAGCAGCGAATAAGCGCATAGACATTAGTCTCTCCATTGCCATAGTTGGAATTTTTCAGATGAAATCCGAGCCGATGAGACGATCTCAGTTTTCTGGTCGCACGGAGATCAGATGCGAGTGGCAAGAGTGTCAGAAGGAAGCGTTACTTTGAGGCGATTGAAAAACTTGTTCATTCGCCATCGATAACGCCGGTAGAAAAGCTAGTATACGACAATTTTCGGCAACAGCTCTAAACATGTGTGGGTTCTCGCCGTGGAGGAGAATATCCTTTGACATCAGAGTGCCTGCAACCTAGCCTTTTATGTGCAATCGGTTTGGTTGTGCTGAGCGATTTGAGGGAGAAAGCGCATGAAGAATACAATTGGAATGTGCCGTTTAGTCATCCGGCGTATTTTGGGCATTATCGGAGTGGCCGCAGCCGGTACCGGGTTGGTATCGATCGCAAGTAGCCAAGTTTTTGCGCATCAGTTTCTCCAAGAAATGGCACCAGGACCAAATCTTGGAATGGTGTACAGCTCGGAGCTGCAACTCATGGTCAAGCCTGGGACCACCGATCCGGTATATGGCAAAGCGTCACCGGGTTCGCTCAAGGTGGCGGGGACCAATGCCGTGACGCAAGGGTCCGGACCTAACGGCCAAGGCCCGCACCACGACGACGACTGACGCTAACGTCGAAATCAATTGCGGCGACGCCGGTTCGGAACCGGCGTGCGTCGCGACAATATAGTCGCGACGCCAAGGTGCGCTGCGTATGAAGACAATTCTGCTCATCACTGAACAATTTGATCCGACCGCAGATAACTTAATTCAAGTTTTGCGGCAGCGCGGCTGCCCAGTGCTGCGATGGAATCTCGACCGATATCCGCAGGACTCGACGCTGACCTATCGCGTCACGGCGCATGAGTTCGGTGGCTCAATTGCCACCGAAGGCCGGCTCGTGCCCTTCGACCTCATTGGCAGCGTCTGGTACCGCGCCTCGCGTTGCCGTGGTTTTCCAGCCGGCCTTAATTCCGAAGAACTCGCGTTCGCCGCACGCGAGGCCGAAAGCGCGCTGAACTCCCTACCGCTGGTCACCGATTGGCGTTGGCTCAATGAACCGCGGCGCCATCGCGACGCAACGTGGAAGCCAGCGCAGCTTGCTATAGCGCGCCGACTGGGGCTGGCCATCCCGCGCACGGTCATCACCAATGATCCGGCCGTGGTCACGGCTTTCCGCGAAGAATGTGGCGGCACGATCATCTTTAAATCGCTGTCGCAGACGTTGGGTCTCGAGCCAGGCAAAGCGGCCTTCACCGCCGTCGTAACGGACGAGGTGTTATCGTCACTAAGCCTTATCCGGCATACACCCGGAATATTCCAGGAGCTCGTTCCCAAGAATTTCGAAGTTCGGCTTACCGTTGTAGCGGACAAAATGTTCGCGGCGAAAATTATGTCGCAGCAAAATGAACTTACAAAGATCGACTGGCGAATTGCACCCCACGACGTAAAATACGAACCAGTTGAGTTACCAGCCGATATTCGCGACAAGGTTCGCGCCTTCATGGCCGAAACCGGACTGACCTACAGCTGCATTGATTTCATCGTCACGCCCGAAGGCCGTCACATCTTCCTAGAAAGCAACCCACGCGGTCAGTATCTTTGGATTGAGCATTACACCGGTATGAAAATCACCGATGCGATCGCCGACGCACTTATGGCGAAGTTATAGTCGGGTTTCGCGCTATGTTAGCGAACCCTGCTGACCAGCACTCGATGGCCCCTTGACCATAGATAACCACAGAAAAAATGCTAGTCGCGGGTACGGGAGAACCGCCGCCGGGCTGAATCCAATAGCAATCGCCGCCGCGCCTTCGGGAGACTTTATCTACGTTGCAAATTGGGGTGCGCACGATATTTCCGCATACCGGATAGATCGCACCTCAGGCGCGCTTATGCCCATCGCGCGCTCACCTTTCAGAACCGGGCGGTGGCCGCATTCTCTCGCAATCGCGCCTTCCGGCCGATTTTTATATTCGGCCAACGGCGACTCTAATGATGTATCGGCGTTCAGTATCGATCAAACAACGGGATCGCTTGAGCAGATGAAGGGCTCTCCCTACCCGGCGGGCAACCATCCAGAGTCCGTTACCATTTCTCCCTCTGGTGAATTTGCTTACGTATGTAACGGATTCGGCGGTAATATCTCTGGGTATCAAATCGACAGCTTAGGCGGCGGCTTGCGCGAGCTTCCCGGTTCGCCATTTCAATCGGGCGAAAAACCTTTGGCGCTGGCGGTCGAACCATCGGGCCGTTTTGCCTATGTTGCCAACCGCCGATCAGATATCTGGGCCTATCGGATTGACGCTGGAATTCTTCGGCCTGCCCCAGGATCTCCCTATCCAGCCGGGAAGGGGCCAACTGCAATCGCAATCCATCCGTCGGGGCAATTCATCTATTTTGCCAATTTCAAGTCCGACGACGTCGGCGCCTACCAAATCGACCGTAACAGCGGCGCGCTCACGCCGTTGCCCGCCGCCCCTTATCGCAGTGAGGGCAAGGTGCCCATCGGCATCGCGGTCGATCCGAAGGGTGAATTCTTGTTCGTTGCCAATGGAGAATCCGACGGCATCGCGGTTTGCCGGCTTGCTCCCTCGACAGGCGTGCCCGTTGCAGTCGCAGGGAGTCCATTTCAGAGTGGCCGTATGCCGTGCGGCATAATAGCGGACCCGGGGGGCCGATTTCTGTACGCGACGAACTGGATTTCCAATGATGTGTCGTGCTGGCGGATTGAGCGATCAATAAGCGTATTGATACCGGCGGGAAATTGATCATCACCGGACAAGGCAAGCCGCGCGTCCCAAATGGTTCGGATCTACCACCGCGGTTGCGGGCAACTCACGCACGGTGTGTTTGGGTTAATTTCGTAAACAATTTTCGCCATCAGACCTTCGGTCGAATCGGGATCCAGCCAGCCCCATTCACCGTTGTAGTTGGCCTCAAGAAACGTGTAGCGGTCGTCCTTGCGTAGAAAGTCGATCCTGGCAAAATGTTGACCCACTTCAGACATAAATCTGAAAATCCCAACTTCTAGTTCCTGGGGGATGCTGGCGCGCTTCCAGCCCCGATGTGAATAGACGAATGGTGCTCGACGCCAGTCGATCGTTTTGTCGACAAAACTTGTGCGATCGAGCTCGAATGCAAACAGTTGATCGCGGACCACCGCAACCGTGACATCATGTGTGGCATCTATGAAATCAGTGAGAAACCATGGTTGCGCCGGGTCAAGGTCCCCCTCATCTACTTTCGAACTATAAAATCCGACGCCATCGGCGTATTTGAAATTGAAGCTTTTGCAAACCGAAATGGTTCCGGGGCGCAAACGGTCGCCCCGATTGAGGACGAAACTGTAAGGCGTGATTTCGAAATATTTTGGTGCGACTCGCAGTTGCTGTAGCTTTCCCGACCGCAAGGTGCCAAGCGGTTGGCTCAGGACGATTTTTCCCTGGTGCCAGAAGATATTGAAAAGATCGGCCCATGCAGCATAAACCTCTTCTTCAGCGTAACGCTCGAGGTCGGTCATTTTCGTTTGCGGAAATATCACGGAGCCGCGCATCGACGAACGTCGATAAACCTTCGCGATGTCGGAATCGGTGACTTTGCGGCCGGTCGGGTCGGAAATCTCTATTCCCGCCGATGAAAAGTAAAATGCGTAGTCACGCCACAGATCGGTGTTGTAGCGAAACAATCGATCACTGCCTAATTGGGCTACCAGCAAATCCGCAAGATAGTCGATCGAGTTCGTAATCAACAAAGTGACTTGCGGCATTGGCGTCATTAATTTTTTGTCCGTCTATCGTCTGACAAAAACAAACTTCCCGCCACGGCAGGGCCGAAGCGGGAAGCGGTTGAACTCAGATCGCAAAAACCAAACAAAGACCGAGACTACTCGTCCTTTTCTCCATCGAAGCCCGTGCTGCTGGTCGGCGCACCGGTCGTCATCATCAGCTGACGAATTTTCTCGCTCTCAGTCCAGCGGCGGGTCTGCGTGACGTAGTCATACGAGCAATTCGGCATTTCTGAGCGCCACAAGAAAGTTTCCTCCGGCTTCGCGTTGATGAGGTCAGCCGGTGTCAACTTCGCCTTTGCGCCAGTTTGAATTTGGATGTGGCTCATAAATATGGTCCCCTCTTCCCAGAATATGAATTAGTACACCAAGCTAGCTCTGGAGTTCCCTCCCTGTCAAGGCAACCCGATTGCTTAAGCCTGGGAAAACTCTAGTATTATGAGCGGCTTAGGGTGATTTACGTGAAGAGCCAACGGCGCGACTGTTGAAAATCCAACACTGGCCGAGTGCCTTCCGGTCAAAAGCGAGTTTGCAAATGGACGGCATTCACCTGAGCAGGTGGTGTCTGCGACAGATTTTGCCGGCCTTGATCATGGGCTCGATCCTTTTGCTATTGGCGACGGCGGCGAATGTATCGGCGGCCCTCCTGTTTCAACCACTATTCGACAGGGGCGTTCTCGGCGAAAAGGGCTCGATACTGATTTCGGTTATTGGTTTGCAGATTGGGCTTTTTCTCGCACGTGGGATATTGGCTGGCTTCGCATTCGATCTTTTCGCGCGGGCAAGTGCGCGAATTGGCCAAAATCTTACCCTGAAACTTTTCGATCACCTCCAGATCCATTCATTGTCTTATTTCCTCGATCATCCGCAGGCGCGCCTGCTCCAGTTGCTTCGTAACGATGTAGTGGTGCTCGAAGTGAACCTTGGACAAACACTGGGCCAAGGAATCATAGCCACATTGCAAACAGCGCTGACGTTGGTCGTGATCGTGATGTGGGAGCCGCGGCTTGCGCTCCTTTGCGTCGTCGGCCTTGGCGTCGGCGCGGCGCTCATTTGGCTTGCATCCCGCCTTACGAATCGGGCGCTCGCAAACGAAATTGGGGCCAATGAACTTGTTGCAGAGCATCTACTGCTGATGCTCAGCCTGCGCGGATTTTTTCTTCGCGCCAGTGCATCGCCTGGTTGGGGACGGACGCGCCTGCAGCAATTGTTGGCGCGCTATCGCAATCTGCTCGTCCGCCGACGCGTGCTGCCGAATTGGGTGATGGTCGCGGGCGAAGGCGTCAGCACCGCCACCTATTTCTGTTTCTATCTTACAGGGATCTATCTCGTCGCCGGTGGCGGCACGACGATAGGCTCGTTAATCGCAATGGCCGCGCTCGTGAGTTTTCTCATCGGATCCATGAATCAGCTCGCGCCGACCTATGTTGGACTAGGTGACGCCTGGCTACGTCTCGGCCGCATGGAAAAAGAACTATCAACAGCTCCATCGCGGCGCGAAATCGCGGGCGCTCTGGACCCACAGACACTACACGGCGCGTTCGCACTGGAGCACGTTACCGTCCGTTATCGCGACGCGGTTGCCCTGAACGACGTATCGGTCGCTATCCACCCGGGTAGAATTACCGCCGTTATCGGAAGCAGTGGTGCGGGAAAAACCACGCTGACGCTGCTTCTGCTCGGGCTGATAGAGCCAGAGGCCGGCTTAGTAACTGTCGACGGGGTTGCGGTCGAGAAATATCGGCGCGGAGCATTGTGGCGCCATATTGGATATGTGCCGCAAGAACCCGTCTTGTTCCGCGGTTCATCGCGGGAAAACATTATGGTCGGAAGACCGATTTCGGATTCAGAGATTATTACCGCCAGCACCAAGGTCGGTACTCATGATCGGCTTGCTGCGGCGGCGGGCGGATACGACGCCGATCTCGGCGAGAATGGCTTTCGCCTTTCGGGCGGCGAGCGACAGCGCATCAGTTTCGCGCGTGTGTTGGCCGGCCGACCAGCCGTGTTAGTCCTCGACGAGCCGACCGCCAATCTCGACGCCTTAACGGAGGCCTTAATTCGTAAGACGGTTATTGATCAACGCGACGCCGGTCGAACGATCATCGTCGTTTCGCATAACCCGGAAATGGTGGCCATCGCTGATGATGTAATCTGGCTTGATAAGGGAAGCCTCGTCTGCAGCGGGTCAACACAAGACCCCAAAATACAAGCGCGGCTGGTTGACCGATATTTCACTCAAAGAGACGTGCGCCCTTGTTGAATTCTATAAATCTCAAACGCAGCCGCGGTGGTAACCGCGCTGCCTCGCGATGTGGAAACAAAGTCCGATAGAGATTAGAAGGACACTAGTTCTGGATCCCGTCACCTCGTAATAGTTTAAGTGTATCCGAGCTTATCGAGGTTTGACTTTTTCTATGAATTTCAACTCGCTGATCGGCAGACAGGAAATCGCTCTGCGGCAAGTGTCTGCTTTCCAAAAACCGTCTTATTGCCCTGCGCGTACTTGGCCCAAACTTGCCGTCTTTAGCGCCATTAAAAAAGCCAAATGCAGTCAGCCCCTGTTGAATATCGGCGCGTGCTTCGGGAGGGAGATTGGCTTCGGCCAATGCGTCACCTTGTAATAGAGCAAAAAATTCCGTTGCCCGTTGATGAATCGCGTCGAGAATGCATTCCCTATCGCTGGGCGCAAAGTCTATTTGATCTTTCTTTAATCCGCATTCCCTAGCCAATGCCTTAAACCATTTCCTCTGAGCTTGATCGAATACCTTTCTTTTATTTTCCGCTATCGAGAAATACCGCGCCCAAAATGCAGAAGTAAGGCCCCAGTCCGCTTCCGCTCCCTCTTGGTCATTGCAGAGGATCCGTCGCACGCTATCTCTGGCATATTTACAATTGAAGGTCGGATTGGCGGAAAGTGGTTGGCTGTACGCCGAATATGTTATTATGGCCAATGTTGAGCCAACGAGTGCGATGAAAACATTTGCGCGCCTCATGGTAACATGCCCCTAGGGTGTATTTCAAATACTCATAAAATATTTTCTTTACGGCGTCGCTTTCCAGAACGCGATGTCCGCTAAACATTCACGACAATTCTCCCTGTTGCCTGTTACCAACTTTCATCGGCCGCTGCAATTATTTGCAGCTAACAGCAACACAGGCAGAGTTCGAGCTGTCCTGGCTTGGGCACGAAACGCAACGCATCTTGCCTGCGTCGTTCACGCATATGCCAAAATATGAGCCGTTAGGCTGCTTGTTCCAGTTGCAGGAATTGGCTGCCTGCGCGGCGGCCGTCAAAGACGCCGAAGCCCAAAGACACATGCCCAACGCAAGTAAATATTCTTTGAAGACATTCTTAGAGGTACAAGCTGCTGCGTGCATCGCTGTCTCCTCGGTGGTGGGTTGGAGTTCTGCACTCACAATCAGTCCTAAAATTTTGTAGCTGGCGCATTACCAACAGTGCAGGCAAAATTGTGTATGCTGTTACTTTCAGTTACACCGCTCAAATAATGCCATTCATCGTGGATACTTAAATTCCCTGACGTTCGATTTAGATCATATATTTGGACTGCTGTGCCGGGGTTAGATGGAGGGCATTCAGTCCCGCACACCAGGCTGTGCTCCCAATGCATCGAAGTTGCGTTGATTCTCGCTGGGTAGTTGTTAACGGACCTGTTCGTTAGATCAACGGTTAAGGTCTCAGCATCGGTATTGCTTGCGCTTGGGCATTTGAGAAATATCGTGTTTGCGAAGGCCGGGAATGAAGCGGCCACTATCGCTATTGTAGCACAAAAAACTACGACCTTAATCTTGAGCATTGCACCCCTCCTTGCCTGGTAGTTCGTTCATTGAGAAAATTTCTCGGCCTTATGAGAAAAAGCGCAGCGCGGTTATCGCCGCGACTGCGCTTGAGGCGTTGGTCAGACTAAGTCCGCTAGAAAGTTAGTAGGACGCTAATTGCAAGTTTGACCATCACAGTGCCCATTTGCGTCCCAATGGCTGCAGCGACAGTGTCCGAATTGAGCGATGCGGCTGTGATTTGATGTTTGAGTAGTGGGGCAGAATGCTGCCGAAGCCGGATTTCCAGCGGCGACGATGGCCGAACCTGTTGATGCGAGCGATACCCCGCAGCTCAGGGATAGAAACAGCACTGAATATGCGACGAGACGAATAGAGTGGGTAGTCATGAAGTCCCCCTTCGCTGCCCAATGATCGAACGTGGTCATCACGGACGATCAGTGGGACGTAGCGAGAATGAGGGGACTAACGATAAGGAGCAAGTATTAAATTGCTCACGCCGTACCGTGCACGCCATGAATCGGAATGCCGTAGCGTTTCTGGATCGATTTCTGTGACAACCTTTGGCAAGAGGCCATGGCGACCGACAGCATCAAAGCAGAGCGGCGAACACCAACGTTAAACCGATCATCCCACGCATGATTTTCCCTCCCCTCATGATCTTCCTACCCCTCATGCCGACAGAGCAACTATAGGCAGCTCTTGTGCAATTCGGTCAGCCGTACCCGTGGCAGACTGCTAGGGTCTGGACTCACAATTTGATCCAGTAGAGTGCACTGATGAGCATGGTCGCGGCAAGAAAATTGCGAGCGAGCTTATCGTAGCGGGTAGCGATACGCCGCCAATCCTTGATGCGGCAGAAGAAGTTTTCGATTTTGCGTCGCCGCCGGTAGAAGCGCTTGGGGCAATAGGCTTTCCGGGTGGCGTTGCTACGATTGGGGATGACAGGCAAGGCGCCTTCGTCCCTGATCTGTTGTCGCGCTTTTTCGCTGTCGTAGACCTTGTCAGCCGTGACAGCCAGCGGCGGTCGTGGCGTATTCAGTATCTCTTCGACGACTTGGCTGTCATGGACCTGTCCGCCCGTCACCAAGAAGCTTAGCGGCCGGCCCTTGCTGTCGACAACCGCGTGGATTTTCGTGGTTCGGCCGCCCCGGCTGATACCGATCGCCTGATTTTTCTCCCCCCTTTTGCGCCGCTCGCCGCACGGTGAGCCTTCACAATAGTGCTATCGATCAGATACAGGCCGTCACGCCAATTGGTCGAATACACGCTTCCAAATACCGCGGCGAGACCACCGGTTGAAGCGATTATAAGCCGTCGTGTAGGGGCCATAGCGTGCCGGCAGATCCCGCCATGGCATTCCGGTCCGCAGCACGTAAAAGATCGCATTCATGATCTTGCGATCGTCCACTCGCGCGCTCTTTCGGCTCCGCGGCAGCAGCGCTTCGAGCAGCGCCCAATCCTCATCGCTCAGATCAAATCGCATGACCCACCTCCGCGCACGGTGAATCATGTTCGCTCAAACTATTCAATCATCTATCTGGGTACAGACCCTAGCCAGGCTCGCAAGCCTCGGCGCATAATATGCGTAGGCAAAAATTCGCGGGACAGGCCGCAAGGGGGAAACATGCTCACTGCGTTATCGCGTCTTCTCAAAGTCGGCGCCGTGCTGCTGGCCTTGACCACGGCCGCCGCCGCCGAATACCCGGACAAGCAAATCAGGCTCATCATCCCGTTCCCGCCGGGCGGCAGCAACGATGTGGTCGGCCAACTCGTTGCCAAGCAATTGAGCGATCAGTTGGGTCAACAAGTCTATGTCGACAATCGCGGCGGCGCCGGTGGCACGATCGGCACCGACATCGCCGCCAAGGCGGCGCCGGACGGCTATACGTTGCTCGTCGTCTCGTCGGCGCACGCCGTCAATCCGGCGCTCTATAAACTGCCATACGATCACGCCAAGGCCTTTGTCCCGATCGCCATGTTCGGCTCCGGCACCAACGTGCTTGCGGTCAATCCTGAATTGCCCGTTCACTCCGTGAAGGAACTGATCGCGCTCGCCAAGGCGAAACCGGGCCAACTGAACTATGCGTCGGCCGGCGTCGGCAGTTTCCAGCATCTAGGCGGCGAACTGTTCAAGCTGAAGGCCGGCGTCGACATCGTTCACGTTCCTTTTCGCGGCGGCGGCCCGGCGATGATCGACGTCATGGGCGGCCACACCAAAATCGTTTTCAGCTCGCTCATCCAAACCACGCCGCACATCAAATCGGGCCAGCTCAGAGGTCTGGCGACCGGCGGCGCCAAGCGCAATCCGGTGCTGCCCGATCTGCCGACGATCGCGGAGGCGGGCGTGCCCGGCTACGAGGCCAACAATTGGTGGGGAATGTTGGCGCCCGCCGGTACACCGCCGGCGATCGTCGAGAAACTGAACAAGGCGGTTTCAGCCGCGCTCGATGCCCCGGAGTTGCAGAAACAATTTGAGGCGCAAGGCGCTTTGGTCGTGAAAATGTCGCCGGCCGAATTCGGCGCCTATATCGAATCCGAAACGGTCAAATGGGGAGAAGTCGTCAAGCAAGGCCATATCACGGCGCACTAAACGCCTAGCTGCCCTTGAGGTCGTATCCCTCGGCGAAGAAATCAGACCGTCAACTTGAACAGCGTGGTCTTTTCCATATCGTCGCCATACCAGGCCGTGATGGCGGCCTCGCGCTTGTCGATATATTTCGTTTCGCCGTTTTCCAGCACCATCGGCACGTCGTGGCCGGGGACCAGGATATTGCCGGGCCGCTTGCGCCACATCGACCAAATCATCTCGATCGACGCCTTGCTGACAACGGGGTCATAGGTCATGTCGGTCGTCCGCGACACCATTTCGGCGCGGTTCTTGGCGGCATCGCCGGCGAAAATCACGTCGCGTTCGGGAGCGTGCAATACGAACACCAGGCAGCCGGGCGTATGGCCTGGCGCCAGATGAGCGGTGATGCCGGGAAATACTTCCTCGCCTTCCTTTGCGGCGTGCAGTGTCGGCCAACTCTTGAGTTCGCGCATATAAAGCTCCGGCACCGGCGTTTCGCCCCAGGGCTCTTTCAGCGACCAGGCCAGTTCATCCGCGCCGATCACGATGCGCGCCTTGGGAAACATGGTCCAATTCACCGAATGATCGTGATGCGAATGGGTGAGCAGCAAATCCGTGATGTCGGAAGGCTTCAATCCGCGCTCGGCGAAACGCTTGATCAGCATCGTCCGCATGCTGAACCCGCCGGTATCGACCAGCACGATGCGGCCGTGCGCGCGCAACAGCACCACCGAGCTCCAGCCCAGCCCGCCATGGCAAACCGATTTGCCCGGGAAGCCCTGCACGACGATGTCGAGATCGTAGTCGTTGATTTTCATGGCGTGTTCGATTCGTAAGGCGAGGGCGAAACCGGCAGTGGCGGCAATCCGGCGTTGGCGGCTTCGTTCTGCAAGGCCGCGATTTCCTTGGCGTGATAGGGCAGGCCGGTACGCCGCCGCGTCGCTTCGAGATTGTGTTCTTTTTCGCCCGGCATCAGGATTTCATCGATGCCTTCGGCTTTGGGCTGCGCGTGCACGCGCAGCACCAGCGTATCCATGCGCTTGAGATATTCGTCTTTCGGCATGAACAGGTCCGGCTTCATGGCCAAAAAGAAGTGGCCGACATTTTGCGGCCTGTCGTAATCGAGAAACTGATTGCCGACCTCGCCGGCATAACCGGCGCCCGAGATCACGCCGCCCAGAACGTCCATCAGCATCGAAATCCCTGAACCTTTCGGGCCGCCGATCGGCAGGACGACGCCGCCGTCGAGTGCGGCGTTGGGGTCGGTTGTCGATTTGCCATGCGCATCCAGCGCGTAGCCGGCCGGGATGGCTTCGCCGCGCCGCGCCGCGCGTCTGATTTTGCCCCGCGCGGCCACCGCCGGCGACATATCCAGATCAAATGGCAACTCACTGCCGGACGGCGCGCCGGCGGCGAACGGGTTAGTGCCGAGAAAACCCTCGCGTCCACCCCAGGGCGGCATGGCGCGCGAGGCGTTGCTGAATACCAGCGCGATGTAACCGGCTTCGATAGCCTGCAGCGTATAATTGGCCGCCATGCCGAAATGCGTGCTGCGGTGGGCGGAGACCACGCCGACGCCGAATTCGCGCGCCATGTCCATGGCCTCGGCTATCGCCTTGGTCGCCACCACGAAACCGAAACCGTTTTGTCCGTCGAGCAAACCCGCCATCGGCGTGACGCGTTCGACTTTGAGTTCCGGCTTCGGATTGACCAGGCCGCGCCGCACCCGCTCGAGATACTGAGGCAGGAATTGCAAGCCGTGGGTGTCGACGCCGCGCAGGTCGGCGCGCACCAGGCAGCCGGCCATGGTGGCCGCGTCCTGCTCGGACAGATCATGCGCAACCAGTAGCCGGCGGCCGAACGTTTCCGCCGCCTCCAGCCTGGCATAGACCGGGCCCTGCGCTGTATCGGTGCTTGCCACGTCAGCTTCCGTTCAGGCCCTGTGCTTCGGGGAAGAACATGTCCTTCCACGACGCCGGCTTCTTCTTGATGCGTCCGACTTTGTACATGAAGTCGACGAACTTCATCAAATTGACCGGCGTCGTGGTGTAGTCCACGTCCGGATCGGCCACCATCTTTTCGAGCGCGTCGACCGAGTTCTTGTCCTTGGCGATATCTTTATACATCTGCGCCGCTTCGCGCGGATGCGCCTTGATGAAAGCGTCGGCCTCGTTGAAGGCGGCGACCACCACGGCGCAGATTTTTGGATTGGCGTCGTGGAATTTCTTGGTCGCCACCAGCACGCCGTTGGTGTGCTTGCCGCCGACCACATCGTACGACTTGAGCACCTGATGGATGCCCGGCGTCGCCAGCTCGTAGTAATAGAACGGCGCGCTAGCGAAATGCGAATCGATCTCGGATTTTCCCGACATCACCGCGGCGGCTGCGTCGGCATGCGAGCGGGTGATGGTGATCGCGTCGAGCTTGTCGTAGTGCTCGGGCCCCCAGATCTTTGCCGCTTCCATTTCCAGGATGAGCGCATGGCCGGTGAGCTTGACCGCCGGCAGCGCGATCTTGTCCTTGTCGGTGAAGTCCGCGATCGTCTTGATGTTCGGATTGTTCGTTACCAGCACGAACGGCATCGACTGCATGGCGATGAGCGCGCGGACCTCTTGCGGCGTGCCGGCGGTCTTGTCCCAAATGGTCGCCAGCGTGGTGCCGCCCGGCCCGATGAAGTCGGCCTGACCCGCGAGCAGCGCGTCAAGCTCCGCGGCCGGACCGACGCGCTGCGTCCAGGTGGTCTTGACGTCGCCGAGCCCCGCCGCTTTGGCGTTCTTTTCGATCAATTGTTGCGACTCGATGACGATCATCGGGAGGTATGGCAGGCCGAACTGCTTCGACATATTCACGACGCTGACCTCGGCCTGCGCGGCGCCGCCAGACGCCAAGGCGCATAAAGCCGCGACTGCGAGTTTCTTCCACATGATTTCCTCCCTCGTTTTTATGTGCGCTAAAATTGATAGAGCCGGGCGGGGTTGTCGACGAGAATCTTCCGTAGCGCCGCGTTATTCCCGGCCCAACCGGCGAGCCGGTTGATCGCCTCGCCATTGTCTTCCGGCCGGAACGGCTCAATCACCCCCGGATCGCGCTTGGCGGCGCCGGGATGCGGCCAATCGGTACCCCAGACGATGCGATCCGGGTTGGCCTCGATCATGGCGCGCGCGATCGGCGCGGCGTCGGGATAACCTGGTTGCTCCGAGATGCGGTAGGGCGCGGAAATTTTCACATAAACTTTGCCGCTGCGTAGCAGCGCCAACAGTTGCGCGAAGCCTGGCTGTGCGGTGCCGAGCGCAGCCTGCGGGCGGCCGAAATGGTCGATCACCAAAGTCGTCGGCAGCGACAAGATCGTGTCATGCAAGGCGCCGAGGATCGCGAGGTTGGTATAGGTCTGCACGTGCCAGCCGAGCGGCGCCACGCGCGCGGCCGCTTGCCGCAGGTGACGCCCGGCGACGGCGGGATCGCTCTCGCCGTAGGTTTCCAGATTGACACGCACGCCGCGGATGCCGGCCGCGTGCATATCGCTGAGTTCTTTGTCGCTGGTTTTGTCGTCGATGACGGCGACGCCGCGCGCGCGTTTTCCCATTCTGCGCACGGCATCGACGGTGCAGGCATTGTCCGCGCCATAGGGGCTCGGGTGCACGATCACGACGCGGTCGATATGCAGCGCGCGGTGCAACGCTTCGAGGTCCTCGATCGAAGCATCGCCCGGCGTGTAGAGCCGCTTGCTGGAAAACGGAAACTTCTCGGCCGGCCCGAACACATGCGTGTGGCAATCGCAGGCGCCGCGCGGCACCTCGAAGGAGGGCGACGTCGGCGCAACACCGAGAATGGACTCTGCCATGGGCATCACACCGGTATCTCGCGCACCTGCTTGGCCTTTTCGGTCATGGCGGCAAGCAGAAATTGGATGTCGGTTCCGGTCGACACCATGCGCGCGCCCATGGCGATGAATTCGGCCGTCAGCTTCGGTCGCGTCGACAGGCCGCCGACGCCGACATGTTTGCCGTGCTTGCGGCACGCCGCGATGGTGCGCGCATAGGCGTCGCGCACCTTGGCGTGCTCGTATTGGCCCGGAAGTCCCATGCTGGCCAGCATGTCGTTGACGCCGATGAGAACCATGTCGACGCCTTCGACCGCGGCGATCTCGTCCGCTTTCTCGATGGCGTCGGCGGATTCGAATTGCACGATCACCATGGTGGCGTCGTTGACCGCCGCATTGGCCTCGGCGGCCGGGAACGAACGGTATTCCAGATGGGGCAGGGCGCCGCCGGCGCCGCGCTCGCCAAGCGGCGGATATTTCGCGGCCTTGACCACCGCGCGCGCCTCCGCCGCCGATCCGATGCCGGGCGCGACGATGCCGAGCGCGCCGCCGTCGAGCACACGCTGGATGTATTCGGGCGTGTTGGCGGGCACACGCACCATCGGCACCAGTCCTATGCCGAGCGCCGCCAGGCAAATCTGCCCGGTCGTCTCCATCGTCATGGTCGAATGCTCCAAATCGACATAGAGCATGTCGAAGCCGGCGGTCTTGGCCAGCCGCGCGATCTCGACGCCGCGCGTCAGACGGATCGAGATCGACGCGACCACCTCGTTGCGCGCCAGCTTTTCCTTGACCACGTTACGCAGCACTTCACTTGCCTTCACGTCTTTATCTCCTTATTTCGGATCAGGCAGCTCGATCGCCAGCATCACGTTGCTGTAACTCTTGCCGTGAATGTCTTGCGCCAGCGAAACCGTGACGCCGCCGCCGAGCGCGTTCTCAATGACGAAATTGAACGCCTTGAGATTGCGCAACGGGTGGCGGCGGATCGGGCCTTTGGCGATGTGCTTGAATGCCTGCGCCACCCGCTCGGGTGTGAGCTTGCGTTCGAGAAATTCCCAATGCTTGGCGTCGTAGCAGATCACCGAAATATTCGACGTATTGCCTTTGTCGCCGGCGCGCGCATGGGCGAGATCGTAAACGCGGACGGTCACAGCGAACCCTCGACGACCACCTGGGCATTGACCTGATTCTTGGGCAGGAGCACCGATTTCACCGCCAGCACGTCGCGCACGCGCGGCTCGATGGCGCCGCCGGCGCCGCCCGGCCCATGCATATGCATGGCGCGCACTTCAAAGCCGATGGCGTGCGCGGCCTTGCGCTCGCGCGTCCGCCCCGCCATGCGCAGCCTGACCTCGTAAGGTTCCGGCCGTTCGTCGACTTCGCCATGCAGGCTGGACATGCCGATCAGGTCGACACGGAAATCGTCATAGACGAAACCCTGCAGCTTTAGCCGCTGCTTGACGATTTCCGCCGCCCACTTGGCGCGCGCGATCGCGTCGATGCCGCCATAGGAAACTTCACCCTCGCCGATATAGCCGTCGGCATAGCCGACATTGACTTTGTAGGTTTCGGTGGCCGGCCGCGCTCTGGCGCCTTCGACGCGCACGCGATCAGCGGCCTCCTGCCTGAGCGCAATGCCGGTGATGTCGAGCACGCAATCCGGCGTGATGTAGGCCGTCGGATCGTGGATTTCGTAAATCAGTTGCTCGGTGCAGGTCATGACATCGAGCCGGCCGCCGGTGTCCGGCGTCTTGCCGATGACGATGGAGCCGTCGGCCTTGACGTCGGCGAACGGAAAGCCGTTGCGGGCGAGATCGGGCACATCTTTCTTGCCGGGCCAGCCAAAACAGCCGCCGGTGACTGACGCGGTGCATTCGAGCAGATGCCCGGCGGCGGTGCCTTGCGCGATTTTCGGCAGATCGTCATGGGCCCAGCCGAACTCGTGCAGCATCGGCGCCAGAAATAGCGAGGGGTCGGCAACGCGACCTGACAGCACAATGGGTGCGCCGGTGTTAAGCGCTTCGCACACCACGTCGGCGCCGAGATAGGCGTTGGCGGAGATCATCTTCGGCAAAATGGATTCGAGCGGCTCGCCGTTCTCGATCAGCTTAAGTTCCGGCCGGTGCTTCACGATGCTCGACACGTCGTCGCCGAGCACGACGGCTACCGGTACATCGCCGAGGCCGAGATCGGCGGCTTCCTTGCGCGCGGCCCGCGCGCCGCCGAGCGGGTTGGCGGCGCCCATGTTGCTGACGATGCGGATGCCGTTGCGCATGCAGGCCGGCAGAACCATGCGCAAGCGCGCATGCAGCGACGGCGAATAGCCGAGATTCGGGTCTTTGCTGCGCGCCAGGTTTTCGCGCGACACCGTTCGCTCGGCGAGGCACTCGAACACGAGGTAATCGATGTCGCCGCGTTCGGCCAGTTCCAGCGCCGGCACCATGCGGTCGTCGGAGGTGCCCGCGCCGGCGCCGATGCGTACCGTTTCTTGCGTTCCCATCCCGCGTTTCTCTGCTTTTTTAGTTGGCCGCGGAGCGTATAGTCTTGGCAAGCTTATGGAAACCGTCCAAATTATTGGGCAGCTATGCGGGGCGACAAGTCTCACGCAACCATAACGATAAAAACGGTCGTGCCGGTGGGAGGAGACATCTGATGGCAAGCGGCGCGACACGCGCGTCAAAAACCGCCTTGCCGGATGCAGGGGACGCCAGGCCGTTGCTCGACGTCCAGGGCGTCACCATCCAGTACAAGACTCAGCGCCATCTGGTCACCGCGACTTATCGGGTCGGCTTTAACGTGTTGCAAGGCGACCGCTTCGTCGTGCTGGGGCCGTCCGGCTGCGGCAAGTCGACTTTGCTCAAAGCCGTTGGCGGCTATCTGCAGCCGACCGAAGGCGAAATTCGCCTGAAGGGCGAACTGATCGCCAAGCCGGGCCCCGACCGCATCATGGTGTTCCAGGAATTTGACCAATTGCTGCCGTGGAAGACGGTGCTGGAGAACGTCGCCTTTCCGCTCAAGACCACGGGCACCTTGAATGGCAAGGCCGCCGAAGAGCGGGCGATGGCTTACATCAAGATGGTCAACCTCACCAAGTTCGCCAACAGCTATCCGCACACGCTGTCCGGCGGCATGAAGCAACGCGCCGCCATCGCGCGCGGCATGGCGATGGAGCCGGATATCCTGTTGATGGACGAGCCGTTCGCGGCGCTCGACGCGCTCACGCGCGTGCGCATGCAGGACGAACTGCTGGCGCTGTGGGATGAGATACAATTCACCGTGCTGTTCGTCACCCACTCGATTCCGGAAGCAATCAAGATCGGCAGCCGCATCCTGCTGCTGTCGCCGCATCCCGGTCAGGTGAAGGCCGAAGTCAATAGCGTGCCGCGCGGCCGGGAAAACTCCGACGAGGCCGCGGCGCTCGGCCGAGAGATTCACGAGATGCTGTTTGCCGATCAAATCGAGGAGGCGCCGCATGCTTGATACGGTGCAACGGCCGAACATCTATAGCGAAACACTGGGGCCGGAACAGTTCGGCATCATCCAGAAGCCGCTGACACTGGTTGAGAAAATCTACAACCAGACCTGGATACGCAAAATCTTCATCCTCGTCGTTCTCGCAGCTACTTGGGAAATTTACGGCCGCTGGCTCGACAATCCGCTGCTGGTGCCGCCGTTTAGCGCCGCCGTGAAGGCGCTGATCGCCGATGTTGCCGATGGGACGATACCGACCCGCGCACTCAGCTCGATCCAGGTGCTGCTGGTCGGCTTTGCCACCGGCACGACGCTGGCCGGCCTGCTCACGGTGTTCGCCATCAGCACGCGCATCGGCACTGATTTCCTCGAAACCATGACGGCGATGTTCAACCCGCTGCCGGCGATCGCGCTGTTGCCGCTGGCGCTGATCTGGTTCGGCCTGGGTGCCGGCAGCCTCGTTTTCGTGCTGGTCCATTCGGTGATGTGGGCGGTCGCGCTCAATACGCTGGCCGGATTCCGCAGCGTATCGACGACGGTGCGGATGGTGGGCCGCAACTACAATTTGAAGGGACTGCGCTTCGTCGGCCGGATTCTCATCCCGGCCGCGTTTCCGAGCATTCTCGCCGGCCTCAAGATCGGCTGGGCCTTCGCCTGGCGCACGTTGATCGCGGCCGAGCTCATCTTCGGCGTATCGTCGGGGCAGGGTGGGCTCGGCTGGTACATCTTCGAGAGTAAGAATCAACTCAACATTCCGGAAGTGTTCGCCGGTTTGCTGACGATCATCCTGATCGGCCTTGCGGTCGAGAACGTGGTGTTCCGCTTTATCGAAACCAGAACGGTGCAACGCTGGGGCATGCAATCCTGATTGCATGACAATCCCGGTTCAAAGGGAGGATTCCATGATTCACAGACGCGCTTTCTGCAAAGCGATCGCGGCCGCACCCGTCTTGGCGGCGCCGGGCTTGTTGCGCTCGGCCTTCGCCGACGAAGTGTCGGGCATCGTGCTGGTCAGCCAGCACGGGCTGCCGTATCTGCCGTTGATGGTGATGGACGAATTCAAACTGGTCGAAAAGCACGCCGCGAAACTTGGCGTCACCTCGCTCAAGCCGGAATATAAGACGTTGGGCGGCACGCAATCGCTGATCGACGCGCTATTGAGCGGACAGATGAATTTCGGCGTCACCGGCGTGCCCGGATTGAACACGCTGTGGGACAAAACCGCCGGCACGCCGAACGAGGTGCGCGCGCTGTCCGCCGTGCAGTCGATGCCGTTCATGCTGGTGACCAACCGCGAGGCGGTCAAGACGATCAAGGATTTCAACGAGCACGACAAGATCGCGCTGCCGGCGGTCAAGGTGTCGAGCCAGGCGATCTGCCTGCAAATGGCGGCCGCCAAGGAGTGGGGCGCGGATCAATATGCCAGGCTCGATGCCTTCACCATCACGCGCCCGCATCCGGATGCCGCCGCGTCGGTGATGTCGAAGGCGACCGAGGTCAACAGCCACTACTCCGTCGCGCCCTATTATTACCTGGAATTGGCGACGCCGGGCGTGCACCGGGTGTTGAAATCCTACGACACGCTGGGCGGTCCGGCGACCAACGGCGTGATGATCATGTCGAAGAAGTTCCGCGACGCCAACCCGAAGGTGACGAGCGCGGTCTACGCCGCGCTCAGCGAGGCGGAGGACTTCATCAACAAGAATGCCGGCCAGGCGGCGCAGATTTATATCAAGACCACCAACGAAAAGCGCAGCACCCAGGCGGATCTGACCAAGTACATCTCCGATCCCGACAATATCTGGACCACGACGCCGCAGCAGACCATGACCTTCGCCGGCTTCATGCACAAAGTCGGCACCATGAAGCGGCTGCCCGGCTCGTGGAAGGACCTCTACATGCCGGAGTGCCACGACACCAAAGGCAGCTGAGCCTTAAAGCTCGCGCAGCGCGTTGAACTGCGCGACATAGCCGGAGCCGTCGATCCGCACGCCGATCACGGTGGTGCGCTTGGATTGTACGGCCGCTTTCAGGGCATTGCTCAGGGCTTGCTCGGTTTCCACCACGATGCCGTCGGCGCCGAAGGATTGCGCCAGCTTCTCCCAATCGACGCCGCCGATCGCCACGCCGTGCAGCGGAATGCCCTTGATCTCCTGCTTGACGCGAATGAGCCCGATCTCGCGGTCGTCGAGCACCACCACGATGATCGGCAGGTTCTCGCGCTGCGCCGTTTGCAATTCCGCGACCGTCATCAGGAAGCCGCCGTCGCCGGTGAACGCCACCACCGGCCGGTCCGGAAACGCCATGCGCGCGGCCAGCGCGCCGGGCACCGCATAACCCATCGAGGCGAGCCCGTTCGAGGTGAGGAATTCGCGCGGCCCGTAGGATTCCCACTTCTGCACGATGAGCAGTCGGCTGGCGCCGGCGTCACATGTGGCAATGGTGTTGCGCGGCAGCACCGCGCGCGCCACTTCCATTGCCCGCTGCGGCGACAATCCTGTGCTCGGCGTGTTGAGCGCGTCGCGCACTTCTTCGCGGAAGTTCTTGGCGGCTTTCTCGCCCCAGTTCGCGCCCTCCGGCGCCCACAGCGACAAGCCCGCCAGCATAGACTTCAGGCCGCCGATGATTTCCGGATCGGCCGGCACCAGCGCATCGACGCTCGGCACCGAGGACAGCGCCAGCACCGGCAGCGTGTAAGGCCACGGCTTGGGTTGCAGTTCGACCGCGTCGAGTCCGACGGTGACGATCAGGTCGGCTTCCATCACCAGCTTGCGCTCGATCAGACCGCCGATGATGCAGCCGGCGCGCAAGCGATGATCCTCCGGGATCATGCCCTTGCATTTGGTGGTGGTGAGCACCGGCGCGCCCAGCCGTTCGGCGAATTTTACGAATTCGGCCGAAGCGCCGCACCAGTAGACGCCGAGGCCGGCAATCAGGATCGGCCGCTTGGCCCGCGCGAGCATATCGAGCGCCGGCTTGAGGTCGGCGCGGTCCGGGCCGGGCGTGATCCAGTTCGGCATCAGCGGCGGCTCGGACACGTAGTCGCCGGCCGCGCGCGTGGTCTCGCTCTGCGGAAATTCGAAATGCACCGGGCCGGGCGGCGCTGCCGTAGCCGTGCGCATGGCGCGGCGCACCTGCTGGCGCACGGTCTTGGCGTCGATGGTCGTGCTCCATTTCACGATCGGCTCGTAGACCGCGAGCTGATTGATGCGCTGGCGCAAGCCGGTCTCGTAGGTCGGGCGCGAATAGGAATCGGTGATCGCGATCAGCGGCGAGCGGTCGAGGAACGCATACGCCACGCCGTTGACCATGTTGGTGGCGCCGGGCCCGCGCGTCGACAGGCAAATGCCCGGGCTGCCGGTGATGTCGCCCCAGGTCGAGGCCAGCATGGCGCCGGCCACTTCCTGTTTCATCAGCAGAAAACGCATCTGGCGCTGGCGCGCCGCTTCCATCAGCTCGACCGACTCGCCGCCCGGATGGCCGACGATGAACGGCGTGCCGGCATCCTTGAACGCCGCGGCCAGCACTTCGACGGTCGTTGCCATTCTCAGGTCTCCCCGGTCCGGCGGACAAGATAGCAGCAAATCGCGTCCTGCATTACACTTCAATGCGTTCTCAGGAACAGATCAGCCATGCCCGCCAACCTGAAGATCGTCGTTCGATTTGATTTTCCCTACCATCCGGCAATGGCCGAGCGGTTCGCGCGCGAAGACGATATCGATCTGCGCACCTGCGCGCGGGCGGGCGCCGAGAGTCTCGCCTGGACCGCGCTCGAGGAGGCGCACGTCTACATGATTTCGTCGGCGAAGGACGAGCTGCCGCGCCGGTGGTTCGTGACCGGCGAGCTGCTGCAACGCTGCCCGAAGCTGCTCTGCGCCTCGATGAGCGGCGCCGGCTACGACACCGTCGATGTCGAGGCCTGCGGCAAGGCCGGCGTCATCGTCGTCAACCAGGCCGGCATGAACGCGCCGGCGGTCGCCGAGCATACGCTCGGCCTGATGCTGGCGCTGTCCAAGCGGATCGCCGAAAACGACCGGCGGCTGCGGCGCGAGCGCGGCTTCACGCGTGAAGACCTGATGGGAAGCGAAATTGGCGGAAAAACGCTCGGCATCGTCGGCATCGGCCATGTCGGCACGCGGGTCGCGCGCCTGGCGCAGGCCTTTGGCATGACCGTGCTGGCCTATGACCCTTACGTCGCGGCGGAGGAAATCGCCCGCCGCGGCGCGCGTTCGGTGACGTTCGAGGAATTGCTTGCGCGATCGGACATCGTATCGATCCATTGTCCGCGCACCGGCGAGACGATGGGGATGATCGATGCGCGGGCGCTCGCCCGGATGAAGAAGGGCGCGCGGTTCGTGACCACCGCGCGCGGCGGCATCCATGACGAGGCGGCGCTGTTCGACGCGCTCAAGTCCGGGCATCTCGCCGGCGCCGGGCTCGACGTCTGGGAGAACGAGCCGCCGCCGCTGGACCATCCGTTGCTGACGCTCGACAACGTGATCGCGACCTATCACACGGCCGGCGTGACGGTTGAAGCGCGCCGGGCGGTTGCCGCCGAAGGCGCCGAGCAGGTCGTCGGCCTGCTCAAGGGCGGCCGGCCGCCGCGCCTGGTCAATCCGGAAATCTGGCCGGCTTTTCGCGCGCGGTTCGAAGAGATCCTGGGCGTGCCGGTGGCTTGAGCGCGCCGGACTCTGATAAGGTCAACGCAAGCGCCCGTAGCTCAGCTGGATAGAGCATCAGACTTCGAATCTGAGGGTCGGGAGTTCGAATCTCTCCGGGCGCGCCAACCAAATTCCGCTCATTCCCGCGCAAGCGGGAATCCAGGGCCCCAATTTCGTGTGCGTAATGTGTTGCCCTGTTCCCCACTTGCGCGTGGGTGAGTCCCGGATAATGCTGGTAGGGCAGAAGCAATGGGGGGACCTATGAAATTTTTGTCACCGCGATTGGCATAGCTCTGATGATAAGCGGGCTAAGTCCGGCATGGGCGCTTGAGCCGCAGGATGTTGTCGGCACCTGGAAGCTGTTGTCGAACGTGCGGCAGGTGGCGGGCAGCGATAAGGTCGTCAACAATCTCGGTGCTCATCCGAACGGTCTGATGATCCTCACGCCGGACCACCGGTTCACTTACATCGCAACCGCGGAGGGGCGAAAACCCGCGAAGACGACGGAGGAATTCGCCGCTTTGCAAAAAAGCGAGCTGGCTTATTCGGGACTGGCTACGTTTTCGCCGGACCCGGATAATCCGAAGGGCCTGAAAATGGTGAATAAGGTCGACATGGCGTGGAACGAGGAGTGGACCGGCACCAGTCAGACGCGCTTTCTGTCGCTCGACGGTAATCGCCTCACGATTCATACCGCGTTGATGAAAAATCCGATCAGCGGCGAAATGGCGGTCTCGACGCTGGTGTTCGAGCGATCCAAGTAGCCCACCTGCTTTGAAACGAAACATGGCAAAACAACCAAGACAGTTGGTCGTGTGCGTCGGCAATGCCGGCTATTCGGCGTCGCTCGAGAAGCGGAAAATTTACGTTGCGCTCCGCGATGCGACTGCTGAAAAACACGGTCTGCTCCGGATCGTCGATGAGTCCGGGGCTGGCTACCTTTATCCGAAGACGTTCTTCCGCTCGATCGCCTTGCCGCAGGCCGTTAAGAGAGCCGTGCTGGCCGCTGCCTAGCGAGTTTGGCCGGCGCGCCACTAAATTTCAGCGATCAATCGTAATTTCCTCCCCCTTCGCCCGCGACACGCAAATCATGATGGTGTCCTTGCGCTCGTGCTCGGCCAGCACGAGGTCGCGGTGATCGGCTTCGCCCGTGAGCAATTTGGTGCGGCAGGTGCCGCAGGTGCCGGTCTCGCATGAGCTCGGCACGTCGAGGCCGTGCGCGCGCAGAACTTCCAGGATCGTCTTGTCGGTCGGCACGTCGAGCAGCGCGCCCGAGCGCGCCAGTTTCACCTTGAACGGCGTGTCGGTGGCCTTATGCGTCTCGGCCTCGCTGAAGGCCTCGAAATGCACCGCGGTCGGCGACCAATGGTCGGTCATGGCGCGCACCGCCTCCATCAGCGGGCGCGGACCGCAGCAATAAAGATGCTCGCGGTTCTTTCGCTCCGCGAGGACCGGCTTCAAGTCGAGCGAGGCGGCCGGGTCGCCGCCGTCGTAATGGATGACGACGCTGTCCTTGAATTCCGGCGCGTCCAGCTCGTCGCGGAACGCCGTCGTCTCCGGCGAGCGCGTGCAGTAGAACAGCCGGAAGCGCTTGTTCTGCGCGCGCACTTCGCGGATCATCGCCATCATCGGCGTGATGCCGATGCCGCCGGCGATGAACAGAAAATCCTGCGCGCGCGGCGGCAGGCCGAAATCGTTGACTGGCGCCGCCACCGTCAGCGTGTCTCCCGCCTGAACGCGGTCGATCAGGTTGGCCGAGCCGCCGCGGCCATTGGTCTCGCGCTTGACCGCGACCAGATAACGGTCGCGCTCGGCCGGGTCGTTGCACAGCGAGTATTTCCGCAGCAGCCCGCCCGGCACGTTGATCGCGATATGCGCGCCGGCGGTGAATTCCGGCAGCGGCTGGTCATCCGCGCGACGGAATTCGAACAGATGAATGCCGTCGGCAATCTCGTCTTTGCGCGTCACGCGCAGCGGCATCGGCGGCTGGTCATTGGCAGACATGCGCCAGTAAATGGCCGCTTTTCAGATCAATCGCAAGGGCGCGAGAAAGGGCGTGAAAGTTCAGTGCGCTTCAGTGCTAACGCGCTCGACCGGCGGCGGCGCCGCCGTTACCGGTGCTTCTTCCGCCATCAGCGCGCCATAGGCATCGACCAGGCCGGCGCCGAACATCGGGTCGATGCCCTTGGGTCCGAGATCCTTGGCGGTTGCCATTAAAATGGCGCGCACAGTGTCGGGCGAAAGGTCGCCTTTGCGCTCGAGCATCAGCGCGACGATGCCGCTCACTTCGGCCGCCGAATAGGACGTGCCGGATGACATTTCATAGGCGCCACCGGGGTTGGCCACCAAAATCTGCGCGCCCGGCGCCGCCACCGCGATGTAGCTGCCGCGGTTGGACTGCTCGAACAATTTGTCGTCGGCGTCGGTCGCCGTCACCGCGATCACCATTGGATAGGCGGCGGGATAGAGCGGCGGCGACTTCGCGCCGGCATTGCCGGCGGCCGCGACCAGCACGATGCCCTTGTTGTGCGCGGCTTCCAGGCTGCGGCGGAGGACGGGATCGGAAGGTCCGGCAAAGCTCATATTGATGACGCGCGCGTCGTGCGCCGCCGCCCAGTCCAGCGCCTTGAGGATGTTGAACGTGGTGCCGTCGGCGCCTTTGTCGGATGGATTGAAGGCGCGGATCGCCAGGATGCGCGCGCCCGGCGCCGCGCCCATCAGTCTGCCGTGCGCCGCGATCAGGCCGGCGATCGCGGTGCCGTGCTTATGCGGCGTGAACGGCGGCGACAGCGTGTCGTAGGTTTCGGCAATCGCGCCGGCGAGATCGGGATGACCGGCGTCGACGCCCGAGTCGATGACGGCCACCAGGACCTTGTCGCCCTTGGCGAGCGCGTGCGCCTGCGGCAGATGCAGCTTGGCGAGTTCGTATTGCGCCGGGTCGCCTTCGCTCATCGATTTGGATTCGTCGCCCTGCATCGTGAACAGATAGTTCGGCTGCACCGCCGCAACGCGCGCATCGCCTCCGAGCGCTCGCACCGCTCTCGGCACCGAGACATTGCTGGGAATGCGCCAGCGGTACAGCGTGGTGCCGGTCAACTGGAAGCTTTGCTGGTCGAGGCGCGTCAGCCGGAAGCGGGTTTGCAGGGCGTTGATCTGCGCCGGGCTCACGGTATTGGGAATTTCGAGCACCACTTCGTCGGGTACATAGCGGCGCTCATTAGCCGGCGGCATATTGCCGGTGTTGCGCGCCGCGTGCTGCGGTCCCCGGTTTGTCCCCGGTGGCCCATTGTCGATGTTGCCGCCGTCCATGTCTTGTACGGCGCCCGGCGGCAACGACGGCAAATCTGGCGCGAAATACCCGCCGGTATAGCTGCGAGAATAATTACCACCGCCGAAATTGCGGCCGCGGCCAGTCCAGCCGCCGCGCGAGGGGCCTCGCGCAGCGACATTCGGCGTCGAGACGCCACGCGTCGGGCCTTTCACCCCGATATTTTGCGATGCGCCGCGCACCGGCCCTTTCACGGCGACATTCTTGGCCGGGCCGCGGCTGAAGACTTTCTGCGCGAAAGCGGTATCGGCGGCGAAGGCCAGCGCCGCCACGGCGGCGAGG
This sequence comes from uncultured Alphaproteobacteria bacterium, assembly GCA_963703875.1. GTDB lineage: Bacteria > Pseudomonadota > Alphaproteobacteria > Rhizobiales > Xanthobacteraceae > Pseudolabrys. The sequence goes on from CAVPFZ010000016.1 coordinate 42,918, forward strand.
CAGAGCAAAGCGCTACGATATCCGCGCATGGTGGGCCCTCTGCAAGAAGTCTATCTCATTCGGCGGTGGCGATGAAGCCGACGACCTTGTCTTCCTGCAGCTTCTTGACGATGTTGGCGAGTTCGCCCTTCGGCAGCCCGGTCATCGAGACGCGGACCTTGTAGAGTCCGCCGGGCATTGGGCCGGACGCGACTTGCAGCTTGTTGGCTTCGAGGAACTTCGTGATGTCGTCTGAAGAAGCTTGCGGTGCAAAGCGTATGATCGTGAAGGCGCCGACGCCGGGGTCGGTAGCCGGGGCGGATGCGGTCTCGTAGCCGGTCGTTTTCGTTTCCTTGATCATCACGCTGGCGATGATTCCCGCTTGCAGCAGAATGGCGAGCGCGGCGGCGCTACCGGCGTAAGCTAGGGTGCGCGGGCTGAAGCTTGCAAAGAATTCCGCGACGCGCGCGCCGAGATTGAGCGACGTCGCCTGCCGGCGCGCCGGCTCGGCGTCGATCTTGGCGAACAATTTTTCCATGGCGCGGCCCGAAGGCGCGCCCAGCGTCTCGTTGAGCAGAATGGTTTCGCCGAGTTCCTCGCGCACCATCGCGAAGCGGCGGGCAAGTTCCGGATCGTTGGCCAGCGCCTGTTCGACGCGCTGCGAGTCGCGGCGGCTCAGCGTGCCGGCGGCGTGCCAGGGCAGCAGGCTTTCGATTTCCTCGTGCGCGATTTTTTCTTTGTTATCCGTATTCATGGCCAACCTCGATCGATTCCTTGTTCCTTCAAGATTTCCGACAACTTCTTGCGGGCGTAGAACATCCGGGTCTTCACGGTCGCTTCCGGGATGCCGACAATTTCCGCGACTTCCTCCACCGACTTCTCATGGTAGTAAACCAAATCCACGATCTCCCGATGGTCCGCCGACAGTTTGCTCAAGGCCTGCCGCAACACCGCGGCCTTGTCCTTTTTCGCCAGAGCGGTCTCAGGCGTGTCGGCATGGTCCTCGATCTGCTCCGCCGTCTCCTCATCCAGTTCCTGCTCGGGCTTGCGCCGCAAGGCAGATAAGGCCTTGAAGCGCGCGATGCTCAGCATCCATGTCGAGACCGCCGAGCGGCCCTCGAACTTGCCGGCTTGCCGCCAGACGTCGAGGAACACCTCGCTGATCAAGTCCTCCGCCGTCGCCTCGTTGCGCACCAGACGCAGAACGAACCGGTACACTCGAACGTGATGCCGGGCGAACAGCACCTGCATGGCGAGCCGGTCGCCGCCTGCGATCCGTGCGATCAGAACTTCGTCCGAAGTCGTTTGCATCGCAGGCTAATCGGCTCGTGGATATGTCGCGGGCGGGGGCGACCAGGTTCAAAGGGAACTCGCAGTTTCCTCTTTTCCGCCCTCTTTCCGCAAGCTAAAGCGAGGCAAATGGCTATTTTCCTCTCCCTTTTGGCTAAAATTCCGTGGCGGCTGTGACGTTTTTGCTAATCTGAATGCCAATAAGAGGGTCAAGGAGGCACGTACGTGCTTGAGGGCTTCAAGCGTAGCGAGATCAAGACCAGCGGCGCGCGCATCGTGACCGTCACCGGCGGCAGCGGGCCGCCGCTGCTGCTGATGCACGGCAATCCGTTCACGCATCTGTCGTGGCTCAAGGTCGCGCCTGCGCTGGCGCGCGAATTCACCGTGGTCTGCACGGACTTGCGCGGCTACGGCGACAGCGAAAAGCCGCCCGGCGGCGACGACCATGCCGGCTATTCGTTCCGCGCCATGGCGCAGGACCAGGTCGAGGTGATGGCGGCGCTCGGATTTGACGAATTTTACGCCGCCGGACATGACCGAGGGGCACGTGTACTGCATCGCATGTGCCTTGATCACCCCGCATCCGTGACCCGCGCTGCGATCATGGACATTATCCCGCAGCATCATTTGTACAACAACATCAATATGCAGTGGGCGACGTTCTCCTGGCATTGGTTTTTCAACATCCAACCCGCGCCACTGCCGGAAAAAATGATGGGGGCCAACCCTGATTGGTTCATCGAGAAGAAATTGGCAAAAACAAAACAAGGTCTGAGTTTCTTCGATCCGGGGGCGCTTGCCGAATACAAGCGCTGTTTCCGCAATCCGGAAACCATCCACGCCATCTGTGAAGACTACCGTGCCGCGGCCAGCATCGATCTTGCCATGGACACCAGGGATTTCGATGCCGGGCGGAAGGTCGAATGTCCGGCGCTCATTTTATGGGGTGCGACCGGAGGGGTGGGACGCAATAGCAAATCCAGCCCCGGCGAGATTTGGCATCGCTACGCATCCAACATCGTTGCCGCCAAAACAGTGCCGAGCGGACATTATCTGTCCGAGGAAGCGCCGGCCGAAACCATCGCAGCGCTGCGGGAATTCTTCGCTGCCGAATAAGCCGAGCGGCTTACTACGCCGCTGTCGGCGCCGGAGCGGCCAGGAAGTTGTGCATGGCGTAATGGAGCAGATGCCGGTTTTTGCTGTAGCCCGCGCTGTGCGCGATCTGCGGCAGAATGACGAACTGGCGGTCGCCGTTCGGCAATTGACGATAGAAGTCGAGCAGATCGTCATTGGTCGAGTTGCCGTCGAACTCGCCGCGCAGCATTAGCACAGGCGATAGCACTTTCTTGGGATCGACGATCGGCAAGTTCGCCGCCATGTCGAGATAGGTGCCGCTCGGCACTTGATCGCCAAATTTCATCTCATCGGCGATCAGCGCGTCGACCATCGCCGGGTCGTAGAACGAAGGGTGTCCGTCGCGTGTAAAGATTGAGCGGATCATCGCGGCGTCGCGCTTGCGGCGCGGGCTGGCGCGCAGCGTGTCGATTTTCTTGCGCCGCCGCTCGATCTCGGCCGCGCCGTTGCCCTTGTAGGTAAAGGCACAGAGTATCAGCCGGCCTACATGCTCGGGCTGCACCTGGGCATAGGCCGCGGCGCGGATGCCGCCCGATGAGGTGCCGTAGAAATGCGCCTTTTGCTGTCCGGTCTCCTTTGTCACGACCGGCATCGCGGCCTTGATGTCCTCGACGCTGCTGGCGATGTCGGAATTGTTGCCTGATGAACCGGAGTAGCCGTAGCCGTCATGGTCCATGGTCCAGACGTCATAGCCGTAACGCGCCAGCACGTTCATGAGCGAATATTCGGGTTTGCCGGGCACGGTAAGGTCGTAGGACGAGCGCGCAGAGTTCGACGATCCGTGCACCAGGAACACGACAGGCAGAGGCGTTTCGCCGGACTTGGGCGCGCCGATGCGTTTGCGCCAAAGATTGAGCTTCACGTCGCCCTTCTTCGCCCAGTACTCTTGGTGCCAGATATCGCCACCGGCCGGCGCCGCTTGCGCCTGCGCGGCGGTCGAAAAGCCCGAGAGCAGGCCGGCGCCAATGCCGATACCGGCGACAATACCGGTGCCTTGCAGCACCGTACGGCGGGGCAAAGAACGATCGATATCGCTCATGGAGTCACTCCGTAGAGGCTATGGTTCCATCCGTAGCGGTCCGACTTCGCGACGCGGCGGCCATTTACCGTGCAAGCTACCAGATCGTAGGGCATGGCGGCAGTACACTCGCGCCCGGGTGTGTGTTCTGCTACGGGGGTTGCATAGCGCGCTGTCGGGGCGTGAGGCGTTATAAGAAATCTAATTCTCGGATAAACCGGGGACCGTGACGCCGAGGCGGAGGAAGAATGTTCAATTGGCTGCGCGCGGGGGCGCGATTTTTCCAGAACACGATCGGCTGGAATCGGATCGGCGTGTTGCTCAGCCTGACCATCATCACCGTGGCGGTTGTGGTGCTGATTCACATGCTGCACGACACCGACGTCGACGAGGTGATCGCGGCGCTGAAGGCGACGGATAAACGCCATATCGCCGCCGCCGCCGCTTTCGTCGCGGCCGGCTATTTCACGCTTACATTTTACGACCTGTTTGCGTTGCGCACGATTGGCCGCAACGAGATTCCCTATCGGATCGCGGCGCTGTCCGGATTCACCAGCTACTCGATCGGTCACAACATCGGCGCTACCGTGTTTTCCGGCGGCGCTGTGCGTTACCGCATTTATTCGGCCTATGGCCTCGACGCCATCGAGGTGGCGAAGATCTGCTTCGTGGCCGGCCTGACTTTCTGGCTCGGCAACGCGACTGTGCTGGGTCTCGGTGTCGCGCACACGCCGCAGGCGCTGGGATTGCTCGACCGGCTTCCGGACTGGGTGAACCGGTGTCTGGCCGGTGCAAGCCTGCTGATCCTTGCATCTTATCTGGGCTGGGTCTGGAGCGCCCCGCGCCAAATCGGGCGCGGGGAATGGCAAGTTAATTTGCCGAGCGGGCCGTCGACGTTGCTGCAAATCGCTATCGGCATTCTCGATCTCGTCTGCTGCGCGCTTGCCATGTACATGTTGTTGCCGAGCGGGCCGAACATCGGTTTTGTGACGCTGGCGGTGGTGTTTGTGTCGGCAACCATGCTTGGCTTTGCGAGCCACGCGCCCGGCGGCATCGGTGTCTTTGACGCCGCCATGCTGGTGGCATTGTGGCAATTCGACAAGGAGGATTTGCTGGCGGGACTGCTCTTGTTTCGGCTGCTTTATTATTTCGTGCCCTTCGTTATCGCGCTGACCATTTTGGGCACGCGCGAAATCGTGCTCAACATGGGCGGATCGCGGGCCGAGGGAAAGCCGAAAGCGGTGAAGGCGAGCGCGCCGATACGCAGCGAGATAGAGACTACGAAAACCAGTAAGAAAACCGGCGCCGACTAATCATGGCGAGCGAAGACAACAGTGCAAATCTGCCGCGCGGCGCGGATTGGCCAAGCCGTCTTCGCGGGGCGTGGCTTGCGTTGCTTGGCAGGCTCGGCGCGGACCCGAATATCGGCCGGATGTTGCCAATCAGCAGCCCCTCTGTGCATCCGCAGGCGTCGCTGATCGAATCGCTGATCGGCGGATTGCCCGGACCGGCAATTGTGCTCGACCGCGACGGCCGCGTCGTTACCTTTAATGCGGCTGCTGCTGCGATTGCGCCGTCGCTGCGCAGCGGCGAAGCGGCCTTGATCACGTTGCGCATGCCCGAATTGGTCGACGCCATCCGGCGCGCAGCCACAAGCTGGACACCGCAACGGGTTGAGTTTTTTGAGCGCGTACCGCTCGATCGTTGGTTCGAAGCCTTTGTGACGCCGGTCAGATTGGCGAATGTAGGCAGCGCGCTTTCCGACATCCTGCTGATGACGTTCAACGATCTCACCCCGCTGCGCCGGGTTGAAGAGATGCGCGCCGATTTCATCGCTAATGCCAGCCATGAACTGCGCACGCCGCTGGCGGCGTTGCTCGGATTCATCGAGACGTTGCAGGGGCCGGCCAGGAGCGATCCGGCTGCGCGCGAAAAATTTCTAGCAATCATGCAGGGTCAGGCTACCCGCATGGCCCGATTGATCGACGATCTGCTCTCGCTCTCGCGCATCGAGCTCAACGCGCATTTGCATCCGAACACGCCGCTCGATCTGGCGCCGGTGGTGAAGCAGGTGGCCGACGGTTTGCAAACGCTGGCGCGCGATCGCGACGTCGCGATCAAAGTTGCCGCATCGTCAGACCGGTTGATCGTGCTGGGCGACCGCGACGAATTGATCCGCGCGCTCGAGAACCTGGTGGAGAACGCGCTCAAATATGGCGCCGCCGGCAAGCGGGTGGATATCACGCTGGCGCGCAGCCAGACCCGCGGCGGTGCCCCCGAGGCCCGCCTGGCGGTGCGCGACTACGGGCCGGGCATCGCCCCTGAGCATCTGCCGCGGCTGACCGAAAGGTTTTACCGGGTCGATGTCGCCGACAGCCGGGCGCAGGGCGGTACCGGATTGGGCTTGGCGCTGGTCAAGCACGTACTCAACCACCATGGCGGCCGCTTGAGCATCGACAGCACGCCGGGCGAGGGCGCCACCTTCATCATGCACCTGCCTTTACCCACCGGCGATTCGGCGCCAGCGGAAGATTTTTCATAAAAATCAGTCGGTTATCTTGTCATGTGACTGTCACCCAACCTTTATAGAACGGTGACATGCGACGCCTAAGGCTGACCACGACTTCGGAACTCCTCGATCCAACAAGCAGAAAACCCAGTCCGAAGCTCAGTCTTGGAGCGCGTCTTAAAGCAACAGCGGCCGCCCGGACCAAGGGCGCGAAGGTGGAGACTGCGGGCGCCAAGGCCCGCGGATGCCTTTGGCCGCAAACATGGAGAGAACCCGTGAAACACTGGACGACATTGGCAGCCGCTGGTTTCATTGCCGCCGCTGCATTCGTTCCGGCCAACGCCGCCGACATTTCCGGCGCCGGTGCCACATTTCCCTATCCGATCTATGCCAAGTGGGCCGACGCCTATAAGAAGGAAACCGGCAATGGGCTGAACTATCAGTCGATCGGTTCCGGCGGCGGCATCAAGCAGATCAAAGCCAAGACCGTGACCTTCGGCGCGTCCGACGCGCCGCTTCCCGGCAAGGAGCTTGACGAAGTCGGTCTCGCTCAGTTCCCGATGGTGATGGGCGGCATCGTGCCCGTGGTCAATCTCGACGGCATCAAGGCCGGCGATCTGACCATCGACGGCGCGACGCTCGCCAAGATCTTCATGGGCGACATCAAGAAGTGGAACGATCCGGCGATCCAGAAGCTCAATCCCGGCGCCAAGCTGCCGGACCAGGCGATCGCCGTCGTGCATCGTTCGGACGGTTCGGGCACCACGTTCAACTTCGCCACTTATCTGTCGGACGTCAGTGCCGACTGGAAGTCGAAGGTCGGCGCCAATACCTCGGTGCAGTGGCCGGTCGGCATCGGCGCCAAGGGTAACGAAGGTGTCGCCAACAATGTCGGCAACACCAAGGGTTCGGTCGGCTACGTCGAGTATGCCTATGCCCTGCAGAACAAGCTGACCTTCACCAAGATGATCAACAAGGCCGGCAAAACCGTCGCGCCGACCTCGGAAGCGTTCCAGGCCGCGGCGGCCAACGCCAACTGGAAATCGCAGCCCGGTTACGGCGTGATCCTCGCCAACCAGCCCGGCGACCAGTCCTGGCCGATGACGGCGGCGACCTGGATTCTGGTCTACAAGCACCCGGTCGATCCGGCGGCCACCGGCGAAGCGCTGAAATTCTTCGCCTGGGCATACAAGAACGGCGCCAAGATGGCCGAGAGCCTCGACTACGTGCCGATGCCGGCGAACGTTGCCGCCGACGTCGAGAAGTACTGGAAGGCCGAAGTCAAGGACTCGTCCGGCAAGCCGGTGTTCTGATCCGACGACTATGGGAAAGGGCGCCGGCAACTCGGTCTGTTTGGCGCCCTTTCCTTGTCCACCGCCGCTCACAAGGCGGCTTGTCATGTGGCCAGTGGACCGCTTGAGTGGCTCTCCCGGATATGCGCTTGAGCCAATGGGAGAGCTGAATGCAACCCGCCGGGAGGCGACCCGTGGTTGACGTTGCGTTGCAAGGCAATGGCATTTTGGTCGCCGAGCAGGTCGATCGCGCCAAGGTTCTTGGGCGGCTGCGCCTGGGTGACGCGGCGTTCCGCAATTTGACCCGCGCCGCTGCCATTACCGTTCTTGTCATCCTTGGCGGTATCATCGTCTCGCTGGTCTATGGTTCGCTGCCGGCGCTGCATACCTTCGGCTTCCGGTTCCTGGTCGATGAGACCTGGAACCCGGTCACCGAGAAATTCGGCGCTATTGCGCCGATCTACGGCACCATCGTCACCTCCATCATTGCCATGCTGATCGCGGTGCCGGTCGGCCTGTTCATCGCGCTGTTTCTGACCGAACTGTGCCCGATGTGGCTGCGCCGTCCGATCGGCATCGCCATCGAGTTGCTCGCCGGCATTCCCAGCATCATCTACGGCATCTGGGGACTATTCGTGTTCGCGCCGTTTCTGCAGCAATACGTGCAGCCGTTCCTGATCACGATATTCGGCCACGTACCGGTACTTTCAACTCTGTTCGAAGGTCCGCCCTATGGCATCGGCATCCTGACCGCCGGCCTGATCCTGGCCATCATGGTCTTGCCGTTCATCACGTCGATCTCGCGCGACGTATTCGAGGCGGTGCCGCCGGTGCTCAAGGAGGCGGCCTATGGGCTGGGCTGCACGACCTGGGAAGTGGCGCGCTATGTCGTTCTGCCGTTTACCCGCGTCGGCGTCATCGGCGGGGTCATGCTGGGTCTTGGCCGGGCGCTGGGAGAAACCATGGCGGTGACTTTCGTCATCGGTAACGCGCACCGCATTTCCGCTTCCATCTTGGCGCCGGGCACGACGATTTCGGCCACCATCGCCAACGAATTCACCGAAGCCGTTGGCGATCTCTATACCTCGTCCTTGATCGCGCTCGGTCTCATCCTGTTCGTGATCACGTTCATCGTGCTCGCCCTTGCTCGCTTGATGCTCATGCGGCTCAACGCACGGATCGGAGCCTGAGCATGGTCATGATTTCAGGCGCCTCAAGCCCGCTCTACGCCAGCCGCCGCCGCCGCAACGTCATCACGATGGGACTGTCCTTCGGCGCGACCGCGTTCGGCCTGAGTTGGCTGGTGCTGATCCTGGCCGTGCTATTGTGGGAAGGCTTCAGCGGCCTATCGCTTGCGGTCTTCACCGAGATGACCCCGCCGCCGGGCTCCGCGGGCGGGTTGCTCAATCCGATTGTCGGCAGCCTGGTCATGACGGTGATCGCGGTGGCGCTGGGAACGCCGCTCGGCATGTTGGCCGGCACCTATATGGCGGAGTACGGCCGCTACGACAAATTGACCATGGTGGTGCGCTTCATCAACGACATTCTGCTTAGCGCGCCTTCGATCGTGGTCGGACTATTCGTCTACGAAATCATGGTCGCGCAGATGGGGCATTTTTCCGGCTGGGCCGGCGCGGTCTCGCTAGCCGTGATCGTGGTGCCGGTTGTGGTACGCACCACCGAGGACATGCTCACGCTGGTGCCTGATACTTTGCGCGAGGCCGCCGCCTCGATCGGCCTACCACGCGCGCTGATGATCACCAAAGTAGCCTATCGCGCGGCGCGGGCCGGCATGATCACCGGTGTGCTGCTGGCGGTCGCGCGTATCAGCGGCGAAACCGCGCCCCTGCTGTTCACCTCGCTCAATAATCAGTTCTGGAGTCTCAATTTCAATCAACCGGTTTCGAGCCTGCCGGTTGTCATCTTCCAGTTTGCGCTCAGTCCCTATAAGGACTGGCAGAAACTGGCCTGGACAGGCGCGCTGATCATCACTCTCGCAGTGCTCACTTTGAGCATCATCGCCCGGATCCTCACGGCACAGAGAAAATCATCATGAGTGTTGCAACGTTCACGGTCCCGACCGTTACCCACGCCGCGACCAACATCGACGGCCTGCAGGAAAAGATATCGATCCGGGACCTCGATTTCTTTTATGGCGATCATCGCGCCCTGAAGAGCATCAACTGTTCGCTGTACCAGGGCAAGGTGACCGCGTTCATCGGCCCGTCCGGCTGCGGCAAGTCCACGCTGCTGCGCATCCTCAACCGCATGTACGATCTTTATCCAAATCAGCGCGCCACCGGACAGGTCCGACTCGACGACGAGGACATCCTGGCGCCCTCGCAGGATCTCAATCTGTTGCGCGCCAAGGTCGGCATGGTTTTCCAGAAGCCGACGCCGTTCCCGATGACGATTTTCGAGAATATCGCCTTCGGAATCAGACTGTATGAACGGCTGCCGAAATCCGACCTGGAAGGCCGTGTGCAACATGCCCTGCAGCGCGCCGCCCTATGGGAAGAGGTCAAGGATAAGCTCAATGCCAACGGGCTTTCGTTATCCGGCGGTCAGCAGCAACGGCTGTGTATTGCCCGCACCGTTGCGGTGCGCCCGGAGGTGATCTTGTTCGACGAGCCGTGCTCGGCGCTCGACCCGATCTCGACCGCCAAGATCGAGGAATTGATCGACGAGCTCAAGGACGACTACACGATCGCCATCGTCACCCACAACATGCAGCAGGCCGCACGCGTATCCGACTTCACGGCCTTTATGTATCTCGGCGAGCTGATCGAATACGGCGACACGTCGCACATGTTTACGACACCTAACGATCGCCGCACTCAGGACTATATAACCGGTCGCTTCGGCTAGTCGCGTGACTGCGACTGAAGGACAACAACAATGACTGATTTGCACACGGCCAAGGCCTTCGACACCGACCTGCAAGACCTCGGACGCATGGTCGCGGAAATGGGCGGACTTGCCGAGAAGCAAGTCGCCAACTCGGTCGATGCGCTGGCCAAGCGCGACAACGCGCTGGCGCAACGCGTCACGCAAGCCGACGCCAATATCGACACGTTACAGCGCGAGATCGAGGAAAAATCGGTCCTCACCATCGCCCGCCGGCAGCCGATGGCGGTCGATCTGCGCGAAATCGTCGGTGCGCTGCGGATCGCCAACGATCTGGAACGCATCGGCGACCTCGCCAAGAACATCGCCAAGCGCGTGATCGCGCTCAATGCCGAATTTCCGCCCCCCAAGCTGATCCGCGGCGTCGAACATATGGCTGACATGGTGCTCGGTCAGATGAAAGCCGTGCTCGACGCCTATGCCCGCCGCGATGACAGCAAGGCGATGGCGGTATGGCGGGGAGACGAGGAAATCGACGCGGTTTGCACGTCGGTATTCCGCGAGCTTCTGACCTATATGATGGAAGACCCGCGCAACATTACGTTCTGTATCCATCTGCTGTTCTGCGCCAAGAATATCGAGCGCATGGGCGATCACGCCACCAACATTGCCGAGACGGTACACTACGTCATCGAAGGTCGACCGATCGCCGATCAACGGCCGAAGGGCGATACCACAACAATCGCGGCACTGCGCTCAGCCGGCGATAGATAATGGAGCCAGGCGGTATGAACGCGCGCATCCTGATTGTCGAGGACGAAGAGCCTCTGACCATGCTGTTGCGCTACAACCTCGAAGCCGAGGGTTACGAGGTCGAGACCGCCGCGCGCGGCGACGATGCCGATACCCGCCTCAAGGAGAGCAGCCCGGATTTAGTGGTGCTCGACTGGATGCTGCCAGGCCTATCCGGCATCGAACTGTGTCGGCGCTTGCGTGCAAGGCCGGAAACCCGGCAGTTGCCTATCATTATGCTCACCGCCCGCGGCGAAGAGAGCGAAAAGGTGCGCGGGCTCGCCACTGGAGCTGACGACTACATCGTCAAGCCGTTTTCGGTGCCGGAACTGCTGGCTCGTGTACGCGCGCTATTGCGCCGCGCCAATCCCGAGCGGGTGGCGGTGATGCTGAACATCGGCGATCTTGAGCTCGACCGCGAAAAGAAGCGTGTTTCCCGCAACGGTCGCCCGATCGACCTTGGCCCGACCGAATATCGACTGCTGGAATTCCTGATGGAGCGCCCGGGCCGCGTGTTCTCGCGCGAGCAATTGCTCGACGGCGTCTGGGGCAGCGACATTTATATCGACGAGCGCACCGTGGACGTTCATGTCGGCCGGCTGCGCAAGGCCATCAACCGCGGCCAGGTGGCCGATCCAATCCGTACCGTGCGCGGGGCTGGTTACGCGCTCGATGACCGTTTCGGGCGGGCGAGTTGACCTAGCCGCGGAAAGGCCGCTTGTCGCGCCGCCGGTCGGTCATAGGCTGGTAGGCGACGCGCGCGTGATAGGCGCAATAAGGCTGCTCGTTGGCGTTTTCGCCACCGCAGAAGAAGAATTCTGTGCTGCCCGGATCGCCGATCGGCCAGCGGCAGGTCTTTTCGGTCAGTTGCAGCAAGGTTTTCCTTTGCTCAATCGGAATCTCGATGAGTTCCGGCTCGGGCTCGATCTCGTATTCGTAAGCCAGCGCTGTATTGCCCCGCATCGAAGCCCGCGGCACCCGCATCATGCCCGAGGAGCGCGCCTTGCGCGGCCGCGGCGAGGTCGAGGAGGGGCTCTTGGCGCGGCCGGAAAGTCCGAGCCGATGAACCTTTCCAATCACCGCATTGCGGGTGATCCCGCCCAGTTCTGCCGCGATCTGGCTGGCGGACAGACCGTCAGCCCACAATTTCTTGAGGAGTTCGACCCGCTCGTCGGTCCAGCCCATCGGTTTCCCCTTAACAGTCACGCCGTTCCAATACTTGGAACGAAGCTAACTTCTTATTTTCGCGGGGCTTTTGGCCCCAGATAGAATCCCACCCCGATGTCCGACGCGGTTTCGTGCGCCCGACCCCTTACGCTTCAGGGATGAACTAGATAACGCTTGATAGCACGAGATGTCGTACTAGCTATCCAAAACGCTACAATATGGAGTGACTCAGGTGCAAGCGTTTGCAACCCCTCGTGCCCAGCTACCAACAGTTTTCCTTTAGAATCGGCACTTGCGGCGATTTTGAGTCCGCCGGCGGCGCTCCCGTCCGGCGTGTTGACAGCGCAAGGCCCTGCAATAGAATGAAAAAAGTGCCGCCCGGCGAGGCGGCACATTTCTTTTCGGCCTGTGCATGATCGTAAAAAGTGACATTGGAATTTAGTAGAGATCATGCACAGACGAAAACGTTCGATGGATCAGACAGGCCGTGAACTCGCATTTATTGCCGACCTATGCGCGTGTCGATCTCGCTTTCGAGCGGGGCGAGGGCGCTTGGCTGGTCACGGCTGAGGGTGAGCGCTACCTCGATTTCACGTCCGGCGTGGCTGTTAATGCTCTTGGACACGCCCATCCTCGGCTGGTGAGCGCGCTCCAGGATCAGGCGAGCAAGGTCTGGCACGTCTCGAATCTGTATCGCATTCCAGAAGGCGAAAGGTTGGCGGATCGGTTGTGCCAGGCGACCTTCGCCGACTTCGTGTTTTTCCAGAACTCCGGCGCCGAGGCGATCGAATGTGCGATCAAGATGGCGCGTCATTATCAATTCTCCAGTGACAAGCCCGAACGTTTCCGCATCATCACGTTTGAAGGGGCATTCCACGGGCGGACGCTGGCCGCGATCGCGGCGACCGGAAATAAAAAATATCTCGAAGGCTACGGCCCGCCGGTCGAAGGCTTCGATCAGGTGCCGTTCGCCGACCTGGAAGCGACCAAGAAAGCCATCGGCCCAGCGACTGCTGGCATCATGATCGAACCGATCATGGGCGAGGGTGGCGTGCGGGTCGTGCCGCACAACTTCCTGCGCGCCTTGCGCAAATTATGCGACGACCACGGTCTGCTGCTGATTTTCGACGAGATCCAGACCGGTATCGGCCGCACCGGCGACCTGTTCTGCTATCAGCACACCGGCGTTACGCCCGATATCATGGCGGTGGCGAAGGCGCTCGGCGGCGGCATTCCGATCGGCGCTTGCCTCGCGACGGCGGAAGCCTCCAAGGGCATGACCGCCGGCACCCACGGCTCGACCTTCGGCGGTAATCCACTGGCGATGGCGTGCGGCAATGCCATGCTCGACGTGATCACGGCCGCCGGCTTTCTCGACCGGGTGCGCAAGAATTCGCTGGCGCTCAAACAACGGCTGGCTGAGCTCAAGGACCGCCACGCCTCGGTAATCGCCGAGGTGCGGGGCGAAGGCCTGCTGATCGGCCTGCGCATGGTGCCGCCGGCGTCCGAGATGGTGGACGAATTGCGCAAGGAGAAGATGATCACGGTATCTGCCGGCGACAACGTGGTGCGGTTGCTGCCGCCGCTGATCATTGGTGAAGAGGAGATCGCGGAGGCATTTACGCGCATCGATCGCGCTTGCGTGAAGCTCGAGCAGGCCCATCCGCGGCAGGCCGGTAACGTTGCCAAGCAGGAGGCCGCGACATGACCGGAAACGGCGTGCGGCACTTCCTCGATCTGATCGACATCCCGAAGCCGACTTTGGCCGGGATGATCGACGACAGCCGCGCCATGAAGGCCGCGCGCGCGCGCGGCGTGTTGACCGAACCGCTCGCCGGCAAGACGCTGGCGATGATTTTCGACAAGCCTTCGACGCGCACGCGCGTGTCGTTCGACGTCGCCATGCGCCAGCTTGGCGGCGAGGCGATCCTGCTCACCGCCCAGGAAATGCAGCTTGGCCGCGGCGAGACGCTGGCCGACACCGCGCGTGTGCTCTCGCGCTATGTCGACGCCATCATGATCCGAATCCTCGACCATGAGGCGGTGGCCGAAATCGCGCGCCACGCCACTGTACCGGTCATCAACGGCCTCACGCGGCGGTCGCACCCCTGCCAGGTCCTGGCCGACGTCATGACGTTCGAGGAAAAGTGCGGGCCGATCCGGGGCCGCACGGTGGCTTGGAGCGGCGATGCCAATAATGTGCTGGCGTCCTGGATGCACGCCGCCGAACGTTTCGAGTTCCGGCTGCGGGTGGCGACGCCGGCCGAGCTCAAGCCCAAGAAATGGCTGATGGACTGGGTGAAATCCTCGGGCGCGGCGATCAAGTTCAGCGAGGATCCGGAAGCCGCGGTCAAGGATGCCGACTGCGTGGTGACCGACACCTGGGTGTCGATGGGCGACCGCGACGGCAAGCACCGGCACAACGTGCTCAAGCGTTACCAGGTCAATGCCCGGCTGATGTCGAAAGCCAAGCCGGACGCGCTGTTTATGCACTGCCTGCCGGCCCATCGCGGCCAGGAAGTCACCGACGAGGTGATGGACGGCCCGCAATCGGTGGTGTTCGACGAGGCCGAGAACCGGCTGCATGCCCAAAAAGGGCTGCTGGCCTGGTGCCTGCACGCCGGCGGGCGGTAGCAATCGGCGCCAAGCGCGCTACATAAGTGCGATGAGCAATCCGGAAATCGCCATCCCCACCCGCGCGCCGTCGGCCACGTCCGCCGACGACACCGTCATGCCGTTTGAAGTGGCCTCGCTCGATCTGCGCGGGCGTGTGGTCCGGCTCGGGCCGGTCGTGGATCAAATACTTTCGCAACACGCTTATCCGGTGCCGGTGGCCAAGCTTCTCGGCGAGGCGGTGGTGCTCACCGTCATGCTCGGCTCGGCCTTGAAGATCGACGGCCGGTTCATTTTGCAGACCCAGACCGATGGTCCGGTGCGCATGTTGGTGGTGGACTTCACCGCGCCCGGCAAGGTACGGGCCTGCGCGCGTTTCGACAACGATCGGGTCGCCGCGGCGATCGAGGCCGGCAAGGCTGGCGCCGGCGCGTTGCTTGGCAAAGGTCATCTTGCCATGACCATCGATCAGGGGCCCGACACCAGCCGCTATCAGGGCCTGGTTGCGCTGGAAGGCGGGTCGCTGGAAGACGCGGCGCACGAATATTTTCATCGCTCAGAGCAGATCCCGACGCGGGTGCGGCTGGCGGTGGCCGAGGAATTGCGCGCTGGCGCCGGTGGCGCCGACCACCGCTGGCGTGCCGGCGGTATTCTTTTGCAGTTTTTGCCGAAGTCGCCTGAACGCGCGCGAGTTGCCGATCTTCCTCCCGGCGACGCGCCGGAAGGCACAGTGCCGCACACGGTTGCAGAAGACGATGCCTGGGTCGAAGGCCGCGCGTTGGTCTCAACCGTCGAGGACGTCGAATTGATTGATCCGTCGCTCTCCAGCGAGCGACTGGTATATCGGTTATTTCATGAGCCGGGCGTGCGCGTCTTCCGCGACAGCGAGGTGCGCGCGGAATGTTCATGCTCGCGCGACAGCGTCGAGGCTATGCTGAAAAGTTTTTCACAGGACGACCGCGACCACATGGTCGAGAACGGCAAGATTTCCGTCACCTGCGAATTCTGCAGCGCCAATTACGTGTTCGCGCCGGGTGAGGTCGAGGCCAAAGCGGGCTGAAGCGGTCAATTGATGGTGCGCTCGGCGTAGGATGAATCAAGCGAGAACGCGGGAATTTCGATGTCGAAATGCTCACCCGCCGCGCTCACCATGCCATAGCTGCCGGTCATGAAGCCGGACGGCGTCGGTAACGGCACGCCGCTGGTATATTCGAACAACTCGCCGGCCTTGAGGGTCGGTTCCTCGCCGACCACGCCGGGGCCTTTGACCTCCTGCAACCGCCCGAAAGCGTCGGTGATGCGCCAATGGCGCGTCTTGAGCTGCACCGTCTCGGTTCCCAGATTGGCGATGTCGATGGTATAGGCCCAGAAATAGTAGCCTTTGTCCGGCGCCGACCGCTCCGAGACGAAGCGCGGCGTCACAGTGACCTCGATCTTGCGGGTTACGGCGCGATACATCTATCTATATGCCTTAAATACGCCGTGTGAGCCTGTGTTTTTGCCTTAAGATTATGGCCGAAAGACCGCACGAAAGAAAAGCCGTTGATGGCCGAGGTCAAAACCGAACGCGATCTGCGGCTTGACCTGTTCCGCGGCATTGCCCTCTGGCTGATCTTTCTCGACCACATTCCATCCAATGCGGTCAGCTGGATCACGATCCGCAATTACGGCTTTTCCGACGCCACCGAAATTTTCGTTTTCATCTCCGGCTACACCGCGGCCTTCGTATATGGCCGCGCTATGTTGACGCACGGTTTCACGGTGGCCAGCGCCCGCGTGCTCAAGCGCGCCTGGCAAATCTATATCGCGCATGTCTTCTTGTTCGTGATCTATCTCGCCGAGATCTCCTACGTCGCATCGAGCTTCAACAATCCGCTCTTCAGCGAAGAAATGGGTGTGCTCGATTTCCTCAAGAATCCCGACGTCACCATTTTTGAGGCGCTTATCCTGAAGTTCAAGCCCGTGAACATGGATGTGTTGCCGCTCTACATCATCTTGCTGTTGTGGTTTCCGCCGATGTTGTGGCTGCTGTTACGCACGCCTTCGCTCGCGCTTGCGGCTTCGGCGGTATTTTATTCGCTGACATGGTGGTTCGGTTGGAGCATCCCGGCCTATCCGAATGGAACCTGGGTGTTCAATCCATTTGCCTGGCAATTATTGTTCGTGTTCGGCGCCTGGTGCGCGCTCGGCGGCGCGCAACGGCTTTCGCGCTGGGTCAATTCGCCGGTGGTAATCGGACTGGCCATCGCCTATATCGTTTTTGCATTCGGCATCGCCATGACCTGGTATTTTCCGCGCTTCGGCGCCCTCGTGCCGAAATTCGTCGGCGAGGCGATCTATCCGATCGATAAAACCAATCTCGACGTGCTGCGCATTGTGCATTTTTTATCATTGGCGGTGATCACGGTGTGGTTCGTGCCGCGGAATTGGCAGGGATTGAAATCGCCGCTGCTATGGCCGGCGATCGTTTGCGGTCAGCATTCGCTCGAAACCTTCTGCTTGGGCGTGTTTCTGGCGTTCGCCGCTCACTTTCTCTTCACGGAGGTATCGAACAGCCTGTTGTCGCAAGTCATCATCAGCCTGACGGGCATCGTCATCATGGTGGCCGTGGCGGCCTTGATTTCGTGGTATAGAGGCATGGAGCGACAAGGACCGGGACCGCGTCCACCCACGATGAAGCCGGGTTACGCGGGGGGCGACGCATGACGGCGCGCGTTCTATTTTCGCTGGCATTGCTGGTGCTGGCCGGTCGGGTTTGCGCCGAACAGCCGGCCGAGTGCCGCGTGGCCGACCCACTCGTCCAGCGCGACTTTGCGCTGTCGCAGGTCAACCGCGCCATCGCTGCCAAGCGGCTCGATATTCTGGTGCTCGGCGCCGGTTCCTCGGCTCTGCCGGGGCCGAACGGCATCAAGACCGCCTATCCGGCACGGTTGGAACAGGCGCTCAGCGGGCAACTGCCGGGCGTCACCGTGAAAGTCACGACCGATGTGAAGGCGAAACGTCCTGCCGGTGAAATGGTGAAAGCGCTGGTTCCGGCATTGGCAGCAACCAAGCCCGCCCTGCTGGTCTGGCAAACCGGAACCGTGGACGCCATGCAGTCGATCGACGCCGACCAGTTCAGAGCGGCGCTCGATCAGGGGATCAATATTGCCCGTTCCGCGGGCGCCGATGTGATCTTGGTCAACGCCCAATACAGCCCGCGCACGGATTCGATGATTGCTCTTGGTACATATGCGGAAAACATGCGTTGGGTTGCACTGCAACATGAAGTGCCGGTGTTCGATCGATTCAGCGTCATGAAGCTTTGGTCCGATTTGGGGACCTTCAATCTTTACGATCCCGCCAAAAAGCTTGACACAGCCGAGCGAGTTCATGATTGCATAGGCCGATTGCTGGCCGATCTTGTGGTCGAGTCGGCCAAACCAGACGAGCCGCATGCCGAGGGCGGCCGTTGACGGGGTTGGGGGAAACGTTTTTGCCGGGAACTGATCTAGCCTGCCGGGCAGTGAAGCTCGCAGCAGCCGCTGCGCTGCTCGTCGTTATGGGCACGCCGCTGTCGGCGCGCGCCGAGGCGCCTGCGTTGACGTGCGATATGCCGCTCGACCTGGTCCGGCTCGCCTATCCGCTGTCGCATCTTGGTCAGAAATTGGCGGCCGGCGATCCGGTCACGATTGTTGCTATCGGTTCGTCGTCGACCGCCGGCGCCGGCGCCAGCTCGCCGGCGCATAGCTATCCGAGCCAGCTCGGGGTCGAACTCAAACAGCATTTCCCGGCTGCTTCGATCACCGTGCTCAATCGCGGCGTGAACGGCGAGGAAGCTGCCGATATGCTCAAGCGCTTCGACCAGGCGGTGCTTGCCGCCAAGCCCGATCTGGTGTTGTGGCAACTGGGCACCAATTCGGTCATTCGGAATCATCAGATTATCGGCCATGACACCGCGATCCGCGACGGACTAAAGAAGGTTCGCGCTGTCGGCGCCGACCTCGTGCTGATCGATCCGCAATTCGCGCCGAAAGTGATTGTGAAGCCGGAAGCCGAACAAATGGTCAACTTGATCGCCGCCACCGCCAAAGCGGAGGACGTCGATCTGTTCCACCGCTTCGCGGTGATGAAGCGGTGGTACAATGAAGACCACATAAAGTTCGAATCGTTCGTGTCGCCCGACGGACTGCACATGAACGATTGGAGCTACGGCTGCTTCGCCCACGGGCTTGCGCTCGCCCTCGCCGAGGCCGCCGAGCGGCCGACAATGTCGGCGACCGCTTTCTCGCACTTGGTGCCCTGAGCCGCGGGCGCGTTTGCTAAACCGCATCCAGCGCCGTCAGCAGATCCTCGGCCAGGTCGTCTTGGTGTTCGAGCCCGGCTGAGAATCGCACCAATCCATCGCCAATGCCGAGTTCGGCGCGCTGCTCGGGCGTCAGCCGCTGATGCGTTGTCGTCGTCGGGTGCGTGACCAGGCTCTTGGCGTCGCCGAGATTGTTGGTGATGCCGATCAGCCGCAGCGCGTTGAGAAAACGGAAGGCGCCTTGCTTGCCGCCCTTGACCTCAAACGAGCACAGCGTCGAGCCAGCCTTCATCTGTTTCTTGACGATATCGGCCTGCGGATGGTCGGCCCGGCCGGGATAGATCAGCCGGCTGAGTTTCTTGTGGCCGTCGAGCGCGGCCGATACCGCGGCCGCGTTTTCGGTTTGCCGCTGCACGCGCACGGATAAAGTCTCGAGCCCTTTCAGCATCACCCAGGCATTGAACGGCGACAGCGACGGCCCGGTCTGGCGGATGATGTGGTGCACGTGGTCCATGATGAATTTTTCCGAACCCAAGATGACGCCGCCCAGCACGCGGCCTTGGCCGTCTATGTGCTTGGTCGCCGAATAGACCACGCAGTCGGCGCCGAGCGCGAGCGGGCTTTGGTAGAGCGGCGTGGCGAACACGTTGTCCACCACCAGCTGGGCGCCGGCATTGTGCGCGATCTCGGCGACCGCCGCGATGTCGTAGACCTCCAGCGTCGGGTTGGTTGGCGTTTCCATGAAGAACGCCTTGGTTTCCTTGCGCACGGCTTTTTGCCATGCGCCGAGGTCCTTGCCGTCGACCAGCGTCGAGGTCACGCCGAAGCGTCCCAGCCACTCCTCGATCACCCATCGGCAGGAGCCGAACAGCGCCTTGGCGGCGACCACATGATCGCCGGCGCGCACAAGGCCCATCAGCGCGGTGGTGACCGCGGCCATGCCGGTCGCTGTCGAACGCGCGGCCTCGGCGCCTTCGAGCGCGGCCATGCGCTGCTCGAACATGGTCAAGGTCGGATTGGAATAGCGCGAATAGACGTAGCCGGGTGTTTTGCCGGAGAAGCGTGCTTCGCATTCCTCGGCGCTCGGATAGACATAGCCCTGGGTAAGAAACAGCGCTTCCGAGGTTTCGCCGAACTGCGAGCGCAGCGTGCCGGCATGCACCAGACGGGTTTCGGGGCGGTAGGTCTTCTTGGTCGCGGGCATGTGTGCCTCCAATAAAAAACCGGCCAGAGATAAAAATCTCGGCCGGGCACACGCGTCCCCGGCCTTTTAGCGATTTATTTTACGTGGCTGCAAGCCGGCCGGCTCAAATGACCACGGGATAAGGTGTTTGTAGCGGGACGGCCCGCTTCACGTCAAGCCACCCATCGGGTTAGATCGGCGTCTCTGAGCAAAAGGGACGTCGTGGCACTCTCATTCGCCATCGAAGACAAGGGTATCCTGCCGGACCGCATGATCGCGGCGTTGGCCGCCAGCGGCGCTATTCTGCCCGCCACCGACTTTGTGCCCGACCAGATCCAACCGGCCAGCCTCGATCTGCGGCTCGGCGAGGTGGCCTATCGCGTGCGCGCCAGCTTCCTGCCCGGTTCGACCACGGTCGCCCAGCGCATCGATGAATTGAAACTGCACGAATTCGCGCTCACCGACGGCGCCGTGCTGGAGACCGGCTGCGTCTACATTGTGCCGCTCTTGGAAAGCCTGGCGCTACCCGACGATATCTCGGCCGCCGCCAACCCGAAAAGCTCGACCGGCCGGCTCGACGTGTTCACGCGTGTGATCGCCGATGAACTGCGCGGCTTCGACCGCGTCGAGCCAGGCTATCATGGGCCGCTTTATGCCGAGATCAGCCCGCGCACCTTTCCGGTGCTGGTGCGCGAGGGCTCGCGTCTGTCGCAAATCCGTTTTCGCCGCGGCCAGGCGTTGCTCGACGGCGACGCCTTGCGCGCGTTGCATCGCAAAGAGCGGCTGGTGGACACCGACGACGTCGACGTCAGCGAAGGGGTCGCGGTTGGTGTCGATCTCTCGGGCCTGGGGCCAGGCGGCCTGGTCGGTTACCGCGCCAAGCGCCACACCGGGTTGATCGATGTGGAACGGCGTGGCGGTTATTCGGTGCTCGATTTCTGGGAACCGATGCAGGCGCGGCCCGACAAGAGTCTGATTCTCGATCCCAACGAATTCTACATCCTGGCGTCGAAGGAAGCCGTTCAGGTGCCGCCCGATTACGCCGCCGAGATGGTGGCCTTCGATCCGCTGGTTGGGGAATTCCGCGTGCACTATGCGGGATTTTTCGATCCCGGCTTCGGCTACGCCGGCGCCGGCGGCAAGGGCGCGCGCGCGGTACTCGAAGTGCGCTCGCGCGAGGTGCCTTTCATTCTCGAGCACGGGCAGATCGTCGGCCGGCTGATCTACGAGAAGATGATGGCCAAGCCCGACAAGCTTTACGGCCAGGGTATCGGCTCAAATTACCAGGCGCAGAGCCTGAAGCTCTCCAAGCATTTCAAAAGCTGAGCGCTACTCGGCCGCAGCCTGATAAGTCACGTCGGTCAAGACCTGCGGCGCTCGAACGATCTTGTTACGGCCGGAGCGTTTGGCTTCATACAGCGCTTCGTCGGCGCGCTTGAGCAGGACCTCGAAGCTCGACATGCTGAGTGCTGCGTCGGCGATTCCGACGCTGATGGTGACCTGCAGAGTCGTTCCGTCCGGCAAGGTCAGTGGGTGATCCTGGACGGATTTGCGCAGCCGCTCGGCTGCGGTTTCGGCGGATGTTTCATCGGTTTCCGGCAACAGCAACACGAATTCTTCGCCGCCGAGGCGGGCCAAGACGTCAGGCTGGCGTTTTGTCGACTGGCAGATGTGCGCCACCGCTTTGATGACCAGGTCGCCGACGTCATGGCCGAAGCGGTCATTGACCGATTTGAATTTGTCGATGTCAAGCAACATGAGCGACAGCGGCCGACCATAGCGTTGAAACCGCGCCCATTCGGCGCACGCCAGCAACTCGAAATGCCGCCGGTTGAGCAGCGCCGTCAGCCCGTCAGTGGTGGCGAGGATTTCGAGGTCGGCGGTGAGTTGGTCCGAACGTCCGCGCTCGCTGACGGCCTGCGGCAACCAGCGCATCAGCAAGAGGCCGAGGACGAGGCAGCCGGAAACGATGTTGAACAGCTTGGGCTGGATCAGCAAATACGGATTGCCCAAGGTCGCGGCGATTTTCGGAGAAAACAATCCGTATTGACCGCCGAAGAACAGTCCAAAATAAACATTCTCGACCAGATTGCGGAAGGTGTCGATCGCCACCACGAACAACAGCAGTCGTGTGGTGCCGAAAATGCGCGGGTTGCGGATGTAATGAATGGCAACAATCGTCAACACCGTTAGCCAAATGGCCACTGCGACCCAATAGATGAGCGCCGTGACGAGTTGCATGTGCATGGCTGTGACCCCGGAATTATGGTCGTCGCGCCGCTGTACCAACGCGCGGCGGCGCGTAGGGGTCGTTCGGATTGCACCGTCCTGTGCGGTATAGTTTATGAGGCGTGAATGCTTGCCGGTTCCCGCGTTCCTTGGCTATGGTGGGCGAGCGCGGGCGTAGTTCAATGGTAGAACGGCAGCTTCCCAAGCTGCATACGAGGGTTCGATTCCCTTCGCCCGCTCCAGCCCTTAGCGGTGTTGCGCCCAAAGTTTTTACAGGCGTTTTTACAGCCTTCTGTTCGCGCTCTGGTCCTTCTAACTGTAGCTTTCAGTATGACCGACGAGCAAAAGCAAACTCCAATCTTCGGACCGGCGTGGCGGGGATGGGAAAGCTATCGCCAATTTGCGCAATCCGTAAAGGCGGATTTGCGCTACGTTAGGTCGAAACCAGCAAGCGGCTTCCTCGAAGAGGTGCTTGCGTCTTGCGAAAGCCGTAAACTCACTATTCCCAAAGGGAGCTTTTTCTGGCGTGCCCGCCTTGGGTGCGAGGACGAAGTGATAACTGACGCCGGGGGCGATATCACCGTATCCCACATTGAGGAACGCCCGTATGGCCGTGAGCAATTGAAGCCTATCTCAAACTGGCAGAGTGAAGGCAGGGCAAATCCGCGCGGCATCCCGAATTTGTATTTGGCAACGGATCGCGACACTGCTCTTGCAGAAGTTCGCCCGTGGATTGGCGCAACTATTTCGGTTGCTCAATTACAAATCCAGCGGGACCTCACGGTCATTGACTGCTCGAAGCATCACTCGAAGGATAGTCTTTTCACCATCATCATGGACCCGAAGCGACCTAAAGAGGATGGTGTTTGGACGGCCATTGACCAAGCGTTTGCTACTCCGGTCAGCAAAGACGATGAGGCGAAAGAGTACATACCGACACAGATAATTGCTGAACTCTTCAAATCCGAAGGCTTCGATGGGATCGTCTATAAGAGCCTGCTTTCCGAAGAAGGATTCAATCTAGCTCTTTTCAACTTGGATGACGCCGAAGTCACCTATTGTGCGTTGTACGAAGCTGCGTCGATACGTTTTGATTTTCGGAAGGGAAACTCCGAATATTTCGTCGGGCCGTCTACCTCGAAGTCGGGTGGTCAGCAGTCGCAATAGGGCTTCGTTACCTTTAGAAACTGACCGAACGTGTAGATCGCGCGGTCGATCTTGCGCAAATCGCCACCGATCTCCGCGACAAAATCCCGATACTGCTTGTAGGCTTCGTAGACGTGCTTTTTTCCAGCGAGCGTCGTGCCGCTGAGCGTGTCGCTCATCGCACGTCGCTGAATGTAGAGCATAGCGCGATGGGTGTGTTGGTCGAAGATCGGGTAACGGCCCGGCTGTCTGCAATGTAGGTAGAAGATGTTCCAAATAGGCCCGCCGCCTTGATGTGGGTCGAGGTAGCGAGCCTCAAGATTGGCGTCCTCTATCCAGTGCTCGTAGTTTGTGCAAATGCTGCGTAGCTTTTGATTTGCTATAGCTCCGCCGTTCTTCCACTTAAAAAGAGCCTCTAACGCTTCAAAGTTGGTTTGCAGGTCGGCCTTGCCGATGTAGGGATCATAAAATGATTTGTCGTGCTCTTCGTACCGGTATCGGGACGCCCAATAATCGAGAAAAGGAGCAAATGCCGAAAATGCAATCTCGAATGAGAGACGTGGTTGGTCCATCGGTTACATTCAACCATTTCGCTTTCGGGCGTCGTTCAATTGTCGAATTGCTTCCCTCGTTGCCGCAGCGCGAGCGACATAGCGCCGAATGATCCGCTCAACCTGATCCTCGCTCCATGCGAGAATTTCCGCGATCACGCGGATCGAAAGCCCGGCAATATAGAATTTCGTCGCGGCAGTCCCGCGCAAGTCATGGAAATGCAAATCCTTGTCGGCAATGCCCGCATCGTGTTTCGCCGTATTGAATGACGATCCAAAACCGTCTGCCGTCCAAGGCCGCTTTCGGCTATTCGTCAAGACTGTAGGCGACCGCTTAGGAACCCTTGCCAGCACGGCTCGCAGATCGTCGTAGAGCGGGATTATTGCCTCTCGCTGGCCCCGGCTCTTGCCGGTCGCAAACACAATCGCATCTTCTCCCATGTGCGACCACGACAAGCGCAGCAAGTCGCTAAGGCGCAAGCCGGTATGCGCGGCAAGGTCAACCGCGTGAGCGATCTCGGCAGAGCAGGTTCTCTTAATCGCCGCTATATCGGGATCGGTCCAAATGATTTCCGAGCGGTCGCTGTTGTAGAGTTGTTTGACGCCCTCGCATGGGTTGCCCGCGAGCTTGCCGAGAGGATCAACGGCGTGAGAGCAGACGCGCGACAAAACTTGCATTCCAAAGTCGGCTGTGCGCGGTCTGTCCGCCCATTCATTGCGCCAGCGGCGGATGATCGGCCGAATCTTTTCCGGCCGGTCGAACTGCGCAATCCGAAGCTCGCCAAAATGGTCCGCGATACGATCCAGCCAAGGTGCCCAATTCGCGCGCGTCGAATTCGGCAAGCTTTTTGTAATCGGTGCTCGCTTTGTAGAGCGTGACTAGCGATTTGAACCGGCCTGTATCTGGCGTGCGGCGACTTTCAATCGCTTCGTTGTAGGACTTGTGAAATTCCGGTGAGCCGGGTTCGCCGCCAAGGCGCGGGCCGCCGCGCCAAGCGTAGCGGTAGACCTTTCCGTTGGCCTTGACCGTGTGAACGCCCTTCAACTCAACGCGCATGTCTCGCCTCGAAGTCGGCAAGCTCACGGTCTAGTCATCGTCAACCGGCGGCTTGCCCGTGACCACCACAATTTTCCCATCCCGGTCGATTTCGAACCGGGCAATGTCCAATCCTGCGGCTCGCGCCGTTTCGACGGCAAGCCTCAAATCACGCTGACGAAAGGTACAACGGGCGCGCGGCATGGTCATCCCTCAACTGAGGTTGACCCTTGCCTAGCGTGTGCTTCGGCTCATGTGTCCGTGGTCGAGGGGGCGGCCAGCGGGAGCGCCTTTCAGGGTGATCCACCAACTCCCGGTCCCGGTGCGTTTAACTGCGCAAGCGGATGTGATGACCAGCGTCAGACAGGCGGCCCTTTGGGGACTGGCGGGGACAGTAGCGCAAATCACACGCCAAGGAAAGAACAACAAAACGCGAAAAAGAACTGGCGCGTTGACCAAGAGCACGCTGTCTTTGCCATTCGCTTTACCGTCGCGGGAACGGCTGAAACCCGACAACAGTATGGACCCATCCGGGGTGCTGTAGCGTCGCGCCCTTGTGGCCGCAAGCAGTGCGCTTGGCGCACCGCCTCAGCTTGTCGCTTGATGCGCCAGCACCCCATCGGATCATGAGCGGAACGAAAGCGACGGGCGCGGGATGCAAGCTCTTGTCGCAATAGACCCCTACCCATGCGCTGTGCTTCCGCAGGTCCGTTAAGGTAGGGACTTCGGTTTCCTGAATTGCTCCACATTCAGATAGCTTAGGAATTTCGCAAGCCCGGAGTCTCGACATAGTGAGGCAAGCGCGCGTCGGCAATGTCCGGTGCGTCGCCGATCTTCGCGACCACTGTCATAACCAATTCGTGCGGGTTGATGTACTTTTGAAAAATTGCCTTGGCGAAACCGAACGTGAATTCAGACAGATCATTGGCAGTCGGCGCTAGATCACCCAAAAGTTTTTCATGCGCGGCATTCACGTCAGTCTCTTTAAGAGCGTCGGTGATCCCGTGCACGAACACATAGTCGGATACAAAGAAGAAAGTGTTCAGGAGTGCTCGATTGAAAAAGACGCTCCAATCGGCTTCTTCACTGTCCTTGTTGGCGGCGGCCATCTGAAACGCTGCTTCCATTTGCACTTTCGTCGGGTGATGGAACGCATAGTTGTTTCGGATTGTGGAAATGGGACTTGACGCGAAACGCTGCCGTCGTGCATCGCAGTCGCAAGCGCCCGCCATGCGGCGGCCCGCTCGCACGGCAAAGCCCCAATGGCGTATTCCCGAACATGAAGCCTCCTTCCAAACAAGAGGCCTCCATCGTTCGCGGCGACGGCGCGAACAAGACGGCGAATTTCAAGGCCGAACCAAAAAATCCCGGACTGCCGGAATGGGCGCGCCCTAATGCACCCTTCCCGGCCTTTGGTGGCGGCGTGGGGTGCGGCTCACCTTCGGGCCAGCGAGCCCAACCTTGGGCGCGCGGCGCGGGCGGTCGCGCTTGAGGCTTGGTGCGCTTTAGCGCGCCATTTCGCGTCGGTGCGGCAGGGCGGTGCTCGCGCGCTCGCCCCACGGTTCCGTTAGAAGCAGCGCACTCGCCGAGCTACCGTCGTTGTCCCAGACACACGTATCGATCGTATCCGGCAAGACGACAGGCACGACCTTGTTGGCGTATCGGCAGATCACCTTAAGCGGTCGGATCGCGGCGTGCAGATTGTGCCACCGCTGCTCCTGCAATTTGCCGTCCGGCTAAATGTCCCCGCGTCCGGCGAAATGTAACCCGGCGCAGGCATCCCTTGCCCTTGCTCGATGCTCATTGCCGGGACGCCGCGATGACAAGGTTCGATAGCGAACGCCGCACTCGCCGAAAGACAGGTCGCCACGAGCGCGACGCCTTTAACTATGCGTGACGACATAGAAGTTGCCTACCAAATTCATAGGAATTGCTGGTGGTCCAGGGTATCCAGCGGGTTCCGGCCGCCTGCCCAAGCCATTGATCCTCGACGAATGCCGTTACCGACCAACCCGGTGGACAAGGACCTCTACGACCTCCGCCCGAGGACCTAGCCGCCGTGCCACAAGTGCCCGCATCACTCGAAGAGGCACTGGCCGCCCTCGAGGCGGACCAGGAGTTCCTCAGGGGCAAAGGCCGGCGGCAGTCTTCACCGATGACCTCATCGAGACCTGGACCTCCTACAAGCGGCTGCACGAGATCGACGCCGTAAGACTCCGTCCCCATCCGTGGGAGTTCATGCTCTATTACGACATATAGGCTGACCAGGGATTTTACCTAGTACATCCCTTTTATTGTCCCTACTTCCCACTGAGCTCACGAGCCGCTCGCTCCGCCGGCTGGCCGTAACGTCGTCCCGAGGTGATCGGAGCGGCGGCGCTCCAGTCACCTGCAGCAGATCGCTGTCGGGCTAAGGCATTCGGAGCACCCTGAGTTATGGGAGAGCCAGCCAACCCTCGGCTGGCGGTGGTCATTGACCTGCGAGACCGATACGCGGTGCCGGCCGCTGCGCCGACGCTCAAGGTGAGGAGACCTCATCACTTCCGTCTACATTTCGTCTACAATGGAGTCATGGCTTCTGGGGACACGACCACCGTCCGAGTCCGCCGACCCGACTCCGAGCGATTGCAGTCCCTCGCCAAGACTCGGAAGACGACCGTCATAGATGTCCTGCATGAAGCGATCGACGCCCTCGAACGACAGGAGTTCCTGCGCGGTTTGAACGATGACTATCGCCGGCTCCGCGAAGACTCCCGCCAAATGGCAGGCATTCACCGAAGAACGTCAGGAGTGGGACTCGATCGGTTGATCTGGCGAGGCGAGATTTACGACGTCGACCTGGGACACCCCGTCGGGCACGAGCCGGCCTTCACCCGCCCAGCGATTGTGGTGTCCGCGGACGTCCTGAACAACGGCGCCGGCAACCTCGTGGTGATCGTGCCTGTTGGCTCGACGTCATACGGCCTGCGAAGTCACGTCGAGATCGAGCAGGGAGAAAGCGGTCTCGACCACCGGTCATACGCACGCTGCGACCAGATTCGGGTCATCTCCACCGAACGCATCGTCGCCAGAAGAGGAACGGCCACGGTCGACGAGGTCCACGCCATCGATCAGGCCCTCCGATTCATCCTCGATCTGTGAATGCGTCCACGCGGGCCGCCGAGCCGGCGAGGTGACCTATGAGCCCCCTGCAGCGATATTCGGGGACACTCTTCGATGCACGCAAGGCGATTCACAGCCATGTGAATCGACGCTGGCGTTCAATCGCCTCAGCTTCGGTCAACGACTTCGGTTCGCCCTCGGTCGCCAACTGCTTCTTGGCGTCGAAACTCCGGTTCCACAGTCCTGCCGCCCAGGCTTCCGCGAGCTCGTCGTCGCTGAAGGGTCCCCGGGCGTCCTGGTAGGCATCCAGGAATGCCTCCGACTCCTCGACGGTCGCTTCGGTGCCAGCGTCGTTGGCGGGATAGACGGCGGCGGCCAGGCCCGCAATGGATGGCTCCGAGGCCGCAATCACGCTGTCCCAGTCCCAGACGGCGTAGAGATCGTCTCCCCTCCAGCGCAGGTTCCCCGTGTACCAGTCGCCGTGCCCGATGACGAGTGGCGAGCCAGACGCCGCCAGTCTGGTCTTCGCTGCTTGTCCCGCCTCGTCGATCCACGCCGGCCCGCCGACACTGTTGAGGTCGACGACCCGGTCGTCGGGCGCGGGCCACAGCACCGCGGCCCCAAGGTCGGGACCCGTCCATGGAGGCGGCGGGTCGAGGGAGGGGATCTCGGCCGACACGCGGCGCGAGGCTGACGAGCTGTGCGAGGGCCGAGGCGAAGGGGGCTGGGGAGCGGCCCGAGCGTGGATAGAGATCACCCCCGCTCACCATCGCCTCCGCGCTCGCCACGAGGCCGCCCACCATCGGCTCGACGTCCACTAGGGGCTCGGGACAAGGAAAGCCTTGCTCGAAGAGCTGGCGGTGGACCTCGGCGCACCCGAGCAACCGATCGGCGCCGGCTCGGATCTTTACGACGATCTGTGCCCCGGAAGTGAGCTCCACGCCGAGCACCGTGGAGAGGTAGCCGTCGCAGAAGAGCACCGCATCGATGCCGGCAGCCAGGTGGGTGCGAGTCCATCGATCGACGTCCGCGACTTTCAACCTGAAGGCGACGGCCGACTACCGCGTCTCCGGTGGTCCGCCACAAAGCTTCATCTACCACACACGCCGCGCGTCCAGCTACAGCGGAAGCCGCGTTCGATGTCCGGGGCCCGGGCACCACACATCCATCCCCTGCTCACACGCCGAAACGTGCTCCAATGGGCGTGACCTCCGGAATGTCACCGGTGGCGATGACGGCTCGGGTGAGCGGGGTGAGAGCGTCTATCAGCTGTTGGAGCTGCTGGTCGTCGAGGGTGTCGTAGGCGGAGAGGGCGAGGGCGTCAGTCCGAGCTTCGACGTCGGCCCTTATCGCGTTGCCTGGAGCGGTGAGGTTGCCGTCGCGGTCGAGCAGTCCACGACCAACGAGCACAGCTGCAATGGTGTCCCACTCGGCGTCGTCGTAGTCTCCGGCTGCCTCGAATACCTGGCGTGGTACCACCCCACCGGCGGATTGGAGGACGTTTGCTTCCCGGCCGTGTATCCCAACGGCGGTCAGAGCGGCGACATGTCCATCGCCGCGGTGCTCGCGGAAGAGTGTGGAGGCCTGCCACAAGGCAGCCGTCGGTTCATCCGGCCAGGGCAACGCCCGATTAGCCGCGAATAAGGTGCGGCCTTCCATCGGCGCGGACTCTGTCGCGACGCGCGCCAACATCGCTGCTGTCTCCACTGCGAGCTCACGGTCGGCGAACGCCCGCCGCAGTGCTGCCACTGAGCCCTCTTGGCGGGCCTTCAACGCGGCGCTAGGTGGTGCGAATGTCCACGCGTCGGGTATGCGCGTGCTGACGTGCGGCATCGAGAAGTTGTAGAAGGTGGCGAACACGATCTCAGGGCCGACCGGTCCCATCGGTGCGGCGCGGCCCGCGAAGTAACCCATCCAGAATCCCTTGTACCCGGCTTTGGCAAGCGCAGAGCGGGCTTCTCGTGAGAAGTACGTGACGGCGTGGATCGGCTCCAGGCAGGCCCACAACCGGCGGGCCAACTTTGCGTCACGGATCATCGCAGCAGTCTGGTTCACTGCTCTTCCGACCCACAACTGTGACGACGCAGTCACGGGCTTGGCTAGGCCAGCGACTGCCTGTGTGCCCACCCGCACAACGGCAGTTTGAGCTCCACCGACCCGGCGGGAGGTGGCGCGAGCGGCATCGATCGGGTCCGACATTCGGGGACGCCCGGTGCGGCGTTATCGCGGCTGGGCGCCGTCCGACAGCCGTCGTATGGAAGGCTCCGGTCCGTGGGTCCGCCCTGCCGGGTCGAAGCTCTCGATGTCGACCTGGCCGGCTTTCGCGGCGCTACCGTTCCAAGCGCTCGCCGAGCGTCCGGCCGCTGTAGCGGGCCAGAAACGTCACTGCCGCTAGTTGAGCCTCATCGAGCGGGTACGGCTTGTGCGTAGCAGCGATCGTCCGCTCCGTTGAATCGACTCTGGACATGGTTTCCCCCTTGTATTGGAGAACCACCCAACACCCCGCCCGGAGCCCGGGCCTTGGCGGCAAGACTGCCCCGAGAACCGAAAACGCCCCATCTGCCGATCGCCTACCCCGCGTTTACGGACGGTTTGCCCGTACGTATTGTGACGGCGCAGCATGTCGATCCGGGACAGTCCCGAGGTGACCGTAGCCTGTAGGTCGTTGAGAGTGTCGCAGTGCCTGAAGGCCAGCGGTGAGGTTCGTTGGCGATTCCGGTATCAGACTGGCAGGCATGGCCAATATGAGCGACCGAAGACCGTTCTGCGCCACTACCTCCACTGACTCGCGACGACCTGATCTGGAAGCTCGATGGGCCGGGGTGAACACGACGCCAGACTCTCTCGCACCCCGACGGGCAACAACCTGCTGGCAATCATCAAGCACTGCCTCAATTTCGAGGCCGGCTGCTTCGGGCCCACCTTCGGCGTGAGTTCCCGACGCCCGAGCAACTGATCCCTACGGAAGCGTACGACGAGGACCCCCAGGCAGATTGGTATGCACGGGAGGACGAGACGAAGGACGGGCTGATCGATCTCTACCGTCGTGTCTGGGCCTTCGCGGACCAGACGATCGATCAGCTACCGCTCGATACTCCTGGGCGGGTGTGTCAACGGGTGCCATGGTGGCCGCACGGCGCCCAGGATGTGACTCTGCAACGTGATCGTCCATGTGATTTAGATAGCAACGTTCGTGTTGGCAGGGGCCGGATCGATGCGCTATCAGGCCGTCTTCCTCGAACGAGGCGAGATTCGCACGCGGCAGGATAGGTTGCGAGCAACGAAGGTCGCAAGGGAGGAGATTCGATGACCCTGGAGCTGATGTGGGCAGACACGGTTGTGCTCGTCGTGAACGACCTCGAAAGCTCGCGTGACTTCTACACGATGTCACTCGGGATGCAGATGGGGGGTGGGGACGAGGATGCCGTCGTCTTCAAGACGGAGAACGGCGGAATGCTCATCCTGTTGTCGCACCACCGGGCAGACGCCCTCCTCGGCGCCGACAACGTCGACCACGGGGTGGCCACCGCTGCTCGCTCATACAACGTTGCCGAGGTCGAGGACGTCGACCAGGCCTGCGAGACGCTCCGATCCCGAGGAGTGGAGTTCTTTCGCGAACCGGAGAACCATCCATGGGGAATCCGTACCGCATTCTTCCACGACCCGGACGGCCATGTGTGGGAGATCAGTAGTGACCTTCCCGAGGAGTGAGCCAGCCGACGCCAGCGAGGAACTCGACCTCTCGTGGTGCAGATGTGGTGCGACGCAGGCGGTGTGAGTCGCTCCTCCCTCAGTGTCCGCACCCACCAGCACCTCCGGAACCCACGCGTCCCTCACTCTGCAAGTCTCGGTCGCCGCTGGACCAGCTACTACCCCGACTCGACGACACGGCGGTCAACGGAATGGACTACATCCTGCTCGACGCCGACGGCAAGATTACCAGGTGACCATATTTTGGCGCCCGCTGCCGTCCGCTGTCGAGATGCAGGGCCACCTTGCGCCTCTCGTCGGCATGCAGCCCTGGGAACTGCGCATCGAGGGGGAATAACGATCATGGATACCCTCGTCCCGTGTCCATGGCCTGACCTATCGAACCGTGGGTTAGTACGTCTCGTGCATAGGGAACAGGCGCCTGACACTAGCGGTTTCACGTCGGGCCGAGATCGGGGAGACGGGGTTTTATCGGAGCCTTTTCGCGGGACCTACTCACCCTCTGCGTGCGCCGCCCTAGGCGTGACCGGACGCCGATTGGCTGAGCCAGCCGTATGCGAGCTGTAGCTGATTCTGGTTGAGCCAGGCCTCGGCGAACTCGGCCGGAGTGAGCCAGCCGTGGGCGCTGTGAGGCCTGGCCATGTTGTAGTCGATCCTCCAGTCCTCGAGTAGTACCTGGGCTTCGATCAGAGCGTCGAAGACCTGGCCGTTCAAGAACTCGTCCGCAGGCGGCCGTTGAAGCTCTCGACCCAGGCGTTCTGCCAGGGTGAGCCCGGGTCGATGAACACGCTGCCAGTGCCGTTGAACCGGCACCGGTCCGAAACGACGTAGGCGATGAACTCGGGACCGTGGTCGAACCGGGACATACGCCCGGGCGCCGCGTTCGGCGGCCAGGCGTTCAAGGCAGCGGACCACGCCGTCGGCGTCGATGGAGCGATCCACGTCGATGGCCTTGGCGTCGTAGACGGCAGCGGCCGTTTGGTGGCACGATGGCTCGCTGATGCCCCTCGCCCGCATGCGCTCCGTGGTATGGACTGCCCCAATCCCCGAGCACTAGCTGATTTCTACATCGGTGTCCTTGGCGGAGAAGTCGATGCCGATGTTGACGATTGGGTCGTGCTAACGGTCAACGGGCTGCGCGTGGCCTTCCAGCTTGCTGACGACTTTGCGCCCCCGACGTGGCCGTCCGGTGAGCGGCCGCAGCAGTTTCACCTCGATATGACCGTGGACGACGTCGACACCGTCGAGCGGGAAGTGCTGGCGCTCGGCGCAAGGAAGCATGCGACGCAGCCAGGCGAGGAGGCCGGCGACCGGTTCCGGGTCTACTTGGATCCGGCCGGCCACCCCTTCTGCCTCTGCTGGGACTGAGCGATCGCGGCCCCATCGCTCGCTGAGCGATATGTGCGAGCAGGCCGCTCCGAATGTTGATCCGCAGCGCTTCCCTGGGCTGGTGCTACAACGATGCAGCGACTCCTTTGCCGAGGCCTGGAACGGGACGAGCTGGAAGCTGGAGACCACGGCGAGCCCGTCTGGCGGTAGCGACAGCTACCTCGCGGGCGTCTCGTGCACGTCCCCGGCGGCCTGCACGGCGGTCGGGTACTACTACTCCAACAGCTCGGACGTCGAGGTGACCCTGGCCGAGGCCTGGAACGGGACGAGCTGGTCGCTCGAGGCCACGCCGAACCCCGCCGGCGCTCTGGCCAGCTACCAGCGCGTCCCCGTCCACATCCACCACGGCCTGGGCCGCGGTCGGACGGGTACCTCAACAACTCCGGCGCCATCATGATCCTGGCCCGAGCTCTCCTCGGGCTGACCTGACGACCACTGACCCTCGCGCTCTCACTAGAGAAACTACTGCTGTGGTGTTGTCGGCTCTCGTCGTACAGGGAGTCAAAAATTCATCGGACCACCGGGAAGCCCGTAGCCGCGTTCGACGCCTTCGGCGGCGAGCGACTCGAAGACGGCCTGCCGGCCCGTCACCATGTGCAATTGAGCTCCCCGTCAACCCGGCCCTCGGCCCCGGTCCATGGCGTCATCGCTGCCAGCCGCTGATCGGCGATTGTCCTGCTTCGTCCGGGCTCAGCTCGAGCGGCAGGTCGACGCGGGCCTGGCCCGAGGCGGCGCGGTACATCGCATAGATGATCTCGAGCACGGCGCGACCGTCGTGTCCGTCCTCGAGCGGCGAAGAGGAATGCTGGACGCATTCGATGAAGTGACGCATCTCTTGCGGGAAGCCGTAATTCCACGCCTCCTGGAACATCGTGAAACCCCAGCCGCGGGTATCCGGCGCCTTTTCGAGGGCGTAGCCGTAGCCCTGCTCGCTGTAGGTGAGAAGCGACGAACCGCGCAGCAGATCGACATAGGTAACCCCGCCTGAGCCGAGCACCTCGGCGCGGTCGTCCATCCCACCCCGCTTCGCCCAACTCGTCTCGACGACTCCGAGGCGATTGCCCGCGAGCTGCATGGTCACCACGGCGTGATCGTCGCCCCTTGTGCGGTCCCCGTGGACGTACGTCCCGAGCGTGGCCGTCACGTGTTCGACCGGCGGCTTGTCGTAGATCCAGCGGACGAACTCGATTCCGTGACAGCCCATGTCCATGAGGACGCCACCGCCGGAGCGCTCCACGTCCCAGAACCAGTCGGCATGTGGTCCGAAATGCTGCTCACCCTGGCGCACGGCGAAGACACGGCCGAGGGCACCCTCGTCTACGAGCTGCTTCGCCCGGAGGTACTTCGGGACGAAGCACACCTCCTCCGCATACATGAGCAGCACCCCGGCCGAGTCGCAGGCGGCGATCATCTCGTCGGCCTCTGCAAGGGTGCGGGCGAGGGGCTTCTCGCAGATCACGTGCTTTCCGGCGCCGGCGGCAGCTACTGCGACCTCGTGATGGAGGTCGTTCGGGCAGGCAATCGAGATGACGTGCACCTCGTCGTCGTCGAGCAGGCGCCGGTAATCGTCGTGGAAAGTTTCTACACCGTGGCGCTCGCCGAATCGTCGGGCGCTGGCCTCCGTCCGCGCCGCCACACCGCGGATCCGAGCCTCGGGCACGTGGAGAAGTCCCTCAGCGTGGAGCTCCGCGATGAATCCTGCGCCAACGAGTCCGACGCCGATCTCCCGCATTCGGATATATCTACTTCATCAGGAAAACACCGCGCATCCTCCGGCGGTGCCGACCAGGGCGCGGTCGGATCGCCGTTTTGGGGACCGATCTCGCCCTCGATTGGCAGCGCGGCTACGGTCAGACCCAGACGGCCTCGCGTGACGAACAGCACCTCGCCTACCAGGTAGGTGACTGGCCGGGACCGAGTCGGGCGTTTCCTTGCCCGCTATCGGTGTTCTGACAGCCAGGCATGCACCTCGGGCACACGATTCTGCAGCAGCGTCAGGTGCCCGTCGTCGTCGAGGAGCCGGCGTCGACGCCGGGAATGTGCGCCGCCAGCCATTCGCCGTGGCCGAACGGCACGAACAGGTCCTGCCTGCCGCTAA
This sequence comes from uncultured Alphaproteobacteria bacterium, assembly GCA_963703875.1. Taxonomy (GTDB): domain Bacteria; phylum Pseudomonadota; class Alphaproteobacteria; order Rhizobiales; family Xanthobacteraceae; genus Pseudolabrys. Next base: position 78,289 of record CAVPFZ010000016.1, read on the forward strand.
GTATGCCGTTGGCCTAGCCACACCGAGCGTCCCCACCAGCCGTCCTCCTCCTCACCGGCCTGGCGGGGCACGGTCTAGACGTAGAGCTTGAAACTCGGATTCGCGAGTGCTCACCGCCAGGTTGGCTCGGGACCAGCCTCGCTCAGCTACTGGGAGAGGTGGTCGACCCCCATTAGGTTCGCGTGTGGAACGCTGACTACTCGACCGCTTCAGAGACTTCTGTTGTCGGCACACAAGCCTCTGAGCAGCACTTCTGTAGCCATCTGACGTCCAAGCGGATTCTCCGAAAGCTTCATGCTCTACTACGACATCTGAAATTCAGGCCTTCTACCAGCGCGTTTCGGCGGAAATAGTCCGGGCTGTGTTTAGAAGATGGTCCAGAATCTCCGCGACCGCGCCAAATGGGAGAAGCAAGGGGCCGCATTTTGGAGTGCCCGAGTCGTCGGGTGGTGGCCCGCCAACAGCGCCAGCCGTCGAGCTAATGGAGGCGGGCCTCGGTCGGCGGGAGTTAAGCTGACTTACGACCGTAGTGAAGCGCTCAGCCCGGACGAGGCAGTCCGACTTGTCGCTAGGTAGAGTTCGCTCAGCCTGACGAGGCCGAGCACGTCGTAGCCTTTCCTGGCATGGTCGCCGAGGTTTAGCTTCTCAGGACACTCTGCCGACAACCTCGGCGACCTGGGGCGCCGCCATGTAAGTGGCTGCCCGCTGCGGGGTTAGTCCGGCGGCGACCAACTGGATGATGCGAGCCGCCTCGTCCCAGGAGGGGTCCGGATCGGCTCCGGCTCCCGCCAGCGCCCGCGCCAGAGCCGCTCGGGACTGCCATCGCAAGAGGGGCGAGCCGAGGGAATCCGCCAGCGCCACGGCGCTGCGGAGTTCGCTGGCGGCGTCCCCATGCCGGCGTAGTGCGATCAAGGTGCGCCCCCGCACAGTTTGTGCGATCGCCTCGTACTTCCGCCGACTTGAGGCGCCCGCCAGCCCGAGAGCCCGCGCCGCCCAGGTGAGAGCATCCTCGAGATGCCCGGACGTGAACTCCAGCTCCGCCCGCATCGCAGCGATCCGCCCGCTCACCAGCCAGCGCTCCCAGGCGTTGCTCGTCAACGCGTCGTCCCAGAGCGGGTCCCACTCGCGGCGAGCCAGCGCCACATCACCCCTGAGGACGTGGGCCGTGAACACGTCGGCACGAGCGTTCATCCATGGCATGTTGAAGTCGGACGGTCCCAATCTTTCCGCGACCGCCTCGCTTCGCTCCAGGGCTTCCTCCAGCGCGACACCTCCCGCAGCGGAAGCGTGGAGTAGTTCGTCACGACGTTTATCGGACGACCCATCACCGTCGCCAGCTCGATCGCGTCCTCGGCCGCTGCGAGCGCCTCTTCGTAGCGACCCACGGCGGCGAGCATCAGCGCCTGCATTCCAGCCCCACGCAGCCGGAACTCCCGGCTGTGGAGCTCCACGCCGGCCGTGCTCGCGGCCAGTTGGGCTGCTCGCATAGCTCGCTCGTAGTCGCCGCTCCAGTAGTAGTGGTTAGAGGCCAGGTGATACTGCTCTGCCAAATCCGCCTTGCGAGTGTTCGGCACCCACATCTCGACCGCGGATCGCCGAGCTCGACGGCACGTTCGAGATCTCCCTTGTCGCCACGCATCCCGTGAGCGGACCCGAGCAGGCCGAGGGCCACCGGTTCGAGCTCGGCGAGTGCGCCCGCCCGCGCCAACTCGAGCGCGAGCTCGGCGCAGGCCATCGCGTCCGCTGTCTGCTCGGTCCACAAGGCGGCGTGGGTGCGCCCGATGACCGCCTCGACTTGCTGCTCACCCTCGAGGTCGGGAATCACTTCGGCGAGCTCGACGCCAGCGCGAGCGTAATCCTGCAGTCGTACCAGCGCGAGTGCTCGAACCAGCCTGACACGGGCATGCTCCGCTGGATTCGTAAGAAGCTCGAGCGCCTGGGCGTAGAGGTCGCGGGTCTCCTCGATCGCAAACGCGTCGACAGCCCGCTCGGCGGCGACGAGCAGGCAGTGACACGCTCGGTCGGCATCACCGGCCTCGCGCCAGTGGTGGGCGAGGATCAGCGTGATGTCAGCCGCGTCGCCGGTGACGGACTCCAACGCGCTGGCCGTGGCCGCGTGCAGCTCCCGCCGTGTCGCTCGCGGGAGGGTCGTGTAGGCGGTGTCGAGGATCAAATCGTGCTTGAAGGTGAACTCGGCGTCGCCCTCGACGCGACTAGCGGATCGTCGCTGGACGAGTCCGCGGGGTCTCGAGGGTATCTAGCGCCTCCCCGAGCTGAGCGGTCCCGCCGACACGGCCGAGCACGTCACGCCAGAAGGTCTTGCCGATCACCGAGGCCGTCAGCAGTGTCGCCCTGGCATCGGCGGGGAGCCCATCGATGCGAGCGGCGATGGCGGCTCGGATCGTGGCGGGTAGCCGCTCCGAGCTGCCCTCGTCGTCGATCGAGGCCACGAGCTGCTCGATGAAGAGCGGATTGCCCCCTGCTGTGGCGACAACCTTGGCGACCACGGATTCCGTCGCATGGGCGAGCAGCTCGGATGCCGCATGCACGGCGTCCTGTTCGCTCAAAGGGCTGAGCGTCAGCGAGGTGAAGGCCGACAAGCCGGCAAACCATGCCGGACGCGACTCGAGGAACTCCGGCCGTGCCAGCGCGACGACGACGATGCGGCGTTCCTGCAAGTGCTTGCTCAGGTAGCTCACGAGTTCGAGCGAGGCGTCGTCGGCCCAGTGGACGTCATCGAAGACCACCATCAGCGGGGTGCGCTCGGACAGACTCTCGAAGAGCCGCCGAGTGGCGTACTGCAGTTCGATCGTCTCACGCGCACCGTCGTCGATCCGAAGGCCGAGGACGAGGGAGAGGTAGCGCGTCAGCGACTCCGCCTCGTCCGGTGGGACGAGCGGAGCGAGGAGCGTCGACAGCTTCTGACGGGCCACGTCTCCGGCGTCGTTCCCGGAGACGGCTGCGGCCTGCGTGACGAGCTGTGCCGCTGCGCCGTACGGCCTCTGCTGGTCGTACGGGTGGCTGCGCGCCCACAGGACGAGCGCGCCCGCTGCCTCGACCTCCGAAGCGATTTCGGCGGCCAGGCACGATTTCCCGATCCCCGCCTCACCAATCACCGAGACGAGATGTGGGTGACGACCTTTGATGGCGCGTTCCCAGACGGAGCGCAAGAGGGCCATCTCGTGGCTGCGCCCGATGAGCGGCCTGCGCATGTCCTGCCCCCGTGGCGGCAGCGGAAGAGGTTCTTCGACGATCCACGCGGCGACCGGTTCGTGCTTGCCCTTCACGTTCAAGGGTGAGAGCACTGCGTAGGAGAACGCCTGCTTGGTGAGCCGGAAGGTCTCCGAGCCGACGATCGCTCGCCCGGGAGGTGCTGCGGATTGCAGTCTGGCTGCAACGTTGACACAGTCGCCGGTCGCGAGCGCGCTTTCCGCAGGAGCGTCGATCTCCACCACCGCTTCGCCTGTGCAGACGCCGACCCGCACCTCAAGGTCCAGTCCTTCATGCGCCGCGTTCAGCTCGCGCATCCCCTGCAACATGTCGAGCGCCGCCCGGACGGCGCTCTCTGCGTCGTTGTCTCGGGCACGTGGCACACCGAACACCGCCATTACGGCGTCGCCGGCGTACTTCTCGAGCATCCCTCCATGCCGCTCGATGCTCGCCCGCGCCACTTCGTAGTACGCCCGGTTACGGTCCCGGACATCTTCGGGGTCGGCGCCGTCCGCCCGACTGGTCGATCCGACCTGATCGACAAATAGGATCGTGACGAGCTTGCGCTCCTCACACGGGGCTGCACGAGTCAGCTCAGCGCCACAACCCGGGCAGAAGCGAGCGCTCGCTGGCGGGGTCGTACCGCAGCGGGCACACGTCACGGGCAGAGGCTACTCGCGGCGTTCGTGGAAGCGGGAGGCCTCCACCGCCTCTGGTGTCAGCCTCGCTACGCGCAGGCAGGCGTGGCGAGCCGTCACAGGGCTCGGAAGCCCAGCGGGATCGGCGGTGACCTCACCGGCCCATGGCCTGGGATTGGGTCGCCCTCCATCTCTTCTAATCAGTCAGGCGGGGAGGCAGCTCAACGCCGCGGCGGGACGAATGAGCGCTTGCTCGCTGCCGCTCGACAGCTGAGAGCACATCGCAAGTAAAGCCTGCCCGGTGGTGGCTGCTGGACAGCCGGCCGGGCCACTTGGTCGAATACGTGGTCAATCTCACCGCCGAACCTATTTACGGCGAGCCAGCCATGCAACACAGCCTGAACGCCGTGCCGAATCTGGCAAATAACACCCGAGCTAGTTGCCTGCGGTGCGATCCCATTGATCGAGCCGGGCACCGCGCAAACCGACACAGTCGTGGCTCCAGAAGGTGTCGTTGTAGATCAACGCGCCACGCATCCTCGTTTGGTCGTGCCCGCGCAGAGTCACGACCTGAAAGGCGGGATCGGGAATGCGGGCCGTCGGTGGGGTAAAGCCGAACTCTCCGGCCGGGCGCCATCCGTGGGCGGAGTAATAGCCAGGGTCCCCTTCCAGGAACAACAGTGGAACACCAAGCG
>CAVPFZ010000017.1:0-22230 GCA_963703875.1 uncultured Alphaproteobacteria bacterium
AAAAAGGCGTCCGGCACCAGGCGATAAAACGGATTCTCGATCGCCAGCGGATCGGCCAAGACCTTGGCGCCTTGGCCGAAATAATTGATCAGCAGGGCCGGCAGCACCAGACAAAGCCACGCCATCTGGATCGGCTTGCGGCCGAAATGGCCCAAATCCGCATAGAGCGCCTCGCCGCCGGTCACCACCAGGAATACCGCGCCAAGCGTGACGAGCCCGATCTGGCCGTGGTGGAGCAAAAATTCGATGCCGTAGAAAGGATTGATTGCATACAGCACGCCCGGATCGTCGCGGATATGCAGCGCACCGGCGATTGCAATCGCGACGAACCAGACCACCATGATCGGGCCAAATAAGGCCGCCACCTTGGCGGTGCCGCGGCTTTGCGCGGCGAACAGGCCGATCAGAATAAAGACCGCGAGGGGCGCAACGTATTCGCTGAAGGCGGGGCTGGCGAGTTTCAATCCTTCCACCGCCGAGAGCACCGAGATCGCCGGCGTGATGACGCTGTCGCCGAGAAACATCGCGGCGCCAATGACGCCGACGATGAAAACGAAAGCCGTGCGCCGCCCGAGCGCGCGGGTCGCGAGCGCCGTCAGCGAGAGCGTGCCGCCCTCGCCGTTGTTGTCGGCACGCAGCAGGATCAGCACATATTTCAAGGTCACCGTGACGATCAGCGCCCACACGATCAGCGACAACACTCCGAGCACGACAGCGCGGGTGACCATATGGCTGTCGCTGGCCGCGATCGCCGCCTCGCGAAAGGCGTAGAGCGGGCTGGTGCCGATGTCGCCGTAGACGACGCCGACGCTGCCGAGCGCCAGCGCCAAAAGATTCGGCGCCGTTTCCTTGCGGTCATGGGGGATATGGGCCGCGGCGGAACCCGCGTTTTCGTTTACGCCATCGCTCATCGGGGTTATTTCGACCGCCCTCGGGCTGGAAGGCCGGGCTTATAGCATCACCCGGACTGAGAGAATACCGGCCTTTTCCGCGGTCGGCCGACGGGGAGCGAGCCAGCCGAAGCGGAGGTCACGGGGTCAGGTCGTTCGGAATCGGCGGCTCTTCCCGCATCAGGGTGATGGTGACGCGGCGGTTTGGCGACATCGAGGGGTTGTCGGGGAACAGCGGGTCGGTGTCGGCCTTGCCCGCCACCATGTAGATGTGGGCGGATGGCAGCCCTTCACCGGCAAGAATTTCCCGCACTGCATTGGCGCGGTCGGCGGAAAGTTCCCAAGGCCCGTAGCCCGGTTTATCCGGAACCTTGCTGGTGGCGGTGTGACCAGTGATCGAGACGCGGAACGGCATCGCCTTGAGCGACGGCGCGATTTTCTGGATCAGCTTGCGGGTGCGCTCGTAGGGCTCCTTGCTGCCGTCCGGAAACATCGAGCGACCGTCCTGGTCGACGATCTCGATATTGAGGCCCTGCTTGGTTTCCTCGACCATGATGTGCTTGGAGGCCTCGGTGATCTCGGGCATTTCCTGCAAAGCCTGGCGGAGAGAGGCGGCAGCAAGCGCGAATTTCTGGTCCTTCTTCAAGCGCTGGCCGTACTTTGCTTCCTTATCCATGTCGTCGGGTGTCGGTGTCGAGGAGGCTTCCGAAGGGTCGATGTTGGCGGCATTCTTGAGTTTCGGCCGCGTCGGCAGGCCAAGCACTTCGATGATGCCGGTATAGCGCTGCTCCGAAACGCCAAAGGCATCGCGCATCGAGCCGGCGACGATTTTCAGCTTCTGCTGGTCCTGCGTGGAGAACGCGACCAGCATCACGAAAAAGCTGACCAGCAATCCCATCAAATCGGCGAAGGTCACGAACCAGCCGTGACCGCCACCATGCGCTTCTTTACGTCTGGCCATTCTTGGCTTTCCCGATGCGCCGCTTTAAGCGGCGGCCGCTGCCGGCGCTTCTTTTTCGCCCTCGGCTTCGCTGTGACGATGTTTCTCGGGCAGATAGGCGAGCAGCATCTCGCGCACGAGGGTCGGGCTTTTGGCCTCGCGGATCATCAAGATGCCGTCGATGATGAGCGTGCGATTGATTTCCTCGTCCACCAACTTCAAATGCAGTTTGTCGGCGATCGGCAGGCAAAACAGATTGGCGAGCGCGGCGCCGTAAAAGGTCGCCAGCAGCGCGCCCGCCATGAACGGACCGAGCTTGGACGGATCGGTCATGTTGGCGAACATCTGCACCATGCCGATCAAGGTACCGATCATGCCGAAGGCCGGCGCGCAGTCGCCGACCGCACGATAGATTTTCTGGCCCTCGTCGAGATGGGTCAGGAAGTTGTCGCGGTCGCGTTCGAGATTGTCGCGAATGAAGTTGGTGTCGTACCCGTCGGCGACATAGCGGATGCCTTTGGCCAGGAACGGATCCTCGGTCTCGACTTTTTCAAGCCCCATTGGACCGGATTTGCGTGCGACCTCGGCAATCCCCGCCAGTTCATCGACCAGTTCGCGCTGAGTACTGCGGCGCATCGTAAAGGCGAATTTGGCGCCAAGCGGCAGGCCGTGGAAAATCGAGGACAGTGGGAACCGGATCAGCGTGGCGGCGAAGGACCCGCCGAAAATGACGATGAAGGCATGTTCGCTGACGAACATGTGCAGGTCGCCGCCCATCATGATCACCAGGCCGACGACGCCGACGCCGCACAGCAGGCCTAAACTGGTCGCAATATCCATTGACTACCCCACCCGACGCGCACCAACGGCCACGAAACGCTATGCCGGCCGCTGCGAAGGACCCTAGACTGGGGCTGTTAAGGCGCAGTAAAGGCTAACCGTTGGTGAAGGAAAATCGCCCGCTTTTGCCGTGCCCGCCCGTGACCGGCCGGCAAAATGCTGCAAAAATCGCGACAAATCGGCAACAAAGCCCAAGGTTCGATCCAGGACCCGCAAAAAAATGAGGAGAGCGACCTATGCGTGAGATCGGCCATTTCATCGGCGGCAAGAACGTCAAAGGCGCCTCCGGGCGGTTCGGCGACGTATTCGATCCCAACACCGGCGAGGTGCAGGCCAAGGTCGCGCTGGCCAAGAAGTCCGAGGTCGAGGCGGCAATCGTCAATGCGCAGGACGCGCAGCCGGACTGGGCAGCGACCAATCCGCAGCGCCGTGCCCGGGTGATGTTCAAGTTTCTCGAGCTGATTCAAAAGGAATATGACAGCCTCGCCAAACTACTCTCCTCCGAGCACGGCAAGACGCTGCCCGACGCGCGCGGCGACATCCAGCGCGGGTTGGAAGTGGTGGAGTTCGCCTGCGGCATTCCGCATCTGCTCAAGGGCGAATATACCGAAGGCGCCGGACCCGGCATCGATCTTTATTCCGTCCGCCAGGCGCTTGGCGTGGTCGCAGGCATCACGCCGTTCAATTTTCCGGCCATGATTCCGCTCTGGAAGGCGGCGCCCGCGATCGCCTGCGGCAACGCCTTCATCCTCAAGCCGTCGGAGCGCGATCCCTCGGTGCCGATGCGGATCGCCGAATTGTTCCTTGAAGCGGGCCTGCCGGAAGGCATTCTCAATGTCATCAACGGCGACAAGGAAGCGGTCGACACGCTGCTCACCGACGCTCGCGTGAAAGCAATTGGTTTTGTCGGCTCGTCAGCCATTGCGGAATATATTTTCTCGACCGGCTGCGCCCATGGCAAACGCGTGCAGTGTTTCGGCGGCGCCAAGAACCACATGATCGTGATGCCCGACGCGGACATGGATCAGGCGGTCGATGCGTTGATCGGGGCGGGTTACGGTTCGGCCGGCGAACGCTGCATGGCGGTGTCGGTGGCGGTGCCGGTCGGCCAGAAAACCGGCGATGCACTGATGAAAAAATTGATCCCGCGGGTCGAGAACCTCAAGATCGGACCTTCGACTGACGCGCAAGCCGATTACGGTCCGATGGTGACCAAGGAACTGCTCGGCAAAGTGCGCGGCTATATCGATACCGGCATCAAGGAAGGCGCCAAGTTGGTCGTGGACGGGCGCGGATTCAAATTGCAGGGCTACGAAAACGGAAATTTCATCGGCGGCTGCCTGTTCGACGACGTCAAGCCGGACATGAAAATCTACAAGGAGGAAATTTTCGGACCCGTGCTCTCGGTGGTGCGTGCCAAGGACTACGACGAAGCGGTGCGGCTGCCCTCCGAGCACGAATACGGCAACGGCGTCGCGATCTTCACGCGCGACGGCGACACCGCGCGCGATTTCGTCAACCGCGTGCAGGTCGGCATGGTCGGTGTCAACTTCGCCATTCCGGTGCCGCTCGCCTATTACACGTTCGGCGGCTGGAAGCGCTCGGGCTTCGGCGACCTCAACCAGCACGGGCCGGATTCGATCCGCTTCTACACCAAGACCAAGACCATCACCTCGCGCTGGCCGACCGGCACCAAGGAAGGCGCCGAATTCGTGATCCCGACCATGAAGTGACGCGGCGCGGCGCAATGGCGGGACTTCGGGCCGCGCTGTGTGTTCTGGTTGCTTCGGTGCTGGCCGGCTGCGCCGGCGGCCCTTTCGGAGACACGGCGCCATTGGCGCCACCGGCGCCGAGCGCGGAAATGGCCGGTCGCTGGATTTTGGCCGCCCCCAACGCGCCGACCTGCGGCATGAATTTCGGCGGCGCGCCCGGCGCGCAACGGGGTACCATCGCACCGGAAGGCGGCTGCCCGGGCAATTTCTTCACCAGCCGGCACTGGACGCTCGATCAAGGTGTGTTGATGATCGATGATGAGGAAAACCAACCGCTGGCGCAACTCACCTTCGCCGGCGGCCGCTTCGAAGGCCGGGCCACCGCCGGCATGGCGGTGACGCTGACACGTCAAATATTGGGGCCAACATGACCGATTTTAAGCTTTATTGCTTCGCCCAGTCCGGCAACGCCTATCGTGCCGCATTGATGCTTAATCTGATCGGCGCCAAATGGGAGCCGATCTGGTACGACTTTTTCGGCAAGGCGCCTCAGCGCACGCCCGAATTTCGCGAAAGTATCAACGAGATGGGCGAAGCGCCGGTGCTGGTGGACGGCCAGAAAAGGCTCAGCCAGTCGGGCGTGATCCTCACTTACCTCGCCCGCAAGACGGGAAAGTACCTGCCCAAGGGCGACGATGAAGAACTTGAATCACTGCGTTGGATCATTTTCGACAATCAGAAGGTCAATGGTTTTCTCGGACCGTATCGCTTTCTGAAGAATTTCGCGCCGAAGGCCGGCGATCCCGCGGTGATGGCCTTCATGAAGGGGCGCATCGACGGCGCGCTGGCGATTGTCAACAAACGGTTGAGCGGGCGGCAATATTTGGTGAGCGACAAGCCGACCATCGCCGATGTTTCAATGACGGCTTATCTCTACTATCCGGCGGAGGAATTCGGCTTCGACATCGCCAAGGATCATCCGGCCATCGGCGCTTGGCTGGAACGCATGAAAGCGTTGCCGGGCTGGAAGCATCCCTACCAGCTGATGCCTGGTTATCCGTTTGGGACGCAAGGGCTGATGCCCTAGCGACCGTGATGGTGGCCATGGCCATGTGAATGGTCATGATCGTGGCCATGCGATAGCGCATAGGCGCCGCCTTCCGGCTCGAACGGCGCCTCGATCGCCATCACTTTCGCATCGAGTGAAGCGAGCAGCGCTTCGATCGCGGCCTCGCGCCGCACGCGAATGCGATTGGGCAGCACCTGCACAAGCACGTGGCGATCGCCGAGATGCCAGGCCAGCCGCGACAGCCCGGCGACGTCCCCTGCCCGCGCCTCGATCAGCGGCTCGGGCGCGGCCACGACTTCCACCAGGCTGCCGTCGTCCAGAAGGAGAAGATCGTCGGTGCGCAAACGCGCCGGTTCGCGCAGATCGATTTCGATGCTGTGGCCTTTGGCGCCTGTGACGGTGATTTTCTGCGTGGTGCGCCCGGAGTAGTCGAGGATCACGGTATCGATGACCGGCCGACCGTGGCGCTCGGCAGCGGTAACGACGCGGGTTGCGCGCTGCATAATGGGTTAAGGACGCCGGCTGGTCAGTTCAACCGCGCCGGGCGATCATGATTGGGATCGTGTCCGGGCGCGACAGGACCCGTGGCGATTTGCGTTTCGCTCGTCGGCATCGTCTCGGTAGCAACAAGCGCATCCTTGCGCTGATATTCGCGATACGACCACCAGCCGAGCGGAAGACACGCAAGATAGGTGAGCGAGCCGATCGTGAGCACCACCCACGGATAGCTGATCAGCAGCGCGAAGAACAACACGACGACGACGAACACCGGCAGCACCATGTCTGGCGGCACGCGCTTGCCGACGCGCTTGCCGGAGAACACCGGCAGATTGGAAACCATCAGCATCGCAATCGCCAGCGTGTAGAAAAACGTCAGCCACACGGTGATGAGCCCGTTGGAGGCGCCGAGAAAGTAGAGATAAATTGGCAGCAGCACGGTAATGGCGCCGGCCGGCGCCGGAATACCGGTGAAGAAATTTGCCGCCCAGGCCGGCTTGTTCGGGTCGTCCATCATTACGTTGAAGCGCGCGAGCCGCAAGCCGGCGCAGATCGCGAACACCAGCGCCGCGATCCAACCCGCCGACTTGAGCTCCTGCAGACCCCAGAAGTACAGGATCAGCGCCGGCGCCACGCCGAAATTCACAAAGTCGGCGAGGCTGTCGAGCTCGGCGCCGAAGCGCGAGGTGCCCTTGAGCATGCGCGCAATGCGCCCATCGATGCCGTCGAGAAGCGCGGCGAACACGATAGCCGCGAGCGCCAGATCGAGCCTGCTCTCAACCGACAGACAAATCGCGGTCAATCCCGCGCACAGTGCCAGCAGTGTGATGAGATTGGGCAAGAGCGTGCGCACCGGGATCGCCTTGAAGCGGCGGCGGCGATTGGGCGGAGCTGGGTCGAACGGCGGAAAGACCATGACGGTAATATAGCCGTTAGGCGGCGCGCGCGCCACGGCCGGTCAAAGCCTGTTACGTGACCTCGTTAATGAATTTGGCCCGGTTTAGCCGCTGCGAAACGCGCGTCCCGCGTCGCCGGCACGCAGGTCGGCGAGCACGGTTTCTCCGCCGATCGACGTTTGCCCAACCGCCACCATCGGTGGCGTGCCGTCGGGTAAATAGACGTCGAGACGCGAGCCGAAGCGGATCATGCCGAAGCGCTCGCCGGCTGCGATCGCTTGACCCTCGCGCACGAAGCAGACGATGCGGCGCGCCACCAGACCGGCGATTTGCACGACCGCGACGCGGGCGCCGGCAGCGGCGATCACCAATGAATTGCGCTCATTGTCGGCGCTCGCCTTGTCGAGGTCGGCGTTGAAGAATTTTCCCGGCTGATAGACGATTTTCTCCACGCGCCCGGCAGCCGGGCTGCGATTCACATGGCAGTCGAACACGCTCATGAAAATTGAAATGCGGGTAAGCGGCTTGTCGCCGAGGCCGAGTTCGTGCGGCGGCAGCGCGTTGACGATCTGGCTGATGCGGCCGTCAGCGGGCGCCACCACCAGGCCCTCGCGCACCGGCGTCACGCGCGGCGGGTCGCGGAAGAAATAGGCGCACCAGATCGTCGCCAGCGTGCCGAGCCAGCCGAGCGGGCTCCACAGCCAGAACAACAGCAGGCTGACAAGCGCGAAGGCGCCGATGAAGGGATAGCCCTCCGGGGTGATGGGCACGATCTGCGCGCGAATCGAATCGTAGATTGACATGCCTGATCCTACTCCGCCGCGTCGGCCGGCGCTTCCAGCGACTTGGAGGCGGCCTGCGTGATGAGGTCATCGACCAAAGGCGGATTGCGGTTGGGCGCGGCCTCGGGCTCAGCCACCAAAGCGAGCTTCTCGCGTGCTTCCTCGGCCTCGCGCTGGCGGCTCCACATGCTGGCGTAAAGCCCGTTCGCCGCAAGCAGCGCGACATGCGTGCCGCGCTCGACGATCTCGCCCTCGTCCAGCACGACGATCTCGTCGGCGCCGACAATGGTCGAGAGCCGGTGCGCGATAACCAACGTGGTGCGGCCCTTGGACACCCGCTCCAGTGCGTCCTGGATTTCCCGTTCCGTGTGGCTGTCGAGGGCCGAGGTCGCCTCGTCCAGCACCAAAATCGGCGGCGCTTTCAGGATGGTGCGGGCGATGGCGACACGCTGCTTCTCGCCACCGGAAAGCTTGAGGCCGCGCTCGCCGACTTCGGTCTCATAGCCTTTCGGCGCGAGCCGGATGAGATCGTCGATTTGGGCAAGTTTCGCCGCCGCCTCCACCTCGACGTCGCTCGCGGCCCAGCGGCCATAACGGATGTTGTAGCGGATGGTGTCGTTGAACAGCACGGTGTCCTGCGGCACCACGCCGATGGCCTGACGCAGCGACTTCTGCGTGACCCTGGCGATGTCCTGTCCGTCGATCAGAATTCGGCCGCCGGCGAGATCATAGAAACGGAACAGCAGGCGGGAGATGGTCGACTTGCCTGCGCCGGACGGGCCGACCACCGCCACCGTTTGGCCTGCCGGCACCTCGAAGCTAATGCCCTTCAGAATGCCGCGGTCCGGCTCATAGGCGAAGCGGACGTTCTCGAAACGGATATTGCCGCTGGCGACCTTGAGCGGGGCCGCGCCCGGCACATCTTTGATTTCCGGCTCGCGTGCCAGAATCGAGAACATCGTCTCGATGTCGATCACCGCCTGCTTGATCTCACGATAGACCATGCCCATGAAATTGAGCGGCTGGTAGAGCTGGATCATCATCGAGTTGATCAGCACGAAGTCGCCGATCGTCTTGGTGCCGGCCTTGATCTCGAAGGCGCACATCACCATGGCGGCGGCAAGCCCGAGCGTGAAGATCACCGCCTGGCCGGCATTGAGCACGGCGAGCGAGGTATAGGCGCGTACGCTTGCCTCCTCGTAGCGCGCCATCGATTTGTCGTAGCGCTCGGCCTCGCGCTGCTCGGCGTTGAAATATTTCACCGTCTCGTAATTGAGCAGCGAATCGATGGCCTTGATGTTGGCGTCGGTGTCGCTTTCGTTCATGCGGCGGCGGATGCCGATGCGCCACTCGGTGGCGTGATAGGTGTAGGCCAGATAGACCGTGACGGTCGCCATGATAACGGCGACGTAGCGCCAGTCGAACTGCCACATCAGCACGCCGACGATGAGCGCCAGTTCGATGATGGTCGGCGAGAGCTGCAGGATGACCATGCGCACGATGGTCTCGATGGCGTTGCGGCCGCGTTCCAGCACGCGGGTCAACCCGCCGGTCTTGCGCTCGAGATGGAAGCGCAGCGACAATTCGTGCATGTGCACGAAGGTGCGGAAGGCAAGCCGGCGCACCGCGTGCATCGCGACTTTGGCGAAGATGCCGTCGCGCGATTGCGTGAGCGCCGCCATCACGATGCGCATGCCGCCATAGGCAATCGTCATCGCAACCGGGATGGAGACCGCCCACAGCAGCCAGTCGGAGGCGGCGGCCGGCGCGGTGCCGTGGCCGGCGAGCGCGTCGGTCGCCCATTTGAAGGTGAAGGGCACGGCGACGGTCGCGAGCTTGGCCGCGAGCAGCAGCACCATGGCGCCCAGCACGCGCAGTTTGAGATCGCGCCGCTCGGATGGCCAGATATAAGGCCACAGATGGATGACGGTCTTGAACAGCGCGCCGCGTTCGGCGGAGACGCGCGAGACACTTTCAGGCGTTCGGTGGTGGTGATGGTCGCTCATTCGAGGCCTTCATATAGGAGGATTCTTAGGCTTAATCACCCCGCCGACGGCCGCCTTGACGCTGCCGCAGACGCGTTGCACATGCATGGCCATGAACAAACGAGAAAAGCCCAGCAAAATCCGAAAAATCTGCGTCTATTGCGGCTCCGGCCCCGGCACCGACCCGGCCTTTGTCGAGGCCGCGCGCGCGTTCGGCAAGATTTTAGCCAAGAACGGCATCGGGCTCGTCTATGGCGGCGGTGCGGTCGGTATCATGGGCGAATTGTCCCGCGCCGTGCTCGACAACGGCGGCGAAGCGACCGGCATCATCCCCGAATTTTTGATGTCGCGCGAACACGCCGTGGACAGCCCGAACGGGCTGATCGTCACACGCGACATGCACGAGCGCAAACGCAAGATGTTCGAACTGGCCGATGCCTTCGTCGCGATGCCGGGCGGCGTCGGCACGCTGGAGGAGATCGTCGAGCAAATGACCTGGGTGCAGCTCGGCCGCCACGCCAAGCCGATCTTGCTCGCCAATATTCAGGGCTTCTGGCAGCCGCTGTGCGCTTTGCTCGACCACATGAAGCGGCTTGACTTCATCCGCGGCGATCTCAACTTCGACCTGCTGGTCGCCGACAGGGTCGACGACATCCTGCCGATGCTGCAAAAAGCGGCGGACGCGGTACCGGCGCACGCCAAGGAGTTGTCCGCGGCGGAAGTCGACAAACTGTAACGGCTATTTGCCGGTGAACGTCACCGCCTCGATGCGGTTGCCGTCGGGATCGCGGATGAAGGCGGCGTAATAATTCTCGTGATATTGCGCGCGAAACCCGGGCGCGCCGTCCGACGTTCCGCCGCAGCTAAGCGCCGCGGCGTGGAAGGCGTCGATCGCCTCCTGCGAGAGCGCACGCAGACAAATATGCGCGCCGCTGTCGGCTGCGACCGGCGCCATGTCGGCGCGTAAATTGATCCAGAACTCGGGATGCTTTTCGTTCTTGCCGTAGCCGATCGCGGCATCAGGCCATTCGCGCAGCTTGATCATGCCGAGCGGCGCGAGCAATGCGGTATAGAAGCGCTCGCCCGCCTTAAGATCGCGCACCGCGATGGAAATATG
Source organism: uncultured Alphaproteobacteria bacterium (assembly GCA_963703875.1). GTDB lineage: Bacteria > Pseudomonadota > Alphaproteobacteria > Rhizobiales > Xanthobacteraceae > Pseudolabrys. The sequence continues at coordinate 10,730 of CAVPFZ010000017.1, forward strand.
ATCGATCACGCCGGCGCGCCCGATTTCACAAGCTTATAGACGATCGAATCCATCAGCGCCTGGAATGACGCGTCGATGATATTGGGCGACACCCCGATGGTGGTCCAGCGCTCGCCGACCTCGTCCTCGCTCTCGATCAGCACGCGCGTCACCGCCTCGGTGCCGGAATTGAGGATACGCACGCGGTAGTCGGTGAGGCTGAGCCCCGCGATATATTTCTGATATTTGCCGAGATCCTTGCGCAGCGCCAGATCGAGCGCATTGACCGGGCCGTTGCCCTCCGCCGCCGAAATCATGTTGTCGTCGCCCACTTTTAACTTCACCACCGCCATGGTGACGGTGACGCGCTCGCCTTTGGCATTGTTGCGCTGTTCAACGTTGACGTCGAATTGGGTGACGTTGAAATAATTCGGCACGGTGCCGAGCGTGCGCCGCGCCAGCAATTCGAACGACGCGTCGGCCGCCTCATAAGCGTAACCAATAGTCTCGCGTTCCTTAACGATCTCCAGCAGCCGTCCGATGCGCGGATCGTCCTTGTCGGCTTTGATGCCGATGCGCTCGAGTTCGGTCAAAATATTGGATTTACCGGCCTGCTCCGACACCAGCACCTTGCGCCTGTTGCCGACGGCCTCCGGCGCCGTGTGTTCGTAGGTCGCCGGGTCTTTCATGATAGCGGAAGCATGGATGCCGGCCTTGGTGGCGAAGGCGCTTTCCCCGACATAGGGCGCATGCCGGTTGGAGCCGCGGTTGAGCCGCTCGTCGAGCGCGTGCGACACCTGCGCCAGCTTCTTGAGCGCCGCGTCGCTCACGCCAATGTCGAACGCACCAGCAAATTCCGGCTTGAGCTTGAGCGTCGGAATGATCGACACCAGATTGGCGTTGCCGCAGCGCTCGCCCAGCCCATTGAGCGTGCCCTGAATCTGCCGCGCGCCGGCGCGCACGGCGGCGAATGAATTGGCGACCGCGTGCTCGGTGTCGTTATGGGCGTGGATGCCGACGTGGTCACCGGGGATGACCTTGCAAACCGCGCCGACGATTTCCTCGACCTCGTGCGGCAGCGTGCCGCCATTGGTGTCGCACAGCACGACCCAGCGCGCGCCTTCATCGTAAGCCGCCTTGGCGCACGCAATCGCGTATTTCGGGTTGGCCTTGTAGCCGTCGAAGAAATGCTCGCAGTCGAGCAGCACTTCTTTATTTTTTTGTTTGGCGGCCCGCACACTATCGCGGATCGAGGCGAGGTTTTCCTCGTCGGTGGTCTCCAGCGCCACGCGCACATGATAGTCCCAGGCCTTGGCGACGAAACAAATGGCGTCGGCCTTGGCGTCGAGCAGCGCCGCGAGGCCGGGATCGTTCGAGGCCGAGCGGCCGGGACGCCGCGTCATGCCAAAGGCGGTGAAGGTGGTGTCGAATTTACGGTCCTCGCCGAACAGTTCGGTATCGGTCGGATTGGCGCCGGGATAACCGCCTTCGACGTAGTCGATGCCGAGATCGTCGAGCATGCCGGCGATCGCCAACTTGTCGGCCAGCGTGAAGTCGACGCCGTTGGTCTGCGCGCCGTCGCGCAGCGTGGTGTCGAACAAATAAAGACGTTCGCGGGCCATGGCGCTGCTCACCAAAGGTAGTGGTTTGAAACCAAGGCGATGGCGATGACGATCGCGATGGCCGCAATGATGAAATGGTGCCGTTTCATCGCGTCACGCCATCCGATACACGACATAGATTGCGATGAGAATCGCGGCGATCAGCACGCCGTATTTGAGCACGATGTAAGAGAGCCAATGGCGCGGGAACGGCGTGTCGGGCTTGCTCATGAGGCCTCCCGTTTGGCGGCAAGGGATTTATCGAGCTGTTTGTGCAGCGTGGTATTGGCGAGCCATTCATCGCCAACCGAAACGGTATTGCGCTGTTGGGCGACGTAGCCGCGTTTCTCGAAAAAGCCGCGCGCGCTGTCGCTGGCGTCGACGACAAGCTTCTCGGCGGCGCGCCCGCCGGCCAATTTCTCCAGCGCGTCGATCAATAGTGCGCCGACGCCCTGCCCGGCCGCAGCCGGATGAACATAAAGCATGTCGATCTTGCTGCCGCCGGCGAGCGAGGCGAAGCCGACCGCTGAGCCTTCCAGCGTGCCGACCAGCGTCAACTGGCTGCCGAGCCGCTTGCCGAACGCTGCCTCGTCATCGGCAACGGAAGCCCAGGCCTCCTGCTGCGCCGGGGTGTAATCGTCGGCCGTCAAGTCCTCGATGCTGTCGCGGAAGATTTCGCGCAGCACGGCAGTGTCCGCCGGCAGAAACGGTCGCAGCGCCAGCTTGGGATGCGCCATGGCCATCATCGCGCGATCTCCCAGGTGGTGCCGTCCTTGGAGTCTTTCAGCACGACGCCCATGGCGGCAAGCTCGTCACGAATGCGGTCGGATTCTTTGAAGTCTTTTGCCTTGCGCGCCGCATTGCGTGCGTCGACCAGGCTCACAACCTTGTTCTCGTCGATAGTCAGCGAAGCCGGCCGGAATGCGCTCCAGGCCGTAGCGGGCATTTGCAGCAGGCCAATCAGTTGCGCGCTCGCCTTCAGGCATGCAGCTGCAGGCTTGGCCCCCTTGACCGCTTCGCCACGCAACTCGTGCAACGCGGTGAAAGCTTTCGGCGTATTAAGATCGTCGAGCAGCGCGTCGATTGCATCGGCGCATAGATAACCCGGCTGCGCGTCAGTGGTCAGCGCATACCAGTGATCGAGCGTTTTTTGCGTCTCGCGCAGGCCAGTGACAGTCCAATTGATCGGCTGTCTATAATGAGTTTGCAGCATGGTGAAGCGCACCACATCACCCGGCCAATCCTTAAGCAGTTCGCTGATTGTCACGAAGTTACCGGCAGACTTGGCCATCTTCTCGCCTTCGACCTGCAAGAAGCCGTTGTGCATCCAGTAATTCGCCATCACGCCGGTATGAAAGGCGCAGCGCGATTGCGCGATCTCGTTCTCGTGATGCGGAAACACCAGGTCGATGCCGCCGCCGTGGATGTCGAAGGTCTCGCCGAGATGCTTCCAGGCCATGGCCGAGCACTCGATGTGCCAGCCGGGCCGCCCCGGCGTCTTGACGCCGGCCGGTGACGGCCAGCTTGGCTCGCCCGGTTTCGACGGCTTCCACAGGATAAAATCGGTCGGGTCTTTCTTGTAGGGCGCGACCTCGACGCGTGCGCCCGCGATCATTTCATCGAGCGGACGGCCCGACAGTCTGCCGTAGTCCGGCATCGACGGTACGTTGAACAGAATATTGTCTTCGGCGACGTAAGCATTGCCGGATTTCACCAGCCGCTCGATCAGCGTCTTCATTTCCTCGATATGCTGGGTCGCCCGCGGCTCGATCGTCGGCTCAAGGCAGCCAAGCGCCGCGACATCGGCCTTGAAATCCTCGTAGGTCTTTTTCGTCAGTTCACCGATTGAAATGCCGCGCTCGGCCGCGCGCGCATTGATCTTGTCGTCCACGTCGGTGACGTTGCGCACGTAAGTGACATGATCGGCGCCATAGATATGACGCAGCAGCCGGAACAGCACGTCGAACACGATCACCGGGCGCGCATTGCCGATATGGGCGAAGTCGTAGACCGTCGGCCCGCACACATACATACGCACGCGCACGGGATCGATCGGGGTGAACACCCGTTTCTCGCGCGTCAGCGTGTCGTAGAGCTTAAGCTCCATCGCTCTTTCTCTTGCGCCAGCGTCGCGGACTACGCTCGACGACGCGGGCGCGGCGTTCCTCGTGCCTGCTGGCCCGGGCGTTGCTTTATCTCGATGGAGAAAAGACGGCCGCAGCCAGCGTGGTGCGCTAGCTAATAATCTCGCGGCAAATGCCGCAGATATGGTTAAGGCGGTCGGTCACGGGCGCACAATGATGCGTCGCGCCGGGACCGTCAAGGCCCGCAAAACGCTGCGCCGCTAGGGTTAAGCGCCCCTTAACGATTTTGCCCGCATTCTCATCAACGGCGCCCGGGACTGGCGCCTCCAAAAAAGCGGGCTTTGTCATGCGTACACTCCTGGTCGGCCTCGCCGCCATTCTCTCCCTCTGTGTCGTTGGATCCGCGCAAGCCGAGCGGCGCATGTTCATCATCGCCAATGACGGCGACGGCTACGGCATCGACCGCTGCCTGGCGTCGGGCGATCGCTGCGGCGCGGCCGCGGCCAATGCCTATTGCAAGAACCACGAATTCGCGCAGGCCTCGTCCTACCGCAAGGTCGACCGCGACGAGATCACCGGCGCCATCCCCACCGGGGGCGCCAGCGGCTGCAAAGACAGCAACTGCGACGTCGTCGCCATCGTCTGTACCCGCTGACCTGAAATCCGACCGGCGCTACGGCGACTTACGTCCATCCAGCGAATAGCGGCCGGCGCCGCTGGCCATCAGCGCCAGGAAGCCGCCGACGATCGCCATGTTTTTGAAGAAATGCGACATCTGGTTGCCGTCGGCGAAATTGCGATGCGCGATCAGCGCCGCGATCAACACATAGATCGCGCAAAGCAAAGCGACGCAACGGGTCTTGTAGCCGAACAAGATCAAGAGGCCGCCGCCGAGCTCGATGATGACCGCGATCACGGCGAACACCGACGGTATCGGCAGCCCTTGCTTGGCCATGTAGCCGGTCGTGCCGGCGAGGCCCATCAGCTTGAAATAGCCGTAGGTCACGAACAACGATGCAAAAAACAGCCGTGCCAGCAACGTCGCGAGGTCATTGTGTTGGTCGAGTTTAAGCATTGCGTCCCCCTTATTCCCTGAAATCCTTAGCGCCGTCTCGATCGGGCGGCTCGGCGCAAACTAACACGAAGACAAAGACTGGGAAGGAGATTTACTCCTCGCCGTTGGGATGTGTCCCAAGGAAAGCCTGCCCAACGGCGGCTCGCCAACCGGTTCGACCCCCGCTAGATTGCCGCCATCGCCGTCAACACCCGGGGCCCGGCCGTGAAGCTCTACACTTATTTCCGCTCGTCCGCCGCCTATCGCGTGCGTATCGCGCTCAATCTCAAAGGCCTGCCCTATGAGATGGCATCCATCCATTTGACCAAGGACGGCGGCTCGCAACACAAGCCGGAATTCCGTGCGCTCAATCCGCAAAAGCGCGTGCCGGCGCTCGAACTTTCCGGCGGCGAGATATTGACCCAATCGCTGGCGATCATCGAATATCTCGACGAGACCCATCCCAAGCCGCCGCTATTGCCGGCCGATGCGATCGAGCGGGCCAAAGTGCGCGCGCTGGCGCAGATGGTCGCGTGCGATATTCATCCGCTCAACAATCTCGTAGCGTTGCAATACATCAAGCGTCAGCTCAAGCACGAGCAACCGGAGATCGACGCCTGGTACCACCATTGGGTGACCGAAGGCTTCAACGCGATCGAAGCCATGATCGCGCCCGGACCCTATGCCTGCGGCGCGCAAGTGACGCTCGCGGACATCTGCCTGGTGCCGCAAGTGTTCAACGCGCGGCGGCTGAAGGTCCCGCTCGAAAGCTATCCGAAAATCGTCGCCGTCGAGGCCACCTGCCTCAAGCTGCCGGCGTTCGACAAGGCTCGGCCCGAGAACCAGCCGGATGCCGAGTGACGGCGGGGAGCCTACCTGCTAGACCACGGCCCAAGTTTCACTTGCCCCACAACCGAACCAGACCGTGACCACCCACAAGCTCGTCCGCGTCGTCCTTTGGATGGTTGGCGCACTGCTCTCCTTCTCGGCCATGGCGGTGTCCATTCGCCAACTGTCCAACGCCGGATTGAGCATTTTCGAAATCCTGGCCATCCGCAGCGGTGTCGCGCTGGCGGTGTTGCTCGTCTTGCTGGCGGTTCGCCCGGCATTGCGCGTCCACGCCTTGCCTCGCCGCATGGGCCTCAATCTTTTGCGCAACACGGTTCACTATGCCTCGCAATATGTCTGGGCACTGGCGCTGACCATGCTGCCGCTCGCCACGGTGTTCGCGCTCGAATTCACCATGCCGGGCTGGACCGCCGTGCTCGCCGTCTGGCTGCTGCACGAAAAAATGACGCCGAGCCGTCTCGGCGTGGTCGCGTTCGGGTTGATCGGCGTGCTGGTGATCCTGCGGCCGGGCATCGCCAGCTTCAATCCGGCGGCGTTCCTCGTGCTCGGCGCGGCGGTCGGCTACGCCATCACCATGATCGCCACCAAAAAGCTGACCATGACCGAAACCACATTCGGCATCATCTTCTGGATGGCGGTGATCCAGCTCCCGCTCTCGCTTATCGGCAGCGACCCGGCGGTGTTCCTCCATCTCGAAACACGTCATATTTTGCCCGCATTTGGAGTCGGCATTGCCGGCTTGACGTCGCACTATTGTCTGAGCAATGCGTTCCGCGCCGGCGACGCCACGCTGGTGGTTCCGCTCGACTTCATGCGTATCCCGCTGATCGCGGTCGTCGGATGGGCGTTTTACGGCGAGCGGCTCGACATCTTCGTGCTGCTCGGCGCCCTGATCATCGTCTCGGGCGTGCTGTGGAATCTCCGCGCCGAGGCGGCGCGGCCGCATTAAGGACGAGGCTCGCTTGCTTATGTTTTTGAGGTTAGAGTGGCAGCCATGAGGAATTGCGTGCGACAAATGGCCGTTGCAGCCATGGTGGCGCTGGTGCCTTGCGCCCGCGCGCAATCGCCCAATCCGGTCTGCCAGCGGCTGGAGGCCCAACTCGCGTCTCTCGATCGCGGCAACAGCGACCCGGCGCGCGCACAGCAAATCCGCGGCGCCGAGGATGCCGTCAATCGCCAACAGTTCCAACTCGATCAGTTGGTCGCGCAATCGCGCCGGATGGGCTGCGAAAGTTCGGGTTTCTTTTCGATCTTCAACAATCCGCCGGCGCAGTGCGGCGGCCTTACCCGGCAGATCGACCAGCAACGCAACGCGCTCGAACGCCTGCAAAACCAACTCGAGCAACTCAACGGCGGCACCACCCAGCGCGCCGCGCAGCGCCAATCCCTCCTGATTGCGCTCGGCGACAACGGCTGCGGCCCGCAATACCGTTCGGCCGCCCTGCAGGGACAGCAAGGCGGATTCTTCGATCGCCTGTTCGGCAATAACCCGTTCTCGACACCGGGCGGACAAATGGGCGGCACCTTCCGCACCGTCTGCGTGCGAACCTGCGACGGTTACTATTTCCCGATTTCGTTTGCGACCACGCCGGATCGTTTCCGTGATGACGAGCAGACCTGCCAGCGCATGTGCCCGGCGGCGGAAGTTTCGCTCTACACCTATCACAACCCCGGCGAGGAAATGACGCAGGCCGTTTCGCTCAACGGCAAGCTCTATTCCGAATTACCGGCGGCCTTCAGTTATCGCAAGGCGATCAATCCTGCATGTAGCTGCCGCCGGCCGGGCGAAAGCTGGGCCGATGCGCTCAAGACCAACGGCACCGACGACACGGTGGTGCCTGGCGACGTCGTCATCACCGAGCAAAACGCCAAGCGGCTTTCGCAACCGCGTCTCGGCACCGATGGCAAACCGGGCCGCCCCGATCCAGGCGCCAAAACCCAGCAACCGCCGGCCCCTTCGTCGATCGCCGAGGCGCCGGGCGAGACCGATCCGGCCAAACGCACCGTGCGCACGGTCGGCCCGACGTTCCTGCCGGTACGATAGCTTTCTAGAAATCGAACGCTTCGGTTTTCGCCGGCTTGCCGGCGACCAGAGATACGTCCGGCGCCGGCAGCGGCGTACCGGGATCGCGGAAGCGATTGGTGATCGGATAACGGCGGTCGCGGCCAAAATTTTTCAACGTCACCTTCACGCCCGGTGCGGCTTGGCGGCGTTTATATTCGGCGATGTTAAGCATGCGTTCGATGCGTGCCACAGTGTCGCGGTCGAAGCCGGCGGCGACAATCGCGGAGACCGGTTCTTCGCGTTCCACCAGCCGCTCCAGGATCGGGTCGAGCACCGAATACGGCGGGAGCGAGTCCTCGTCCTTCTGGTTCTCGCGCAATTCCGCCGTCGGCGGCCGCGTGATGATATTCTCCGGAATGACCACTCCGTCCGGTCCCATGGCACCTTCCGGCCTCCAGCTATTGCGCAGTCGCGCCAGACGAAACACCTCCGTCTTGTAGAGGTCCTTGATCGGATTGAAGCCGCCGTTCATGTCGCCGTAGAGCGTTGCGTAGCCGACCGACATTTCCGACTTGTTGCCGGTGGTCACCACCATGACATTGAATTTGTTGGAGATCGCCATCAGAATCGTGCCGCGCGCACGGGCCTGCAGATTTTCCTCAGTGACATCGCGCGGCAATTTTCTCAAAGCCGGCGCCAACGCGGCTTCCAGGCCTTCGACCGCCGGCGCGATCGGCAAAATCTGATAATGCAAGCCAAGCGCCTTCGCGCAAGCGGCGGCATCGTCGAGCGATTCCTTTGCCGTGAATTTGTAGGGCATCATCACACAGCGCACGCGATCGGCGCCAAGCGCATCGACCGCCATCGCCGCACACAAGGCCGAATCGATGCCTCCCGACAGGCCGAGCACGACACCTGGAAACCCGTTTTTATTGACGTAGTCGCGCAGGCCCAGGACGCAGGCCGCATAGTCGGCGCGATCGGCTTCGACCACGGCGATCTTGGGCCCGTCCTCGCATCGCCATGCGTTTCCGCGCCGCTGCCAGCACGTCGTGACGACCAATTCCTGAAACGCCGCGAGTTGGAACGCCAACGAGCAGTCGGCATGCAAGCCGAACGAAACGCCGTCGAACACCAGTTCATCCTGGGCGCCGACCTGGTTGACGTAAATCGTCGGCAGCCCCTGCTCGGTCACGCGCGCCACGGCGATGTTGAGCCGCACGTCGCCCTTTTGCCGCCAATAGGGCGAGCCATTCGGCACCACCAGCAATTCGGCGCCGGTCTCGGCCAGGCACTCGACGATTTCCTCGCCCCAGATGTCTTCGCAGATCGGCAGGCCCAACCGTATGCCGCGGAAATTGACTGGACCGGGCATCGGCCCCGGAGCGAACACGCGTTTTTCATCGAAGACGCCGTAATTCGGCAAATCGACTTTAAAACGCAGCGCCGCGATGGCGCCGCCGTCGAGCAGCGCCACGGCATTGTAAAGCTTGCCCTCGTCGACCCAGGGCGTACCGACCAGCAGCGCCGGTCCGCCAGACGCGGTTTCCCGGGCCAGCGCCTCGATCGCCGCGCGGCAAGCGGCCTGAAATGCCGGCTTAAGCACCAGATCCTCGGGCGGATAACCGGCAATGAACAGTTCCGGGAAAACGACCAAATCGGCGCCCTGAGCGGATGCTTCCGCGCGCGCGCGCCGCGCTTTCTCGGCATTACCGGCGATATCGCCGACAGTCGAGTTGAGCTGCGCGATGGCTATCGCGAGTTTATCGGGAGGGCGGCCGTTCATGACGATGATCTAGCGCCTACCCTCCCGGTCGGCAATCGCGACACAGCGCCTTCGCAGGTCAGTCCAGCGCGGTGCGAATGCCCGCCGCGCCGCCATTGACCTTGATCGAGCCGGTCTTTTTCAGCGTCTTTCCGTTAAAGGAGAAAACGTCGAGTGCCTTGTCGGTCATCGACTGGGCGAGCAGCGTTTTGCCGTCCTTGCTCCAGACCACGCCCTGACCCCAGCCGCCACATTCAGCGCTTGCGGCCAGCGTAAGCTTCGTGCCCTTGACGGCGAAGACCTTCAGCACGCTGTTCTCGTGATAGTTCGGGTGCCCCTTCGGTTTGTTAGAGCCGTTCTGCATGATCACCGCGGCATAGGCGCCGTCGGGAGACATGCTTACGCCTTCGGGATACTGCTCGACCGAAATCGAGTCGACGACGCGCGGCGGATTCACCTTGAGGTCGATGACCGAGATGATGTCGTTGTCGCCTTGCCCGCCGCCTTGGTTGCTCAGCACGGCGACATCGCCTTTCGGGCTGATCGAGATGCTGTAAGGACGATATCCGGCAACCATAAATTGCTTGCTGTCGGCAACCTTGTCGCCATCAATCGTGAGCACCGAAATGCGGTGATCGCCATCGCGCGAAGCGAGCGCGCGCTTACCGTCGGGCAGGAACACAACGTGCGAAGGGCCGGACTTGGCGTCGCCAAGCTGAATCTTGCCGGCGGCCGTGAGCTTGTTGCCCGCGATTGTGAAGACCGAAATTGTGCCTTCGTTGCGGTTAGCAACGAGCGCGAGCGTGCCGGCGCGGTTGATCGAGACCCCGGTCGCGCCCGGACCCGCCTCGAGCGTCTGGATGACCGCCGGCGGCTTGGCCTTGAGGTCGATGACCGACAATTTGTTGTCAGGTATCGTCTTCTTGGGGTTGGCGGGATCGACCTTCATCGCGCCGGTGACCAGCGCGTAGCTTTCGTCGCGCGACACCGCAACGCTCTGTGGCGGTCCAACCACGCTGGTGGGGGCTTTCACTTCGCCGATCACCTTCGGCGGCTTGACGCCCAAGTCGACGATCGTGACAGTATCGGCAGCCGGATTATCCGGCACCGAATTAACGCCGTTAACGAGCACGGCCTTATTGTCGTTCGCGGAAACCGCAAGCTGCGCGGATGCGTTGGCCGAGAGCAACGGCAAGGCGGCGAGCGCAAAAGCAAGCTCCCGCCAATCTGGGCGTTTCATTGATGTCTCCCCGGCTCGGATTATTGATTGTGCAAGCGCACCGGCGCGCCGAGCGCACGCCTAGGTGGCCGCTAGACTAACACCATATGGAGAGGAAAGCTTCCGCCTCAGAGCCCTGCCACAGCGGGCATCGGCTTGGCGCGCCCGGACCGCTCTTTCTTGAGCAATTCGGCGAGCAGGAAGGCCATATCGATCGCCTGCTCGGCATTGAGCCGCGGATCGCAAGCGGTGTGGTAGCGGTCATTGAGATCGGCATCGGAAAGACCCGGTACCAGGCCTACCAGGCACAGCTCGCACACCGCGCTGTCGGTCAGACCTTCACCCAGGCCACCACGTTCCTCGGCATCGCCGCCGAAGGCATCCTCAGCAGCGCCTGACACTCCGGCGGCTCCCCCTGCTGATGCTGGCTGAAGGCGGTGGACGTGGTGCGGCCACCGCTCGATGACCCGAAGGCGTGTGGGCAACAGAACACCGTGCGATGGCCGCTGGCCTCAGCGTAGACCTGGAGTGCTGCGGCGGGAATCCGGTGACCTGATGCTGAGGGCTGGCGGCCGGTTCGCCCCCGCGCCGTCCCGAGTCGTGCTCGAGGCCAAGGGCGATAATGGTGCTTCCACCTGCCCGGCGCCTGTCTCGGCGCGTGCGCAAATGCCGGGTCGGGCGGAGCGCATGAATGGGAAGGCGTCTCATCCTTGGCGGGGACCTCGATCGGTGCGGGTGCGGTGCTGCTGGGCGCCGGAATCCTTGCTGGTGTGGTGGGCTCGGCGGCGGCACGGCTTCGCTGATCTCCTATCCGGCGCTGCTAGCGGTCGGCATTCCGGCGCTTCCCGCCAACGTGACCAACGCTGTCGCCGTCATGGCTTGCTTGCCCGGCTCGGCGCTGGGCTCCCGGCCAGAGCTACGCGGGCAAGGGCCGCGACTGCGGCA
>CAVPFZ010000018.1:0-10636 GCA_963703875.1 uncultured Alphaproteobacteria bacterium
CGACTGCGACCTACCTCCCCGCCTACGCAGGACGCCTCTTCGACATCTTCGAAGACGACCCGATCCGTCATCCGCCTTGCCTCCGGGTACCGCCTCTAAGTGATCCGGAAGATCCCGGGCCTAGTCGGCCGTGACCTACTGCGAACGAAACCCGACTCGCGACCTCCGCCAAGCTCAAACCGCCGGCAACCTGACCACCGGTGGGACGCCACCGCCAAGGATTCTCGGATCCCCGTCCAATCGATCGCCAGCGCGTGCTGCAACGCTCAACCCCGAATTCAGCGCCACCTCCGCGCCCGACCGCGGCGCACGGCGACGCGCCTGTTTACCGAAGCCGTCGCCAGACTGATCGCACCAGACTAACGGGGGAGTCCGGGTGGTGCCTTCGGGCTTCGGTGTAATCCTCAGCCTCTGGTCGTGGGGGTCTGCGGGAGTTGCGGCCAGGAGAACCCGGAGGGAGCGCGGTTCTGTAACGCGTGTGGCGCTGTGCTCGAGGTTCCGCGCCGGCGCGCCAGGCGCGAAAGGTGGTGACGGCGATGTTCTGCGATGTCACGGGTTCCACTGCGCTGGGGGAGCAGCTGGACCCGGAGGTGTTGCGGGGGGTGCTGAATCGCGATTCGAGGTGATGCGCGGGGTGATCGAGCATCACGGCGGGACGGTTGAGAAGTTCATCGGGGATGCGGTGATGGCGGTGTTCGGGATCCCGCGGGTGCGTGAGGATGATGCGCTCAGGGCGGTGCGCCGGCGGCCGAGATTCGCGACGGCTGCCCGCGGTCGCCGAGGAGGTCGGCGTGTCCTTGCGGTTCCGGACGGGCGTCAAGACGGTCCCGTGTTGATGGGTGCGGGCGAGAACCTGGCGGTCGGGGATGCCGTCAACGTCCGCGCGGCTCGAGCAGGCGGCCGAGCCGGGGGAGATCATCATTGGAGCGGAGACGCTGCGACTCGTCCGTGACGCGGTCGAGGTCGAGCTGCTCGAACCGCTCTCGCTCAAGGGCAAGTCTGAGCCGGTGCCGGCATTTCGCCTGGTGAGCGTCGACCCTGCGGCGCCAGGTGTCGCACGGCGCACGGACACCCCGTTCGTCGCTCGCGAGCGCGAGCTGGGCGCGCTGCCGATGGCTGGAATCGCGCCGTCGAGGAGTCTGGGTGTCACCTCTTCACGCTCCTTGGGGCGGCCGGTGTGGGCAAGTCGCGGCTCGTCGGCGAGCGTGCTGCTATCGGCGACGGCGCGACCGTCTTACGCGGGCGTTGCCTGCCCTACGGGGAGGGGATTACGTTTTCGCCCGTGCTTGAGGCCCTCGAGGCGGTTGGCGCGCCGGGCGAGACGGTGCGCGAGCACCTGACGAGCGGCGGCGCGGCGACGCCGGAGGAGCTCTTCTGGGAGGTGCGGAGGCTGCTTGAGTCGCTGGCGGGCGCGCGTCCCGTGATCCTTCATGTCGATGACCTCCAGTGGGGAGAGGCGATGCTGTTCGACCTCCTCGACCACGTCACGGACCTCTCGCGTGGCGCTTTTCGGCTGATCGATTGGAAAATAGGTGAAGGGGTCCTGAAGGCCCCTAGTGGCGCTTCGCTCAATCCGGGGTTACATTTGCTTGTTCAAACCAGGGAGAACGTCCATGAAGATCAAAACTATCGCCGCGCTGGCATTCTGTGTGGTCGTGCCAGGAACCTCTGTGTTCGCGGGCACGCAGGCGAGCATCTCCACTGTGCCGGCATCGATCGTCCTGGCGGCGAACAGCGTGTCGGCTTGCCATGACAAGTGTACGGCGAACCATAATCGCTGCAAGGCGCAGAAACGAAACGACTGCTATACCATCATGCAGCAGTGCTGGAACGCCTGCCGCCGCTGATCCTGCAACCGTTGGGCCGGAGGGCGGATGAGCCGACGGCGCAATCCGCCATCTTGCTCCGTCGGTTCGGCGCAATGCGCTTCATGCCGCAAAGCGTTCTCCCTGGTATCCCTGTGTTCTCAATCTAGATTGTGCAAATTAGGACACTCAGCCCATCAAATTAGGACACAGGGCCATAAATACGGACAGTACCTAAATACGCATATATCCCCTATAGACAAGTAGAACGAAAGGTGCTATAAAATGACCATCCTAGGGAGAGATGGTCATGGCAAAAAAAGGCCCGAATATCGCAGCGTTTAATCGTCGATTTCCCGACAATGCCACCTGCCTCAATCATCTGATGCGGACCCGGTTCGGCGACCGCCTGACCTGCTTCCAGTGCGAAAAACAAGCCACCTACTACCGTGCCAAGGCCCGCCGGTCGTTCGCCTGTGAGCATTGCGGGCTATCAGGTTTACCCAACTAGCCAGGGACGCCCCTTCTGAAAGCACCCGGACCCCGCTGCGGGATTGGTATCTGCGTCATGTTCCCTGTTCTGCGCTTCACGGAACGGCGTGGCGGCAAAGGAGGTCAAGCGCCAGCTTGGGTGTCGCCTACAAAACTGCTTGGCGCATGTGCAACCTGATCCGCCAATACATGGGCTACGTTGACGGCGACTATCCGATCGGCGGCCCCGGCAAGACGGTTGAAGCGGACGAAACTTTCATCGGCGGCAAAGATGAAATCGGCCATGATGACAAAGCTGTTGTGCTTGGCATGGTCGAGCGGGGCGGCGACGTTGTTACCCGCGTCATACAGATGCGGACGAAGGCCCACATCATTCCGCATATCGTGAAATTCGTGAAACCGGGTTCGCGGATCAATACCGACGAAGCTTCAAATTTCAAATTGCTAAAGGAAAAGTTTGGCTACGATCACGAGATGGTCGATCACCACCGGAAAGAATATGTTCGCGGCGACGTTCACACGAACACGATTGAGGGCTTTTGGTCGAACGTGAAGCGCGGGATCAAGGGGACTTACGTTCACGTTTCGAAGAAGCACTTAACTTCTTACCTTCGCGAGTTCGAGTATCGCCATAACCTGCGCCAGACTCCGTATCTGATGTTTGATTGTCTCCTTGCTGCTTTTCCGAAGGTTCGGGTTGGCTAGCCATAGCTTGAAGGAGACGGTCAAAGCGTTTGTGGATAGGTTTAGCCGTCATGCTCGGTTTCACCCTTTATTTTCTTCACGCGAAATCCGCCATAGATGAGGCCAATTACGCCGAAAGATATAAAACTATTGCGGCAATAATAGCCTCAATGCGCAGTGTGTCCCAAAAAACAAAAACTTCTTTTGGAATACCCGGAGAAAACGCAAAATTCTGCGAGACGTTTAATATAAATCCTAGGCATCCTCGTTCCCATCGCAAAAAACAAAGTCGTAATCACCCCAACTGCACCAAGTTCCCGCATTTCACCTTCTGTAAGCGGATATTCTTTCATCGGACGCCGCCCGGGCTTGCGAATGAAGCCTGTTCCTGTCGGGCGACCGACTTGCTCAACTAGCACCTCTGCCTTGTCGCGTCGGTTGGCCACTGCCAGTTGGCCGCGGCTGAATTGATGGGCTCGACGCGGCCCCGCCGGGGCTTCCCGTAAAGGCGATATCTGGGCGAGGCAGCGCTTGATGCCGCGCGGGTAATCGGCGAATCAGACATTTGGTTTGTCTTTGTCTGTTTGAACGTCGTCTGCCTGCGCGTTCGTTTTCGTCTCCTCTGGTACTGCTGGCGGCACATATTCCCGGAGTAAATCCAGCACAATCTGAACATCGGAAACTGGAATGATCACAGCGGCCCGATATTCCGAAACCCCGCTCGTATGTGCCTCCATAAACGTGAGGCGAATCCCACCCCTGCTTGGAAAGACCAAATAGCGGTTCGCCGCGAACGCCGGGCCGGAAAATGCGGCCTCGATTTCCTCTTGCTTTAGCTCGTGCTCGATTGCCACGGCCCATACTCCCTGCGGTTGAGGGAGTCAGTATAACAGGTTTCATGTTACTTGTTCCAAGGGGATATAGGTGCCTAAATACCTAAAAGAACATATTGCGAACAGAGAACAAATAGTGTACATTGCTGTCCTCGGATCGATTCTGGCAGCGCGGTCTTGGGCTTTTCCTGGGGCCTTCGTTGTCGGGGGGAAATTTCCCGGCCATAAGGAGCGAGACATGAGTCAGCCTGCTTTGCGTGTTGTCGAAGGACCGTCCATGGACAAGTCGAAAGCCCTCACCGCCGCGCTCAGCCAGATCGAGCGCCAGTTCGGCAAGGGCTCGATCATGCGGCTCGGCAAGAACGACAAATCCATGGACGTGGAGACCATCTCCACCGGCTCCCTGGGCCTCGATATTGCGCTCGGTGTCGGCGGCCTGCCGCGCGGCCGGGTGGTGGAAATCTACGGGCCGGAATCCTCCGGCAAGACCACGCTGGCGCTGCACACCATCGCCGAAGCCCAGAAGCTCGGCGGCATCTGCGCCTTTGTCGACGCCGAACACGCGCTCGACCCGGTCTATGCCCGCAAGCTCGGGGTCAATGTCGACGAGTTGCTGATCTCGCAGCCCGACGCCGGCGAGCAGGCGCTGGAAATCGCCGACACGCTGGTGCGCTCCGGCGCGGTCGACGTGCTGGTGGTCGATTCGGTGGCGGCCTTGGTGCCGCGCTCGGAGCTCGAAGGCGAAATGGGCGACGTGCAGCCGGGCTCGCAGGCCCGCCTGATGAGCCAGGCGCTGCGCAAGCTGACCGCCTCGATCTCCAAGTCGCGCACCATGGTGATTTTCATCAACCAGATCCGCATGAAAATCGGCGTGATGTACGGCTCGCCGGAGACCACTTCGGGCGGCAATGCGCTGAAATTCTACGCCTCGGTGCGCCTCGATATCCGCCGCATCGGCGCCATCAAGGAGCGCGACGAGGTTGTCGGCAACCAGACCCGCGTCAAGGTGGTCAAGAACAAGCTGGCGCCGCCGTTCAAGCAGGTCGAATTCGACATCATGTACGGCGAGGGCGTGTCCAAGATGGGTGAACTGGTCGATCTCGGCGTCAAGGCCGGCGTGGTGGAGAAGTCCGGCGCCTGGTTCTCCTATGACAGCACGCGCATTGGGCAGGGCCGCGAGAACGCCAAGCAGTTTCTCAAGGACAATCCCGACATCGCCGCCAAGATCGAGGCGCAGGTCCGCCAGAACTCCGGCATCGTCGCCGAGGCGATCATGGCCGGCGAGACCGAGAAGGACGACGACGAGGCGGCGGAGGCTTAGAGACATATTCCGCTCATTCCCGCGCAAGCGGGAATCCAGTTCTGGGTCCCCGCTTTCGCGGGGACGAACGGAGGAGTTGATTGTAAGGCGCGGCGGCGGCGCCTCGTGATACCCGCCGCACCATTCTGTGATGCGTTGCTCAAGGTACTGCGTTGAGCATTCGCCCCCGTCGGCACCCGGCTGCGTAAAGCGGCCGCCACCGAGGACGGGGGCGATGTGCGTTTTAATTCCTCTGCGCGAAGCTCATTCATCGTCATTCCGGGACGGCCCGAAGGGCCGGGCCCGGAATCCAGACTTGTTGTGCGTGCTGCCCCTGGATTTCGGGTTCGCCGCTTCGCGGCGCCCCGGAATGACGGTGATGGAAGGCCACCCTTCCTAGACTTCCCCCACCCCCGCCGCTAAATAGCACCCCAGCAAAACATCAAGCCGGACGGGGATTTAGCCTCTCCCCGGGCCGGATCGGGGCGGGGGCCAACCGGCGTTTTAGATGAGCGGCGTCAACGACATCCGCAAAGGCTTCCTGGATTTCTTCGCGCGCAACGACCACCAGGTCGTGGCGTCCTCGCCCTTGGTGCCGCGCAACGACCCCACGCTGATGTTCACCAATGCCGGCATGGTGCAATTCAAGAACGTCTTCACCGGCCTCGAAAAGCTGCCTTTCGCGCGCGCGGTGACCGCGCAGAAATGCGTGCGCGCCGGCGGCAAGCACAACGACCTCGACAATGTCGGCTACACCACGCGCCACCACACCTTTTTCGAGATGCTCGGCAACTTCTCGTTCGGCGATTATTTCAAGGAACGCGCGATCGAACTCGCCTGGAACCTGATCACCAAGGAATACGGTCTGCCGAAAGAGCGGCTGCTGGCCACCGTCTATGTCGACGACGACGACGCCTTCAAGCTGTGGAAGAAGATCGCCGGCCTGCCCGACAGCAAAATCCTGCGCATCGCCGGCAGCGACAATTTCTGGTCGATGGGCGACGCCGGCCCGTGCGGACCTTGCGCCGAAATCTTCTATGACCACGGCGACAAGATTCCCGGCGGCCCGCCGGGCTCGGCCGACTCGGAAGGCGACCGCTTTATCGAGATCTGGAATCTGGTGTTCATGCAGTTCGACCAGCAGGCTCCGGGCAAGCGCATCGATCTGCCGCGGCCCTCGATCGACACCGGCATGGGGCTCGAGCGCATGGCGGCGGTGCTGCAAGGCACCCACGACAATTACGCCATCGATCTGTTCCGCACGCTGATCCAGGCGATCGCCGACCTCACCAAGGTTTCGCCCGACGGCCCGCACAAGGCCTCGCACCGGGTGATCGCCGATCATTTGCGCGCCTCGGCGTTTCTGATCGCCGACGGCGTACTGCCCTCGAACGAGGGCCGCGGCTACGTGCTCCGGCGCATCATGCGGCGCGCCATGCGCCACGCCGAGCTGCTGGGGGCCAAGGACCCGCTGATGTGGAAGCTCGTCCCCGTGCTCACCCGCGAGATGGGCCAGGCCTATCCGGAGCTGGTGCGGGCCGAGGCGCTGATCACGGAAACGCTCAAGCTCGAAGAGACCCGCTTCCGCGCCACGCTGGCGCGCGGCCTCACCATTCTCGACGAGAAAAGCGCCGGTCTGAAAAAAGGCGCTATGTTCGACGGCGAGACCGCCTTCACGCTCTATGACACCTATGGCTTCCCGCTCGATCTGACGCAGGACGCGCTGCGCACGCGCGGCATCTCGGTTGACCTCGCCTCATTCAACGACGCCATGGAGCGCCAGCGCGCCAAGGCGCGCGAATCCTGGAGGGGGACGGGTGACGCCGCGGCCGAGGCGGCGTGGTTTCCGCTGCGCGAAAAGCTCGGCGCCACCGAATTCCTCGGCTACGAGACCGAAAGCGCCGAAGGCGTGGTCGCTGCGCTTGTGAAAGACGGCAAGGAAGTGCCGGAGTTGAAAAAAGGCGAGAGCGGCGCGGTGGTGATGAACCAGACGCCGTTCTATGCCGAAAGCGGCGGACAAGTTGGCGATACCGGCCAAATGCGCCGCGACGGAGTCCGTTTGCTTGTTACCGACACCCAGAAAAAAGCCGGCGATCTTTTTGCCCATGTGGTGAAAGTCGAGGAAGGCGCCGTGAAAGTCGGCGATCCGCTGCTGCTGGTGGTCGATCATGACCGAAGGGCAGGTATTCGGCAAAATCACTCCGCCACGCATCTGCTGCATGAGGCGTTGCGCCAGGTGCTCGGCGACCACGTCGCGCAGAAGGGCTCGCTGGTAGCAGCAGACCGGCTGCGTTTCGACTTCTCGCATCCCAAGCCGATGACGGCCGACGAAATCGAGCGCGTCGAGGACATCGCCAACGACATCGTGCTGCAGAATGCGCCGGTGACGACGCGACTGATGGCGCTGGACGACGCCCGCGCCTCCGGTGCGCGCGCGCTGTTCGGCGAAAAATACGGCGACGAGGTGCGCGTGGTGGCGATGGGCGAGGGTTCGGGCAACACACTCGGCTGGTCGGTCGAATTGTGCGGCGGCACGCACGTCAAGCGTACCGGCGACATCGGCCTGATCAACGGTCTTACCGACTCTGGCGTGGCCGCCGGCGTGCGCCGCCTGGAGGCGTTCACCGGCAGGCAGGCGCGCAAATCCGCCGACAAGCAGGTGCAGATCGCCAAGGCGGCGGCCGCCGAACTTAAAGCCCCGCTCGAGGACATGCCAGCACGCATCGCCGCGCTGCTCGATGAGCGCAAGAAGCTCGAACGCGAACTCACCGACGCGCGCAAGAAGCTTGCCATGGGCGGCGGTGGTGGGGTCAAAAGCGCCGATGACGGCGTACGCCAGGTCAACGGTATCAAGCTGATCGCACGTTCCGTCACCGGCATCGAACTCAAGGACCTGCGCAGCCTGGCCGACGAGGGCAAGAAGCAAGTTGGTTCCGGCGTCGTGGCCATCGTGGGTCTGAGCGAAGACGGCAAGGCCGGGTTAGTGGTTGGCGTCACCGACGATCTCACCAAGCGCTTCAACGCGGTCGACCTCGTCAAAAAAGGCGCCGAAGTGCTGGGCGGCAAAGGCGGCGGCGGCCGGCCCGACATGGCGCAGGCCGGCGGGCCCGATGGCTCCAAGGCCGAGGATGCGCTCAAGGCGATCGAAGCCGCGCTCGCCGGCGCGTAGGCATCGTGGCCGCGTTCAACGTCATGCGCTGGGACAAAGCCGAGCGGCTCGACGAACTGCTTGCCGTCGTGCACGACGCATTTCGCGACTTCGAGCCGCCCTCCGGCGTGCTCAACGAGACGCTTGAGCACCTGACCGCGCGATTCCGCAGCGAGACTTTTTTTGTCGCGCAAGCGGGCGGCGACATCATCGGCAGTATTTTTTGCGCGCGCAAAGACGGCGCGCTTTATCTCACGCGCATGGCGGTGTTGCCGGCTTGGCGCAAACGCGGCGTCGGCCGCGCGCTGATGGCGGCGGTGGAAGCGGAAGCCCGCCGGATCGGGGCCGCGCGGCTGACGCTGCGGGTCCGTAAAAACCTGCCGGGCAATCGCGTCTATTTCGAACGTTTCGGCTTTGCCGTCACCGGCGAAGGGCAGGACCCCGGCCGTCCGCCTTACGATGCGATGGAGCGGGCGCTGGATTAGCTACGCCATCGCCTTTTTCAGGTTCTCGTCGACCTTGTCGAGGAACCCGGTGGTGGATAGCCACTTCTGATCGGCGCCGACCAGGAGCGCAAGATCCTTGGTCATGAAGCCGGCTTCCACGGTGTCGACGCAAACCTTCTCCAGGGTCTTGGCGAACTTCGCCAGCGCCGCGTTTTCGTCGAGCTTGGCGCGATGCGCCAGACCGCGCGTCCAGGCGAAGATCGAGGCGATCGAATTGGTCGAGGTCTCGCGGCCCTTCTGGTGTTCGCGGTAATGGCGCGTCACCGTGCCGTGCGCGGCTTCCGCTTCCACGACCTTGCCGTCCGGCGTGAGTAGCACCGACGTCATCAGGCCGAGCGAGCCGAAGCCCTGCGCCACGGTGTCGGACTGTACGTCGCCGTCGTAGTTCTTGCAGGCCCAGACATAGCCGCCCGACCATTTCAGCGCCGCCGCCACCATGTCGTCGATCAGCCGGTGCTCATAGGTGAGCTTCATGGCGGCGAACTTGTCCTTGAACTCCTTGTCGAACACTTCCTGGAACAGTTCCATGAAGCGGCCGTCGTATTGCTTGAGGATGGTGTTCTTGGTGGACAGATAGAGCGGATAGCCGCGGCCGAGCGCGTAGTTCATCGAGGCGCGGGCGAAGTCGCGGATCGAGCCGTCGAGATTGTACATCGCCATCGTGACGCCGCTTTCGGGCGCCTTGAACACCTCGTGCTCGATCACCTTGCCGTCGTCGCCGACGAATTTGATCGAGATCGTGCCCTTGGTCGGAAATTTGAAGTCGGTGGCGCGGTATTGGTCGCCGTAGGCGTGGCGGCCGATGATGATCGGCTTGGTCCAGCCCGGCACCAGGCGCGGCACGTTCTTGCAGATGATCGGTTCGCGGAAAATCGTGCCGCCGAGGATGTTGCGGATGGTGCCGTTGGGCGAGCGCCACATTTTCTTGAGGTTGAATTCCTTCACCCGGCCTTCGTCGGGAGTGATGGTGGCGCATTTGACCGCGACGCCGACCTTCTTGGTCATTTCGGCGGAGTCGATGGTGATCTGGTCGTTGGTTTCATCCCGTTTCTGGACGCTGAGATCGTAATAAAGCAGCTCGATATCGAGATAGGGATGGATCAGCTTGTCCTTGATAAGCTGCCAGATGATGCGGGTCATCTCGTCGCCGTCCATTTCGACGACGGGCTTGGCCACCTTGATCTTCGCCATTTCGGATAAAACCTTTTGGTCGGTCGCGCGGACAGTTGCCGGCGCGCGTGCCTATAGCATCCGAGCAAGCGCTGTCAAAGCGGGCAAATACGCCGTTCTTTCCCGGCGGCGGCGGGGCCGCTATACCCGCCGCACGGAGGATTTTGATGCCCGGAGCCGGCACCGACAAGACCAAGCGCTGGATCGCGCGGCCTGCGCCGATCGTCGTGCTGGTCGAGCCGCAGATGGGCGAGAACATCGGCGCGGCGGCGCGCGCCATGGCTAATTTCGGACTTTCACGCCTAAGGCTGGTCAAGCCGGTACAGGGTTGGCCAAATGAAAAGGCGCGCGTGATGGCGGCCGGCGCCGATCGCGTACTCAAGGCGGCGACCTTGCATGACAGCCTGGCCGACGCCATCGGCGACTGCACGTTCGTGCTGGCCGCGACCGCGCGCAACCACGATCAGGCCAAGCCCGTGCTCGGCGCGGCGCAAGCGGCGGCGGAAATGGCGCCGCGCGCGGCGGCGGGCGAGAACGCCGCCGTCGTGTTCGGGCGCGAGCGCAACGGGCTCGAAAACCACGAGGTCGCGCGCGCCGACCGCATTCTCACGCTGCCGGTCAATCCGGCTTTCGCTTCGCTCAACCTGGCGCAGGCGGTGGTGATCGTGGGCTACGAATGGTTTAAGCTCGCGGGCGGC
>CAVPFZ010000019.1:0-316311 GCA_963703875.1 uncultured Alphaproteobacteria bacterium
GGGCGCACTTCAGGCTTCCCCCATCCGCGGGATCATGTGGAGGATGCGCCGCTGCCACAAGGGATGCTCGTTGAGTTCCAGTTCGTCGATCAGGACCAGCGATCGGTGCATGTGCTCCGCGACGAAGCGGATGAGGAGCAGTAGCACCATTTTCTCACCACTGCTCAGCCCCTCGTAGCGGTATTCATGATGGTCATCGCCGAAGTAGACGTCGAACTCACCGAGCTCGTCCTGCACGGCACCCACGATCCGTCGCGGCGCAGACCTGCGCGTACCGTTCCTGGATCTGGCTAAAATGATCGGGGAGCCGACGCCCGCCATCGGCAGGGGGCACCAGGGCCTGGACCGCCAGTGCGATCAGGATCGTGCGGGATCCGTCGTGCGACGCTGCGACTTCTCCTGGGTAGCCTCGGCGGTCCCGTGGATGATGTTCCAGACCTGCCGGGAGATGGTCTTGCCAAGGCCGGTACGCTCCTGATCGAACGTGAACACCCCACCGGCCCGGTGGAACCAGTCCCACCCGACGCGTCCAGTGGCCAGGAGCCGTGCGATCTGCACCCTGGTCTTCAGAAGCCTCCAACCGGTTGGCGGATCGCACTGGGTGAACCCGTAATCCGACTTGTGCCCCGGATCGGGATAGGTCCACGTGAGCTTCACTTCCGCGACGTCAGGTACCGAATCGTTCAGCTCCGCAAGGCGAAAGACCTCTCGGGTCGTGTCGATCTCAGCAGGATCGAAGCGGAGCCAACACGTCACCTTGGCGTGAGCGCCCCGCGGGTCACGACTGTCCTCGGGCTGCGTTTGAAACCGGGCCGAAGGGTCGGCATCTCGGTGGTGGGACCGATCGCCGCCGCGATCGCATCGAGGATCGTGGTCTTCCCGCAGCCATTCGGGCCGACCAGGAGGGTGAATTCGCGAACCCGCCCGACGGCGTCCGTGAAGTCAAGCTCGAAGGGCTTCGCCACGCTTCCGAGCCGACGAAAGTTCTCGATACGCAGCTTCGCTAGTTTCATAGCGGGACCTCACCTGACTCCCGACCACCCCGACCGTGTCGAGGAACCGAGCTATTTTATCCTCCCCTCCACCGGACGGGAAACCGCCCTTGCAAGGACATGGACCGGGAGGCCAGAGTTCGGTTTGCCCGCTCCATGGCGAGGACGACGGGTCCGGCCGGTACCTTCACGACTCGTTGCTTCTGTATAACTATCAACTTCTTTATATTATTTTATTTTAAAATTATAATTGTTTAAAATATAACTATAAATAATAATTTGTACTTCGCCCGCCCCACGGATCGCTCTACCGTCTACGGCCGCACGTCGACGACAAAGCGCTGGCTCGCACGGCCGGCCGCCTCCGTGCCCGAAGAGACGACCTTCTCGACCCCCCACTTGAGGGCCGCCTCGTCCAGTCGGCGGGCGTCGCGTTCGAGCGTCGCCGTGACGACCACCTCGGCCGTGCCCGCTCGATCGGGCGTCCCCGAAAGAGGCCGGTCGCCTCGTCGATCGTCAGCCATCGCGGTCCTCGCCGGATCGCGAACCTGGGCCGTTCGACGTCCCAGAAGCCCATCGTCTCCTTGCCGGCGATCACCCGGGTCCTGAGATCGCCCAGCGATCGGATGACCGCGAGCGGATAATGATAAGCCGCCCCTTTGCTGGCCGCGGTCACCGGCGCGCTGACGATGACCGGCCGCGGGCGCGGCGGCGTAATCGGACGGCCCGCTGCGGTTCCCGGCCGCGTCCACCGCGACCACGCGGTAGAACGCCTTGTTCAAACCCGGGAGTTTCGCGTGAGGGCCCACCACCTCCAGCTCGCTGGCCGAGGTCTCGACCACGAAGTTCGCGGGGAACTCCGAGGGCATCTTGCCGGCGGCTCCCACCGTGACCTCGTAGGGCCGATCGCTGACGGAGAAGCCCTTCTCGTCGCTGGCATGAACGCGGTACGCCACCGGCTTGCGGCCCATCGGGCCGGGCGACCAATGCAGGACGCCCCGGTTGCGCTCGCGGTCGAATTCGAGGCGCACCTCCCGAGGCACGGCCGGTCCCCTCGGCGTCAAGCTCCAGGTCGGGCTCCAGGGCCCCCAGACCCCCTTGTCGTCCTGCGCCGGACGCGCCAGTAATACGTCGTATCGGGATTCAGCAGGCCGGGACCCGGCAGCGTGTAGCGAGCATTGCCCGCGTCGGCGGTGCGAGAGACGAGCTTGGCGAAGCTCATGGAGAGCGGCCACTTCATGTCGCCGCGTCGGGAAGCTCGAAGTGGTAGTCGGCGATCGCGTCGCCGTCGGGGTCGCGGGCGGGCTGCCACCGAAAGGCGATCGCGGTCCCCTCGGTCTCGCCCCCGGAGGGAGGAAAGACCGGTTCGGCCGGCGGGTCGGGCGGCCGGCTCGCGGACCGCTCGACCCACTCGTGGGTGATCCGCACCCGGCGCCCGCTCGCGGTCTCGTCGGTGTAGGTGAACGCGTTCGTCCCGACGCCCATGCCGGGGAGGGTCAGCGGGGCCATCTGCAGGTCGTTGATGATCCCCAGCCGGCGGAGGCGTGCGTCTCCCGACAGCTCGCATTTCAGGTGGTACCGGTACCGAGCGGCCCCCCCGGGCGGGAAGAGCTTGTCGAGATCGCGATCGACCTCTTGCCAGGACTTGCCGTCCCACGAGAGCTGGAACCGCGCCGGTCCCCTCGACCTCCAGCCTCCCCCCGACGAAGACATAAGGGCTGGACATCGTCCAGACGATGGTGCCGGTCTTGCCTTCCTCGGCCATCAGGCCGTCGCCCCGCTCGCGGATCGACTCGACCCTGGAGGCGCCGGCCCGCCAGGCCGGCTGCTGGAAGTCCGGGCGGTATTCCCACGAGCCGTTGCAGACCCGGTCGGGGAATCGGGGAGGCCCGGTCCCGTGGTACTTGACCGGGTCCAGTTGCCCCCATCGCCAGAC
Organism: uncultured Alphaproteobacteria bacterium; assembly: GCA_963703875.1. GTDB lineage: Bacteria > Pseudomonadota > Alphaproteobacteria > Rhizobiales > Xanthobacteraceae > Pseudolabrys. The sequence continues at coordinate 2,929 of CAVPFZ010000019.1, forward strand.
GATCGCCTCGCCCGGACGCAGCGTCATGTTCAAGGCGCCGTTCTCGGAGTTGCGGTCGCCGTTGACGTTCCCCTCGTACACATAGATGGACGATTCCCACTCATCCCCGCGCGCCGGTCCGGTTGCAGGAGGCCCTGGGTGTGCGTGCGGCGGATCAGGTCGTGATCGCGCACCAGATCCTGCTCGCCGGCGACGGTCTCGTTGTCGCGCAGCAGGTAGACGCGTGCATGTCGCCGTCGAAGAGGTGCCAGGAGCCGTCGTAGAAGACCTGCGTGACGCAATGGCCCACCAGCCGCGCCGGCGCGACCTTGAGCCCCGCCTTGCGCCACAACCCCGCCAGGCAGATCGAATCATTACCGCAGGTGTTGTAGCCGTAGACATTGAAGACCTTCACGGGATCGAGCAGCTCTTTGTTATCCCCTTCGTAGTGGAAGCGATGCTGGATTTCCTGCCACCAGAGGGCCCTGGCCTTCTCCGCGTCGGTCATCCCCGGCTCGATGGCCCCGGCCACGATCCGATCGAGGCTGCGGAGGTCATTCCGGCCGTTCGCGAGCCAGGGATTGACCACGACGGTCGCGCCGACGTTCTCCATCCGGACCGAGCGGTTCGACTCCCAGGTCTGCTCGAAGGGCTCCCAGACCCCCTGCGGCGACCGGCAGTTCCGGCCGTCCATCGTGCCCCCCTGGACCACCACGTACCCGGCGCGTCCCTCGGCGATCTCCTGGACATGGCGCCTGGCCACGTCCGTCGGGTGATGGTTCGACGCCCAGGGAGCCCTGCGCGTCGTCCGCCGTCGCCCCCAGGAGCAGGACGGCCCAGGTCAATGACGTCATCCCCATGTCTTTCCCTCCGGCACGAGGCGATCGCGAGCGGCTCGCCCGCATCAAGGACGAGGCAGGCGAGAGACTCGCATTGTATCCGACAGGGGTCCAGCGCCACGAAGAAACGGCCTGGAATTCTCCCGGGAGGGCGAGCCTCCCGGTGAGCCGGCACGCGGAAGAGGCCCGGCAGGAACCGGCCAGATTGGACGCTCAGAGTCTGTCCCGGAAGGTCTCTGAGCCCCCGTCAGGGGGCGATCGGACGTAGCCGGGGGGCGTCAGCCCCCCGGGGATCGGACCGCCGAGCCACACACCGGACCCACTCACCGCAGCTTCCCCGGCCGCAACCCCGCCGTGGCGGGGTTGCGGCCGGGAGGGTGATTCGATATCGGGGAAGGTAGGCATCGCGTCGTGGCCCGGGGGGCTGACGCCCCCCGGCTACGTCCTGGGCCGCCCCTTTGGTGACGGACTGATGGATGAAACGGATGCTGCGGTCGTCCAGCATCTTGCGATCTTTGTCCTCGGGGTCGATCACCACGAAGCGCTTCTTGTCGTAATGAAAATGTCGTTCGATCAGCGGCAGTGTGCCTTTGCCGATCGAGCCAAATCCGATCATGACGACCGGACCGGTGATGCGGGCATGAACGGGCCATTTGGGCATTTTCTAAAGCCTCCAGCGCTACTTAGGTGATATCCGCCACCGCGCGTAAACGGAAGGGCGGCTGCGGCAATTCTGCCGCGGCGTCCACGAGAATCTGCCGGTTTTTGCTTAAGCGGCGCGGGCTCGGTACGCTTGCGCCAGACGTCCGGCCGGCCGCACCAGCCCGCAGGCCGCATCGAGCGCGCCGGGACTAAGTTCGAGCGCGAGCAGGCGATGACGCTCGAAGGGGCCGGGCAGTTTGAGGCCCGCCGCCTTGTCGGCCGAAAAGCCGAACCGGCTATAGTAGGGGGCATCGCCGACTAGAATGACCGCGCCATGACCGAGCCGGCGCGCGTCGCGCAGCGCGCGGCGTACCAGAGCTGCGCCGATACCACGGTTACGGCAATCCGCAGCGACTGCGACCGGCCCCAGCAGCAGGGCTTTCTGTCCGCCGCAAACGACATTCCAGAGCCTGGCGGTGCCGACCATGCGTTGGCCGTCTGCGGCGATAAGGCTAAGACCTTCGGCCGGCAAACGGCCGTCGCGTATGCGCTGCGAGGTTTTGCGCGCCCTGGCGTCGCCGAAGGCCTCATCAAGCAGCGCCTCGCGCGCTTCGATGTCGGCTGCCCGTTCTTGTCGCAACGAAATCATCTCCGTGTCTTCCCTTGGCGGCGGCGCGCAGGCGCGCGCCGGCCGGACCCATCCAGTTGTTGAGGAGGAAGGGGAGGCGGCCAGCCGCCTCCCGGCTTTGTCAGATGTGGTAGGTCTTGAGCGGCGCGAAGCCGTTGAAGGCCACCGACGCGTAGGTCGCCGTGTAGGCGCCGGTGCCCTCGATCAGCACCTTGTCGCCGATCTCCAGGCTGACCGGCAGCGGGTAAGGCTGCTTCTCGTACAGCACGTCGGCTGAATCGCAGGTCGGCCCGGCCAGAACGCAAGGCGCCATGGCATCGGCGTCGCGCGTGGTGCGGATCGGGTAGCGGATCGAACTCGTCCATGGTCTCGGCCAGACCGCCGAACTTGCCGATGTCGAGATAGACCCAGCGCACGTCGTCTTCCTCGCTCTTCTTGGAGACGAGAACGACCTCGGCCTCGATGGTGCCGGCATTGCCGACCATGCCGCGGCCCGGCTCGATGATCGTCTCCGGGATGCGGTTGCCGAAGTGCTTGCGCAGCGCCTTGAAGATGGCGTTGCCGTAGGTTTTCACCGTCGGCACGTTTTTCAGGTACTTGGTCGGAAAACCGCCGCCCAGGTTGACCATCGCGAGGTTCATGCCGCGTTCGCCGCACTCCTTGAACACCGCCGCGGCCGAAGCCAGCGCGCGGTCCCAGGCATGCTGGTTGCGCTGCTGGGAGCCGACATGGAACGAGACGCCATGCGGCTCCAGACCCGATTTCAGGGCATGTTCGAGCACATCAACCGCCATGGACGGCTCGCAGCCGAACTTCCGCGACAGCGGCCATTCGGCGCCTGCGCAGTCCGACAGGATGCGGCAGAACACGCGGCTGCCTGGCGCCGCGCGGGCGACCTTGTCCACTTCGGGCTTGCAGTCGACCGCGTAGAGGCGGACGCCAAGCGCGAAGGCACGCGCGATGTCGCGCTCCTTCTTGATGGTGTTGCCGTAGCTGATGCGGTCGGGCGTGCAGCCTGCCTTGAGCACGAGTTCGATCTCGGTGACCGAGGCGGTGTCGAAGCAGGAACCGAGCTTGGCCAGCAGGCCGAGCACCTCGGGTGCCGGGTTGGCCTTGACGGCGTAGAACACGCGCGTGTCGGGCAAGGCCTTGGCGAAGGCATTATAGTTGTCCTTGACGACGTCGAGATCGACGACAAGGCATGGCCCTTCGTCGTTGCGCTTGCGCAGAAACTCGCGAATGCGCTCAGTCATGGCGCTATTCCCCAATAGGCGGGGGCTTTTCGGGCCCCTGATGATGCGGTTTTCCAAGCATGGCGCTGCGCGCGATGGGGACGCGCAAGCGTTTCCGCTCTTTCAACCGCTCAAGCTGCCTTGGATTGGAAAGGGAATGTCCCCGTCCGCACGGCCGGCAAAGATGAACAAGCCTCTTCGGTGACCCGCGCTGGTGGTGGAGACCAGCAGAGACCAGAGAAGCCCGATCGTCGTTGCTTCAAGACGCGTCCCCTGCTGAGAGCAGGGTTTGCCGGTTTCGCCTCCGGCTGCCGGTCAGATTTCTTGGAGAGCTTTGGCTTCTCTCTCCAGGCGGCTGGCGGGCCTCTTGTCCCGCTACCTACCGACCGACACACGTCCACAGGCACGTGCGAATTTGGGCAACGTTGAAATAACAAATATTTCGCGCGATGCAAGAGAAATAGTTCCCCGCACGCCAAAACTTTCTTAACGGTTTATTTCCGCGCGACTCGCGCTGAGCTCAGTCGCGGGCGGTGAACGGCTCGATGTAGTGCGCGGCGCGCACGAACTGCGCCATGATGGCGATGCCGCAGAGCACGAACAGGCCGTCGAGGATACGCTGACCGAGGAAGCCGAGGTCGAACAGCGTAGCGAGCGCCCATGAACCAGCGAAGGCCGCGCCGAACACTTCGGCGCCGATCAAGATGGCGGCGCTGATGACGGTGACGACGTTGAGCCAGACGATGTGGTGGCCTGGGGCCATGCAAAGCCTCTTGCAGATGGCAGCAATGTCTATCAATCCGGCTGGCGGATCAAGCCCATAAAGCCTAGATAAACCATCATGAATCGCCCATCGTCGACCGCCGGCTCCGGCGAAAATCCCCTGCTTGCCGGCTGGACCGGTCCGTTCGGTCTGCCGCCGCTGCCCGCCATCAAGCCGGAGCATTTCCGCCCCGCCTTCGACCGCGCGCTCGGCGATCATCGCGCAGAGATCGACGCCATCGCCGCCGACCCGGCCGCGCCGGACTTCGCCAACACCATCGAGGCTCTGGAGAAGAGCGGGCGCGACCTCGAACGTGTCACAAATGTGTTCTACGTCCTGACCGGGGCCGATACCTCCGACGCCCTGGAGGCCGTCGAGCGGGACATCGCCCCGCTGCTCGCCCGCCACAGCAACGCGCTCTACCTCGACGGCAAGCTCTATGCCCGCATCGCCGGGCTCTATGCCCGGCGGGCGGCGCTCGGCCTGACCTCCGAGCAGGCCCGGGTGCTCGACCGCTATCATACCCGCTTTGTGCGGGCCGGCGCCGCGCTCGATAAGCCCGCCCAGGACCGGTTGGCGGCCATCAACGAGCGGCTGGCGAGCCTCGGCACCCAGTTCGGCCAGAACGTGCTGGCGGACGAGAAATCCTATGCGCTGATGCTGGAGGAGGGCGACCTCGCTGGCTTGCCGGATTTCGCCCGCGCCGCGGCGCGCGCCGCCGCCGGGGAGCGCGGGGCGCCCAGCCAATACGCCATCACGTTGGCGCGCTCGTCCTGCGAGAGCTTTTTGCAATTCTCGTCGCGCCGTGACCTGCGTGAAAAGGTGTTCCAGGCCTGGATCAAGCGCGGCGAGAATGGCGGGGCGACCGACAATCGCGCCCTGATCGCGGAGATGGTCTCGCTTCGCGCCGAGCGCGCCAAGCTCCTGGGCTTTGCGACCTTCGCCGACTACCGGCTCGACGACCAGATGGCCAAGACCCCGGCCGCCGCCCGCAAGCTGCTCGACGAAGTCTGGGGCCGCGCCCGCGCCAAGGCTTCAGTCGAGCGTGGCGCGCTGCAGGCCATGATCGCGCAGGAGGGCGGTAACTTCGCGCTCGCCCCGCATGACTGGCGCTATTACGCCGAGAAGCTGCGTAAGGCGAAATTCGATTTGGACGAGGTCGAGATCAAACCCTATTTCCAGCTCGACAAGATGATCGAAGCCGCTTTCGAGACCGCGCGGCGGCTGTTCGGTCTCAGTTTCATGCCCGTCAATGTGCCGCTCTATCACCCTGATGCTCGCGCCTGGGAGGTGAAGGATAAAAACGGCGCTCCTGTCGGCCTGTTCATCGGCGATTATTTCGCGCGCGCCTCCAAGCACTCAGGCGCCTGGATGACATCGCTGCGCGATCAGGAAAAGCTTATCGGCGACGTCCGCCCGGTCATCCTCAATGTCTGCAATTTCTCCAAGCCGGCGGCGGGCGAGCCCGCGCTGCTCTCGTTCGACGACGCCCGCACGCTGTTCCACGAATTCGGTCACGGCCTGCACGGCCTCTTGTCGAACGTGACCTATCCGTTGCTCGCCGGAACCGGCGTGTCGAGCGACTTCGTCGAGCTACCCTCGCAGCTTTACGAGCACTGGCTCGAAGTGCCGGAGATTTTGCAAAAGTACGCGCATCATGCCCGAACGGGCGAGCCGATGCCGAAGGCGCTGCTCGAACGCCTGCTGGCGACCCGCACCTTCAACCAGGGCTTTGCCACCGTGGAATACACCGCGTGCGCGCTGCTCGATCTCGATATTCATGCGCTGCCGGATAGTACAAAGCTCGACGCCAGCCAGTTCGAGCGCGACGACCTCGCGCGCATCGATATGCCGGCCGAAATTGTCATGCGCCATCGCCTGCCGCACTTCCAGCATCTGTTCTCCGGCGGCGGCTATGCGGCCGGCTATTACTCTTATATGTGGTCGGAGGTGCTCGACGCCGACGCCTTCGAGGCCTTCGAGGAAACCGGCGACGCCTTCGATCCGGCAACCGCCAAGCGCCTGCACGATTTCATCTACAGCGCCGGAAACTTGCGCGATCCGGCGGAAGCCTACAAAGCCTTCCGCGGCCGCCTGCCGGCGGTTGAGCCGCTGCTCAAGAAGCGTGGGCTAACTGACGCGCTGGCATAGAACTGCGGGCAGAGGGGCGCGAGACGTTTATGGCCGGGATGAAAGTTCTTGTCGTTGGCGGCGGTATCGGCGGCATTACCTGCATGCTCGCCTTGCGCCAACGCGGCATCGATGCACAGCTGTTCGAGCAAGCTGCCGCATTTGGTCAAGTCGGCGCAGGAATTCAGATTTCGTCGAACGCCACGCGCATCCTGCTGAAGCTCGGTCTGGGCGCTGCGTTGAAGGCGGTGGCGACCTATCCCGAGGGCCGCGACTATCGGGGCTGGGATAGCGGCGAGCGTCTCTACTACACGCCGCTGGGCCGGAAGGCGGAAGCTTATTTCGGTTCGCCCTATTATGCGGCGCACCGCGCCGACCTGCTCGATGTCCTGCTGAGTGATTTGGACAAGAACGCGGTCAGGCTTGGTTCGCGCGTCGAGCGCGTCGATCAGGACGACACAGGGGTAACGCTGACGCTCGCCGACGGCACGACCGCGCAAGGCGATATTCTGGTCGGCGCCGACGGCATCCATTCGACGGTCCGGGCGCAGCTCTTCGGCAAGGAATTGCCTCGCTACACGGGAAATGTCGCGTGGCGCGGATTGGTCCCCGCCGAGCGCGTCGCGCATCTCAATTTGGGCAGCGTGGTCGGTGTCTGGATGGGGCCAAATCGCAGCATCGTTCAGTATTACGTTGCCGCGGGCCGAACCTTCAATTGGATCGGAATCAGCCGCTCGCCGCAGCCCGCCCGCAAATCCTGGCTCGCCGAAGGCAAGATCGAGGATGCGTTTGCCGAATACGCCAGCTGGCATTCAGACATTCGAACGATTATCGCAGCCACACCGAAAGTGCTCCGGCAGGCGCTTTACGATCGCGAGCCGTTGCCGGACTGGCAGGCCGGGCGCATTGTCCTTATCGGCGATGCCGCGCATCCGATGTTGCCGTTTTATGCGCAAGGTGGCGCCCAGAGCATCGAAGACGCCTATGTGCTCGCCGGCTGCATTGCCGAGGGCCAGGATCGGCCACGCGCGGCGCTCGCCCGCTTTGTGAAAATGCGACTGCCGCGCACGGCATGGATGCAAGGGCTGGCGCGCCGCGAAGAAGAACTTTACCAGACGAATGATGCCGCGGCCATCGCGGCGCGGAACGAGAAAATGCGCGTCAATCGAACGCCCGAGACGGCGACGTTTCCGCCGGAGCAAGAACGGCTTTACAGTTATGATGCGGACACCGAACTGAGAAAGACGGCGTGAGTACCGCGTCATCGATAAACGCGGGCTTCAAAAACTAAAGTGCACTGGGAGATACTTGATGCTTTGGTACAGAAAGTTGCTGATTGGCGCCGGACTTGGGTTTTGCGCCTTTGCCCTTGCAGGCGGCGCAAGCGCGCTGGATTACCCGAACCGACCCATTACCGTGATCATGCCGTTTGCCGGCGGCAGCGCCAGCGACGTCGTGAGCCGTATCGTTTTCGCGAAGATGTCCGACATTTTGGGGCAGCCGATCATCGTCGACAATAAGCCCGGCGCCGGCGGCAACATCGGCACGGCTTTGGCCGCAAGATTGGCACCCGACGGATATACGCTTCTGGGCGCGGCGTCCGGTCCGATGGCGGCAAATCTCGCCCTCTACGAAAAACTCGGTTACGACCCGCAAAAAGACCTGATTATGGTCTCGCCATTTGCCAGCTTCACGATTGTCGTGACCGCGAGCGAAAAGCTCGGCGTCAAGTCGATCAAAGATTTGATCGAGCGTGCAAAGAAAGAACCCGGTGCGCTCAATTATGGTTCGGTCGGCATCGGTTCGTCGCAGCATCTCGCCGGCGAATATTTTGCGCAGGTCGCCGGCGTCAAACTCACCCATGTGCCCTATCGCAATATCGCGCAGTTCGGGACCGATATTATGGCCGGCACGGTACAGCTTGGGTTTGCCTGGTATCCCAATGTCGCAGGACCGATCACCACTCGTGGCGCGATTGCGCTGGCTGTCGCGGGGGACAATCGGCTCCCGATCCTGCCGACGACACCAACTACGGCGGAGGCCGGTCTGCCGCAGTACAAAGTTGACGGCTGGTTCGGGCTTGCTGCGCCAGCGGGCGTTCCGCAATCGATCCTTCAGAAACTTAACGCCGCGCTGAACGAGGCGGTAAAGGATCCGGCCGTGCGCGCAGGCTATGAGAAAATCGGTGCAGTACCGGTCGGTCTTTCGCTCGCCCAGGCGAAGACCTTCCATGCGGATGAAATAGCCCGATATCGCGAAATAATATCCAAGGCCGGCATCGCCAAGATCGAATGACGTCAGCACTAAGACAGCCGTGATCGCATGAACCTGCACAGCGCCGGCCATCGCCGCGGCGTCGTCTGCGCGCCGCATGCCGCCGCCGTCGAAGACGGCCGCGCTATTTTGGCCGAAGGCGGCAATGCCATCGAGGCGATGATCGCGATGGCTGCGTCGATCGCCGCGGTCTACCCGCACATGAATCATATCGGCGGCGATGGCTTCTGGCTGATCCACGAACCCAGGGGCAATGTGCGCGCGCTGATGGGGGCAGGAAGGGCCGGCGCCAAGGCGACGGTCCAGTTTTATCGCGATGCCGGTCATGACGAGATTCCGGCGCGCGGGCCGCTCGCCGCGCTCATGGTGCCGGGCGCGGTGGCGGCCTGGATGTTGGCGCTTGAAGCCGCCAAGGCGCACGGCGGTAAGCTGCCGCTCGACGTGCTGCTGGCGGCAGCGATCAAGCACGCGCGCGAAGGTTACGTCGTGACGCGCAGCCAGGCGCGGTTGACCGCGGAAAAGCTGCCGGAGATGACGCATGCCGCCGGATTCAAGGAAGCCTTTCTGATCGACGGCAAAGTGCCGGAGGTCGGCGCGCGCATCAGGCAGGCCGCCTTCGCAGCGACGCTCGAGCAGCTCGCGCAAACCTGGCTCGGCGATTTCTATCGCGGCGATGTCGGCCGCGAGATCGCCGCCGATCTGGAGCGCATCGGCAGTCCGGTAACACGCGCCGATTTGGAAAAATTCGAAGCCATCATTGCCGCGCCGCTGAGCGTGCGCACGCAAACCGGCGTGCTCTACAATACGCCGCCGCCGACCCAAGGCCTGGCCTCGCTGATGATTCTGGCGCTGTTCGAGCGCCTGCGTGTCACGCAGGCTGAAAGTTTTGAGCACATCCACGGCCTGGTCGAATCGACCAAGCGCGCCTTCCGCGTGCGCGACCGCGTCGTCACCGATCCCGACAAGATCGCGCTCGATCTCGATCAATTTTTGTCACCCGCTTTCCTCGACGCCGAAGCCGCCAAGATCGATCATAAGAAAGCCGCGCGCTGGCCGGCGCCGCCTGGGGAGGGCGACACCATCTGGATGGGCGCAGCGGATGCCTCCGGTCTCGTGGTCTCCTATATCCAGTCGCTCTATTGGGAATTCGGCTCCGGTTGCGTGCTGCCGCGTACCGGCATTCTGATGCAGAACCGCGGCTCGAGTTTCTCGCTCGACCCCAAGGCGCTCAACGCGCTCGCGCCCGGCCGCCACCCGTTCCACACGCTCAATCCGGCGCTCGCCGCTCTCAAGGACGGCCGCATCGTGGCCTATGGCGCCATGGGCGGCGACGGCCAGCCGCAGTCGCAGGCCGCGCTGTTCACGCGCCACGTCACGTTCCGCCAGCCGCTCGACAAGGCGCTCGACGCGCCGCGCTGGTTGCTCGGCCGCACATGGGGATCGAGCCACACCAACCTGCGCATGGAATCCCGCTTTGACGGCAATCTCATCGACCGGCTGAGGGCGGCCGGCCACGACATCGCGGTGATGGACGAGGCCTATTCCGACACGATGGGCCACGCCGGCGCCGTCGTCTTGCATCCCGATGGCACGCTTGAGGGCGGTCACGATCCGCGCGCCGATGGCGGCGCGGCGGGCGTATGAATAAATTGCGCGTTACCGCAACACTGTTACACGCCCCCATTTTGCCGCACTCCGTGCTATGGTGCCGCGGCCATGATCCGCGCCGTCCTCACCGCCATTGTGACAGTAATTTTCGCGGCGCCCGCGCTGGCGCATCCGCACGTCTGGGTGACGATGCACACCGAGCTCGTCTACGCCCCCGACGGCGCCATCACCGGCGTGCGCCATCACTGGGCTTTCGACGACATGTTCTCGGCCTTCGCCACGCAGGGCCTCGAGACCAAGGAGAAGGGCAAGTTCACCCGCGAGGAACTGGCGCCGCTCGCCAAGGTCAATGTCGAGTCGCTGAAGGACTATGACTACTTCACCTACGCCACCGCCGACGGCAAGAAAGAGCCGTTGAGCGATCCGCTGCCGGATTATTGGCTCGACTATAAGGACACCATCCTCACGCTGAACTTCACGCTGCCGTTCAAGACGCCGGTGAAGGCCAAGGAGCTCAAGATCGAGGTTTATGATCCGACCATTTTCGTCGACTTCGAATGGACCAAGGACAATCCGGTGCATCTCGTCGGCGCGCCGCACTGCAAGGCCGACGTGTTGCTGCCGCGCGAGATGACCTACGCGGAAGGCAAGGCGCTCAGTAACATTCCCGCCGACCAGACCAACACCACGATGGCCTGGGGCGCGATGTTCGCTAATAAAATACTGGTTCACTGTCCGTAAAACGAACAACTCGGCGGGGCGGCGTACGTGCACGGGGAAATATAGAAATGTCCGGCCGGCGCTTTGCGCAATGCGTACTTGTCATCATTGGGACGCTCGTTCTGTTGGGATTGCTCGACGCCGCTTTGGCGCAGCCGTTCGGCATGACGCGCGGCGCGGCGCCGCCCGCGGTCGGCGGTTTCACCGGCTGGGTCTTCGCCCAGCAGGCCGCGTTCTACCGCATGCTGTCGAGCACCATCCGCGCCGCCAAGACCGACGGCAGCGCCGCCTACACGTTGATGGGCATCTCGTTTCTCTACGGCATTTTCCACGCCGCCGGCCCCGGCCACGGCAAGGCGGTGATTTCGTCTTATCTGGTCGCCAATGACGAGACCTGGAAACGCGGCATCGCGCTGTCGTTTGCCTCCGCCGTCCTGCAGGCTCTCACCGCCATCGTCATCGTTGGCATCGCCGCGGTGCTGCTTAACGCCACCGCCCATGTGATGGGACAGACCGTGCGGGTGGTCGAGATCGTCAGCTATGCGCTGATCGTGCTGATCGGCCTGCGGCTGTTATGGGTCAAGGGCCGCGCTTTTTTGAAATTGCTGCGGCCGCAGCACGATGATCATCATCATGATCACGCCCATGATCACGATCACCACCACCACGGGCATGATCACCATCACGACCATGTTCACGATCATGCGCGTCATGATCACGATCACGGCGACGAGGCGCATGCCTGGGGTCACGCCCACGCACCGGAGCCGAGCGAGCTCAAAGGCAAGCATTGGCTGCGGCGCGGGCTGTCGGCTGTCTTCGCTGTTGGATTGCGGCCCTGTTCGGGCGCCATCATCGTGCTGGTCTTCGCGCTGGCTCAAGGGTTGTTTTGGATCGGCGTCGCCTCGACCTTCGTGATGGGGCTCGGCACCGCCATCACCGTCGCCGCCGTCGCCACGCTCGCTGTCGCCGCGCGCGGCTTTGCCGGGCGGCTGGCCAAGGGCAAGCCCAGCAAGGGCATGCTGTTTTTGCGCGGCGTCGAAACCGCCGCCGCCGTCGTGATCATCGTCTTCGGCGTCGCGCTGCTCACCGGCTACATGGTGAGCGAGCGGCTAATGGGCGTTTAGCCAAAGTCGGACGGCTGCAGCACAATCGGCTGCCCGTGCGGGGTGCGGTCGCAGGCGTGGTCCCAGGCGTCGCGATAGCGGTGCAATGTGCCGTGCGTCGTAACGCCTTTTTCCGCGACAATTTTCTCCAGCGCGGCCAGCCAGTGCGAATAATAAGTCTCGCCGGTATCGGGATCGCCGGCGCTTTGCGCGCGCTTGATTTCGGCCGCCAGCGCCGCCGCCCATTCGGGCCATGTGAACAGTCCGCGTTCGTGCAAGGCAAGCGTCATGGCGAAAGCCTGTGCTTCCCACGGTTCGCGGAATACCGGCCCGTCGGCGTCGCGCGGTACGCCCGGCACGGAGATCGCGGCGCGCAGCGCCGAGCGCGGGTCCATCGCCATTACGCGTGCTCCAGATACGGTTCCCAGGCGTCGACCGAAACCGTAAGCGTCCGGTCACCCTGGTCGCCCCACAACTCGCGGCCGTCGAAGCGCACAGTGTAGAGCCATTGCGGGTTCTCACCGGCGCCGGTCGCGTTGCTGTCCGGAAACACATGATAGCCGATCACGCGCTCGATAGTGCCGACGTGCCCGCGTACATAACGCGGCAGCCGCGTGTGGGTGGGTGGATTGATGTTTTTCATCCGCACCGTGTTGCCGGGATCGAACGCAGGCTTGCTATTGGTATCGCGCTCGGTCGGCCCACCGCGATGCAGGACCTTCAACACGTCATCTGGTGACAGAACACGTTTGAGCGGCTTCGGCGGGTGCAAGGCATGGCCGACGACGATCTCATCGTCGCTCACCAGGTCGCGTTCCTTCAGCATGGTCTCCAGCGCGGCGAACCAGATCTGGTAATAACTCATCGCCAGATATTCGCCCGGCGGGCGGTTCTCGCGCGCAAAGCGCCCCATGTCGATATTCCAGCCGCCCGGCATGCTCATCGCGAGTGTCAGCGCGAAGGCGCGCTTTTCCCACTCGGCGTGGAACACCGGCTCGTTCGGCTCGGGCTTGACCGGACCGTGGCCCTGCGTGCCGCCGAGGTCTTGCCCGCCGTTCATTTCGGATCCTTCGGCAACCCGGTACCGATCATTAAATCGCGCGTCACCAGATCGGCAAGTCTATCTTCGCTCCAGCTTTCGGTGCCGGCAGGCCGCATCGGCAGCACCAGATAGCGGATCTCGGCGGTCGAATCCCACACGCGGATGTCAGTGTCTTGCGGCAGCGTAACTCCGAAATCCTTGAGCACGCTGCGCGGATCGGCGACCGCGCGCGAACGGTAGGGCGCCGACTTGTACCAGACCGGCGGCAGGCCGAGCACCGGCCATGGGTAACAAGAGCACAGCGTGCACACGACCATGTTGTGCAGTTTGGGCGTATTCTCCAGCACGACGATGTGCTCGCCCTGCCGTCCGGCGTAACCGATTTCGCCGATCGCGGGCGTGGCGTCCTTCAAGAGCCGCGCGCGATAGGCCGGATCGGCCCAGGCCTTGGCCACCACGCGGGCGCCATTGCGCGGGCCGACCTTCTTCTCATAGGTCTCGATTAGAAGATCGAGCGCGGCCGGATCGACATAGCCCTTCTCGGTCAGCACGCTTTCCAGCGCGCGCACGCGCAGTTCGGTTTCCGACAGCTCGGAATGGTCGTGGTCGTGATGATGGTGGTCGTGATCGTGGTCGGACATGGCCGTACTATAAGCAAAACATCCGGCTTTGTGCCATCATCGGCGTTATGAGCTTTACGCCTGTGACCGCGCTCGCCGACCGTATCGACCGCCTGACCATCATGATCGGGCGCGCGGTGGCGTGGCTGGTTCTGGTTGTCGTGCTGCTGCAATTCGGTCTGGTGCTGGCGCGCTATGCCTTCGGGCTCGGCTCGATCTGGCTCACCGAAACGGTGATCTACGCGCACGCCACGCTCTTTATGCTGGCGGCGGCCTGGACATTGCGCGCCGGCGGCCATGTGCGGGTCGACGTGTTCTACGCCGAGGCAACGCCGCGCACCAAGGCGATCATCGACCTCGCCGGCAGTATGTTTCTGCTGTTGCCGTTCGCACTCGTATTGGTCTGGCTTTCGGTGCCCTATGCCGCGCGGTCCTGGGCGATCCTCGAGCGCTCGCAGGAATCGAGCGGCTTGCCGCTGGTCTTTGTACTCAAGACGTTGATCCCGCTGTTCGCCGCGCTGATGGCGCTGCAAGGCATCGCGCAGGCGGTCAGGGCGCTGGCCGTTCTGAGGCCGCGCTAATGCCGCTCGCTGAAATACTCGCCATCCTGATGGTCGCCGCGGTCATCGCCACGCTGATGGCCGGCTATCCGGTGGCGCTGACGCTGGCCGGTGTGTCGCTTGCCTTTGCGATTGTCGGCCATGCGCTCGGCGCCATGAACTTCATCATCATCGGCGCGCTGCCGCAGCGCATTTTCGGGGTGATGACCAACGAAACGCTGCTGGCGATCCCGCTGTTCATCTTCATGGGCGTGATGCTGGAGCGCTCGCGAGTCGCCGAGGAACTGCTGGAGACCATGGGTCGGCTGTTCGGCACGCTGCGAGGCGGGCTCGGCATTTCGGTTGTCATTGTCGGCACGTTGCTGGCGGCGGCGAAGGGCGTCGTTGGCGCCACCACCGTGACCATGGGTCTGATCGTGCTGCCGAGCATGCTGCGCTTCGGATACGACCCGCGGCTCGCCGCCGGCACCGTCGCCGCCACCGCGACCCTGGCGCAGATTTTTCCGCCCGCCACCGTGCTGGTGCTGCTCGGCGATCAGCTCGGCAATGCCTTCCAGGCGGCGCAATTGTCGAAAGGCATTTTCGCCCCGCGTTCGGTAAATGTCAGCGACCTGTTCGCCGGCGCGCTGCTGCCGGGCTTGGCGTTGGTCGGGCTCTATTTGCTCTATCTGATCGCGGTCGCAATTCTGCGCCCGAAAGCCGCGCCGGCGATGCCGCCCGATCCGAACGCGTCGCATGGCTTCGCGCTGGCGCGCAAACTCATCCAGGTGCTGATCGCGCCGGTGCTGCTCATTCTGGCCGTGCTCGGCTCGATCTTGGGCGGCGTCGCGACGCCGACGGAAGCCGCTTCGGTCGGCGCCGTCGGCGCCATTTTGCTCGCGGCAGCCAAGGCCGGTTTGCGTGGGCTGATGAGGCCGGTGGTGGAGAAGACCACACAAATCACCGCCATGATCTTTCTTATCCTGATCGGCGCCACTTTATTCAGCCTGGTGTTCCGCGCGCTCGGCGGCGACGACATGGTGCATCGCGCGCTCTCGAACTTGCCGGGCGGCGTCGACGGCGCCGTGTTGGCGGTGATGCTGGCGATGTTTCTGCTCGGCTTCGTGATGGACGCTTTCGAGATCATTTTCGTGGTGGTGCCGATCGTGGCGCCCGCGCTACTGGCGATGCCCGGTGTCGATCCAGTCTGGCTCGGCATCATGATGGCGATGAACCTGCAGACCTCCTACATGCACCCGCCGCTCGGGCCGACTTTGTTCTTCTTGCGCGGCGTGGCGCCGCCCGAAATCACCACGCGGCACATCTATGTCGGCATTATCCCGTTCGTGCTGATCCAGCTGGTCGCGCTGGTGGTGCTGTGGTTCGTGCCGGGACTTGCGACCGCGCTGCCGCACGCGCTTTATGCGCGCTAGGGCCAAAACCGGTCGGCCAAAACCCAGAGCCAGATCGCGCCGGCTAAAATGAGCGACAGCAAAATGGCCGCCGAGCCCATGTCCTTGACGCGCTTGAGCACCGGGTCGTGGTCGCGGCTGACGCGGTCGCTGAGCTTTTCAATTGCGGTGTTGAGCAACTCGACGATCAAAATAACAAGCAGCGTGCCGATCAATGCCAGGCGCTTGCCGGCATCCGCGGTCAGCCAGAAGGCGAGCGGCACGCCGATCGCCAGCACGACCAGCTCTTCGCGAAACGCCTGCTCGGATTGCGCCGCCGCAACCAGGCCGTTCCAGCTATTAAGGGTTGCTCGCCAAAGTCGTTTCACGCCATCCGCCCCTGCCCAAAGCCGCAGGCTACGGTATAAGAGTTTCTCATGAAAGCCGCCGAGATGTTCTCGCTGACGGGCCGCGTAGCGCTGGTGACCGGCGCCTCCAGCGGGCTTGGCATCCAGTTCGCCAAGGCGCTGGCCGATAACGGCGCCTCAGTCGCGCTGGTGGCGCGGCGCGCCGACCGGCTCAAGGCTCTCAAGGACGAGATTGAAGCCAAAGGCGGCAAGGCCATCGCCATCGAATCCGATGTTAGCGACCGCGCAGCCATGGCGCGCGCCTTTGACGCCGCCGAAAAAGCCTTCGGGACCGTCACGATCCTGGTCAACAATGCCGGCATCGCGCAGTCGGCGCGCCGCGCCATCGACGTCACGCCCGAGGAATGGCGCAAGGTGCTGGGCGTCGATCTCGACGCGGTGTTTCACAACGCCCAGGAAGCCGCGCGCCGCATGCTGGCCGCCAAGCAAAAGGGCTCGATCGTCAACATCGCCTCGGTGCTCGGCCTCGGCGTCGCCAAGGGAGTCGCCGCTTACGCCACCGCCAAGGCCGCCGTCATCCAGATCACCAAGGCGCTGGCGGTCGAACTCGCCTTCAAGGGCGTGCGCGTCAACGCCATCGCGCCCGGCTGGTTCGTCACCGAGATCAACGATGACTATCTGATGGGCGAAGCCGGCGAGCAGCTCAAACGCGACATCCCCACGGGCCGCTTCGGCAACGACGGCGATCTCGATGGCGCGCTGCTGCTGCTCGTCTCCGACGCCGGCAGCTACATCACCGGCGCCACCATCGTGGTCGACGGCGGGCAGGTCGTGCAGATCAAGGGCTGATTGCTTCGCCGGCGAAGCGCTACTTCAGCACCTCCTTGATCGAAGGCACGCAGAGCACCACGGATCCGCCAACCGCGAGCACTTGCGAGCCGAGTTGGTTTGTCACTTTGACTTTCTTGCCGGCATTCTTGGCCGATACCTGATAGCAGGTGAGATGCGTCTTCTGGTCCTTCGTCTCTTCGCCGTTCTTGGTCACCGGCGTGCAGAGGAACAAAGGATTGCCGATCTTGGTGCCGAGCGCGCCGAACTGGTCGGACAACTTCACTGCCGCAGGCTTGAGCGCCGTGCTTTGTGAAACGCGATAGCAAAGGAAGTGGGTCGGATTGACGCCCTCCGGATTTTTTCCCTGCGCCTGGGCCGCCGAACTGAACGCGATGCCAAAACCGATAGCCAATATGATTGTCGTTTTCATGCCGCCCTCCCGTTGTGGCGGCGTTTCGTTGCCGCCATGTTCTCGTATAGGTAGTAATTCTAACAGCTTGCACCAGCGCTGCCTATGACCTTCCCGCGCTGCGACGGCCCAAGAACCAATCAAAACGCGCTCACTTAATCCCGGCGGTTTGGATAGAGTGGCGCGCCCAATCGGAAAGACCGGCTATGGACTTCACACTCTCTCCCGACATCGAAGACCTCCGCCTGCGGGTGCGCGCCTTCATCGAGAAAGAGGTGCTGCCGCTGGAAGCCGATCCGGTGAACTTCTCCGAGCACGAGAACATTCCCGAAGACCGCCTGACCAAAGTGCGCGAGAAGGCAAAAAAGGCCGGCCTGTGGGCGCCGCAATCGCCGAAGGAATATGGCGGCATGGAATTGCCGATCGTGGCTTGGGCGGCGATCTACGAGGAGGCCGCGCGCTCGCTCTTTGGTCCGCTCGCCATCAACTGCATGGCGCCCGATGACGGCAACATGAACATGCTGCGCCTGGTCGGAACGAAGGCGCAGAAGGACAAATGGCTCAAACCCATCGTCGAGGGCAAAGTTCGCTCGGCCTTCGCCATGACCGAGCCGGCGCCCGGCGGCGGCTCCGACCCGACCATGATCCGCACCAAGGCCGACAAAAAGGCCGGCAAGTACGTCATCACCGGCCGCAAATGGTTCATCACCGGCGCCGACGGCGCGGCGCATTTCACCGTCATCGCGCGCACCAGCGACGACAAGCGGCGTGGGCTGACGGCGTTTCTGTTTCACAAGGAACAGCCCGGCTGGCGCATCGTGCGCCGCATTCCAATTCTGGGGCCGGAAGAGCATGGCGGCCATTGCGAATTGGAGTTCACCGGCCTTGAAGTGCCGGAAGAGAACGTGCTGATGGGCGAGGGCGATGGCATCAAGCTGATGCAGATCAGACTTGGGCCGGCGCGGCTCACGCACTGCATGCGCTGGACCGGCTGGGCCAAGCGTTGCCTCGAAATCGCGCAAGCTTATGTCGAGAACCGCGAAGGCTTCGGCGTCAAGCTCGCCGACCGCGAAAGCGTGCAGATCAAATTAGGCGAGGTTGCGCAGCAGATCCAGATCAGCCGGCTGCTCACCATGCATGCCGCCTGGATGCTCGATCAGGGCGGCCGCGCCCGCAAGGAAGTGTCGATGGCCAAGGTTCAGGTCGCCAACACGCTGCATCAGGCCGCCGACGTCGCGATCCAGCTGCAGGGTGCGCGCGGTTTTTCCAAGGATACGGTAGTGGAGTGGATCTACCGCGCTTCACGTGCGGCGCGGATTGTCGATGGCGCCAGCGAAGTGCATATGATGGTGCTATCACGCTTCCTGCGCGAGGAAGGCCGCGACTTCTGGCAGTGGGGTCCCGGCGAGGGACGGAAGAACGAGCGCTAGCTCTTCGCCACCGCGATTTCCAGCGGAAAGTCGTCGACCACCTCGTGTCCAGTCTCGGTGACGATGAAGGTGTGGCCGAGGAAAATGCCGAACAGCCCCTCCGGCGTGATCGGATTTGGCTCGGCCATGATCACCATGCCGGGCTTCAATATCTCCTCGAATTTTTCCGCCGTGACGTGCTCGGCCACGATGTGCGGCTTGTCGGTGACCAGGTCGATGCCGTGGCATTGGGTCGGCCGCGATTGGTAGCCGTTGTCGCGGAAAAACTTGCTGGCGGTGCGCATCGCCTCGACCGGTCTGCCCGGCGCGATCTCGGCCACGATGCGCCGGTAGCCGGGCAGCGTGATCTCGTTCCAGAATTTTTTCACCATCTCGGTCGGCTCGCCGATGCAAATAGGCGAGCCGATTTGCGCGGTGTAGCCCCGATAGCCAGCGGCCAGTTCCATATTGATGATGTCGCCTTTCTGCAGCACGCGACCGGACGGGCGCGGGTTGCCGAAGATCAGCGCCGGCTTCGCCATCGGCGTCGAGCCGATGATGAGAAAGTCGATATCGCCACCGCCTTCCAGGATGGCCGCGCCCGCCGCGGCGCGCAGTTCGTATTCCTTCACGCCCGGACGCGCACGCGCGACCATCGCATCCATCGCGTTCTTGCACAGCACCCCGGCCTTGCGCACGCAATCGAGTTCCTCGGCGCTATGGACCGAAAGCAGCTCATGCAGAAAGCCCTTGGTGAAGACCAGCTTCGCGTCGGGGAGATTTTCGCGCAGCACGTCGTATTGGTTCACGGGGAGATAGTCGCCGTGCCGCGGGTCGATCTCCATCAGGCCGATGCGGCCGCGTTCGAGTTTGAGCTCGCGGATGCGCTCGACCATGATGTCGGCATAGCGTCCGTTACGGCTGTGCCGGACGTCCTTGACCGCGACTTCCACTTGCCGACGCACCGCTTCGGCATGCGTGCCGCCCATGGAATAGATCATGGTCGGCTCGCCCTCGAGCGGGACCAGCACATAGCTCGACAACGCGTGCCATTCCCAATGGCCAGTCAGCCACAACATGCCGCCGCCGAAGCTCCAATGGCTTGGGCCTCCAGGAACAATCAGAGCGTCGAGTTCGTGCTCGCGCATTTTTCCGCGCAACGCCCGATAGCGGCGGTCGTATTCCGCCTTGGAGAACTGCTCCCACACCGCGTCGCGGTAATAGGGCGTGTCGCGCATATTGGCGAAGGGCAGCGACTGGTCGAGCTTGGTGCGCACGACCTCCCACGGCTGCGGGCCGATGCGGGGCGGTGTGATAGCCATTGTAAGTATTTCTCTTAGTCGACCGGTTTGATGCCGGCTGCTTTGGCGAGTTGCTGCGTCGCGGCGAGGTCGTCTTTGAAAAACTGGCCGAATTCATCGGCGCTGATATTCGAAGGCTCGACCCCGAGCTTGGCGAGTTTCTCCCGCAGCACGGGATCATTCAGCGCCTTTTCGGTCACGTCGTGAATCTTGTTTACGATATCGCGCGGCGTCTTCACCGGCGCGGATATCCCGTTCCAGAAGCGGAACACGGCGTCCGGATAACCGGCTTCGACCACCGTCGGCACGTTCGGCAGGCGATCGACGCGCTTCGGCGAACTCACGGCCAGCACCCGCAGTTTGTCGCTTCCGAGCGCCGATGCCGCCGCAGCCAACGGAATGAAATAATAGTCGATATTTCCGGCCATCACCTGCACAAGCCCACCTTCCTTGAACGGCACATGACGGACGTCGATCTTGGCGGCGAGCTTGAACCGTTCGGCGGCCATGTGCGAGGAGGACCCGATGCCCGCCGACGCGAACGTCAGTGTGCCGGGGTGCGCCTTGGCGGCGGCAACGAGATCGCCGACGGTCTTGAACCCGCTCTTGGCGGAAGCGACGATAATGTTCGGCGAGGTGCCGAGCAAAACCACCGGAATGAAATCTTTCACCGGATCGTACGGCAGGTGGCTGTGCAGCACGGTTTCGGTCGCCATCGAAGATGAACTGGTCACCAGCGTGTAGCCATCGGGCTCAGACCTGGCCACGGATGTAAAGCCAGCGGCTCCGCCGGCGCCGGGTTTGAGTTCGATAACCATCGGCTGGCCGATGAGCTGCGACACATGGTCGAGGACCACGCGGCTGACCGTGTCCGAGGCGCTCCCGGCCGGGAAGGGGCTGACCACTCTGATGGGCCGGCTGGGATATTGCTGGGCATAGGCTGGCGCGGTTGCGGCAATCAGCATTGCCGCCACGGCGGCGCGGCCCAGGGTACGCGTGAGGATTGCCCGATTTTTTGTGACAATGGAAATCATGCCGGTTAATCCCGGTAGCTGGGGTCGATGCCGTCAAGCACCCGCAGATATGCCGCCCAGTCGGCGCTGCCGCGGCCCGAGTCATGGTGCTCGTATTGCTCGGCGGTCTTGGCGCACACCGCCTCCGGCACCTCGACCAGTTCGCTGCCGGTCGCTTCCAGCTTGAGCTGGATGTCGGCGGCATCGAGCAGCGCCTTCATCAGCACGAAACTTTCGCGTGCGGTCTTGCCGACCGTAAGCAGGCCGTGATTGTGCAGGACCATCGCCCGGTTCTGCCCCAGATCCTTGTTGATGCGCTCACGCTCGGCGAAATCCTCGGTAATGCCTTCATAGCCGTGATAGCCGATGCGCTTGTAAAAGCGGATCGCCTGCTGCGACACCATGCGCAGGCCGTGCTTGAGGCCGGCGATCGCCATGCCGTTGTTGGTGTGCACGTGCACGGCGCAATTGACGTCGGGCCGCGCGCTCAAAACGCCGCCGTGCAGCGTGAAGCCGGGTCGGTTGACGCCGGCTTTCTCGTCGAGGTCTTCGTCCATGTTGACCTTCACCAGGTTGGACGCGGTGACTTCGGTGTAAAGCAGCTCGTGCTTTTTCATCAGAAACATGCGCGGCTCGCCCGGCACCCGCATGGAGGAGTGGTTGTAGATCACGTCGTCCCAGCCGTAATGCGCGAGCAGGCGGTAGACGGCGGCGAGATCGACCCGCGCCTGCATTTCCGCCGGTGAAATTCCGTCGCGGGTGGCGATCTTGGAAACGCTGGCGTGCTTGTTCATTGGGGTTCCTCCGATTTGATCGGAGATTACCACATCGGCCGCGCTTGGCCATATTGCGTTGCGTCGATATAGAGAGCCCATGTCCAAGCCCATCCAAATCCGCATGGCCGGTTATGGTCCGCCCACCACCGGTTTCAGCAAATCGCTGAAATTCATCGGCGATAAATTGCAGAGCGAATTCGGCGACCGTGTCGCTATCGACTACATCTGGAACATCATGGACCACGGCCACAAGGCCGAGGACATCCTCACGCTGGTCGAGAACGGCGACATGACGCTTGGCTACCAGTCGTCGAGTTATCTGACCGACCGCGTGCCGGAACTGGGCTTTGTCGATCTGCCGTTTCTGTTTGCCAACAACACGCAGGCGCGCGCCGCTATGGACGGCGCGCTCGGGCACTATCTCGTGCGCAAAACAGAGGAGCGCATCGGCTATCGTATCCTCGGCTGGTTCGAGAACGGCTTTCGGCACATCTCCAATCGGCTGCGGCCGGTGCATCGGCCCGCCGACCTCAAAGGTATGAAGATTCGCGTATTGCCGAGCGACGTTCAAAAACGCACTTTCGAACTGCTCGGAGCCATCGCGATGCGCATGGACCTGACTGAAGCCATCGCCATGATCAAGGCCGGCACGCTCGACGCGCAGGAAAATCCGCTCGCCAATACCGTCACCTACGGCGTGCACAAGTTCCATAAATTCCACACGCTGACCTATCACTTCTACATCTCGCGCCCGATCTTTCTGCACCGCGCCACCTTCGACGCCTGGCCGGATGACTTGAAGGGTGCGATGCAGCAGGCGGTGACGGAATCCGTCGCTTTCCAGCGAAAATTGGCGATCGAGGAAAACGACACTTCACGCAAGGCGATCGAAGACGCCGGTTGCGAGATCGTCGAACTGAACGCCAAGGAACATGCCGCCTTCGTCGACGCGGTTCAACCGCTGCTCGCCGAGGCCCACAAGATATACGGCGAGGAAGTGTTAAAATTGGTGCCGCGCGCGTAACGCCGCCGGCTATTTCTTCTGCACCCAAAATTGATACATAGCGGCGAACGTATCGGGATTCGCAGCTTCGAATTGATGCCATTGCGTCAAATCTGTCATAGCGCGATCAGCGGGGAATTGTTGCGCATATTTCCGCAACGCCCGGCTATCGAGATCGAAGCCGAGTAGTTGCAGATCGTTAGCAGCGATGAACGACGCAATCTCCGGCAATGTCAGACGGATCTCCTGCGCATGGAATAAAAGATCGCGGCATTCGCTGGTGTTGTAGAAGTCCCCAGACAAAGTCACTTGCCGGAGCGCCGTGCCTTCGGCGCAATCGTGCAGTTCTTGCCGGCAACGGCGGATGTCCTCGGCGTTCGGCCGGTAGCCGCGCTCGGCGATAAAATCGCGCACCGCGACGATGTTCCGGCGCGCGACCTCGCTGTAGAAACCTAGCCGCATGATGCCGGCGGGACGCAGCATCGCGAGCAGTGCACGCCAGCCGGCGAACGGGTCGGCAAGATGGTGCAACACGCCGGAGCATTCGATCATGTCAAAGGTCCGGCCGATCGACGGCAGCCGCATGATGTCGGCCTGGGCGAATTCGATATTGCGCTGCCCCAGCGCGCGCGCCATTCGTTGCGCGTAGCACAGGCTGGTCAGGCTGAGGTCGACGGCGAGCACCTGCGCGCCATTGAATCGCCGCGCTGTGGCGATCGAGTACCGCCCGGTGCCGCAGCCTGCCACCAAAATATCGGCCCCGTCGGTCTTGCCGAGGTCGGCGTATAACGAATGCGGAAACCTTTTGCGGAAGAAACTATCGACGCTGACCGGTTTGTCCGCTGGTTCCGCCCTGATCCACTGCGGGTAGGGGTTCTCCTCGTACTGGGCGCGCACCTGCAGCGACACGTCGTCCTCGATCGCCGTCAATGCCGACATTGAGGCGCGCGCGCGTTGTTCCTCCATCGGTCCAGCGATTTGTTGCGCGAGCAAGGCGGCGATGGCATCTGGCCACGGCCGGCACATGAGTTGCTCCGCGTCCGGCAGCGTATGCAGCGGGAAATAGGCCGCAACGGCGGCGAGCGAGGCAATATCGATGGTGCCGCCGGACGCGATTGCCGTAACAAGCTCATCGCGCAGCTCCCGCGCCGACGCTTTTTCCGCGTCCGACTGGGCGAAGACGTAATTGTTGATGAAGCATTGGCGCGCGAGCGCGTAATACAGCTTCAGGTCCGGCTCCGCTGCTGTCCCAGCACGTGCGGCACCGAGCAAGGTGAAACGAAGCGCGGTCGCGAACCGCTCCAGTCCGACCTCGCAGACCGGCGCCGATTCGAGCAGCGCCAGCAACAACGGGTCTTCGGCGAAGGCCGCCAGACCCGAGGGGCTGGCCAAATCCTCGGCCGACAGAAAATTCGGCCACGCCTTGTTGGCGCGGTCCACACCGTCGCGGATCGCTTCATTAAACAGCAGGAATCGGGCGCCAGTGATTCCAAGATCCGACGGCCGCACCCACGCCTCAGATATCGCACGTACCAGCAGCGCGCGCAGATCGCCGACGTCCATATGCACGGGCAGCGAGGTCAGGCACATCGCGACCAAAGATTTTGTGTCGGCCGTCTCGTCGGCGGCGAGCGCTCTGCGGGCAAGTTCAAGTGCGTCCGCTATGTTGCCTTCGGATCGTAACAGGGCGCCGAGGTTGTATAGCGTCTCGGCGTGGTCGGGTTTGAGCGCCAGCACCTGCCGGAGTTGCGCTACCGCCTCGTCCAGTCTGCCCTGCTTGCTGAGCGCGATGCTGATATTCATCCGCGCGACGATATAGGTCGGCTGCAGCGCCAAAGCTTGACGCCAGCATTCCATCGCCTTGTCCAACCTGCCTTGGCGCCGCAGCACGTTTCCGAGATTGGTGAGCGCTTCGACAAAATTCGGACGCAGCGTCAGCGCGTGCTGATAATACGTCGCTGCTTCGTTGAGTTTGTCCTGCCGCTCGAGCACATTGCCGAACTCGTAATGCGCCTCGGCGAAATTCGGATTGAGCGCGATCGCCTTCTCATAATGTGCGGCTGCCTCCGGCAGCCGCCCGGCGGCCTGCAACGCAGCCCCGATATTGTAGTGGCTATCGGGCATCCGCCCGTTCAATGCGATGGCCTTGCCGATCAGATCGATCGCGGCCTCGTTTCGGCCGGTCTGGTACGAGAGTACGCCGAGAAACTGCAGACCCAGGACATGATTGGGGTCGGCAGCCAGAAGTTGACGATAAAGAGCTTCAGCTTCCGACAGCCGGCCTGCCTGGTGGTGGCCAACGGCGGCAACGAGCAGCAGTTCAGGTTTCGCGGTCGCCATCTTTCAGAACTTTCGTTCGCCGGCGTGGGATGGCGAACATCACGCATCCGCTTGGGGCGAGCGATTTGTACTATAAATCTTGTGTCAAGAAACAATCTGGACCGGATTTGTCGCGCGCCTTGTGCGGCGCTGTTTCGCGCCGGCCGGGAAGTCTTCAAAATTCTTGTACTCGGGAAAGCCCAGTCCGGCGCCGAGCCGTTTGCGGCCAATTCGCAATGCCCGCCGGGCGACGCCGAAATCAAATGCGGTGCGAATAAGATCGGGAAGCTGGCCGGGCCGCTGCAAGAGCGACCGCAAGACAGCGATGACATCCGGTGTACCGTCGGCATGCAGCCCAATGGCCGCCGCGGGCGGCAGCGCACGGTGGGCCGCATCGATGATGACCCGGCAGGCTGCAAACGGAATGCGACGCTCGGCCGCGATTTGCCCCGCGATGTGCGATTCCATATCGACGGCGGCCGCGCCCGTTTGATCGTACAGCCAGGTTTTTTCCAACGGGCTCGACACCAAGCCGTTCGCGCCGGCGACATCGGCGTAGCGCGCGCCTGGAAGCATCTCGCGTAACTTTTGCGCCCAAGCGCGATCGGTCGCGATGAGTTTGTTATCGTACCTGACGCCGGATGCGACGACCCAGTCACCCGTAACGAGATCGGGCGCCAAGGCACCGGCAATTCCAAAGCTGATGATGCCCGTAGCGCCACGTTCGATCGCGCTGCGCAAAGCGGCGGTCAATTCCAAGGTTTGCTTGCAGAGAACCGATACTCCCGGACCGCGAGCTATTTTGGCTTCAAGCGCCAGACAGGTAACGGCAACAACGCCCCCACGATTCGACATCGATCCTCCCTGTTTTTGGGGTTTAAACCCCATACTTTTCTTGCTGCCGCTGTTCACCCCACTTGGACTGGGCAGTAATTTGATAGCAGCTGTTTATACACAATTTATACTTAGAATGGCACGTCAAAAATTGTTGAGTCGTCATCGGCATAGCCAGCTGACTAAGACTATTTGCTAGCGAGTTGAGCATCGGAGATCGAATGAGCCTGAAAATCGAGCAAATCTTCGCCGAAGCGGAGGCGGATCGCTACGCTCTGCACGCTAACCATCTTAATGAACAAATGGTGCGCGTGCTTAAGACGATCGGATTTGACGTCGCGTATCAAACCGGTCAAGGCCAATATTTGTATGACCGCCGCGGCCAGCAATATCTCGACTTGCTCAGCGGATGGGGGGTGTTCGCGCTCGGACGCAATCACCCGGTTGTTCGCGATACGCTGAAAAAAGTTCTCGACAGCAACTTTCCAAATCTCGTGCAGATGGATGTGTCCGCGCTTGCCGGAGTTCTGGCCGAGCGCCTGCTGCGCCGGGTGCCGCACCTCGACAAGGTTTTCTTCGCCAATTCGGGAACCGAATCGGTGGAGGCTTCGCTGAAATTCGCCCGCGCCGCCATCGGCCGCGACGGCATCGTCTATTGCAGCCACGCATTCCACGGACTGACCCTTGGCTCGCTGTCGGTGAACGGCGACGATGTTTTCCGTGCCGGTTTCGGTTCGCTCCTGCCCGGAGGCATCGAGGTGCCATTTAACGATCTCGCGGCGCTGGAACGCGCGCTGGCATCGAAAACGGTCGCGGCCTTCATTGTTGAGCCGATCCAGGGCAAAGGCGTCGCCATGCCCGCGGACGATTACCTGCGTTCGGCGCTGGCGTTGTGCCGCAAATACGGCACTCTATTTATTGCCGATGAGATTCAAACCGGGCTTGGACGCACCGGACGCTTTCTGGCCTGCGAGCACTGGAGCATCGAACCCGACATCGTTCTTTTGGCCAAGTCGCTGTCTGGCGGACAGGTTCCGGTCGGCGTGCTGCTCACGCGCAAATGGATCTTCAACAAAGTTTTCG
This sequence comes from uncultured Alphaproteobacteria bacterium, assembly GCA_963703875.1. Taxonomy (GTDB): domain Bacteria; phylum Pseudomonadota; class Alphaproteobacteria; order Rhizobiales; family Xanthobacteraceae; genus Pseudolabrys. The sequence continues at coordinate 29,788 of CAVPFZ010000019.1, forward strand.
ACCGAATGGACCGCGCCGTCGTGCACGGCTCGACCTTCGCGAAGAACGACCTTGCGATGGCGGCGGGGCTTGCCACCCTGGAGGTCATGGAGACCGAAGGACTGATGCAGAATGCCGAACGGATCGGCGCGCGCCTGCTTGCCGCCTTCGAAGACATGACTCACCGTCATGAACTCGTCAAAGCGGTGCGCGGCAAGGGCCTGATGATCGGGATCGAATTTGGCGCACCGCGCTCGCTCGCGCTCAAGGCCTCCTGGAATTTGCTGGAGGCGGCCAATACCGGATTATTCTGCCAGCTGATCGTTATCCCTCTGCTGAGGGACCACAGAATTCTCACCCAGGTCGCCGGCCACGGCAATCACACGATCAAGCTCTTGCCCCCGCTGATCATCACCGATCAAGATTGCGATTGGATCGAAAAATCCTTTGAAGCCGTGATCGCGGACGCGCATCGCGTTCCCGGCGCCATCTGGTCGTTGGGAAAAACATTAATCGAAAATGCCGCCCGATCGCGTGCCGGCAGCTGACGTTAGCCTCAGTACTTTTGCGTGAGCGCCACGGCGTCGCGCCAAACGCTTTGGTCGACGAGCTGTTCGTATTTCACGGGTTCTTTGTCGGGCTTGATGCCTCCGACCTTCTTCATCAGGGCAATCAGGCGCTCGAGCCTCGGCCGGTCCAAACCGTCATTGGCGACGGGCCAATAATCGATATCGATGAGCGGCTTGATGGTGGCCTTCGAGATCGCGGCCGAATGGCCGGTGATGACGGCATCCGCACCCACACGGTCGCTGTTCTTGGGGTCGCGGATGAAATGCGCCGCGTCAACGAGCGCGGCCATCACGCGCACGTAATTGTCGCGATTGGCCTCCAGTTTGTCCCGCCGGACGACAAATAAAAGATAGTGCCCGTTGGGGTTTGTCTTGGTAATGGTCAAAATCTGGCTGACCTTTTTGCCGGCGGCTTCGACGGTTGCGACGTCGTCGAGATGAAGCACGCCAAAATTCAGACTGCCGCCGATCATCGCGGGACCCACATTTGAGCTCAGCGCCACTTGCTGCACCTGCTCGATGGTGACGCCAGGACAGCCCCCGGACAGCATCGTTCGCAACGCGATCGAGCGCGCCCCGCCCACGGTGTCGACGCCGACCGGCTGGCCGACCACGTCCTTGCAGGATGTCTTCGCGGCATCGACGGAGGCCAGCACCATGTCGGAATTGGTCATGCCGTAGACCGCGACGAGGCCCACGCCGGTGTTGGAGACCTGATTGATGATCAGGGCCGAGGGCGACAACGACATTTCGATGTCGCCTGCAATAACGGCACGGGCCGCCGAGGTGCCGGTATCAAACGGCCTTATCTCGGCGTTGGCGCCATATTTCTTGAAGAAGCCTTCCTTGTCGGCGACATAGAGGATAGTGGAAGCGAAAATCGGTGGAATCCCGGGGGCGGCGATCGCGATCTTCGTATCGGCCGCCATGGACGACACGGGCGCGGCGCAATTGAGCGCGTACAGCGCGGCCGCCATGGCCAGTCGCAGCATCGGTCTACGGTGCATGATGGCCTCCCGTTGCCGGTTGGTTGAGTGATCCCAATCGAAATATAACCCGGCTGTGGCCGTTCTCAATAAGCGACGTTAAGCGACGTTCGCCCGCCCATCGTTCGCAGCCGTCATTTTATTCCGCCGCCAAGGATCAGGCCCGGTGGGATTTTCGATCCGTGGATTCCGCAATCAATTCCACCAGTTCGACCGTCGTGCGTTGAATGTCCCGATTGTGGATACGGGAGAAAGCTTTCAAAAGGCGAAGCGAATAGGCTGAATCAAGCATCGCCGGGATCGAACTGCCGCCCGATCCGCCGAGATCGCTGAAGAAAAACGTCACCGGTACGTCGAGGATTTTCGCAATTTGCTGAAGCCGGCCGGAGCTGACACGATTTGTGCCTTTTTCATACTTTTGAATTTGCTGAAAGGTCAGAGTAAGCGCCTTTCCCAACGATTCCTGAGACATGCCCACTTCCAAACGGCGCAGCTTTATGCGTCGGCCAATTTCGTTATCATACTGAGTCGAGCGTTTTTTCGGCATGAATTTTGTCTTTCTATGCGTTGCTTGTTTGCGGCCTAACGAACTCTTGATGTGCGTCCGAATGCGGCGTCGATCCGGATGCGAGATCCTGCATCGCGATATTTCTCGAAGTCGGCAGGATGAATAAAATCGTCGCGGAACCATGGATTTTGTTGAGGATCAAACACCTCAATGGCCCAATCGATCATGCGGCGCACCCGCGCCGTTTTTCCCGCGTCGGGATGGTAACTGAGCCAAATGTCGAATGGGTAATGGTGGCCGATATCCAGGGGAACGACGTGCGTGCCGATCGCGAAATAATAGGTCGGCAACCAGCCGAGCGCTAAACCATTGAGCACAGCGGCGTACATCGCGGTGCTCGCGTCGGTGCGCATGGCCATGAATCCGGTCTGCGGGCGGTCGGGAAACAGCTTGTTGTAATATTCGCTTCCTCGTCCCTGATCGGCATATTGCATGACGAGGCGGTGGCGCTCGGCGACCTCATCCTTGCTTTTGGGGACGCCGTAGGTGTCGAGATAGCCCTTGGATGCACAGGGCATGACGTGCATGCGTCCGATCTTCCGGATAACGAGGTCGCGCGGAGTAGGCTTTTCGATCTGGATCGCCAGATCGGCCTGAGCGCGCATGATCAGGTCGTCGGGACGCCGCATGGAGCAATGCAGGTCGATGAGGATTTTTGGATGCGCGCGTCCGAACTCAATGAGTCGCGGCGTCAGCCAAAATGTTCCGAGCCCCTCGGTTGCTGCAATTCTGACCTCGCCAAGAAACGGCTGCGCCATGGTGTCGCGCCGCCGGACAAATCCCATGGAAGCTTCTTCCATCTCTTCGGCCGACGACAATAGCTTCTGACCATCCTCGGTCAGGCGCACGCCGTCGCGATGCCTCGTGAAGAGAACGACGTTGAGCTGTTGCTCCAACTGATTGATGCGATGAGCAATGCCGTGGCCGGTGATGTTTAGACGGGCCGCCGCGGTGCGAAAACTGCTGGCGCGGGCGACGGCAAGAAAAAGTCGGACATTGTCCCAATCGGCGCGCGGGATGTCGGTGAAATTGCCGTGCTCAATATTTTGAGCACCGTATGGTTTTATCGAAGGCATCGCAAAGCTCTGTCAGACCATACCATCGGAAAAACAGCATTCGAGATGCGGGGGAAGTCCAGAATGACCATCCATTACAAGCGTATTTCCTCTCAAGAGACCTTTGCCAGCCGGCCCGACAGCCGAATTGTCCGGCCGCTCGATGGGCCCGACGTCCTGAAACTGGCGAGACGCTTGGTGGTGTTTACCCCCAACGGCAACCAGATAGCAGCATTAATGACAAAGGCCCGCAAGGCCATTCCGATGCTGACTACACCGGAGGTTGTGCAGCGTGTCGTCTCCCACAACCCGGATTGTATTTGGGCCATCGCGCGCCGCGATAAGTTCGACATTACCTCGCCCGAAGGCGAAGGCTACTACGCCTTTCTCCCTTTGACCGAAGAAGGACTGCGCGGACTGCTCGACGGCAGCCTCGATCGCAAAAATCCGCCGCTGTCCCACATTGCCGCTCAAAACGAGAAATCGGCCGGCGTTTATATTTGGCACGCCTACGCGCCTGGCAATTTGGCGGTGGCGATCACACTGGCCGCCCGGAAAATGTGGAATCTGCAAAACCCGTATGCGGATATTTATTGCTGGTCGACAAATTTTTCGGCGGCCAATTTTGTCGAAGCCGTTGGTTTCCAAAAACTGCCGGCCATTGAGGGCAGTCTTGCGCCGCAGTACCACGTCTTCCGCCGCAGCGCCCGGATGCCGAAAGCCGTCGTTCCGGCCGATACGCCTGTTCAACAGTTGGCGCCGAAGCTGACCGTGCGGGTCGCGCGCACCGTCGCCGATCTGATGCGTGCCGTGGCGCTCCGTGGCGCCGTCTATATCGGCGAACAAGAGTGCCCCTACGAAGAAGAATTCGACGGCAACGATTTCTCGGCAACGCACCTGATCGGTTATGTCGACGGCGAGCCCGCCGGCTGCATGCGCATCCGCTATTTCGCGGACTTCGCCAAAGTCGAGCGGCTGGTCGTTCGCAAGGAATTCCGCAGCTCGGGTCTGGCGCGCCAGATCGTGCGGGAAAGCGTGGAATTCTGCCGGGCGAAGGGCTACCAGCGCGTTTATGTTTACGCACAGAAGCGGCTGGTGAAATTCTGGTCCAAATCCGGGTTTGTCCTTCCCGTTAACGCGCGCGAACTGGTGTTTTCCGATTTCGACTATGTCGAGATGATTCATGTCTCGGAACGGAGACACGATGCGATTTCGGAGCAGACCCCTCCCAATGTGATCATACGGCCGGAAGGCGATTGGCAATCACCCGGTATCCTCGAACGCTCGGTCGTTCGCGGGCTGCGCCGGCCGTCAGCGGAGGATGTCGCAGCATGAGTTCCGTCGTCTATCTAAGGGCCTTGGCCGATCCTTCGATGACTCCCTGCCTTGCGCTTGTGGACCTACAGCGGGAGTACACCGCGGACAATCGGGCCATGGCAATGCCGGAAGCCGCCGTCGCGCTCAACAAATGCAGGACAGCGCTGCATCACGCACGATCCATGGGTTTTCCGATCGCTTATTTTCGGCAAGTGATTCAGTCGTCCTATTTTAACCCGGCTACCGTCTTCTCCGGCTGGATCAAGGGTTTTGAACCAACCGGGGCCGACATGATCTACGATCGAAGCCAGCCGTCATGTTATTCCAATAAGTCCTTTGCCGAATTCATGGATAGCTGCGATGGACATTTTGTTCTCGCGGGTTTTGCCGGTGAGACGGCCTGCCTATCCACGGCAATCGATGCGTTTCATCGAAAACATCGGTTCACGTATCTATCCGATGCGTCGGCGAGCCATAAGCTCGGGACACTTTCGGCGCCCGCCGTACAAGGAGCGGTCACGGAAATCATCAAGGTGTACGGCGAAGTGCTCGAGACCGATGCTTGGATCGACGCGACCTCGGATGTCGCCATGGCGGGGGGATCGCACTCATGAGCAACGAGAGAGATGTGGAAATCCTGGCTCTCATCGAGAGGCTTTCCAATGAGACCAAGACGGCCAAGAAGCATTCGCTCGAAGTAACTGTTCGATTGCTCGAAACCGCCATCCTGGATCTTCGTGCATTGGCGTTTTCGATATCGGACGATGAACTGCGATCCTTTACCGACGCTCTCGAAGAGACGCTTTTAAGCAGCAAGCTGACCAGCTCGTATCATTGACGATCCCGGGTTGTGAATTGCGGCTGCAAACGATCTCGTGAGGATCTTTTAGTCGGGGAATCACGGGTGTGACATTTGTCGTGTTCATGTGCGCTGCCACAAGCGCGTTATTGCATGCGTGCTGGAATATGCTGGCGCAACGCGATTCCGCGCCTCGCGACATGCTCTGCGGTTTCTCACTGGCGACAGCCGCCATATGCGCGGTCGCGTTTCCTTTTATCGGCGCGCCGGCATCTCAAACGTGGCCGTGGATCGGCATGGCCAGCCTGGCAAACGTCTTTTATCTGCGAACGTTGGGCAAGGCCTATGCGCACTCGGATTTTTTGGCCGCCTACGCGATCGTTAGATCGACGGTTCCGGCGATCCTTTTTCTGAGCGGGATGCTCGCCTTCAGCGAACCGGGCCGGCTCGGCGCCTTTATCGGCCTGGCAGCCGTCGTAATCAGCATTTTGATATTCGCCATGCCCCGGGACTAATTTCGCCGGCTCAATCGAAAGACGCTGCTCCATTCCGTGTTCGCGGGCATGCTGCTTGCGTTGGCATTATTTCTTGACGTCAACGGAATTCGTGCGGCCGGCGGCACTTTCACGGACCTGCTCCGCTATGCCGTGCTAAGTTCGCTGACGACCGCGGTGGGTCTTACCATCCTGGGGTTCATGAACCGGGCAAACCCGATACTCGTTCTAATTGTTAATGGCAGGCAATGCATCAACGGCGCGCTTTTGTTGTTAGCCTCTTACCTGCTGGGCATGTGGGCTTATGCACAAGGCCCCATTGGGATGGTCGCGCCGGTGCGCGAAAGCAGTATCCTTTTCGGAGGGTTGTTAAGCGCGCTGGTGCTGCGACAATACGTCACGCGCGTACAATGGGCGGCGATGGCGCTCGCCACGATTGGCATTGTGCTCGTTCAAGCAGGATAGTTATACGTCGCGTCTATTTGATTGCTGATAATAATTCGGGGATCGCGCTGTGCCGTCCGAACTGAAATTCCGGCACCAGAAATGGCGAACCATCATCGCGGTCTTTTTTGGCAATGCGTTTGAATGGTTTGACTTCGTGATCTTTGGTTATTTCGCCGTCGCCATTTCGAAACAGTTTTTCCCCGTTAGCGACCCCGCGTCGGCGCTTATGCTCTCGCTGGCGACATTCGGCGTCGCTTTCATCATGCGCCCCCTCGGGGCCGTTATTATTGGACATTACGCCGATCGCCATGGGCGAAAGCCGGCGCTTGCCGTCACGATTTCCTTGATGACGATCGGCACGGCGTTGATCGCGTTTGCCCCCACTTACCATTCGGTTGGGCTGCTTGCGCCCGTGATTATCGTGGTCGCCCGCATCGTACAGGGCCTCTCGGCTGGTGGTGAATTCGGAAGCGCGACGACTTTGCTTGCCGAACAAGATCCGCGCTCGCGCGGATTTGTCGCGAGTTGGCAATTTGCGAGTCAGGCGCTGACCCTCGTGTTGGCGACTTCCTTTGGCGCGATACTGAGCGGGGTTCTCGATGCCGAGCAAATAAACGCCTGGGGATGGCGTGTTCCATTTATTTTTGGAATCCTGATCGGCCCTATCGCAATCTACATTCGTAACCGGCTTCCGGAGAGCAGCGAATTCAAATCGATTCAGATCAGCTCTTCGCCCGCGTACGAAATCGTGACAAATTTCAAAACGAAATTATTGATCGCGTCCGGACTCGTAACGATCGCGACCGCCGCGGTCTATACGCTGGTTTTCATGCCGACGTTTTATGTTGAGTATCTGGGTCATCCGCTGGCCGATGGGTTTCTGACCAGCCTCATCACAGGCATCCTCCAGGTCGTGTTGATTCCGATCGCGGGCGCATTGTCCGATAAATGGGGACGTCTGCTGCTCGCCTCTGGGGCCAGCCTTGTCATTCTCATCACGGCCGTTCCGATGCTGGCGCGCGTGACCTCCGCGCCGACGTTCGGAAACCTGCTGCTGTTTCAGCTCTGGATCGGCGCCAACGTTGCAATCTATGTCGGCACGCTTCCCGCGATGATGGCCGAGCTTTTTCCGACGGAGGTGCGCACCATAGGCTTGTCGGTGAGTTACTCCATCGCCGTCACCATCTTTGGCGGTTTTGCGCCTTTCATCAATGATCTCTTGATCAAGCTTTCGGGGAGCAATCTCGTGCCCGGTTACTACCTCAGCGCCGCGGCGCTGATTTCACTGATGGCGCTGGCCGCGGCGCGTAAGGCCGGACTGAGGTGAAAACGGCTTAACCAGCCCGAAAGCATAAACGATTGCAATCGTCCGGTTTACGCCGCCGAAACCACTCCCTTGCTAAGACAGCGGCATGATCAAACCGCTCGAACGTCCCGTCGCCCTCGCGCTGCGCGGGCTCAGCAAAAGCTATGACCGCCCCGCGGTCGACGCGCTCGATCTCACCGTCTATGGCGGCGAATTCTACGCGCTGGTCGGTCCCAACGGCGCCGGCAAGACCACAACCTTGCGCATGGTGGTCGGGTTGCTCAAGCCCGATGCCGGCAGCATCATGATCGACGGCATCGACGCGCTGTCCGATCCGGTCGCCGCCAAGCAGATCACCGCCTGGCTCTCCGACGAGCCGATGATCTACGACAAGCTCACGCCGTTCGAATATCTCGAATTCGTCGCCGGCCTCTGGCGCATCGATAGCGGCGAAGCGGAAATGCGCGCGCGCGAGCTGCTCGGCTGGCTCGGCCTCGAACCGCATGCGCATGAGCGCTGCGAAGGGTTTTCCAAGGGCATGAAGCAGAAGGTCGCGCTTGCCGGCGCCCTGGTGCACGATCCCAAGCTCATCATTCTCGACGAACCGTTGACCGGGCTCGATGCCGGCTCCGCCCGCCAGGTCAAGAACGTGTTGCGCGAACGTGTCGCCGCCGGCGGCACCGTCATCATGACTACGCATATTCTTGAAGTCGCCGAGCGCATGGCCGACCGCATCGGTATCATCGCGGCCGGGCGGCTGATTGCGCAAGGCACGCTCGACGAATTGAGGAAGCAAACCGGCGCTGCCGCCTCAAGCCTGGAGGACACGTTCCTCACGTTGGTCGCCGAACAGGTCGCGGCCGAGTGAGCCAATCCGGCACATTGACGTGGCTCGCCGGCCATGAACTTCGCCTCGGCTGGCGCGACTGGCTGTCGCTGATGACGGCCGGCCGCCGCCGGCGCGCGCGCACTGTGACGATCGCGCTGATCTTGTTTGCCGCCTTCATGCACGTCTTCGCCTATTGGATCGTGGCGGGCTATGCCGACGCCAATGTGGCGCCCGACACCGCGACCTTGGTGGGCGTCACCGGCACATTGCTGCTGTCCTGGTCGCTGCTGCTGTCGCAGGCGATGGAATCGGTTACCCGCGCGTTCTATGCGCGCTCCGATCTCGACCTGATCCTGTCCTCGCCGATTTCGGCGCGCAAAGTGTTCGCGGTGCGCATGGGCCGCATTGCCGGCGCGGCCGTCATCATCGCCGTACTGCTGGCGGCACCGTTCATCGACGTGCTGGCGCTGCGCGGCGGCGCCCGTTGGTTCGCCGCCTATGGCGTCGTCGCCGCCATGGGCGCGGTGGCGACCGCGGCGGCGCTGGCGCTGACAATTCTGTTGTTTCGCCTGGTCGGCGCGCGCCGCACTCGGCTGATCGCGCAGATCGTGGCGGCGGTGATCGGCGCCGCTTTCGTCATCGGGCTGCAAGTCGCGGCGATTTTTTCCTCCGGCAGCATTTCGCGCTTCGCCGCGCTGCAATCCGAATGGACGCTTGCGCACGCGCCCGGTTCCGGCAGCGTCTTCTGGTGGCCGGCACACGCCGTGCTTGGCGATCCGCGCGCGCTGGCCGTGGTCGTCGCGATGAGCTTCATCATCCTTGGCGCCTCGATCGCGTTGTTCTCGCGCCGGTTCGGCGAGCATGCGGTGGCCGCCGCCGGCGTCTCCAGCACCACTATCCGCCAGCGTCGCTGGTCGCGCGGTTTCCGCCGGCGCTCGCAGGCGCGTGTCCTGCGGCAGAAGGAATGGGCGCTGCTGCGGCGCGATCCCTGGCTGATATCGCAGACGCTGATGCAGATTCTTTATCTGCTGCCGCCGGCGCTGTTGTTGTGGGTCACCTTTCGCAATGGCACCGACGCCTTCGCCGTCTTGATTCCGGTGGTGGTGATGGCGGCCGGCCAACTCGCCGGCGGGCTGGCCTGGCTGTCGATCTCGGGCGAAGACGCGCCCGATCTCGTCGCCACGGCGCCGATCGCCGCCCGCCGCATCCTCTGGGCCAAGATCGAAGCGGTCATCGGCATGATCGCGCTGGTCTTCGCGCCGATCGTCGCCGTGTTGGCGCTCGAGCAGTTCTTTGCCGCTGTTGTCGCGGCCTGCGGTATTCTGGCGTCCGCGGCGGGGGCAACGCTCATTCAGATCTGTTTCCGCACGCAGGCGCGGCGCAGCCAATTCCGGCGCCGCCAGACCTCGTCGCGCATCGCGACTTTTGCCGAAGCCTTTTCATCGATCGCCTGGGCCGCGGCCTCGGCGCTGGCCGCGGCCGGAACGTGGTTCGCGGTTTTCCCGGCACTGATCGCCGTCGGCATTCTTGCCGCCGTGCGGCTCATTGCGCCGGCGTCAACCAGTTAAGCAAACACCGCACGATAGCACTGGCGCGCCACCAGCAGACCAATCACCATCAAATTAAGAATGTTGGCGCCGATGCCGGTGGCGAAAGCCGGCGCGTAATAGCCGAAGTGATCGTACAGCAACCCGGCGAGCCAGCCGCCTGACGCCATCCCGATCCCGCTGAACAGCAGCAGTGTCGGAATCCGCCACGAGGCTTCCGCGGCGGGGAACAGTTCGCGCAGCGCCAGCACGTAAGCCGGGATAATGCCGGAAAAGCCGAGCCCGAAAGCGGCGGCGACGGTGAACAGCCCGACCTCGCTCTGCGTCGCCAGCAGTGCGCTCATGGCGCAGGCCTGCCAGGCCGATCCGATCAGCACGGTGGCGAGCCCGCCGATGCGGTCGGAGATCGCGCCCCAGATTTGCCGGCTGAGAAATGCAGTGCCGAGCAGCACCGACAGCATCAGCGCGCCGACCGCGCGCGAGATGCCGAGGTCGCTGCAAAAGGCGACCAGATGGCCCTGCGGCATCGCCATCGGAATGCAACACAGCACCGCCGCGCCGCACATCAGCGCGAACACCGCATTGGGCGGCCAGCCCAGCACGCGTGCTTTTCTGCCGGCGCTGTCCAGCACGACGGCGGGATGAATCACTTCCGGGGGGTGTCGGAAATAAATCGCGGCCAGCGGGACGATGATGATGATTTCCGCCAGCGCGTACCACAGCATGGTCTGCCGCCAGCCGAAGGCGGCGATGACGCGCTCGAACAGCGGCGGCCATAGCGCGCCGGCGAGGTAGCTTCCGCTCGAGATCAGCGCCAGCGCCGAGCCGCGCCGGCGGTCGAACCAGCGGCTGACATAGATATAGAGCGGTGCGTTGATGCCGCCGAGCCCGATCAGGCCGATGAACAGCCCGTGTCCGATCCACAGCGGCCAGGGCGGCCCAAAGGTAGAAAGGGTCAGCCCGAGTCCGATCATGAGTGCGCCGCCCAGCGCGGTCCAACGCGTGCCGATGCGATCGGCGAGGCGGCCCATCAGGATGCCGCCGATGCCGGAGCCCAGCCACGCCAGCGCGCTGGCGAGCGCAGGGATCGAGCGTGTGCCGCCGACTTCGGCGGCGATGTCCTTGAGCGCCACCGCGGTGATCCAGGCGGCGCCGAACGCCATCATCATCGTGAGCAGCGCGACGAAGGCGACGACCCAGGACGCGCGGCTTTCTACAGAGGAGGACTGCAACATCAATGAGAGACCCGGCTGGCGGCCTCGTATTGCAGGCCGCCGATGATTTGACCACCCACCCGCGCGTGGGGCTGCTCTGTCTGTTGCGTTGCGCCAAAGTGCGCAAAACAGCGTCCGGTGGAAATTTCCTTCTGCAACATGGCCCGACAATGAAATTGACCCCAGGCCCTTGAGGTGTCAGGTTTTATTGGAATATCGGCCACTTTGCGTCCGGCTGCCGCAGACTATATGACTATGAGGGGGCGGCTTTCCTCGAAGGCGCCACGTTCGCCCAAGGTCACCGATGACGCTCCTCCCGGTCAGCCTCGACGACAAATACGATCTGGCCAGATCCCGCGTCTTCGTGACCGGCTACCAGGCGCTGATCCGCGCCTGTCTGATGCAAAAGGCGCGCGACCGCGCCGCCGGCATCAATACCGCGGGTTACCTCACCGGCTATCGCGGCTCGCCGCTCGGCGGCCTCGACCAGCAATTCATGCGCGCCGGCCGCCAGCTCGCCGCCGCCGACATCAAGTTCCAGCCCGGCATCAACGAGGAACTTGCTGCCACCGCGCTGTGGGGCAGCCAACAGGCCGAGCTGCGCGGCGAAGGCAAGTTCGATGGGGTGTTCGGCCTTTGGTACGGCAAGGGCCCGGGCGTCGATCGTTCCGGCGACGTGTTCCGCCACGCCAATCTGGCGGGCTCATCGAAGAACGGCGGCGTGCTCGCGCTGATGGGCGACGACCACACCGCCGAATCTTCAACGACCGCGCATCAGTCGGAATTCCACTTCGTCGACGTGATGATGCCGATCCTCAATCCGGCCGGCGTGCAGGAGATCGTCGACTACGCGCTCTATGGCTGGGCGATGTCGCGCTACACCGGCACTTGGACGGCGCTCAAATGCATGCACGAGACGGTCGAGTCGACCGGGGTCGTGGATGGCGGTCTCGATTGCCTCAAGATCGTGACGCCCGCCGACTTCCGCATGCCCGAGGGCGGGCTCAATGTCCGCTTGGTCGACACCATCTTGGGCCAGGAAGCGCGGCTGCACGACTACAAGCGCGACGCCATGCTCGCCTTCATACGCGCCAACAAGCTCAACAAAGTCGTCACCAGCGGCGGACGCAATCCCAAGATCGGCATCATCACCACCGGCAAGGCCTATCTCGACGTACGCCAGGCGCTCGACGAGCTCGGCATCGACGAAGTCAAATGCAATGATCTCGGCCTGCGCATATTCAAGATCGCCTGCGTGTGGCCGATCGGCCGCCAGGAGCTTCTGGATTTCGCGCAGGGTCTCGATCTCATCATCGTGGTCGAGGAAAAACGCTCGCTGATCGAAGTGCAGGTGCGCGAAGAACTCTACGGCACGCCAAATCAGCCGGTTTGCGTCGGCAAGAAGGACGAGCAGGGCAACTGGCTGTTCCCGGTCAAGGGCGCGCTCGATCCCAACGATGTCGCGATCTGCATCGGCGAGCGGCTGCTCAAGATAGGCGCCAACGACGAATTGGCCGCCAATGTTGCGCGGTTAAAATCGGCGCAACGTGCGCTGAGTGAGACCGCCGACGTCGCCCAGCGCATTCCGTATTTCTGCTCGGGCTGTCCGCACAACACCTCGACCCGCGTGCCGGACGGCAGTCGCGCCTATGCCGGGATCGGCTGCCATTACATGGCGCAATGGATGGACCGCGAGACGCTCGGCTACACCCAGATGGGCGGCGAGGGCGCCAATTGGATCGGCGAGGCGCCGTTCTCCACGCGCGACCACGTGTTCCAGAATCTCGGCGACGGCACCTACAACCACTCCGGCAACATGGCCATCCGCGCGGCCATCGCCTCCGGTGTGAAGATGACCTACAAGATTCTGTTCAACGACGCGGTCGCGATGACCGGCGGGCAGGCCAACGAAGGCGGCCTCAATGTGCCGCAGATCGCGCGCCAGGTCGCCGCCGAAGGCGCCAGCCGCGTGATCGTGGTTACCGACGAGCCGTGGAAATATCCCAAGGATACCGACTGGCCGCGCGGCTTGACCGTGCATCACCGTGACGAGCTCGATGCGCTCCAGCGCGAACTCACCACCGTGCCGGGCGTCAGCGTGCTCATTTACGACCAGACTTGCGCCGCCGAGAAACGCCGCCGCCGCAAGCGCGGCACCTTCCCCGATCCCGACAAACGCGTGGTGATCAACGATCTGGTCTGCGAAGGCTGCGGGGATTGCGGCGTGAAATCGAATTGCGTCTCGGTGCAGCCGCTGGCGACCGAGTGGGGCCGCAAGCGCACCATCGACCAATCGAGCTGCAACAAGGATTATTCCTGCCTCAACGGCTTCTGTCCGTCCTTCGTCACCGTGCACGGCGCCAAGCTCAAGAAGGGCGAGAGTATCACTCATCCGGAGAACTGGCCGGCGCTGCCGTCGCCAAGCCTGCCGCTGACCAACCATCCCTACAGCATCATCGTCACCGGCATCGGCGGCACCGGCATCGTCACCATCGGTGCCATCGTCGGCATGGCCGCGCATCTGGAAGGCAAGGGCGCCGGCGTCATCGACATGGCCGGTCTCGCGCAGAAGGGCGGCGCGGTCTACAGCCATATCCGCATCGCCAATACGCCGGAGGAAATCCATGCCATCCGGGTCGCCGCGGCCGGCGCCGATCTCGTGCTGGGTGGCGATAGCGTGGTGGCCGGCAACAAGAAGGTGCTGAGCGCCATCAAGGCGGGTCACACCCGCGTCGTCGTCAACACCGCGGAATTCCTGCCCGGCGATTTTACCCGCAATGCGGATTTTTCGCTGCCGACCGAGCGGCTCAAGCGTGCCATCTCGGCGGCGGCAGGTCCCGGGCAGAGCCATTTCGTCGATGCCAGTAGGCTGGCGACCGCGCTGCTCGGCAATTCCATCGGTAGCAATATGTTCATGCTCGGCTACGCCTATCAGGCCGGTGCGCTGCCGCTCTCTGCGGAAGCCATCGAGAAGGCGATCGAGATGAACGGCGAAGCGGTGGCGATGAACGTCGCCGCCTTCCGCTACGGCCGGCGCGCAGTGGTCGATCCGGCCGCGGTCGAGGCGCTGGTGAAGCCGGCGCCGGGACTGGCCAATGATTCGCTCAAGCTGTCGCAGTCCTTCGCCGAAACGGTGGAGCGCCGCGTCGCGTTTCTCGCCGCTTATCAAAGCGCGCGCTACGCGCGGCGCTATCGCGCGCTGGTCGAAAAGATCAGGAACGTCGAAGCGGTCAAGGCGTCCGGTCAATTCGCGCTATCGGAAGCGGTGGCGCGCTATCTGTTCAAGCTGATGGCCTACAAGGACGAGTACGAAGTGGCGCGGCTTTATGCCGATACTTCCTTTGTCGAGCGGGTGAAATCCACCTTCGAGGGCGGCAATCTGCGCTTCGAATTCCATCTGGCGCCGCCGCTTTTGGCGCGCCGCGACAAGGTCACCGGCGAGGCGAAGAAGATGTCGTTCGGACCCTGGCTGCTCGGGGCGTTCCGCGTGCTGGCGAAGTTCAAATTCCTGCGCGGCACCCCGCTCGATCCATTCGGCTATACCGCCGAGCGCAGAACGGAGCGGCGCTTGATCTCGGAGTACTGCGATCTCTTGGACGAGTTCTGCGAAAGTCTGACGTTAGACAATCATGGGCCGGCGGTAGCCCTGGCTTCGCTGCCGGAAAAAATCCGGGGTTTTGGCCACGTCAAACAGCGGAATATTGCCATCGTCGCAGCCGAGCAGTCGGCTTTATATGAGCATTACCGCACCGGTTCAGCGCCGTTTCTTAAGGCCGCTGAATAATTTAGCTATCCCCTACGACGAATTCCGCTCCGGCCGAGACTTGACCCGCCATCGCCGGTGTTTTCATATCGAGATAACAAGACCGTCTTTAAGGCGGCCAGGGGGTGGGTTGCCGCGACATGCCCGCGCGCGGCCGAAAGGGAGGATAAGCTTGTGGCGCCGATCGCCGCCGTTCCGGCGGACACTTTTCCTAAGCTATTGATCCGCAACGCAAATTTGTATGGCAACCGGCCGGCGATGCGGCAAAAGGATCTCGGCATTTGGCAAACTTGGACCTGGAGCCAAGTGGCCGACATCGTGCGCGCCTATGCGATCGGTCTTCACCGGCTCGGCCTCAAGCGTGGCGAAACCATTGCCATCATCGGTGCCAACCGGCCGAAACTCTATTGGTCGGTGATGGCCGCCCAGATGCTCGGCGCGATCCCGGTGCCGGTCTATGCCGACGCGGTGGCCGACGAGCTTGCTTTCGTATTGGCTCACGCGGAGGTGCGCTTCGCTGCGGTCGAGGACCAGGAGCAGATCGATAAGATACAATCGGTTGCCGAGCGGCTCCCTAAGCTCGAGGAGATGGTCTACGACGAGACTCGCGGGTTGCGCGACTACGACCACAGCCGCCTGCATCCGATCGACGACATCATCGCGGAAGGGCGCAAGGCGCTCGCCGGCGATCCCGTCGTCGGGGCCTGGCTCGACGCTGAAATCGCCACCGGCAAAGGCTCCGATCCCTCGATCATCCTCTACACCTCCGGCACCACCGGTGCGTCCAAGGGCGTGGTGCTCACCTGCGAGCGTTCGATCAAGGCGGTGACCGACACGGTTAAATTTGACAAGTTGAACGAAAATGACGTGGCGCTCGCTTATCTGCCGCTCGCCTGGGTCGGCGATCATTATCTCAACTACGCGCAGGGCCTGGTCGCCGGTTTTTGCATGGCCTGTCCGGAAAACGCCGACACGGCGATGGCCGATCTGCGCGAGATTGGCCCGAGCTTCTATTTTGCGCCGCCGCGCACACTCGAAGTGCTGCTCACGCGCGTGATGATCCGCATGGAAGATGCCGGCTTCCTCATGCGCACGATGTTCCATTATTTCATCGACGTGGCGCGCCGTTATGGCGAGCGCATCCTCAACGGTCAGCCGGTGCCGCTGACCGGACGCCTGCTTTATTGGATCGGCAATATTCTGGTTTACGGCCCGCTCAAGAACACGCTCGGCTTTTCGCGCGTGCGCGTGGCCTACACCGCGGGCGAGGCGGTCGGGCCGGATCTCTTCAACTTCTATCGCTCGATCGGCCTCAATCTGAAGCAGCTCTACGGCCAGACCGAAGCGTTCCTCTATGTCACCGCTCAACCGGATGGTGAAATCTATTCCGACACCGTCGGGCCGGCGATCCCGAACGTGGATATCCGTATCGCCGAGGACGGCGAGGTTCAGTTCAAGTCGCCCGGCATGTTCTCGGGCTACTTCAAAGATGACGCCAAGACCGCTGAGGTGATGACGCCGGACGGTTTTGTGAAGACGGGCGACGCCGGCTACTTCGACGAAAAGACCGGACACCTCAAGATTATTGATCGTTCCAAGGACGTGGGTAAACTCAACGACGGGTCGCTGTTCCCGCCGAAATTCATCGAGAACAAGCTCAAATTTTATCCGAACATCCGCGAAGTGGTCGCCTATGGCGACAAGCGGGATTTCGTCGCCGTGATGATCAATATCGATCTCGCCGCCGTGGGAAGCTGGGCTGAGCGCCACAACGTGGTCTACGGCTCCTACCAGGAGCTCGCCGGCCATCCGCTCGTTTACGACATAATCGAGAAACACGTCGCGGAGGTCAATCGCTCGCTCGCCCAGGACAAGGTGATGGCGAGTTCGCAGATCAAGCGTTTTCTGATCCTGCACAAGGAGCTCGATGCCGATGACGGCGAGCTCACGCGCACGCAGAAGGTACGTCGCGGCTTCATCGCCGATCGTTACGGAACGCTGGTCAAGGCGCTTTATGACGGATCGAAAGAGGCCGACATCTCGACCGAGGTGACTTTCGAAGACGGCCGCAAGGGCAACATCAGCGCGCGGGTGAAAATCCGCGATATGAAGACCGAGCCGGTACCCGGCACGATGGGGAAGGCGGCATGAGAGCGCCCAGCGGCCCCGACGTTGCGGTCGGTGAGGTGCTCTTATCGGTGGAGAACGTCTCGCTGTCGTTCGGCGGCGTTAAAGCGGTGAGCGATGTCTCCTTCGACATCCGCAAAGGCGAAATCCGCGCCATTATCGGGCCGAACGGCGCCGGCAAGACCTCGATGCTTAACATCATCAACGGTTTCTATCAGCCGCAACAGGGCCGCATCAATTTCAAGGGCGAAACGCGCTCCAAGATGCGTCCGCACGATGCCGCCTATGGCGGCATAGCGCGCACCTTTCAGAACGTCGCGCTGTTCCGCGGCATGACCGTGCTCGACAACATCATGGCCGGCCGTACGCTCAAGATGCACAAGAATTTCTTCTGGCAATTGTTGCGTTTCGGACCCGCCATGACCGAGGAAGTCGAGCATCGTCACCGGGTCGAGCAAATCATCGACTTTCTCAAGATTCAGGAAATCCGGCGCACGCCGGTCGGGCGGCTGCCCTATGGCTTGCAGAAACGCGTGGAATTGGGCCGCGCGCTTGCCACCGAGCCCGATCTACTCCTGCTCGACGAGCCGATGGCCGGCATGAACATCGAAGAGAAAGAGGACATGTCGCGCTTCGTGCTCGACGTGAACGATCATTATGGCACCACCATCGCCTTGATCGAGCACGACATGGGTGTGGTGATGGATTTATCGGACCGCGTCGTGGTGCTCGACCACGGCATCAAGATCGCCGACGGCACGCCCGATAAAATCAAAGCCGATCAGGGCGTGATCGACGCCTATCTCGGAGTAGCGCATTGAAGAATCTGGCGTACTAGGGGAACGTATGCACCTCCTCTATCAAATCTTCATTGACCCCTTCGTGCAGATGGGTTCTGCGCCCGATCTGTTGGTGCAGACGCTGTGGGAGGGATTGGTTGCTGGCGTGCTCTATTCGCTGATCGCGCTCGGCTTCGTGCTGATCTTCAAAGCCTCCGGCGTATTCAATTTCGCGCAAGGGATCATGGTGGTGTTCTCGGCGCTCACATTGGTCGGCCTGTACGCCCACGGGGTGCCGGCGTTTCTCGCGCTTGCCGTCACGATCGGCGTCATGCTGCTGCTCGCCATCGCCATCGAACGCTTCGTGCTGCGCCCGCTGATCAATCAGCCCGACATCATCCTGTTCATGGCGACGTTCGGGCTGACTTACATTCTGATTGGCGCCGGCGAGCTGATTTTCGGCGGCGATCCAAAGGTGATGATCACCGAGCAGCTGCTGCTGCCGACCGGTTCCTACAGCATCAAAATGCTCGGCGGCTTCGTGCAGATGCAGAAGATCGACATCGCGGCCGCGATCATCGCGTCGCTGATGGTCGTCTCGCTCGCGGTCTTCTTCCAGAAGACGCGGATCGGGCGCGCGCTACGCGCGGTCGCCGACAGTCACCGCGCCGCGCTCTCGGTCGGCATCTCGCTTGAATATATCTGGGTGGTGGTGTGGTTCGCCGCCGGCATCGTGGCGCTGGCGACCGGCATCATGTGGGGCGCGCGCTCCAATGTGTCCTTCGCGCTTGAGATCATCGCGCTTAAGGCGCTGCCGGTCCTCATTCTCGGCGGCTTCACCTCCATCCCAGGCGCCATCATCGGCGGCGTCATCATCGGCGTCGGCGAGAAGATCGGCGAATTCTACTGGGGCCCGCTGCTCGGCAGCGGCATCGAGGACTGGTTTGCCTATGTCATCGCACTGATCTTTCTCCTGTTCCGGCCGCAGGGTCTGTTCGGCGAACGCATCATCGAGCGGATCTGAACATGTTTTATCGCGAGGCCGGTCAATACAAGACGAGCTACCGCGCCGATCAGGCGCTGTTTCCGATCCGGCAAGACCAGATCGGGATGATCCTGATTCTGCTCGCCGCCTACGTGCTGGTGCCGCTCGTGGCTTCGGACTTCGTCATCGATTCGTTCATCACGCCGATCCTGATCTATTCGCTCGCCGCCATCGGTCTCAATCTGCTCACCGGCTACACCGGGCTGCTGTCGCTCGGCACCGGCGCCTTCATGGGGGTCGGTGCGTTCAGCTGCTACAAACTGTCAACCTACTTTCCGGGCGTGAACATTATCGTTTGGATCATCTGCTCCGGCTTCTTTGCCGCGGCGGCCGGCATCGTGTTCGGGCTGCCCAGTCTGCGGATCAAAGGCTTCTATCTGGCGGTCGCGACGTTGGCCGCGCAGTTCTTCCTTTCCTGGTGCTTCATCCGCATCCCGTGGCTCTATAATTACAACGTCTCGGCTTCGATCGAAGTGCCCAACCGGGCCCTGTTCGGCGTGCCGATCACCGGGCCGAACGCGACGGTGTTCACGCGCTACATCATCGTGCTGACGATCGTGGCGGTGATGACGTGGATCGCGTCGAACCTGATCCGCGGCCGCATCGGCCGCACCTGGATGGCGGTCCGCGACATGGACATCGCCGCCGAGCTGATCGGCATCAAACTGCTGCCGACCAAGCTGCTCGCCTTCGCGGTGTCGTCCTTTTATTGCGGGGTTGCCGGAGCGATGCTGGTTTTCCTCTATCTCGGCAACGCCGAGTCCGAAAGCTTCAGCATCAACCAGTCGTTCCTGGTGTTATTCATGGTGATCATCGGCGGCCTCGGCAGTCTGCTCGGGTCGTTTTTCGGCGCCGCCCTGATCTACGGGCTGCCGATCGTGCTGCGCATGCTCAAGGAGGGTTTTGGCATTGGCGTGACCTCGGCCACGCTGGAGCACATCAACTTCATCACCTTGGGGACGCTCATCATTTTGTTCCTGATCGCCGAGCCGAACGGGCTCGCCCGGCTTTGGCAGATCGGCAAGCAGAAACTGAGGGTGTGGCCTTTCCCCTATTGAAAGGGCACACTTGGACCAATTCCCCTATCCGCCAGCAAGGATCGGATACGGGGGTACCCTCCGGGTCGAGGGGACAAGGCAAAGGCCGGGGTAAAACCGCCGGCACACACGAGGGAGAGAAAAAATGCGCCTGAAACATATCGTTCTCAGCGCGGCTGTTGCGAGCTTGGTCGGTGCTTCGGCTCTGATCACGCCGGCGGCCGCGGATACCTTCATACCGCTGTTCACTTACCGCACCGGCCCCTTCGCCAACTCCGGCATCCCGATCGCCAACGGTCTGCATGACTACTTCGCCATGCTGAACGCGCGCGACGGCGGTATCGGCGGCTCCAAGATCGCCATCGAGGAGTGCGAGACCGGCTACAAGAACGAGAAAGGCGTCGAGTGCTACGAAGCGATGAAGAGCAAGCACCCGGCGGTGATCACCCCGTATTCGACGGGCATTACGCTCGCTCTGATCCCGAAGGCGGCGGTCGACCACATCCCGATCCTGTCGATGGCCTATGGCCTGTCGGCCTCGGCGGTCGGCAAAGACTTCCCATGGATCTTCAATCCGCCATCGTCCTATTGGGATGGGCTGTCGATCATCATCAAGTACATCGCCGGCAAGGAAGGCGGTCTCGACAAGCTCAAGGGCAAGACCATCGGCTACATCTACTTCGACGGCGGTTACGGCCTCGAGCCGATCCCGCTGCTTGAGCAGCTCGGCAAGGACTACGGCTTCGAAGTGAAGAAGTATCCGGTGCCGCCGGCGCAGATGCAGAACCAGTCGAGCCTGTGGCTGGGCGTGCGCCGCGACCATCCTGACTACATGATCATGTGGGGCTGGGGGGCGATGAACCCGACCGCCGTGCAGGAGGCCGCCAAGACCGGTTACCCGCTCGACCACTTCATCGGCATCTGGTGGGCCGGCAGCGAAGACGACGCGCGTCCGGCCGGCACCGCCGGCAAAGGCTATCTGTCGCTCAACTTCAATGCCGTCGGCACGAACTTCCCGGCCATCAAGGACATCCAGAAGTACGTGATCGGCAAGCCGGGCAGCCAGACCGACGCCAAGGCGGTCGGCGAGAACTTCTATAACCGCGGCATCATGAACGCCGTGGTGATCGCCGAGGCCATCCGCAATGCGCAGAAGATCACTGGCAAGAAGGACATCACCGGCGATGAAATGCGTCGCGGTCTGGAGACGCTCCAAATCACGGCGGCGCGGTGGAAGGAAATGGGTCTCGAGAATTTCGCGGCGCCGATGGCCGTGAATTGCACCGACCATAACGGCCACAACGCGGCCTATATGCAGCAGTGGGACGGCACCAAGTGGGTCAAGGTCTCCGATTGGATCGCACCCATGAAGGACAAGGTCATGCCGCTGATCGACAAGGCGGCCGCCGACTACGTCAGCAAGAACGCCGGCTGGCCGAAACGCACCGAGGCTTGCGACAAGTCGTCGTAATCCGCCTCTCGAACAATCCCTCTCCCCGCCGTCCTGGCGGGGAGAGGTTTCTGTCTGGAGCAGTCATGTCGGCAGCGACGCAGACCGAAACGTCGGCCATGTCCAAGGCCTTGCCCAAGGCCGAGAACATCCTTTCGGTCAACAATATCGAAGTCATCTACGATCACGTCATCCTGGTGCTCAAGGGCGTCTCGCTCGACGTGCCGCGGGGCGGCATCGTGGCGCTGCTCGGCGCCAACGGCGCCGGCAAGACCACCACGCTCAAGGCGATTTCCAATCTGTTGCACGCCGAGCGCGGCGACGTCACCAAGGGATCGATCCTGTTCGAGGGCGGCGAGGTGCAGGATCTGTCGCCCAATGAACTCGTCCGGCGCGGCTGCATCCAGGTGATGGAAGGCCGCCAGTGCTTCGCCCATCTCACCATCGAGGAAAATTTGCTGACCGGCGCCTTCACCCGGCGCGACGGCCGGGCGGCGGTCCGCAAAGATATCGACTTGGTTTATTCGTATTTTCCAAAGCTCGCGGAACGGCGCGATTCGATCGCCGGCTACACCTCCGGCGGCGAGCAGCAGATGTGCGCCGTCGGCCGCGCGCTGATGTCGCGTCCCAAGATGATCCTGCTCGACGAGCCATCGATGGGATTGGCGCCGCAGATCGTCGAGGAGATTTTCGAGATCGTCAAAAACCTCAACGAGAAAGAAGGCGTCTCCTTCCTGCTGGCCGAGCAGAACACCAACATGGCGCTGCGCTTTGCCCGCTACGGCTATATTCTGGAGAACGGCCGCGTCGTGATGGATGGCGACGCCAAGTCGTTGGCCGAAAACGAGGACGTCAAGGAATTCTACCTCGGCATTTCCGGCGGCCGGCGCAAGTCGTTCCGCGATGGCAAGCATTACCGCCGGCGCAAGCGCTGGCTGGCTTAAAGCCGTGTCCGGCCACTACGACGCCTGGGAAATCCGCGATCCGGCGGCGCGCGAGCGCGAGCAGCTCGCCTTGCTGCCCGGCAATATCGTGCGCGCCACGGCCGCGCCGGGCTGGGACAGGCATCTCAAGGGCGTCGATCCGGAGTCGGTGACTTCGCGCGCCGCGCTGGCAAAGCTTCCGGTGTTGCGCAAAGCGGACATCGCGGCCCTGCAGAAGCAAAACCCGCCGTTCGGTGGCTTCAACGTCACGCCGCCGGGCAAGGCGCGTCGGCTGCTGATGTCGCCGGGGCCGATCTTCGAGCCGGAAGGCGAGGGCAGCGACTGGTACGGCGCCGCGCGTGCGCTGTTCGCGGCCGGCTTCCGGCCGGGCGACATCGTGCACAATTCCTTCGCCTATCATCTCACGCCCGGCGGTTTCATTCTTGAGTCCGGCTGCCGCGCGCTCGGCTGCGTCGTCATTCCCGGCGGCGTCGGCAATACCGAACAGCAGCTCGAAGCCATCGCGCACTACGGTCCGGCGGGCTATGTCGGTACGCCGGATTTTCTGAAAATCCTGCTCGATACCGCCGAGAAGACCGGCAAGAACGCGGCGTCGATCAAGCGCGCGCTGGTGTCGGGCGCGGCGCTGCCGGGCTCCTTGCGCGAGGAACTCGGGCGCCGCGGCGTCGCCGTGTTGCAGTGCTATGCCGTCGCCGAATTGGGCGTGATCGCTTATGAGAGCGATGCGCGAGAGGGCATGATCGTGAACGAATCGGTCATCTTGGAAATCGTGCGTCCCGGCACCGGCGATCCGGTTGCGGAAGGCGATGTCGGCGAGGTGGTCGTCACTTCGTTCAATCCCGACTATCCGATGATCCGGCTCGGCACCGGCGATCTGTCCGCGCTGATGTCCGGCGCTTCGCCATGCGGGCGTACCAATGTCCGCATCAAGGGCTGGATGGGCCGCGCCGACCAGACCGCCAAGGTCAAGGGCATGTTCGTGCATCCCAAGCAGATCGCCGCGGTTGCTGCGCGCCATCCGCAACTTTCGCGGCTGCGCCTGGTGGTCGGCCGCGAGGGCGAGCAGGACGCCATGACGCTAATGGCCGAAACCTCTGCGCCCGACGATACGCTCGCGGCCGCCGTCGCCGCCACGCTGCAGTCCGTCACCAAGCTCAAGGGCGCGGTGAAGTTGGTTGCCCCCGGCACGCTGCCGAACGATGGCAAGGTGATTGCCGACGAGCGCAAGCCATGAGCCCGGCGGCCGGCTCGGCGGCGGGCGGCCGCATTGGTGTGCTGCTGGTCAATCTCGGCACGCCGGATGCGACCGACTACTGGTCGATGCGCCGTTACCTGAAGGAGTTTCTCTCCGATCGCCGCGTCATCGAGGAAAACCGCTTCAAATGGTGGCTGGCGCTTAATCTCGTCATTCTGACCATACGGCCTGGCCGCAAGGGCCGTGACTACGACAAGATCTGGAACAAACAGCGCGATGAATCGCCGCTCAAGACCATCACACGGTCGCAGTCCGACAAGCTTGAGGAGATACTGGAGAGGGTCGACAAACGCATTCGTGTCGACTGGGCGATGCGCTACGGCAATCCGTCGATCCGCTCGAGGCTCGATGCGCTCGCCGCACAGGACTGCGAACGGATTCTGATCGTGCCGCTTTACCCGCAATACGCGGCGGCGACCACCGCCACGGTCTGCGACGAAGTGTTTCGTGTCGTGGAGAAGATGCGTTATCAGCCGACGTTGCGCTTCGCGGCGCCATATTACGCGGAGCCGGCCTATATCGATGCGCTGGCTAATTCGCTCAACGCCGAACTTGCGAAACTCAAGTTCAAACCGGAGATAATCGTCGCGTCGTTTCACGGCATTCCGGAAGCGTATGTCGTCAAGGGCGATCCCTATTACCGCCACTGTGTCGCGACTACAGAACTTCTGCGCAAGAAGCTCAAGCTGGACGACGAACAGTTGATGCTGACCTTCCAGTCGCGCTTCGGTCCGACCGAATGGATCAAGCCCTATACCGAGGCGACGGTGAAATCGCTTGCCGAGCGCGGCGTGAAAAGCATCGCGGTCATTACGCCCGGTTTTGCCGCCGACTGCCTGGAGACGCTGGAAGAAATCGCCATAGAAAACGCCGGGATTTTCAGGCAGGCGGGCGGCAAGAATTTTGCGGCCATCCCCTGCCTCAACGATTCACCGCCCGGCATGGCGGTGATCCGCGACGTGGTGATGCGCGAGCTCAAAGGCTGGATTTAAGCCTTAAAAATCGGCCCCAAAACCCCATCAACGCCCCGTTAACCATACGGTTTTAACTTCCGTTAACCAAAGCCCGCGAAGCGGCGGGTGAGCGCGCTTTTGCAAACGGCGCGCCCGCCCGGCGTGCCGCCATGGCTGGGAGGGTCACCGCCGCCGTGCCGCGCTCATGTCCTTCAAGTCCGGCTCTGCCGCGCGGCGCAGGCATACTTTTGGCTGCCTGTGTGGCGATGTGGGGCGCCGACGCGATGGCGCAGACGGCGCCGCCGCCTTATCCAGATCCGCTGGCGCCCAAACTGCAAACCGATCCGCGCAATCCGCCGCGTTTCCAGAAATTTACCCGGCCGTCGCTGGTGCAGCTTGGTCCGCCGACAAAATTCACGGCGCCGGCCTCGGGCGCCGGCATCACCGGTTTTGATTCCACCAATAGCCGCAAAAAAGCGAAGGGCAGCGCGAAAGCAAAACCGCCGGCGAATGCGCAAGCCAATGAACAAACGAACTCACGGGCGATCGCGCCCGGTTTGGCTGAGCCGATAACCGTCTCGCCCTACCAGAAGCCGGTGGCCGGTTCCGCCGGCGCCGCCTTTGCTGCTGCGACGCCCGGCGAGCCGCCGGTCGAGCTCGGCCCCATCCGCCGCGCGCCGAAGAAACAAAAAGCGCACAGCGAGCCCGACGATCCTTACGCGCCGCTCGGCGTGCGTGCCGGCGCGTTCACGCTGTTTCCGGCGATCGAGTTGATCGGCGGCTACGACAACAATCCCGGGCGCTCGTCCAGCGGCTCGGGCGCCAACCTTTACACCATTGCGCCGGAACTTCAGGTGCAGTCGAACTGGTCGCGGCACGAGTTCAAAGCCGACTTGCGCGGCAGTTATACCGGCTACAGTCCCGACGAGACGCCGACCCTGAGCCGGCCCTATTTCAGCGGCAAGCTGGACGGCCGCATCGACGTCACGCACGACACCCGTATCGACCTCAACAGCCGCCTTCTGATCTCGACCGACAGTCCCAACAGCCCGAACCTGCAAGCCGGCATTGCCAAGCTGCCGGTTTTCACGACCATGGGAGGCAGCGTCGGCCTCGGACAGAAATTCAACCGGCTGGATCTGTCGATCAAGGGGGATATCGAACGCACGATGTATCAAGATTCCTCGCTGGTCGACGGCACCACCGCCAGCAATCAAGACCGCAACTACAATCAATATACCGGCAAGTTGCGCGCCGGTTACGAGTTGTCGCCCGGCGTAATGCCCTATGTCGAACTGGACGCTGACACCCGCCACCACGATCTCAATACGGATTTCTCCGGCTTTCAGCGCGATTCCCAGGGCTTTACCGGCCTCGTCGGTTCGACGTTTAAGCTGACCAACCTGCTCACCGGCGATCTCGGCGTTGGCTACGAAACGCGTGGCTACGAAGACCCGCGATTTGCACGGCTGTCAGGTTTGGTTGGCAATGGATCGTTGATCTACACAGCAAGCGCGTTGACGACTGTAAAGCTGACTGTGGCATCCGTAATCGCGGAATCGACGATTCCGGGCGTCTCCGGCGTGCTGTCCCGCGATCTCGGTTTGCAGGTTGATCATTCGCTGCGGCGCTGGCTGATCGCCACCTTCAAGGCCGGCATCGGTATCGACGATTACAAGGGTATCGACACCGCCGGCGCGCCGCTTTGCGATTGCGTGATATCGACGCCCGGCGAAACCTCGCCCGATCGCGAAGACCATCGTTATTATGTCGGCGCCGGCCTGACCTACAAGCTCAACCGCTCGGTCCAGATCAAGGGCGATTTCCGC
Organism: uncultured Alphaproteobacteria bacterium; assembly: GCA_963703875.1. GTDB lineage: Bacteria > Pseudomonadota > Alphaproteobacteria > Rhizobiales > Xanthobacteraceae > Pseudolabrys. Next base: position 56,080 of record CAVPFZ010000019.1, read on the forward strand.
CACGAATGGCTGCATTCCAACGTCGCCGGCAACGACTACACGGCGAGCATTTTCCTGCTTGGTATCCGCTTCCAGCGCTGATTATTTTCTTTTGATCTATTTCTCGCCCAGCAACCGGCGCAGCTCGTTGCGAAATTCCGGCGCGATATCGGCGCGCTCCAGCGCATACGAGACGTTGGCGGAGAGAAAACCGATCTTGGAGCCGCAATCGAAGCTGCGGCCCTCGAATTTGAGACCGTAGAACGGCTGCGTGCGCGCCAGCGCCACCATGGCGTCGGTAAGTTGGATTTCGCCGCCGGTGCCGGCCGCCTGTTTCTCGATCAGCTCGAAGATTTGCGGCTGCAGGATGTAACGGCCGGTGATGCTGAGGTTGGACGGCGCTTCAGCTGCCTTCGGTTTTTCGACCATCTTGGTGATCGCGAAGGCCTTGCCCTTGGGTTGGCCGACGCCGACCACGCCGTACATGTGAATACGGTCGGCCGGTACTTCCTCGACCGCGATGATATTGGCGTTGTCGTCAAGAGCCTTGGCGGCATCGATCATCTGGGCGAGACAGCCGTGCGAATTCTGCACCAGCACGTCGGGCAGCAGCAGAGCGAATGGCTCATTGCCGACCAGTTCGCGCGCGCACCAGATCGCGTGGCCGAGGCCGAGTGGCGATTGCTGGCGGGTGAAGCTGAAGGTGCCCGGCTCGGGCAGGTCATCCGACAGCAAAGTGAGTTCGTTCTTCTTGCCGCGCTCGATCAGCGTGGTTTCGAGTTCGAACTGGCGGTCGAAATGGTCCTCGATCACGGCCTTGTGGCGGCCGGTGACGAAGATGAAATGCTCGATGCCGGCGTGGCGCGCTTCGTCCACCACGTGCTGGATCAGCGGCCGGTCCACCACCGGGAGCATTTCCTTCGGCATGGCCTTGGTCGCTGGCAGGAAGCGGGTTCCCAGGCCGGCGACTGGGAATATGGCTTTGCGGATGCGGGTCATTGGGGACTTAATTATGGCTGTCGCGGCGTTGATTCGGTCAGGCGAGCAAAGAGCATGGCGGCGGCGTTCGGTCCAGACGGGTTCCGCATGCTAGACCATTAACGACGTCGAAACGATATCGATGCACCCATAAGGGGCGGGGGCGGTAAGTGGGGGATCGGGTCAGGATGCGTTTGAAGCTGCGCTATATCGTAGCGGGCACGCTCTTGGCCGCCGCAAGCGCCGCGGCCATGGGACAGGTGCGCGACAACCGTTATCCGACCGTCACCGGCGCCATTCTGCCGGCCGCGCTTGCCCCTACCGCAAGCCCGCCGCAGTGGAGCGGGGAGTCGGGCGCTTCTGGCGATCCCCGCATGACCGCCGAGGCGATCCGCGCGGCGGCGGCGAATTTCCATGACTGCCTCGAGCGGCTGTGGCCGGCGGCAGCACGGCGCGGCGTCGCGCGCGAAACCTTTACCGCCTATACGGCGCGGCTGACGCCCGACCTGCGGATCATGGACCTGCTCGACCGCCAGCCGGAATTCACCAAAACGTTTTGGGACTATCTCGACCTGCTGGTGAGCGAGGAACGCATTGGGCAGGGCCGTGCGCTGCTGGGAAAATATCGCGCCACCTTCGACGCGGTGGAGCGGGCTTACGGCGTCGACCGCTATGTCATCGCCTCGATCTGGGGCGTGGAGACCAATTACGGCACGCTCGGCGGCGAGCGACCGGTGATCCGTTCGACCGCCACGCTCGCCTGCATCGGCCGCCGGCAGAATTATTTCCGCGAGGAATTTCTATCCGCGCTGGAAATCCTCCAACGCGGCGACGTCAGGCCCGAGCGTTTCGTCGGCTCATGGGCGGGCGCGTTTGGGCCGACGCAATTCATGCCGACGGCTTTCAAGAAATATGCCGTGGACTTCGATCGCGACGGCCGTCGCGACGTGATCGATTCGGTACCTGATATCATCGCCTCGACTGCCAATAACCTGAAGAAGGACGGTTGGCTCACCGGAGAAACCTGGGGTTACGAGGTGGTGGTGCCGGCGAACTTCAATTTTCTGCTCACCGACCGCGGCCGCATGATGACGATCCGCGACTGGGAACGCGCCGGGCTGGCGCGGCCGGGCGGCAAGTCGTTTCCGCGCCCGGACGAGAATGCGTTCCTGTTGATCCCGGCCGGCGTGCAAGGCCCCGGCTTCCTGATGCTGCACAATTTCCGCGTCATCATGCGGTACAACCCGGCCGAAGCCTATGCGCTGGCGGTCGGCCATCTGGCCGACCGGCTGCGCGGCGGCGAGCCCTTCGTGCAAAAATGGCCGCGTTACGAACGCGTGCTTTCGCGCGAGGAACGGCTGGAACTTCAGCAATTGCTGGTACGCCGCGGATACAATCTCGGAGAGCCGGACGGGCATCTCGGCGCCCGGACGCGCGCCGCGATCCGCGATTTCCAGACCAAGATCGGGCATGTCCCCGACGGCTTTGCGTCGGCGGGCATCCTCGATCAATTGCGCACCCGTTAAAGCGCGGCCACCGGCCGACCTTCGAGTTGACATTTTTTGCGCGTTATTGGCCCATGCGGCGCGGCAAAGGCCATTTGCGGTTGGCCTTTTCCCTTATAGATTAAGGGCTTAAAACAAAGCCTTGGGCGATCGGCATGATTGGCAAAAAGCGGCTTTCGTGTTGGCTCATCGGAGCGGTCATTCTGGCCGCGGTCGGCTTTGGCGTCGTCGAGGTCGTCCTCACGACGCCGGCTCAGGCGCAGTTCCGCGACGACCGTTACCCATTTCTGCGCCAGCGTTCCGGAGGCTTCTTCGGCGGTATTTTTGGCTCGCCCAACCGCGGCTATTACGAGGGCGAACCGCAGGTGCAGACCGACAGCTCGCGCGCGCCAAGCCCGCGCAAACCGGATCTAAAAGCCGAGCCGGTGACGCCCACCAGCACGATCGTGGTGATGGGCGACGCCATGGCCGATTGGCTCGCCTACGGGCTGGAAGATGCATTTTCCGATTCGCCCGAGATCGCCATTCTCCGCCGTAACAAGCTTCATTCCGGCCTGCTGCGTTACGAAGCCAAGAGCGATCTCGATTGGTGGCACGTGGCGCGCGATATGCTCGCGACCGATAAGCCCAACTACGTGGTCATGATGCTCGGTGTCAGCGATCGTCAGAACATCCGCGAGCGCGATCTGATCAAGGAGGCCGATCAAAAAGCCAAGGACGACCAGGACAAGAAAAACGCCGGCAAGAACGCGCCAAACAACGATCAGGCCGGCGATGCCGAGCAATCGCCGATTATCGCGCCCGAGCCGCAGCCGGGCAAAAAAACCAACGGGACGATCGAATTTCGCAGCGACCAGTGGGCGGAAATATATTCAAAACGCATCGACGAAACGATTGCGGCGCTCAAGAGCAGGGGCGTGCCGGTGTTCTGGGTCGGCCTACCCTCGATCAGGGGTACAAAGTCCACCGCCGACGCCGTCTATCTCAACGATCTCTATCGCGCGCGCGCCGAGCGCGCCGGCGCCATTTATATCGACGTGTGGGACGGTTTCGTCGACGAGGGTGGCAAGTTCACGACCATGGGCCCGGACCACGAGGGTCAGATGCGGCGGTTGCGCTCCGGCGACGGCGTATTTTTTACCAAGTCCGGCGCCCGCAAGCTGGCGTATTATGTCGAACGCGAGTTGCGCCGCGCCATGAACAATCGCCTGCCGGTGGCGTTGCCGTCCGGGCCGATCGCGCCGGCGCCGGCCGACACCAAAGTGCGGCCGGTAGCAGGCCCGGTGGTGCCGCTGACGGTGACGCCGCCAAATTCCGAGGAGCTGCTCGGCGGCAGCGGACAGCCGCCGCACACCGATGCGACCGCCGCCCGCGTTCTCGTCAAGGGCGAGCCGGTGCCGGCCCCGCCCGGGCGCGCCGACGATTTTGCCTGGCCGCTGGGCAGTGATGCCAAGAATGCCCCGCCGGTGGCTGCGGCGCCCCCGGCGCCGCCGGCGGGCGCGCAAGCGCGGACCGAACCGGCGGCCGTGGCCCGCAAGCCATCGGATGAGCCCAAGCGCGGCGGCAGGACCAGCCAGACCACGGGCGCCAGGCGGCAGGCCGAGCGCCTCGATATCAAACCGAAGCCCGTGCGCCGCGACGACGCGCTGCGCCCGCCGGGATCGATTCCGTAATCCGGTAGTTCGCCCGGCTGGCTGCGCTAGCGCATGATCCCGAAAAATGGGCACCGGTTTTCGGATCAGATCATGCGCAAGATAAAAAACTAGCGCGGCAGCGCAGTCGATCCCATCAGGAATTTGTCGACCGCGTGCGCCGCCTGACGGCCTTCGCGGATCGCCCACACCACCAGTGACTGGCCGCGCCGCATGTCGCCGGCGGCAAATACTTTGGGCACCGATGTAACGTATGCGTCGGTGTCGGCGCCGACATTGCCGCGTTGATCGAGCTTCACGCCGAGCGCCTTGATCATGCCGTCGTGCAGCGGATGCACGAAACCCATGGCGAGCAGCACCAGATCGGCCTCGATCTCGAACTCGCTGCCCGGCACCGGCTTGAATTTTTCGTCGACTTGCACGCAATGCAGCTTCTTGACCTGACCGTTTTCGCCCGAGAACTTCTGCGTCAGCACGGCAAATTCGCGTGCGACGCCTTCCTCGTGGCTTGAAGAGATGCGCAGCTTGAGCGGCCAGTCCGGCCAGACCAGCATCTTGTTTTCATGCTCGGGCGGTTGCGCCATGATCTCGAAATTGGTCACCGACGCCGCACCTTGGCGGATCGAGGTACCGATGCAGTCGGAGCCGGTATCGCCACCGCCGATCACCACGACCTTCTTGCCCTTGGCCAAAATCGGCTCGACGTTGCCTTGCGGCTCGCCGCTCACGCGCCGGTTCTGCTGCGGCAGGAAGTCCATGGCGAAATGGATGCCCTTGAAGTCCCGGCCGGGCACCGGCAGGTCGCGCGGCTTCTCGGCGCCCCCGGTAAGCACCACGGCGTCGTGCTCCTTGACCAGCTTCTCGACCGGTACATTGACGCCGACATCGGCGCCGTAATGAAACCGCACGCCCTCGGCGAGCATCTGCTCGACCCGGCGGTCGACATGGATCTTTTCCATCTTGAAGTCGGGAATACCGTAACGCAGCAGCCCGCCGGCCTTGGCCCAGCGCTCGTAGACATGCACGCCATGCCCGGCGCGGGCGAGCTGTTGCGCGCAGGCGAGGCCCGCCGGCCCCGAGCCGATCACGGCCACTGTCTTGCCGGTCTTGTGCGCCGGCAATTCGGGCTTGAGCCCCTGGGCGATGGCACGGTCGGCGATCTCGCATTCGATGGTTTTAATGGTGACCGGATTGTCGTCGATGTTGAGCGTGCAGGACGCCTCGCATGGCGCCGGACAGACGCGGCCGGTGAACTCCGGAAAATTGTTGGTCGAATGCAGGTTGCGCGCGGCCTCATCCCAATTGCCGCGGTAAACGAGGTCGTTCCAATCCGGTATCTGGTTGTTGACCGGGCAGCCGGTGGGCGCGCCGGTGAGCCGGCTGGTGCCATGGCAATAGGGCACGCCGCAGTCCATGCAGCGCGCCGCCTGGTCGCGGATTTCCTTTTCCGGCAGCGGCAGCACGAATTCGTGCCAATGCTTGATGCGCTCGGCGACCGGCTGATAGTCGCGATCCTCGCGCTCGAATTCGATAAAGCCGGTGACCTTACCCATAGCTATTCGGCGGCCTGCATGGTGGCAGCCTTTTCCTTTGCCATCTCGGCCAGCGCGCGGCGGTATTCGACCGGCATTATTTTCTTGAACAACGGACGATAGCGTTCCCAATCGGTCAGGATTTCGGCGGCGCGCTTGGACGCGGTGTAGCGCGCGTGATTGGCGATCAGCGTACGCAGCCGCTCGGCATCATTGGCTGTCAAGTCGGCCATCACGTCGACGCGGCCGTGGCTTTCGAGATCGTTGTAGTGGCCGTATTCCTGCTCGGCGACTGCTTCCTCTTCCGCTATCGGCTCAAGCTCGACCATCGCCATGTTGCAGCGGGTTTTGAAGGTGCCGTCCTCGTCGATCACATAGGCGATGCCGCCCGACATGCCGGCGGCGAAATTCCGTCCCGTCACGCCCAGTACCACGACGACGCCGCCGGTCATGTATTCGCAGCAGTGATCGCCGGCGCCTTCGATCACGGCGATGGCGCCGGAATTGCGCACGGCAAAGCGCTCGCCCGCCACGCCGCGGAAATAGCATTCACCTTCGGTCGCGCCGTACAAAACGGTATTGCCGACGATGATCAATTCCTCCGGCACAATGCCTGAATCCGCCGGCGGCCGGATGATGATGCGGCCGCCCGATAGACCCTTGCCGACATAGTCGTTGGCGTCTCCGTCGAGCTCGAAGGTGATGCCGCGCGCCAGCCAGGCGCCGAAGCTTTGCCCGGCGGTGCCGTTAAAGCGCACATGGATGGTGCCGTCAGGCAGGCCGGCATGGCCGTAGCGCTTGGCCACCTCGCCGGACAGCATGCCGCCGACGGTGCGATTGGTGTTCTTGATTTCGGTCTGCAAACGCACCGGTGCGCCGCGATCGAGCGCGGCCTGCAATTCGGCCATCAGCTTGCGATCGAGAATGTCTTTGATCTTGTGATCCTGCGGTTCGCACTTGTAGATCGCCGTGTCTTTAGCCGCCGGCGGCTTGTTGAACAGCTTGGAGAAATCGAGACCCTTGGCCTTCCAGTGCGCCACCAGTTGGTGCCGGTCGAGCATCTGCATCTGGCCGACCATCTCGTTGAACGTGCGGAAGCCGAGCGCGGCCATCAGTTCGCGTACTTCCTCGGCAACGAAAAAGAAATAATTGATCACGTGCTCGGGCTGGCCCTTGAAGCGCTTGCGCAGCGCCGGATCTTGGGTGGCAACGCCGACCGGACAGGTGTTGAGATGACATTTGCGCATCATGATGCAGCCGGCCGCGATCAGCGGCGCCGTCGCAAAGCCGAATTCGTCGGCGCCGAGCAGGGCGCCGACGACCACGTCGCGCCCGGTCCGGATGCCGCCGTCGACCTGCACGGAAATGCGTCCGCGCAGCCGGTTGATCACCAGCGTCTGATGAGTTTCGGCGAGACCGATCTCCCACGGGCTGCCGGCGTGCTTGATGGACGTGAGCGGCGAGGCGCCGGTGCCACCCTCGAAGCCGGCGATAGTGACGTGATCGGCGCGGGCCTTGGAGACGCCGGCGGCGACCGTACCGACGCCGACTTCCGAAACCAATTTCACCGAGACGTCGCCGGTGGGATTGGCGTTCTTCAGGTCAAAAATGAGCTGCGCCAGGTCCTCGATCGAATAGATGTCGTGATGCGGCGGCGGCGAAATGAGACCGACGCCGGGCGTCGAGTGGCGTACCTTGGCGATGATCTTATCGACCTTGTGGCCCGGCAATTGGCCGCCTTCGCCCGGCTTGGCGCCCTGCGCCATCTTGATCTGCATCACGTCCGAGTTGACGAGGTATTCCGCCGTCACGCCAAAACGTCCCGAGGCCACCTGCTTGATGGCCGAACGCATGCTGTCGCCGTTCGGCAGCGGCTTGAAGCGATCGCTCTCCTCGCCGCCTTCGCCGGTATTCGACTTGCCGCCGATCCGGTTCATGGCGATGGCGAGCGTGGTGTGCGCCTCGCGTGAAATGGAGCCGAACGACATGGCGCCGGTGGAAAAGCGCCGCACGATGGCCTTCGCCGGCTCGACCTCATCGAGCGGCACCGGGCTGCGGCCGTCCTCCTGCGCGGTGCCGATGCGGAACATGCCGCGGATCGTCAGCAGCCGCTCGTTCTGCTCATTTACGATCTTGGCGAAGGCGCGATAGTGGTCCTGCGAATTGCCGCGCACCGCGTGCTGCAGCCGGCTGACGGTTTCCGCGGTCCAGACATGATCTTCGCCGCGCACGCGCACCGCGTAATCGCCGCCGACATCGAGCATCGAGGCGTAGATCGGCGAATCGCCGAAAGCGTCCTGGTGGCGGCGCACGGTCTCTTCCGCGATCTCGGCGAGGCCGACGCCCTCGATGCGCGTGTGAGTGCCGGTAAAATATTTATCGACGAAGTCCTGACGCAGCCCGACCGCGTCGAAAATCTGCGCGCCGCAATAGGACTGATAGGTCGAGATGCCCATCTTGGACATCACCTTGAGCAGGCCCTTGTCGATCGACTTGATGTAGCGCTTGACGATCTCCTTCTCGTCGAGCTGTTGCGGCAGAGCGTCCTTCATGGCGACCAGCGTCTCGAAGGCGAGATAAGGATTGATCGCTTCCGCGCCGTAGCCGGCCAGGCACGCAAAATGGTGCACCTCGCGCGGCTCGCCGGTCTCCAGCACCAGACCGACCGAGGTACGCAGGCCCTTGCGGATCAAGTGATGATGCACCGCCGCGCAGGCCAGCAGCACCGGAATCTGGATGCGGTCGGCGCCGGCCTTGCGGTCGGACAGGATGATGATGTTGCAGCCGGCGCGCACTTCTTCCTCGGCGCGCTCGCATAGCTCATCGAGCGCCCAGCCCATGCCGTCGGCGCCATGCTCGGCCGGAAAGCTGATATCGAAGGTGCGCGACTTGAAGTGATCGTCGCTCATCTGCGAGATCGAGCGAATCTTTTCCAAGTCGGCATTGGTGAGAATCGGCTGGCGGACTTCCAGCCGCTTCTTGTCGGCCATGCCTTCCAGATCGAACAAATTCGGCCGCGGTCCGATGATCGACACCAGGCTCATCACCAGTTCTTCGCGGATCGGGTCGATCGGCGGGTTGGTGACCTGTGCGAAGTTCTGCTTGAAATAAGTGAACAGCGATTTTGGCTTGTCCGACAGCGCCGAAATCGGCGTGTCGTTGCCCATGGAGCCGACCGCTTCCTCGCCGGTCGAGGCCATCGGCGTCATCAGGAACTTGAGGTCTTCCTGGGTGTAGCCGAAGGCCTGCTGGCGATCGAGCAGCGACAGGTTAGAGATCGGCGCCTCGTTGGCGGTGCCGGGCAGGTCTTCCAGCACGATTTGCGTGCGCGCGAGCCACTCCTTGTAGGGGTGGCTCTTGGCCAGCGTCGCCTTCAACTCCTCGTCGGGGATGAGCCGGCCTTCGTCCAGATCGACCAGCAGCATCTTGCCCGGCTGCAGCCGCCACTTCTTGATGATGTCCTTTTCAGGAATGGGCAGCACGCCCATTTCCGACGCCATCACGATGCGGTCGTCGCGGGTGAGCAGATAACGCGCCGGGCGTAATCCGTTGCGGTCGAGCGTGGCGCCGATCTGGCGGCCGTTGGTGAAGGCAATCGCCGCCGGGCCGTCCCACGGTTCCATCAGCGCGGCGTTGTATTCATAGAAGGCGCGCCGCTCCTCGTTCATGAGCGGATTACCCGCCCAGGCTTCGGGGATCATCATCATCATCGCGTGCGCGAGCGAGTAGCCTCCTTGCGTGAGGAATTCGAGCGCGTTGTCGAAGCAGGCGGTGTCGGACTGGCCTTCGTAGGAGATCGGCCACAGCTTGCTGATGTCCCTGCCGAACAGCGGCGAGGACACCGTGGCCTGCCGCGCCGCCATCCAGTTGTTGTTGCCGCGCAGCGTGTTGATCTCGCCGTTATGCGCGATGTAGCGGTAGGGATGCGCCAGCGACCAGGTCGGGAAGGTGTTGGTCGAGAAGCGCTGGTGCACCAGCGCAAGCGCGCTCTCGAAATCCGGATCGTGCAGATCGGGATAATAAGTGCCGAGCTGGTCGGCCAGGAACATGCCCTTGTAGATCACCGTGCGGCAGGAGATCGAGACCGGGTAATAGCTCGACACGCGCCGGTCGCGCCGGCGGTAGATTGCGTTCGAAATCGACTTGCGCAGGATGTAGAGCCGGCGCTCGAACTCGTCCTCGGACATTTTCTTCTTGCCGCGGCCGATGAAGACCTGCAGGTGCTCCGGCTCGGTCGGCTTGACCGATTCACCGAGCGTTGAATTGTCGGTCGGCACCTTGCGCCAGCCGAGCAGCGACAACCCCTCGCGGGCGATCACCTCCGCGTAGATATCGCGGATGATCTGCCGCCAATTGGGTTCCTTCGGCATGAACAGCTGGCCGACGGCGTAATCGCCCGGCTTCGGCAACTTGAAACCGATCCGGCTCGCTTCCTTGGCAAAAAATTTGTGTGGGATCTGCACCAGAATGCCGGCGCCGTCGCCCATGCGCGGGTCGGCGCCGACCGCGCCGCGATGCTCGAGGTTGCACAGGATGCGCAGACCGTCCTCGATGGTCTGGTGCGACTTGCGGCCCTTGATGTCGGCGATAAATCCGACGCCGCAGGCATCCTTGTCGAGCGCGGGATCGTACAGGCCGTGCGGGGCCGGGGAGCCGGGGTCGGCGGTGGCCGCGCGCAACAGAGCAGCGTCGCGGGAGCGCGTGGCGTTCCGGCGTTTGACAGATCCTCGGCTGCCTCGTCGCTCGCTCATTTTCGGTCGTCACCCGGGCATCACAATAGGACAGTAATGCTGTCCTAAAGGACCATGCCAAATTTTGCACTGCCACACAAGGCTGGTCCACGCCTGATCAGGTCGAAACTTTCGCTTTGTTGCGGCAGCGCCGTCTGGCCAAGCAAGAAGAGGACCATGGGCCGCCATCTGGCGCAATGCCGTTGCGCCAAATGGCTGTGGCCAAATGGCCGCTTGGGTTAACCGTTTAACCGTGGTTGCGGGAAAAGGAGGCTTCCTAGCGAGGTTTCGCTAAAGTGTCGAAAAAGCGGACAAGTCGAGCAAATTCTCGCAGGGGACGGTGTGTTGAAAAAGCTTCTGACGATCGGTTTGGCGGGCGTGGCCGTGGTGGCGACGCTGACCATGGCGGCCGCCCACGATGTGCTGCCGGCTTCCGAAATTCTCGCCACCGTGCGCTCGATGGGGTTGGGTCCGACCGGCGTGCTGCGCCGGCGCGGGCCGTTTTACGTGCTGCACGCCTATGATCCGCGCGGCCTGGAAGTGCGCGTCGTAGCCGATGCGCAGTTCGGTGACATTGTCTCGATCACCCCGGCACGCGAGCTCGTCGATTTTTATGTGCCGGCCTATATCCGTGGGCCGCGCATCATCCATGTCCCGCAGCGTCGCGACGCCGAAGCGACTGATGACGACGAGGACGTCGCACCACCGCGTGGCCACGTGACGCCAGGGCCTAAGCATCGCAGCGATGCACCCCTGCCGAACTCACCCCGAAACGCACTGCGCGCTTCGCCGTCGCTTTTTGATGGGCCATCGCCGATCCGTCCGACGCCGCGTTTTAAAGTTAAAGCCGACAGCGAGGCCGGCAACGCATCGCCAGTACCGTCGCCCGGCGGCAATTAACAAACCCGCCACGAATCTCTCAAAATGAAAGCGCCCCGGATTTCCGGGGCGCTCCGTTTTTCGTGACCGATGCCGTGGTGTTAGGCCGCCGCTTTGGTTTCCACCGCCTGCGGCTTGGCGTTGCCCAAGGCTTGGCCATTGCCGATCGGAATCTGGCGCGGCTTCTTGGCCTCGGGGATTTCACGCACGAGATCGACGTGCAGCAATCCGTTCTCGATCGCCGCGGCCTTGACCTGGACATGGTCGGCCAGCTGGAACACGCGCTCGAAGGCGCGCGCGGCGATGCCCTGGTAGAGCACCTCGCCGTTCTCTTCTTCCTTCGTCTGCTTGGAGCCCTTGATCGTCAGCGTATTCTCTTTCGCCTCGATCGAAAGCTCGTTCTCGCCGAAGCCGGCGACCGCGACGGTGACGCGGTAGTCGTTTTCGCCGGTCCGTTCGATGTTGTAGGGCGGGTAGCCCGGGGCGGATTCAAATCCGTCCAGCATCGAGAACAGCCGGTCAAAGCCGACGGTGGAACGATAAAGGGGAGCTAGATCAAACGGACGCATGGCATATCCTCCTTGAGTTGAGCGACATGCGGGCGGTCCGCCTCATGGCCGAACCGGAACCCGAGCGCAGCCGCAATGGCCTGCGCGGAATGGATATGGGAACGCGATTTTAAGCTCGCAAGAGGCTCGGGCTCTTGATGTTAAGTCATTGAAACACAAGTATTTTTACTTGTTCGGTGCGCTGCGATTGAGCCCGCCATGCGCCCTGCTATAAGGCGCGCGGGCCACCGCGCATCGGCTCATTTTCGGCGTCATGAAACTCGTCTCCATCCCCGCCAATCCGGTGCCAGACGACGTGGTGACCGGCAGCATCAAAACCCCGGATGGGGTCACGTTGCGTTTTGCGCGCTTTGCCCCGCCGGCCGGGCGCAAAGGCACGGTCGTCGTGCTGCAAGGCCGCGCCGAATACATTGAGAAGTACTTCGAGACCGTGCGCGATCTGCGCGCGCGCGGATTCGCGGTAGCGACGTTCGATTGGCGCGGTCAGGGAATGTCGGAGCGCGTGCTTTCCGATGGCCGCAAAGGTCATGTGCGGAATTTTTCCGAATATGCCATCGACCTCGAAGCAATCATGCAGCAGGTGGTGTTGCCTGACTGCCCCCCGCCGATTTTCGCGCTTGGCCATTCCATGGGCGCCGCGCTCGCTATTCGTGCGTGCCATGACGGCAGCCGCTGGTTCGAGCGCATAGTGCTTTCGGCGCCGATGATTGCGTTGCGTCCAAGCCGCCTGACCACCATGGCAGGGCCACTCGCCCGTTTCATGCGCATGTTGGGGCGCGGATCCGGCTATGTACCGACCGGGGACGGTCGACCCATCGGTGCCGAGGAATTCATCGGCAATGTGCTCACCTCCGATCCGGTCCGCTACGCGCGCAATACCGCCGTGCTGGAGGAAGCGCCCGAACTCGGTGTGGGTGCCCCGACGGTCGCTTGGCTGGATGCCGCGCTACGCCTGATGAAGCGTTTTGCCGCGCCTGGTTACGCCGGCCACATTCGCCAGCCGATCCTGCTGGTCGCGGCCGGTCGCGACGAAGTTGTCTCGACGCCTGCAATCGAATCATTCGGGATGAATTTGCTGGCCGGGCGGCATCTTATTCTCGCCGGCAGCAAACACGAAATCCTGCAGGAGCAGGATCATTACCGCAATCAATTTTGGGCGGCGTTCGACGCCTTCGTACCCGGCACGCCGCGATACTAGCGTGCGGCCAGCATTTCCAGCGCCGCTTTGTGCACACGTGGATCCCCGGCAACCACGATGCGGCCGCCGGCTTGTGCCGGGCCGTTCTCCCAGGTGGTGACGATGCCGCCGGCGCCGGTGACGATAGGAATGACCGCCACAATGTCATAGGGCTTGATCTCGGTCTCGATGATGAGATCGATCAGCCCCGCCGCCAGCATGCAATAAGAGTAGCAGTCGCCGCCGTAGCGCGAGAGCTTGACCGCGTTTTCCAGCCGGGCGAAAGCCGCGCGGTCGGACTTACTCATCAGCAGCGGGCTGGTGGTGGACATGATCGCGTCCTTGAGCGACGCGCAATTGCGGACGTGCAGATCGCGGTTGCCCGCCGGCCCCCGATAACGCGCCGCACCGCTATCGCCGGAAAACTTCTCGCGCGTGAACGGCTGGTTCATCATGCCGAATACCGGTTCGCCGAGCCGCATCAGGCCGATCAGCGTGCCCCAGGCCACCATGCCGGTGATGAAGGATTTGGTGCCGTCGATCGGATCGAGCACCCAGACGTACTCGGCATCGCTGCGCTCGGCGCCGTATTCCTCGCCGATGATGCCGTGATCGGGGAAACTCTTGGCGATGAGTGTGCGCATCGCTTGCTCGGCAGCGCGGTCGGCAGCGGTGACCGGGTCGAAACCGCCGGCTTTCTTGTTGTCGATTGCCAGCGCCGTGCGGAAAAAAGGCAGGATGGTCTCGCCCGAAATACCGGCGAGTTGGTCCACAAAACTTGTGAAATCGATGGCTGTCATGCCGCGCGCCTTGCTGCCGCCTCGACCTATCGGAGACAGGTCGTTACGGCAACCGCGTCTTGGTCTGGCAATATAAAGCTGGGGATTTGGATGGCCTCTGCTGCGGTGCAGGATACAGAGTCAATCATTTTCGCATGACAAAAAAATAAAGCCAGATTCCGGTGCTCAGCTATGCGTAAAAAGCATGGGAAAGGGGGCTCCCAGCCTTGATTTTTGTGCGCCGCAGTGTAGTTTATTGCAATGCGGTAGCGAGAGCTATCGTTGCCCTCCTTGGGCGTTTCCTCCCTAGACTTGGGCCGCTCTCACGTAGAGCGGCCCTTTTTTTGCCTATTCCGCGGCCGCCCGGTACGGCCGCAGTTCTTCCAGCGGAATCTCGCTCAGCCGCTTTGCCAAAGTCTCCAGATCGGCCGCCAAGGCGCCGAACGTGTTGGAACGCGTGTAGCGGCGCTCGTCCATGTAAAGCCCGCGATTGATCTCAAGTTGGATCGCATGCAGGCCCGCAGCCGGATTGCCGTAATGCTCGGTGATGAAGCCGCCGGCATAAGGTTTATTGCGACTCACGTTGTAGCCCAGCGTGCGCAACGTCTTTTCCACGGTTTCCGCCACCGCGCCGACGCAACTGGTCCCGTAGCGGTCGCCGAGCACGAACTCGGGCCGCGGCCGCTCGTCTTTGTGGCCAGCCGCGGAGGGCATGGAATGACAATCGATCAATACCGCGGCGCCAAAATCCCGGTGTAGCGTACCGAAAAGCCGCCGTAGCGCGCGGTGATAAGGTTTGTAAAGGCTCTCGATCCGGCGCAGTGCGTCGTCCACCGGGATGCGCTGATCGTAGATTTCCTGGGCATCGCCGACCACCCGCGCCACGGTGCCGAGCCCACCTGCTACGCGCATCGATCGGGTATTGGCGAAGGAGGGAAGGCGGCCTTCGAACATGCGCGGGTCAAGTTCATAAGGCTCACGATTGACGTCAACGAAACAGCGCGGAAAATGCGCGCGCATGAGTGGAAAGCCTTGCTTGACCACGCCGGCAATCAGATCGTCGACGAAGCTGTCCTCTGACCGGCGCAGCGTGGCGATATCAAGCCGCGAGATAGCGAGAAAGTTGCGCGGATAGGTCGAGCCGCTGTGCGGGGAATTGAACAGCACCGGCCCCTGGCTCTGGGCCGGTTCCAGGATCTCGAACGGCGGGTCGAGTTCGTCGCGGATTTCACTCATGGGTAAAAGCAGCCATTTCAAGCACAGGTAGCAGTACGGCGGGAAGGGCCGCCGGCCCTTAATAACCTTCTATTGTCTATGCGCCGGGGGACAAAGCCAAGTCATGCTTTCGGTTCACCCGATATTTACCTGGCATGAGTCTTATGGGGCGGTTGGGGCCGCTTCCAAGCGGCCGGATGGGGGCGTTTGGGTATTATGTCGAAAATCCTCCTGGCGGAAGACGATACCGATATGCGGCGCTTTCTGGTCAAGGCGTTGCAAAACGCCGGATTCGACGTGACCTCCTATGACAACGGCCTCTCGGCCTATCAGCGCCTGCGCGAGGAGCCGTTCGAGCTTCTGCTCACCGATATCGTGATGCCCGAAATGGACGGTATCGAACTGGCCCGCCGCGCCGCCGAACTCGATCCCGACATCAAAATTATGTTCATCACCGGTTTCGCCGCGGTCGCGCTCAATGCCGACTCTAGCGCGCCCAAACATGCCAAGGTGCTCTCCAAGCCGATCCATTTGCGAGACTTGGTCAACGAAGTGAATAAGATGCTGGCTGCTTAGGCCAATTGCGGCGGCCTTGCCTCGCCAGTTTGGAGCCGATAAGACCAAATCCTCAAAAGGGTGCGTAGCTCAGCGGAAGAGCACTACCTTGACATGGTAGGGGTCACAGGTTCGATCCCTGTCGCACCCACCATTCGCTCAAAACCCGTCAGAACACGGCGAGCAGAACGCCGATCAACCACGTAAGCCAGATTGCTGGCGCCAGAAACAGGCCGAAAGGCAGTCTCGTACCGATGGTCTGGCGGCCCGTCGCTCTCCACGCCGCGTAGACGACGAGCGCGCCCAAAGCCGCGATTTCGATCGCGACCGGGATCATGATCCAATCGAGCCACGCGCCGACGACAAAGGCGAGCTTGACGTCGCCCAAACCGATGCCTTCGCGCTGGCGCAGCCAACTGTAGATCCAGCGCAAGCTTAAAAAAAATGACATCGTCACCAATCCGCGCAACGCGGCAAGTGCAACGCTGTCGACTATCGACGGCGGGTTCACGGCGGCTGCGTTGATCAAGGCGAGCACGAGCGCGGCTGCGGCCAACTCATTGGGAATGATCAGATAGCGATAGTCGATGGCGGCGATCGCGAGCATCAGCAGGGCGAGCCCCGCACCCAGGAATCCGCTCACGCCCGGAACCGCCCAAATACTCGCGGCCACGGCCCCAAGGCCGATCATGCCGAGTGCCGCATCGGTCAGGCGGATCTGTTTCATGGACGTCGGCGCGTTTGCAGGCAAATGTTCAGACGCCGGCGGCGGTCGCGTCATCGCAGCGGCAGTTGCCCACGGCTTCCCTCGGGCAATTTGGGCGATACGCTGCCGACGCGCGACTTCAACTTGGCACGCAATTCCTCTGCCACCAGATGGGCGTCGACGCTGTCGCGGATGATCTGCGGCCGGATGAAAATGATAAGCTCGGTGCGCGCGACGGTCTTGTTCTGATGCGAGAACGCATCGCCCAGATAGCCGGGAAGCTGGTCGAGCAGCGGGATGCCGTTGCGGGTGTTGTTTTGGGTTTCGCTGATCAGGCCGGCGAGTAGAACTGTCTGGCCGTCGGCGACCGTCAGCGTGCTCTTGACTTTCCGTTCCGAAATCGTCGGCGTTGACGCGCCGGGCAAGTTGACGCTGGCCGAGGAAACGCTGCTAATTTCCTGCTCGACATCGAGCCGCACCGTATTGTTGGCGCTGACGCGCGGAACGACGCGCAGGATGATGCCGGTGTTCTGGTAATTGATGGTGTTGACGACCGCGTTGTTGGCGCTGAGCACCGTCGCCGTGCCTGTGGTGATCGGAACCTGGTCGCCGACTTGCAGTGTGGCCACGCCATTGTCGACCACGACCAGAGAAGGATTCGACAGGACTTTGACGTCGGTGACGGTGTGCAATGCGTCGATGACGGCTTGCGGCGCCGCTTCGGAGCCCACCAGAATGTTAAAGCCGGGCAGCGTGCGGCTCAGCACCGCGCCGCCGATCGTGCTGACCGCCGAACCGGTGTCGGGCGGCGCGCCGACATTGGTGCTTTTCAGGAAAAACTGCACTCCATAGGTCAGGCTGTCATTCAGCGTGACTTCCGCAATCGTCGCGTCGAAGGCGACTTGCAACTGCGGCCGATCAATCTGGCGGAGTGCGCCTTCGATGATGCGGTAGTTTTCCTCGCTGGCGTAGATCAGAAGCGAATTATTGACCACGTCGGGGGTGATGCGGATTCCCGGCAAGACAGGACCGCTTCCGGGCGCGCCGTTGCGCCCATTATTCAGCGCAGGCGAGAGAGTGCCGGCCCCAGCGAGGTCGCCGGGGGCTTTGGGCGCCGGGCCGCCGGTCAGTCGCTCGACCGGAGTAGGCCCGGCTGGCTGCGAGCCGCTCGACGTCGTCGTTATGCCGCCGCCCGGTGCGATCTGGTTTTTTGCCGAATCGATCGAATTCGACGAGCCACCCCCAAACATGTCGTTGAGGATAGCCGCAATGTGTTTCGCCTCGCCGTAGCGGATACGATAAACCTTGACGCCGGTGCTGGAGAGTTCCGAATTGTCCAGCCGGCTGATCCAATTGCGCGCGGTTTTCAACAAAGCCGGTTTGTTGGTCGCGACCAAGATGGCGTTCAACCGGGCGATCGGTTGCAATTTGACCAGGTTCTGGTTGAGCCCACCTTCGCCGAGATCCATGATTTTTTCGATTTCGGAAACAATCGGTTCCGGCGTGCTGTGATGCACGGGAAAAATTCCGACGGTCTGGCCGCGCATCCAGTCCGTATCGAAACTCAAAATGGTTTCGATGGCGGTGCGACGCTCCGGTCCGATGCCTTGGATGATGATCATGTTGCGGGCGGTATCCACGCGCATCGTGCCCTGTCTGGTTGCAAAGCCCTCAAGCAGCTTGACTACCGTTTGCGCTGAAACATTGCGCAAGGGGACGACGCTGATTCCGTAACCGGGCTTGGTAACGCCATTGGTGGCGAGATCAACGCCGCCGGTACCCACGGCGTCGCCGCCCGGCACAATGCGATATCCGCCGGTGTCACGAACCAAGGCGAAACTGCCGACGCGCAGTGCGGTTTCAAGAACGTAAAGGACGTCGCTCTTGGGAACCGGCCGCCCCGATGTCAATGTAATGGTTCCGCGCACGCGCGGATCGATGACGTAGCCGGTGCCGAGGATGTCACCGAGGATGATCTTCGCGACGGTCGCGATCGGCGCATTGTCGAAGTTCAGATCATAGCCTTCACCGCTGGCGGCGGGTGCGGCGCCTTCCACCGTTACTGCGGGATTGTTATCGGCATTTTCCGCTGAACCATTGTAGACGACGGCGCGCGATGCCCTCGCGCGATCGGCGGTGCCGGAGTCCGATGGTTTTGGATTGCGCGGCAGAAGGTCGAGCGACTGCACCTGATCCAGGATGTTGGGCGACTGCTGCTTGGGATCGTGAATGTCGGGAATGAGGTTGTTGCAAGCGGCGAGCAGCGCGGCGGCCACACCAAAAACAGTCGCCGCCAGTCCAAAATGAACCAGCCGGCGCTTGCGCACAAATCGACCGATGATCGGCACTTGGCCCCGCCCACATACGCTACTAACGCGTCAGCCCCGATCGCGACGCCGCCTCGTAAGCTCTTATTATTTGACTATTTTTTCGGATATTCGATAATTATACTGGTGGGTGTCAAGCTTAATTTGCGATACTAAGCAGCGAGGCCCTGCCAATCGTTGTAGGCAACTCGATGTCGGTAAATATGTCCGAGGATTTTGCCAAGTATTTGGTCAGCAAGAACTACATTGCTGGCGATTTGATTTCAAAACTCGACCTACCGAACGCTCAAAACGCCGGGCAAACACTTCGACGATTGTGGGAACTCACCGACCTGTCGGCTAATGACTTTGCCGACGAGGTGGCGCGGTTCCATTCGCTTCCGCGCATGAATTTGGCCGAGCTGATGGACGCGTCGGCGCTGGTCGGACGGTTTTCCCGCCGCTTTCTCCGCGAGATGGTGGTTTTTCCATACGAGACGGCAAACGGGCAATTTCAGCTTGCCGTCGCCGATTCCTATGACGCGGCGCCGGTCCGGGCCGCGGAAATCGTGCTGGGCGGGCGCGTCGCCGTGACGATCGCGTCGTTCGAGGATATCGCCACGGTCCTGACCGCGCGCATCGGCAATGATGACTCCGCGCTGCCGGAAGTTTCCGACGCCGCGCACGCCGACGATGACATCGAGAATTTGCGCGATCTTGCCAGCGGCGCGCCCATCGTGCGCGCGGTCAACGATCTGCTTGAGAAAGCGATGGAGCTGCGGGCGAGCGACATTCACATCGAGCCGTTTCGCAACGGCCTCAATGTTCGCATGCGAGTCGACGGCTTGTTGCGCGCCGTCGCGGCGCCCGCCGGGGCGCTGCCGCAGGCGTTGATTTCGCGCATCAAAATTCTGTCCGGATTGAACATCGCCGAACGACGCTTGCCGCAGGACGGCGCCGCGCGGCTACGCGTGGCGCGCTCGGAGATCGACATCCGCGTCGCCACCATGCCGACCCAACACGGCGAGTCGGCGGTGGTCCGCCTGCTGCCGCGCGATCGTGGTCTGCTCGAACTCACCAAGCTCGGTCTGTCCGACAAGGACGAAGGCCGGATGAAGCGTCTGCTCTCGCTGCCGCACGGCATGATCATCATCACCGGCCCGACCGGCAGTGGCAAAACGACGACGCTGGCGACGATGTTGTCGATCTTGAATCAGCCGACGCGCAAGATCCTGACCATCGAAGACCCGGTCGAGTATGAATTGAGCGGCGTCAACCAATCGCAGGTCAAGCCGTCAATCGGGCTGACTTTCGCTACTGCGCTACGCGCCTTCGTGCGCCAGGACCCCGACGTCATCATGGTCGGTGAAATTCGCGATTCCGAAACCGCCAATATCGCGATCCATGCCGCGCTCACCGGACACTTGGTCTTGACGACCTTGCACACCGAGACCGCGGCGGCGGCGCTGCCGCGCCTGCTGGACCTCGGCGTGGAGGGATTCCTGCTCAAGTCGACCCTGCGCGCGACGATCGCGCAGCGGCTGGTCCGTGTCTTGTGCGATCGCTGCAAGACCAAGAAAAAACTCAAGGCCGACGACATCGGCGAGGATCCGCGCTTTGCCGCGCTCGGCTTCAAGCCAGGCGACACGGTCTATGAACCGCACGGCTGTGATCGCTGCGGCGGTACCGGCTATCGCGGCCGCAACGGCATCTTCGAAATCATCGAAATGACCGGCCAGGTGCGCGACCTGATCACCGAGCACACCAACTCCGAGGTCATTCATCGTGCGGCGGTCGAGGCCGGAATGATGACCATGGTCGAGGATGCGATCGCCAAGTGCCGGACAGGAGTGACATCGGCCGCGGAAGTTTTGCGCGTGACCACGGTCGGAGGCTGATGTGCCGAGCTTCCAGTATCGGGCCCTGACGCAGAGCGGCGAATTGGTGAGCGGCTCGATCACGGCGCCGACCGCGTCGGAAGTCGCCAACCGCATCGAATTCCTGGGTCTGGTGCCGATCGAGACCGTCACCGAGACGCGCGACAATTACAAAGAGCGCCTGAACATCACGCTGTTGTCGCGGCCGCGCGCCGAGGACGTCACGGTTTTTACGCGGGATCTCGCGCTTCTTCTCAAAGCCGGAGCCCGCATCGACGACGCCCTCGATCTGCTGGCGGTCGACATCGACATCGGCCGGCTGCGCCCGGTGGTGGCGCAAATCCGGGGCCGCGTCATGGCCGGAGAAAGTCTATCGGAAGCGCTCATGCACCACCCGACGTTGTTTCCGCCAATGTACCTCGCGCTGGTTCGCGTGGGAGAAACCTCGGGCGCACTCGATCATGTTCTCAACGTGCTCGGCAATGAGCGTGGCCGCGGCGAGGCTATGCGCCGGAAGGTAATGGATGCCTTGCGTTATCCGGCATTCGTTCTATTTGCCGCTTGCTGCGTGCTCTCGTTTTTCTTGCTGTTCGTGTTGCCGCAATTTGCCGCTGTGCTGGTGGACTTCCACGCCAAGCTCGATCCGGTGGTCGCGGCGCTGTTCGGTCTGTCCAAATTCGTGCGTGCACATGTCGAGGTGATCGAAGTCGCTGTCGTTGCTCTGATCGTTTGCCTCTGGCTGGTGTTCCGCCGCGCCGCTGTGCGCGCCAGGATCGTTGGCTTTTTGACGCGATTGCCGCTGCTGCGATCCGTGGCGCAGTTGCATCGCACCGCTTTGTTTTGCAGAAATCTGGGAATTCTTCTCAGCAGCGGCGTTCCGCTGCCAATGACACTTCGTATCCTTGTCGATATGATCGGTTCGGGCGACAATACCGGCGTGTGGAGCAAGGCCGTGGACCGGGTGCGGCATGGGGCAAAGCTGTCGGACGCGCTCGCCGATACGACTCTGCTTCCGGCAATGGCCATTCGGATGCTGCGCATCGGGGAAGAGACGGGCCAGTTGCCGGTTCTCTCCGGCAACGTCGCCGAGTTCTACGAGGCAAAGCTGCAGCGCAGCCTCGACCGCATCGTCGGCATCACCGGCCCGCTCGCGATCGTCATGATCAGCACGATCGTCGGCGGGCTTATCGTTTCTGTGATGACCGCGTTGCTGTCGGTTACACAGATTATTGAATAGAAAGCGGTGGCGATGTTTGTCGATCGGATGAAATTGCGCGGCCGCCGGCGCGGCGAGGGCGGCTTCACGCTGATCGAAATTCTGGTCGTGATCACGATCATCGCGCTGATCATGAGTCTGGTTGGGCCGCGCGTTCTGAACTATCTCGGTGAATCGAAGGTCAAAGCGGCTAAGATCCAGATTCAGAGCTTCGGCAGCGCGCTCGACCTATTCAATCTCGATACTGGCCGTTATCCGACCACAAGCGAGGGGCTGACGGCGCTGGTGCAATCGCCCGGTACGATTCCAGCATGGAACGGCCCCTATCTGAAGGGCGGCGTGGTGCCGAACGATCCGTGGGGCAAGCCTTTTGTTTATCGTTCGCCAGGGGAGCACGGTCCCTATGATATCATGTCATATGGCTCCGACGGTCAGGAAGGCGGGACAGGAACGGCCGCTGACATCGTCAGTTGGGGCCGCTGAACGCGAGCGCGGCGAGGGCGGCTTCACGCTCATCGAAGTCGTTTGCGTTCTCGCCATTATCGGCCTGCTCGCCGCCATTTTATTGCCGGAAATTCCGCGTGGCACATCGCGTTCGCGCATGCAAGCCTATGCGCTGGAGATCGCCACCGTCCTGACTGCCGACCGCAATGCCGCCATTCGCCGCCGCGCGGCAATTGCCACCGAGATCGACGCGCTCAGCCGCTCGGTCAGGTCGGGAGCCTCGGCCCGTACCATCCAGGTGCCGCGCGACGTGCAGTTCGACGCAGCGCTGGCTAGCCGCTGCAATCAGCGCGAGGCCGGGACGATGATCGTGTTTTTCGCCTCCGGCATGTCATGCGGCGGCGTGATAGCGCTGACGCGGCTCGGCGCCGGCTACCAAATCCGGGTCAACTGGCTCACGGGGGGCGTTGAAATTGTACCGCTTAACGTCCTGTAAGCCCGCGCGCGGCGACGCCGGTTTTACCCTGATCGAAGTGATCGTCACTTTGGCGGTGATCGCGGCGATTTTACTGTCGGTCGGGTCCTTGGTCAGCGTCGCGGTGCGCGGCACGCATGCGCTCGACGATCATCTGGTGCTGGTGGAAACCGCGCGCGCCATCGAGGCCGGCCTTCCGGACCGCGACACGCTCAAAGTCGGCATACTATCCGGTGAAAGGGACGGGCAACGCTGGCGCGTCGATGTGCAGCCGTTTGCCGGCGAACTCGACACCCAAGCCAAGACGCCGTGGGTGCCACTGACAGCCTCGATTACCGTGCAAACCCCGGATGGAACGAGCCTTCGGATAACGATCGTACGGCTCGGCCGCAGGCCGGCCGGATGACAAAGCGCGCGCACCGGTGTCGGCGAGGTGAAGCGGGCTTCACGCTGATCGAGATGCTGCTCGCCATGGTGCTGATGGTCGGCGTCCTGGCGGCGCTGGCCAGCGTGACGTCGCAATGGCTGCCGAACTGGAATCGAGGCTTAGCTCATGTGCAGCGGACAGAGTTGTTCGGGCTCGGCCTAGAACGGCTGGTTGCCGATCTGGCGGCGGCGGAATTCGTGACGGCAAACGGCAAGGCCAAAAAACCGCTGTTCGAGGGCGACGAATTGGGGGCGCTTTTCGTGCGAACGGCGATCGGGCCCAACACACGGCCGGGTCTTGAGGTCGTGCGCGTCTCAACGATATCCGATAACGGAGGCTTGGCATTGGTGCGCGCAAGCGCGCCATTCGTGGCGCTTCCCGAAAACGCCACACTCCGCGACGTATCGAATTTCTCCGGTCAGGTTCCGTTCATTCGGACACCGTACCGGGCGTATTTTTCTTACGCGGGTCCCGACCGCGTTTGGCAGAACAATTGGCGCGATGAGAAGGAACTGCCGACCGCAATTCGCGTCTTGGTGCGCGACGCGGCCACGCAACGCACGCTGGCGGTTTCAACCGCTACCGTCCTGCATGTTAGCGCACCGGCGGAATGCGCCACGGCTCAAGTTCCCAAAAATTGCATCTATCCGCCCGCCGTTGATGCGCCCGGCGCCGCGCCGAGTGCTGCCCGATGAAATTGTCCCCAAAATCCAACGACGGATTTATTTTAATCGCGGTCCTTTGGATCCTCGGTGGACTTGCGGTGCTGGCCGCGATCTACACGCTTTATGTCGTCAACGCCGCGACCAGCCTCGAAGTCAACAATGATCGCATCCAGAGCGACGCATCGGTGTCGGCGGCGCTTGAACTGACGGCCTATTATCTGGGCGCCGTGAAGCCGGAGGAGCGGCCGACCAGCGGGCAATTCAATTTCCGGATTGGCGGCTCGAATATCGCGGTCGGGTTCCGGTCGGAAGCGGCCCGGATCGATCTCAATAGCGCGCCCAAGGAACTGTTGGCCGGATTGTTCCGGGTGCTGGGCGCGGAGGCCGACGCCGCAGGCCAATATGCCGATCGCGTTATTGGCTGGCGATCGCCCGCCAGTTCGCCCAATCCGGATCAAGACCGGGAGGTCACGGCCTATCGAAACGCCGGCCTGTCCTATAATCCGCGCCAGGCGCCTTTCACGAACGTGCAGGAACTCTGGCTGGTGCTCGGGCTGCCGCCGGCTTTGGTCGAGCGCGCGTTGCCCTTCGTTACCGTTTTTAGCGGCATGTCGAGCATCAATGTCATGGACGCCGCGCCGGAAGTCGTCGCCGCGCTACCCGGGATGACGCCGGATCGTCTCGACGGTGTCCTCAAGCAACGTACCGCGTTGCCATCCGACGCAAGGCCCCTCATGCAGTCGCTTGGTTCGGGGCAGGCCAGCGCGACCGCAGCGGGTAGTAACGCAACCCGGGTCACCGTCCAGGTGGATTTGGCCAAAGGCCGCCGGATCAATGCCGCAGCGGTCATTTTGCTGTTGGAAGACGCGCCGGACCCATATCGCGTATTATCCTGGACGGACGACTTCGACGGCTGAATGGCGTATCAAGGTCCCATCGAGGGAACGTAATGAATTTTCTGCGCCAAATTGCGGGTGGTTTTTCGCGTTGGATGGACGCCGTCGCGGCTGCCGCCGTTGCGATCCTTGGCCGGCTGTCCGCGCCGCGCGTGATGCGGCTCACCGAGCAGGCAAATGGATCGTTCACGCTGCATATACCGGCGGACAAGACAGCGCCCTCGTTCGCGCCGATCAAGATTGCAAAAGGCGTGGCAGATTGCTCCGGCGAAGCGGCCGCTGCGTTGAAGGGAAGTCAGGTCGAGCTTGCAATGCGTCCTGGACAATTTTTCTTCCGTGCGATCGAGCTGCCGCGGCGCGCATCGGAATTTATCGACGGCATCGTGCAAGCTCAAATCGATCGCATCACGCCATGGACCGCAAGCGAGGCCGTCGTCGGGTGGAGCCAGCCGACCGAAATCGCCGCCGATAAAATATCGGTCACCATCGCCGCCGCGCCACGTGCGCAGATTATTCCGTTGACGCAGGCGGTTGGCGGACTCGGGGTGAAGTCGATCGTCGTCTCGACGACGCTGCCGGACGCGAATGGCGACCAGGCCGCAATCAGGGTGTTCGAGCAATCGGCCGCGGGCGCACTCGAACGGCGACAGGTACGCCGCCTGTTGCTCGCCGGTCTCGTGGTCGCAGGGCTACTCGCAGGCGTGGCCATTGCAACTGATGTCGTTGTCGGCGGTGTCGTGCAAAGCCGGCAGGCCGATGTGTCTCGCCGTATTGCGGAACGGCGCGGCATTATTCGCGCCGGCAACGACGCGGTTGCCAACTCCGCATTGGCAAAATTGGCGCGCCGCAAGAATCAAACCCCGGCAAATGTGATCGTGCTGGAGGCGCTGTCGAACGTCCTGCCGGACAATACCTATGTCAGCGAGCTCCGCATCGAAAGCGACAAGGTGCAGGTCATCGGCATTACCAGCGACGCGCCCTCGCTGATCCGACTGATCGAGCAATCGCCGCATTTTAGCCGCGCGACCTTCTTTGCGCCGACCACCCGGGCGCCTTCCGACCCCGGGGACCGGTTTCACATCGAAGCTCGGATCAAACCGGTATTTTCTCCCCCGTCATGACAGGCCAACTTGCATTGACGCGTCAACTCTCGCGCAATTCGTATCTTGCGCTTGCGGGCTATGTCGTGCTCGTTACCGTACTTCTCGTAACGATCTGGCTGACCCTGGCGAGCCTATTGGAACAACGGGCGGCCCTTGCGGACTCGCGCGATATTCTCAATCAACTTGAGGCGCGCCAGAATAATCCGAATGCCGCGAATAATGCGGCCGGCGCCGTTCCCGCCGGTTCTCCGTTCCTCGGCGGCGAAACGATCACTGTCGCCGGCGCCACGCTGTTGCAGAGGGTCGCCACTGCCATCACGCGCTACGGCGGTACGGTGCAATCTTCGCAAGTGGATCTGCAAGGCCCGCAATCCAAGGATGGCTTTGTTACCCTGACCATCAGTTGCGAGATGGAGCAGGCGAGCTTGCAAAAATTGCTTTACGATCTGGAGGCGGGGATGCCGTTTCTGTTTATCGACCAGTTGGTCGTTCAGGGCCCGCAGCTTTCCGCCGTCGCGGGCGGCGATCGCATGCGCATATTGATCGCGGTGTCGGGTCAGTGGAAGGACGCAAAATGAGTGTTCGGCGCGTGTTTTGGCGGGCCGCTGGCGGCTTTTGTATCCTCTTTCCGTTCAATCTACCGGCGCTCGCGCTGACGTCGGTGGACGACACGACTCAAAATGACATCAACCGTGCAACAATCAATCTGGATCAGAAACCGGCGAAAGCTGCGCTGGAGCGCGGTCCGATCGGCAATCCGCTTTGGGCTCTTCCGATCGGATCGCTTTCGATCACACCCGACCGTCCGCTCTTTACTCCGTCGCGGCGGCCGCCGGCGCCGGCCGTTGCCGCGCCGCCGCCGGTGGTGCAGCCGAAGGTCGCCGCCCGGCCGGCCGAACCCGAGCATCCGAACCTCACGCTGATTGGGACCGTGGTCGGCGAAACCGAAGGCCTGGCTGTTTTTCTCGATCGGGGCACGCAAGGGTTTGTCCGCCTCAAAACCGGCGAGGAACATTCGGGTTGGATTTTGCGATCGGTCAAGCCGCGGGCGGCGACTCTTGAGAAGCACGACCAGACGGAAACGCTCAGTCTTCCGAGTCCGCAAGATGCGGTCCCGCCCCGCAAAGAGCCTGAATTGTAGGCTTTACCGCTCTGGCACCGGCCGCCATTCGATCGACAAGGCTTGTGCCTTAGCAACCTGGTGCGGCGACATCTTGGTCGCGACGGAATCTCTGATGCGATAGGAGAATTCTTTTTTGGCCCCCGACGCATGGGCCGCTGCCAAATTCAGCCATTTGTAGGCCAGCACGAAATCTTCCGGAACGCCGTGACCTTTGTTGTACAAAAGCCCGAGCATGTATTGGCCCTGCGCGTTGCCTTGCTCGGCGGAGCGGCGGCACCAATTCGCGGCTTCGCTGAAACTTTGCGGCACGCCGCGGCCGTAAGTGTATAGATAGCAAAGAACGGCCTGCGCGCTGGAGGAGCCTTGCTCGGCCGGCAATCGCAACAACGCCCCCGCCGCCGTGTAGTCGTGCCGGTTGAAGGCGGCCAGGCCTTTTCTCAATTGTACGGCAGCGAGCCCGTCAGGCGAGCGGCGGGCATCGGCGGGAAGCTGCACGGCGAGGACCGTCAGCAACGACAAGGCGACCAATGCGGCGGTTTTTTTCATGCTGCGATTATCCGATCGTCGACAGCGAATAGTCTTAGCAAGTCTGGCTCGTGTCCAGCCGTCCGATAACTAATTGATTTATAATACAAATGCGACTCAGCCGGAGATTGTCGCGGCAGGTCTGCCGCGTTGACAGCGGCGGGTAGGCTGCTATGAACCCGGCAACCGAAAACCCAGAGAGCGTCATGAAAGTCCGCAATTCCCTGAAGTCCCTGCGTGGCCGCCACCGCAACAACCGCATCGTGCGCCGCAAGGGGCGGGTCTATATCATCAACAAGACCAATCGCCGCTTTAAGGCGCGTCAGGGCTGAGCCCTTCGTCTATCGCCGCATATTTGCCTTAACGGGCGGAGATATTAATCTCCGTCCATGCGCACGCGATTCCTCGCCGTTTTGCTCGCCGCCGCCTTGACCGGAGCCTTTGCCGCGCCGGTCGCTGCCGCGGCGCAGGGCGAGTGGGTTCAGCCGCCGAAAAAGCTGCCGAACGTCCGACAAAACGATCCAACGCACAATCTCGATTTCTTGTTCGGGGCGCTCAAGGTCGCGCCCGATGACGTCACCGCCAAGGCGATCGAGGGACGCATCTGGGCGCTGTGGACCGCCTCGCATAGCGACACGACCACGTTGCTGATGTCACGAGTGCAGGCCGCGATCGAGCAGAAGGATATCGATCTCGCGATCAAACTGCTCGACGGCGTCATCAAGATCAAACCGAAATATGTCGAAGCCTGGAACCGGCGCGCCACCCTCTACTACATGAAAAAGGATTACGGCCGCGCGCTCGCCGATATCCGCGAAGTGCTGCGCCGCGAGCCGCGCCATTTCGGCGCGCTGTCGGGTCTCGGTTTGATCATGCAGGACATCGGCGATGACAAGCAGGCGCTCGAAGTCTATCGCCGCGCGCTCGCGGTCTATCCGCGGCTGCAGCGCATTCCCGATCTGGTCAAGACGCTTCAGGAAAAGGTTGAGGGCCGGGATATCTAGTCCTCGGCGACGTCCGCCCCGACATAAGCAATACGCAGCATGTTGGTGGCGCCCGGGGTACCGAGCGGCACGCCGGCGACGACGATGATTCGCTGGCCCGCCTTGGCGAAGCCTTCCTTGAAGGCGATGCGGCAGGCGCGGTCGACCATATCGTCCTGGTCGTGGGCGTCATCGGTGATCACGCAATGCACGCCCCAGACCACTGCCAGCCGCCGTCCAGCCGCCATGTTGGGCGACAGCGCCACGATCGGCGGTCGCGGCCGCTCACGCGCGACCCTTAAGCCCGTTGAGCCCGACGAAGTCCAGCACACCACGGCGGCGAGATCGAGCGTATCGGCGATGTGGCGCGCGGCGTCGGCGATGGCGTCGGCGCCGGTCGCCTCCGGCTCGGCGCGCTGCGCATCGAGGATGCTGCGATAGAGGGGATCGTTTTCGATTTCCTCGGCGATCCGGTTCATAGTCGCCACCGCTTCCACCGGATATTTGCCGGCCGCCGATTCAGCCGACAGCATGACCGCGTCGGCGCCTTCAAAAATTGCGGTGGCGACGTCGGACACTTCCGCGCGCGTCGGCACCGGCGAGTTGATCATCGATTCCAGCATTTGCGTGGCCACCACCACCGGCTTGCCGGCGTTGCGGCCGGCGCGTGTCATCTGCTTTTGTACGCCCGGTACCTTCTCCAGTGGCATTTCGACGCCGAGGTCGCCGCGCGCCACCATCAGCGCGTCGGCCAGATCCATGATCTCGGCCAGGCGATGCACCGCCTGCGGCTTCTCGATCTTGGCCATCACCGCGGCCCGCCCGCGGGTGATTTTCTTCGCCTCCGCAATGTCTTCCGGCCGCTGGATGAACGAGAGCGCCACCCAGTCGATGCCGGCGTTGAGCGCGGCCTCGAGATCGGAGCGGTCTTTCTCCGCCAGTGCGGAAAATGGAATGGTCGAGTCGGGCAGGCTTACGCCTTTGCGGTCGGACAATTTGCCGCCGACCTCGACGCGCGTGGTCATGCGCTTAGGCTCGGCTTGCGTAACGGTGAGCCGCACCTTGCCGTCGTCGATCAGCAGCGTGTGACCCTTCTCGACGCCGGCGAAAATTTCCGGATGCGGCAAATAAACGCGCGTGGCATCGCCCTCGGCCTTATCTGAATCGAGCACAAAGCTGTCGCCGTTCTTCACGGTTGCCGAACCGCCGGTAAACGTGCCGAGCCGCAGCTTGGGTCCCTGCAAATCGACCAGGATACCGATCGGCCGCTCGGTCTCTTTCTCGATGCCGCGGATCATTGCGACGAGTTCGCGCATGCGATCCTGGCTGGTGTGGCTCATATTGATGCGGAACACGTCGGCGCCGGCCTTGAACAGGCGCGCGATCATGCCGGCATCGGAGGAGGCCGGCCCGAGCGTGGCGACGATCTTGGCGCGGCGCAATCGTCTCATGACTTGCGTCTCATTTTTTGCCGCCTTCGGCTGGCGCCGAGGGCGCGGCCACCGGCGGCCGCTGGGTGACGGGCGGCGTGCGCTGCGGCAAGGGGCGGGCCGGCTTCTGTTCGGCGCTGTCGGTCAATTGCACGGTCCATGAGCGCTGTTCGCTGGTATCGACCTCGAAAAAGCCGGTCTGGTCGAAGCCGCGCGCCAGGCAGTTCTCGGTGCCGCGAATGGTGAATTCTTTCTCGCGTGAGCACATGAATGCATGACCGGACCATTCGCCGCCGCGGTCATAATCGACCGCGTAGATGTAATAGTAGCGCGCTACCAGCGCGCCGCGTAGCAGAGTTTCGCAAGATCGCGCCGATACGTTCCACCAGCCCTCGGTGGTCCAGCCTTCGGCGTCTTTATAGCCCAGCGACACGCCGACCCGGCTGCCGGTGTTGTTGCATAGCCGGAAATCGGCTTTGGCCGGATCCGTCAATACAGTCAGTAGCGCGGCGGCGAGAACAGCCGTGCCGATTATGCAAAGCGTGGCGGAAGAGCGGGGCAATGCGGATGTCGTCGGTTATGATTCGTCGCGGTTGTCGCGTGATCGGTCACGGCCTGTCAACGATGATGGCACGAAAGTCGTTCACGTTGGTGAAGGTGGGTCCGGGCATGAGCAAATCCCCAAGGCCGGCAAAGAAACCGGTGGAATTGTTGTCGGCAAGAAACGCGGCGGGATCGAGGCCAAGCGCCTTGGCACGCGCCACGGTTTCGCCGTCAAGCAGCGCGCCCGCCGGGTCGCTGGCCGCGCCCACGCCGCCGTCGGTGCCGTCGGTGTCACCGGCCACCGCCGCCACGGCCGGCATGCCCGCCAATTGGATGGCCAGCGCCAGAGCATATTCTTGATTGGGTCCGCCGCGGCCTCCACCGCAGATGGTGACGGTGAGTTCGCCACCCGAGATGATGACGGCGCGCTTGCCTTGCGCGGCTAACTCGCGCGCGAGCGTTGCGTGCGCTGCCGCGACCTCGCGCGCCTCGCCTTCGACGTTGGCGCCGAGCGACACGCATTCATAGCCGGCGGCGCGCACCGCGGCCTCGGCTGCGCGTAGCGCATCGGCCGGCCGCGCGGCTAACGCGAATTGGCTGCCAGCGAATTCCGGATCGCCGGGCTTGGGAGATTCATTGTTCGCATCGGCAAGCGCTGCGGTCACGCTTGCGGGTAGATCGAGTTTATATTTGGCCACGATGGCGCGCGCATCCGCAAGCGTCGTCGGGTCGGGCACCGTCGGTCCTGAGCCGATGGCCGATGGTTCGTCGCCCGGGACGTCGGAAATCGCGATCGTCGCAAGCTTCGCCGGATAAGCATGGCGCGCCAGCCGCCCGCCTTTGATGCGCGAGAGATGTTTGCGCACCGTGTTGATCTCGCCGATCGCCGCACCGGAGCGCAACAGCGTACGTGTCACCGCCTGCTTGTCGGCGAACGACACGCCTTCCGCCGGCGCGATCCAGTTGGCCGAGGCGCCGCCCGACATCAGGACGAGCACGAGATCATCGACTCCCGCGCTATCGGCCAGCTTAAGCGCCCGCCCGGCCGCCTCGAGCCCCGCCGCGTCGGGGACCGGATGCCCAGCCTCAATCATGGTCACGATCTTCAACGGCCGGCCGTAGCCGTGGCGGGCCACCGCGAGTCCACAAAGGCGGTCGGGGGAAAGCTTCAACCGATCCAGATAGAAGCCTTCCGCGACTTCGGCCATGGAGCCGGCGGCCTTGCCGGCGGCGAGCAGAATGAGCCGGCTCGCCGGCGGCGGCGGCAAGTGCGGCGGCAGGCAGGCCGCCGGATGCGCAGCGGCCACCGCGGTACGGAACAAATCGACAAGAAAAGCGCGCCTCGTGCCAGCCATGAATCAGCTCCAGCGATCTGTCGCGCCAATAATCCTGCTTATCGTCATTATGGAAGCCTGACAAACGAACTGCGCCGTAACGCGGGGACTGGCTTTCCATTCCGGAACCGGTGACATAGCATCCGCGCAAGGAACACAAAGGTCCGCGCGACATCAATAACGACCCTGGGGGGAAGCAATGGCGGACCAATCGGTCGTTCAAGTCTCACGTCTGCTCGACGAGCGCGGGC
Source organism: uncultured Alphaproteobacteria bacterium (assembly GCA_963703875.1). Lineage (GTDB taxonomy): Bacteria > Pseudomonadota > Alphaproteobacteria > Rhizobiales > Xanthobacteraceae > Pseudolabrys. The sequence continues at coordinate 87,934 of CAVPFZ010000019.1, forward strand.
TAAGCTCGTTCCAGATCAAACTTTTAATCTGGTCGCTCTTCCTCGTTCTTATCGACGGCTACGATATCGCGGCGATCGCTTTCGCTGCACCGAGCCTCGCGAAAGAGTGGGCATTAAAGCCGGGCTCGCTTGGTCCCGTGTTCAGCGCCAGCCTGATCGGCATACTGTTCGGGTCGGGAATCTTCGGCTGGGTGGGCGACCGCTACGGCCGCAAGGCGGCGCTGGTCTGGTCGAACCTGGTTTTCGGTATCTTCACCTTGGCGGCGGCCTATTCGACCAATCTCGACCAAATGTTCTGGCTGCGGTTGCTGGCCGGCTTAGGGATAGGCGGCGTCATCCCCAACGTGGTCGCTATCAACGCCGAGTCGGCGCCGCGCAAGCTACGCGCCACGCTCGCCATCATCGCGGTCGGCTGCGTGCCGATCGGCGGTGCCATCCCGGGCTTCGTGACGGCCGCTTTGGTGCCGCAACACGGCTGGCAAATCCTGTTCTACATCGGCGGCATCGCGCCGATCGTCATCGCTATCGTCGCGCAAATCGGCATGCCGGAATTGATCAAGTACATGACGCTGCACGAAAGCCTGCGCGGCAAGATGGCGGCTCTCATCAAAGCCATCCGTCCCGACTATGTCGTGCCAGCCAACGCCAAATTTATCATCGAAGACGAAAAGCAGTATCCGGGGTTCAATCCGGCCTATCTGTTCCGCGACGGGCTGGCACTGATCACGCCGTTGCTGTGGCTACTGTTTGCCCTGAATCTGATGGGGTATTTCTACCTGCTCAGTTGGACGCCGACGCTGATGACCGCGGCTAAGCTGCCACCGACGACGGTGGCGCTGGCCGGCGCCAGCCTGCAGGTGGGCGGCACCGTCGGCGCATTGATGCTGTGCGGGTGGCTGCAAAGGCGGCGCTTTCTCGCCATTAGCATCATGTTCGTGCTCGCGGTACCGGTGGTCGGTTCCATCGGTTTTGCCGGCTTGACGTCGAAGACCGCCGTGCTGGTCGCGACTTTCTTTGCCGGTTTCCTCGTGCTCGGCATCCAATCCGGCATCAACGTCGTCGGCGCCATGATCTATCCCACGTCGCTGCGCGCCAACGGCTCCGGTTGGGAATTGGGCATCGGGCGCATCGGCTCGATCGTCGGACCGCTGCTCGGCGCCCTGTTGATAGGGCTGCCGGTCCAGCACCTCTATATGTGGTCGGCGCTGCCGTTTGCGGCCGGCGCGGTGATTTGCTTCATCATCCACCGTCTCAACACCGAACGTTTGGCGGCGCGTCCGGAATTGCGCGACGCGCAGTAGGGGTTTCAGAACGGCTCGTAGCCGCGCAAGGCGGGGATGACCTTTTCGCCGAACAGGCGGATCGAGCGCATGAGGTCGTCTTCCGGCAGGTCGGAGAAATTGAATTCGCCCATGAACATATTGAACAAGCCAGCCTGCGCTGCTGCTTGAATTTTTCTTGCGACGGTTTCCGGCGAGCCGATGAACACCAGTTCGTGCCTCATCAGATAGTCCGCATCGAACAGATTGGCCATGATTTCGGAGGCGCCGGGCTCGCCGCGTCCGATAAATTTTTTGGCGTGCTCGCGCACCCGCTGCTCGAAGGTCTCGCCCGGTTTCGGCGGCGGCAGAAAGCCTTCATAGGCGCGAGCCGCCCGCGCCAGCCCAACGCTGAGCGCCTTGTCGTCGGTCTCGTCGACATGGACGATAGTGCAGTAGGCAATGTTCGGTTTTTTCGGCCAGCCGGCCTTTTTCCAATCCTCGAGAAACTTGACGTAACGCGGCGCAGCATCCGCGCGCGGGTAAACCAGAAAATATCCAGGATTGATGCCGTTCTTCGCGCAGAATTCGAGCGTCTGCGGATCGCGGCTCATCATCCAGAGCGGCGGATGCGGCTTCTGGACCGGCTGCACGGCAAGCACGGCACTGTCGGTGTGGTGGACCTCGCCGTGAAACGAGAACGGCTGCTGCTCGCCATAGGCGGCGCGAAGGTAATCAACAAATTCGATGGTCGGCGACTTGCGCAGATTGTAATCGAGCCCAAAAGGCTTGAAATAATCCGGGTTGATACCCGTCACCAATCCCAGTTCCATGCGCCCGCCGAGCATTTGGTCGACGACCGCGATCTCTTCGGCCAGACGCAGCGGATGGTACAGCGGCACGACATAGCCCATGGGGCCGATCCGCATATGGCGCGTGCGCGCGCCGGCGCCGACCGCGTAAAGGCTCGGCGACGACATCCAGCTTTCGTCGGGACGGAAGTGATGTTCGACGCAGAAGCTATAGTCGAAGCCAAGCCGGTCGCAGAGCGCAAGCTCGCGCCACAGTTCCTCGTAACGCTGGTGCGGGGTCATACCGGGCTTGGCCCAGACATGGGAAAAATGCGCGAACTTCATGAAGCAAGCTCCCTGGCGACGTTTCTTATCGCCTATGGAACTTGACGCCCCGCAGGCCTATCTTTCGATGTGAAGGCTAAGGACAACCGCCATGAACGACAAGATGGAAGACAGAACCCGCATCGAGCTCGAAGCCGCCGTTTACCGCCGCCTGGTCGAGCATCTGCGCACGCGCACCGATGTGCAGAACATAGATATGATGAATCTCGCCGGTTTCTGCCGCAATTGCCTGTCGAACTGGATGAAGGACGCCGCCGACGAAAAGGGCGTGGTCATGAGCAAAGAGCAAAGCCGCGAGATCGTGTACGGCATGCCCTATGACGAATGGCGCAAGAAGCACCAGAGAGAGGCCTCGCCCGCGCAGAAGGCGGCCTTCGAAAAGTCCAGCCCCAAACACTAACTCTTATGCACAGCGTGTGAATGTCGGGGGCTTTGCATAAACGCAGCACCCGCCGGCGCCGAATGTCCTTATGACAGAAGGGAAACATGCTTCGTCATCAGGAGAATTCGATGCCTGCCACAGCCGCCGCCGAAAAAGACCAACCCGCACATCGCTTCGCCAAGGATCAGCTCAAGGCCATCGTCGAGCGCATCGAGCGGCTCGAGGAGGAAAAGAAGGCAACCTCCGACGACATCCGCGACGTCTATGCCGAGGCCAAAGGCAACGGCTTCGACGTCAAGGCGCTGCGCTCGATCGTATCCTTGCGCAAGCAGGACACTGACGAACGCCGCGAGCAACAGGCCGTGCTCGAGACCTACATGCACGCGCTGGGCATGCTGAACTAAGCTGAATTAGCGGATCGACGCCGTCGTCTGCGGCGCGAAGGTCGCAGTCGCCAGGAACACGACCGCGCTGCCGGTGAATCGGTCGGCCACCATGCCGAGATGCGGATCGGCCGAGAATGTCATCATCACCGACTGCGCCGGCTTATGCAGCAAATTGTGCTGCCAGCGTGGATCGAGCGCGCCGGCCCGCGTCGCGGTCATGAAACCACGCACGCTCGGCGTCAGCATGGCGGCGCGCAGCCATGGGCTGTCTGAGCGCTCGCCGCCGTTGATGGCCGCAGCCTGCGCCAGCGGCGATTTTACGACCGCGGTGGCGTTGGACGAAGCCGTGATCATTCTCGCTTCCGCCGGCATGCGGGGCAGGCGCGAGCCCATCGGACGTGCGCGCACGGTGAGCGGGGTATTTGACGTGGTCGCATAGGCGAGGGTGTCGTCAGCCGAGCTGCCGGTCGTTGCCGGATCGGCCGAGGCAGTCTGGTATGGCGTGCCGCTGGTGATGGCGGGCGGCAGCGCCGAACCGGATTCGACCGCGCCGGGCCAATAACCGCGGCCGTCGATTATCTTGTCGGCCGACGCCGTCACGATGGTCGGCTCGGCCGGCCGCGGCCGTGGCAACGCAATCGCGACATCGACCGGTTTCGGCCGCGCCGACGGCAACGGCACGACATGCTCGACCGCGACCTGCTTGGGCGGGCTCAGGCTGGCGACGGCCATGGGCGCGCGCGGCTGCGAGCCAACCGATTTGGGCGCGGGCTGCTCATTCGGCTCATCCTCGTCCTTGCCGCTGAATAGGCGGGCGAAAAGGCTGCGCTGCTTGGGACGCGCGGCGGCCTCCTCCTGGCTGGCGGTGATCACGCCGGCCTCGCGTGCTGCCTTCAGCGAAGTTCCGGAAGGCATCGCGCCGCGCCGCTCGACGTCGGCCAGCGCCAGTGCATAACCCGGGAGCGGCTGCCCATCTGCCGGAATATGCACGGTGCGTCCGTTGGGGAAGATCCTGACCAGTTCCTCGCGCGGGATGCGCGGCCAATGGCGAATTGTGCCGGTGTCCATGTGCACGAATGGCGAGCCCGAGGTCGGATAGAATCCGACGCCGCCGCGCTGTAGCCGCAGGCCCTCGGCGCGCACCGAAGCGAGCGACACGCCGGGGATATAGAAATCTATCGCGTTGCCGTTGATGTGCTGACTGAACTGGGCGACCCCGCCGGAGCGCGCGCGCAGCATGGCGTTGGTTCCCGGCGAGCGGTATCCGCAGATCACCTGGATCGGCTCGCTGGCTCCGAGATCGCGATAGGTCTCCCACAACAGATCGAACAGATGCGGGTCCATGTGGGTTTCTTGTTCCTTGCGCCAATCGCGCATGAACCAGTCGAGTTTCTTCAGCGCGGCCTCGTCATAGCGGCCGTTGCGCTTGAAGGTGATGGTGATGTCTTCGCCGGTGTGGACGTGATGGAAGGAGAGCGTGCGGGTGTCGCCTTCGGCGACGGCGTTTTGCAATGAATTATTGGCGCCCAGCAGGAGCATCCCGGCGACGCCAAGCCGCGCGCTCAGGCGCACGCCGGCGCGTGCCACGGACAAAATGAGAGGGAGCTCGCGCCACGCGCCAACCGACACTGCAATGTTCCGTGATTTACACTGTCCCACCGCCGCTCCCCCCGGAGCGAGCGGCTCCGGCAGCGACAATCATTCAGTCTTATCGGGAAGGGTTAACGTGCACTTAGCGGTCGCCCCCCGACCGTTGTTTGCTACCGGCCGAAAATGGCTAAAAATGGGAGGGCCAGCGGCGATGTGGGGGTCGTGTGGTGGAACTCGGACGCGGCCGCCGCCACCGGACGTGGCTTGGCGCCTGTCGCCGGGCGCTTGGGCTCGGTCCGCGCCGGTTCGCGGGATGCCTGATCGAGCAACTTCAGGGCATTGTCCGCCTCGCCTCGCTCGACCCGGCGCAAGATGTCCTGGCTGGCCTTGGCGGTCGCCAGGTCGCGCTTGGGATCGAGCGGTGGCGTCACGTCGGCGATGCGGCGCTCGGCGCTGCGCAGAATGGCGTTGATGCGGGCATCGAAGCCGTAGATGTCGTCGCGCAGCACCAGGCGGCCGCCGTCCACGAAGGCGGTCTGGTAGGTCAGGTGCACCATCGGCCGGTCGGTGAGCTTGAAGGTGCGCTCGTCGCGCCCGAACAAGGCGCTAATCTGTTGCGAATTCGGGGTCGGGCCGTTCATCGCCAGATGCAGCATGATCTCGCCGAACTTGGTCGGGTCCTGCACCCGCATGCAGCCGTGGCTGAAGGCGCGCTTGTCGTTGGCGAACAGCCGCTTGTCCGGCGTGTCGTGCAGATAGACCTGGAACTTGTTGGGGAAGTTGAACTTGATGCGGCCGAGCGCGTTGGCGGCGCCGGGCGGCTGCGTCACGCTGAGGCTGCCGTCCGGCCGGCGCTTCACTTCAAGGCCCATGCGGCTGAAAATATTCGGATCGCCGCCGTAGCGCGGCAGCAGTTCGTTCTGGATGATCGACTGCGGCACATGCCATGACGGATTGACCAGGACATTATCCATCGCCGCGCTGAGCAGCGGCGTCGGTGTCTGCGGCTTGCCGGCGATGATCTTGGTGCGCCATTGCTCCTGGTGGTCGTGGACGACCTTGAGCGAGAAATCGGGGACGTTGACCATCACGTAGGTTTTGCCGAGATCGCGCGGCAGCCACCGCCAGCGTTCCATGTTGGCCAGCACGCGATCGATCTCCTGGCTGGGCTTCATCTCGGCCAGTTTCGCCTTCAGGGCCCGAAAGCCTTCATGCGGCGGGTTGTAGCTTTCGAGCGTGGCGCCGGCATCGCCGGCTTCGGCGATCTTGCGCAGGATACCGGCTGGATCGGGCGCGTGGCTGCCGTAGTCGACTTCCGCCAGCACCCGGGTCGGAGCGACGCGGCCGGTCGCCAAATGGCGCGCAAAAGTGAGCACCGAATTCGTCAGTCTAATGTCGTCATCGGCGAGCCGCTCGGCCTCGGCAGCGCCGAAACCGGGCACCGGGTAATCGACCGGGTCAAGCCCGTCGGCGGCGGCGTTTTTCAGTCGCGCGATAACCGATTTGGCGCGTGTGTTGAGCCGGCCGCCGCTCGACCACAGCGGCGCGTAATCGCGCGTGGCGTAGAACGACTCGACCGCCTGGCGTTCCGGCGCGCGATCGATTCGTATTTCGAGCAGTTTGTCCATGACGATTGTCCGAAGTTTGTCGGCGACTTGCGCGTCGCTGGCGCCAGCCTGATCGACCGCGCCCTTGAGTTTAAGGTCGCTATCGGAATTCTGTGGCGTAGCTGCCGCGGGCTGCTTCTCCGGCGGCCCAATGGGCGTAGCCGCGAGCGCGGGCGGCGGCGCCACGACAGTTTCGGCGCGGTCAGGCGCGGCTATGGCGAGCGCCGGCATTGCGATCAGCGCCAGCATCGCGCCGGCCAGCAGATTGAAACTCGTCTTACGCATCGCGCTTACCCCACGCCCCCGATTCATTGCCATTATGTGGTCGAATACGCGGAGCCGCTAAAGTTAACTTCGATCACGGCTAACGCCTGCACGCGCATGGTTAAAGGACCGGCGTCACACCGTTTCGTTTTCAATTTCCGCCGTTTCTTGTGGCGTCTCATCGAGACCAAGGCCCTCGAGCTTGCGGTAAAGCGTCGATCGTCCGATTTTCAGCCGGCGCGCGACCTCCGACATCTGTTCGCGGTAGTGTGCGATGGCAAAGCGGATGGTTTCGCGTTCGATTTCTTCGAGCGGCCGCACTTCACCTTGCGCATCGGTCAGCCGCAGCGTGTGCATGGTTAATTCCGGCACCTGGGCGGCCTCGCGCGCATCCGGCAAGGCCGCGGCAATCGCGGGCGAGTGTTCGATCACCGGTTGAGCGATGATCGCGTCGGGTCCGACGCGGGCGGACACCTGCGGGAATTCACGGGCGCTGATTTGCTCGCCATCGGTCAGCACCACAGCGCGGAAGATCGCGTTTTCGAGTTGGCGCACATTGCCCGGCCAGCGATGGGCCATGAGCAAAGCCAACGCCTCGGCCTCGATGCCGCGCACGCGTTTTCCTTCCTCGGCCGAAATGCGCGCCAGGAAATGGCGGGCGAGCTCGGGGATGTCCTCGGTGCGCCGCCGCAGCGGCGGCACCGAAATCGGAAACACGTGCAGGCGATAGAACAGGTCTTCGCGGAAGCGCCCAGCTTTCACGTCGGCGATCAAGTCGCGGTTGGTGGCGGAGATGATGCGCACGTCGACTTTCACGCTTCTGCGCCCGCCGACTGGTTCGACCTCGCCCTCCTGCAGCGCGCGCAGCAGCTTGACCTGCGCGGCGGGAGGCAGCTCGCCGACTTCATCGAGAAACAGCGTGCCGCCATCGGCTTCGATAAATTTTCCGGTGTGCTTGTCGGTGGCGCCGGTGAAGGCGCCTTTCTCGTGACCGAACAAAATCGAACTCGACCAGATTCTCCGGCATGGCGCCGCAATTGACCGCCACGAACGGCTTGGCGCGGCGGGCGCCGGAGCCGTGGATGGCGCGCGCGATCAGTTCCTTGCCGACACCGGATTCGCCCTCGATCAAAACGGGAATGGTCGAGGCCGCGGCTTTTTCCGCCGATTTCAAGACCGGCTGCATGGCAGCCGAACGTGTGATGATGTCGGCGATGCCAAGTGTGCCGTCATTCTTGCGCTTGATGCGCTGCAATTCGCCCGCCAGCGCCTTGGTTGCCAGCGCGTTGCGCAGCGAGACCTGTAGCCGCTCCGGGCTCGCCGGCTTGACCACGAAATCGGTGGCGCCCGCACGCATCACCGACACCACATTGTCGATCCCGCCATGCGCGGTCTGCACGATCACTGGAATATCGAGACCGGCCTCGCGCATGCGCGCCAGCACGCCGAGCCCGTCGAGATCCGGCATCATGAGGTCGAGCACCATGCAGTCGATGCGCTGGCCTCCGCCAAGCAGCTTCAGCGCCGCATCGCCACCCTCGGCGACGATCGTCTTGTAGCCGAAACGCTGGACCATGGCCTCGAGCAGGCGGCGCTGGACCGGTTCGTCGTCGACAATGAGCACGCTTTCGGACATTTCGACCTCGCAACGCTTCGGCGCTGTGCCGATTTGGTGCAATGTCGCCGTTCTGGCTTAATGGGCTATTAAATCGGCCTGCTACCGCCTAGATGATCGCCAATTCGACCCCGCCAAAAGACATCCCCGCCATGGCTAAAGCCGCGTCCCGCAAGAAGCCCCCCAGGACGACTAAATTGGGCGTGCTGCCCGAGTGGAACCTGAACGACCTTTATCCCGGCCTCGATAGTCCCGAGCTCAAATGGGATCTGGAGAACGCCGCCAACCAATGCGTGGCGTTCGAAGCAGACTTCAAGGGCCGCCTGGCGGGGTTTGCCGCCGGGCAGGGCGCCGGCCAGGCGCTGGCCGCCGCCGTCAAGCGCTACGAGGTCTTGGAGGACACGCTCGGCCGGCTGATCTCCTATGCCTCGCTGGTCTATGCCGGCGACAGCACCGATCCGGTACGCGCGAAATTCTATGGCGACGTGCAGGAGCGCATCACCGCCGCTTCTCTGCATTTGTTGTTTTTCACGCTTGAGCTCAACCGCATTGACGATGCCAAACTGGAAGCCGCCATGCGCGATCCGGCGCTCGGCCATTACCGCCCCTGGATCGACGACGTTCGCAAAGAGAAGCCCTATCAGCTCGAAGATCGAGTCGAGGAGCTGTTTCACGAGAAGTCGGTCACGGGCTATTCGGCCTGGAACCGGCAATATGACGAGAGCATCGCCGAACTCCGATTCAGGATCGGCGGCGAATCCCTCAGCATCGAGTTGGCGCTCAACATGCTGCAGGACGCCGACGGCAAGAAACGCAAGGCGGCGGCACAGGCACTGGCGAAAACCTTCAAGGAAAATTTGCGGCCGTTCACGCTGATCACCAATACGCTGGCCAAGGACAAGGAAATCTCCGACCGCTGGCGCGGCTTCAAGGACGTCGCCGACGCGCGCCATCTGTCGAACCGCGTGGAGCCTGAGGTTGTCGAGGCGCTGGTCGCCGCCGTGCGCGCCGCCTATCCGAGACTGTCGCATCGCTACTATGCGCTGAAGGCGAAATGGTTCGGCAAGAAGTCGTTGCCGTATTGGGACCGCAACGCGCCGCTGCCCAAGGTCGCGCAGCGCGCGATCCCGTGGACCGACGCGCGCTCAACCGTGCTCACCGCCTATGGCGCGTTCTCCCCGGAAATGGCGCAAATCGCCGATCGTTTTTTCGAGCGCCGCTGGATCGATGCCGGCGTGCGCCCCGGCAAGCAGCCGGGCGCCTTCTCGCATCCGACCGTGCCGTCGGCGCACCCTTACGTGCTGCTCAATTATCAGGGCAAGCCGCGCGACGTAATGACGCTGGCGCACGAGCTCGGCCACGGCGTGCATCAGGTGCTGGCGGCGCCCAATGGCGCGCTGATGGCGCCGACGCCGCTGACGCTGGCCGAAACCGCGAGCGTGTTCGGCGAGATGCTCACTTTCAAGAAGCTGTTGGCGCAGACCGCCGACAAGAAACAGCGCAAGGCCATGCTCGCCGCCAAGGTCGAGGACATGATCAACACGGTGGTGCGCCAAATCGCATTCTACTCGTTCGAGCGCAAGGTGCATCTGGAGCGCCGCAACGGCGAACTGACATCGGACAAGATTTGCGAGCTATGGATGTCGGTGCAAGCCGAGAGCCTCGGCCCCGCGATCGAATTGAAAGCCGGCTACGAGACGTTTTGGAGCTACATCCCGCACTTCATCCATTCGCCGTTCTACGTCTACGCCTATGCGTTCGGCGACTGCCTGGTGAATTCGCTCTACGCGGTCTACGAGAAATCCTCCTCCGGCTTTGCCGAGCGCTATCTCCAAATGCTCGCCGCCGGCGGCACCAAGCATCATACCGAATTGCTCGCGCCCTTCGGGCTCGACGCGCGCGATCCGAAGTTTTGGGACGGCGGGCTGGGTGTGATTGCCAAACTGATCGACGAGTTGGAAACGCTGTCGTAGCTCGTTCAATCGACGGTTGAGCAGGCGATGGCGACCCGATAGACTTGATGGATCGGGGAGGCGGCCATGGCGTTCGGCGACCTTTTTCAATTCAACGATGTTTTTCGGAGCGAGCGCGATTCGATCAACAAGCGTCGTCCCAAGAACAGACCGATTAAGCTTGAAGACGAGACCCTTGGCGAGACACCGCTGGTCACGAGCGACGACACGCCGCCGCTTCGCCCGACGGAAGATTCCAAGGTCGTCGGCCTGTCTTTGTCTGGCGGCGGGATCCGGTCCGCGGCCTTTTCGCTCGGCGTGCTGCAGGCGTTGCACAAGTCGCATATTTTGAAAAAAGTCGACTATCTGTCGACTGTGTCGGGCGGCGGCTATATCGGAGCCTCGCTGTCGGTCGGCATGACCGCGGACGGGGGCCATTTTCCTTTCGAGAGCTATTTGTCGGAGGACGAGACGCCGTCGCTGCAGCACGTGCGCGATTATTCGAATTACCTGTTTCCGAATGGAGCCTCCGACTTCCTCTGTAATGCTTCTATTTTTGCACGCGGGTTGGTGGCGAATGCCATCTTGGTCCTGCCGTTTTTGCTGATTGCCGCTGCGCTGACGATTTCCGCCGTGTCTGTCGCAGGGGGGCGCGAAAACGCCAACATCTTCGGTATCGAGATAAAAAACATTTTCGCTTTCAACCATTTCGTCGTCACGGCCTACTCCGCCTTGCTCTTGCTTATGGTCTTGATCATTTGGGCCGTCCTGCGTTCTTGGTTGCATGTCGCAAGCGAAACGACCGGGTTTTCGACCAGGTTTGTCGGATGGCTTGTCTTGATTGTGCTGATCGCCGCATTCTGCGAGCTACAGCCCTTCATACTCGATGCAATGTTTCAAAAGAGTCCGTCGCCGTTCTTTACGGCGCTCGTCGGGTGGATTCGGCCGGTCGTGCTTTGGCTGTCTCCGGTCGCCACGGCTGTCGCCTTCGTCGCGCAGAAATTCGGCACTGTCGTGAAGAGCGCGTTGGAGTCGGAGCATCCGTCCGTCCAACGCAAGGCGCTTCTCGCCAAGGCGGCGGTCTATGCTGCGTCCGCGATCGTGCCTTTGCTGGTTTGGATACTTTATTTGCAATTCAGCTATTGGGGTATCTGCCTGGAAAAAGAGTGCTCCAGTTACATGGCGCCGAACTGGCTGTCCGCCGCGGCCGGATACATCCCAAATTCTGTCACGCACTCAATTTTCTGCGATGACCCGCATCTTATCGCCCAGCTCTATGTATTGGTCGCAGTATTGTGTCTGATACTGTCTGTTTTCTTGCGGCCGAATGCCAATTCTCTGCACCTGCTCTATCGCGACCGGCTCAGCAAGGCCTTCTTGTTTCAGCCGCAGATGGTCGTGCCCCGCGACCCTGTCACGGGCGATCAACCGCCGCTTCAACCGTTAGATTTGAAACTGACCGGGCTATCCGAGGAACACAGCCCCTACCATCTCATTAACACAGCACTGAACGTGCAGAGTTCAAAGCAGGTCAACCGGCGTGGCCGCAACGCCGATTTTTTCCTGTTCAGCCGGAATTTCGTGGGCAGTAAGGCGACGGACTACGTCGCCACAGCTGATGTGGAATCCGTGGCGAAGGGGCTCGATGTCGGCACAGCGATGGCGGTATCGGGAGCCGCGGCGTCGTCCGACATGGGGTCGGCGACAATCAAGACGCTCTCGCCGACGCTTGCGCTGCTCAATATCCGGCTTGGATATTGGCTACGCAATCCGCGCAAGGTCGCAAAGTGGTGCGGTTGGAATCGGCTGGCGAACTTTTATTTTCTGTTCGAGATGTTCGGTTGGCTGAACGAAAAACGGCGCTCGGTTTACCTCACCGACGGCGGCCACATCGAAAACCTCGGCATCTACGAGCTGTTGCGTCGCCGCTGCAAGGTGATTATCGCCGTCGACGCGGGGGCCGATCCGCAGATGGCCTTCGGCGCGTTCAACGTGCTGGAGCGCTATGCGCTGATCGATCTCGGCGTGCGTATCGACCTGCCGTGGCAGCAGATCAGGAACATGACCAAGACGACCGGCGAGGCGATCGACAACACTGGCGATTGTGCCAAGAATTCCGGTCCGCACGTCGCCATCGGGGAAATCAGCTATCCGGGCGGCCGCAAGGGCATCCTCGTCTACATCAAGTCGTCGCTCACCGGCGACGAGAACGACTACGTGTTTGATTACAAGAAGCGATACGACGCGTTTCCCCACGAGACGACGCTCGACCAACTTTTCAGCGAGGAACAGTTCGAGGCCTATCGCGCGCTTGGCTTCCACGCCACCAACCGCTTCTTCGACCGGCGCGACGATTTCGCCCATCTCGATCCGGCGCAATATCCGTGCGCGCGCGACCATCTGGAATTTCTCGACGACATGTTCCCGGTGACGGCCGCGCCCGACCCCTGCTGGCCGCGGCAGCACGCGACGTTTGTCGGCTGGCTGACGGCAGATGCGACGAACGCCGTCACTCAAGCCGCGAGGGCACAGGCCAACGCCGCGTCAGCCGGCGTCATTGCGCAGGCCGCAAGCAGGATCGCGGACGCTGTTGCGGCCAACGCCCCGAAGCCAACAAACGCAGGGAAGAAGAAGCGGTAGCCGGCCTTCCGGCCACGGGCTGCGCGCCCTATATCAGGACGCCGATGCCCACCGACCGCGAAAAAAACCGCTTCACCGCCCGCGCCAAGCGTTACGCCAATGTCGGCGGTAAGCTCGGCGGCACGGCCGCGCGCTTTGCCGGCGCACGCTTGTTCGGTGTACCGATCGACCGCGCCGGCAGCGCTCTCGCGCTCGCCGCCGCGCTCGGCGGGCTGAAGGGCCCGATCATGAAGGTGGCGCAGCTGCTCGCCACCATTCCCGACGCGTTGCCGCCGGAATACGCCAACGAGCTGATCAAGCTGCAATCGCAAGCACCGCCGATGGGCTGGGCTTTCGTCAAGCGCCGCATGAACGCCGAGCTCGGGACCGATTGGCAAAGCAAGTTCAAGGAATTCGAGCATCATCCCGCGGCCGCCGCCTCGCTCGGACAGGTCCATCAAGCGATCGCGCCCGACGGCGCGCGGCTTGCCTGCAAGCTGCAATACCCGGATATGCAGTCCGCGGTCGAAGCCGACTTGGGCCAGTTGAACCTGCTGATGTCGCTCCGCAAACGTTTCGATCCGGCGATCGACGCCAGTGAGATCGCGGTCGAGATCGGCGCGCGCCTGCGAGAGGAGCTCGACTACATCCGCGAAGCACGCCACATCGCGCTCTACCGCGCCATGCTCGAGGACGAGAACGCCATTCGCGTGCCCAATGTCTGGCCGGAGCTTTCCACCGGCCGCCTGCTCACCATGGACTGGATGGCCGGCCGAAAATTGCTCGATCACAAAGACGACAGCCTCGCCGTGCGCAACCGGCTTGCCACGGCGATGTTCACCGCATGGTGGTTCCCGTTCAGCCGCTTCGGCGTCATCCACGGCGATCCGCATCTCGGCAATTACACGGTGTTCGACGATGCCAAGGGCAAGCCCGCCGGCATCAATCTGCTCGACTATGGCTGCATCCGCATTTTCCCGCCGAGCTTCGTCGGCGGCGTTGTCGATCTCTATCGCGGGCTGCTTGAAGGCGACGACGCGCTGGTGACGCATGCCTATGAGACCTGGGGCTTCAAGTGGCTCAATCGCGATCTGATCGCCGCGCTCAATATCTGGGCTCGTTTCATCTATGGCCCGCTGCTCGAGGATCGCGTGCGCACCATCGCCGACGGCGTCAAGCCGTCGCAATATGGGCGCAGGCAAGCCTTCCAAGTGCACCAGGCGCTGAAAAAGCTCGGCTCCGTGACGGTGCCGCGCGAATTCGTCTTCATGGATCGCGCCGCCATCGGGCTCGGCGCGGTGTTCCTGCATCTGGCGGCGGAACTCAATTTCTATCGCTTGTTCAACGAGGCGATCGAGAACTTCTCCGTGGGCGAGGTGACCGCGCGGCAGCAAAACGCGCTCGCTGCCGTGGGCCTCAAATCGTCCACCGGTTGAGACGTTCGGCGTTGCCCTTGCGGCCCAATTGCGCTAACCCCTCTGCCGCTGGACCTTCGGAGACTTTCCCCCATGGCTGACCACGGAACCGTCGAATACGCCACCGCGGCCGGGAACGATTATCCCGCCCATGAAAGCACCTACGAGCGCTTCATTTTCTTCACATTCGTCGGCATCCTCCATGTGATCGGTCTGCTGTTCGGCCTAGCGATCGGCGGTGTAATGGGGCACTGGGCCATGGCGATCCCGGTCTTCTTTCTGGCGATCATCGGCGCGGTCGCGAGTTTGCTGAGCGGTTCGAAGTCGCCGAGCTATGTCTGCTTCACGCTCAATTTCCTGATCTTCGCCTTCGCCGGGCTTTCATAGGCCTTTCCACCCGGCCGGCCGGAGGCGGGAATGCAAATAGCCGTAGCGCGCGAGACCGACGCCGGTGAACCGCGCGTCGCCGCCACCCCGGAAACCGTCAAAAAATTCAAAGCGCTGGGCGCCGACGTCATGGTCGCGCGCGGCGCCGGCGTGGCCTCGGGCATTCTCGACGCCGACTACGAGGTGGCGGGCGCCAGCATTGGTGAAAACGTCACCAAGGACGCCGACGTGGTGCTCAAGGTGCGCCGTCCGGCGCCGGATGAGCTTAAGGACTACAAAAAAGGCGCGTTGGTCGTCGCCATCATGGATCCGTATGGCAACGAAGCCGCGCTCAAGCAGTTGGCCGATGCCGGGCTCGTTGCCTTCGCCATGGAGTTGATGCCGCGCATCACCCGCGCGCAGTCGATGGACGTGCTCTCCAGCCAGGCCAATCTTGCCGGCTATCGCGCCGTGATCGACGCGGCCGAGGAATATGGCCGCGCGCTGCCGATGATGATGACCGCGGCCGGCACCATTCCGGCGGCGAAAGTGTTCATCATGGGCGTCGGCGTCGCAGGTCTTCAGGCGATAGCTACCGCGCGCCGCCTCGGCGCCATCGTTACCGCCACCGACGTTCGGCCCGCCACCAAGGAGCAGGTCGAAAGTCTGGGCGCCAAATTCCTCGCGGTCGAGGACGAGGAATTCAAGAACGCGCAAACGGTCGGCGGCTACGCCAAGGAAATGTCTAAGGAATACCAGGCCAAGCAGGCCGCGCTCACCGCGGACCACATCAAGAAGCAGGACATCGTCATCACCACCGCGCTCATTCCGGGCCGTCCGGCGCCGCAGCTGATCACCAAGGAGATGGTGGCGTCCATGCGGCCGGGTTCGGTGATTATCGATCTCGCCGTCGAGCGCGGCGGCAATGTTGAAGGCGCCAAGCCCGGCGAGGTGGCGCAGGTCGGCGCCGTCAAGATCGTCGGTCATCTCAACGTGCCGGGTCGCTTGGCCGCCTCGGCCTCGGCGCTCTATGCCAAGAATCTGCTGACTTTTGTCGAGACGCTGATCGACAAAAAGGAAAAGAAGCTCGCGATCAACTGGGACGACGAAATCGTCAAAGGCACGCTGCTGACCCGCGAGGGTTCAATCGTGCACCCGAATTTCAAGCCGAAGAGCTGAAGGAGAGCAGGTCATGGAACACCTCGCCAATGCGGTCGATCCCTTCGTGTCCCGGCTGTCGATCTTCGTGCTCGCGGTCTTCGTCGGCTACTACGTGGTCTGGTCGGTGACGCCGGCTCTGCATACGCCACTGATGTCGGTGACCAACGCGATTTCCTCGGTGATCGTGGTCGGCGCATTGCTCGCCGTCGGCGTCGCGCTCATTGCCGACGACAACGGCACTATTCTGGCGCGCGCGCTCGGCTTCGTCGCGCTGGTATTCGCCTCGGTCAATATTTTCGGCGGCTTCCTGGTCACCCAGCGCATGCTGGCGATGTACCAGAAGAAAAAGAAATGACGACGGCAATGAAAATTCTTCGCAAAATGTCGTCGTCATGGCCGGGCTTGTCCCGGCCATCCACGGCTTCCCTGATGCACGGGCCGAAAGGCGTGGATACCCGGCGCAAGGCCGGGCATGACGGGGGGTCGGTATGAGCCCCAACCTCGTCGCGCTGCTCTATCTGGTCGCCGGCGTCCTGTTCATCCAGGCGCTGCGCGGGCTGTCGTCGCCGGATTCGAGCCGGCGCGGCAATCTGCTCGGCATGGTCGGCATGACCATCGCGGTGCTGACCACGCTCGGCTCGCACCCGCCGGCGAGCCCGATCGCCTGGGCGCTGGTCATCGGCGGCATCGCGCTCGGCGG
Organism: uncultured Alphaproteobacteria bacterium; assembly: GCA_963703875.1. Classification (GTDB taxonomy): domain Bacteria; phylum Pseudomonadota; class Alphaproteobacteria; order Rhizobiales; family Xanthobacteraceae; genus Pseudolabrys. Next base: position 104,386 of record CAVPFZ010000019.1, read on the forward strand.
CGGCATCGGCGCGGTCATCGCGCGGCGCGTGCCGATGACCTCGATGCCGGAACTGGTCGCCGCCTTCCACTCGCTGGTCGGCATGGCGGCGGTGCTGGTGGCGGCGGGCGCGTTCTATGCGCCAGCGGCATTCGACATCGGCAGCGAAGGCCACATCCACCCGCAGAGCCTCATTGAGATGTCGCTCGGCGTCGCCATCGGCGCCATCACCTTCACCGGCTCGGTGATTGCCTTCCTGAAACTGTCTGCCCGCATGAGCGGCAAGCCGATCACGTTGCCGGGCCGCCATTTCATCAACATCGCGCTCGCGCTGGCGTTGATCTTTTTCATCTACGGCTTCTTTGTCTCGCAAAGCCCGATGGATTTCTGGCTGATCGTCGCAATTTCGCTCGCGCTCGGCGGGCTGATCATCATTCCGATCGGCGGCGCCGATATGCCGGTGGTGATCTCGATGCTCAATTCCTATTCGGGATGGGCGGCCGCCGGCATCGGCTTCACTCTTGGCAACAGTGCTTTGATCATCACCGGCGCGCTGGTCGGCTCGTCGGGCGCGATCCTGTCCTACATCATGTGTCACGCGATGAACCGCTCGTTCATCTCGGTCATCCTTGGCGGCTTCGGCGGCGAGACGGCGGGTCCGGCGGCGGGCGCCGAGCAGCGGCCGGTCAAGCTCGGCTCGGCCGAGGACGCCGCCTACATCATGAAGAACGCGCAGAAGGTCATCATTGTGCCGGGCTACGGCATGGCGGTGGCGCAGGCGCAGCATGCGCTGCGTGAGATGGCCGATCGGCTCAAGAAGGAAGGCGTCGAGGTCAAATACGCCATCCACCCGGTCGCCGGCCGCATGCCCGGCCACATGAACGTGCTGCTGGCGGAAGCCAATGTGCCTTACGATGAAGTGTTCGAACTGGAAGACATCAATTCGGAATTCGCCCAGGCCGACGTTGCCTTCGTGATCGGCGCCAACGACGTGACCAATCCGGCGGCGGAAGATGACAAAACCTCGCCGATCTACGGCATGCCGGTGCTGCAGGTGTGGAAGGCGGGCACCGTGATGTTCATTAAACGATCATTGGCGTCCGGCTATGCCGGCATCGACAACCCGCTGTTCTACCGGGATAACACCATGATGTTGCTCGGCGATGCCAAGAAGATGACCGAGAGCATCGTCAAGGCGATGTGACGCGCACATCCCATTTATGCGATGAGTGACAATCCACCGCCCGCTTTAAGCTAGTCCGCGCGCGCAATCATCATCGAGGCGACGGTTGCGTGAACTTGCCTTCCTGAGGCGTCACACGGACTTGCCAGCTTACCCTCGATCTTTTTGGAAATTCGCGGCTCAATGCCAATGCCGGCGAGCGCGGCCATCAGACGATCTGGCGTGAAACGATCGAATTCCGTGCGGTGCCGGGCGCTTGCCAAGGCCGGACTCGCGCCAAAATCCAAAATCAATTTTCCCTTCGGGTTCAACAGGCGCAAGGCCTCCTTGACTGCAAATTCCGCATGCGGGACGGCATGCGCTGCGTCGAACAATATTACCAGGTCATAGACGTCGCTTTCGGCGGGAATATTCAGCGGCGAACCGAAGGACACCTTCAGCGAATTCTTTCTGGCCCAGTTGCGGAATCGAAATTCGGTGTCGTGGTCGCCGTCCCAGCAGTAATCGCCGGCGAAGGTTTCGACGTCGTGCCCCTTGATCGCAAGGTAGGCGGCCAGCGCGCCGCCGCCGTCGTTCACATAGGCGATCTTAAGCGGTCGGCCCAGCGACGCCGCCATGTCCTCGATAGCCTGCAGCGCCTTGAGGTAGTGCCACTGTTTGTTTCCGGCCGCGCGCAGGCCGATGTCGCGATTCACGGTGTCTTGCCCGAGCGGAGTCGCCGGCAGATCCAGCGTCGTGAATAAATCAGCGAGCGCTTTCTTGTCGCGCGCCTGGATCTCGCCCGGGTCAAGGTGCGAGATTCGCTCGACATTGTAATGCGCGGACTGCAGCGCGCTAAACCAGTCTTCCACCGCCCCCATGACTTGATCCGGTTCAATGGATTCCATGCAGGCCGCGCCCGGCAGTCCGCGGGGGCAGGTATTCACCCAGTTCGGCGTCGACCACGAGCAATCGCTGCAGGGGACCGACGCGATATTGACGTTCTGGTCGAACGCAAAAAAACCGGGACTGGTCGGGCCAAACAGCACGACCGAGCGAGTGTGAAGCGCGTGGCCGAGCCGGACCAGGCCCGACTCGCCGTCGATGTGAAGCAAAGCATGTTTGAGAATCCAGGCCGCTTCATCGAGCGTTGTCATGTTGCGCAAGTCGATGTCGGTGCCGCTGATCTTGCGGCTATTGAAGGCGCCAAGCTGGACGATCGTTATTTCCGGCAGCGCCTTCTTGATTTGCGCGACCAGCCTGTTCCAGTGCTCGATCGGCCACTGTTTGGTGGCCACGCCGTTGAGCAGCACGTTGCTCAGGTCGCATCCGTCGTGGACGGTGATGTAGCGGGTTTGCGCCAGCCGGTATTTCGCGACGACGTCATAGCCGGAAGCATCGGGGCAAAGATATGGAATGGTCCGGCGGTTGACGTCGAGGTTGCCATAGTAGCCGATGACGTCGGCAAGATTCATTTTCTGATTTGCGCTGCTGCGCGCGAACATGCCGTCGAGCTGGGGGTGGCTGTCGAAGACAAAACGATGGGGCTCGGAACGCTGGCTGGCGGCGCTGATCGCATTCACCAGATCGGAGTTGTGTTCGAGCAGTTTCCAATAATTGATGATGTCATACCGAATCAGGTAGCGGCTTTCGACGACGACGTCGTAATTGTCGCGGACTTGCGGCAGGTAATCGACATTGATGACGTTCTTGACAAAGGGCGCGTGCGCAAAAATAAATTTAGCTTCGTCGACCTTTTTGAAATGCGAGAAAAAATCGATGTGCATCGGGCCGAACTGCCGATGGAATTCTTGCATGAACATTCCATGGCTGATGAAGTCGCCGAGCGAACCGGTTCCGTGCACGGCGACGCGCAATTGCCCGGCCGGCGCCGGCTCCTTCACGGTCGGACGAACCGCGAGACCCGAGACGATCTTGTGCCGGATGCGCCGCGCCGCCCAAACCAGCGTGCCCCTGAGGAACCGGAGCTTCTTGTGCAGCGGCTGGCCGAGGAATTCCTCTTCGAGGCGCGAGGCCGCGCGATGCAGGAATGTCGCCCGATGATACGGGATCAGTTTGCTGAGCGAATAGAGTTGAATGGAATCGATTTCTTGACGGGCGGCATGGTTCTCATGCTGCGCCGAACCCGTCCGAACTTCGGTACGCGTCGCCTCTAACATCCCCGCGGCTCATACTATCGAGCACCCGTCCCGAGCCCAATTACCTAATGCAAATGGCTGAAAAAGCAAAATGAAAACGGTATTTGGGCACCGAGGGCCGGAACCGGCGTCATGATGCTTAACGGGGGCGCATTGCGCCGATCTATGCCGGTTCGGCAACCTTTTCCGCGGGCACAATGCCGGGCGCCTCGACCGTTTTCTCCGGGGCGGCGTGGCGGAAGACAAGGTCAATGCCGTAATGACCGTCGCCGAATACGGCGATGCGGCGCTCCAGTTCGTCCTTTGAAACATCGGCGGGGATATCGCACATCGCTTTGTACAGCCGGCGCGTGCTCTTTGTGCCGGTCCATCCCACCGGCAACTCCGCGAGCGGCTCGCTCTGCGCGGCGAGCGCCGGCGCCAGCCGCCAGAACATCTTCGCCAGTTGGACGAAGGCCAATTCCTGCAAGCGCAAGACGCTTGTGCGTGGCGGAATATCGAACAGTTCGACGCCGACGATCGGCCCGGCATCCACCCGTTCGGTCATCCGATGTGCGGTCGCGCCAAAGGTGGCGGCCCGCTCGTAGATCGCGAACTGCGCAGGCGCCCAGCCCGGATAATGCGGCGGTCCGGGATGGAAATTGTAGGCGCCGAACCCGAGGGCTTTGAGAATGCGCGCCGGCACAATCACGTCCGTGACGAACGCCACCAGCCGGGCGCGCCGAAGCAACTGCGCATCAAGCGCCTCGAGGTCCGCGAGCGATTTGACGGGACAAATGCGCAGCCGCGGACGATGACCGCGCAGGACGCCTGTCAGCGCGGCTTCCTCGACCGGTCCGGTGAGCAGAATGATCGTGTCGAACACGGCCCGCTCAAGCCGTCACGTCGACCAGGTTGATGGACGAGGTCGGCGCCGTCGGATCGTCGCTCGTGCTTGTGGTCGCACCAGCGGATTGCGATGGACCGGCGCCGCCCGCATTATGGTGATGGCCGTGATGGTGATGGGCGCCCTTCATTTGCTGCTGCAACGTCGCCAAATCCTGCTGCGCCTGTGTGATATCGCCCGATTGTAGGTCGTCGCCGATCTGGGCGAGCGCCTGCGCAAGGGGATTGTTCGGATTGTTGCCGGCGGCCTGCGTCAGCGTCGAATAGGCGCTCTGCGCGGCCGACAGATTGCCAGACTGAATCGCGCTGGTCAGTTGCCCGAGGGCCTGACGCATCGGATCGGTCGGCGGTGGAACGTTCGCGGCGGTGGAAGAAACCGGAGCAATTGCCATGACACGTCTCCGTCAGGACCAATTCGTCCTGCATGGAATCGCGTCGCCCATGAACAGGGCTTAGCCGCCGGCTATTTGCAAATCGTTAATCATGATCGCGGCGCGCGCTTGCGGAGATATATTTTACGCAAGTTTTACGCACGTTCGCCCGCGCTCTCCGCCGGCATCGGCACCGAACAAAGAACGCGCACGCCGTCGGGCCGGTAATCGATGGTGATCTTGGCCTGGATTTGACCGGGCAGCACGTATTCCAGCAATCGCGACCCGAAACCCTGCCGCTTCGGCTTCTCGACCTTCGGGCCGCCGCTCTCCACCCATTCGATGTTGAGTGAGCGGCGCTGGGCGTCGATCACCACGGTCCAGGTGACGTCCACCTTGCCGCCATAGACCGACAGCGCGCCGTATTTCGCGGAATTGGTGGTGAGTTCGTGCACCGCCATGCCGAGCGAGACGGCAAGGCGCGACGGCACGTCGACGCCGGGCCCGCTCAGGCCGATGCGCGTGCCGGTGCCGTCATCGAAGGCGTCGAGTTCGCTGTGCAGGATGTCCGCGAAGGTCGTGGTATGGCCTTCCTCGGTCAGCAGCACATGCGTCTTGGCCAGCGAGCCGATGCGCCCGATCATGGCGTTCTTGAAATCCTCAATGGTGTCGGATGAGCGCGCGGTCGAACCCATGATCGCCTGCACGGTGGCGAGCGTATTCTTGACGCGGTGATGCAGCTCGCGCACTAGCAGCGCCTGCTGCTCCTCGGTGCGCTTGCGCTCGGTGATGTCGACCAGCATGTTGACCGCGCCGATCAACTTGCCCGAATCGTCGTGCAGCGGCGTCGGGTAAGGAATGAACGGCACCCGCGTGCCATCGGGGCGTTCGCAAGCCGCTTCCATGCCGCGAACAACCTTGTCTTCCTTCAACGCGACCGCCATCGGGCACTCGTCGTGCCGCAGCGGCGTGCCATCCGGCCAGTAAAGCTTCCACGAGCCGCACCATTCGCTCGAGCCGAGTTGGGGCCGATGGCCCCAAAGTTCGACGGCGGCTTCGTTGAAATAGGTGATCCGTCCGGCGGCATCGGTGGTGTAGACGGCGGCGGGCAGGGCATCGAGCAATTCGCGGAACCGGCGCTCGTGCTCGCGCAACGCGGCGGCGCGGATCGGCTCGCCGATCGGCACCACATTTTCGGCTGCGGTTGATCCGCTGCGCGCGGCCACCACCCGCTCGAATTCGCTCTCCAGAAAACCGATTGGCTTGTCCATTCCCTACCCGAATCTACGCAAAACTGTAGCCCGCCGGTCTTCATGAACACCCGGCCCCGCGATCTGAACGCGCCTGCCTTAAAATAGTTGCATGGAAAGCGAAGAAACTGCAGGGGCTTCGGCCGGACTTCCTTAACAATACTAAAATACCGGCCCGAACGCCTCGGGTTACAGCGTCCGGTGCATCACATAGGCGTCCACCGGGCCCAGCCGGGGGTGCTGAAAAGCACCCGGCAGGCGCCCGACAATCTCGAACCCGCAGGCTTGCCACAGCCGCACGGCGCGTTCGTTGGAGGCGATGACGAAGTTGAACTGCATGGCGGTAAAGCCGGCCGTCCGCGCGCGCTCCATGGACTCCATGCACATCGCCCGCGCCACGCCGCGACCCGCCGCGGCGGCGGCGACCATATAGCCGCAATTCGCCACGTGCGCGCCGCCGCCTTTGTTGTTGGCGCGCAGATAATAGGTACCGATGATGGCGCCGCCGTCTTCCGCGACCATCACCTGATGTCCCGGACTGCGCCAATAGGCCAGCGCATCGGCGCGGCCAATGTCGCGCGGCTGCGGATAGGTCTCGCCGGCGCGAAAGACCGGCTCCAGAATGCGCCAGATGGCGTCGTCGTCGCCTGGCGTAGCCGGTCGGATGGTGGGCGCAGGGCTCATAGCCGCCTTGCTATCATTTTCCGGTAGCCGGGCTGAAGGGCCTCGCCTGCAACCAAGGCGCTTCCGGCGCGTTGCCCAATTATGATGAAACAAATTGGCCATTACGCCTGGGCGATCGCGGAAGGCTATATCCCGCCGGCCTCGACGGGGACGACGCGCGAGCTCATCAGCCATGAGACCGTGTGCATCCTCAACGCCTCCGAGGCGGACGCGCGCGTCGAGATCACGATCTATTTCGCCGACCGCGAGCCGGTGGATCCCTACATTTTCGATGTTGGCGCCAGGCGCACGCGGCATCTGCGTTTTAACGAATTCAAGGATCCAGCGCCGATCCCGGTCAACACCGATTTTTCCAGCGTCATCGTCTCAAGCGCGCCCATTGTCGTGCAGCACACGCGGCTCGACAGCCGCCAGGCCGAATTGGCGCTACTCAGCACCATGGCGTTTCCGCTGGACTGATTATTCCGCCGCCTGTTGCGCGGGTGCTGCGTCCGCGAGCTTGGGATTGATCTCGCAGGCCTCTTCCCAGCTCACCACATTGAGCGACTTCACCAGCTTGCCGACGCCATCGGTCTGGGCGCAAAGCTGACCAAGCTCGATGATCTCTTCGTCGCTGAAATGCTTCTGCAGGTCCTGATAGACCTCGTCTTTGTCGATGGCGTGCTCGCCCTGTTTGAACATATTGGCGTAGCGCAACGCCGCCTTCTCGCGCGGTGTGAAGTGCGGGCTGGTCTCGTAGGAAAACAGATCGCCGATCATCTCCTCGGTCAGACCTTCGGCCTTGGCGACGTTGGAGCGCACGGTCGAGCAATAACCGCACTGGTGCGCGACTGAAATCTGGATGCGGCACATTTCCTTGAGCTTGTGCGGCAGCACGCCTTCGTACAGCACCTTGTTCCACAACTCGACCCAGGCCGTACCTACTTTGCTGCGCGTCATGATGCTGACGACGCGCGGATCAGGTGCGCCGGTCCGCTTGGCGGATTCGATCATCGCGGCGATCTGCGGCGTTTTTTCGGTCTCCTCGATGTAGCGCAAGCGAGGCATGGCATTTCTCCCTCATGACCTGTTGCGGCAACGCTACGGCGATAGCGCAGCCTGGGCAATCCCGCGCGCCGTCACGCTTGTGTTATGAGGGGCCATGACCGTGTTGAAATGGCTGCTGATACTCGCTGTCGCCGGCTACGGCGGATTGCTCGCGTTGATGTACGTCTTCCAACGCGCGTTGCAGTATTTCCCCGATCCGACGCGTGTCGCTCCGGCGCAGGCCGGGTTGCCGCAGGCCGAGGAGGTCACGCTCACCAGTTCGGATGGCGAGAAGCTGATTGCCTGGTTCACGCCGGCGCGCGGCGGCAAGCCCATCGTCATCTACTTCCAGGGCAATGCCGAGGGCTTAAGCGCCCGCGTCCATCGCTTCACGTGGTTGACTGCCGACGGCACCGGACTGCTGGCGCTTTGCTATCGTGGTTACGGCGGTTCGACCGGCACGCCGACCGAAGCCGGGTTGATCCGCGACGCGGGCGCGGCCTATGACTTCGCCCGCGCGCGTTATCCGGCCAAGCGCATTGTACTGTTCGGTGAATCGCTCGGCACCGGCGTGGCCGTCGCACTGGCGTCCGACCATGAAATCGCAGCGCTCATTCTCGATGCGCCCTATGATTCGATCGCCGCGGTCGCCGCCGCGCACTATCCCTTCGCGCCGGTGCGCTGGCTGATGAAAGACAGTTTCCATTCGGACCAACGCATCGGCCGCGTATCGGCGCCGCTTTTAGTGCTGCATGGCGAACAGGATCGCATTGTACCCATTCGCTTTGGCGAAAAGCTGTTTGCGTTGGCGCGCGAGCCCAAGCGCATGGTGCGCTTCCCGCAAGGCGGTCACGTCAATCTCGACGACTTTGGCGCCGCCAAAGTGATAAAGGAATTTCTCGCGCAAGCGTCATAATACGTCAGGCGCGCAGCCGGAAGAGTGCGTGTCGCCGGTTGCGGGTGAACGGCCGCACCTCGCCGGGCCAGCGGCCGGCTTCGACGGCCTTTGCCCATTCACGGCTGACCAGGACATGCGGGCCGTCGATCTCATAGAGCGCGCTATGGCGCGGGCCATCGTGCGCCACCCGCTTTTCTTCACCGCCGATGCTGAGAGCAAAAGGTTCGCCCTCGACGCGTGTGACGCCGTGAACACCCGGCACCTGCAAAAGATTGGGCACATGCTCGGTGTCGTAGACCTCGTTGAATAACGCTTCCTTGTCGGGGTCGACGTCCATGCTTGCGACGAACAGATATTTCGATTTGATCGGCATCCGGCCCCTCATCGTTTGCGGTGCGTATGGCGTCCAAAAAAGCAAAGCGCGGGCTTTTTAAAGGCCCGCGCCACATATTAGTCGAAACTAAATCGGTTAAAAGCCAGAGCCGCCGCCGAAACGCGGCGGGCCGCCACGGCCTCGGCCACCGCCGCCGGGCCCGCCATGTCCGCCCGGACCGCCGGCGCCGGGAACCACGCGCGGCTTCATCGGCAGCAGGCCTTCGCGCTGCATTTTCTTGCGCGCGAGCTTGCGGGCGCGGCGGATCGCTTCCGCCTTTTCGCGCGCTTTCTTTTCGGAGGGTTTTTCGTAATGACCGCGGAGTTTCATCTCGCGGAAAATGCCCTCGCGCTGCATCTTCTTCTTGAGCGCCTTGAGGGCCTGGTCGACGTTGTTGTCGCGAACGAGAACTTGCACGCATGCTCCTTGGTTGTTTAAGGGCCGGGTTTTGGGGTCGAAAGCCTTGAAATACGGGCCTTCTGAGTCGCGCGGCGATAGCAGAAAAGGCCTTAAGAGTCCATAATTAGCGCACCGGCATGACTTCGCAAGGCGATGGCCATGGTTGCAACGCAGGCAGAGCGGGGGCGCGATGCTCCGCCGATAGGGCGGCGGAACCTGCTTCGGATGGCCGGCGGGCTTGCCGCTGCCGCCATTTCCGCGCCACGGCGCGCGCCCGCGCAAACCTGGACGGCCACCTCGATCAGCCAGGCCGCGCAGGAAGCCAGACGCGACGTCGGCCGGCTATCGGTCCGCGCCGACAATCTGCTGCGCCTGACAATTGCCGACGGCCCCGAGCGCGGCGCCGCGGCGGTGCGCCGGTTCCGCGCCGAGCAAATAGGGCTGGCGCGGGATCTGGCGGCGGTATTCAACAGCCGCGTCAGCGAGGACGACTGGCTGCTGGTAACGCCCGTGCGCGAACTCGATCTGGCGCTCGCCATGCGCCCGCTGGTGATCCGGCTGGCGCCGACCTCGGATGAGGTCGAGGCCGCGATTAAGCAGCCGCTGCCGCAGGTCGAGCCGCTCGCCGGCGACAATGCTGAGGACGTGCTGCTGACCATGGTGCTGAGCACGCTGGGTCTGCCGCGCCATGTGGCGCTGTTCGAGCAACTGCGCAACGATCATGGGCTCGCCTCGGCAGCCGAGGGCACGGCCCGGGCGCTGAAATCGGAGCGCTACGGCCTGGCCGCGCTCGAACTGGAACGCCTGATGCGGACCATGGTGCTGCCGGCCACCGTCGCGGCGATTGCCTACGACCTCGGCAAGCAGGCCACCTACAAGCTCTACAAGGCGCTGGTCGTGCGCTTTGTGCCCTTCGTCGGCTGGACCTATTTCGTCACCTTGCTGCTGGCGACTATCTATTACAACCGCGACACCACCGCGCCGGTCCTGCGCTGAGGCTCCCGAAAAGGGCCGAAAAACGGCCCTCAAAATGCATCTGAAAAATACCCACAGCCGCAAAATCTGCTCTGTATCCCGCCGGGTTTGGTGTAAACCTTATCGTTTCCAATGAAACCGCAGGATTGGGAACTTCGGCCGTGAACGTCCAGATGACTACGAAGCATTCGCTCGGCGCCCTCGTGACCGAGGGCAAGACAAAAAAAGTCTACAAAATCAAAGACGGCGCCGATCGAGTCGCCGTGATTTCCAAGGACGACATCACCGCCGGCGACGGCGCCAAGCACGATGTCATTCCCGACAAAGGCCGGCTCGCCACCGCCACCACGTCCAACGTGTTCCGCCTGCTGAAGGCCTGCGGTATCCCGGTCGGCTTCGTCGAGCAGGATAGCGCCACCTCGTTCGTCGCCCCCGGCTGCGAGATGCTGCCCTACGAGGTGGTGACCCGGCGCGAGGCGCACGGCTCCTACTTGAAGCGCAATCCGCACTTCGCCAAGGGCCAGCTGTTCCCGCAATTGATCGTCGAGTTCTACCTCAAGACCAAGGACAAGAACTGGAAGGGCAAGCCGCTGGTCGCCGACGATCCGTTCATGCAGTTTGCCGACGACGGCAGAGAGATCAAGCTCTACAATCCGGCCAAGCCGATGCAGGGGCAGGAGCCGTTTCTGGTGCTGCCGGCCTCGGATGTGTTCACGCGCGCCGGCGAAGAGAAAATCTTTCCCGAGATGGCGCGCATCGCCCGCCAGGCGTTTCTGGTGCTCGAGAAGGCCTGGCAGCTCGAAGGCGGCACGCTGGTCGATCTCAAGGTCGAGTTCGGCTACGACGCCAAAGGCAATCTGCTGCTCGCCGACGTTGTCGACAACGATTCCTGGCGCGTGCTGGAAAGCGGCGCCTATATCGACAAGCAGGTCTATCGCGACGGCGGCGCGCTCGACGACGTGGCGGCGAAATACCGCCGCGTCGCCGACATCACCGGCCATTTCCGCGTTCCCCGCCAGCGCATCATCCTGTGGCGCGGCTCGGAGAAAGATAATCCGGAAGCCTTCACCAAGGCGCTCGGCGAGCTCGCCGACATGATGGAGGTCGTAACCTGCTCCATTCACAAGGAGCCGGTGCGCGGCGCCGCGACCCTCTACCGCATGTTGCAGGAAGTGCCCGACACGGTGGTGATCGCGTTTATCGGCCGCTCGAACGGCGCAGGTCCCGTGCTGTCGGCGCTCTCCACCACGCCGGTGATCACGGTGCCGGCCAGCGTCAAGGATTTCCCCGAGGATGTCTGGTCCTCGCTGCGGGCGCCGAGCGCGACGCCGGTGATGACGGTGCTGGAGCCTTCCAACGCGGTGCTCGCCGCCCTCCAGATATTGTCGGCGCGCAATCCTAAGGTTTACGCCCATGTCCGCGGCGTGATTGAAAATCGAACGGTCAACACGATCCCGCTATGAGCGCCAGGCCGCCGGTGGGACAGGCGGCCCTGCTTCTGGCTGAGATCGAACGGCTGAAAGCGGACATCGCCCAGGCGCAACGCACCATCGCCGAGTTGGAAGCGCGCGCCGACGTCGATCCGCTGCTCGACATTCTCAACCGGCGCGGCTTTGAGCGCGAGCTCAAGCGCTCGCTCGCCTATTTGCGGCGCTATAAAGGCGAGGCGGCGCTGCTGTTTATCGACCTCGACGGTTTTAAGGCGGTCAATGATCAGCACGGCCATGCCGCCGGCGACGTCTTGCTCAAGGCGGTCGCGCGCGAGCTCAGCCGTCATGTGCGCGCTTCCGACGTGGTGGCGCGTCTCGGTGGCGATGAATTCGGCGTGCTGCTCTGGAATCTTGGCGGCCCGCAAGCGGCGGCCAAGGCGCGTGAATTGGAGAATCTCATTTCAGGCGTAAGCGTCGCGCACGGCGAGGGGACGTTGTCGGTCGGCGCCAGCGCCGGCTGCGTGGCGCTCAATTCAGCCGCCACGCCGGCACAAACGATCGACGCCGCCGACCAGGCGATGTACGCGCGCAAGAAGGAACGGCGCGGCTAGGCCATCACTGAATAGCCGCCATCGATCGCGATGGCCGCGCCGGTCACGAAATCCGAGGCCGCTGCTGCGAGGAACACGGCGATGCCGGCAAAATCGTCCGGTGAGCCCCAGCGCTGCGCCGGCGTGCGGGTCATGACCTTGTCGTTGAGGCCCTGGACCTGCTCGCGCGCCTGGCGCGTCAGGTCGGTGTCGATCCAGCCCGGCAAAATGGCGTTGACCTGGATGTTGTCCTTGGCCCAGGCGACCGCCAGCGAGCGCGTCAGTTGCACGATGCCGCCTTTGCTGGTGGCGTAGGGCGCGGCATAGGACGCGCCGAACAGCGACATCATCGAGCCGGTATTGATGATCTTGCCGCCGCCGGCCTTGACCATGTGCGGATAGGCCGCCTGCGAGCAGAAAAACGCGCTGGTCAGATTGGTGTTCATCACCAGATGCCAATCCTCGGCGGTCAGGTCCTGCGGCTGCTTGCGCACGGTGGTGCCGGCATTGTTGACCAGAATGTCGAGCCGCCCGAATTTCTTGGCGGCCTGTTCGATCGCCTGCTTGCACGACTTTTCCTGCGTGACGTCGAACTCGACAAATTCGGCCGGCGCGCCGGTGGTGCGAAGCGCGGCGAGTGCCGCTTGCGCCTTGGTCTTGTTGCGGCCTGCGATCACCACCGTGCAGCCTGCCGCGGCGAGACCCTTGGCCATGCCCAGCCCGATGCCGCCATTGCCGCCGGTGACGAGCGCCACCCGGCTCTTCAAATCGAAAATCGTCATCTGCTGTTTCCCCGCGTTACGGCTCTAGGCAATGATATCCGGAGTCAGCTGGTCCTCGATGGCGCGGATCTTGTCGCGCAGCACCAGCTTGCGCTTTTTCAGGCGTTGCACTTGGATCAGGTCGGAACCGGGCGAAAAAGCTAGGGCGGCGATTGCGGCGTCGAGGTCGCGGTGCTCCTGAAGCAGGCGCGCCAGCTGCTCCCGCAACGCGCGTTCTTCGTCTTTCGTCATCGCCACCGCTGGTTGGCTTGTCGGCGGGCTGCGGCCCGGCGAAGCCCGGCAATTATTGCGTTTTCCACAAGCCCGTTCAAGCGTCGAGAAAATCCTACCCGATCAAGGACTTTGCTTCCAATTGCCGGGGCGCCGGAGCAGGTGTAGCGTCGCTCTTGCGCCAACTCTGAGGTAGACTTAGCTGCTCTAAGGGCCACTGATTGAGGAGACATGGTTGATGTCGATGCAATCGCACCTTGCGGAACTTGAAAAAAAGCATCAGGCACTTGAACAGGAAATAACCGACTGCCAGACCCACCCTGCGGTCGATGATCTGAAAATCGTGGAACTCAAGCGTAAGAAATTGCAGGTCAAGGACGAGATCGAGCGGTTGCGGCACAACGAAAACGCCAGCGTCCACTGATCGATCGGCCTAAAGGTTTTTGAAGGCGTCACGCCGGTGCAAAGCCGGAAAGTGGCGCCTTTGCGTTTTGTTGGCATACAATCCTCCGATCGACAGCGGCCGGTCTACGGCCCACGATTCTCGGGAGGAATTCATGCGTCCGGCAGCCTTCAAATTCGTCCTCTGTGCGCTTGTCGGTCTGCTGACGGCCGGCAGCGCCCCCGCCGCAGGCTATCCGGATCATGTCGTCACGCTGGTGGTGCCTTATCCGCCGGGCGGCGGCGTCAACTCCATGGCGCGCGTGGTCGCGGCCAAGTTGTCCGATGTTTTTCATCAGCAGGTGATCGTCGACAACAAAGCCGGCGCCGGCGGCACGCTCGGCACCCGCTTCGTCGCCCATGCCGCGCCCGACGGTTACACGCTGCTGCTCGGCCACAGCGGCACCATTTCGATCAATCCGAGCATTTACGCCCATCCCGGCTACGACCCGCGCAAGGACTTCGCGCCGATCGGGCTGGTCGCCTCGATGCCGATCGCGCTGATCGCGCATCCCTCGCTGCCGGCCAAATCGGTCGCCGACGTCATCGCCTATGCCAAACAGCAGCCCGGCAAGCTCAATGTCGGCACCTCGGCGCTCGGCACCGGCGGTTATATGACCGCCGAATTGTTCAAGGCAGTGACCGGCGTCGACGCCGTCATCATTCCCTACAAGGGTACCGGGCCGTTGATGATCGATCTGCTCGGCGGTCACGTGCCGGTGGCTTTCGGCGTGCTGCCGCCCGCGCTCGGCAACATCCAGGCCGGCAAGCTGCGCGCCATCGCGGTCACCAGCAGGAAACGCTTTTCGTTGTTGCCGGACGTGCCGACCTTCGATGAATCCGGCATGCCCGGATTCGAGGCGGTGCTGCATTACGGCCTGCTGGCGCCGGCCGGCACGCCCAAGGAGATCGTCGAGCGGCTCAGCGCCGAACTGCGCAAATTGGTCGGGACCGACGAGGTCAAGCAGCGCATCCACGCCGAGGGTGGCGATCCGCTGACCTCGACGGCCGCCGGCTACGCGGCCGACATCGACAAGGAAGAGACCAAGTGGAGCGGTCTGGTGCGCAAGCTCAATTTAAAGGTTGAGTGACCATCGTTTCGCCGGTCGTATCCAGCGCGGGTTCCTCGATCGCCTGAGACGGGTTCTGTGGCCCGAGGGCATATTGCTCCTCGCGCACCAGCACGATGAAGGTGAGGATCACCGCGCTCGCGATCAATGCGGTGTTGAACACGACGTCGAAGACTTTGCGCGCTAGCGAACGCTTTTCGGGAGCGCGGCGTGGCTGCAAGACGGTCGGCGAGGGAAGTTCTCCATCAGTTTTTCCCCGGTACTATTCGCGGCTGTAAGTTCGCCCTAAGTATGATCCGCACCGGCTAACGAATCGATTGTGTTGCAAAAGTCGAAAGTTGCAGTGCGACGAATTCTTCGCGAGAACATGAACTGGGAAACCATCGCCGATTCGTATAACCTCAATCGCATTACCGAAGCCGTCTGTGAGTTTAACGTGAGGCGATGAGGTCCCTCACATGTTTACACGAAAGCCGCGCCTGCGGCCCGCAGAATTTTTGATCACCAATGCAAAACGACTTTTGCAACACAATCGAATCGTCACCAGACGCCCGGCCGGCGCCCGCTCCGCGAGCGCGCGGAAAAGGCACGAAAATACAAAGCAAGAAGCGCGCCAGTGCCGCCGGTTTGCCTATTTGCCGCCATGCGGCCATATTGCTCTGGCTGGTTTGCGGTTCTGAACACTCTGAGGGCTGTCATGAAGCACCTGACGCATCGCTATCTGGCCACCTTGGCCGCCGCCTTCGGCCTGGTCATGCTTGCCGCGCCTGCGGCGCACGCCTTCACCATGGACAACCAGAGCAATACCAACAGCGACGGCAGCGCGCGCTACACCGATCCCGACACGCGGTTCTCGGGCACCAGCAGCGGCCAGACCACGATCCAGCAGGGCAATACCAGGTTCCAGTTCGGCAGCCAGCAGGGCACCTTCGACCAGCGCTATAACAGTGACCGGATGTTCGACACGCTCGGCGGGCCCGGGCGCGAAGGCTATCGCTGAACGCAGCGATTGAGCCGGCAATGGCGAGACGATGCGGCCCCCGCGGGCCCCATAATTTTTGCATCACTCAAATTTTACGGTGAATTTACGCGGCTCCGCGTCGTAGATCGCCTACGCAAGGAATATGCTTGCCGGAACTTAATGGAGGCGCGCATGTCTCGAAAGACAGTGGAAATTTTCGGTCTGGCGGTTGCCGCAGCCGTGTCGCTGCCGGCGCTCGCCGCCGCGGAGACCTTTGACGGCGCTTATCGCGGCATGATTGTGTGCGAGAAACTCCCGACCTCGCCGTTCATGCTGCGCGCGCCGTTCGACATCACCATCACCGGCAAGAACGTGATCGCGGCCCGCCCGGTCTTCAATCGCCTGGGCACGCTGACGGTCGGCAGCGAGATCGCGACCGGCACCGTCGGCGACGACGGCGCCATCAGGCTGGTCTCGAACTGGAAGGCGGGCAATGCGAGCTTCGTGGGCAACTATGGCGGCACGCTCACCGGCAAAGGCGGCACGCTTACCGGCACGCAAGCCTGGGTGATGCCGGCGGGCCCGCAGACCCGCGCCTGCACCTTGGCGGTGATCCAGGCGAAGTCCTGACCTTGCGCGTCACAAAGCCTTCGCCATTTCGCGCAGCTTGAATTTCTGAATCTTGCCCGTCGAGGTTTTCGGGATCTCCGCGAATACGAAATGGCGCGGCACCTTGTAGCCCGCCAGATGTTTCCTGCACCATTGCATCAATTCGTCGGCACTCGCTTTCGCGCCCGACTTTAGCTCGACGAAGGCGCAGGGCGTCTCGCCCCATTTGTCGTCGGGCTTGGCCACCACCGCGGCGGCGGCGACCGCGGGATGCTTGTAGAGCGCGTCCTCGACCTCGATCGAGGAAATATTCTCGCCGCCGGAAATGATGATGTCCTTGGAGCGGTCCTTGAGCTGGATATAGCCGTCGGCGTGCATGACGCCGATGTCGCCGGTGTGAAACCAGCCGCCCAGGAAAGCCTGCTCGGTCGAGGCCTTGTTCTTCAGGTACCCCTTCATCACCACGTTGCCGCGCATCATCACTTCGCCGAGCGCCTCGCCGTCGCGCGCAACGGGCGCCATGCTCTCGGGATCGCGCACGTCGAGCGCTTCGAGCGCGCCATAGCGCACGCCCTGGCGCGATTTCTTCGCCGCCTGTTCGGCCGGCGGCAGCGCGTCCCAGGCATCGTGCCAGTCGTTGACCACGGCGGGGCCGTAACATTCGGTCAGGCCGTAAAGATGGGTGACGTTGAAGCCAGCCTGTTTCATGGCGGCGAGCACGGCTTCTGGCGGCGGCGCCGCGGCGGTGAAAAATTCCACCACGTGCGGCAGCGGCTTCTTCTCGTTGTCCGGCGCATTGAGCAGCGTCGCCATGACGATCGGCGCGCCGCACAGATGCGTGACCTTGTGATTGGCAATCGCATCATACATCGCGGCGGCGCGCACCGCGCGCAGGCAGACATGCGTGCCGGCCACCACCGAGATCGACCACGGAAAGCACCAGCCGTTGCAGTGGAACATCGGCAGCGTCCACAGATAGACCGGGTGCTTGGCCATCGCGCAGGTGACGACGTTGCCGGTGCCCAGCAAATACGCGCCGCGGTGATGATAGACCACGCCTTTCGGATCGCCGGTGGTGCCCGATGTGTAGTTGAGCGTGATGGCGTCCCACTCGTCGTCCGGCATCTGCCAGACGTAATCGGGATCGCCACTCGCCACGAAAGCTTCGTAGTCGATGGTGCCGATACGCTCGCCGGCGCCAGAGTATTCAGGATCGTCGTAATCGATCACCAGCGGCTTTGCCTTGGCGAGCGCCAGCGCTTCCTTCATCACCTTGGAAAATTCGCGGTCGACGATCACGACCTTGGCCTCGGCGTGATCGAGCGAGAACGCGATGATCGGCGCGTCGAGCCTTGTGTTGAGCGTGTTGAGCACGCCTTGCGTCATCGGCACGCCGTAATGGCACTCCAGCATCGCCGGCGTGTTGGCGAGCATGACCGACACCGTGTCGCCGCGCTTGATGCCGCGGTTGCTCAAGGCCGAGGCCAGCTGCCGCGACCGCGCGTAAAATTCCGCGTAACTGCACCGCAGCGGCCCGTGGATGATCGCGGTATGCGCGGGAAACACGCCCGCCGCGCGCTCCAAAAATCCGAGCGGCGTCAGCGGCTGGTAATTGGCCGGATTGCGGTCCAGGTCTATATCGTAGGGCGATGTCATTGCTCAAGCGTAGCCAAGGGCCGCGGCCTTGTCAGCCGCGCATCAGCCCCAGCGTGCCCTCGCGCAGCAATTCCAGCGAGATCACGAACATCAGCGCGTACATGACCCGGTAGAACATTTCCTGCGGCGTGATGCGCACCAGCCAGAAGCCGAGCAGATTGGTGAGCACCGCCAGCGGCAGCAGCGCCAGCGAGGTGGCGAAGCCCTTGGCCGAGAACTGCCCGAGCGCCAGATAGGGCACGACCTTCATGTAATTCACGCCGGCGAAAAAATACGCCGTGGTGCCGACGAACAGCATTTTCGGCAGCTTCAGCGCCAGCACATAGACCGTGTAAGGCGGCGCGCCGGCCTGCGCGATGGTGGAGGTAAAGCCCGACAGCGCCCCCCAGAACACGCCGCTTGGCACCGCCGGATTGCCGGCCTCGCGCGCGATCTGCGCCGGACCGATCCAGATCCACAGCACATAGCCGATGGTGAAGACGGCGATGAAGACGCGCACCGCGTCGTTGGAAATATGGGCCGCCAGCACTCCGGCGACCGCGACGCCCGCGATCGCGCCCGGCGTCATGATGGCGACGATGCGCCCGCTCCATTCCTTGCGGTAGACCCACAACGCCGCCGCGTCCTGCACGATGACGATCGGCAGCATGATGGCGGCGGCTTCCAGCGGCGGCATGTAGAGCGCCAGCAGCGGCGTCGCGACCTGGCCGACGCCGGCAAAGCCGCCTTTTGATAAGCCCAGCGCCACCACGGCGGGGATGGCGATGGCGTAAAATATCGGGTCGGTGATGATGATCACGGCGGGTCCCGTCCTACGCAAAGGCAGGTCCATTCACCAGCCTTGTTTGCGCATGCGGGCCGTTCCACAATCGCGGCTCAAGCGCCCGGGAGACAAGGCAATGGACGCCCGTTCGAGCCGCTATCACGACGTCTACGCGCGCTGGCAGCGCGACCCGGAAGGTTTCTGGGGGGAGGCGGCGGCTGGCGTAGACTGGATCGAGCAGCCGAAGAAAGTCTTCGACAAAAGCCTCGGCCTCTACGGCCGCTGGTTTCCCGGCGGCGTCGTCAACACCTGCTACAACGCGCTCGACCGCCACATCGCCGCGCGCAACAACCAGCCGGCGCTGATCTACAATTCCCCGGTCACCAACACCAAGCAGACTTTCACTTACGGCCGCATGTTATCCGAGGTGCAACTGCTCGGCTCCATGCTGCGCGACTTCGGCGTCAAACAAGGCGACGTCGTCATCCTTTATATGCCGATGGTGCCGGAGGCCGTGTTCGGCATGCTGGCCTGCGCGCGCATCGGCGCGATCCACTCCGTGGTGTTCGGCGGCTTCGCGCCCAAGGAGCTCGCCACCCGCATCGACGACTGCAAGCCCAAGCTCATCCTCTCAGCCAGTTGCGGCATCGAGGCGCAGCGCGTGGTGCCCTACAAGCCGCTGCTCGATGAGGCGACCCGGCTGGCCAAGCACAAGCCGGACGCCTGTCTCATCCTGCAGCGCCCGCAATGCGAAGCCACCATGGTCGAGGGCCGCGACCACGACTGGCGCAAAACCTGGGAGCACGCGGTCAATTACGCCAAGACATCCGAATGCGTGCCGGTCGCCGCCACCGACCCGCTTTATATTCTCTACACCTCCGGCACGACGGGAATCCCGAAAGGCGTGGTGCGCGACAATGGCGGCCATCTGGTCGCGCTCAAGTGGTCGATGGAAAATCTCTATGGCGTCAAGCCGGGCGAGATCTGGTGGTGCGCCTCCGACATCGGCTGGGTGGTCGGCCATTCCTACATCGTCTACGCGCCGCTGTTTCATGGCGCCACCTCGGTGATGTACGAGGGCAAGCCGGTCGGCACGCCCGACGCCGGCGCGTTCTGGCGCGTCGTTGCCGAGCACAAGGCGGTGGCGCTGTTCACCGCACCGACCGCGTTCCGCGCCATCAAGAAGGAAGACCCCGACGCCAAGCTAATGGGCAAATACGATCTGTCGAAATTCCGCACGCTGTTTCTGGCCGGCGAGCGCGCCGATCCGCCGACGGTCCAATGGGCAGAAGACAAACTGAAAAAGCCGGTGATCGATCACTGGTGGCAGACCGAAACCGGCTGGTGCATCTGCGGCAATCCGGTGGGCCTCGGCGCGCTTCCGGTCAAGCACGGCTCGGCGACCGTGCCGATGCCGGGCTACGCGATGGAAGTGGTGGACGAGGCCTCGAAGCCCGTGCCGCGCGGCACCGTCGGCTCGCTGGTGGTCAAGCTGCCGCTGCCGCCGGCCGCGCTCCCCACGTTGTGGCAGCAGGACGCGCGCTGCATCGAGAGCTATTTCGCGGAATTTCCCGGCTACTACAAAACCGCCGACGCCGGCTACATCGACGACGACGGCTATGTCTGGGTGATGGGCCGCACCGACGACATCATCAACGTCGCCGGCCACCGGCTGTCGACCGGCGGCATGGAGGAGGTGCTGGCCGCGCACGCGGACGTCGCCGAATGCGCCGTGCTTGGCATCAAGGACGAGATGAAAGGCGAGGTGCCCTGCGGCTTCATCGTCTTGAAGGCCGGCGTCAACCGCCCGCCGGCCGAGATCGAGAAGGAGATCGTTCAGCTGGTGCGCGACAAAGTCGGCCCCGTCGCGGCGTTCAAGCTGGCGATCACGGTGGCGCGGCTGCCGAAAACGCGCTCCGGCAAGATTCTGCGCGGCACCATCAAGAAGATGGCCGACGGCGACAAATGGACGATGCCGGCGACGATCGAGGACCCCAAGGTGCTCGACGAGATCGGCGTGGCGTTGAAGGAGAAGGGGGTGGGAGGATAGCGGATGGGTGTAATCGACGACATGCTTAAAGCCTTAGACCGCATTCCAGGCTGGGCGCGACTACAGCAGGTGCCGAATGAGGTTGATGAACTAAAGCGAAAAGTCGCGGAGCTCGAAGACAAGCTAGGTGGTAAATGGCCTGCGGATGTTTGTCGTCACTGCGGCGAAAGAGCCGCCCGCTTATCGTACACCCGGCTTGAAAAGACTGTTGAGGTTCAGAGGTGGGATTGTGAAAAATGCGGAGATAGTGACTTTCGACATCATAAGGTCGCCTGACGCACGGCTTTTGCGTATCGGAACTGACAAGCTACGGGAAATGTCTGATCTGGGGCAGTGTTAGAGGACTGGGAGGGCGGTACGAATGACAAACACGGCTGAGGCGTTGCTCGCTTATCTAATAGTTGCACTAATCATTTTTGCTTGGATGTATCGAATTGATGCAAAGCCTTCCGGGGGTACCTTTTTCGCTGTGGTGACCGACCGATGGCTCGGCACGGTTTCGCTTTGCACCATTGGTCCCCGACCAAAATGCGATCCGCTCTATCCTGCTCATTCAGAATGAGCGTCTTTAATTAAATTCTCCTAGAGGCGTTCTTGAAGTAGGGCAGGTGCGGCGCCCTAAGCTTTCTTGCCCTTCAACCTCACCCCCGGCGAATTGCCGTTGGTGAATTCGATGCCGGCTTTTTCCAGCGCATGGCGAATCTTCTCGCCTGTCTCTTCGCGGCCGCCGAGTTCGCCGCCTTCGGCTTCGAGACGCTTGATCGTTGGCTGCGACACGCCGGAACGAGCGGCGAGATCGTCCTGCGTCCAGCCGTGAGCCGGAGCATCCGGCCACAACGCTGGCCATCAAGATGCATGAGCCGATGGAGGAGGCGATCGCGCTGTTGCGCGCGCTCGTGCTGGTCGGCCACGGCATGACCGAATTGGGCCACGACGACGCTCAGGTGGTGCTCACATTGGCACGTCAGGCGAGCGAGCGCGTCACCCAGATCGACGACGCCTGGATCGACCTGTTGCAGATCGCGCGGTCATGAGCCGGGCGTCTCACGCCTCGACATAATCCGCAATGCTGGCCGGCTTCGGCGCTTCTCGCCATGAGCACGATCATCTTCACCGCATATGCTGCTCGAAATACCTCCGCAGGATCGCGTTGATCCGCGTCTGATAACCTTTGCCCTGCGCGCGGAACCAGTCGAGCACGTCGGCGTCGAGGCGCATGGTCGTGTGCGCCTTGCGTCGCGGCATAGGCAGTTCGGCCGTTGCCCAGTCGATGTCTTCCATCGCGTCGTCGGGATCGTCGCCGGAGGGCAGGGGCTTTTTTGCCGCCGCCTTCCAGTCGGTCTTGGACTCGCCACGCTGTTCCATGGCGCGCAGCTCAGCCGCCGTGTAACTGACGATATGTCCTGATTTCTTTTTCATGCGCTCGTCTCATTGTGATTATGCGGATTTTCTCGCCGCGCCAGCACCACACCAGCGTGAAGTGCACACCTTCTATGATTGCAGTTGTCTTCCATCGCTCCTCGCCAACACGTGCCGTTTCCTGATGACTCGCTGGCCGGCCGTCGAAGAACCGATAAGCGCCCACGAAATCGAGCGCGCGTTCCGCGAATATCTGCGCCCACTTGTGTTCGTCCCATTCGAACTCCATGCCGCATGAGATATCATGTAAATACTAATTGTGCATACACTATGACTAGGAATAAAGTCATAATTCTGCCAAATTCCTCCGCCATGTTCGCCGTACCTGCCCAATGAGGGGCGCTTCTAGAGGCGTTCTTGAAGTGGGGCAGGTGCGGCGCCCGCGGGCGTGGTTCGCAAGCCACGCACCCCGGGCGGCGCCGGGGCTCCGCCCGGAGGCACAAGGGCCTCCTGCCAGGAGCTGGCTGACGGCGGGCCGTCGAGGCTTGCCCGAGGCTCGAAAGAAGCGGTTGACCCGAAAGGCGCCGCGAGCTTCGAGCCGGAGGCGAGGCGAAACGGACCCCGAAAGCGCGGCCCGGCGCCGGAATGAGAACGCCGCCATGGAGCGCCGAGAGGCGCCCGCATCCTTCAAAAGAGGATGCGGCACGACGGAAGACTGGTGCGCCGCTTGGCGCTCCATCCCCTCAGCTTTGCTGAGGGAAGGAAAGAGAAGGCTGGCGTACCCCGCGCCGTTAAAGAACAGGGGCGCTTTCGCGCGCCCATTTGCTAGTCTCAAGACGCGCGTCTGGATTTCGGGTCCACGCACCGCGCGCAAAGCAGGCGAATGACAATGACTTTACCGGCGCGCATCGAAGGCTACGCCATCGTTTCCGAGGACGGCATGCTGGCGGATGCGAGCGGCGTGATGCCGGAGACGCTCAAGTTCGAGGCCGACCAGCGCTATTTTGCCGACGGGCTCGACAAAGTCGAGGCGGTCATCCACGGGCGCCACTCGCACGAACAGCAACCGCATTCGCCGTTGCGCCGCCGCATCACCGTCACCGGCGGCATCAGGAAAATCACGCCCGATCCCGGCAACGCCAAAGGCATCTTGTGGAATCCGGCCATCAATACGTTCGAGGAGGCCTGGACCGCGCTCGGGCTCGCCAACGGAAGTTTGGGCGTGGTCGGCGGCACCGCGGTGTTCGGAATGTTTCTCGACCGCTACGCCGCATTCCATTTGTCGCGCGCGCCCGGCGTGCGGCTGCCCGGCGGCCGGCCGGTTTTTCCCGGCGTGCCGGGTCTCTCGCCCGAGCAGGTCATGACGCAGCACGGCCTTCGCGCCGGTACGCGCCAAGTCCTCGATGCCGCCAATAAGATATCGGTGACGGTCTGGCACCGCGCCTGAGGAGCGGGCGTTTTCCTACTCGCCGTCTTCGTTTTTGTCGCCTTTGCCGCCCAATTGCTTGAGCTTGGCGAACACGGCGGAGACATTGAGGTCGCTGCCGCCCGGCTTGTTCTCGGCCTCGGCGGCGGCCGCGGCAACTTCGGCTTCCTTGCGCGCGGTGGTCTCGGCGGCGGGCAGCAGCGTCGCGCCGGTATCGGCCGGCGCCGGCTTTTCCTTGTTGGCGCGGTTGACCTCGAAATCGAGATCGGTCTGCGTGGCAAGGCCCAGCGTCACTGGATCCATCGGCGCAAGAGCCGCGGCGTTCCAGTGGGTGCGCTCGCGGATCGCCGAAATCGTCGACTTGGTGGTGCCGACGAGGCGCATGATCGCGCTGTCCTTCAACTCGGGATGATTGCGTACCAGCCACAAAATGGCATTCGGCCGGTCCTGGCGGCGCGACACCGGCGTGTAGCGCGGGCCTTTCTTGCCGGTGCGCTCGGGCTGCGGCACGGAAGTTTTCTGGCTGGCCAGCTTGAGCGAAATGCTGTGATCGGCCTCCGCCGCGCTGATTTGTTCGCGCGTCAACTGCCCGGTCTGGATCGGGTCGAGGCCCTTGATGCCTTGCGCGGCGTCGCCGTCGGCGATCGCCTTGATCTCGAGCGGATGCAGCTTGCAGAATTCGGCGATTTGGTCGAACGACAGCGCGGTGTTGTCCAAGAGCCAGACGGCGGTCGCCTTCGGCATCAAGGGGGCAGCGGTCGCCATGAGCATATCTCCTCTACGCTTCGCCCGCCCGCCGGGCGAAGCACCAGATCATCGGTGATGATCGGAAAGTGGCCGGAATATAGGGGCTCACTTAGGGCCTTGCAACACTCACGGCTTGACAGGGCTGGGCGAGGCGTCCCATGTCGGGGCTAGAAATTCGCGCAAAACCGGCGCGATTTCGAGGACCTGATGGCCGACACCACCGAAAAGCCCGCACTCAAAGTGCTGCTGTGCTCGCCGCGCGGCTTCTGCGCCGGCGTCGTGCGCGCCATCGAATCGGTGGAGCGTGCGCTCGCGATTTACGGGCCGCCGGTCTATGTGCGCCACGAAATCGTGCACAACCGCTACGTGGTCGAGGGCCTGCGCGCCAAGGGCGCGATTTTCATCGAGGAACTCAACGAGGTCCCCGATACCGGCGCCCCGGTGATCTTTTCCGCCCATGGCGTGCCGAGCGCAGTTCCCGAGGAAGCCGCGCGCCGCAATCTCCTGGCGCTCAACGCCACCTGTCCGCTGGTCACCAAGGTGCACCGCGAGGCCGAGATTCATCACCGGCGCGGGCGTCAAATTGTCTTGATCGGACACGCCGGCCATCCGGAAGTCATCGGCACCATGGGGCAACTGCCCGCGGGCGCCATCACGCTGATTCAGACTTTGACCGATGTGGAAAATTTCACCCCGCGCGACGCCAATAAATTGGCCTATGTGACGCAGACCACGCTGTCGGTCGACGATACCGCGGCGATCGTCGAGCGGCTCAAGGCGCGCTTCCCGAACATCACCGGGCCGCACAAGGAAGACATCTGCTACGCCACCACCAACCGGCAGGAAGCGGTCAAGCGTGTGGCGCCGGTGGTCGACGCCATGATCGTGGTCGGCTCGCCCAATTCCTCGAATACCCAGCGGCTCAAGGAAGTGGCCCAGCACGCCGGCTGTCCGCGCGCCGCGCTGCTGCAGCGCGCCGCCGATATCAACTGGAACGACTATAAAGACATCGCGCGGCTCGGCATCACCGCCGGCGCCTCGGCGCCGGAAGTGCTGGTCGAGGAGATTCTCGAGGCCTTCGCGCAGCATTACGCGATCAGCGTCGAGACCGTCTCCGCCGCCGAGGAGGGGGTGTTCTTTCCGCTGCCCCGCCCGCTGCGGGAGAACCAGGCGGCGGAGTGAGCCTGCCATGGCCGTCTATACCGACGTCAGCGCCGACGAGCTCGACGAATTTCTCTCCGGCTACCAGATCGGCGAGCTGCGCTCTTACAAGGGCATCGCCGAGGGCGTGGAGAATTCCAATTTCCTCGTGCATACGACCGCCGGGAATTTCATTCTCACGCTGTACGAAAAGCGCGTCGCCGAGAAGGACTTGCCGTTTTTCCTGGCGCTGATGGAGCATCTCGCCTCGCGCGGCATCACCTGCCCGCAACCGGTGAAAAACCGGCAGGGCGGCATGCTTGGCAAACTCGCCGGCCGGCCCGCGGCGATCGTGACATTTCTCGACGGTTTATGGATCCGCCGCCCCAATACCGGCCATTGCGCGGCGGTGGGCGAAGCGCTCGCCGGCCTGCATCTCGCGGGCGCCGATTTCAAGATGAAGCGGCCGAACGCATTGGGCATCGAAAGCTGGCGGCCGCTCTATGAGCACGCCGGCGTGCGCGGCGACAGCATCAGGCCGGGACTGTGCAATGAAATCGTCAAGGAACTCGACGTGCTGGAAAAGACCTGGCCGCGCGAGCTGCCGCAGGGCGTGATCCACGCCGATTTGTTTCCGGATAACGTGTTCTTCCTGGGCGACAAGTTGTCGGGCTTGATCGATTTTTATTTTGCCTGCACCGACACGCTCGCTTTCGACGTCGCGGTCTGCCTCAACGCCTGGTGTTTCGAGCCGGATCACTCCTACAACGTCACCAAGGGCCGCGCGCTGCTGAAGTCCTACGGCAAGGTGCGCCCGCTGCGAGCAGAGGAGCGCGCGGCGCTTCCCATGCTGGCGCGCGGCGCCGCCATGCGCTTTCTGCTGACACGCTTGGTTGACTGGCTGGCGGTGCCGGATGGCGCGCTGGTCAAGCCGAAGGATCCGCTGGAATACTTCCGTAAGCTGCGCTTCCACCAGTCGGTGAAAGGCGTCGGCGACTATGGGATCAGCGCATGATCCCGAAAAGTGGGAACCGGTTTTCGGACAAGATCATGCGCAAAAAGAAAATACCGTGAGCGAGCAGCGCGTCACCATCCATACCGATGGCGCCTGCTCGGGCAATCCGGGGCCGGGCGGCTGGGGCGCGATCCTCGCTTTTGGCGATCACGAAAAAGAACTGCACGGCGGCGAACCGCACACCACCAACAATCGCATGGAGTTGATGGCGGCGATCTCGGCGCTGGAAGCCTTGAAGCGCCCTTGCTCGATCGACCTTTACACCGACAGCGAATACGTGCGCGGCGGCATCACCGGCTGGATCAATGGTTGGAAGAAAAACGGCTGGCGCACCGCCGACAAGAAGCCGGTGAAAAACGTCGATCTGTGGAAGCGGCTGGATGCCGCGCTTGGCCATCACGACGTGCGCTGGCACTGGGTGAAGGGCCACGCCGGCCACGCCATGAACGAGCGCGCCGATCAATTGGCGCGCGACGGCCTGGTCGCCGCCCGCGCCGGCGCGATCGGAGCGATGAAGTCGAAATAATTTCTGTCATGCCCGGCATAAGGCCGGGCATGACGAAGCTGGCTAAAGCTGCTTGAGCAGGGCGTCGCCGCCGGAGATGTCGCACTTGCCGGGCGCGTCCTCGATATTGAGCGACTTCACCACGCCGTCGTCGACCAGCATCGAATAGCGCTTCGAGCGGGTGCCGAGCCCGTTGCCCGAGCCGTCGAAGGCCATGTCGATGGCCTTGGCGAATTCGCCATTGCCGTCGGCGAGAAAATCGATTTTGCCGTCGGCGCCGGTCGCCTTCTTCCAGGCTTCCATGACGAACACGTCGTTGACTCCGGTCACGGCGACGGTCTGCACGCCCTTGGCTTTGATGCCGTCGATATTGCTCAGGAAGCTCGGCAGGTGCTTGTTGTTGCAGGTCGGCGTGAAGGCGCCGGGCACCGCGAACAGGGCGACTTTCTTGCCCTTGAAGACCTCGTCGGTGGTCTTGGGCTTGGGGCCTTCGGCGGTCATCGTGCGGAACGTGGCATTGGGCAGCTTGTCGCCAACCTTGATAGGCATGGGGTCCCTCTTGCGTTGCTTTTGTTGAATATCCAGACGCGCAAAATAGCGCCCTTAGGTCTGCTTAGTCGAGATGAGTTTTGACTTCGCTGGCGCGGCCGGCCTTGACGATGGTGAAGGTCAGTTCGAACGGGCCCTTGGGGCTCACCCCGGGCGGCATCCCGTCCAGCTCGAAACCGAAATGCTGATGCCCGGCCGGCGCGCCTTGCGCGGGTTTTGGGATGGGCAGGGCCCATTCCGCCGTCGGGCCTTCCACGAACAGTTCGACTGGCTCCCCGGTGGTCGCCGCGAGATCGACGTAGACCAGCGGCTTGCGTTTGTCGTCACTCACGATTTTTGCAGTCAAGCCGGCCTCGGCTGCGGTCACGGGCTTGGGCACAAGGGCCTCCGCGGCGCTCAGCGCAGCGTCGGTTGCGCCGGCTTCGCCCGGCAGCGTCAACTCGGCGCGCGCCTCGACCGGCACGCACAGTTTTTCGCACACGGCATAGTCGATCTTGAGGTGGAGCGTGACCGGCTTTTCTTTGTCGCGCGGGAAAACCCGCAGCGGAAAGATCACGTCGTCTTTGTAGCCGATGGTGGTGCCGGCCTCGTCGGTGAATGCGTGCGGTGCTGGATAAAGCACCTTCACGGTGGCGACATTGTCCGAGCCGGAAAAACTGAAGCGTGGCGGCACGCCTGAATCGCCGGGATAACGCCAGTAGGTATGCCAGCCCGGCTTCAGCCTGATTTCGATGCCGGCGCGCAGGCTCTCGGCGCCGCGCGTATTGGCGCCGGCAATCAGGCGCATCGCCGAGCTCAAATCCTCGACCCAGGGCGAGGCGTCGGCGGCGCGCGCCGACCCGCCGGACAGCGCCGCGATGCCGCAGGCCGCCAAGGTCGCGGCGAGTGGGCCGATCATCGTTTTCATGGCGCCCGATCTAAACGGTCGGGACCGGCTTCGCCACTGAATTCATTGTGAGCATCGCTTGAGCGCATCGTGGGCAGCGCGGCGATTTCGCCACAATTGCTTGGTTGAATATGACAGCGGAGCGATTGAACTTGTGGCCGCGCGCTTCGTTTGCAAAGGCGCGCTGATTGGGTAACCTTTTATCATGAAGCTTCCCCGCAAATCATCCGGCAAGGCGGCACGCGGCTACCTCGACGGTCAGATGCTGATCGCGATGCCGGCGATGGACGACGAGCGGTTCACGCGCGCGGTCATCTATGTCTGTGCGCATTCCAGCGAAGGCGCCATGGGCATTATCGTCAACCAGCCCGCCGGCAACATCAAATTTCCGGACTTGCTCGTGCAGCTTGAAGTGATCCCGGCGGCCGAGCGCATCCAATTGCCGGTGCAGGCGGAAGACGTCAAGGTGCTCAAGGGCGGTCCGGTGGAAACCGGACGCGGCTTCGTGCTGCACTCGGCCGACTTTTTCATCGAGAATTCGACACTGCCGATCGACGAGGGCATCTGCCTTACCGCCACGCTCGACATCCTCAAGGCGATCGCGCGCGGCAACGGCCCGGAGAGCGCCATCCTCGCGCTCGGTTACGCCGGCTGGGCGCCCGGACAGCTGGAGAACGAAATCCAGCAGAACGGCTGGCTGCATTGCGCCGCCGACCCGGAGCTGATCTTCGGCACCGACACCGGCATCAAATACGAAAAGGCGCTGCGAAAGATCGGAGTCGAACCCGGCATGTTGTCGAGCGATTCGGGTCACGCCTAGCGCGGTAAATCGAGCGCAAAAAAAGCTCATGATTTTTTCGCGACCGCGACCCAATACGGTTCGTTTTCGGAAGAATCTGATCTGTTCGAAACCGGCGGCCGCCAACATGGCTTGCGTTTGCGCGCGCGTAAACCGCTGCTCCAGCCGCGTGCAGAACCGGTCGAAGGCGTCGGTGCGCATCACATAGAACGACCGGTGGCGGTAATAGGTCAGCGGCCATGAGCGCGGCAGCATTCCGATCTTGTCGAGCAAGGCGGCCATGCGCGCGATCGGCCAATAGACCAGATAGGCGATGACGGTCGTCGCCGCGATCTGAACCCGATAAGGCGCGCGCGACAAAATCAACCGTCCGGCGTTCGAAATTTTCCAGAGCATGCGGTAGAACGCCGAGCGATTGTCGAACGCATAATAAAGATAAACCAGAAACGGCGCACCGCGCTTGAGTTTTGCCGCGATGTCGCGGAGCGCCTGCACGGTGTCGGGAACGTGATGCAGCACGCCGAGCGAATAGGCGAAATCGAGCGCGCCGTCTGCGAACGGCAAGGCCGACACGGAGGCCTGATGCAAGCTGACATTGCGGAGACCCGCGAGATTGTTGTGCGCGACATCGAGCGCCTCGGCGGCAACGTCGAGCGCGTGCAGGTGGCCGACGCGCGGCGCAACCAGCAATGCCCAGCGCCCACTGCCGCAGCCGATATCGGCGCCGATGCTGCCCGGCGGCAGCGTCTCCCAGGGAAATATCGAAAAATAGCCGTCGAACATCGCGCGCCGGTCTTGCGCCGAAAGATTGGCTTCCGACTGCGTAAAGGCCGACCACTCGCGGCCGAAGCCTTCAACCGTCGCTTGATCGATATTTTTCGGCGGCGATGTCATTGCTACTTTTGACTGGAACTCGCGCGGAATGGCGCCCGGTTCGTGACGGTTCTACTGCACGGCCGCTATTCCCATGCTGTTGAGAAGCCCGCCGGCCGCCTGCGCGCTCATCGGCTCGCCGAACGCGAATCCTTGCGCGTATTCGCAGCCCATCTGATAGAGTTCGACCGCGTCGGAATCGCTCTCGGCGCCCTCCGCCACCACTTCCATGCCGAGATCGTGCGCCAGCGCGATGATCGAATGCAGGATCACCGGCCGCTTGCCGGTGGCGGTGGTGCGCACGAACGACTGATCGATTTTGATCGTGTCGAATGGAAACCGCTGCAGATAGGCGAGCGAGGAATGGCCGGTGCCGAAATCGTCAAGCGACAGGCCGGCGCCGAGTTCCTTGATGCGCGTGAGCATCTGCGCGGCGTGCTCGGGATTTTCCATGACCAGCGATTCGGTGATTTCCAGCTTCAGCGTGCCGCGCGCCAGCGCCGAACGTGACAGCACGCTGCGCAGGTCCTGGATCAGGTCGTGGCGCAGCAATTGGCGCGACGACACGTTGACGGACGCAAAGATCGGCTCGCGTCCGCGGCTGGTTGTCTGCCAGAGCGCGAGCTGGCGCGCGGTGCGCTCGAGCACGAACAAGCCGAGATCGGCGATCAGGCCGATTTCCTCGGCGATGGTGATGAACTCCACCGGCGACAGCCGGCCGAGTTTGGGGTGATCCCAGCGCGCCAGCGCCTCAAAGCCGGCGATGGCGCGATCCTCCAACCGCACGATCGGTTGGTACAGCACCTTGATCTCTTCGCGCTCGATGGCGCGGCGCAATTCCGATTCCATGGTGAGCCGGTCGGTCTTGCGCGAGCGCATCGCCGGCTTGAAGATCTCGATGCGGTCGCCGCCGATCCGCTTGGCGTGATACATCGCCAATTCGGCATCCTTGAGCACTTCGTCGGTGCGGTTAGGCTGGCTTTCGGCGAGCGCCAGCCCGATCGAGGCGGTGATAAAGATTTCGCGGTCGTTGAAGCCGATCGGCGCGCGCAAGGTGCGGCGGATCGTTTCGGCGAAGGCCACGATGCGCGCGGGTTCCTTTTCGGACATCAGGATCAAGGCAAACTGGTCGCCCGACAGCCGCGCCAGCGTATCCTGCGGCTTGAGCAGACGGCTGAGACGGCGCGCGATGGTGAGCAGGATCGAATCGCCGATGGCGATGCCGACCGAGTTGTTGACCTGCTTGAAACGATCGAGATCGATCACCAGGATTGAGGGCCGGATCTGTGGGTCGGAACGGGCAAAGCCGAAGGCCGCCCCCAGGCGGTCGATGAACAGCTCACGGTTGGGCAGCCCGGTGAGATTGTCGTGCACCGCGTCGAACAGCAGCCGTTCCTCGGCTTTCTTGAAATCGGTGATGTCGGTGAGCGTGCCGACTAAGCGCACCACTTCGCCGTCGGAGCCGACCACGGGGCGTGCTTTCAGCGAAAACGACAGATAATGGCCGTCGGCCGCGCGCAGCCGGAATTCCTGGTTCAGGCGCCCGCGCCGTTGTTCGACCGCGCTGTCGAGCGAGGCGCGGAAGCGGTCGCGGTCGAGCGGATGGAGCACGTCGAGCCAGGTGGCCGCCGGTCCTTCCAGCGTGCCGCGCTTCACGCCCAGCAGCTGCTCGGTTTCCGGACTGGTGTAGACCTTGTCGGCGGAAACGTCCCAGTCCCAGATCAAATCGCCGGCGCCCGTCAGCGCGAGCGCGCGTCTTTCGACATCGGAGACGATGCCGTGGGTGACGCCGCCGGCGAAGGCGTGCTGCATCACCGTGAAGCCGATCAGCATCACGATCAGCACCAGGCCACCGAGCAGCGCGGGACCGATGATGTCGTTGGTGACGAACCCGGTGACCGCAAGTCCGGCGGCGCCGGTCCACACCACCAGCAAAAGCCAGGTCGGTATCAGCAGCACCGCGCGGTCGAAGCCATGCGTGGAGAGATAGATCACGAGCGCGAGCCCGAACACGGCGATGCCGGCGAGCGACATGCGCGCGATGCCGGAGGCGACGGCCGGATCGAACACCGCCACGGCAATGAGCGCGGCAAGGGCCGCCAGCCAGGCGATGGTGATGTGGGCGTAGCGCACATGCCAGCGCGACAGATTGAGATAGGCAAACAGAAACACCAGCAGCGTCGCCGACAGGATGGCCTCGCCGCAGGCGCGCCAGACGCGCTCGGCGCCGGCCGACATGTCGAAAACCTTGCCCCAGAATCCGAAATCGATGCCGATATAGATCAATACCGCCCAGCCGAGCGCGGCGGCGGCCGGGAACATGACGGATCCCTTGACGACAAAGAGAATGGTCAGGAATAGAGCTAAAAGTCCTGCGATGCCGATGACGATGCCGTAGTACAAAGTGAAGGAATTGACCTTGTCCTTGTAGGCGTCCGGCTCCCACAAATAAATTTGCGGAAGTTTGTCGGTACGCAGCTCGGCAACGAATGTAATCACCGTGCCGGGATCGAGCGTGACGCGGAAAATGTCGGCGGTGGTGTTCTCCTGCCGCAGCGGACGATCGCCCGAACTCGGCGTGATCGAGGCGATGCGCGACAGGCCGAGATCGGGCCAGAACAGGCCGGAGCCGACCATGCGGTAATGCGGCACGACGATCAGCCGATCGATCTGCTCATCGGAATTGTTGGTGAGGGCGAACACCGCCCAGTTGTTGTTGTGCTCGCGCGCGCGCACTTCGATGCGGCGCACGATGCCGTCGGTGCCAGGTGCGGTGGAGACCTGCACCTTGTCGGTTTCGGTTTTTTGCACCTCGGTGGCGGCGGTAAGATCGATCGCCGAGGCGTCGAGTTTGACGTTGACGGCCTCGATCGCGCGCGCAGGCTCGCCCGCCAGCAGCGAAACGGCGAACGCCAGAGCGGCTGCGATCGCGCAGCGTCGCAAAATCAATCTGAAACCTGCGGCCGCGGCAGTGCCTGTCATTTTGCTGATCCGGCCCCGCCGACGGTGAAAATCTGCGATCAATTTCACCTCGCCCGGTTTTGCTGCGACATTGCGCCGATTTCGCGGCTCATGCGCTGCTCAGGAGTACCGGTTCTGCCGTCCGCGAGCAAGATATTGATCGTTTGTTCAAAGAGTTAGCACAATCTTGCCGATGTGGCTGCTGCTTTCCATCAGCGCGTGGGCGGCGGCAGCCTCGCGCAACGGGAAAGTTTTGTAGATCACCGGTCTGACCTTGCCCGCTTTCAGCATCGGCAGCACGTTGTCCTCGAGTGCGCGTGCGATCGCCGCTTTGTCGGCGACCGGCCGGTTGCGCAGCGTGGAGCCAGTGTGATGCAGCCGCTTGACCATCAGGATGCGGTAATCGGCCGTCGCTTTCGATTTGCCCTGAAACGCGATCTGCACGATGCGCCCTTCCACCGCGGCCGCCTGGTAATTTCGATTGATGTAATCGCCGCCGACCATGTCCAGTATAAGGTCTGCGCCTCTGTCGGCGGTGGCCGCCAGGGTGGCGGCGACGAAGTCCTCGGTTTTATAGTTAATGGCGACGGCGGCGCCCAACTTGCGGCAGGCCGCGCATTTTTCGTCCGAGCCCGCGGTTGCGATGACGCGGGCGCCGAGTTCTCTCGCAATCTGGATGGCGGCGGTGCCGATGCCCGACGAGCCGCCATGAATCAGAAAAGTCTCGCCGCTTTTGAGGCCGCCGCGCTCGACCATGTTATGCCAGACCGTGAAGAAGGTTTCCGGTGTGGCCGCGGCTTCGGTCATCGGCAACCCGCTTAGCGGCAGCGCGTGGCTTTCATGCGCCAGACAATATTCGGCATAGCCGCCGCCGACCACGAGTGCAAAAACGCGGTCGCCGATTTTCCAGCGCTTGACGTTCGGTCCGACCGCCACGACTTCGCCGGCAATTTCGAGACCCGGAATATCCGGCGCGCCGGGCGGCGGCGGGTAGTTTCCCTGCCGCTGCATCACGTCCGGCCGGTTGACGCCGGCGGCCGCGACTTTCACCAGGATTTCGCCGGCGTCGGGTGACGGCACCGCGCGCTCTTCCGGCGCCAGCATTTCAGGCCCGCCAAAGGCCTTGATTCCGATGGCGGTCATGCGGTCTGGAATGGCGGTCATGGGTTCCTCGTGTTTGTCGGCAGGCCTCTTGTTCAGGCGAGTCAATGTTTAGGGACACCATGGCGATGTGACAACCGGCCAAACGACGGTTAAATTCAGGCGCCATGGCAGTGATCGACGAAGACGACAAGCCGAAGAAAAAAATCGCGCACGAGATCGGGCAGGACCTTTATCTGCTGTCCGCCGAGGATCTGGCCGAGTGTATTGCGCTGCTCAAGCAGGAAATCGCCCGGCTGGAAGCCGCGATGACCAAGGCGCAAGCGTCGCGCAACGCGGCCGATCAATTCTTCAAACGGTAACGCCGCACCGCGCGCTCCAAAATTTTCGGCATTGGCGGCAAGTTCTTAACGCGTCGTTAAGCTTTCTCGATCATTACTCGGATCGTCCATCTTCATGGACATTGAGTGGCTCCTGTCCACTCTGTTTGACGCCTCCCTGTTATCAACTTCGAGCCGCCGGCAACGGCGGCTCTTTTTTGTCCCATTCCGGGACAGGAGCGGCCGCCATGGTGGCCGCGCTCTTAAGCTTGCCCGGCAACTATGTCATAAAGTTTGCGCGCCGCGGTCTGGACGAACGGGATGCCGCGCGCGATGCTGTTCGTCGAACGGGGCGCGTAACAGCCCCAAGGGTGAGGCGTTGCGTCATGTTCGACAAGTCGAGTAACGAATTGCAGCCGGTGTCGTTCGGCGCGCGGCTCGCCAATTCGCAGGCCTTCGCCGATCTGTTCCGCGACGGCATGGCGCTGGTGGAAGAGACCGCGACCTATCTCGACGGACCCGGCCGGCAGGAATCCAAGGAGCTCGCGCGCGCCGCGGCGCTCGCTTACGCCACCGAAAGCATGCGGCTGACCACGCGGCTGATGCAGCTCGCCTCCTGGCTGCTGTTGCACCGGGCGGTGAAGGAAGGCGAGATGTCGCTCTCGCAGGCCAACAAGGAGAAGACCAAGGTCAAGCTCTCCGCCGTCGACTTCCATGACCCAAGCAATCTGGAATTGCTGCCGGCGAATTTGCGTGAACTGATCGAGCGTTCGCTCAAGCTGCAAAGCAAGGTGCGCAGGCTCGATTCAACGATTCACATGCAGGCTCTGCCCAGCCAGCCGGCGGCGATCAATCCGGTCGAGCGTCAGCTCGGCCTTTTGAAGGCGGCCTTCGGCGCGGAAAGCATTTAAGCGCCACACGCCGCCATTAAATGGAAACCCCCGCCTGAGCGGGGGTTTTTCGTTATTTCTTGTCGGCCTTCTTTTCCGTCTTCTTCGCCTCGGGCTTTTTCTCGTCGCCCTTCTTGTCCTCGGCCTTCAGGAAGCCGGAGAATTTCTTCTGGAAGCGCGACAGGCGGCCGCCGCGGTCGAGCAATTGCTGCTGGCCGCCGGTCCAGGCCGGATGCGACTTCGGGTCGATGTCGAGATGCATGACATCGCCCTCTTTGCCCCAGGTCGAGCGGGTGGTGAATTCGCTGCCGTCGGTCATCACCACCTTGATGGTGTGGTAGCCGGGATGGAGATCCTGCTTCATGGTGTTGTTCCGTAAGCGGCGCGCGGCATCACCGTAAGCGCCGGAATTGCAATGGATTTGGCGGCTCTATACAGGAGGGGAGCGCGGGCGGCAAGCCGGCAGGCATTGGCCTGTCAGTGTGGGATTAAGCGAAATGGAACGACAGCAATTCCGCGCGGCTGGCTCTCTGGCGGCGGTCTTTTCCGTCAGGCTGCTCGGCCTGTTCATGATCTATCCGGTGTTTGCGGCCTATGCCCAGCACCTGACGGGTTCAAATCCCTATCTGGTCGGCGAGGCGCTCGGCATCTACGGCCTGACGCAGGGCCTGCTCCAGATCCCGTTTGGCTTGCTGTCCGACAGATTGGGACGCAAGCCCATGATCGCTTTCGGGCTGATCCTGTTCGCAATCGGTAGCGCGGTGGCGGCAGTCTCCACCTCGATCGGCGGCGTCATCGTCGGCCGCGCGCTGCAGGGCGCGGGCGCCGTCGGCTCCGTGATCCTGGCGCTGGTCGCCGATCTGACCACGGAGGAAAACCGCACCAAGGCGATGGCCGTGATCGGCATCTCCATCGGTGCGTCCTTCATGGTCGCGCTGGTGGCCGGCCCGATCGCCGAGACGTTCATCGGCGTCGGCGGCATCTTCTGGCTGATGGTGGGGCTGGCTATCGCGGGCATCGCGATCACCCAATTCGTCGTGCCGAACCCGCGCCGCGTCAGCGTGCATCGCGACGCCGAAACTGTTCCGGCCTTGATCGGCTCGGTATTGCGCAACTCCGAATTGTTGCGGCTCGATTTCGGAATATTCGCGTTGCACGCGATGCTGACCGCAAGCTTTCTGGTGGTGCCCGGCCTGCTGCGCGGCACGCTCAATTTGTCGAGCGGCAAAGACTGGATGGTCTATCTGCCGGTATTGCTCGCTTCGATCGCCGTGATGGTGCCGGCGATCATTGTTGCCGAGAAATATCGCCGCATGAAAAGCGTGTTCGTGGCGTCCGTTGCGGCGCTCGTCGCCAGTCAGGCGATGCTCATTTTCGGCGCGCATAATTTATACGTCTTGCTGGCGGCGCTGGTTGTGTTTTTTTCCGGCTTCAATGTGCTGGAGGCGAGCCTGCCCTCGCTCATCACCAAGGTCGCGCCGCCCGACGCCAAAGGCACGGCCATTGGGCTTTACTCGAGCTTGCAGTTCCTTGGAATTTTCGCCGGCGGCGCGGCCGGCGGCTGGGCCAACCAAACCGGCGGCGGCGCGGGAGTTTTCGCGCTGACGGTTGCGCTGGCGCTGCTCTGGCTGTTGGCCGCGGCCACCATGGCGCGGCCGAGCTATCTCACCACCAGGCTCATTCCCCTCGGCAACGGGCAAGCGGCCGACGCCGAAGGCCTTGCAGCCCGGCTGCGCCAGATGCCGGGCGTGGCCGAGGCCGTGGTGATCGCCGAGGAAAAGCTCGTCTATCTCAAAGTGGATTCCAAACTCTTCGACGCTGCGGCGGCGCAGTCGCTGGCCGGCGCGCCTTGACCGGGGGCAACCCTTAGCGTTTCGGCAGCCACTTCATCCGGTTCACCAGTTTGCCCGACCACGGGTTCTTGTCCTCGCCGTCGTAGACGAAGCCATGTTTCTGGTAGAAGTGGATGGCGCGGGCGTTGTCTTTGTTGACGTGCAAAACCACGCCGCGCGGCGACAGCCGCTTGGCTTTCTCGAGCAGCGCGAGCGCTATCCCTGAACCCCATTGCTCGGGCGCGACCACGATCTGGTCGAGATACATCGTTTTCGGATCGATGGTGACGAAGCCCGCGAGTTCGCCGTCGATTTCCGCCACGACGATGCGCGCCGCCGGCACCAGTTCCTTGCGCCAGCGTTCGCGCCACCAGTCGACGCGCGAATCGAAATCGATCTGCGGATAATGCTGCGTCCAGGTGCGCCGCCACAGCTCGATCGCCGCGTCTTCGTCGGCGGCGGAGTAGGGACGCAGGGTAAGGTGCTTGTTCGACACCGGCTACACCTCGCCTCTTTCAAGCGGCATTCGCTGGATTATGCTCGTGGATGTAACTGCGAATATCTTCGAGATCGGAAAAGGCGCGCGGCGTATACCTAACTCTCATGCCCGATGTTTGCTGAAATAAGCCGCGACAACTTCATCTGCAATAAATTCGTTACGTTCCGATTGCGTGAAACCCTCGCGAACGGCGGCGCGCTCATCGTCGGACAAGCGATAAACGCCGAGGTGCTTTACCTCGATGTTGGTCACAGCTTGCATCAACTCAGCTTGGGCCTCTTCCGGCCAGTCGGCGATGCGATCGAGAATGCCTTCAACGATTTTATTCATTGCAGCAGGATAACACGAATCACCGTCGCGAAAAACCCCGGAGCTCACCGTTCGGTCAGCTTGAACTCGATGCGGCGGTTACGCCTGTAAGCGTCCTCGGTGGTACCGGTCTCGATCGGCTGGAATTCACCGAAGCCGGCGGCCACCAGCCGCTGCGGCGAGACGCCCTTGCCGACGAGATATTGCACCACCGCGATCGCCCGCGCCGCCGACAAGCCCCAGTTCGACTTGAACACGCCGCCGGTGACCGGCCGCACGTCGGTATGGCCGTCGACACGCAGGACCCAGGCGATGTCGGCGGGAATTTGCTTTTCCAGTTCGACCAGCGCGCCGGCCACTTTGTCGAGCTCGGTGGTCGCCTCCGGTTTGAGGTCGGCCTTGCCGGTGTCGAAGAACAACTCGGATTGAAGCACGAAGCGGTCGCCGACGATGCGCACGTCGGGCCGGTTGCCGAGGATTTGCCGCAGCTTGCCGAAGAAGTCGGAGCGGTATTTGGTCAGCTCCTGCACCTTCTGCGCCAGCGCCAGATTGAGCCGCTGGCCGAGATCGGCGATGCGGTTCTGCGATTCCTTATCCTTCTTCTCGGAGGCGTCGAGCGCCACTTCGATTGCGGCCAACTGCCGGCGCAACGCGGCGATCTGCTGATTGAGAATCTCGACCTGCGCCAGCGCCCTGGACGAAATCTTCTTCTCCCCTTCGAGCGCGCCGCTCAATTCGGAAACCTTGCCCTGCGCGGCGGCGGCGCCCACGCCTGCGCCCTCGGCGATGCCTTTATATTTGTCGCGTTCATCCGCGGCGGTGGCAAGCGACGCGCGCAATTGCGCGAGTTGGTCCTCCAGATTGGCCTTGCCGGTTTTTTCCAGCGACAGCAGCTCGGTGAGCTGGGCGATCTGCGCGTTCAGGCGTGAGAGCGCGGTATCTTTGCCGGCGACTTCCTGTTGCAAATAGAATTGCACCACCACGAACACGGTGAGCAGGAAGATGATGCCGAGGATCAGCGTCGACAGCGCGTCGACGAAGCCCGGCCAGTAGTTCATGCCGCTGTCGCCGCGCCGTGTGCGTGCCAGCGCCATCAGCGGTCCACCTTCTCCCGCGCTATGACTTCCAGGAGCCGCTTGATCTCGCGCTGCTGCTCGGCCTGGCTGTCGGCCCAGTCGCGGATCATCTGCTGCTCGGTGCGCATGTGATGCACCAGGCCCTGGATCGCCTCGGCCAGATTGGCCATGGCGTTATTGGTGCCCTTGCTGGTGCCGGCTTCGTTGATCGCCTCGCGCAGGCGATCGATCGAGGATCGCATTTCCCCGCTGCCGCCGCCCACGATCGGCTCGGCGGCCTGGTCGTAAACCGCGGTCGAGAGCCAATCTTCCAATTCGGTGTAGAAGCGGTTCTGCGCCTGGCTCGATTGCAGGTCGAGGAAGCCGAGCACCAGCGAGCCGGCGAGGCCGAACAGCGACGACGAAAACGAAATGCCCATGCCGCTGAGCGGCGCGGCGAGGCCTTCGCGCAAGGAGTCGAACATGGTGCCGGCATCGCCGCCGGCTTTGAGCCCCTGGATCACGCCGCCGACCGAACTCACCGTCTCGATCAGGCCCCAGAAGGTGCCAAGCAGTCCAAGAAAGACCAGAAGTCCGGTCATGTAACGGGAAATATCGCGCAACTCGTCGAGGCGGGTGGCGATCGAATCCAGAATGCCGCGCATCAATTGCGACGACATCGCCATGCGGCCGACGCGGCTGCCGAGGATCGCCGCCATCGGCGCCAGCAGCACGGGCGCGCGCTCGACCGCGAGGCCGGGATCGGCGAGGCGGAAATTGTTGACCCAGGCGATTTCCGGATAGAGGCGCAGCACCTGGCGCAGGCACAGCGCGATGCCGATGATCAGCACCAAGATGATCAGCGAATTCAGCCCGGGGTTGGCCATAAAGGCCGTTTCGATCTGCTTGTGCAGCACGAACGCAACCAGCCCGCCGAGCACGACGAACACCAGCATCCGCAGCAGGAAGATGCGGGGCGAGGACAGTTTGAGCGGATCGAGTTCCTTGGCCATGCGTTTGATGCCGACTTAAGTCCGGTCGACTTAATATGCCACAGACCGGTGACAGGGAAAAATGCGCCGTGCCGGGATGACAGCATAAATCGGCGGATTGAGTTCAAATTGCGGTGCCCGCAAAACACCGCTGCGTCAGGCGTTTGCCGCCCCTTTGAGCACGCGCAACAGCTCTTTATGGATGGCGTCGTTGCCGGCGGCGATGTGGCCCTTGGCGAACATGTCATCGCCGCCCTCGCAATCGGAAACGAAGCCGCCGGCCTCGCGCAGCATAATTATTCCCGCCGCCATGTCCCAGGGATTGATGTCGCGCTCCCAATAGCCGTCGAGGCGGCCGGCGGCGACCCAGGCGAGATCGAGCGCGGCGGCGCCGAAACGGCGCAAGCCGACGACGTGCTCCTGCACGGCGCCGGTTTCTCTGCGCCCGAGCGCGAGATCGCCGCGGCCGCGATGCGGCAGCCCGCAGGCGATCACCGACTCGGCAAGGCGTTTTCGGCCGGCGACGCGGATGCGCTGCTCGTTCATGAACGCGCCTTTGCCCTTCTCGGCGATAAACATCTCGTCGACCGCCGGATTGTAGATCAGCCCGGCGACCACCGCGCCGTCGCGCTCGAGCGCGATAGAAATCGCGAATTGCGGAATGCCGTGCAGGAAATTGGTGGTGCCGTCGAGCGGATCGACGATCCAGCGATGCGACTTGTCGGCGCCGTCGCGGCTGCCGCCTTCCTCGCCGAGAAAACTGTAACCGGGCCGCGCCTTGCTCAGTTCCTGGTAAAGCGTCTCCTCGGCGCGGCGGTCGGCGGACGACACGAAATTCGCCGGGCCCTTGAGCGAGACTTGCAACTTCTCCAGCTCGCCGAAATCGCGCTTGAGCGCGCGCGCGGTCTTGCGCGCGGCCGCGATCATGACGTTGAGGAGCGGAGAGGTGTGCATGGCGCGTGGGGTCTGCCCGCGCGCAAGCGCGGCGTCAAGAGCGCGGCGTCGCGGTCGAAAGCCACTTCTTGGCGGCTTTCTCGGCGGCCGCGCGCACATCCGAGCGCTGCTGGCTGACGAACAGGTCGAGTTCGGGATCGCTGGCCCCGCTCGCCTTGGCGATGAGGTGCCATTTGACCGCCTCGGTCGGGTCGGCCGGCAGGCCGCGGCCGGCCATATAGATGCGCGACAGCCGGTCCTGTGCGATCGGGCTGGCGCGGCGGGCGGCGGCCAGGAACAGAACGGCGGCGGCCGCTTCGTTCTTCTCGACACCCTCGCCATTGAATTCGGCGATGGCGTACTCCACCATGGCGTCGAGATTGCCGGCGACGGAAGCAAGCCCCATCAGCCGCATCGCCTCATTGATGTCCTTGGGAACGCCGCGCCCCTCTTTGTACATGGTGGCGAGGGCATATTGCG
Organism: uncultured Alphaproteobacteria bacterium; assembly: GCA_963703875.1. Taxonomy (GTDB): domain Bacteria; phylum Pseudomonadota; class Alphaproteobacteria; order Rhizobiales; family Xanthobacteraceae; genus Pseudolabrys. The sequence continues at coordinate 145,780 of CAVPFZ010000019.1, forward strand.
CCTCGGCGTTGCCGGCGCCGGCGGCCTGTTTTAACAATTCGGCGGCGCGCGCGAAATCCTGCGGAAACTGCTGGCCCTGCAAGTAGAGCAGACCGAGATCGTAAGCGGCCGGGGCGTGGCCGAGCTTGGCGGCGGCGGCCAGCAGGCGGGCGGCTTCGTCGGGGTTGCGCGCTCCGGCGCGGCCTTGGAGATTGAACATTGCCAGCGCGAACATGGCGTCGCGGTCGCCATGGTCGGCGGCGAGCTTGTACCATTCGGCCGCTTTGGTGTCGTTGTGGCCGACGCCGAGCCCCTGCGCGTAGAGTTCGCCGAGGAGCGTCATGGCGGCCGGGTCGTCCTGTTGCGCGCGCTTGGTGGCTTCGGCAAACGCCGTCAGAAAATAGCCGCGTTGAAAGGCGCCATAGGCCAGGTCGACATTGCCCGCGGGTGGTTGCGCCGGCGGCGGGGGCTGTGGCGGTGGCGGCTGCTTTTTTTTCGCGGGCTGCGCCAGGGCCGATGCGGCGAGCGCAACGGCGGCGACAGCGATCATTATGTTGCGCAGTCTCGTCCTCATGCCGCGCTCTCCGGCAAACGCAAATGCTTCGCGGCCTCGGCGACTATCGCCACGCTCGCCTGCGGATCGCGCCAGAGCCAATCGCCGAGGGCGATGAAATCGGCGCCGGCCGTCACCAGCGGCGCGACCTCGGCTGGCGAGGCCGCATAGGCGACGCAGGGCGCTTCGAATACTTCTGCCCACCAGGCGACGCGCTCCTCGATGGCTTGTAGGCCCGGCCGCTCGCCCGCGGCGCCGGGCTCGCCAAACATGACGTAGTCGGCGCCCGCTTCCGCCGCAGTCATGGCGTCATGGCGGGTGGTCAAGCCGCCGGCGCCAACGATGCGCTCCGGCTTGAGCTGCGCGATCGCGCCGTCGAACGCCGTCATGCCGGTGACATGCACGCCGTCGGCGCCGGCGCGCGCGACCAGCTCGGCATGGCCGCCGAGCAGCAGCGCCGCTCCCTTATCCTGCACGAGCGGCGCCAGCGCCTTGGCGCGATTGATCAGGGTGCGCTCGTCGGACTCGGCGAAACGCAGCAACACCGCGGCGACATCGCCGGCGCCCAGGGCCGCGGCTAGGCTCACGGAAAACGCCTGCGCGTCCGCAATCGGCGGCGTGACGAGGTACAGACGTGGCGCCGGGCGCGGCTCGGCTTGTTTGGGTCGCGAACTCATGGTCTTCGCATGCTAGCTCAATCCGGCAAAAAATTGACGCAGCAAATGCATGCGGTAGCATTACCCGCAAGGCCACCGGAAAACGGCCATGTGAAAAAGACTGCGAGGAGGAGACATGCTCAAGCGCCTGCCGTTGCTGCTGCTCTGCCTGGCCGCTACGCCCGCAATGGCCGCCGACTATCCGACCCGCGCCATCAAGCTGGTGGTGCCTTTCGCGCCCGGCGGCGGCACCGACGTGCTTGGCCGTATCATCGGCCAGCGCTTGTCCGAGCAGTGGGGTCAGCCCGTGGTGGTCGAGAACCAGCCCGGCGCGTCCGGCGGTATCGGCACCAAGGCTTTCGTGAAGGCCGAGCCGGACGGTTATACGCTGCTGATGGCCTCGACCGGCGCGCTGATGGCGGCCTCCGCCGCGCTGGCGCCGGACGGCAACTTCGACGTCAATAAATTCTTCGCGCCGATCACGGTCGTCGCGGCGCCGCCTTATCTGCTGGTGGTCAATCCAAAGGTCGCGGCCAATTCGGTGGCCGAACTGATCAAGCTCGCGAGCGCCAAGCCCAATGCGCTCACATTCGGTTCGTCGGGAATCGGCGCCGCGTCGCACCTGTCAGGCGCGCTGTTCGAGAAGGATGCCCATGTCGAGATGCTGCACGTGCCCTACAAGGGCACCGGGCCGGCGGTCACGGATCTCCTGGGCGGACGCATCGACATGATGTTCTCGCCCTCGACCACGGTGCAGGCCTTTGTCCAAGCCGGCAAACTCAAGGCCATCGCCACCACCGGCGCCAAGCGTTCGAAATTTTCGCCCGAGGTTCCGACCGTGGCCGAGAGCGGCTTGCCCGGTTACGAGTCGACCGGCTGGTTCGGCCTGCTGGCGCCCGCGCACACGCCGCCGGAGATCGTCGCCAAGCTCAACACGGCGGTGGTCGCGATCATGGCGATGCCGGATGTCATCGCGCACATGGCCAAGCTCGGCGCCGAGCCGGAGCCGCAGACTCCCGATGCGTTCGCCCGCTATATCAATGCCGACGTGGCGAAGTGGTCGAAGCTGGTGAAGGAGCAGAACATCACGATCCCCGGCGCGGGGAAGTGATCACCCCGGCATCGGGACCGGTCCCATGTCCTTCGGGATCTTGTAGCCTTTCTGCACGGCGGGCCGCGCCGCGATGGTCTCGTACCAGCGCTTGACGTTTGCGTATTGCTTCATGTCGATGGTCTGCCACTCGAAGCGCGATATCCACGGCCAGATCGCGATGTCGGCAATCGAATAGTCGTCGGCGACGAAAGCGCGGTCGGCGAGCCGCGTGTCAAGCACCTTGTAGAGTCGGTGCGCTTCCTTGAGATAGCGCTCCTCGGCGTAGGGCGCCTTGCCCTTGTTGTATTTCACGAAGTGATGCACCTGGCCGAGCATCGGGCCGGGACCGCCCATCTGCCACATCAGCCATTCGATGGTGCGGTAGCGGCCTTCGCCGGATTTCGGCAGCAGCTTGCCGGTCTTGTCGGCGAGATAGATCAGGATCGCGCCCAACTCCATCAGCGCCATGTTGTTGTCGCGGTCGACGATCGCCGGGATGCGGTTGTTCGGCGCGATCTTCAGAAATTCCGGCTTGAACTGCTCGTCCTTGGAAATGTCGACGGCATGCACGGTGTAGGGCAGGCCGAGCTCTTCCAGAGCGATGGAAACTTTGCGGCCATTGGGCGTGGTCCAGGTATAGAGATCGATCACGGTCGGATCCTTTGAATCGCGGGGTGCAACAACGCTATGGCCGGGACATTAAGCGTGAAGACGTCGCTTCGCGCCTTTTGCCCGGCCATGAACCTCATCTATCGAAAATTTAAGCGCGCGTCACGCGGCACACGTCGATTTGATTACGCCGCCTTCTTCTCCAGATCGGCCTTCCACTGCCCGAGCGCAGCGAGGCTGTTCATCTTGGCGCGATGCGTAAAGGCGCGCTGGGCGGCGGCGACGTTCTCGGCTTTGCCTTTCCACGTGGTCTGCGGCGCGTGTTGCAGCGCGCGGCCATAGGAGAAGGTGAGCGGCCAGGGCAAGTTGCCGATGCGGTTCATTGCGTCGAGGTTGGCGGTCGCCTCCTCATCGCTCTGTCCGCCGGACAGGAAGGCGATGCCCGGCACCGCGCCCGGCACGCAGTTCTTCAGGACCTTGACGGTGCGCGCGGCGACGTCCTCGACGGTTGCGCGCGTCTTGCCGCCTTTGCCCGGCACGATCATGTTGGGCTTGAGCACCATGCCCTCAAGCGCGACGCGGTTGAAGAACAATTCCTCGAACTGAAGCTTGAGCACCAATGTCGTCACCTCGGCGCAGCGATCGATATCGTGGTCGCCGTCCATCAGCACTTCCGGTTCGACAATCGGCACGATCTGCGCCGCCTGGCAGAGCGCCGCGTAACGCGCCAGTGCATGAGCGTTGGCGCGGATACAGGCATAAGTCGGGATGCCGGCGCCGATGTCGATCACCGCCCGCCATTTGGCGAAGCGCGCGCCCTGCTCGTAGTATTTCGGCAGCCGATCGGCGAGCTTGTCCAGGCCGACGGTGACGACTTCGCCGGGACACATCGGCAGCGGCTTGGTGCCTTCGTCGACCTTGATGCCGGGGAGGGCGCCGGCCTTCTTGATGAGATCGACCAGCGGCGTTCCGTCCTTGGCCTTCTGCCAGATGGTTTCGTCGTACAGGATGACGCCGGAAATGTGCTTCATGCCCTCGGCCGAGCGGAACAGCATCTCGCGGTAATCGCGCCTGCTGTCCTCGGTCAATTCCACGCCGATGGCATCGAAACGCTTTTTGATGGTGCCGGACAACTCGTCGGCCGCGAGGATGCCCTTGCCGGGCGCGACCATGGCGCGCGCCACTTTGTTCAGTTCGTCGAGATTCATCGCCCTCTCCCGAAACTTTTCGCCGCTATCTTACTCTCAACACCTCGACCCCCGGCAAGGGTTTACCCTCCAGCCACTCCAGGAAAGCCCCGCCGGCTGTGGATACGTAGGTCAGGCGGTCGATGACGCCGGCGACATTGAGCGCCGCTACCGTGTCGCCGCCGCCCGCGACCGACACGAGTTTTCCCGCAGCGGTCAGTTCCGCCGCGGCTTCCGCCACTTCTGTCGTGCCAATATCGAAAGGTTCCATCTCGAAGGCGCCGAACGGGCCGTTCCAAACCAGCGTTTTCGAGCGCGCCAGCACCGAGACCGCCTGCTCGACGCTGCGTGGACCGATGTCCAGCATCATGTCCTTGTCGCCGATATGATCGACGTCGACTACGCGGGAGGGCGCGTTGGCTTCGAATTTTTCCGCCACCACCGCGTCGACCGGCAGCACGATCTCGCGTTTGGCCGCCTTGGCCTCGTCCATGATCTGCTGCGCGGTCTCGACCAGGTCGCGCTCGACCAGCGATTTCCCGATGCGCTTGTTGAGTGCCAGCAAAAAAGTGTTGGCCATAGCGCCGCCGATGATCAGCACATCGACCTTTTTCAGCAAGTGGCCGAGCAGATCGAGCTTAGTGGAGATTTTGGCGCCGCCGACGATGGCCGTGAGCGGGCGTGCCGGTTTGTCGAGCACCTTCTCGAAGGCCTCCAGCTCTGCTTGCAGCGTGCGGCCCGCATAGGCCGGCAGCACATGCGCCAAACCCTCGGTCGAAGCATGGGCGCGATGCGAGACCGAAAAGGCGTCGTTGACGAAAATGTCGCCGAGCTTGGCCAGCGCGGCGACGAATTTGGGATCGTTCTTCTCCTCGCCGGCGTGGAAGCGGGTGTTCTCCAGGCAGAGAATGTCGCCGGGATGCATCGCGGCCACGGCGCGCTCGGCCGCCGCGCCGATGCAGTCGTCGACGAACTTGACCGGCCGCTTGAGCGTGTGCGCCACCTCGGCGGCGACCGGCTTGAGCGACAGTTTGGGATCGCGCCCTTTCGGCCGGCCGAAATGCGAGAGCAAGATGACCTTGGCGCCCTTGTCCGCGATTTCGGTGATCGCCGGCGCCATGCGCGCGATGCGCGTGGCGTCGGTGACGACGCCGTTCTCGACCGGCACGTTGAGGTCGGCGCGCACCAGCACGCGCTTGCCCTTCACGTCGGCGTGGTCGAGGGTGCGGAACGCGCTCATGGATTGGCTCAAGAGGCGAGCGTCAGATCAGCTTGCCCATCGCCACGGCGGTGTCCGCCATGCGGTTGGAAAAGCCCCACTCGTTGTCGTACCACGACATCACGCGCACCAGCGTGCCGTCCATCACCTTGGTCTGGTCCATGGCGAAGACGGACGAATGCGGATCGTGGTTGAAATCGCTGGAGACATTCGGATCCAGCGTGAACCCGAGAATGCCCTTGAGCTGCTGTTCGGCCGCGCGCTTGATGGCGCCGTTGATCTCGTCCTTGCTGGTGCTTTTCTTGGCCACGAACTTGAAATCGATCACAGAAACATTTGGCGTCGGCACCCGGATCGAAACGCCGTCGAGCTTGCCGTTGAGTTCCGGCAGCACCAGGCCGACGGCTTTGGCGGCGCCGGTCGATGTCGGGATCATGTTCAGCCCCGCCGCGCGCGCGCGATAGAGATCCTTGTGCATGGTGTCGAGCGTCGGCTGGTCGCCGGTATAGGAATGGATCGTCGTCATGAAGCCCTTGTCGATGCCGACGGCGTCGTTGAGCACCTTGGCGACCGGCGCCAGACAATTGGTGGTGCACGAGGCGTTCGAAACGATCTTGTGGTCCTTGGTGAGTTTGTCGTGATTGACGCCATAGACCACGGTGAGGTCGGCACCTTCGGCCGGCGCCGAGACCAGCACGCGCTTGGCGCCGGCGGTCAGGTGCATCGACGCCTTGTCCTTGGCCGTGAAGATGCCGGTGCATTCCATCGCGATGTCGACGCCGAGATCCTTCCACGGCAGCGTGTTGGGATCCTTGATCGCGGTGACTTTGATGGCGCCGTTATCGACGCTGATAGTGTCGCCCTTGACCGTCACCGTGCCAGGGAAGCGGCCGTGCACCGAGTCGTAGCGCAGCAGATGGGCGTTGGTCTCGACCGGGCCGAGGTCGTTGATCGCGATCACCTCGATGTCGGTGCGCTCGGCCTCGGCGATGGCGCGCAGGACGTTGCGGCCGATACGGCCGAACCCGTTGATGGCAACACGGACAGTCATCGCAGTCGCTCCCGGTCGTGCTTCATATAGTCGTTCGTCACGCTTTCCCAAGCTTGCGCAAAGCCGCTTGCGCGACCGCGTCGGCTGTTATGCCGAAATGTTTATAAAGGTCTTTATAGGGCGCGCTGGCGCCGAAACCGGTCATGCCGACAAACGCGCCGTCGGAGCCGATGATGGCGTCCCAGCCTTCGCGCACCGCGGCTTCGACGCCGATCTTAACCTTGGCGTCGCCGATCACGGCGCGGCGCGCCGCCTCAGGCGTCTCCAGCAGCAACTCAAAACACGGAACTGAAACGACCCGGGCTGCGACGCCCTTCGCGGCCAACAGCTTTTTCGCCTCGACGGCGATCGAAACTTCCGAGCCGGTGGCGAAGATTGAGACGTCTTCTTTTCCTTGGGCGTTGCCATCGGCGGCGGCGATCTCGTAGGCGCCGGCGGCGCAGCGGTTGCTGTCGAGGAAATTCTGACTGAGCTGCGGCAGGTTTTGCCGCGTCAGCGCCAGCACGCTTGGCCGCTTGCTCGCTTCGAGCGCAAGCTGCCAGCATTCGGCGGTCTCCACCGCGTCGCACGGGCGGAACACCAGCAGGTTCGGGATCGCGCGCAAAGCGGCGAGATGCTCGACCGGCTGATGCGTCGGCCCGTCTTCGCCCAATCCGATCGAGTCATGCGTCATGATGTGAATGACGCGCACGCCCATCAGCGCGGCGAGGCGAATGGCCGGCCGGCAATAATCCGAGAACACCAGAAACGTCCCGGAGTAGGGGATGATGCCGCCGTGCAGCGCCATGCCGTTCATGGCGGCGGCCATACCGTGCTCGCGCACGCCGTAATGGATGAAGCGGCCGGAATAATCCGAAGCGCTCAACGCCTTCATCGACTTTGTGCGCGTGTTGTTGGAGCCGGTCAGATCCGCCGAGCCGCCGATCATCTCCGGCAGCGCCGGGATCAGGCTCTCGAGCGCGAATTCGCACGCCGTGCGCGTCGCGATGTCCTTCGGCGTGGCGGCGAGCGATTGCTTCACCGCCGCGATGGCGGCGGCGAAAGCCGGCTTCGGCAGTTGGCCCTTCAAGCGGCGCTCAAATTCGGTCCGCTTTGCCGCATCGAGCGCGGCGAGGCGCTTGGTCCAGTCGGCGTGCGCGGATTTCGAACGCTCGCCGGCCTTGCGCCAGGCGGAAAGGATGTCGGCGGGAATCTCGAACGGCGCCGAGGTCCAGCCGAGATTTTCACGCGCGCCTTTGATTTCGTCGGCGCCCAGGGGCGAGCCGTGCGCGGAGGCTTTGCCGGCCTTGGTCGGCGCGCCGAAGCCGATGGTGGTCTTGCAGGCGATCAGCACCGGACGGTCGGCGCTTTGCGCTTTCTCCAGCGCCGCGGCAATCGCTTGCGGATCCTGGCCGTCGATGCGCGAGGCACTCCAGCCGGCAGCCTCGAAGCGTTTGACCTGATCGACGCTGTCGGCAAGTGACAGCGCTCCGTCGATTGAGATGCCGTTGTCGTCGAATAACACGATCAGCCGGTTGAGCTTCAGGTGCCCGGCGAGCGCGATGGCCTCCTGGCTGATGCCTTCCATCAGGTCGCCGTCGGAGGCGAGCACATAGGTTTTGTGATCGACAATGCCGCCGAATTCCGCCGCCAGATGCCGCTCGGCAATCGCCATGCCGACCGCGTTCGCCAAACCTTGTCCAAGAGGTCCGGTAGTGGTCTCGACGCCGGGTGTGTGGCCGTATTCGGGATGGCCGGCGGTGATCGAGCCGAGCTGCCGGAAGCGCTTGATCTGCTCGATTGTCATCGCCGGGTAACCGGTGAGATAGAGCAGCGCATAGATCAGCATCGAGCCGTGGCCGGCCGAGAGCACGAAGCGGTCGCGGTCGGGCCAGGCCGGATCGGCGGGATCGAATTTCAGGAACTTCGTGAACAGGACGGTCGCCACGTCGGCCATGCCCATCGGCAGGCCGGGATGCCCGGATTTCGCCTGCTCGACCGCGTCCATCGCCAGCGCGCGGATAGCGTTGGCCATCGCATTATGAGCGACGGTAGGAACGGGAACCGCTTGCTCGCGGCGTGCTGTGGGCGCCACGGCGGCCGTCGGCGAAGCGTTTGCACTCATGGAAATGGCCTGTTTGCGAGGCTGGATAGCATGTGATGCCTCTGAGTCAATGTGACGGCGCCGCCCGCGGGCCGCCATGCACAGGGCACGCAAAACATCGGGGTAAACCGCCCGCCAAGCGTTGACGGCAGGATCGCGCAGCACGTAAAGTTCTTCGCCTAAATCTTTGCCCCCGCTAGAGTTTTTGAGTGCGGATGAAGGCGATGTCGGACCAAAGCGCGATCGATAGTGCGGTGAAGCGGCTGGCGCTGGCGCTCGACGGGCTCGACGCCGCGGCCGAGCGGCGGCGCGAGGCCGACCGCAGCGAAGAAGGCTTGGCGAGCCAGCTTCATGCGCTCGGCGTCGACCGCACCAAGCTCGCCGCCGCGCTTGACGGCGAGACCGCGCGCTCGCGCCGGCTCGAGAGCACCAATCAGGAAATCGCGCAGCGGCTCGATGCCGCCATTGCCAGCATCCAGTCGGTGCTGGACGGGAACGAGTAGCGCATGATCCCGAAAAGTGGCAACCGGTTTTCGGATCAGATCATGCGCAAGGATGAATAAGTTATGGCCACGGTCACCGCCACCATCGCCGGCCGCCAATTCCGCCTCGCTTGCGAGGACGGGCAGGAGGAGCATCTTCAATCGCTCGCCAAAAATCTCGACGCGCGGATCGAGGAGTTGCGCAAGAAATTCGGCGAGATCGGCGACACCAGGCTCACGGTGATGTCGGCGCTGATGGTGGCCGACGAACTGGCGGAAGCTACGCGCAAGCTGCGCCGGCTCGAGGAGGAGGCGACCGCCTTGCAGGATGCCCGTATCGTCGCTGCCGACCGCGCCAAGGCGGCTTCAACCGCGGTGGTTAACGCCTTCAACGGGGCGGCCGAGCGCATCGAGGGCATCACCAAAAAACTCAATCAGAGCCTCGGTAGCGGCGTGGCGATCGGATAGTTTCTCCGCTCACCCCCGCGAAAGCGGGGGTCCAGTTCTATGCATGTGACTTTGGATTCCCGCTTGCGCGGGAATGAGCGGAAAATGTGCTTGTGGCGTCCGGGCCCCATAAGCACTACATTCGAGTCGCGGGGCTGTGGGGCGCGTCTGGAGAAAATTCCCCGGGGCCTTACGATCCTATCGGGAGCTGTCCCTGGCCGGGCTCGTGGGCTCGGTCATATGGCGCCCACCTACTTATGTAGGTTCCCGGGATCACCTCCGACGGCTTTCGCGGCTCCGCACTTTATCGATGCCTGACCTGACTGAAAATCAATCAGCAAAAGCGGCGCTGCGCGAGGCGGCGCTGGCGCTGCGCGACGCGCTGCCGGCGTCGGAGCGACGGACCGCGGCCGAGGCTATCGCGGCGCGCGCGTTCCCGGCGGCGATCAAGCCCGGCATCATCATCTCAGGTTTTTCGCCGATGAAGACCGAGATCAATCCTATGCCGCTGCTGCGTAAGTTGGCGGATGCCGGCGCGCAACTCGCGCTGCCGGCGATTGCCGGCCGCGGTAAGCCGCTGATCATGCGCGCCTGGAAATTCGGCGACCCCTTCAAGGCCGGGCAGTGGGGTATCCGCGAGCCGATGCCGGAAGCGCCCGAAGTGGCACCCGATATTCTCATCGTGCCGCTCGCCTGCTTCGATCGTGTCGGCCACCGGATCGGCTACGGCGCCGGATATTACGACATGACCATCAACGCCCTGCGCGCCAGGAAGCAGGCCATCGCTATCGGCATCGCCTTCGCCGCGCAGGAAATCCCGCGGGTTCCCGCCACGGAGCGCGACGAACGCCTCGATCTCGTGCTAACGGAGCGCGAGGTGGTTGATTTCAGAAAGTCCTAGGGCGCATGCGTATTCTTTTTGTCGGTGATGTCGTGGGACGAAGTGGGCGCACCGTTGTGCTCGAACGCCTGCCGGGTCTGATTAAGGACTGGAAGCTCGATCTCGTCGTCGTGAACGGCGAGAACGCGGCCGGCGGTTTCGGCATCACCGAAGTCATCTACAACGAATTGCTCGATGCCGGCGCCGACGCCGTCACGCTCGGCAACCATGCCTGGGATCAGCGCGAGGCGCTGGTGTTCATCGAGCGCGCGCCCCGCCTTGTACGCCCGCTCAATTATCCGAAAGGCACGCCCGGCCGCGGCGCCGCCTTGGTCGACACCAAGAACGGCAAGCGCGCGCTCGTCGTCAACGCCATGGGCCGCATCTTTATGGACCCGCTCGACGATCCCTTCGCCGCGATCGAGCGCGAGCTCGCCGCCTGCGCGCTCGGCAAGGATGCCGACGCGATTATCCTGGATATGCATTGCGAGGCGACCAGCGAGAAACAGTCAATGGGCTATTTCGTCGACGGCCGCGTCAGCCTGATGGTCGGCACCCATACGCATGCGCCGACCGCCGACCACCGCATCATGCCGGGGCGCACCGCTTTCGTGTCGGATGTCGGCATGACCGGCGATTTCGAGTCCTGTATCGGCATGAACAAGGACGAGCCGCTCAACCGCTTCCTGCGCAAGCTGCCCGGCTCCAAGTTCGAGCCGGCCACGGGACCCGCCACGCTCTGTGCCATTGCGGTCGAAACCGACGATGCGAGCGGGCTTGCCGCCAAGGTCGGCGCGGTTCGCCTGGGCGGCATCCTGGAAGAGGCGCGGCCGAAATTCTGGGACTGAGGCGTTTTTTATTGACCGCTACTCGCCACGATGATTCGGTAAGTCACGGTGATTCGCCGGCTTGTGTTCGCGTCCGGCTCGCGGCTCGGCACGGCGGGAATGGCCCCACAACTTACTCGCAATCTGGCGCTGGAGGCGGCGGCCGACTTTGGGCCGGACGCCGCGCGAGCGGAACTCGCCGCGCAATTCATCCCGGCCGGCTCGCGCGTGCTCGATCTGAGCGCCGACATGGCGCTGTCGCGCTTCCTGCCAAGCGGCTGCGGCTATCAAGGCCGCGATCATGTCACCTGCGACGGCGGCCAAGCCTGCGACATCGCGGGTAGCGACTTTCCGACCCAGGCGGCGGCGCAATCGGACGTCATCGTGATGCTGGGCGCGCTCGAGCAGATCGCCGATGCCGAAAATCTGTTTACCCACCTGCGCTTCTGCAAACAGGACGTCATCCTGAGCTATCGCGCGACCGATCTGGTGGCGGGCGGAGAGCGGGCGAGGCTCGGCCTCGCCAATGCCTTTAGCTTCTACGATCTGGCATCCCTGTTCGACCGCTACGGGTTCCGCATCGAATGCACCGCTCCGCTCGACGGCGGCCAGATACTGATGCGCCTGACGCCGACGGAACGGCTCAGGCCGGTCGCGGCCTGCAGCGTCGCGGTCATCTCCGACAGCAACTTCGGCAGCTTCGGCGGCCGGCTCGGTCTCCAGACGATCAACGCGCTGATGCCGGGCGAGGCCGACGTGCATCATCTGTATTTCGGTTCGTTGGAGGAGGCGCGCGAGCGCTACGATCTGGTGGTTCTCGGCCTCGGCAACAGCATGTTCCAGCCGCTGCTCGGCGACGATGTGCTCGATATCGTCGGGCGCGGCAAGGCGGCGATCGGAATCTTCGGCACGCAGTTCCGCGAATTGATCCCGCGCCCGTCGCTCGACCGGCTGGTCGACCGGCTCGACACCTGGTTCGCACGCCACGAGGAAGATCTGTTGATGTTTGGCCGCGGCCGCAGCAACGTAACCCATCTGGGCGACTGGCTGATCGACCAGTTTGCGATGCGGGCGGCGACGCTGGACGAACCGCTGCGGATTGCCGATGAGGTTCGGGTGGATCATGCGCTCGATCGCGCCATCCAGGTGATCCAGTGCCACAAGAACGTTTATTCGACGCGTCTTTATCCGCTGCTCTGCGCGCTCACCGCGGCCGAGAACGTCGCCTATGCCGAGCAGCCCTCGGCGCAGATGCCGGGCATCGTCTCGGGGGAGTTCCGCAGCATGCTGATCGACATTTTCGGCCGTAGCTATCCGGAGAACCAGTTCTTCGCGATCGATCGCGACGCGGTGCGGCGCTATAAGGCGCGCGTTCACCGCAACGTCGCGGCGGTCCGCGAGCGGATCAATTCCATCTTGCGCAATGTGGCGGTCGCCGCCGCCTGACGCGGTAGAGTTTATTTTCCCGGCGTTCCAGCCTATATAGCCGCCATCAACCTCATTGCAGTTCTAGTCATGGCCGGCCATTCCCAATTCAAGAACATCATGCACCGCAAGGGGCGCCAGGATAAGGCGCGCTCCAAGCTTTTCGGCAAGCTGGCGCGCGAAATCACGGTATCGGCCAAGATCGGCCAGCCCGATCCGGCGTTCAATCCGCGCCTGCGCGCCGCGATCGTGGCGGCGCGCGCGGAGAACATGCCGAAGGATAATATCGAGCGCGCCATCAAGAAGTCGCAGGGCAATGATGCCGAAAGCTACGACGAAATCCGCTACGAGGGCTACGGGCCGGGCGGCGTCGCTGTGATCGTGGAGGCGCTGACCGACAACCACAACCGCACCGCCGGCGAAGTGCGCGCCACTTTTACGAAGAACGGTGGCAACCTCGCCACCACCGGCGCGGTGTCGTTCATGTTCAATCATATTGGTGTCGTTGAATATGAAACCAAGGCGGCTGGCGCCGACGCCCTGCTGGACGCCGCGATCGAGGCCGGCGCCGAGGATGTGACCTCGAACGAGGACGGCCACCAGATTGTCACCTCCGCGGAAACCTTGCGCGACGTGGCCAGGGCGCTGGAAGCGAAATTCGGCGAGCCGCGCAAGGCGGAACTGATGTGGAAGCCGCAGAACACCGTCGCGGTCGACGACGATACTGGCGAGAAACTGCTCAAGCTGATCGAGTCGCTGGACGAAAGCGACGACGTGCAGAATGTCTACGCCAATTTTGAAGTATCCGACGCGCTGATGCAGAAGATGTCAGCGTAAGCCGTCGAACAGCGGCAGGCTGATCAATCCGGCGATCGCGATGATGATGTAGGCGACGCGGCGATAGAGTGCATCGCTTGTGCCGTGATACCAGCGCGCGCCGATGGTCAGAAAAACCGCGAAGGGCACGCCGAGCAGAACTGACAGCACGACGGTCTGCGCGGTGAACAGGCCGCTGTAGAGATAGGCAATTACCGACAGCCCACCCTGCATGATGAAGTAGACCATGATGTTGGCGCGTACCGTCGTGGCGGTGTTCTGACCGCCCAGCCAGTAGACCAGCAGCGGCGGCGCGCCGATCTGGGCTGCGCCCGCGCCGATACCGGCGAGCAGGCCGACGCCGACCGAAGCCGTAATGGTCGGCTTGCCGTGATAGCGCCAGCCGGCGACAAGCACCGCCAGTGCGACCAGCACCAGCCCGGCGATGCACCATCGCAACAACAGTGGATCGAGATAAACGAGGACTGCGGCGCCGAACGGCACCGCCACGGCGCCGGCAATCGTGACCGGCGCGACTTCGCGCCAATTGCAGTCTGGAATGGCGCGAATCGAGACCGGCAGGCTGGAAATCGAGTTGATCAGCAGCAGCGTCACCGCCGCGATCTGCGGGCTGTACACGGCCGAAACCAGCGGCATGTAGATCAGCGCCGAGCCGAAGCCGGTGAAGCCGCGCACCAGCCCGGCCAGCGCCGCGATCCCCAAGGCAATCGGAAAACGCGGGTCGGTGGCGGTTTCGGTGAAAAGAGCAAAGATTTGCTGGCTGGTCATAGCTGCACACTTGGCGGCCAGCTCCTTTAGCAGGCTTTGCAGCTTTTGGGGCTTCTGGCCGGAAGCCGGGCTTGGGGTTATCAACGGGCCATGGTCAGGCAACCGATTCGCATCCTGGGGATCGATCCGGGGCTCCGCCGCACCGGCTGGGGCCTGGTCGAGGCTGACGGCAACCGGCTGATTTACGTGGCATGCGGATCGATCGAGACCAGCGAGCGGGCCGAGCTTGGCGTCCGCCTGGTCGCCATTCATGACGGGCTTTGCCGGGTGATCGAGCAATACAGTCCGCATGAGGCGGCGGTGGAAGCGACCTTCGTCAACGCCAATGCGGCGGCCACGCTCAAGCTCGGCCAGGCGCGCGGCATCGCCATGCTGGTGCCGGCGCGCGCGGGCCTGACGGTGGCGGAATACGCGCCCAACGTCGTTAAAAAAACCGTGGTCGGCGCCGGCCATGGCGAGAAGGCGCAGATCCGCATGATGATCGGCGTGCTGCTGCCGAAAGCCGATCCTCGAACCGAGGACGCCGCCGACGCGCTGGCGATCGCGGTCTGTCACGCGCATCATCGCACCAGCGTCGTCATGAAGGCGGCGGCGTCATGATCGGCAAGCTCAAAGGCATCGTCGAGACCTACGGCGCGGATTACATCATCCTCGACGTCGGCGGCGTCGGTTACCAGGTGCACTGTTCGCCTCGCACGTTGCAGGCGTTGCCGGCGACCGGCGAAGCCGCCACGCTGTCGATCGAGACTTACGTGCGTGAGGATCAGATCAAATTGTTCGGCTTCGCCAGCGACGTCGAGCGCGAATGGTTCCGCCTGCTACAGACCGTGCAGGGCGTCGGCGCCAAGGTGGCGCTGTCGGTGCTCGGCACGCTCAATGCTTCGGAACTGGCATCGGCCATCGCCGTGCGCGACAAAGCGGCTGTATCGCGTTCGCCCGGCGTCGGCGCCAAGGTGGCCGAGCGCATCGTCACCGAACTCAAGGATAAAGTGCCGGCCTTTGCGACCATCGATCCGGCGGTCGTGCATCTCGCCGGCAGCGTCGACGACAAACGCGCGCCCAAGCCGGTGATGGACGCGGTCTCCGCGCTGGTCAATCTCGGCTACGGCCAGCCGCAGGCGGCGGTGGCGATCGCCGCCGCGACGCGCAGCGCCGGCGAGGGCGCCGACACCGCGACGCTGATCCGGCAGGGCTTGCGGGAGTTGGCACGATGAGCACCACGCCGCGCCGCCTGGTGACCGCTGAGAAACGCGACGACGACGTGGACGCGTCGTTGCGCCCGCAGCGTCTGTCGGAATTCATCGGCCAGGAAAAAGCCCGCGCCAACCTGTCGGTGTTCATCGAGGCGGCGCGCGGGCGGCAAGAGGCGCTCGACCATGTGCTATTCGTCGGCCCGCCGGGCTTGGGCAAGACCACGCTGGCGCAGATCGTCGCGCGCGAACTGGGCGTCAATTTCCGCGCCACCTCCGGACCTGTCATCGCCAAGGCCGGCGACCTCGCCGCGTTGGTCACCAATCTGGAAGCACGCGATGTTTTGTTCATCGACGAAATCCACCGGCTTAACCCGGCGGTCGAGGAAATTCTTTATCCGGCGATGGAGGATTTCCAGCTCGACCTGATCATCGGCGAGGGACCGGCGGCGCGTTCGGTCAAAATCGATCTGGCGCCGTTCACGCTTATTGGGGCGACGACCCGTGCCGGCCTCCTCACCAATCCGCTGCGCGACCGTTTCGGCATTCCGGTGCGGCTTAATTTTTATTCGGTCGAGGAACTGGAGTTGATCGTCAATCGCGGCGCGCGCGTGCTCGGCATCGGCATGACCGGCGACGGCGCCAACGAGATCGCGCGTCGCGCGCGCGGCACCCCGCGCATCGCTGGGCGCCTGCTGCGCCGGGTGCGCGACTTCGCCCATGTCGACGGCGCCAAGTCGATCGACCGCAAGGCCGCCGACCGCGCGCTTGGCGAGCTGGAAGTCGACGCCGCCGGCCTCGATGCCATGGACCGGCGTTACCTCACGACCATCGCGCTCAGCTATGGCGGCGGTCCGGTCGGTGTCGATACCATGGCGGCCGCCTTGAGTGAGCCGCGCGACGCCATCGAGGACATCATCGAGCCGTTTCTGATCCAGAAGGGCTTCATCCAGCGCACGCCGCGCGGCCGATTGTTGACTTCGCACGCCTTCAAGCATCTCGGCCTTGCCGAACCGCAACGCGATGCAAGTCAGTTCGGGTTGTTCGGGCAGGATGACGAGGATTGACACCGTGAATTCCTTGGACGGCGAGATCCGCGACGGCAAGCATGTGCAGCAGGTGCGCGTCTATTACGAGGACACGGATTTTTCCGGCATCGTCTATCACGCCAGCTATTTGCGCTTCATGGAGCGCGGCCGCACCAACTATCTGCGGCTGATCGGCGCCGATCATCGCGCCATGTTCGAGGCCGCCGAGAAGGAGGCGCCCGGCTTTTCCTTCGTGGTGCGGCACATGGGCATCGATTTCCGCAAGCCGGCTTTCATGGACGATGTGCTGGATGTCGTCACCACGCCGGAAGACGTGCGCGGCGCCTCGGTGATGCTCAATCAGAAAGTGATGCGCGGCGAAGACCTCCTGGTCGAGGCGCATGTGCAGGTCGCCTTCGTCTCCGGCGGGCGCGCCAGGCCGATCCCGAAGCCGCTGCGCATCGCCATGAAGGCCGACCAAGAGTCCGGCCAGGAATCGGGCGGCGTGGGCTGACGCTGCGTGCTAGAGTCGCCGCATCATGACGGAACAAAACTTCACGCTCTTTGATACGGCGATTGGGCGCTGCGGGATTGCGTGGAATAAGCGCGGTCTGATCGGCGTCCAGTTACCCCACGCGGATGAAACCGCGACGCGGCGGCGCATGCGCCAGCGCTACCCAAATGGACAGGAAGTGCCACCGCCTGCTGGCGTGCAACTGGCCATCAATGGCATCACCGCGCTGCTGCGCGGCGAGCCGCGCGATTTGGCCGGCATCGTTATCGACGACAGCGACACGCCCGCGTTCAACGCCCAGGTTTATGCCATCACCCGAACGGTGCCGCGCGGCGCGACGATTACCTATGGCGAGATCGCCGAACGGCTCGGCGACAAGACGCTGGCGCGCGACGTCGGGCAGGCGCTCGGGGACAATCCGTGTCCGCTGGTGATGCCGTGCCATCGCGTGCTGGCCGCCGGCGGCAAACCCGGCGGCTTCTCAGCCAGCGGCGGCGTGGTGACCAAGCTGCGTCTGCTTACCATTGAGGGCGCGCAGCCCAACGGTCCGACCTTGTTCGAACATCTCCCCTTGGTGTCGCGCGGTCGCCGTTAACCGCCGCGCGCACGGAAGCATCGACCTGGCTGCCGGACTCATGTTAACGCCATTCACATGAAGTGGGGCAGGCGTAGCGAGCCGCGCGGCTACCACCATGGCAACCTCAAGGAAGCCCTGGTGCGGGCCGCGCTCGAATTGATCGCCGAGAAAGGTCCGGCCGGTTTCACTTTCGCCGATGCCGCGCGCTCGGCGGGCGTCAGTCCGGCCGCGCCCTACCGGCATTTCCGCGACCGCGACGAATTGCTTGCTGATGTGGCGCGGCGCGGCTTCGAGCAATTTGCCGCAGCGCTGGCGAAAGCCTGGGATGAGGGCAAGCCGGATGTGATGAGTGCCTTCGACCGGCTCGGCAGAGCCTATCTCGGCTTCGCCAAGCGTGCGCCGGCTTATTATTCGGCGATGTTCGAGGCCGGCATTGCGCTCGACACCGATCCGCAATTGCGCGAGGCGAGCGAGACTGCCTTTGCGGTTCTGCGCGCGGCGGCGGAAAAGCTGGTGGCGTTGGTGCCGGTCAAGGAGCGGCCTCCGGCGCTGATGGTGGCCTTGCACATTTGGTCGATGACGCATGGCATCGCTTCGCTGTTTGCGCGCGGCGATGCCGCGCGGCGGGTGCTGCCGATGTCGCCTGAGGACCTGCTGGAGGCGGCGGTGCTGATTTATCTGCGCGGTCTCGGCCTGTCGGCGGCCCCTCGCAATTAAGCCCGAAATTCTTATTTGACGGCCGCTTGACAGGTGACTTGGCCTGGCCTAGTTATGTAAATGTTATTTACATTCACACGCGAGGCACCCATGCCGATCTTCGCTTTGCCTTTCATCGCGGCGCTGGCTTTTGCGCGTTTCGCCTGGATCGCGCTGATCATCCTGGGGTTCATGGTCTGGTGGCCGCTCGGCCTTGCCGTCCTCGCTTTCAGCATCGGGAGTGGAAGAATGGCATGTGGACATCATGGCGGTTACGGCCGCTGGGAGCAGGGCAACGATCGTTGGCAGCATGGTCACGATCGCTGGCAGCACAAAATGGAACGCCTGCAACGCAAGATGGATTGGGTGCGCTCGCGCATGGCGGGCGGTCCCTGGAACAGCGCGCCGTCAAGCGGCAATCACGCCTTCGACGAGTACCGCAACGAAACGTTGAAGCGGCTGGAGGACGAGCAGCGCGAGTTCCGCGAATT
This sequence comes from uncultured Alphaproteobacteria bacterium, assembly GCA_963703875.1. Classification (GTDB taxonomy): domain Bacteria; phylum Pseudomonadota; class Alphaproteobacteria; order Rhizobiales; family Xanthobacteraceae; genus Pseudolabrys. The sequence continues at coordinate 164,372 of CAVPFZ010000019.1, forward strand.
TCTCGAACGGCTGCGTTTCGCCAAGGACAAGACCGAGTTCGATCAGTTCATGGCCGATCGCCGCAATCGCCCGGCGCAGGATACGCCGCCGCAGAAGCAGAACTGATTTTTTCCCGCCCCCTCTCGGGAACTGGGCCGTCCGTCTGGCAACAGGCGGGCGGCCTTCGTGTTCGGCCTGTCGCTTGACGCGGCGCGGTAACCTGTCCTTAACCACAATCAGCGCTGTTTAGGGGTCCAAAGACCCGTTCTGCGCCCTAGTTTGGCCAAGTTTCGCGGGGATTTCATCGTCCTGCCGGTGGCGGGACGAATAAGTTTTCGCGAAACATTCGTTTTGGCTGAGCGCCTGCGCGGGAACGCTGGCGCGCTCATTGGGTCCGCGCATTGTGCGCCGCGCCGGTTTGAACGACGAAGCCGGACCGCGAAAAGGACGTGCCCATGAATCCTGCCGATGTGGCACAGTCGGTGCTCCCGCTCACCTCCTCCGACCTCTCGCTGTTCACGCTGTTCTGGCACGCCCATTGGATCGTCAAATCGGTCATGATCGGGCTGCTGATCTGTTCGGTATGGGTCTGGGCGATCGCGATCGACAAGACCGTGCTCTATACCCGCACCAAGCGCGCCATGGACCGCTTCGAGCAGGCGTTCTGGTCCGGCCAGTCACTTGAGGAGCTCTACCGCTCGCTGTCCGCCAAGCCGACGCATTCGATGGCGGCGCTGTTCGTCGCGGCGATGCGGGAATGGAAGCGAAGCTTCGAAGGCCAGTCGCGCTCGATCGCCGGATTGCAGATGCGGATCGAGAAGGTGATGGAGGTGACCATCGCGCGCGAGGTCGAGCGGCTGGAAAAGCGGCTGCTGGTTTTAGCGACCGTCGGCTCGGCCGGTCCCTTCATCGGACTATTCGGCACGGTCTGGGGCATCATGACCAGCTTTCAATCGATCGCCGCCTCCAAGAACACCTCGCTGGCGGTGGTGGCGCCGGGCATCGCCGAAGCGCTGTTTGCGACCGCAATCGGCCTTGTCGCCGCCATACCGGCGACCATTTTCTATAACAAGTTCGCGGGCGAGGTGAACAAGCAGGCACAGCGCCTCGAAGGCTTTGCCGATGAGTTCGCCGCCATTCTCTCGCGGCAAATCGATGAGCGCGGGTAAGGGGATTTATCGATGGCTGCCAATGCCGGCACGCCGGTCATCGGACGCAGGAAACATCACCGCCGCAAGGTGATGAGCGAGATCAACGTCACGCCGATGGTGGACGTGATGCTGGTGCTGCTGATCATTTTCATGGTGTCGGCGCCGCTACTCACTGTCGGGGTACCGATCGATCTGCCGCAAAGCCAGGCCAAGAGCCTCGACCAGGACAAGGAGCCGCTCACCCTTTCGGTCAACGAGAAGGGCCAAGTTTACCTGCAAAATGCCGAAATCAACGCGGACGATCTGATCGCGAAGCTGCAGGCGGTGGCCGATGCCCGAGGCGGAACCGAGGCCCGCATTTATGTGCGTGGTGATAAAAAAGTTGATTACGGGACCATGATGAAGGTGATGGGACGGCTTTCGGCGGCCGGCTTCCATCGGGTAGCCTTAGTCACCGAATTCGAGCAGGGCTCGAAGTAATGGAGTTCAGAGCTTCGTCAGCGATATCGGCCGGCCTGCACGCGGCGGTGCTGCTGTGGGCGCTTGTGTCCTTTTCCGGCAAGACGCTCGAGGCGACGCCGGTCGACGCGCTGCCGATCGATCTGGTGAGCGAGAAGGACTTCTCCGAAATGACCAAGGGCGTCAAAACCGCGCCCAAGGCTGAAATCCCCAAGCCGCTGGTGGAAAAGATCGAGCAACCCAAGCCGGCCGAAAATCCGAACACCAAGGTGACCGAGAAGAAAGAAATCGCGCCCACGGTGGAAAAGACCCCCGAGCCGCAACCGCAGCCCAAGCCGGATCCGATCGCCGAGAAGCTCAAGAAGCAGGAGCAGCAGAAGCAAGAGGCCAAGCAGGAGCCGCTGCCGCCGAAGAAGCCGCCGCAGAAACAGCAGCCCAAGTTCGATGCCGACAAGATCGCGGCGCTGCTCGACAAGCGCGACCCGCAGCGCAACGCCGCGACCGGCGAGACTCTCAGTTCGACGCCGACGCTTGGCACCGCCATGGGCAACGCCGCGCATCTGTCGCAATCCGAAATCGACGCGCTGAGATCGCGTCTGATGGCGCTGTGGAATCCGCCGGTCGGTATGCAGGACGCAAATGAGACCGCGGTGACGATCCGCATCCGCTTTAAAAAGGACGGGACGCTGTCTACCGGCCCCCAGGTTCTCACCAGCGGCAACGGCCCTCAATTCAACGCCATGCGCGACAGCGCCGTGCGCGCGGTATTCGTCGGGCAGCCCTACACCATGCTGCGTCCCGATCACTACGACGTATGGAAAGAAATCGACTTCACCTTCGATACCAAGCAAATGTTCCACGACCTTCCGGTCAGGTAACCCCATCCCGTGATTGAAACCAGCCATTTCAGATTGAGCCGTCGCGGCCTGCTGCTCGGAGCGGGCTCGCTTGCCGTGCTTGGCTCTAAAGCCGCCAATGCGGTGCTCAACGTCGACATCAACCAAGGAAACGTCCAGCCGATGCCGATTGCGCTGCCCGATTTCCTGGGTGGTACTCCGGGCGACGCGGAAACCGCGCACAACATCACCGCCATCATCACGAACAACCTCCTGCACAGCGGGCTGTTCGTGCCGATCAATCCGCGCGCCTTCACCGAAAAGATCACCAATTCCGATGCGGTCCCGCGCTTTGCCGATTGGCGCGTGATCAATGCGCAGGCGCTGGTCACCGGCCGCATCACCAAACAGGGCGACGGGCGGCTGAAGGCCGAATTCCGCCTGTGGGACGTGTTCGCCGGCCAGCAACTCGACGGCAAACAGTATTTCTCGACGCCGGATAACTGGCGGCGCATAGCGCACATCATCTCGGATGCGATCTACCAGACGCTCACCGGCGAGAAGGGCTATTTCGACAGCCGCATCGTGTTCGTGGACGAGACCGGCCCGAAGGACCGCCGCGTGAAGCGGCTTGCCATCATGGATCAGGACGGCGCCGGCGTGCGCTATCTCACGCGCGGCGACGAACTCGTGCTCACGCCGCGCTTCAATCCAACCACGCAAGAGATCACCTACATGTCGTACGGGCAGGGCGATCCGCGCGTCTTTCTGCTCAACATCGAGAGCGGCCAGCGCGAGATTGTCGGAAATTTCCCCGGCATGTCGTTTGCCCCGCGGTTTTCGCCGGACGGCCAGCGCGTGATCATGAGCCTGCAACAGGGCAGCAACTCAAATCTGTTCGTGATGGATTTGCGCTCCAAGCAGACCACGCGGCTGACCGATACGCCGGCCATCGACACCGCGCCGTGCTACTCGCCGGACAACAGCAAGATCTGCTTTGAGAGCGACCGCGGCGGCACCTCGCAGATTTATGTGATGTCGGCCCGTGGCGGCCCGGCCCAGCGCATCAGTTTCGGCGAGGGCCATCACTCGACGCCGGTATGGTCGCCGCGCGGCGACTACATCGCCTTCACCGGCCAGGTCAACGGACAATTTTCGATCGGCATCCTCAAGCCGGATGGCTCGGGCGAGCGCATTCTCACCCAGGGTTTCCACAACGAAGGGCCGACCTTCGCTCCGAACGGCAGGGTGTTGATGTATTTCAGCGATCCCGGCGGCGGCCCGTCGCTTTACACCATCGACATCACCGGCCGTAACCAACTCAAGGTTCCAACACCGAGCTATGCCTCGGATCCGGCCTGGTCGCCGCTGTTGTCCTAGCCGGTCCTAACAGCGCCACATTTTCACCGGCTCTTAACCATCAGAATAGCTTTACGGGGCTCCATCAATTTTACGGGCCTTCCACAAGGTTCCATCAAGGTTGATGGAAGGTTCGCTTAACTACCCTGCTGATAGACGTTGAGGCTAGCTCCGGTCAGTCGTGAGTGTGAATGGAGGAACCGGAATGACCAATGTGAAGCAGATCATTCGTGCGGCCCGCTTCGTGGCCGTCTTTGCGGCGGCGCTGGCGATCTCGGCCTGCGCCAAGAATGCGGCGGAGGACGCGCAGGCCAACGCGGCCGGCCAGGCGACGCCCGGCAGCCAGCAGGATTTCGTGGTCAACGTCGGCGACCGCGTATTCTTTGAAACCGATTCCTCCGAGCTCACGACGCAATCGCGCGCGACGCTCGACAAGCAGGCGCAATGGCTCAACAATTACAGCCAGTACGGCCAGTTCACCGTCGAAGGCCACGCCGACGAACGCGGCACGCGCGAATACAACATCGCGCTTGGCGCCCGCCGTGCGCAGACCGTGCGCGACTATCTGATCTCGCGCGGGATCGCCGCCAATCGCATGCGCACCATCTCCTACGGCAAGGAGCGTCCGGTCGCGCTGTGCGACGACATTTCCTGCTGGTCGCAGAATCGCCGCGCGGTCACGGTGCTCGGCGCCAGTTCATAAGGCGTTGTGCTGCACGTGCTTGAAATCCGTCATGCCCGGCCTCGCGCCGGGCATCGACGTCGTTAGCGCCTGAAACAAGGGGTGAATGACCCCAGTCACAATTTCGACGCAGCGCGCTCTATGCTACCCGCATTGCACGCTGCCAGGCTGAGAATCATGACACATCCACGACATCGAATTCGCGTCGCGGCGTTCGCAGCGCTTCCTTTGCTGCTGCTGGCCGGCTCCGCCGCGGCGCAGGAGCAGCGTCCCGGCTTCCTCGACAACCTTTTCAGCCGCGGCGACCAGCCCGCGCAGCCGCGCCAAGGCGAACAGCCCGGTCAGCGTCAAGTCGCGCAGAGTGACCCCGGCGATCTGTCGGTTCGCATCGACCGCATCGAGGGCGCGCTACGCCAGCTCACCGGCACGCTCGAGCAATTGCAGTATCAGAACCAGCAATTGCAGATGCAGCTCAAGCGCATGCAAGACGATACTGAGTATCGCTTCCAGCAGCTCGGCTCCAGGGGCGGGCCGCCGTCCGGCAGCCCGCCGCGGGCGGCCACGCCGCAGGGCCCATCCAATCCGCCGCCGGGCGCCGTGCCGGGCAATCGCTCCGACGTGTTCGATCCCGCACAACATCCCAATGCGCCGGGTAATCCTCGCGTGCTCGGCACCGAAACGGCCGCCGCGCCGATGCAGAACGCGGGCCAGAATGAGCCGCCGGTCGGCGCGCCAGGCGGCCGTGACGTCGGCGCTCCGCTCGACTTGTCGACGCTGTCCGGCGAGGTTCCGGCGCAGGCAAACGTCCCGATGGCCAGCGCCGGCCCGATGCCGCCGGCGCAGTCGCCGCCGCCCGCGCGCAACATCAATACGGCCGGCACGCAACTCGCCACTCTACCGCCGACGGCGTCACCGCAGGACGAATACGACATGGCCTACGGCTACGTGTTGCATAAGGACTACGCGCTCGCCGAACAGGCCTTCCGCGATTTCCTGCGCAAGCATCCGGACCAGAAGCTGGTACCGGACGCGCAATATTGGCTGGGTGAGAGCCTGTTCCAGCGCCAACGTTATCGCGACGCGGCGGAATCCTTCCTGGCGGTTTCGACCAAATATGAGCACTCCGGCAAGGCGCCGGACTCGCTGCTACGGTTGGGCCAGTCGCTCGCCGCGCTCAATCAGAAGGAAGCGGCCTGCGCCACGCTGGCGGAAGTCGGCCGCAAATTTCCGCGCGCCTCGGCGAGCGTGAAGCACGGCGTCACGCAGGAACAAAAGCGTGCGCACTGCTGAGGCCAAACCGGTCTTGGGCGACGAAGCCAAATCGCTTTTCTCCGATCTCGAACAATTTCCGGCGCTGGTGCTCGCGGTCTCTGGCGGCCCGGATTCTACCGCGCTGATGGTGCTGGCGGCGCGCTGGCGCAAGTCGCTCAAAAATAAACCGGCGCTGCTCGCCGTCACGATCGATCACGGCCTGCGCAAGGAAGCCAAACGCGAAGCAGCCGCGGCCGGACGCCTCGCCCGCAAGCTGGGCGTTGCTCATCGCACTTTGCGCTGGACCGGCAAGAAACCAAAGACCGGCTTGCAACAAGCGGCGCGTAACGCGCGCTATCGCCTGCTGGCCGAGGCGGCGCGCAAGGCGAAGGCCGCGCACATCCTCACCGCGCACACGCGCGACGATCAGGCCGAGACGGTGCTGATCCGCATGAGCCGCAGCAGCGGTGTGACGGGATTGGCGGCGATGTCGCGGATTTCCAGATTGCCCGGTGACGGGGCAGGGACCATCAAGCTCGTTCGTCCGCTGCTCGACATTCCAAAATCGCGGCTGGTCGCCACGCTGAAGGCGGCAAAAATGAATTTCGCCGACGATCCGTCCAACCACGATCCGCGCTTCACGCGGGCGCGGCTGCGCGACCTGATGCCGGAACTGGCGCGAGAGGGTCTCGACGCCGGAAGGCTTTCTCTGTTCGCGCGGCGGCTCAAACGCGCCGACATGGCGATCGAGGCTGTGGTTGACGTGGCCGAAGCCGGTTTGGCAATGAGTGCCAATGCCTTCGACGCCGCAGGCTTTAGCCAATTACCGGCCGAGGTCGCGTTGCGCCTGATCGGCCGTGCGGTGGCCCGCGTCGGGGACGAAGGACCGGTCGAGCTGGCCAAGCTCGAGGCGCTCATGACCGCGCTCGCTACTGCCCAAAGCAGTGCCAATCCGAGGTTTCGGCGCAGTCTCGCCGGGGCCTTGGTGACGCTGGCGGGCCATCAAATCGGGGTCGAACGGGCCCCACCGAGAGCCTTAACCAAGCCCCGATCTGGCCGCGCCAGAGCAACGAAATCGCGCTAGAATAGTGAGATTCGTACCCTTTCCATGCCGGTCCACGGTGCCTACATTGGGTTGCTGGATCGACGTGAAGTCGCCACGAATTTTGGCCATTAACGTTTGGCCGCAGTGCCCGCCGCGGCGGTAAGGACGCCTGATGAACGCCAATCTGCGCAATTTCGCCCTCTGGGTGATTATCGTCCTGCTGCTGCTCGCGCTATTCACGCTCTTCCAAAACCCGGGACAGCGCACGACGTCGCAGGACGTCTCGTTCTCGCAGCTCTTGAGCGAGGTCGACGCCGGCCGCGTGCGCGATGTTGTGATCCAGGGTCCGGAAATTCACGGCACCTTCGCCAACGGCACCAGCTTCCAGACTTATGCGCCGAGCGATCCGACTCTGGTGCAGAAGCTCTATGCCAAGGGCGTGTCGATCACGGCGCGGCCGCCGTCCGACAATGTTCCGTGGTTCGTCTCGCTGTTGGTGTCGTGGCTTCCGTTCATCGCGTTGATCGGCGTGTGGATTTTCCTGTCGCGGCAGATGCAAGGCGCCGGCGGCAAGGCGCTCGGCTTCGGCAAATCGCGAGCGAAATTGCTGGCCGAGGCGCATGGCCGCGTTACTTTCGAGGACGTCGCCGGCGTCGACGAGGCCAAGCAGGATTTGCAGGAGATCGTCGAATTCCTGCGCGATCCTGGAAAATTCCAGCGCCTGGGCGGACGCATTCCGCGTGGCGTGTTGCTCGTTGGGCCTCCGGGTACCGGCAAGACGCTGATCGCGCGCGCGGTCGCCGGCGAAGCCAACGTGCCGTTCTTTACGATCTCGGGCTCCGATTTCGTCGAAATGTTCGTCGGCGTCGGCGCTTCGCGCGTGCGCGACATGTTCGAGCAGGCCAAGAAGAACGCGCCCTGCATCATCTTCATCGACGAGATCGACGCGGTCGGCCGCCATCGCGGCGCCGGTCTCGGCGGCGGCAATGACGAGCGCGAGCAGACGCTCAATCAATTGCTGGTCGAGATGGACGGCTTCGAGGCCAATGAAGGCATCATCTTGATCGCCGCCACCAACCGGCCGGACGTGCTCGACCCCGCGCTGCTGCGCCCCGGCCGCTTCGACCGGCAAGTTGTCGTGCCGAACCCCGATGTGGTCGGCCGCGAAAACATTCTCAAAGTGCACGTGCGCAAGGTGCCGCTGGCGCCCGACGTGAACCTGAAGACCATCGCACGGGGTACGCCCGGATTCTCCGGCGCCGATTTGATGAACCTTGTCAACGAAGCGGCCTTGATGGCGGCGCGGCGCAACAAGCGCATGGTGATGCAGGCCGAGTTCGAGGATGCCAAGGACAAGGTCATGATGGGCGCCGAGCGCAAGTCGCTAGTCATGACCGACGAAGAGAAGATGTTGACCGCCTATCACGAAGGCGGCCACGCCATCGTCGCGCTCAACGTCAAGGCGACCGATCCGGTGCACAAGGCCACGATCATTCCGCGCGGCCGCGCGCTCGGCATGGTCATGCAACTGCCCGAACGCGACAAGTTGTCGATGAGCCGCGAACAGATGACCTCGCGCCTCGCCATCATGATGGGCGGGCGTGTCGCGGAAGAAATGGTGTTCGGCCGCGAGAAGGTCACCTCGGGCGCCGCTTCCGACATCGAGCAGGCCACGAAGTTGGCCCGCCTGATGGTCACGCGTTGGGGCCTGTCCGACAAACTCGGCACCGTGGCCTACGGCGAAAACCAGGACGAGGTCTTCCTCGGCTACCAGGTGTCGCGCCAGCAGAACATCTCGGAAGCGACGGCCCAGACCATCGACGCCGAAGTGCGCAAGCTGGTCGAGGCCGGCAATGCCGAGGCCACGCAGATTCTCAACGACAAGCGCTCCGATCTCGAAGTGCTGGCGCGCGGCCTGCTCGAATTCGAGACGCTGACCGGTGACGAGATCAAGGATCTGATCAACGGCAAGCGCCCGGTACGCGAATCCGTGATCGAGCCGACGACACCGCGGTCATCCGCCGTGCCGCCGTCCGGCAAGCCGCGCCCGGCGCCGCCGCCGACCGGCGAAGTCGCGCCCCAGCCGCAGGGGTAAGTTTCCTCCGTTCCAGTTAAAATGGCCGGGCCGTGTCCCGGCCATTTTTATTTTGAGCTGCCGATGTCCTTGCAAAACCGTGTCTCGCCGTTCGGAGAATTGTTCGTAACGTCCGCGCGCGGAACGTTGATGGGTAATCGCGGCGGAAAATTCCATCGCGGCGACAAGACGCTCGGACAGCGCCGCTGGGCCTCGCGGCAATGGATTTGCTGCGTGCTTGAGTTCAAGAACCGCCGGCGCGACGTCTGGGGCCGCTATTACACCGAAATGTTTTTCCTCGACGAGGTGACCGCGTTCGCCGTGGGCCACCGGCCGTGTTTTGAATGCCGGCGCCGGGAGGCCGAGCGTTTTGCCACGCTGTTCTCCGGCAAAGCCGAACGCGCGAGCGCGCCGGCGATGGACAAAATCCTCCACGCCGAGCGGCTCGACGGCAAATCCAAGCGCCTGCATGGCGCCAAGCTCGACGCGCTGCCCGATGGTGCGATGATCGCAATTGACAGTGAGGCTTTTGCCCTGCGCGGCAAATACATGCTGCCCTGGATGCCTTCGGGCTATGGTCCGCCGGTTGCGCGCCCGCGCGGCATCGATGTCGATTTGTTTACGCCGCCCTCGATCGTCGCGGTGCTCAAAGCCGGCTATGCGCCGCTCTGGCACCCAAGCGCTGATCCTTAGCCCTTCATCGCCGCCTTGATGGCGGCAAGCCCGGCGCCGGTCTTTGCCGCGTTGATGATCTTGGCTTCCTTGGCCGCCAGTCCGTCGGCCGCGGCCTTCATGGCGTCGATGGTGTCGAGCGGCACCACCACGGCGCCGTGGCGGTCGGCGTGAATGAGATCGCCGCTATTGACCGCCATGCCGTGGACATTCACCGCGACGCCGTAATCGGCCACGTGCACATAGGCGTGCGATGGGCCGATCGAGCCCGCCAGCATCTGGAAGCCGGGCGGGATCTGCGGAATGTCGCGTATCGAACCGTTGGTTACCGTCCCCAGGCAGCCCAAAGCCTTATGCACATTCGACTGCACCTCGCCCCAGAACGCGCCATAGCCGACGATGTCGTCGAGATCCTGGATGACCACGACGCTCGGCTGCGGCGCCGCGGCAATATAGTCGAGATAGTCGAGCCGCTTGTTCATGTAGCCGGCCTCGCCCAGCGGTACCTTGTCCTGGGCGCGCATGGTGACGGTCTTGGCGAAACCGACCATCGGCGGCAAATCGGGAAACGGGCAGTGCAAATGCCGCGCCGTGTAGCCGTGACCGCGCCGTTGCGGCGCCACGATTTCCAAAAGATTGCAGACCGTCGGCGTGTCGATCGATTGCAGGAATTCGGTTTGGGTTTTGCTGAGCGACATAAGGTGGGGTCCGCGTTGAGACTGGCGGTGACGCTAGCGGCTGTCACCGGGACCGGTCAACAATGGCGCGAACCACCGCTCATGGCGGTTCGATTGGCGGGAGGCTCGGCGAGGCCGGTACGCGTCGGGCCCAGCCGAAGATCACGATGCCGGCCATAACTGCAAGCATAGCCGCGACCAGCGCGGCGCAGAGCGGCCAACCGCCGAGCGTCCAGGCGAAGCCGCCCAGGACCGCGCCGAAGCTGCCGCCGATATAGAAGCTCGTGACATAGAGCCCGACCGCCGAGGAGCGGCCGACCTTGGCGGTGATCGTGACGTAGCCGGTCGAGATCGCCTGGCAAATCAGGCCGCAGCCGGCTGAGATGGCCAGCCCCGCAACGATCACCGGCAAAGACGGCATCAGCGTCAGGCCGATGCCGGCCATCCACAGCGCGATCACCCGCGCCGTGAAGCGCCGGCGCCCGAACCTTCCGACCGCCCAGCCGGCCAACGGAGTGAGTACGGAGCCGGTGAGATAGACGACGAACAGCGCGCCGAGCCAGCTGGCGGAAAGATTGTAAGGCGCGGCGGCAAGATAAAAACTAATATAGGTGAAGGTGCAGATGAAGCAAAACAGCACGCCGAATCCGACCGCGTAAGTCGCGAGCAGTTGGCGGTTGCGGAAATGCGCCAGCATTTGCCGTCCCGACGCCAGCAGTCCTTCGGAGCGTACGAATTTACGTTCGGGTGGCAGCAAAAATGCCACCGTGATCGCTCCGGCAAAGGCGATCAGCGCGAGCGCATCGAAACCGGCGCGCCAGCCGATCAAGTCGGCGAGCAGTCCGGTTACCAGCCGTCCACTGAATCCGCCAAAGCTTGAGCCGGATGAGTAGATTCCGGCGGCGGTAGTGGCTTCCTGCGCCGGCCATTCATCGCCGATATAGGCAATGGTGACCGCGAAGATCGGCGGCAGCATCAGTCCCTGTACCGCGCGCCAGAAGATAAGCGCGGACAGGCTCGTCGCCATACCCACCATCAAGGTTGGCAACACCAGCAGGAACATCGCCGCGACGATCACCCGTTTGCGGCCGAGCACATCGGCAACCGCACCGGTGAACGGCGCAGTCACCGCCACCGCCAGCGTGCTGACCGTGATGATGCTGGCGACTTCGGCGGCGCTGGCGTCGAATTCGCGCGAGAGCAGCGGCAGGATCGACTGCGGGGCATAAAGATTGATGAAGGCGCAAAAGCCGGCGAGCCCGACCGCCAATTGGCGCGCGGAAATTGCCGAACGATGCGCAGCGTTCATCGGAAACCTGGTTAAAAGCGCGTCTCTGACACGAAGCTATGCATCGTATTTGCCCTGCGGGCCAAGGGGCAGGGCGGCGGGGCAGCGGGTCGACATTCGCATGGCTTGGTAGCCCGATCCAGTTTGACGGCCGGAACCTTAGTGCGCGTTCGGCAGTTAACGACAGGGCATCCAATCGTTTTCAGGTTTTTCATTTTATGCGCGCTCTTACCGTTCAGCCCGGCCAGCCCAATTCCATCCAGCTTGAGAACGTTCCGCCGCCGCCGCCAAGCGACGGCGCTGTGCTGGTGCGTGCGCTGGCGCTCGGCATTTGCGGCACCGATCACGAAATCATCGACGGTCATTACGGCTGGGCGCCGGCCGGCCACGAGCGCCTCATCATCGGCCATGAATTGCTCGGCCGCGTCGAACAGGCGCCGGCGGGCTGCGGTGTTTCGCCCGGAGACCTGGTGGTCGGCATCGTGCGGCGGCCCGATCCGGTGCCGTGTCCCTCCTGCGCGGCCGGCGAATGGGACATGTGCCGCAATGGCCAATACACCGAGCGCGGCATCAAGCAGCGCAACGGCTACGGCAGCGAGCAATTCCGCATCGAGCCGGATTTCGTCATCAAGGTCGATCCCCCGCTCAAGGACCACGGCATCTTGCTGGAGCCGGCCAGCGTGGTCGCCAAGGCCTGGGAGCAGGTCGAGCGGATCGGCGCCCGCGCTGCGGCCTGGCAGCCGCGCGTGGCGCTGGTCACCGGCGCGGGTCCGGTTGGATTGCTTGCCGCGCTGATGGGCGCGCAACGCGGGCTGGAAATGCACGTGCTCGACCGCGTTAAGGACGGCGCCAAACCTGAGCTCGCGCGCGCCTTGGGCGCCAGCTATCACACCGGCGATCTCGGCAAGCTTGCCCCCGACGTCGTGATCGAATGCACCGGCGCAGGCTCCGTGGTGCTCGACGCCATGGGGCGCACCGCGCCGGGCGGCATCGTTTGTCTCGCCGGCGTCTCCTCGGGCGGCCACAAGATCGATTTCGATATCGGCGACCTCAATCGCAGCATGGTGCTGGAAAACGATACCGTGTTCGGTTCGGTCAATGCCAACAGGCGTCACTATCGCGCCGCCGCCGAGGCGCTGGCCAAGGCCGACAAGAAGTGGCTTGATCGCCTGATTACCCGGCGTGTGCCGCTTTCGCGTTGGCAGGAGGCATTCACGCCGCAGCCCGACGACATTAAGGTTGTCGTCGAATTTGCAGCGTCTAACACATGACATCTCGTATCGAAGATTACGCGTTGATCGGCGATCTCGGCAGCGCCGCGCTGGTCGGGCGCGACGGCTCGATCGATTGGCTGTGCTGGCCGCGCTTCGATTCCGATGCCTGCTTCGCCGCGCTGCTTGGAAAGCCCGAGCACGGCCGCTGGCTAATCGCACCGAAGGACCCAGACGCAAAAATCACGCGGCGCTATCGGCCGAATACGCTGATCCTGGAAACGCGCTTCGAGACCGCCGAAGGCGCCGTCACACTGATTGATTTCATGCCGCCGCGCGAAGGCACTTCGCACCTGCTGCGCCTGCTCGTCGGCGAACGCGGCCGCGTCGACTTCCGCGGCGAGCTGATCCTGCGCTTCGGCTATGGCGCGAACGTGCCCTGGGTGACGCGGGTCGACGAGCGCACGCTGCGCGCCGTTGCCGGCCCCGACATGGTGGTGCTGCGTTCTTCGGTGCAGCTGCATGGCGAGAACTTCAAAACCGTCGGCGATTTCTCAGTCGCGGCCGGCGAGAAGGTTACTTTCAGCCTGTCTTACGCGCTGTCGCATCGCGATGTGCCAGAGCCTTCCGACGTCGAGGCTCTTTTAGACAAAACGGAAAAATTCTGGACCGGTTGGGCCGGCAAAAACAAAATCTCCTGCCCCTGGGGCGAATCGGTAGTGCGTTCGCTGATCACGCTCAAGGCGCTCACGTTTGCGCCGACCGGCGGCATGGTGGCGGCACCGACGACGTCGCTGCCCGAATGTATCGGCGGGCCGCGCAACTGGGATTACCGCTTCTGCTGGCTGCGCGATGCCACGCTGACGCTGCTGGCTTTGATGAACGGCGGCTATTACGAGGAAGCGCAGATGTGGCGCGACTGGCTGCTGCGCGCCGTCGCCGGCAGTCCGCAGCAGATTCAGATCATGTACGGTATTCGCGGCGAACGCCGTCTGGCCGAATGGGAGGTGCCGTGGCTGCCGGGCTACGAGAGTTCAAAGCCGGTGCGTATCGGCAATGCCGCGCATAGCCAGTTGCAGCTCGATATCTTCGGCGAGGTGATGGATGCGCTGCACCAAGCGCGCCAGGGCGGCCTGGGCGCCAACGAAACCGGCTGGGATTTGCAGCAGGAACTCCTCAAGCACCTGGAAAAGATTTGGCCGGATCGCGATGAGGGCCTTTGGGAGGTGCGCGGCGGCCGCCAGCACTTTACCCATTCGAAGGCGATGGCGTGGCTTGCTTTCGACCGCGCCATCAAGAGCGCGGAGACTTACAAATTGCCGGGCCCGCTCAACCGCTGGCGCGAAATTCGCGAACGCATCCACAATGACGTTTGCGAGCACGGCTTCGATGCCGAGCTCTGTAGTTTTGTACAGTCCTACGGCTCCAAGGAACTCGATGCCAGCGCGCTGCTGCTGCCGGCGATCGGATTCCTGCCGCCCGAGGACCCGCGCATTATCGGCACTGTCGAAGCGATCGAGCGCAACTTGATGAGCGGCGGACTTGTGCGCCGCTACGACACCGCAAGATCCGACGACGGCCTACCGGCGGGCGAGGGGATGTTCCTGGCATGCAGCTTCTGGCTGGTCGATGCCTATCTGATGCTCGGCCGCCGGGGCGACGCGGTGCGGCTGTTCGAGCGCCTGTTGACGCTGCGCAACGACCTTGGTCTGCTAAGCGAGCAATACGAACTGGGCAGCGGCCGGCTGGTCGGCAATTTTCCGCAGGCGTTTTCGCACCTGGCCCTGGTCAATTCTGCGAGTAATCTTTCGCACTATAAAAAGCCGGCCGAACAGCGCTCGGACGCGCGCGTCGCCGACAAGCCAGACATGCGAGTCCCGGCGCAGTAGTCTATTGACCGCATCGCGCCAGCCCGGAAGAGTGCGCGCACCGCCGCTGCCCAAAAGCGGTCAATTCGTGGGAGGAGCGCAGTGTTACTCGATGTCCGAACTTACAAATGCCTGCCTGGCCGTGTGCCGGCGCAGCTCGAGCTTTACAAGAAATACGGCTACCCGGTGCAGCTTCGCTACATGGGCGAGCCGTTGTGTTACGCGGTGGCGGAAAGCGGCGATCTGAATACCTTCACGCATGTCTGGGTCTATGAGAGCGCGGCCGATCGCGAAACCAAGCGCGGCAAGATGGCGCAAGACCCGGACTGGAAGGTTTTCCTGGCCGAAAACGCCAAGGCCGGCAACATCATCGAGCAGAAAAACTGCCTGATGACGCCGACCGCGTTCTCGCCGCCGATCCCGATGCCGAAGATTCATCCCAAGACCTAGGGCGGGCATATCGATGCGCAGCAATGATGGCACCCGCACCGGCGGGCAGATCCTGATCGACCAGTTGGCGATCCATGGCGTGCGCCACGCATTCTGCGTGCCGGGCGAGAGCTATCTGGCCGCGCTCGATGCGTTCTACGATAGCAAAATCGCGCTCACCATCTGCCGGCACGAGAGCGGCGCCGCCATGATGGCCGAGGCGGTCGGCAAGACCACCGGCCGTCCTGGCGTCTGCTTTGTCACGCGCGGGCCCGGCGCCACCAATGCTAGCGCCGGCATCCACATCGCGCGTCAGGATTTATCGCCGTTGATTATGTTCGTTGGGCAGGTCGGGCGCGACATGCGCGACCGCGAGGCGTTTCAGGAACTCGACTACCGCGCGGTGTTCGGCTCGATCGCGAAATGGGTTACCGAAATCGACGACCCGGCGCGCATCCCCGAACTGGTCTCACACGCCTTCCATACCGCCTGCAACGGCCGGCCGGGTCCGGTGGTGATCGCGCTACCGGAGGACATGCTCACCGAGCGCGTGGCGGTGCCCGACGCCACCGCCTTCGAGCCGGTGGAGATCTGGCCAGGCCTCACCGATATGAGTCGACTGCAGAAGTTGCTGTGGGCGGCCAAGCGCCCGGTCGCGCTGCTCGGCGGCAGCCGCTGGTCGGAGTTTGCCTTCGCCGCGTTCGGCCGCTTTGCCGAGCGCTTTGCGCTGCCGGTCGCCACGACGTTCCGCCGCGGATATTTGTTCGACGCACTGCATCCTTGTTATGCCGGCGACATCGGCATCGGACCGAACCCGAAATTGCTGGCGCGCATAAAGGGCGCCGACCTGGTGCTGCTGATCGGCGGCCGCATGGGCGAAATGTCGACGCAGGGCTACACGCTGTTTGATATCCCTGAGCCGCAGATGAAACTGGTGCACGTGCATCCCGGCGCAGAGGAACTCGGTCGCGTTTATCATCCGCATCTCGCCATCCAGGCGGCGCCGACCGCGTTCTGCTCGGCGCTGGAGGGCTTGCAGCCGCCCAACGAGATTGCGTGGCAAGGCGAGGCTGCAACCGCCCACGTCGACTATCTGGCATGGACCGAAAAGGCGACGCCGCAGCCGGGCGGCGTCAATCTCGGAGAAATCATGGTGTGGCTGCGCGAGAATTTATCGCCCGACGCCATCATCACCAACGGCGCCGGCAATTTCGCCGGTTGGATCCATCGCTTCTACCGGTTTCGCAAATTCGCCACCCATGTCGCGCCTACCTCCGGCTCGATGGGTTACGGTTTTCCGGCCGCCGTGGCGATGAAACTCCTGCATCCGGAGCGCACCGTGATGTGCATTGCCGGCGACGGCGATTTCCTGATGACGGGACAGGAATTTTCGACCGCCGCACAATACAAATTGCCAGTGATCGTGGTGCTGGCCGACAATAGCCTCTACGGCACCATCCGCATGCACCAGGAGCGCGATTATCCCGGCCGCGTCGTCGCCACCGAATTGAAAAATCCGGATTTCGTATCCTACGCGATGGCGTTCGGCGGCTACGGCGCCTTGGTGGAAAAGACCGCCGATTTCCCCGCAGCTTTCGCGCAAGCCGTCGCCACTGGAAAGCCGTCGATCATTCATCTCAAGATCGATCCGGAAGCGATCTCGACGGCGGCAAGCATCACCGCCATTCGCGAAAAGTCGCTGGCCGGCGGTAAAATAAACACGCATCGCTGAGCCTTCTCCCCGCCGTCAACGCGAAGCGCTTGCATCTAGCGCCTGAATTGTCGTTCACTCATTCCCGATGCCCTATCGCCGCACCGAGAATGTGGTTCGCCATCTGGCCGAACGCGAGGAGACGATCTTGGCCGCGGCCACGGCCATCGCCGCCGAGGGTGGCATGGGGGCGGTGCAGGTCGCGGCGGTCGCCGAGCGGGCCGGCATTGCCGCCGGCACGGTCTATCGCTACTTCCCCTCCAAGACCGATCTTATCGCAGAATTGGTCGCGGCCATCGCCGGCAGCGAGCTTGCCGCCATGGCGGCTGCCGGCGACGCCGCGCCCGGACCCCTTTCTGCGCTGGCGGCCTGTATCGCCACATTTGGCGCTCGCGCGCTCAACCAACGACGTCTCGCCTGGGCGGTGATCGGCGAGCCGGTCGATGCCCGGGTCGATGCCATGCGGCTCGATTTCCGCCAATCGCTCGCCGCCGAACTGGAAGCGCGTATCAGGGCGGCGATCGACGTCCGCCATCTGCCCGATCAGGACGCCCGCGTCGCCGCGCCGGCCATCATCGGCGCGCTGATGGAAGGGCTGATCGGTCCGCTGGCACCATCGCCCAACGATGACGCGGCCGCCCGCGAAGCGGTGCAGACGGCGACGCTCTTGGCGTTGCGCGCGCTCGGCGTGGTCGATGCCCGCGCCCGCGGCCTGGTGGCGCAATGCGCGCTGCCGATAGGCGGCTAGTGTGACATCAGCGCCGGCACCGTCATCTGCTCGAGAATGCCGCGGGTGGCGCCGCCGAGAATGAATTCGCGCAAACGCGAATGACCGTAACCGCCCATTACGATCATGTCGGCGTTCGAATCCGCCGCATGGGACAAGACTGTGGAGCTTACATCGATGTCGGGCGAGGTGATGCGCTTGACCTCGACCTTCAATCCGTGGCGGGCAAGATGTTGGCCGAGATCGGCGCCGGGGATTTCGTCGTCTTTGGCGGCCTTGCTGGCAACCATGACGATCTCGATTTTCTTGGCCTTGTGCAGAAAGGGCATCGCGTCGGCGATAGCGCGGGTGGCGGCGCGGCTGCCATCCCAACACACCAAGACTTGGTCGAGCTTTAAGGCGGCTTTCTGGATGTAAGGCACGAAGATGACCGGCCCGCCGGACTCGATCAACACGCCTTCGTCCACCACTTCGTCGGCTGCCGACTTTTGGCGCTCGGGTTGCCCGACGATCGCAAGATCGAAACGCCGCGCCAGCCGGCCGAGCCGATCGGCGGCGCCGGAAATGCTGGCGCTGACGCTCAGGCTTTCATAGGAAATGCCGGCGCGCTTGGCCGCCTGCTGGAAGCGGGCGACCGCGCTACGCGCCGCCTTTTCAGAATCGGCGCGTTGCGATTCGATGAATTGCGGCGGGATGCCGCCAGCGGCCACCACGGGAATGATGGGATCGTAGATAAAGGCGACGCCCAGCACGTGGGCTTCGAATGTCTCCGCCACCGAAACGGCAAAATCGCCGGCGGGGTCGTGCGCGCCCAGGCCCAAATTGACGACGATGTCCTTGATCATGGCGGTCTTACTTCTTCTTCCCGTCTGCGTCGAATTGCTTGAGATAGGCCCAAAGGTCGCCGGCTTCCTTTTCGTTCTTGATGCCGGGGAAGATCATCTTGGTGCCCGGAATCTTGGCCTTCGGATCCTTGATGTATTCCTTGAAAGTCACTTCGCCCCAGACGATGCCGGAATTCTTGTTGGCGTCGGAATAGCTATAGCCGGGCGCGGTGCCGGAATGGCGGCCGTCGAGGCCGTTGAGCTGGGGCCCGACCTTATTCTTCGCCCCTTCGCCGATCGAGTGGCACGGGAAGCATTTCTTGAAGGACTGCTCACCGGCCGCCGCGTCCTGCGCGCGGGCCGGGTTGCTCGCCAACGCGCCCGCCAGCACCAGAACCGTCCATGCTACCTTCATCGTCTTGCTCCCCAATAAGAGTTTGACGCCCGCGCGGGGGGCCTCCGCGGGACGCCCGCCCTGCTTCCGAAATGGTTTTGCCAGCCCTATGTGTCAACCGTCAAATGGCTGATATCGTTCCAGGCCGAAAGTAAAAGCGAGAGTCTGACCCTATGTCTGTGCGGATGCCCGAGGTGGACAATGCGGTGCTGGCGCGGCGTGAACGCATCGCGACGGCGCTACGCACCATCGTGCCGGGCGAGGGCGTGATCGCCTCGATGCGCGAGATGAAACCGTTCGAGACCGACGGGCTGACCGCCTACCACCAATTGCCCATGGTCGTGGTGCTGCCGGAGACCACCGAGCAGGTCTCCCAGGTGCTGCGCTATTGCCATGACGAAGGCATCAAGGTGGTGCCGCGCGGGGCGGGCACCTCGCTGTCGGGCGGCGCGTTGCCGCTCGCCGACGGCGTGCTGCTCGGCATGGCCAAGTTCAACCGCATCCGCGAGATTGATTTCGACAACCGCGTCGCCGTCGTCGAGCCCGGCGTCACCAATCTGGCGGTCACCGACGCGGTCGCCGAGGCCGGTTTCTATTACGCGCCCGATCCGTCCTCGCAGATCGCGTGCACCATCGGCGGCAATGTGGCGGAGAACTCCGGCGGCGTGCATTGCCTGAAATACGGCATGACCACCAACAACGTGCTCGGCTGCGAAATCGTGCTGATCACCGGCGAGGTCTTGCGCATCGGCGGCAAACATCTCGATTCGGAAGGCTATGATCTGCTCGGCTTGATCAACGGCTCGGAAGGACTTCTTGGCGTCGTGACTGAAGTCACCGTGCGCATCCTGAAAAAACCCGAAACCGCTCGCGCCGTGCTGATCGGTTTCCCCAGTTCGGAGGACGCCGGCGCCTGCGTGTCGGCGATCATCGCCGCCGGCATTATTCCGGGCGGCATGGAGATGATGGACAGACCGGCGATCCACGCGGTCGAGGAATTCGTCCACGCCGGTTATCCGCTCGAGGTCGAGGCGCTGCTGATCGTCGAGGTCGACGGCCCGCCGGCCGAGGTCGACGATCTGATCGAGCGCATCGAGATCATCGCCAGCAAATGCCACGCGGTGTCGTGCCAGTCTTCGACGTCGGAAGCGCAGCGGCTGCTGTTCTGGGCCGGCCGCAAGGCGGCGTTCCCGGCGGTCGGGCGCATCTCGCCGGACTATTACTGCATGGACGGCACCATCCCACGCGCCAAGCTGCCGCTGGTGCTGGCGCGCACCAGGGAGTTGTCGGAAAAATACGGTTTGCGCGTCGCCAATGTGTTTCACGCCGGCGACGGCAATTTGCATCCGTTGATCCTCTACGATTCCAACAAGCCCGATGAACTCGACCGCGCCGAGCAATTCGGCGCCGAGATCCTCAAGCTCTGCGTCGAGGTCGGTGGTGTCTTGACCGGCGAGCACGGCGTCGGCGTCGAGAAGCGCGATCTGATGCCGGTGATGTTTTCCGAAATTGATCTCAATGCTCAACAACGGGTCAAATGCGCTTTCGATCCCAAGGGCCTGCTCAATCCCGGCAAGGT
Organism: uncultured Alphaproteobacteria bacterium; assembly: GCA_963703875.1. Taxonomy (GTDB): domain Bacteria; phylum Pseudomonadota; class Alphaproteobacteria; order Rhizobiales; family Xanthobacteraceae; genus Pseudolabrys. The sequence continues at coordinate 184,589 of CAVPFZ010000019.1, forward strand.
GTTTCCGGTGCTGCACCGCTGCGCCGAATTGGGCCGCATGCACATTTCCGGCGGCAAGCTGCCGTTCCCGGATATTCCGAGATTTTGATGATGCAATTCGGTCTGTTTTGTTCGCCAAAAGCCGATAGCGGCAGCCTGGGCCCGGAAACCGGCCAGGGCTTTCGCGACTATCTCGAGTTCAACATCGAGGCCGAAGCCCTCGGATTTCATTCCAGTTTCTCGGTCGAGCATCATTTCACCGGCTGGAACCAGGTCTCCGCCACCCTGATGCTGCTGATGGCGCTGGCGATGCGCACCAAGACGCTGCGGCTCGGCACCGCGGTGCTGGTACTGCCCTGGCACAATCCGGTGCTGCTGGCCGAGCAGGCGGCGACGCTCGATTTGGTGTCCGGCGGCCGGTTCGATTTCGGCATCGGCAAGGGCTACCGGCACAATGAATTCAAGGGCTTCGGCGTTGCGCAAGACGAGGCCGAGGCGCGCTACGAGGAAGCGATCGAAGTGATGACGAAAGCATGGACCACGCGCTCCCGCTTTTCCCATCACGGCCGCTTCTGGAATTTCGACGACATCGTGGTCGAGCCGCCGCCGGCGCAGGTGCCGCATCCGCCATTCTGGGTCGCGGCCGGCAATCCGCATTCGATCAAGCGAGCCGCCGCGCGCGGCTTCAATCTGATCCTCGATCAATACGCTTCGCCCGAGACGTTGGCCGCGCGCATCGCGATTTTTAAGGCAGAGCGCACGGCACGCGGCCTCACATTCGATCCGATGCAGGTCACGGTGGCGCGTCAGCTTTATGTTGCCAAGGACAAAGCCGACAAGGAAGCGGCGTTGCTGCGCCAAGCCGAGTACACCCAGCGCACGGTCGCGGTCTCGCGCACGCCCGGCGGCAAAGCCGGCTCGCACGTTCTGGCTTACGCGGACAAAAAGGGCGCTACCGAGGAACATGCGCTCTATGGCACGCCCGACGAGATCAGCGAGATGCTCGGGGCTTTGCAGAAAAACGGCGTGGGCTACGTGCTGTTGACCGTCGGCGGCGGCGTGGCGCAACTCCGCCGCTTCGCGCGCGAGATCATGCCGGCTTTTGTCGGCGAACCGGTGGCGGCACACGCCGCAGAATGAAGTTGAAGTAAGGCGTAATGACTGACGTTATCAAACCGCGTGACGCCAAAGAAGTCCAGGACGCCGTCGCCTGCGCGCTCGGCAACGACAAGGCATTGGAAGTCGCCGGGCAGGGCTCCAAGCGCGCCATCGGCCGCCCCAGCCAGACCGACATCACGCTCGATCTCACCGGCCTGTCGGGCGTCACGCTCTATGAGCCGGCCGAACTGGTGCTCTCGGCCAAAGCGGGCACGCCGCTCGCCGAAATCGAAGAATTACTCGACAAAAACAACCAGCAGCTTGCCTTCGAGCCGATGGATTACGGCCCGCTGCTCGGCGGCGAGACCGGCCAGGGCACGATCGGCGGCGCGATCGCCACCAATCTTTCCGGCCCGCGCCGCATCAAGGCCGGCGCCGCGCGCGACCATTTCCTCGGCGTCACGTGTGTGACCGGCCGCGCCGAGACCATCAAGTCGGGCGGCCGCGTCGTGAAAAACGTCACCGGCTACGACATGTGCAAGGTATTGGCCGGCTCCTGGGGCACGCTCGCCGCCATGACCGACGTCACGATCAAAGTACTGCCCAAGGCGGAGACCGAAGCGACGGCTATCGTCGAAGGGCTCGACGATGCGCGCGCCTGCGCCGCCATGGCGGCGGCCATGGGCTCTTCGTGCGATGTTTCCGGCGCTGCGCATCTGCCCGACCATGTGGCGTCCTATTTCGAGGGCCTGCCCAATCCGCAAACGTCCACCGTGCTGCGGCTGGAAGGCTTCGGTCCTTCGGTCGAGCACCGCAAGGAAGCGCTCGCCGCGCTGATGAAACCGTTCGGTCCGGTCACGCTGCTCGATGAGAAAGATTCGCGCGCGCTGTGGCAGAGCGTGCGGCAGGTGAGGCCGTTCGCCGCCAATTCGGTGCGCGTGCGCCCGCTCTGGCGCATTTCGACCGCGCCCGCTCGCGGCCATGAGATCGCCGCCGCAATCACACCGGCGGCGCAGATGTTCTATGATTGGGCCGGCGGATTGCTCTGGGTGGCGATGCCGTTCGCGGACGAGCCCGACGCCGGCTCGATCCGCCGCGCGGTCGGGAGCGTCGGTGGCCACGCGACGCTGGTGCGCGCGCCGGCATCCGTTCGGGCCTCGGTCGATGTGTTCGAGCCGCAGACCGCCGCATTGCGCGCGCTGAACAAGCGCGTGAAAGAGGGCTTCGACCCCAAAGGCGTGCTCAATCCCGGCCGCATGTGGGCGGGGGTGTGATGCAAACATCTTTCTCGCTGGCGCAGCTGCTTGATCCGCAAACCAACGCCTCGGAAAAAATCCTGCGCGCCTGCGTGCATTGCGGTTTCTGCAATGCCACGTGTCCGACTTACGTGCTGCTCGGGGACGAACTCGACGGTCCGCGCGGGCGCATCTATCTGATCAAGGAGATGCTGGAGAACGACCGGCCGGCGACCGGCGAGGTCGTCAAGCATATCGATCGCTGCCTCTCTTGCCTCGCCTGCATGAGCACCTGTCCGTCCGGCGTGAATTACATGCATTTGGTCGATCATGCCCGCGAGCACATCGAGAAGACTTATAAACGCCCGCTGTTCGATCGCGTGCTGCGCGGTTTGCTCGCGCGCGTGTTGCCCGATCCCGCTCTATTCCGGATCGCGGTCGTGACAGGCTTGCTCGCCAAGCCGTTCGCCCCGGTGTTCCAGGTGCTCGGTCTCAGGCGGCTGGCGGCGATGCTGCGTCTGACGCCCCGCCGCAGACTGGCGCCCCCGCTCGATCGCTCTGGCCAAGTCCATGCGGCATCCGGCGAGCGCCGCGGCCGGGTAGCGCTGCTGTCGGGCTGCATCAATCCGATCTTGGCGCCTTCGACCAATGAGGCCGCCATCCGGCTGCTCAACCGCAACGGCATCGAGGTCGTAATCGCCGCCGGCGAAGGCTGCTGCGGCTCGATTGTTCATCACATGGGCCGGGAAGAACAGGCGCTGGCGCAGGCCCGCAACAATATCGACGCCTGGACGCGCGAAATCGAAGGCCAAGGGCTCGATGCCATCCTGATCACGGTGTCCGGCTGTGGAACCACAGTGAAGGATTACGGTTTCATGCTGCGAACGGATCAGGCCTATGCGGCCAAGGCGGCGCGGATTTCGAGCCTTGCAAGGGATGTCACCGAATATCTGGCGACGCTCGATATGGCCGACGGCGAGCCGCCCCGGGCCCTCACCGTCGCGTATCATTCTGCCTGTTCGCTGCAGCACGGGCAAAACGTGACGCAAGCGCCGAAAGATTTGCTTTTAAAAGCCGGCTTCGTGGTCAAAGATGTGCCGGAAGGGCATCTGTGCTGCGGTTCGGCCGGGACCTATAACATTCTCCAGCCGGCGCTGGCCGGAAAGTTGCGCGACCGCAAGGTCGCCAATATCGAGCGGCTGAAACCGGATGTGATCGCGGCCGGCAATATCGGCTGTATCACGCAGATCGCCGGCGGCACCGCCATTCCGGTCGTGCATACGGTCGAGTTACTCGACTGGGCGAGCGGCGGCCCGGCGCCGGAGGGCTTGGAGCAAATCGGAGCGGATACGGCTCCGCGGAATTTAATTGAAGCGGCGCAGTAACGCGGCGCGAACAGGTTGGGAGGAATGCCATGGCAAAAGCCAAGAAGCGAAAAACCAAAGCGAAGAAATCGAAGCATCCGGCCAAGAGGGCCGCGCGCAGGACCAAGGCGGTTAAATCCAAGGCCAAAGCAACGTCCAAGAAACCCGCTGCCAAGAAGTCGACATCGGCAAAATCGAAGAAGTACAAAATTCTTCTGATGGGCGCGTCCTATGGGTCGCTGCTCGCATCCAAATTGCTGTTCGGCGGCCATTCGATCCATCTTGTCTGCCTGCCGGCGGAAGCCGACCTGATCAATGCCGAAGGCTTCAAGGTAAAGTTGCCGATCCGTGGCCGCGGCGAACCGGTCCTGCTGGAATCGCGTAAGCTGCCGGGCAAGGTGACCGCCGGCGGCACGGCCGAAGTCAACCCCAAGGATTACGACTTGGTCGGGCTCTGCATGCAGGAGCCGCAATACCGCTCGGCCGGCGTACGCGAGCTGCTCGACGCGGTCGGCAAATCGCGTGTGCCCTGCATGTCGATCATGAACATGCCGCCGCTGCCCTACATCAAACGCATCCCCGGACTTGATCACAAGGCGCTCGAAGCGGCTTACACCGATCCGCGCGTTTGGGATTCGGTCGATCCCAAGAAGATCACGCTCAACAGTCCAGATCCGCAGGCGATCCGCCCGCCGGACGGCAAGGCGAATGAATTGCTGGTCACGCTGCCGACCAATTTCAAATGCGCGCGCTTCAATGACGCCAAGGATACCGCGATCGTGCGCCAGCTTGAGAAGGACGTCGAAGCCGCGCGCTTCGATACGCCGGAAGGCAAGATCGAATTGCCGGTGAAGCTTCGGGTTTATGATTCGATCTTCGTGCCGCTCGCCAAGTGGGCGATGCTGCTCGCCGGCAATTACCGTTGCATCACGCCGGACGGCATGCGTACTGCGCAAGAAGCGGTGCATTCCAATCTCGAGGAGTCGCGCGCGGTCTACAATTTCGTCAACGACCTGGTCGTGAAACTCGGCGCTTCGCCGGACGATCTGGTGCCGTTCGAAAAATATGCCGCCGCTGCGCAGAGTCTCTCGCGTCCGGCATCCGCCGCGCGCGCGCTCAACAACGGCGCGCCCAACATCGAACGCGCCGACAAGCTGGTGCAATTGATCGCGCGGCAAAAGGGCCTCAGCAACCCCGTCATTGACGCTGGCGTCGCTTTGGTCGACGCGCGACTCGATGCCAACCGCAAGAAGGCGGCGGCCTGATCGAAACCCGTGCCGCGGTACAATTACGGCCTTTGGCGCTTGCCGCTCCTCGGCAGGCGCCAGATTTTTATTGCTTGGCAGTAACTTAGGGCGCCGGAGCGCGCTTATTCACAAGACCGTTCGCGTCGGCCGCCTTTCGCCCGAGCCCGGCATGGAAATACCGCTCCGACTTCCAAAATTGTGACATTGCCGCAACAGTCCGCCACTATCTTGCGGCTTCCGGTTTATAGGTGCCCGAATCGCCTAAAAAGGCAGCAATTGCCGCCGTTTTCGCCTTGCCGTTTGGGGCGGTCGAAGCTGTAAATTCGCGCTGCAATGCACGTCATTTTGCGTACGGGTCGATCGCAGCCCGGGTTTGTACGTAAAGGTGACGGGGCGAACTGCATCGGCACAATGCCGATCAAAACGAAAAGGGGCAGGGTCTATGAAAAAGATTGTTTTGTCGGTGGTCGCGGCACTCGCGCTTTCTGCGGCGCCCGCCTTCGCAGCCGACATGCCGACCAAGGCCATGAAGGCTCCCGCAGCGGCGCCGTCGCCGTGGGATATCGCCTTCGGCACCGCGTTTACTACCGATTACGATTTGCGCGGCGTTTCGCAGTCCAACCATAAGCCGGCGGCGCAGGGCTACTTCGAGCTCGACTACACCGCCAGCGATTGGCTTAAGCTCTATACCGGCGTTTGGGGATCGAGTCTGTGGACCGGATTTGCCGACGCGGAATTCGATTTCACCGCTGGCGCGCGCTTCACCTGGGGCAATGCCGGCCTCGATGTCGGACTAATCTACTATTACTATCCTGGCGGTCTTAACGCCGCGGCGGGCCTGTTCAACGACAGCTGGCTCGAGGCCTACGCCAAGCCGTCGTACAAGTTTAACGATTGGCTGACCGTCGGCGGCGTGTTCGAAAGCGCCTTCAGTAACTTCAACAACAAAACCTGCGCTCCGTTTGTCGGATGCGGCGGCGGCACCACCGGTGCATGGGTTGGCAGCGCGGATCACTACTACGTGTCCGGCAACGCGGTCATCACCTTGCCGTGGAAGCCGATTGCCGACGTTACGGTCTCGATCAACCCGGAAATCGGTTACGAGTATTATAGCTCCGGCGTGACGAACAATCTGGGCCTTGTCAGTGACACCTACTGGGACGTCGGCCTCGATTTCAACTACAAGGTCGTTACCCTCGACCTACGTTACTGGGGAACCAACGCGAAGCCGAACGTGCTCGCGCCGAACCAGTGCGGCCCAACCGCGACAGGCAGCTCCAACCTTTGCGGCGACCGCTTTGTCGCTACACTGAAGTTCGACACCACGCTGTCGGCTCTCAAATAAGCCGATTGACTGCCTCTTAGGCTGCGACCAGCGGCGGCTCTCTGAGCCGCCGCTTTTTTTGCGCCCGGCGGTTATGTGGCCGCCAGTCTGCCTTCGCGGAGCTGGTAGCGGTCGCCCTCGCGGTTGAATGCCAGCCGGCGACCGTGAAACGCCGCGAGCGTCGAGCGATGACCGATCGACACGATCGTCGCGGCAGCCAGCCGCTGCTCCAGCAGCCGATAGAGTGCAGCCTCGGCCGGTTCGTCGAGCGAAGCGGTCGCCTCGTCCAGGAACAGATAGTCGGGCGCATGTAGCAGCGCGCGGGCGATGCCGAGCCGCTGCTGCTCGCCGAGCGACAGCATGCGGTTCCAATGCGCTTCCTCCTCGATGCGGGGCACGAGGCCCGGCAAGCCGACCGCGGCGATGAGTTCGGCGACGCGCGCGGCGTCGTATGTGCCGGGTTCCGCCGGATAGGCGACCGCGGCGGCCAAGGGCGCAATCGGGAAATATGGCCGCTGCGGTAGCATCATCAGGCGGGCGCCTTTCGGCACCGTAATCGTGCCCGCTCCGAACGGCCAAATACCGGCAAGCGCGCGGAACAGCGTCGACTTGCCGGCGCCGGACGGACCGCTCACCAGCACCCGTTCGCCCGCGCGAATCGACAGATCGTCGGCATTCACCAGCGGCACCCCGTTGGGCAGCAGCACCGCCAGATCCTTAAACGAAACGGCGGCGGCATCGCCGGCGGCGATCTCGATCGCCGGCGGGGTGACCGCCAGTGCGCGCGCAGCCGCCACCGAGGCATCAAAACCGGACAGACGTTCGATCACCGCGCGCCATTCCGCCAGGCTGCGGTAAAGGTTCACGAACACCGAGAGCGCGCCCTGCACCTGTCCGAAGGCATTGGCCGTCTGCATCAGGCCGCCGAGCTGGATCAAGTTGGCGAAATAGGCCGGGCTCACCATGACAAAGGGGAAAACTACCGAAGCCTGCGCATAGCCGGCGGTGAAAAAGGTGAGCTTCTTTTGCCGTGACATGATCGCCAGCCAATTGGCGACCACGTTGCCGAACCGCATCAGCAGACGGTCGCGTTCGGCGCGTTCGCCGTCGAGCAAGGCGATCTGCTCGGAGTTTTCGCGCACTCGCACCAGATTGAAACGGAAATCGGCTTCGTAGCGTTGCTGCTGGAAATTGAGCGCGATCAGCGGGCGGCCGATCAGGTGCGTGAACAACGTGCCGATGCAGGCGTAGATCAGCGCGGCCCACAAGAGATAGCCGGGGATCGTGAAGCTCATCCCGAACAGATGCAGCGGCGCCGCCGCCGACAGGCCCCACAGGATGATCATGAACGAGAACAGCGTGACGCATGAATTGAGCAGTTGAAGGCCGATGGTCAGCGTCAAAGCGATGAACTGAGCGATATCCTCGGAGATGCGCTGGTCCGGATTGTCGGCGGCATCGCCCAAAAGCTGCATGCGGTAATGATTGGCGCCCGCCATCCAATGGTCCAGATAGCTGTTGGTCAGCCAACGCCGCCAGCGGATCTGCAGCCATTGATTGAGGTAGAGCTGGTATACTTGGACGGCTATATAGATGGCGGCGAGCACGCAGAAATAGCCGAGCTGGTAGACAAAGACGCTCCAATTTCGATCTTGCAGTGCATTGTAGAACCGGCTGTTCCACTCATTGAACAACACCAAAAGCGCCACGATCGACAATTCGATGCCGATGAGCGCAGCCAGCAGAATACGGCCAGGCCAGCGATCCTCGGAGCGGAAATAGGGACTGGCAATTCGCCAGACGATGGCGAGGGTTGCGAAGATGCCTTTCACGGAAGGTCTCCTGTTCGGACGAGCCGGCGTTCGTCGCACATGATGATAAAAACAACTGGCAAGGACTTCATGGCGGCGATGCGGTGACTGTGCCTAAATTTACGCCGCCACACGACAGCATGGCGAACCGGTGAACAAAAATCTTAGGTAAATCAACGCTTAGAAAGCATGTAGTTAGACGAAAGTCGTCATGCGGTTCTGTTGCGTGTGGGTGAAGCCCGGTGCACGCGCGTATCGAATATAAATTTAATGTAATGTTTTGCACTCGAAAAATGCATCCGGGATTTGATGAAGTCTTGCGCCCTCGCGTTCTGACCCACTAGTGTGCGCCCCGAGGAGGAAAGCGTGCACCCGGTGTTGTTTGACGCCGTTACGGCGCGGTTACCTCTCAATAATATTTGGGTCGAAAAACTCCCGGAGGAAACCAATGAACACACTTTCCAATCGAGTTGATCGCCGCACGGTGATCAAGACCGCGGCGCTAGCCGGTGTCGCACAGATCGCGTCGCCATTCGTCATCACGGCACGCGCAGCCGACAATGTGAAAATCGGTCTCGACAATCCGCTGACCGGCACCTTCGCTGCGGTCGGCAAGAATGAATTGATCGGCGCCCAACTCGCGGTCGAACAGATCAACGCCAAAGGCGGCATTCTCGGCCGCAAGGTCGATCTGCTGGTCGAAGACTCGACCAGCGGCGAAGCGGCCGTCGCGGTGCAGAAGGCCAACAAGCTGATCGAGCGCGACAAGGTCGACTTCCTGCTCGGCAACATCAATTCGGCGCTGGCGCAAGCCATGGCGAATGTCAGCTTCGAGAAGAAGGTGTTCCACATTGTTCCCGGCGGCCACACCAACTCGGTGACCGGCACGCAATGCCACTGGAACGTGTTCCGTGTCTGCAACACGACGCGCATGGAAACCAATTCCGTGTCGTCGCTGCTGCTGAAAAATTACGGCAAGAAATGGTACTTCATCACCACCGACTACGCCTTCGGCCGCAGCCTGCAGGTGGGCTTTGAAGCGAGCCTGAAAGCGGCCGGCGGCACCGAGCTTGGCGCCGACTATACGCCGCTCGGCACCACCGACTTCTCCGCCAACCTGATCAAGGCTCAGTCGGCCAAGCCGGACGCACTCATCCTGCTGCTCGCCGGCGATGACATGGTGAACTGCCTCAAACAGGCGGTGCAGTTCGGCATCGACAAGAAGACCCATATCGCGGGCGCCCAGCAAGAGCTGGAAGTCAACCTGGCGCTGCCACCGCAAGCGCTGCTCGGCGACTGGTGCTTCGAGTGGTATTGGAAGCAGCCGGGCGTGCCGCATGTGGAGCAGTTCGTCGCCGATATTCGCAAGAAGAGCGGCGGGCACGTTCCGACCGCGCGAACCTGGTTTGGCTATGCGGCGACCTGGACTTGCAAACTGGCCGCCGAAAAGGCCAAGTCGCTCGAAGCGGTGAAGCTCGCCAAGGCGATGCAGGGCTTGGTTCTGCCGCCGGAAGTCGCTTTGATGCCGAATAATCCGTTTTACCGCGAAGGCGACAACCAGTTGATGCCGACGCTGTTCGTCGGCCATTCGCAGCCTGCCCCGGCGGGCGGCGACAAGGAAGACCTCTTCAAGGTCACTACTCTGGTCAAGGGGACCGATGCGGCCCTGACGGTCGAACAGACCGGCTGCAAGATGGTCTGGCCGAGCTGAAACTGCTAAATAGTGGACGTCGCGGATCGTTGCGGCGCCCGGAACTTTCTAAGTGCTGACCGGTGTTATACCGTTAGTCGGCATTTGCGACAGTGGCCCGCCCGCAAACGGACGGGCCACCTTGTTGTGAGGCCGGTGTATGGGGGCTAGAGGGGCATAATCGCTACATGAGTCAGCTGCTTTTTTTCAACGTCTTTAACGGGCTGATTATCGGCGCTTTCTATGCGCTGATGGCGTTGGGGCTGTCGCTGATCCTGAACTTGTCCGGCGTGATCAATTTCGCACATGGCGGGTTCTTGGCGATCGGCGCCTACCTCGCCTACATGCTGATCCCCTATGTAGGGTTCTGGGGCGCGCTGGTGCTGGCGCCGATACTGACCGCGGTGATCGGTCTTGCCGTCGAGCGCGTGTTAATCCGTCGGCTCTATGGCCGCGATCCGCTCTACAGCCTGCTGCTGACTTTTGGGTTGGCGTTCATCATCGAGGACGGCACCCGCGTCATTTGGGGCGCCCAGGGACTGCAATACCAAATCCCGGCATTCTTACAGAGCCCCTTGAGCAATGAACTGTTCTTCCTGACCGGCTATCGCGTGTTCATGGTCGGCATGGTCGCATTGATCGTCGCCGGTCTGTTTTTTCTTCTGAACTTCACGCGGCTCGGGCTTCGCATCCGTGCTGGCACCCTTGATCTCGAAACCGTCTCGGTGCTCGGCGTCAATGTGCGTATCCTGCGTAACCTCAATTTCGGTCTCGGCATCTATCTCGCCGGTCTGGCCGGCGTGCTGGCCGCCGGCATGCTGGGTCTGCAGCCGACCATCGGCGACTCGTTGATCATGCCGAGCTTCATATCCATCATCATCGGCGGCCTCGGCAGTCTGCCCGGCACATTGCTCGGCGGCATTCTCATTGGTGTCGCCTCGGGCATCACCAGCGTATTTCTGCCGCAGGCGAGCGAAGCCGTGATCTACGTCATGATGGCGGCGGTTCTGCTTGTCCGTCCACGCGGTCTTTTCGGCGAGGAAGGGCGTTTCTGATGGACAAGATGAACGCCCGCACCGGCGACGCAGTCGTGTGGCTGCTGCTGCTGACCGCACCATTTTGGTTGCCGCTGACCGGCGGCTATGTGGAGTTGGGCAGCGAAATCATCGTCTATGCACTGGCGGCGATGGCACTGAACTTCCTGCTTGGCTACACCGGTGTCTTGTCTTTCGGCCACGCGGCCTATTTCGGGCTCGGTGCCTACGGCACCGCAGTCATGATGAAATACATATACGAGAGCACGCCGCTGGCGATTGCTTTCGGCGTGGTCATCGGCACAGCGGCGGCAGCCATCATCGGCCCTTTGATTGTGCGCTTGCGCGGCGTTTACTTCGCGATGTGCACCATCGCCTTCGGACAGGTGTTTTATTTCATTGCCTTTCAATGGCGCGATTTCACCGGCGGCGACGACGGACTGTCGGCGTGGCATCGCGAACCGCTGCATTTCGGCTTCGCCACCCTCGATATCTTGAGCAGCTCCAAGGCGTTTTATTACTTCGCCTTGGCGTTATTCGCCCTTGCGGTCGGGGCCATGGCCTTCCTGTTGCGCTCGCCGTTCGGGCGCACGCTGCTGGCGATCCGCGAAAACGAGCGTCGCGCCCGTTTCCTCGGCATTCCGGTGGATCAGCACATTTGGATGTCTTGGCTGATTTCCTGTCTGATCGTCAGTTTGGCCGGCTCGCTCTATGCTCTGCTCAATGACTTCGTCGATCCGCGCGCGTTGCGCTGGGACCAGTCCGGCAATTTCGTGATCATGGCCGTGCTTGGCGGCATGCGCAGTTTCTGGGGGCCGCTGATCGGTGCCGCGATCTTTATCGTGCTGCGCGATTATATCTCTAGTCATACCGAAAACTGGATGTCGTTCGTGGGACTGATCTTCGTGCTGGTTGTGCTGTTCTTCCCTCGCGGCGTGCTTGGCCTCGTCAAACGGAAGACCAAGTCATGAGTTTGTTGAAAGTCGAAAACGTCTCCAAGCTTTTTGGCAGCCTGGTCGCCGTCGACAATATATCGATGACGGTGGAGCCAGGTGAATTGCGCGCGATAATCGGTCCCAACGGGGCCGGCAAAACAACATTCTTCAACACCATCAGCGGATTTCTGCTTCCGACGTCGGGCCGCATCGAATTCGATGACGAGGACATCACGACGCTGCTGCCGGCCCGCCGGGTGTGGCGCGGCATCGCGCGCACCTTCCAGATTACCGAAGTGTTTCCGGAACTGTCGGTGAGCGAAAATCTGCGCATCGCGGTCGAGGTCGCTAGCGGCGAACGCTGGCGCATTTGGCAATCCTCCGACGACAACGGCAAGGTCAAGGCGCGTATCGTCGATCTGTTGCAGATGAGCGGGCTTTCCGAAAAGGCCGGCCGGCTGGTCGGCGAACTCTCGCATGGCGATCAACGCGCCACCGAAATCATGATGGCGCTGGCCCTCAAGCCGCGACTGTTGTTGCTCGACGAGCCGACCGCCGGCATGGGCGATCAGGAGACCTACGACATCACGCAACTGATCAGAAAGCTGCATCGCGAGCAGAAGCTCACGATCGTGCTGATCGAGCATGACATGCGCGTCGTCTTCCATCTCGCCGATCGCATCATGGTGCTGGCGGAAGGCAAGATGCTGGCCGAAGGCACGCCGAAGGAGATCGCCGCCAGCGAGCTGGTGCAGGCCGCCTATCTAGGAAAGGCGGCAGCGGCATGAGCAATGTCGTGCTTGAGGCCGAAGGCCTCCACACTTATTACGGCAAGAGCCACATCCTGCATGGCGTCGGCCTGGAGGTGCGCGAAGGCGAGATCGTGACGCTGCTCGGCCGCAACGGCGCCGGCAAGACCACGACCTTGCGCAGTCTGATGGGCTTGACGCCCGCGCGCGAAGGCGCGGTTCGCATTTTCGGCCATGCCACCACCGATTGGCAGCCCTATCGCATCGCCGCCATGGGCGTCGGCTACGTGCCGGAAGGGCGCCGTATATTCCCGAACCTGTCGGTCGAAGAGAATCTTAAAGTGCCGCTCGAGCGTGCGGGCCCCTGGACGATCCCGCGCATTTACGAACTGTTTCCGCGGCTCGCCCAGCGCAAAAGCAACAAGGGTCGGCAGCTTTCCGGCGGCGAGCAGGAAATGCTGGCGATCGCGCGCGCGTTGCTGTTGAACCCCAAGCTGATTTTGCTCGACGAGCCAAGCCAGGGCCTCGCGCCATTGATCGTTCAGGACGTGTTCAAGGTGGTAACGTCGGCGCGCCAGCAGGGCATTTCGGTGCTGCTGGTGGAACAGAACGTGCGCGCCGCCGTCGAAATTGCCGACCGCGCCTATGTCCTGGACGATGGGCACGTGGTCTATTCCGGCCCCGCGGCCGAGTTTGCCAAGGATGAAGAACGCGTCCGGGCGCTGGCAGGCGCCAGCGCCGAGGATTGGGATCCGGCCGCCACCCACGCCTGAGAGCCGCCATGGATAGCGCCACGCTCACCGCCGTTGAAGCCGTAGCGCGGATGACGCGTGGCGAGATGAGCGCCGAAAGCTATATCGGTGCTTGCCTTGAGCGCATTGCCTCGCTCGAAGACAAAATCCACGCCTTTATCCATCTCGACCCCGGCCACGCGCTGGCGCAAGCCAAGGCGCTCGACCAGCGCCGCCGCAGCGGCCAGCCATGCCGCCCGCTGCATGGCGTTCCGGTCGGCATCAAGGACATTTTTGACACCGCCGATTACAAGACCGAATGCGGCTCGCCGCTGCACAAAGGCCGCCAACCGGCGCGCGACTGCACGGCGGTGGCGCGGCTGCGCGCCGCCGGTGCCGTCATCATCGGCAAGACCGTCACCACCGAATTCGCCTATTTCCACCCCGGCGCGACCCGCAATCCGTACGATACCGAACGCACGCCGGGCGGTTCGTCCTCCGGCTCGGCCGCCGCGGTCGCCGCCGGCATGGTGCCGCTGGCGATTGGTTCGCAAACCAACGGCTCGGTGATCCGGCCGGCGGCGTTTTGCGGCGTCTATGGCGTCAAGCCAACTCACGGCACCATCTCCCGCCACGGCGCGCTGATCCTGTCGAAGGCGCTTGACCATGTCGGGGTGTTCGCAAACAACTTGGCCGATACCGCGCTGATCTTGGAGGCGCTCGCCGGTTACGATGAGAATGATGAGGACACGCGCCCGCTGGCCGCGCCGGAATTTCGCAGAGACTCTGGCTGAAAAACCTCCGACGCCGCCGAAACTCGCCTTCGTGCGCACGCCGATTTGGGATAAGGCCGATGCCGAGGCCCGCCCGGCGTTCGAGAATTTCGCCAAGGGACTGGGCAATGCTGTCACGGCGGTCGATCTGCCGGATGACTACAAGGCAGCTTGGGATGATCAGCGCGTCATTATGTACACCGACATGACGCATAATTTCGGCGCGCTGGTCGAGCGCGGCGGCGACGCGTCGAGCAAGCAGCTGCGCGATCTGGTCGCCGAGGGTAATCAGACCAAGGCGCTGCGTTACCTGGCGGCGCGCGACAATGCCAAGCGTTATGCGGCCGGTATCAGCGAAACTCTCAAGCAGTACGACGCCATCCTGACGCCGTCGGCGCCGGGCGTGGCGCCCAAAGGCAACGCCACTGGCAATCCAGCCTTCAACACATTGTGGACATTGACCGGCCTGCCGGCGGTGTCATTGCCGCTGCTCAAAGGTGAGGGCGGCATGCCGCTCGGCGTCCAACTCGTCGGCGGAGCCGGCGACGACGCGCGGCTGCTGCGCACGGCCAATTGGCTGGTCAACGAACTCGCTTGATCAGGCCCGCGGCGGCGCGCCGAGGTGCTCCTTGAAAAAAGCGATGGTGCGGCTCCAGGCGAGATCCGCGGCCGGCTTGTCGTAGCGGTTGCTGGTGTCGTTGTTGAAGGCGTGGTTGACGTTCGGATAAATGTGAATCGTGAAGCGCTTGCCCGCGGCCTTGAGCGCGGCCTTGTAAGCCGGAATCCCGGCATCGACGCGCTGGTCGAGCCCGGCATAATGCAAAAGCAGCGCCGCATGGATCGCTCTTACCTTTTCGGCCGGCGGCTGGATGCCATAATAGGCGACGCCGGCCTTGAGATCGGGCGATAGCACCGCGACGCGGTTGACCATGCCGCCGCCCCAGCAAAAGCCGACGGCGCCGACATTTCCGGTCGACTCAGCATGTTTCTCCAGAAATGGCACCGCGACGGCGATGCGGTTGGCGGTCTCATCGGCATTGAGTGTGCCGATCATGTCACGGCCCTTGTCTTCGTCGGCGGGCGTGCCGCCGAGCGGGGAGAGCATATCGACGGCATAGGCGAGAAAGCCTTCGAGCGCGACACGGCGCGCGATGTCCTGGATGTGCGGATTGAGCCCGCGGTTCTCGTGGATGACGATCACCGCCGGACGCTTCCCTTTCGATTTGAGCCGCGCCAGATAACCTTTGATCGGCGTGCCGGCGGCATCATAAGTTACGGTGTCGATGGCGAGCCGCGCGTCGTCCGGTGCAACCATCGCGGCGCGCGCGTAGTCGTTCTGCAACAACGGCAGCAAGGCAAGAGCCGCGGCGCTGGAGCCGGCGATCTTCGCCAAATTGTCGAGAAAGTCGCGGCGGTCGATGATGCCGTGGGTAAAGCGGTCGTAGAGGTCGATGATGCGCTGGTCCATGGACGTCTCCTGTACGTAGCCCGAAAGCATAACACCACGCGCGGCGGGGAATAATCACACCGCAATGAAAAAGGGCGACCCGCGAGGCCGCCCTTTAAGCGTGTTACGTTATTGCAGCTGTATTACATCATGCCGCCCATGCCGCCGCCGCCCGGCATCGCCGGCGCCGGCTCCTTCGGCAGTTCGGCGACCATCGCTTCAGTGGTCACCAAGAGGCCTGCGACCGAGCCGGCATCCTGCAGCGCGGTGCGCACCACCTTGGCCGGATCGATGATGCCGGCCTTGATCATGTCGACGTACTTCTCGGTCTGGGCATCGAAGCCGTAGGTCTCCGAGTTTTCGTCCATGATCTTGCCGACCACGATCGAGCCTTCCACCCCGGCATTCTCCGCGATCTGGCGGATCGGGGATTCCAGCGCCTTCAACACGATGTTGATGCCGGCCTGTACGTCGGCATTATCGTCATGGATGCGGCCGACGGCCTTCTTGGCGCGCAGCAGCGCCACGCCGCCGCCCGGCACGATGCCTTCCTCGACCGCGGCGCGAGTGGCGTTGAGCGCATCCTCGACGCGATCTTTCTTTTCCTTGACTTCGATCTCGGTCGCGCCGCCGACCTTGATCACCGCGACACCGCCGGCAAGTTTCGCCAGCCGCTCCTGCAGCTTCTCCTTGTCGTAGTCGGAGGTGGTTTCCTCGATCTGCGCCTTGATCTGGTTCACCCGCGCCTCGATGTCGGCCTTCTTGCCGGCGCCGTGCACGATGGTGGTCTTTTCTTTCTCGATGATGATCTTCTTGGCGCGGCCGAGCATGGCCGTGGTGACGTTCTCGAGCTTGATGCCGAGATCTTCCGAGATCAGCTGGCCACCGGTCAGGATGGCGATGTCTTCCAGCATGGCCTTGCGGCGGTCGCCGAAGCCGGGCGCCTTGACGGCCGCCACTTTGAGGCCGCCGCGCAGCTTGTTGACGACCAGCGTGGCGATCGCTTCGCCCTCGACGTCCTCGGACAGGATCAGCAGCGGCTTGCCGGTCTGCACGACGGCTTCGAGCAGCGGCAGCATGGCTTGCAGGCCGGAGAGCTTCTTCTCGTGCAGGAGGATGTAGGCGTCTTCGAGCTCGGCGATCATCTTCTCGGCGTTGGTGATGAAGTAGGGCGAGATATAGCCGCGGTCGAACTGCATGCCCTCGACGATCTCGACGTCGGTCTCCATCGCCTTGGCTTCCTCGACCGTGATGACGCCTTCGTTGCCGACCTTCTGCATCGCCTTGGCGATCATGCTGCCGATGGTGGCGTCGCCGTTCGACGAGATGGTGCCGACCTGGGCGACTTCCGCCGACGAGCCGACCGGCTTGGCGCGTTTTTCGATGTCCTTGACCACGGCGGCGACGGCGATGTCGATGCCGCGCTTCAAATCCATCGGGTTCATGCCGGCGGCAACTGATTTGGCGCCCTCCTTCACGATCGACGCGGCCAGCACGGTGGCGGTGGTGGTGCCGTCGCCGGCCTTATCATTGGTCTTCTGGGCGACTTCGCGCACCATCTGCGCGCCCATGTTCTCGAACTTGTCCTCGAGCTCGATCTCCTTGGCGACGGTGACGCCGTCCTTGGTGATGCGCGGGGCGCCATATGATTTATCGAGGATGACGTTGCGGCCTTTCGGGCCGAGGGTGACCTTCACTGCGTTGGCGAGAATATCGACGCCGCGCAGCATGCGGTCGCGCGCATCGACGGCGAATTTAACTTCCTTGGCAGCCATTTCGATTTACTCCGGTTGAATTTTTAAAATGGACGTCAGGTAATCACGCCCATGACGTCGGATTCCTTCATGATCAGCAGGTCCTCGCCATCAAGCTTGACCTCGGTGCCCGACCATTTGCCAAACAGCACCGTGTTGCCGACCTTGAGGTCGATGGGGATCAGCTTGCCGGACTCGTCGCGGCCGCCCGGGCCGACGGCGATGATCTCGCCCTGGCTCGGTTTCTCCTGGGCGGTGTCGGGGATGATGATGCCGCCCTTGGTCTTCTCTTCGGCGTTGATGCGGCGCACGACGACGCGGTCGTGCAAAGGGCGAAATTTGGTCTTGGCCATGGCTTCCTCGTCGGCGCTTGAGCGCGTGCGTATTACAGAAATTGTAGAATTTGCAGGCCCTTAGCACTCCTTAAGCGAGAGTGCCAAAATGCTGCCTCGGACATATTGCCTGGACGCAAAGGTGTCAAGCAGGCGGGAGGGAACGCAACAACGGCCACGCAAAAACGTTAACGGCCCGGATGCCGCAACCTGCTTGCGCTGCCCGCCAATGATCAGCAAAGTCCCTCCGGCGGCGGCTTAGGAGCCTGAATGACCCATCGTTATCGACCCGGCCTGTCCAAGGCCTTGGTATTGGCCGTGCTCACGCTTGGCTTGGCCGGCTGTTCGACCGGCATGCCGCAACTATTCCCGTCATCGCAGCCGCAGCCGCCGCAGCCCGAAGTGGTCCCCCTATTGCCGCCGGCCTTCCCCCCGCAGGACATCGTCGGCCGCTGGGGCCTCGCCGCCTATCACAAGGAAGAAGACCGCCCGCGCATCGAGGTGGCGGCGGCCAACGCATGTACGCAGCCTTACGTCATCACGCTCGGCCCGACCGGCGGCGTGATGATGCATCTCGCCGACCAGGCGACACCGTCCGAGTTGCGTCTGAAAGGTGCGCCCGGTCACAAAACTTATATCGGCCCGGAGGGAGATCCGCCTGGCAGCGCGCAAGACCGCGAAGTGCTCACCTTCGACGGCCGTGTGCTGATTCTGCGCTGGATGGATCCGGAGGTGCAGGGCCGCTACGGCACCATGGTTTATGTCCGCTGTCCGCCGGAAGGCGTCAAACGGCCGAGGCCGAAAGCCAAGGCCAAGCCGAAGCCGAAGGCCGAACCCAAGCCGATCCAGCCGCCGATCCAGGGCGCTCCGCCGCCGGCGCGGTGACCTCGTTCCCTTAGCGGTAGGTCCGTGCGGCCGCCGTGCTAGACATTGTGGAATCATTGTCCGCAGCCGATCAATCATGCCCGCCTTCCGTGACTTCATCGTCGGTCCCTGGCGCGCCATTCCGGTTCTCGGCGTCACTCAGATTCTGTCGTGGGGCACGATTTTCTACACCCCCGTGCTGATCGTGCCGCTGATCGCGGCCGAGCGCGGCTGGTCGATGTCGTTCGCCATGGGCGGCTTCTCGGCCGGGCTGTTGGCGGCGGGCCTCAGCGCGCCTTATGTCGGGCGTTCGATCGACCGTTTCGGCGGCCATGTGGTGATGACAGTGGGCTCGCTGATCGGCGCTCTCGGCCTAGTGCTGATCGGACACACCGCCGACCGCGTCAGCTATCTTGCGGTCTGGGTGGTGCTCGGCATCGCCATGGCCGCGAACTTGTACGACTCGGCCTTTGCGACCTTGGGCCGTGTGTTCGGCGCCGACGCGCGTGCGCCGATCACCGCGCTGACGCTGATCGGCGGCTTCGCCTCGACCGTGAGCTGGCCGGCGACGCATTTTCTGCTGGAGGCGTTTGGCTGGCGCGGCACTTACCTGGTCTATGCGGCGCTGCTTGCATTCATTTCGGCGCCGCTCCACGCCCTCGCACTGCCGCGCGAACGCTCGGATGCGCACCGGCCGCCGCCCGGCGATGGACCGGCGTCATCCGTGCTGCCGCCGCCCTATGGATGGCCGTTCATTCTGGTGGCTGCCGCCTTCGCGACCTATGCCTTCGTTCCCTCCGGGCTCTCCGCGAACCTGTTGGCGATCTTCGCGCGTTCCGGCATCGATGCCGGAACGGTGGTGTGGATCGGCGCCCTGTTCGGGCCGGCGCAGGTCGGCGCGCGGCTGATCGAATTCGCCTTCGGCCGCAATCTGCACCCGCTGTGGGTGGCGCGCTTCGCGCTGTCGGTCTTGCTCTGCGCCTTCGTCATGCTGGCGCTGCTCGGCATATCGGTGCCGGCGGCAGCATGCTTCGCGCTGATGTTTGGCGGCGCCAATGGCCTGATCACCATCACGCGCGGCGCGGTGCCCTTGGCGCTGTTCGGCGCCTCCGGTTACGGGCGCCTGATGGGCCGGCTCGCCGGCCCGTTTTTGCTGGTGCAGGCGGCGGCGCCTTTGGTGATGGCGTTCGTGGTCGACCGCGCCTCCGATCCGGCGGCGCTCGCGCTCGCCGCCGCCTTTGCCGCCGCCGCGCTGGTTTGTTTTATTTTGATCAGGCGGCCGGCTTAGGCGAACATATTGTCGATGTCGCTCTGGCTGGTGTGGCCGGACGCGCCATCGAGGCGCGGGCCGTTGATCAGCCCCGGCTCGGCTGCCGGCGTCACGGCGGGCACGTCGCCGGGCCGGACTTTGCAGCGATCGAGCATGCCGGCCACCTTGTCCTCGATCATCGTCAAAGTGGCGATCACATTGCCGATGCGCTGACCACCGAGATCCTGGAAATTGCACGCCTCGTAGATATGCACGACGTGGTCCTGGATGTCTTGCGTCAGCCCGCGTTCGTAGTCGTTCTTGGCCGAGGCGGTAAGCGCGCGGGCGCTCTCGTCGATGATTTCGGTCGATTTTAGAATCTTGACGGTGGCTTTCTCCATGCCTTCGATGGCGGCGCCGAGTTCACCGGCCGCGCGCGCTATCCGCCGCTCCTCGCCGTCGCCAATCAGCGCGGCAAGCTCGCGTTTATTGCGTGCGATGGTGTCATGCAGCATGGCGAGTTCGGCTTTGAATTTCTGCAACGTGTCATCGACGGGCTCGTCATGCCCCGGTTGTCCCCTCGGATCATGGGCGCCCGCGGGCCGTGTCGCCATACGGCCGCCGAACATCTGCTCGACGCGAAAAACTTTGCGTTGCACGCCTCGTCCCCTCGCGACCCTGATGACGCATTTCTACAGAGCGGCAATTAACGCTGAGTTGCGCGCGCGAGCACGGTCGGAAACTAAACGCGGCATTTACCATGATGGATCGCCTTTTACTCAAAATAAACTCTAACGCCACGAAGCGCGCCTCAGAACGCCGCAATATGACCCTTCGCGCCTCGCGATTTACCAATCGGTGTTGCTTTGGCTCTGTACTGCATGCAGGCGACAAAACATGGTGCAGAGATCGTCAATGCAGCGTTCGACCTTTAAGGTTCTGGCCTCCGCCATCCTCATCAGCAGCCCCGCCGCCGCCCAGCAGATGCCGCAGACGCCGGCCATGGTCGTGGCGGCACAGCCGCAGCAGATGCGGGCCGATATGGGCGGCGGCTTCATCGAATACCTGTTCGGCGATCGCGGCAACCGACAGTCTGCGCCGCCCCCGGTGTTTTATTCCAATCCGCCGGCGCAGAGCGCGCAGCCGGTCTACGCCAATAACGGGCCGGTCGATCCCAGTCTGGAGCGGGTCCCGCCGGGCTTTACGATCGATCAGCAATTCCTGCGCCAGCGTGTCGACTATCAAACCAAGGAAGCGTCCGGCACCATCGTCATCGATACGCCGCACCACTTCCTTTATCTGGTCGAAGGCGGCGGCAAGGCGATGCGCTACGGCATCGGCGTCGGCCGGCCGGGCTTCACCTGGTCGGGCGTGCACGCGATCTCGGCCAAGAAGGAATGGCCGGATTGGACGCCGCCGGAGGAAATGCTCGGGCGCCAGCCCGGCCTGCCGCATTTCATGGCCGGCGGCCCGAACAATCCGCTCGGCGCGCGCGCAATGTATCTCGGCTCGACGCTGTACCGCATCCACGGATCGAATGAGCCCTGGACCATCGGCCATAACGTGTCGTCCGGTTGCATCCGCCTGCGCAATGCGGACGTGATCGATCTTTACGATCGCGTGAAGGTCGGCGCCAAGGTCGAGGTTCTTTAGGCGGCCGCCAGCGCGACGCCGTTCTCGGCCAGCACGCGCGGAAAATCCTCGGAATTGAAATAGGCGAATTCGCGTTCGCGCTGATGCGTGAACGAATCGAGCCGTTTAAGTTCGGCGTCGACGAAGCCGGGATGGCACATGATCAGCCCGCCATCCGGCAACCCGGCCAGAAAGCGCGGGAAAATCGTGGCGAAGGCGCGTTTGCCGTTGAAATCATAGGCGCCGGCAAAAGCCGGGTTGGTGGCAACGCCCAGCCGCCGGGCCTTGCGGCGAAAGCGCACGCTCAAAATATCGAGCAGCAATTCCTTGCGGCCCTTCAGCCGTTGCGCCGAACGCGCGCGGCCGCATTGCCGCACCCAGGCCTTGGGCGCCATCTCCGTCGCCACCTGCAACACGACGTCGCGGACCTGTGGAAACAGATGTACGTGCTGGTGGCCGTCGATGAAGTCCGGCGGCCGGCCGAACGTTTTGACAAAGGCCCGCACTTGATGCGCGACTTCGCGCACCAGCCGTTCGCGATTGAGCTGGCGGATCATCGCCGTGCGCATCACGGTCTGCATCGGCAGGAACAGGCCGTCGCGCAGCGGCGCGAAACCTTCGCTCAGCGGCTTGAACGGCGCGGTCAGCGTGACATGCAGGCCGAGCGCGGCGCGCTTGCCGCCGCTATTGAGGCTGGCGAGTGCCGAGGCTTCCTTGGCATCGTTATGCGCCGCCGCCGTCATCACCGAGGTCGCGTTGAGCCTGCCGCGCGCGATCAGCTCGCGGATGGCGTTGTTCACGCTCGGGGAAATGCCGTAGTCATCCGCGCACAGCCATATCCGGCGGACGGGAGCCACGGTTGCGCTACTCCGCCGCGCGCGAGGACGTCGGCCGCGCTTTGGCGGAAGCATCCGCGCGTTTCACGCTGTGCTCGGCGACGAAATAGACCGGTCGCGCCTTGATCTCCGACAATAGCTTGCCGATGTATTCGCCGAGCACGCCGATCATGAGCAATTGCGCGCCGCCGATCACCATCACGCTGACCACCAGAGAGGGGTAGCCGGGCACATCCTTGCCGTAGATCAACGTCTCGATCAGAATCTCGATGCCGAAGAACAGCGCGGCTGCCGCCAGCAGCAGGCCGAGCAGGCTGGCGACCCGCAGCGGCGCCACCGAGAACGAGGTCAGGCCCTCGATCGACAGGCCGAGCAGCGTCCAGAGATTCCAAGTGGTCGCGCCGTGTGCGCGCGCGGCCGGTTCGTAGTCGACGCGCGCTTGTTTGAACCCGATCCAGCTCGCCAGCCCCTTGAAGAAACGGTTACGCTCCGGCATCTGGCGCAGCGCCGCCGCCGCGCGCGGCGACAGTAGGCGGAAGTCGCCGGCGTCCTCTGGGATTTTCTGGCGCGCGCCCATGTTGATCAGCGCATAGAACCAATGCACGCCGGTGCGGCGCAGCCATGACTCGTTCTCGCGGTGCGCCTTGGCGGTATAGACCACGTCATAACCGTCATCGAGCCAGCGTCCGACCAGCGTATCGACGAGATCGGGCGGATGCTGGCCGTCGCCGTCCATGAACAGCACGGCGCCGAGCCGTGCATGGTCGAGCCCGGCGAGCAAGGCGGCCTCCTTGCCGAAATTGCGCGACAGCGTGACCACCTGGATGTCGAGCGGATCGGCCGGCAATGAATGGGCGATTTGATTGGTGGAATCCGTGCTGCCGTCGTCGATATAGATGACTTCGGCGGCCAACTCGCGCTTGACCTTGAGCCAGCGCGCAACCTCCGCGATCCGCTCGTGCAAAACGGCGAGGCCCGCGGCCTCGTTGAACACCGGCACCACGATCGACAGTCCGGGCGCCGGCCGTGCCGCGCGGGTGGTTGATTTGGCCGGTTTCGCCGCCATTTCGCATTGACCTGTTGATTTCGGCGCGATCTATAGCGCATGGGCCGCGGCCTGTCGCGCCTGCCTCAAAATGCTATGAACGGCCAATGATTCCGGCGCCCCTGCAGAACATCCTCGACCGTCTTTCCCTGGCCTGGCATGAGCGTGCGGTCGCCCTCAAGGCGATCAGCTTCGCGTTGGTCGGGGTGGTCAATTCGGCGATCGATTTCGGCGTATTCTCGGCTTGTTACTATTATTTTGGGTTGTCGATCATCGTGTCCCAGGTGATCGCCTGGACGGTGGCGGTGAGCGGCTCCTACGTCATGAATTCGCAGATTACGTTTGCGGCTGAAATCGGGCCGCAAGCTCGGCGCCCGCACCTATTTCAGCTTCGTGCTGTCGCAGTTCGGCGGCTTTCTCGCCAACACCGCCACGGTGCTGGTGGCGGCGCTGTTCATCCCGGTCTGGGTCGGAAAACTGCTGGCGATCGGCGCCAGCTTCCTGGTCAACTTCGCGCTGTCGCATTTTGTGGTATTCCGGACGCGCCGTTGAAGCGGCGCGAAAGTTGAGTTGAGGTTTTGATGCAACACGACAGTAACCTGACGGCGCAAAGGCCAAGCTTCGTCACCCATCTCGAATGCGCCATGACTGGCGAGCGGCATGAGGCCGATCAGATCCACAATCTGTCGCGCGCGGGTAAGCCGCTGCTGGTGCGCTACGACCTTGCCGGCGTCGCCAAGGCGTTGACCAAGGAAACGCTGGCCGCGCGCGCGCCCGATCTGTGGCGCTACCGCGAATTGCTGCCGGTGCGCGATCCGAAAAACATCGTCAGCCTGGGCGAGGCGATCACGCCGCTGATCCGCATGCCCAAGCTGCAGGCCAAACTCGGCGGCGGCGAGATCCTGGTGAAGGACGAAGGCCGCCTGCCGACCGGCTCGTTCAAGGCGCGCGGCCTGGTCATGGCGGTGTCGATGGCCAAGGCGCTCGGCATCAAGCACATGGCGATGCCGACCAACGGCAACGCCGGCGCGGCGCTCGCGGCCTATGCCTCGCATGCCGGCATCAAGACCACGATCTTCTGTCCGGAAGACACGCCGGAAGTAAACGTCAGCGAAATCGCGCTGCAAGGCGCCACGGTCTACCGCGTCAACGGCTTGATCGACGACTGCGGCAAAATCGTCGGCGAAGGCAAAGCCAAAGTCGGCTGGTTCGATACGTCGACGCTGAAGGAGCCGTACCGGATCGAAGGCAAGAAGACGATGGGTCTGGAATTGGCCGAGGAGCTCGGCTGGTCCGTGCCGGACGTGATCTTCTATCCGACCGGCGGCGGCACTGGATTGATCGGCATGTGGAAGGCGTTTGCCGAATTGGAAGCCATCGGCTTCATCGGCAAGAAGCGGCCGCGCATGGTCGCGGTGCAGGCGGCCGGCTGCGCGCCGATGGTCAAGGCGTTCGAGGAAGGCTCCGAGCACGCGCCGCGCTGGGAAAACGCACACACCATCGCGTCCGGGATTCGCGTGCCGCAGGCGATCGGCGACTTTCTGATCCTGCGCGCGGTGCGCGAAAGCGGCGGCTTCGCCATCGCGGTTGAGGACGACGCGATTACCGCCGCGCTCGACGAAATGGCGCGCGATGAGGGCTTCCTGCAGTGCCCGGAGGGCGCCGCCACTTACGCCGCGTACAAGCAGAGCCTGGCCGACGGGCGTGTCAAAAAGACCGACCAGGTGGTGCTGTTCAACTGCGCCAGCGGACTGAAATATCCGCTGCCCAAGATCGAGCGCAAGCTGGATCGGCATAAGCCGATCGACTACGCGAAGTTATAGCCGTCGTCCCTGCCTACGCGGAGGACGGAAGAGGGGCTACAATCCCGCTTCCAGCTTCGCATAGAGCGGATTATCCCGCGAAAACACGTAGTCGAGATCGGCCACCGCCACCGCTTCGGCGCCGTTGTCGCGCAAGTAGCTGGTGAGCGCGTACACTTGATTGGGCGGGCAGTGCAGCGTCAGCATTCCTGAGGACGTCGGGCCGCCGAACGGCGCCACCACGCCGAATTTCTGCTGCGCGGCCTTGACCAGCGAGGCATCGCAGGCGGCAAAGCACGCCCGCACTTCGCGAAAGCCGCGGGCGCGGGCTTGCGCGGCCACGCGATCCAATAAAACCCGCGCGGTCTCGCGCTCGCCGATGCCCCAGGATGCGCCGCGCGCGGCCACCAGATTGGCCTGCGAGCGCAGGATGGTGCCGTCTTCGATCACCTTCAGCCCGTTGGCGGCAAGCGTGGCGCCGCTGGTGGTGATGTCGACGATCAGCTCGGCCGAGCCCGCGGCAGGCGCGCCCTCGGTCGCGCCCGAACTCTCGACGATGCGGTAATCGACGATGCCATGGGCCGCGAAGAAATCGCGCGTCAGATTGATGTATTTGGTCGCCACCCTCATCTTGCGGCCGTGGGTGTGGCGGAACGAGGTGCCGACGTCGTCCACGTCGGCCATGGTGCGCACGTCGATCCAGGCCTGCGGCACCGCCACCACGACATTGGCGAAACCAAAGCCCAGGCCTTCGATCAGCACCACTTTGCTGTCGGCGTCCGGGATCATCTCGCGCACCAGGTCCTCGCCGGTGACGCCAAGGTGCACGGCGCCGGCGGCAAGCTGCGACGTGATCTCGGCCGCCGAGAGATAAGCCACCTCGACGCCGTCGAGCCCGGCGATGGCGCCGCGATAATCGCGCGCCCCGCGCGGCTTGATCAGGGCAAGCCCCGAACGCGCGAAGAAGGCTTCGGCGTTTTCCTGCAGCCGGCCTTTCGCCGGCACGGCCAGAACCAGAGGCGCGCTCATGCGGCGCCCCCATAGACCGAAAGCCGCTCGATCCAGGCCGCGAAGCCGACCGCCGCGATCGGCTCGGGCGTGCCGAGCCGGGTGAACAATCCGTCGTAACGCCCGCCGGCCACCAGCGGATCGCCGGTGCGGGTGGGATCGGTCAATTCGAACACAAAGCCTGTATAATAATCGAAGCCGCGGCCGAAGCTGGTCGAGAAGCGTACGCGTTTGAGGTCGATGCCGCGCGCGGCGAGGAATCCGGCCCGGCTCTCGAACAAATCGATCGCCGGCCCCAAAGCGCCCGTCATATTGCCTTCGCCGGCCAGCGCGCGTAGCTCGGCCGCCGCTTCATCGGGATCGCCCTGGATGGCGAGAAAGCGTTCGATCAACCCCCGCACGTCCCGCGGCAATTTCGCGCTGACGCCGAGCGCCGACTGTTCGAGGAAACGCTCCGCGATCTCGGCGACCGAGCGTCCGCCCACCGCATTGATGCCGGCGATCGACAGCAAATCGGTGACCAGCGCATGCGCGCCCTTTGGGTCGGAGCCGGCAAGCGCCGCCAACACGCCCTGATATTCGGGCCGCGAATTGTTGCCGCCCAAAACCAGGCGATCGAGGTCCTGCGCCAGATTGCTCTTGCGATTGAAATCCTTCACCAGCCGCCGCTTCCAGGCCGGCGGCAGATCAAGTCCCGCGATCAGGCCGGCGAACAACGCCACGTCGCCGATGCGAATGTCGGGCGCAGCCAGTCCATAGTGCGCGGTGGCTTCGAGACCGAGCGAGAGCATCTCGGCGTCGGCGGCCGCCTTGTCGGACCGGCCGAAGGATTCAATGCCGGCCTGCGGGAATTCGCTCGGCCCGTCGCTGCGGTGACGGAACACCGGACCGAAATAGCAATAATTCGCCGGCTTGCCGGCCGAAGGCGAGGCGAGATAGTCGAGCGATACCGGAATGGTGAGATCGGGCCGCAGACAGAATTCACCGCCCCCCGGCGCGGTGGTTAGGTACATCCGTCGGCGTATGTCCTCGCCCGAGAGGTCGAGGAACGGCTCGGCCGGCTGCAGGATGGCGGGCGTAATACGGGCGTAGCTGGCGCGCTCGTAAGAAGCGACCAGGGCCTCCGCCCGCGCGTCGGGCCGTTTCGAATCGGTGGTTACGCTCGCGTCCATCATTGTTCCAAGCATTGGATTGCGGCGGCCATTTAACACGGGCCCCTTAAGGATTCGACGCCGATCGCCCCACGGCCTTAACGGCGGCCTGCCGCAAACGATTGGCGTCGTTAACGAATTTTGACAGCACCGCAAGCAGCACGGGCGCGCGTTCCAATCCACAGCCGCGCCGTGTGCTAAGTGTCGGAACGAGTAAGACAATTTCAACGCAACCGGCGTTGAGTAGGGGCATGGGGAGCCCAAGAATGACCGAGCCGGTTTCGCGCGCCGTCGTCGACGCCTTTTACAAGGCCTACGCCGAGCGGGACATCGACAACATCGCGCCGTTCATCGATGACAATGTGGAATGGACCATCAGCGGGCCGGTCGATGTCCTGACCTTCGCCGGGACATTTCATGGCAAGGCCGCGGTTCTCGACCTGATGGCGCGGCTGGTGCCGGAAGTTTTCCAGGTCTTCTGCTTTGTGCCGAGCACGATGCTGGTGGAAGGCGACAAGGTGGCGACGCTCAATCGTCTGTGGGCCAAGCGCACCGAAGACGGCCGCGTCATCAGCTACCGGCTGGCGCACTTCATGCGGTTCGCGCGCGGCAAGGTGGTCGAAAATCTGTCGCTGATCGACAGCTTCGACGCGGTCGAGCAGGTGCTCGGCCATCCGCTTGCCATGCAGGCGGATCGAGCCGGTGCTGCCGGCAATATGGTGGCGTTATGAGCAATGCCGTGCCGCGTGTTGTCGTCGAGGCGTTCTACGCCGCTTACGCCGCCCGTGACGTCGCCAGAATAGCCCCCTTCCTCGCCGACGACGTGCAATGGACGATCAGCGGGCCGGTCGACTATCTGAAGTTCTGCGGAACCCATCGCGGCAAGGCGGCCGTGCTCGATTTGATCGAGCGTCAAGTGCCGGCCGTCCTGCGCACCTTCAGCTTTGTGCCGGACAGCATCGTGGTGGATGGCGAGTACGTCGCGATGCTCAGCCGCCAGTCGTCGAAACGGGCGGTTGACGGCCGCGTCATCAGCTACCGGGTTGCAAATTTCTTGCGCTTTCGTGACGGCCAGGTGGTTGAGAATCTCTCGCTGCTCGACAGCTTCGACGCCGTCGAGCAGGTGCTCGGCCATCCGCTCGACGTGCGCGGCGGCCGCGCCGTACCGGGCAATCGGGTAGCCCTGTAGACGATACGCTTTCATCGTTCCATCGGGATGTTATTATCGCGCTGTCACATTTGCGGCGGAGGACATGCCATGGTTCGTCGGTTCTGCATGATTGCCGGTTTGCTGATTGCCACCGCGCCCGCCTTGGCGGCCGACTTGCCGACCCGCAAGGCCGGCCTGTGGGAAATCCAGATGGAATTCCAGGGCCGCAGCAAATTGCCCGTGCAATCCATGAAGCAATGCACCGACGCGGCCGCCGACAAATTGATGACCCTCAATTACGGCGGCGCCGCCCAGCACTGCTCGAAGCAGGATATCAGCAATTCCGGCGGTACCATCGTCATCAATTCGGTCTGCTCGTTCGGCGGCAACACCAGCACGTCGCACGCGGTGGTCAGCGGCGACTTCAGCAGCGCCTATACTGTCGACGTGGTCAGCAAGCGCGAGGGCGCCGCGCCCTCGGGTCAGCGGGCCTACGGTGAATCGCACATGAAGATCGCGGCCAAATGGGTGGGGCCCTGCGCTGCCGGGCAGAAGCCCGGTGACGTCATCATGAGCAATGGCATGACCATGAATGTGCTGGACCTGCAAAAGCGCATGGCGCCGCAGAAACCTTGAACGCTCAGCCGGTCCGGCCGACAGTCACGTCGACCGTGATCCCCAAGAACTCCGAGCCGGCGCCGGTGAAGGTGCCGGAAATCGGGATGGCCTGCGACGGATCGCGCGTCACCGCCACGCGGATGAGATTCTCGCCCGCGATCAGTCCATTGGTCGGGTCGTATTCGACCCAGCCGGCGCCCGGCAGATAGACGTCGGCCCAGGCGTGGGTCGAACCCGCGCCCTGCATGGCCGCGCCGCCGTCGAGCGCCGGATCGTACAGATAGCCGGTGACGAAGCGCGCGCCGAAACCAAGACTGCGCGCCGCCTCCATGAACAGCAGCGCGAAGTCGCGGCAGGTGCCGCTTTTCTTTTCCAGTGTCTCAAGCGGCGACTGCGTGCCTTCCTCGTAGCGCTCGGCGTAAGCGAACTCGCTGCGGATGGCGCCGTTCATGTTGGAGAGCAGATTGTAGGTCGGCAGCGGCGTCTGCGGCGCGAAGCGCTTGGCCCAGGCATCGACCACCCCGCGCGGGTCGGGATAATGCCGGTCGAGCAGGCGGCCGAGATCGCCGCGGTCGTTGGCCGAATAGACGAACGGATACATCTGCGCCTCGGGCGCGATCGGGAACACCGGCCGCGCCAGCCCGTAACGCTCAAGATGCAGCGTGCTGACGATGGTCAGTTCGGCGGCGGGTTGCGCGAATTCGACCTGCGCCACCGAGTTGCCGAACACGTCGTGCATCCAGTTCAGCGCGCCGGGCGGCGACAGCGCGAGCTCGGCGTCCACCAGATGCAGGTCATGGCTGTCGCGCGGCCGCAGCATCAGCCGGTGCGGCCCGAATTGCACGGGCCGCGCATAGCGATAGCTGGTCGCGTGGCGGACCGTGAGGTGCTTCATGAGGGGGGTGCCGTCAGCCTTGCGCCGACTCTACGTCATCGGGCTGGGGCGGGCGAGCGGGTGCGGCCGGTTTTTTCCCCGCCGTTTCGGCCGGGGCGGGCGACGTTTGCTGCGCCGTCACGGGCTTGAACTGGCAGCCGGTGTGACGCTGCATCGTTTGCTGTTCAGGATAGGCCCAACGCTCGGCCACGACGCTTCTCCCCGGCGCTTTTTCTGATTGAGGAAGAAATGCGCGGCGCCGCCGTTGGTTCCGGCGGCGGCGAGGGCGATGTCGAATTTAATGGAAGGCGTCAGCCGAGCTTGTGGCGGGCGAGCAGCTTGCGAACGGCGTCGACCAGGTCGGCCTCCTTCACGGCGAACTGCGCCTCGGCCTGCTTTTTCAGGTATTCGTCACGGTCCTTTAGGTCGCTGGGCGCTGAGCCTGCGATCAGGTCGCGGAGCTGCACCTCGCCTTTGGCCTTTTCATCGGGCCCCTGGATGACGGCGCAAGGGCTGCCGCGCTTGTCGGCGTATTTAAGTTGCTGCCCGATGCCGTGTTTGGGGTTGCCGAGATAAAGCTCGGCGCGGATGCCGGCGTTGCGGAGGCTCGCAGCGAGTTTCTGGGACGCTTGCACGTTCTCGGCGCCGAACACCGTGACCAGCACGGGACCCGCCGACGGTTTGGCATCGAGCTTGCCGAGCGCGGTCAGCGCCGCCTGCAAGCGCGACACGCCGATCGAAAATCCGGTCGCCGGCACCGGCTCGCCGCGGAAGCGTGACACCAGCCCGTCGTAACGCCCGCCGCCGCCGACCGAGCCGAAGCGCACCGGGCGGCCTTTGTCGTCTTTGGTTTCGAAGGTCAGTTCGACCTCGTAGACAGGGCCGGTATAATATTCAAGTCCGCGAACGACGGGCGGGCTAACCAGAATGCGGTCTGGTTTGTAGCCCGACTTTTCCACGAGATGGGCAATCTGCCGAAGCTCTTCCATTCCAGAAACAAATTGCTGATTAATTCGGAACGGCGATTTCTCTAAATACTTAAACAGCTCTTCGTTAGTTTCATCAATCAACGACAGGACTGGAGCCGTCACTAGGACCATTAGCGCATCGATTGCGCTTTTCGTGAGTTCCTGCACCTTTGGTAAAATCACCACTCTCATCCACTCGACCCGCGCCAAGCAGAGATTTCGACACCTTCGGTGCCGAGGCGGTCTAATTTATCGATCGCCCGCAACACAGTTAGTCGTTTCTCGACGGCAACGCCCGCAGTGTCCATTACGCCATCGAGCACTTTTCGGTTGTTGACCTTAACGACATACTTCCCGCCAAGCCCCAACGCCTCCATGGTATCCGCCGCCAGCATGCACATCTCGGCATCGGCGGCCATGGTCGGTGCGCCGACGGTGTCGGCATCGAACTGCATGAATTGCCGGAAGCGTCCCGGGCCCGGCTTCTCGTTGCGATAGACGTAGCCGAAACGATACGAACGATAGGGCAGCGCCAGGTTCTGGAAATTCTCCGCCACGTAGCGCGCCAGCGGCGCCGTCAAATCGTAGCGCAGGGAGAGCCACTGCTCGTCGTCGTCCTGGAACGAGAACACGCCTTCGTTCGGCCTATCCTGGTCGGGCAGAAACTTGCCGAGCGCGTCGGTGTATTCGATCGCCGGCGTCTCGACCGGCTCGAAGCCGTAGCGCTCGAATTGCAGTCGGATTTTCTCCACCATGTCGCGCGTGGCGGCGATCTCGGCCGGTCCCCGATCGGAGAGGCCGCGTGGCAGGCGGGCCTTGAGTTTCTGCGGTTTTTTCGGCATGTCGGACATTGCGCGGCTTACATAACAGAGTTTACAGCTGCGCTGTAAACGTCATGGCCGGGACGAGCCCGGCCATCCACGCCTTTATGTGCTATAGGCAGACAAGACGTGGAAGCCCGGCACAGGGCCGGGTATGACAACTCGGTGATCTCACATGGCCCAAACTCAGCGCACACCCGTTTCCGCCACCGTCCCGAACGACCTTGAAGCCTTCTTCATGCCCTTCACGGCCAACCGGGCCTTCAAGGCGCGGCCGCGGCTGATCGCGCGCGCCAAGGACATGCACTATTACAGCGCCGATGGCCGGGCGATCCTCGACGCCGCCGCCGGCCTCTGGTGCACCAATGCCGGCCACAACCGCGATCCGATCGTGCAGGCCATCCAGGCCCAGGCAGCTGAGCTCGATTTCGCGCCGACCTTCCAGTTCGGCCATCCGCGCGCCTTCGAGCTGGCCAGCCGTATCGCCGCGCTCGCGCCAGCCGATCTCGACCATGTGTTCTTCTGCAATTCCGGTTCGGAAGCGGCTGACACGGCGCTGAAGATCACGCTCGCTTATTGGGTCGCCAAGGGGCAGGGGCAGCGTACCCGCTTCATCGGCCGCGAGCGCGGCTACC
Organism: uncultured Alphaproteobacteria bacterium; assembly: GCA_963703875.1. Taxonomy (GTDB): domain Bacteria; phylum Pseudomonadota; class Alphaproteobacteria; order Rhizobiales; family Xanthobacteraceae; genus Pseudolabrys. The sequence goes on from CAVPFZ010000019.1 coordinate 216,745, forward strand.
ACGGCGTTGGCTTCGGCGGCATGGCGGTCGGCGGCCTCGCCAACAACAGAAAGGCGTTCGGCGTCATGATGCCGGGCGTCGATCATTTGCCGCACACCTACAATCGCGAGCAGCAGGCGTTCTCGAAAGGCGAACCGGAGTGGGGCGCCCATCTCGCGGACGATCTCGAGCGTCTCGTCGCGTTGCATGGCGACACCACCATCGCGGCGGTGATCGTCGAGCCGATGGCGGGATCGACCGCGGTGCTGCCTGCGCCGAAGGGCTATCTCGAGCGGCTGCGCGCGATCTGCGACAAATACGGCATCCTGCTGATCTTCGACGAGGTCATCACCGGCTTCGGCCGGCTCGGCCACGCCTTCGCGGCGGAACGCTACGGCGTGACGCCCGACATGATCACCTTCGCCAAGGGCGTGACCTCGGGCAGCGTGCCGATGGGCGGCGTGATCGTGACGAACGAGATCCACGACGCCTTCATGCACGGCCCCGAGCACGTCATCGAATTCTTCCACGGTTACACTTACTCGGCCCATCCGCTCGCTTGCGCGGCCGGTCTGGCGGCGCTCGATCTCTACCGCGACGAAGATCTGTTCGCGCGCGCCAAGAAGATCGAGCCGATGTGGTACGACGCGGCGATGGCGCTCAAGGGCACGCCCAAGGTGCTCGACATCCGTTGCGTCGGGTTAACCGCCGCGATCGATCTGGCGTCGCGGCCCGACGCGGTCGGCAAGCGCGGCTACGAGGCGATGGAACGCGGCTTCCATGACGACGGCATTATGTTCCGCATCGTCGGCGACTCGATTGCCGTGACGCCGCCGCTGATCGTCAGCGAAAGCCAAATCGGCGAGATTTTCGAGAAGATCGGGAAGATTATCAAAGCGGTGGCGTGACAACGGGTTAGGAAGGCTGTTTCAGCACCCTCCCGCGGAGGCTCGCCGCACGGCCGCTATTCGCCAAAAAGGGCAGGCATTCGCAGCGCGATAGCGCGTCCGTTAATGATCGATGGCGTTGATAAAGTCTGGCACTGAAGGTTTGCGGCTGTTTATTTGAGCTTTAGACGGGGGTGTCCCGTCTTATTTATTGCGCTGCCCCCTTCGAGGGGCTCGCCATTGAGACTATCGAACTGCTTCTGAGGCAACTGACATTCACGTAGCGCAAGCAACCGTGGCATCAGGCGGCCGCCAGATGTGGTTTGCCAGCGTTTTGAGGTTTTGCACGATTGCCGCGAGATGGAACTCATCGCGTGCACCGGAGAGCCCCCTCAGGCGCATGCGCTCGAAGCGGTGATGGGTCTTGAGGTGAGCAAAGCGCATCTCGACCTTCTTGCGCTCATCGCGCGATTTGGCGAACTCAGGCGTTCCCATCAGGGCACGAGCGTGGTCGCGGGCATCCTCATTGATGTCACGTTGGATCTTGCGTGAAGGCGCCTTCGGACAGCACTGCGGTTTGAGCGGGCAGACCTGGCAGTCGCGCTTGCTTGCACGATAGCGCAGAACATGGTCGGGGCCGACGCTGCCTGTAGTCGTGAGCAGCTTGCCCGCTGGGCAGACGTAGACGTTGCGCTCCTTGTCGAATGTAAAGTCGACGCGTGAGAACGTGCCGTCCTCGCGGGCGCTCTTGTCCCAGACCGGGATGTGCGGCGTAATGCCAGCGCCGATCAGCCAACCGAGGAACTTGCCCATGCCATAGGCCGTGTCGGCGACGAGGCGCTTTGCCTTGAGCCCCAATCGCTCCTCAGTCCGCTTGATCATCATCTTTGTGGCGACAACCTCGTCATAGGTTCTCGCTGGTGTGGCTTGCACATCGACAATGACCGCATGCTCGATGTCGATCAGGTAATTGAGCCCATAGCCAAACTGCACGCGCTTGTTGGCCTTTGCCGTCCATGCCGAACAAGGGTCCACCGGCGAGATCACCTTCGGTAGATTACGGTTGGCATCGGGATCTTCGTCATCGAGCCCGGCAAGGAACTCGGCAGCAGCCCGCGTCTGCCGTTCCGGCGCCGACCAGTCGATGTCATCGGGAGGCTTACCGTGATAGCGGCTGGCGTTCGCCTCCAGGACACTGGCATCGGCGGCAAAGCCTTCGCCCTTGACCAGCCCCGCATTCATGCAGGCTCGTACCACCGCCTCGAATGCATGACGTAAGATGTCGCTGTCGCGGAAGCGACCGTGACGATTGACCGAGAACGTCGAGTGATCGGGGACCGCGTCGTTCAGGTCGAGGCGGCAGAACCAGCGATACGCCAGATGTAACTCGACTTCCTCGCACAGCCGCCGCTCGAAGCGGATGCCGTAGCAGTAGCCCACGATCAGCATTCGCAGCATGAGTTCAGGGTCAATCGAAGGACGGCCGATCTCGCTATAGAACGGTGCCAGCTTCTCGCGAAGCGCCACCAGAACCTGCGTCACTATCGGATTGATCCGACGCAGCAGATGGCCCGCCGGAATGCGCTGTTCTAGGTTGAATAGATAGAATAGCTGGCTCTGATCGCTCGTCTGCCGACCCATCATCGCAAGCCTCCGCCATCGAGAATCTCACGCTGACGGAATCACTGTTCGCCGATGAGTGCGAGCCTTTTTCAACAGTATCGGTCAGAAGCGGACAAGTAGGCGCGGGCTAAAGATCCCCTTTTGTCCCCTATTGTCCGAAAGATGGGGTAATCGGCCGGCAGCTTGTGGATAGCTGAAGAATATGGGTGCTGCGCTTCAGGCTGATGGTGAAACGAGGTCCGTGTGTACGGCCTCAAGCATCAGAAGGAGAAGCGTGAGCCATGGAGTATTTTGCCGGATTGGACGTTTCAGTCAAGGAGACCAGCGTCTGCATTGTGGATGACACGGGCAGGATCATTCGGGAAGTGAAGGTGGTAAGCGAACCCGAGGAGTTGCTGGCGGTGTTGGGCAACCCCGCCTACCACTTCAAGCGGATAGGGTTGGAAGCCGGGCCACTATCGCAGTGGCTTTACAGTGCGCTTGCCGAAGCAGCCTTGCCGGTGATCTGTGTCGAGACGCGGCATATGCGGGCAGTGCTGAAGGCGCAGATCAACAAGACCGACCGCAATGACGCGCGCGGCATGGCGCAGATGATGCGGGTGGGGCTTTATCGTCCGGTGCATGTGAAGACGCTGCGCAGCCAGAAGCTGCGGATGCTGCTGACCCATCGCAAGCTGCTGCAGTCGAAGGCCATCGCTATCGATAATGATCTGCGTGGTACTTTGCGCAACTTCGGCCTCAAGGTGGGCGCGGTAGGTAAAGTGAAGTTCGAGGCGCGCATTAAGGAACTAGTCGAGAACCTCCCCGATCTGGCGGTGCTGGTCGAACCACTGCTTGTCGTCCGGCGGGTGCTGCGCGAGCAGTTCGTCATCCAGCATCGCCGCTTGCTCGCCATCGTGCGGGACGATGAGGTGTGCCGGCGCTTGATGACGGTCCCGGGCGTTGGCCCGGTGGTGTCGCTAACCTATCGCGCCACGGTCGACGTTCCCGCTCGCTTCCATAAATCCAAGTCAGTCGGCGCGGTATTTGGGCTGACATGCTCCAAGTATCAATCGGGCGAGGTGGAATGGAGCGGCGGAATATCACGCTGCGGAGATGAGATGATGCGGGTCATGCTCTACGAAGCGGCCCAGGCCATGCTTCGTTCGAAGAAATGGTCATGGCTCAAGGCCTGGGCGATGCAGATCGCCAGGCGACGCGGCATGAAGAAGGCGATCGTGGCCCTGGCGCGTCGGCTGGCCGTGATCATGCACCGCATATGGGTTGATGGCACCGAGTTCCGCTGGACTAAGGAGGCTGCGGCGGCATGAGGTCTAATCAGAATCAATAGCGACAGGAGAACACTCGAGCTCCACCGAGCGGTGGAAAGGTGTCCCTCGCGGGACGATGGATGAGGTGAGTTCGCATGTCCGCTTGGACCTGCCGTTACACTGACGGTAAGGCCGCCCCAAAGATTGCTCCGCCTCGTTCTCGAATCCCATGATGGAAGGGCCCTGGTGCCGATTCCGAAGAGAAGCGCGAGCCCGCGGGCGACATCGACACTGCAGTGGTGGATAGTCTGAAAGTGCTTGACCCCGAACGGCCGATTAGAGAAGCGGACATCCCAAGCATATTCACGAAGTCCGCTCTTGGCGGTAGTAGCGGACCTGAATTCGACAGTAGCTAAGTCTGAAAGTGGTCAATTTTGAACAGACTCCGACTGGTAAGTGGGGGAGGGTTTAGCTTCTGACCCCTGCTCGAAGCCCCGCACTGTGCCCCCGCATGGTGCGGGGTGCCCTACCGAACATGTGGCTGTGGCGCAGCATCAATCGGCACCTTTACATTCGGCGACTATCGATCGGCCGCCATGTCTCACATGCAGCTTTCCGATGTGGCTCGCTTCTGTTGAGCCGGACACACAAAATTATGACAGGTGGACTTTCGAGCGCTCGGAATGCGGGGCTCATGAAATTGAGTTCGTGAAATTCAAATAGGAGAAAGACGATGGGATTGATTTTATTATTGGTTGTTCTCGTTCTTCTTTTCGGTGGTGGTGGTTTCTACCTGGGCGCCCCCTTTCATTATTATGGCGGCGGGATCGGCACGATATTGGTGATCGTTATTATAGTTATTCTGTTGAGGGGCTGAGCTGACTTGTTTAGAGGCCTGCGGCCGCGGAATGGTTCGTGGACTTCGCTATGTCCGATAGCGTACACTAGACCATTACCTGCGCCGGCACTTGAGTCGGGCGTTAGTGACTGAGAGACGATCGTGCTCCCACCACAACGGAGGGAAAGCCGCGGTGTCTGATGCTCCTAAATTGAGGTCCAGCAAGAAAAACGCGAGCCGCAAAACCGCGCGAGGCGTGCCGTTCGACCCCGCGGCGTTTTTGCAGACCGTAGCCGCGGGCCGGATCATTTCCACGCATAAAAAGAAGGGCATAATTTTCGAGCAGGGTGATCCGGCAGATACAGTCATCTATATCAAATCGGGAAAGATCAAAGTCACCGTCATATCGAAAGAGGGCAATGAGGCGGTTGTCGCAATCCTCGGAGAAGATGAATTTCTGGGTGAGGGTTGCCTGATCGGGCAGCCGAAGCGCTTGGCAACCGCATCTGCAATGACCGACTGCACGGTGATGAGTGTCAGCAAGATTGAGATCCAAAGAGTTCTTAAAGACGAGCCGACGTTTGCCCAAATGTTTGTCACGCACGTCTTGGAGCGCCATGCGCGAGTTCAAGAAGATCTGGTCGATCAGCTTTTTAATTCAACCGAGAAACGACTAGCACGCGTGCTGCTGCTGTTGGCCAATTTTGGAAAAACCGGCCGGCCGGAGCCGATTATCGCCAAGATCAGTCAGGAGACACTGGCTGAGATGATCGGCACGACGCGCTCGCGCGTCAGCCATTTCATGAACAAGTTTCGCAAGCTCGGCTTTATCGACTACAACGGCCACATCGATGTTCACAGCTCGTTGCTGAGCGTGGTTCTGGCCGACCGGGCGCGCTCGGTGACGTCGGCGGCGTAACATTGTCGTGAACGCTACGGCTGCATTTGACTGAACACTTGATTCAATTGCCGCCTAGTGCAAAAGCCGCTGCTAGCATTGGACCTTTGCGAAAGTCTGCAGCCGGATTGCGTTTATTAATTCATCGTCAACGTGAGCGTTTTTGCACAGTGGCCGTTACGGCCACATGTCACCGTTACAAGGATGAGTACAGCCACGACCGAAACGACGGCTCAGTTCCCCGCGCGGCGCGCGATTGGACAACGAGGCCGGGAACAATTTGATGAGCTGATCGCTGAATTGCGGGCCGCGCTGGCGCGCGAACAAACGCTATTGAACGACAAGAACGAATTATCCCAGCGTCAAATCATGCTCGCGCAGGAATTCGAGCATCGGTTGATCAACGGTATGCAGCTGATCGTCAGTCTGCTGTCGTTGCAGAGCCGGACCGCGACAACGCCTGAGGCGGCCGCGCAATTGACGATTGCCAGCCGCCGTGTTTCGGCGCTGGGACGCGTCCATCATCGCCTGCATCTGCTCGATCATCAGGACAAGGTCGAATTCAAGCAATATCTTCAGCACTTATGCGAGGACCTTTCGGACCTGCTGCTCGAGATACAGACCGGTTACGCCATCGAAGTCGAAGGCCCTGAAATCGAAATACCGACCGCTTCGGCGATCCCGCTCGGCTTTATCGTGAATGAGCTGATCACCAATTCGGTGAAATATGCAAAAACTCACGTCACCGTTCGAATCGCTGCCTTGCCGGTGACAAGCCATTATTCGCTGTCGGTGCTGGACGACGGGCCGGGATTGCCGCTGGACTTCGACCCTGCCAATAGCACCGGACTTGGGATGAAAATCATCCAGTCACTGGTCAAGCAGATTGGCGGCGCGTTTCAAATCTTGCCGGTCGAAAACGGCCGCGGCGCTCGCTTTAGCGTCACGTTTCGCTCCGCGTAGACCTGGGCACCCAACCCCCCGTACGCCCCGGTCTAAGGCCCCGGCTGGCAACATCAGCCGGGCCAATCCTCGGTTGCTATGTGAAAGGAAAACATGCGCGCCACCGACCCCGCCGTCACGTTTCTTTTGATTCTTGTTATCGGTATCGCTGCCGGCATCCTGTTCGACAGGGTGGCGGGGCCGTCGTGGCTCACCCGCCAATTCTCCGGATCGACCCGCGGCATTGTCACAAGCGCACTGGTGGGCATAGCGGGCGCGTTCGTCGGTTATCACATCGCTGGGCTGCTTGCGCTCGGAGTCGGCTTGGTGACGGCGCTCGTTGCGGCGGCGGCCGGCGCCGCAGTGGTGCTGTTCGTGTGGCGGATGGCCAAATAGAAAATCGCGGCGGATCTGCTGGCCGCCCGCTTTATGAATGCACGCTTGGCTCTTTGCGTGGCTATGGGCCTTCGCAAACAGCTTCGTACGCGGCGCGACTATGAGTGAAAATACCAGAACGTCACGCCTGCAATTACAAGCAATCCGATAACTATTCCCGCTATTTTTATGGTTGCATCGAATGCGGCATTCTCCGCGTCGTTGACAGAATGATCGCCGTGCATTGCCATTGGGAAACTCCATTCATTGCCGGGGCTATCGTGCCCCGTATTTCGAGGCCCATTAGCGGGCGTAACTTTTCAAATAAGCCGCCGATCGTCGGGTAGCGATGGTCGTTTGCGTCGCGCGCTTCCTCACGCGTTTAAAGGAGCGTCCTTCGCGGCCGGGACATGAGTTCCGCCGTTGGCGCCGGCCGGTTTGCCGGTCTTCTCAACAATGTCGAGGAACGGCTTGATGATGTCGATCGGCATCGGAAAGACGACGGTGGAGTTCTGCTCGGCGCCAATTTCGGTCAGCGTTTGCAGGTAACGCAGCTGCATGGCGGCCGGAATGCTGGAAAGAATCTTTGCGGCATTGACGAGGGTCTGCGAGGCCTGGAACTCGGCTTCGGCATGAATGACCTTGGCGCGCCGGTCGCGCTCGGCTTCCGCCTGCTTGGCGATGGCGCGCACCATATTATCCGTGAGCTCGACGGTTCTGATCTCGACGTTGCTCACCTTGATGCCCCAGGTTTCGGTCTGGGTATCCAGGATGCTCTGGACGTCGGCGCTGAGTTTCTTGCGCTCGGACAGCATCTCATCGAGTTCATGCTGACCCAGCACGGCGCGCAGCGTCGTCTGCGCGAGCATGTTCGTGGCTGGAAGGTAGTGCTGGACCTGGATGATGGCCCGTTCCGGATTGACGACGTTGAAATAGAGCACCGCGTCCACCTTCATCGAGACGTTGTCACGGGAGATCACGTCCTGGCTCGGTATCTCGATCACTTGGATGCGCAAATCCACGCGCACCATTTCCTGGATGAAGGGAATCAACAGGATAAGGCCCGGCCCTTTGACCTTTTGAAAGCGCCCAAGCGTGAAGACCACCGCGCGTTCATATTCGCGCAGGATTTTCACGCTGGCTTTGATAATGGTTAGAGCCACGATCAGCGCAAAGAACACGACAAACGGGGTGAGATAGCCAAGCATACTTGTATCGAACATGGCGTTGCTCCCTTCAGAGCGAGAATAAACTTCTAGTCGGCTGCCGAGGCGGCGCCGCTGAATGCTCGACGTGGTGCAAAGGGGCATCAGGTCAGGCATCCGTTTCCCCGTGGTCAAAGGGAACGGCCTTACCCAAGTTAGAATTCTTGCGTGTTGCAAAAACTCGCCTCTGGGGGCGAACCTAGGTAAATGCAGCACGCCGCCTGTAAGTTCCGTCACACGCTAAAGAATCGTGCATTTCTGATTCGAGATAGCTGCGCGCTGCCCGTGCTGCGCAGCATCGAAATCTCGCAACCAAAGTCTCAAATGGGTCGATAGTGTTGAAAAAGTCTCCGTAAATTGGCTGTGAAATTAGATATTGAAATAATCAAATCCGCGTGAATGGATTTTTAAATCAAGATTGCGTCTTGGTGCATGATTTTAAATCAATCTTTCCCGGGGTCCTCTTCAAAATCGTTTTTCAACAGTATCGGTCAGAAGCGGACACGGCGGCATCGCGGCGTCACGCCCGCTTTGCCCCCGATTGTGTTGCAAAAGTCGAAAGTTGCAGTGCGACGAATTCTTCGCGAGAACATGAACTGGGAAACCATCGCCAATTCGTATAACCTCAATCGCATTACCGAAGCCGTCTGTGAGTTTAACGTGAGGCGATGAGGTCCCTCACATGTTTACACGAAAGCCGCGCCTGCGGCCCGCAGAATTTTTGATCACCAATGCAAAACGACTTTTGCAACACAATCCCCCCGATAACGGACATTGAGCGGCTCGGCTGACCTTTATAAGTCCGTGCCCTAATTGGTCGGCGCTTCTGCATAGGCCGGCCGCGGCAGCAAGATCGCCCAGCCGACATTCGTGACGTTGCCGCCGCGCAGATCCTTGAGCACGAACGGTATCTGCACCGCGGCGTCGGCGGCCACCGTGCGCAACTCCACCGGCATGATCTTGGGATCGCCGGCGGTCCACACCACCAGCGCGCCGCGCGCCTTCAGGTCGTTGAGATCGATCCAGGGCGCGCGCGCCGGCGTGCCGTCGACCAGCGTGCGCGGATGGCTCGGCGCATAATGCTCGACATTGCCGCCGTCCCACATGCTGCCGATCACATAAAGCGGCGCCTTGCCGGTGACGGCGCGATAGCGGTCCGAGAGTTCGCGGGCGAGATCGTTGCCGGGAAAGAACACCGCGCGGTAGCGGTGATCGAACTGCGGCAGCACCGCGTAATTGGCGATGAAGGCGAGCGCGAGCCCGCAAAAGACCACGGCCCAGATGACAACGATGCGGCCGAGCCGCAGGCTATCGAGCACGCGCTGCGCGGTCAGCACCAGCCAGACGCCCAAGAACAGCCAGAGCGGATAGCCCCACATCGCCACCGTGCCGCGCCCGCTCAACGCTGACAGTGCTAGCACCATTGCGATCGGCCCAAACGCGAGCCAGGTGACGATGCGGCGGTCGAAGTCGTCGGCCGTGGCCGTGGCCGTGGCCGGCAGCTCGCTTGAGCGCGGGAAAAACAGCGGCGCCGCGATCAGCAGCGACGGGATCAGAAAGAACAATTGGCCGACCGCGAATTGCGCCGGATGCCAGAGGTGGTCGATCAGCCCGCGCGACGGCAGCGCGCGGTGCTCGGCATAGGCAAAGGGCAGGAAATCGTTCTGCACCAGCCACACCAGATGCGGCGCCATAGTGATGAGCGCCGCGGCGAGCGCGATGTAGGGTCCGGGCGTCGCCAGGCTCTTGCGGGCGTCGCGGTCGACAAACAGAAACAGCGTCATCGGCAGCGCCAGCACCAGCACGAAATATTTTGCCCACAACGACAGGCCGACCGCCAGGCCCAGCAGCAGCCAGTCCGTCGTCTGCCGGCCGCGCAGCGCGCGATGCAGGGCAAAGCCGGCCAGCGCCCAGAACGGCAGCTGAACGACGTCATGGTTGAACTTGGCGGCGGTGTAATTGAGGTAGTGCAGGCCGTCGATGATCAGCACGGCGGCCAACGCGCCGAGCGGGCCGATCAGCGGCCGTGCCATCACATAGACGAGGGCGAAAGCCGCCACTACCGCCACTTGCGCCAGCAGGTAATAGGCGGAGTCATGACCGATGGTCAGGTTTGCGGTCTCGACCAGCAACCAGGGCAGCGGCGGCAACTTGTCGTACCCGAGCTGCCATTCGCGCCCGTACAGCAAAGCCTCGATCAGATCGAGCGGCAGATTGGGGTAGAGCAGCGTCGGCAGCGCGGTCCAGACCGCGGCGTGCAGCGCCAGGAAACCGGCAAAGGCCCGCCCTGGGTAGGCGGCAATCCAGGCCAAAACGGGCGGGCGGCGGGATGCCGGCATCGTGTCGGGTTCCGAAAGCACTCAACTTCCTGCGAATAACGGACGGATTGGCGTTATCATAGCAGGTGTTCGAGGTTGCGCGGACCCGTGGCGTCATGGACATTGGGGGCGGGGGGCGCGAATCACGCCCGCTTTCGACGGAATTTGCCCGGGGTTGGCTTCATGCGTCGCATCGGCGCCATTTTCATCGCGGTCTGCATGCTGCTGATCGCCGCCTCGATCGGGGGCGTGCTCTATCTTGGCCTCAAGCTGGATGGCCGCACATCGGCTATCGTTGGGTTGGCTGCGTTGGTGGTCATGGCGATTTATCATGCCGTCGCCAGCCGGCTGCGGGATCGTGGCGATCTGGGCGATCAGATCGCGGACCTGTCGCGCGGCACCGCCGATCTCGGCCGCCAGCTGGCCGAGATGTCGCGCCGGCTTGGCACCCTGGAAAGCCGCGTCGACAAATCGGTGAGTAAGGCGCTCGGCGCCTCCGATCCGCTCGCCGCCGAAATCGGCGAACTGGGGACGCTGGTGCGCCAGATCGCCGACACCGTCGCCAGCCATGCGGCCATGCTCGAGCAGCAGGGCGTCGCGCCGGCGGCAAACGCGCTCGACGGCATCGCCGACGGCGCGCTCACGCTCGGCGAAAACGACGCCGTCGGCGGGCCCCGTTTTCGCTCGCTCAGCCGCGAGGCTATCGCCGATCTGATCGGCAAGGCGGTCGACGCCAACCGCATCGATCTTTATCTCCAGCCGGTGGTCACGCTGCCGCAGCGCAAGGTGCGCTACTACGAAGCGCTGTCGCGCCTGCGCACTGAAGAGGGCGACGTCATCACCGCCGGCGACTTCATCGAGTACGCCGAGAGCATCGGCTTGATGCCGAAGATTGACAATCTCCTGCTGTTCCGCTGCGTGCAGGTGACGCGCCGCTTGCAATTGAAAAGCCGCGACGTCGGCTTGTTCTGCAACGTCAGCGCCACGACGCTGAGTGATGCGACTTTCTTCCGCCAGTTTCTCGATTTCATGGACGCCAACCGCGCGCTCAACAACGCCCTGATGTTCGAGTTCACGCAAGGCGCCTATCGCGGCTTCGGCCCGCTCGAGCACGAAAGCCTGGCGGCGCTGTCCGAGCTCGGTTTCCGGTTCTCGATGGACCACGTCACCGACCTGCGGCTCGAGCCCAGGGAATTGGCCGACCGAGCGTTCCGCTTCCTCAAGGTTCCGGCCAAGCTGCTGCTTAATCCTTCGGCCGCCTCGCAGAGCGACATCCATCCCGGCGACCTCGCCGATTTGCTGGCGCGCTCCGGCGTTGACCTGATCGCCGAGCGCATCGAAAGTGAGAGCATGGTGGTCGATCTGCTCGATTACGACGTGCGCTTCGGCCAGGGCTTTTTGTTCTCGGCGCCGCGGCCGGTGCGGGTCGAGGCCCTGCAAGGCGCGCCCAGCGCCGCCGAGGCAGCCAAACCGGCTGCCGAGGCGCATAACGAATTGGCCGCGGCCGGCGCTGCCTCCGGCTAGCCGACCTTGCCGCTCATCATCCCGCATTTCTCGGCGCTGGCGCCCGGCTATGACGTGCTGTTAAGCGACGTCTGGGGCGTAGTGCATAACGGCGTCGAAGCCTCCGCGGCGGCCTGCGATGCGCTCAAACATGCGCGCAGCCAAGGCGCAAAAGTCATCCTGATCACCAACGCACCGCGCCCGAACGCGGCGGTGGCCCGCCAGCTCGATCGGCTGCATGTCCCCCATGACGCCTACGATGCCATCGTCTCGTCCGGCGACGTTACCCGCGCCATGATCGCGGCGCGGCCGGGCCAAAGCATGTTCCATCTCGGCCCCGAGCGCGACAAGTCGATCTTCAGCGGGCTCGATCTGCGTTTCGCGCCGCTGGAGCAAGCCGACTACGTGGTCTGCTCCGGGCTCGAGGACGACGAGGTGGAGACGCCTGAGGATTATCACGCGCGGCTGCAGGCCATGCTGGCGCGCAAGCTGTTCATGATCTGCGGCAATCCCGACGTGGTGGTGGAGCGCGGCCCGCGGCTGGTGTATTGCGCGGGCGCCATCGCCGATCTCTATGCCGGCATGGGCGGCGCGGTGCATTACGCCGGCAAACCCTATCGGCCGATCTACGACCTGGCGCTGGCGGAGGCGGAAGCGGCAATGGGACGCAAAGTGGCGGCCGGGCGCGTGTTGGCGATCGGCGATTCGCTGCGCACCGATTTCAAAGGCGCGCGCGCCATGGGCGTCGATTTTCTGTTCGTGACCTCAGGCATTCATGCCGACGAGCTGGGCACCCGCGAACGGCCCGACAGCGTGACGCTCGACGCGACGTTCGCCGCCGCCGGTGCCATGCCGAAAGCGGTGATGCGTGAATTGGTGTGGTGAGATCAGGCCGCGGGCGGCGTGGGCTTGACGCCGAACACCGCGTCGATCTTGCTCTTGAGCGTCTGCGCGTTGAACGGCTTGACGATGTAATTCGAGACGCCGGCCCGTTTGGCCGCGATCACGTTCTCGGTTTTCGATTCCGCCGTCACCATGATGAACGGCACCTGCGCCAGGTTCGGATCGTTGCGCACTTCCTGCAGCAGGTCGTAACCCGTCATCGGCTCCATGTTCCAGTCGGAGATCACCAGCCCGTAGTTGCGCGTGCGCATCTTGGCGAGCGCCATGGTGCCGTCATTGGCTTCGTCGATTTGCTCGAAGCCAAGCTGCCGCAACAGGTTGCGGATGATGCGGATCATCGTGTTGTAATCGTCGACGATCAGAATCGGAATTGAAACATCGACAGCCATAATATTACGCCCGTACTGGGCTCCCCCTTAGCGATGCGGAAAGCTAGCCGGAGGCATTGAATATCCGGTTAATTTGAAACTTTGTTAACCGCGCGCTAACCCTATGGAGGCCTGCAAGATCGACGTGACGCAAAAATGAGCAAAACAAATTCCTTCCATATCGCCCGCGACGGGGCGCAAGGCGTCGAAATCGGCCCGTTGCGCGGCGCCGTGGTGGCGATCGGCAATTTCGACGGCGTGCACCGCGGCCACCGCGCCGTCATCGGCGCCGCGCTCAGCAGAGCCAAAGCGCTCGGGCGCAAGGCGGCCGCGCTCACTTTTGCGCCGCATCCGCGGCTTTTCCTGCGGCCGCAGGACGCGCTGTTCCAGCTTTCGAGCGAACGCGACAAATTGCGCCTGCTGGCGGCGAGCGGGCTCGACGGCGCCATCGTCATGAATTTCAACGCGCAGCTTGCCGCCACCTCGGCGGAAGATTTCATTGCCCGCATCCTGGTCGGCCGCTTCGGCATCGGCGGCGCGGCCATCGGTTTCGATTTCCATTTCGGCCACAACCGCCAAGGCTCGCCCGCTTACCTGACGGAGCAGGGCGCCCGGCTCGGCTTTTCGGTCGACATCGTGCCGCCGCTCGAGGACGAGGGCCGCCCGGTGTCCTCCGGCGCGGTGCGCGCGGCGTTGAGCCAGGGCAAGGTGGTCGAGGCCGCCGAATTGCTCGGCGCGCCCTGGTTCGTGTCGGGCGAGGTGATCCATGGGGAAAAACGCGGGCGCGATCTGGGATTCCCCACCGCCAACCTGAAGCTCGATCCGTCCTGCGGCCTCAAGCACGGCATCTATGCGGTGCGCGCGTCCATCGGCGGCAAACGTCATGACGGTGTGGCGAGCTTCGGCGTGCGCCCTATGTTCGACGCCGGTGCGCCGCTGCTGGAAGTTTTCCTGTTCGATTTCGACGGCGATCTCTATGGGCAGGCGATCGACGTCGCCTTCATCGGCTGGATCCGTCACGAGCAAAAATTCGAATCGGTCGAGACGCTGAAGCGCCACATGCTGGCGGATACCGCGCAGGCCCGCGACGCGCTCAAGCGGGCGGGCAGGGCATTTCCGGCGTTGGGGGAGATTTAACCTCTTCGCCGTCATTGCCGGGCTTGACCCGGCAATCCATGAGATGGTTCGCCATCGGCAGACTTACTACGACCGTTACCCGCGGGCGTAGGTCATGGATGCCCGGGTCAAGCCCGGGCATGACCCCGAGATTGGAACACCAGCCTTTCATCCATGGAATCCGCCTGCTACTAAGCGCCCCATGTCCGAACCCGCCGAGCCCAAACGCGATTATTCCGAAACGCTGTTCCTGCCGCAGACGGATTTCCCGATGCGCGCCGGCCTGCCGCAGCGCGAGCCGGAAATCCTCAAACGCTGGCAGGAGGGCGACCTCTACGGGCAGTTGCGCGCATCGGCCAAGGGCCGCGACAAATTCATCCTGCACGACGGCCCGCCTTACGCCAACGGGCCGATCCATATCGGCACCGCGCTCAACAAGATTCTGAAAGACATGGTGACGCGCAGCCAGCAGATGCTCGGCTACGACTCGAACTACGTGCCCGGCTGGGACTGCCATGGTCTGCCGATCGAATGGAAGATCGAGGAAGAGAACTATCGCCTGCGGCAGAAACCGAAGCCCGACTTCAAGGACCCGGAGGCGATGGTGGCGTTCCGCCAGGAATGCCGCGCCTATGCCGAGCATTGGCTCGGTGTGCAGCGCTCGGAATTCAAGCGGCTCGGCGTCATCGGCGACTGGGATCATCCCTACACGACGATGGCCTTCCACGCCGAGGCGCAGATCGCGCGCGAGCTGATGAAGTTCGCGGCGAACAAGACGCTGTTTCGCGGCTCAAAGCCGGTGATGTGGTCGGTGGTTGAGAAGACCGCGCTGGCCGAAGCCGAGGTCGAGTACGAGGACTACACCTCAGATACGGTTTGGGTGAAGTTTCCGGTTTCAACTGCAAAGATACTGACAACAAATCGCGACTTGGAGAACGACAGTCGGTATCGAGTTGTATCAGCGGAAAAATTTCATAACGCGCTTGATGAAAACGGGCCACTCAAGACAGCTTCTGTCATTATCTGGACGACCACTCCTTGGACGCTGCCGGGTAATCGGGCGATCAGCTTTTCGCCGAAAATAAAGTACGGTCTCTATAGAGTGACTGACGCACCGCCGGAGAATTGGGCTAAGTCTGGCGACCTATTCATCCTGTCGGAAAACCTGGCTGGTGATGTGTTCAAGCAGGCGAAGGTTGCGGCTTACGATAAAGTCGCTGACGTTCCCACCGAAGCACTTGACGGCATGGCGTGTCGCCATCCATTGGCAGGCAAAGGTTACGATTTTGATGTTCCGCTTCTGCCCGGAGACCACGTCACCGACGACGCCGGCACCGGCTTCGTGCACACTGCTCCCGGCCACGGCCGCGAGGACTTTGAGGTCTGGACTGCCAACCGCGCAGCGCTGGAAGCGCGTGGCATCAATCCCTCGATCCCCTACACCGTCGATGAAAACGACGCCTTCACCGACGCCGCGCCCGGGTTCACGGGTAAGCGCGTGATGAACGACTACGGCGAGAAGGGCGACGCCAACGAGGCGGTGATCAAGGCGCTGATCGACGCCCACATGATCATCGCGCGCGGCCGCCTCAAGCACCAATATCCGCACTCCTGGCGCTCCAAGAAGCCGATCATCTTCCGCAACACGCCGCAGTGGTTCATTGCGATGGATAAGGGCATCGATAAGCCCGGCGACACCTTGCGTGCGCGCGCCGAACGGGCGATTGGCGAAACCCAATGGGTTCCCGCCACCGGCCAGAACCGCATCAATGGCATGGTCGCCAGCAAGCCGGACTGGGTGATCTCGCGTCAGCGCGCTTGGGGCGTTCCCATTGCCGTTTTCATCAAGGAAAAGCCGGACGGCTCGGTCGACATCCTCGAGAGCCCCGAGGTGAACGTGCGCATCGTCGAGGCTTTCGAGAAGGAGGGCGCCGACGCTTGGTACAAGGCCGGCGCGCGCGAGCGTTTTCTCGGCAAGCTTGCCAATGAAGGCTGGAAGAAAGTCGACGACATTCTCGACGTTTGGTTCGACTCAGGGTCGACGCACGCTTTCGTGCTGGAAGACCCGGTGCATTTCCCCTCGCTCGGCGGCATCAAGCGCAAGCGCGACGGCGGCAAGGACACCGTGCTCTATCTCGAAGGCAGCGACCAGCACCGCGGCTGGTTCCAGTCGTCGCTGTTGGAATCCTGCGGCACGCGCGGCCGCGCGCCCTTCGACGTGGTCGTCACGCACGGCTTCACGCTCGCCGAGGACGGCCGCAAAATGTCCAAGTCGCTCGGCAACACGATCGCGCCGCAGGACGTGATCAAGCAATCCGGCGCCGACATCCTGCGCCTGTGGGTGGCCTCGGCCGATTATTGGGACGACCAGCGCATCGGCCCCGAAATCCTCAAGACCACGACCGACACCTACCGCAAGCTGCGCAACACCGTCCGCTGGATGCTCGGCTCGCTGGCGCATTTCCACGAGGACGAGCGCGTCAAGTTCGATGCCATGCCGGAGCTGGAGCGGCTGATGCTGCACCGCCTGAGCGAGCTCGACGAGCTGGTGCGCAAGGCTTACGCCGAGTTCGACTACAAGCGCATCTTCGCGGCACTCAGCGCGTTCATGACCGCGGACCTGTCGGCGTTCTACTTCGACGTCCGCAAGGACGTGCTCTATTGCGATCCGTATTCGTCGGTGACGCGCAAGGCCTGCCTCACGGTGCTCGACCATCTGTTCCACTGCACGGTGACCTGGATCGCGCCGCTTTTGTGTTTCACGGCGGAGGAATCCTGGCTCTCGCGTTATGGCGCGGCCACGAAGTCCGTGCATCTCGAAACCTTCCCCGAGGTGCCGGCCGCCTGGCGCGACGACAAGTTGGCCGACAAGTGGAAGAAGGTGCGCGCCGTGCGACGCGTCGTCACCGGCGCGCTGGAGATCGAGCGTGCGCAAAAACGCATCGGCTCCTCGCTCGAAGCGCACCCGATCGTGCACGTGTCGAACGAGGACCTGTTCGAAGCGGTCGCCGATATCGATCTGCCGGAGGTCTGCATTACATCGGCCGCGACCTTGGCGAAAGGCGAGGGGCCGGCCACCGCCTTTCGTCTGCCGGATGTGTCGGGCGTCGCGGTGGTTCCCAATCTGGCCGAAGGCACCAAGTGCGCGCGCTCGTGGAAGATTCTTACTAATATCGGCGCCGATCCGGACTATCCGGATGTCTCGCCGCGCGACGCCAAGGCGCTGCGCGAATGGAAAGCCATGCGCAAGGCGGCGGAATGATGCGCGGCTGTCTGTTTGGCCCGCTGACGAAATTCGGCGTCATCATCGCGGCCATCGCCTGCGTGCTCGATCAAGCGAGCAAAATTTATCTGCTGAAGGTTTTCGATCTTGCCAACAATCCGCTGCGCCTCGGCCCGTTTTTCGATTTCGTGCTGACCCGCAACACCGGCATCAGCTACGGCCTGTTCCAGACGCAGGGGGAACTCGGCCAATGGGTCCTGCTCGGCTTCAAGGCGGTGGCGGTGCTGCTGCTATGGATTTGGCTGGCGCGCGCGCAGAATCGGCTGACCGCGCTGGCGCTCGGCCTCATTATCGGCGGGGCGGTCGGCAACGCCATCGACCGGGTCGCCTATGGCTGGGTCGCCGACTTCGTGTTTTTCCACGTTTCCGGGGCCAATTGGCACTTCAACTGGTATGTTTTTAACCTAGCCGACGTAGCCATCGTTGCCGGGGTTGTGGTCCTGCTGTATGAATCCCTGGCCGGGGAGCACGCCCAAAAAGCGCCCTGATCCGCGGCAATATTGCGAGGCCAAGCGCTTCTTTTCGTTAGGTTTCGAGTGCTAGAGGTCAGTTTCGAATGACAGAACGGCCGACACGCCCGACCACGAATTTCATCGCCAGCGCGGCTTTGTGCCTGACGCTCGGCGGTGCTTTGCTGGCGAGTTCCTTGCCGGCGCGCGCCGCGGACGACGACGTTCCCATCGACACCAAAATCTTGCGTGGCATCATGTCGAGCCTCGGTCTCAAACGCGGCGACGAATCCGGCATCAATTATCAGGAACGCGCGCCGCTGGTCATTCCGCCCTCAAGCACGCTGCCGCCGCCGGAAAATTCCAGCGCGGCGATCGCCCGAAACCCGGCTTGGCCGAAAGATCCCGAAATCGCCGCCCGCAAGGCCGAAGCCGAGCGCGAGCGCGACGCAGGCCGCGACAGTAGCAACAGGGTCGAAGCCGAAAGCAGGCCGCTGCGGCCGGATCAGCTTATTGTTCCCGGCGGCAATGCTCGCGCGGATAAGCAACACAATCCGGCCACCGATTCGGCGACCATCGGCGACCGGCTGAATCCCGCGGAACTTGGAACCAAGAAGGGCCTGCTAAGCGGTATCTTCAGCAAGGACGAAGAAGAGACCGTCAAGTTCACCGGGGAACGGGGGCGTGCGGCGCTAACCGAGCCGCCGCCCGGCTATCAGACGCCTTCGCCCGACCAGCCTTACGGTGTTGGCGGAAAAACTTTGCCACCCAAGGCGTTTGACTACGAGATGGACCGCGCCACCGTTAAGAACTAGCGACGGTGCGGCCGGCGTTCCGGTGAACGAATTTCATGGTTTCGTCGGCGTAAGTTTAAGCGGGGCGCATCGGCGTCCGGCCGCAAGGATGGCGACGTGACTATCAAACTTCTTACCGCTTTCGCCGCCGCTCTGATCTTCGCCGCGGCGCCGGCGGGACCGTCGCTCGCTGCCGAGCCGATGGGCGCCAATACCGCCGACTTCACGCTGGCGAACGGTCTGGAACTTGTCGTCATTCCCGACCACCGCGCGCCGGTGGTTACCCACATGATCTGGTACAAAGTCGGCGCCGCCGACGAAACGGCGGGCAAGTCGGGGCTGGCGCATTTTCTCGAACATCTGATGTTCAAGGGCACGGCGAAAAATCCGACCGGCCACTTCTCGCATTTTCTCGCCACGATCGGCGGCCAGGAGAACGCCTTCACCGGCAACGACTACACCGCCTTCTACCAGCGCGTGACGAGTGAGAAACTCAAGGCGGTGATGGAGTTCGAGGCCGACCGCATGACCGGTCTGCAACTCACCGACAAGGTCGTGCTGCCCGAGCGCGAGGTCATCCTGGAGGAGGAGAACCAGCGCATCGGCAACAATCCGCGCGCGCGGCTGGGCGTGCAGATCGACGCCGCCTTGTACATGAATAGCCCGTACGGCAAGCCGGTAATCGGCTGGCGTCATGAGATGGAGCAGCTCACGCGTGACGATGCCATCGGCTTTTACCGGCGTTTCTACGCGCCCAACGATGCGGTCGTCATTATTGCCGGCGACGTCGAACCGAACGACGCGCTGAAATTTGCCGAGGACACCTACGGCAAGGTTCCCCGCCACGCCAATATCCTGCCGCGTCACCGGCCGCAGGAACCGCCGCAGGCCGCGGTGCGTTCGCTCACGCTCGCGGACGCGCGCGTGGGGCAGCCGATGCTGCAGCGCGTTTATCTGGCGCCGTCCTTTGCGACCGCCAAGCCCGGCGAATCCGAGGCGCTCGAAGTGCTGGCGCATATTCTGGGCGCCGGCTCCAACAGCCGGCTCTACCGCGTCTTGGTGGTGGACAAGGGCGTCGCGGTAATGGCCGGGGCCGGCTATGACAGCTCTACGCTTGATATGTCGAAATTCGGCGTCTTCGGCGCGCCGCGCCCGGGCGTCACGCTGCCGCAAGTCGAATCCGAGATCGATGCGGTGATCGCCGATGTGATCGCGCATGGCGTGACGGCCGAGGAACTGGAGCGCGCCAAATCCAAGATGATAGCCGATGCGGTCTATGCGCAGGACAACCAGGTCAGCATGGCGCGCTGGTACGGTAGCGCGCTGATGACCGGGGCCACCGTCAATGACGTGCGCAAGTGGCCGGAACGCATCCGCGCGGTCAGCGCCGTGGAGGTGCAGAATGCCGCACGCACCTGGCTCGACAAACGGCACTCGGTCACCGGTTATCTGGTCAAGGACACGAGCCCGCAGGCGGAGAAGAAATCGTGACGCGGTATGTGATCGTCGCGGTGTTGGCGCTGCTCGCGGGTGCGCCCGCCGCCTCGGCTGTGCAGATCGAAAAAATCGTCAGCCCGGCCGGCGTCGCGGCTTGGCTGGTGCGCGAGCAGGCCACGCCGCTGGTCGCGCTCAGTTTTGCTTTTCACGGCGGCTCCACGCAGGACGATCCCGCTAAATCGGGCGCCGCCAATCTCGCCACCGACCTGCTCGACGAAGGCGCCGGCGATCTCGACGGCAAAGCCTACCACGAGCGGCTGGAGAACCACGCGATTGAGCTCAATTTCCAGGTCGCGCGCGACTATTTTTACGGCTCGCTGCAAACGCTCAACGCGCACCGCGACGAGGCGTTCGACCTGTTGCGGCTCGCGCTGGGCGCGCCGCGCTTCGACCCGGACGCAGTCGAGCGGGTGCGCGGGCAAATCCTGTCGACGTTGCGGCGCGACAGCACCAATCCGAACAGCGTGGCCAGCCGGCGCTGGTGGGAGACGGCCTTCCCCGGCCATCCCTATGGACTCGATGGCAAAGGCACGCCGGAGACGTTGCCGCGCATTACCGCCGACGACATGCGCGACTATGTGCGCCGCGCTTTCGCGCGCAACGAATTGACCGTCTCGATCGTCGGCGATATCGACGCCAAGGCCGCCGGCGCGCTGATCGACCGGGCCTTCGGCGGCCTGCCGGCCAGGAATGATCTTAAAGCCGTCGCCAAGGCCGCGCCGCAGAACCTCGGAAAGCGCATCGTAATCGATCTCGACGTGCCGCAAGCGGTGGTCAATTTCGGCGGGCAGGGGTTGCTCCGCAGCGATCCCGACTTCATGGCCGGCTATCTCGTCAACCATATTCTGGGCGGCGGAACGTTCTCCTCGCGTCTCTATAGAGAGGTGCGCGAGAAGCGCGGGCTGGCTTATGGCGTCGCCGAAAGCCTGATCTGGTTCAAGAGCGCCGCCGTGGTGTTCGGCTCAACCGCGACCCGCGCCGACCGCACCGCAGATGCGCTCGGCATCATCGAGAACGAAACCAAGCGCATGGGCGAGGCTGGGCCGACCGCGGTCGAACTCTCGGAGGCCAAATCGTTCCTCAAGGGCGCTTACGCGCTCGCGCTTGATACCTCGGCCAAGATCGCGGCCCAGTTGACGCAAATCCAGATCGACAATCTCGGCATCGACTACATCGAGCGTCGCGGTGCCTTGATCGACGCGGTCACCCTCGACGACGCCAAGCGGGTGGCCAAGCGCCTCTATGGCGGCGGCATGCTGGTCACCGTCGCCGGGCGGCCGAAGGGCTTAAGTTCGAGCGGCGAGTGAACGAGCGGCCGTGACAAGCTCGGCCATGCCTGGATAAACCGACTGCGCGATGCACAAAATTACAGACACCATTGCGATCGACGATGCGGAGTTGTCGGAATCCTTCGTGCGCTCGTCCGGGCCCGGCGGGCAGAACGTCAACAAGGTATCCTCGGCGGTGCAGCTGCGTTTCGACGTGCGCGGCTCGCCGTCCCTGCCCAACGACGTCGCGATGCGGCTGATGCGGCTCGCGGGAAAACGTCTCACCAAAGACGGCGTCATCGTCATCATCGCGCAGAGCCACCGTCAGCAGGAGCGCAACCGCGCCGACGCGCGCGAGCGGCTGTTTGACCTGGTCCGCCAGGCCGCGGTGCGGCCGGTTCCGCGCCGCGCCACCAAGGTTCCCCGGGCTCAGAAGCGGCTGCGTATCGAGGGCAAAAAGCACCGCGCGGGCATCAAAAGCATGCGCCGCGCCAAGCCGAGCTTTGAATAGCGGGGGTAGCTCGGCTCTTTGCCTCGCGGACGACGTTTTGCGCCGATAAAGTCGGGTGGAATCGAATCAGGTCAGCCGAAGCCGGATGTTTCCGGCATCGGCCAATCGAAAAAGTCATGCCCGTCCGCCAATTGTCCGAGGCAACCGTCAACCGCATCGCCGCCGGCGAGGTGGTCGAGCGGCCGGCAAGCGTGGTCAAGGAACTGGTCGAGAACGCGCTCGATGCTGGCGCCAGCCGCATCGACGTGCTCACCGACGGCGGCGGCCGCCGATTGATCCGCGTCACCGATGACGGCGAAGGCATGACGCGCGCCGACCTGGCGCTCGCCGTCGACCGCCACGCCACCTCCAAGCTTGCCGGCGACGATCTACTGGCGATCGACACGCTTGGCTTTCGCGGCGAGGCTTTGCCCTCGATCGGCGCGGTGGCGCGAACTCACGATCGCCACGCGCCACGGATCCGAACCGCATGCCTGGACCATTACCGTCGATGGCGGGGAGAAATCAGACGTCAAACCGGCGGCGCTTAGGGACGGCACCAGCGTCGAGGTGCGCGATCTGTTTTACGCCACGCCGGCGCGCCTGAAATTCCTCAAGACCGATCGCAGCGAAGCCGAAGCCGTGCGTGAGGTGGTGAGGCGGCTGGCGATGAGCCGTCCAGATGTGGCCTTCACCCTCGCCGGCGAGGAGCGCAGCCCCGTCACCTGGAGCGCGGCGAACGACGAACTGGCGCGGCTCGGCGACGTGCTTGGGCCGGAGTTCCGCGCCAATGCCATCGCCATCGATGCCGAGCGCGAGGGCGTGCGCGTCGAAGGCTTCGCCGGGCTGCCGACTTTGTCGCGCGCCAACACGCTTGGGCAATATCTCTTCGTCAATGGCCGTCCGGTGCGCGACAAGCTGCTGGTGGGCGCGGTGCGCGGCGCCTACGCCGACTATCTGCCCTACGGCCGTCATCCGCTGCTGGCGCTGTTCGTCACGCTCGAGGCGCGCGAGGTCGACGTCAACGTGCATCCGGCCAAGACCGAGGTGCGCTTCCGCGACGGCGCGCTGGTGCGCGGGCTGATCGTGCGCGCGCTCAAGGAGGCGCTGGCGCGCGAAGGCCAGCGCGCGTCGACCACCGGCGGCAGCGCCACTATCGCGGCCTTCCGCCCGCTCGGGCAGGCCAGCCGCGGCGCCTATTTTGCCCCATCGCGCGGCGGCGGCGCGGCGCTCGGTTTCGCCGAAGCGGCGCAAGCCGCCTTCGAAGTCGGCGAGCCGTCCGCCGATGCCCGCGTCGAGAGTTTCGAGCCGGCGGCCGAACTGATCGCGCGTCCGCTCGGCGCGGCGCGCGCGCAGGTGCACGAGACCTACATCGTGTCGCAGACCCGCGACGGGCTGGTGATCGTCGATCAGCACGCCGCGCATGAGCGCATTGTCTACGAGCGCATGAAGGCGGCGATCGGCAAAACCGGGATTGCGCGGCAAATCCTGTTGATTCCCGAGATCGTCGAACTCGACGAGGCCGACGCGGCGCGGCTTGACCAGCAAGCGCCGGAACTTGCCCGCTTCGGCCTCGTGATCGAAGCCTTCGGACCGGGTGCGGTAGCGGTGCGAGAGACGCCTTCCTTGCTTGGCGGGGTCAATGTGCGGGGGTTGGTCTGTGACCTCGCGGAGCATATGGCTGAGTGGGACGACGATCTGCCGCTGGAGCGGCGGCTGCTGCACGTCTCCGCCACCATGGCCTGTTACGGCTCGGTGCGGGCCGGGCGAAGGCTCAAGCCGGAGGAGATGAACGCGCTGCTGCGCGAGATGGAAGAAACGCCCAATTCCGGCCAGTGCAATCACGGCCGTCCGACTTATGTTGAACTGAAGCTCTCCGACATCGAGCGGCTGTTCGGGCGGAAGTGACGCTCACGCGTTGCACAAAAACACCAGCACCGTGTCGTCATAGTCCCGCCGCTCCAGTTCCTGATATCCTTCCGGCGCCGTGAAGCCGGCATCCGCCGCCTCTTCGACGACGGCCAACGCACCCGGCACCAGCCAGCCGCCATCGCGCGCGGCCACCAAAGCCCTTTCCGCCAGACCTTTGCGGTAGGGCGGATCGAGGAACGCGAGCGTGAAGGGCTGCAGCGGATGCGCCGGGCCGAGTCTGGTGGCGTCGCGCCGGAATATGCGGGAAACGCCGCCAAGCCCGAGCTGCTCGGTATTGTCGCGCAGCAAAGCGCGCGCCTGCACCCCGTCGTCGACGAACAGGACGTAAGCCGCGCCGCGCGAAATGGACTCGATGCCGAGCGCGCCGGTGCCGGCAAACAGATCGAGCACGCGCGCGCCGGCGACCGGGTCTCCATAGGCGTGGATCAGGATGTTGAACAAAGACTCGCGCAGCCGGTCGGCGGTCGGGCGCAGCGAATCCGATTTCGGCCCGGCGATCGGACGCGCGCGTAATCTGCCGCCAACCACGCGCATTATTTTTGTCTGGGATATTTTGGCCGCGGTCCGCCCCTGCGGTCGCGGCGGGGCTGTTTCTTTTTGTCATTCCGGGGCCCGCGCAGCGGGGGCCCGGAATCCAGGGGCGGCTGTGAATCGTGTCTCTGGATTCCAGGTTCGCGACCTTGCGGTCGTGCCCCGGAATGACGAACTGGAATCGGCCGCGCATCGTGATCGATCAACGGCGCATCGAAGTCGACGCCGGATTCGGTCACGATCTTCTCGCCGAGTTCGGTGCGCAGCGCCTGCAACTCGATCTCCTCGACCGCGCCGTCCTCGAGCCCGCCCAGCTCGAACGGCCCGAACGCCACGCGAATGAGCCGGTTAACCTTCAGCCCGAGCGTTTCGAGCACGTTGCGCACCTCGCGGTTCTTGCCCTCGCGGATGCCGAGCGTGAGCCAGACATTGGCGCCTTGTTCGCGGTCGAGCGTGGCCTCGATCGGCCCGTAATGAACGCCCCCGACGGTAAGGCCGTCGCGCAATTTGTCGAGCGCGGGTTGCAGCACGCGCCCCAAAGCCCGCACGCGATAGCGCCGCAGCCAGGCGGTCGCAGGCAATTCGAGCACGCGCGCCAGCCCGCCGTCATTGGTGAGCAGCAGCAGGCCCTCGGTATTGATGTCGAGCCGGCCGACGCTGATCAGGCGGGGCAAGTCCTTGGGCAGCGCATTGAAGATGGTCGGCCGCCCTTCCGGATCGGCGTGGGTGGTCACGAGGCCGCGCGGCTTGTGGTAGCGAAACAGCCGCGTGCGCTCGCGGGCGCGCAGCGGCTGGCCATCGACCGTGATGCGGTCCGCCGCCGTGACGTTGAGCGCTGGCGAGGAAATCACCGCGCCGTTGACGGCGACGCGCCCGGCGGCGATCCAGGCTTCCGCCTGACGCCGCGAGGCCAGCCCCGCCCGCGCCATCACCTTGGCGATGCGTTCGCCCTGTTTGTCATCGGTGCCTTTTTCGGGCATGAGCAGCATTTATGGCATCGCCGCCGTTCATGCAATTCGCTTTGGAAGAGGCCCGCGCCGCTCAGGAGCGCGGCGAGGTGCCGGTCGGCTGCGTGATCGTGCGCGCCGGCGCGGTCGTCGCGCGCGCGGGTAATCGCACGCTGGCCGACAAGGATCCGACCGCGCATGCCGAGTTGCTGGCGATCCGGCAGGCGGCCGCCGCCCTCGGCACCGAGCGTCTGACCGATTGCGATCTCTATGTCACGCTGGAGCCTTGCGCCATGTGCGCGGCGGCGATGGCCTTCGCGCGCATCAGGCGGCTTTACTTCGGCGCGCCCGATCCCAAGGGCGGGGCGGTTGAAAACGGGGTACGGTTTTTTGCGCAACCCACTTGCCATCACCGGCCGGAAGTCTATGGCGGCATCAATGAGAGCGAAAGCGCTGCGTTGTTGAAAGAGTTTTTCCAGGCGCGGCGCTAGTCACGCCGCCTTGGCAAAGTGCCACGCCTTGTCCGCCAGCGGTCGGATCATCTCGGCTTTGGCCGGCGCGAATTCGCTGGTCGCCGTGCCGTCGCGAACGCGCCCGATGATGCCTTGCAAGATCGCGGCGATACGGAAAAAATTATAGGCGAGATAAACCTCCAGATGCGGCCGCGGATCGAGCCCGGTGCGCGCGACGTAAGCGTCCACGTAATCTGCCATCGTCGGAATACCGAGCGCGGCCAGGTCGTGGCCCAGCAGCGTCGCCGTCCCGGCCGCGCTGTCGGACTGCGGCATATGCCAGGCCATCAGATGATAGGTGAAGTCGGCGAGCGGGTCACCGAGCGTCGACAATTCCCAATCGAGCACCGCGGCTATAGCCGGCGCCTGCTTGGCGAGGATCAGATTGTCGAGCCGGTAATCGCCGTGCACCAGCCGCGCCGGCCCGCTGGGCGGAATGTGCTTCGGCAGCCAGTCGATCAGCCGCTCCATGGCGTCGATTTTTTCGGTTTCCGAGGCGCGGTATTGCTTCGACCAGCGATCGACCTGGCGCGCGACGTAATTTTCGCCGCGGCCGAAATCGGCGAGACCGATTTTGGCGGGATCGAAGCTGTGCAGCCGCGCAATGGTCGCATTCATCGCGTCATAAACTGCCACGCGCTCTTTTGCATTGGAACCGGGCATCTGCGGGTCCCAGAACACGCGGCCGTCGGCGAAGCTCATGACATAAAACGGCGTGCCGGCGACGCTGTCGTCGGCGCAAAAGGCCAGCGGCTCGGCCACCGGGAAATTTTGCGCGTGCAACGCGCGGATCACGCGATATTCGCGATCGACCGCGTGCGCCGACGGCAAAAGCTTGCCCGGCGGCTTGCGCCGCAGCACGTAACGCCGCGCCGGCGTTTCCAAAAGATAGGTCGGGTTCGACTGCCCGCCCTTGAATTGCTTGACGGTGAGCGGTCCGGAAAAGCCCGCGACATTCGCCGCCAGATAGACTTCAAGCCGCCCGCTGTCGAGTGCGAGCGCGCCCGCCGCCTCTTTGGTGCCGGAAAAAGCCTGCTGGCGGTCGATGGTCATTTCACACCGTCATTCCGGGGCGCGAGCCAACGGGTCCGCGCGAAGCGCGGCCCGATGATAAACTCCGCGAGCGAACCTGGAATCCAGGGCAGAGTCCACCATGCGTGGCTCTGGATTCCGGGTCCGCGCCTTCGGCGCGTCCCGGAATGACGACGTTGGTCACTTCTTCGCCCCGAACGTAATCGGCGCGTCGACGTAAATTTTATATTGCTGCGTCTTCGGCTTGGCCTTGTCGTCTTCGTTCAAATACTCAATCGAGCTTTTGCCCGTGAGCGCGCGCGGCAGGATCATGACGCGGATGAAGCGGCTCGGCCGGTCCGTCGCGGCCTGCGCGAACACCGGGTCCGGCCCGGTTTCGTACCAGGCGCCGCCCACGCCGTAGGAGGTTGAACGCCCATGCGTGTCGATACGGATACCGCCCTCGATCATGCAGCGGATGCCGGGCCCCTGGTGCCGGTGCGTATAGGCGACGCCGCCGGGCGGGAAGGCGACGCTGTCGCCGCGCATCAGCAGTTCGCCCTTCGGCAAAGTTTCGAGATAGGCCGAGAGTTTCTCATGCGAGGCCATGCCGGGCGCGCAGGCGACCGTCGAGCCCTGGTCGCCGCGTGCCAGCTCCCAGCGCCAGATCGTCACGCCGCCAGGACCCGGCTTCACCAGCGCCGCGCCTTCGCCCTGCCAGGAATTGCCCTCGTTGACGCTCTGCCCGCCGATGGTGGCCGAACCGTGCACCACGAAGATAAATCGCGGCAGCGGCGGTAGCTGGAATCTGACGCTCTCGGCGCTCGACAGCGCGTCCTCGTAAAGCCGCAGCACGGGATGCATGTTGTCTCCTAGTCGGCGCCGAAGAATTCCAGCAGCGCCTGTGCGGTCGCCGCCGGGTTTTCCTCGGTGAGGAAATGGCCGGAGTCAATTGGTTGGCCGACGGCCTGCGGCGCCCATTTCTTCCAGATCGCCAGCGGCCCGCTGGTTTCGTTGGCGATCCCTTGGCCGCCCCACAGCGCCAGAAACGGGCAGGCGATCGTCTTGCTGGCGGCGCGATCGGCCTCGTCATTGAGCCGGTCAGCGCCATAGCCGGCGCGGTAGTCCTCGCATTGCGCGTGGATGCGCAGCGGATCTGAAAACGAGGCGCGGTAATGCTCAAGCGCGCGCGGGTCGAAGGCCGACAGCTTCTTCGCCTTGGTCCAACTCGCCAGTTTCCATTCGAGATATTCGACCGGCGCTTTCGAAATCAGCATTTCCGGCAGCGGATAAGGCTGCGCCAGAAACGGCCAGTGCCACACTTTCATGGCCATGTTGACGTCCATGCCCTGCCACATGTCGTAGGTCGGCACGATGTCGAGCGTCGCCATGCGTTCGACCCGGCCGGGGTGGTCGAGCGCGAGGCGATAGGCGACCCGGCCGCCGCGGTCGTGGCCGGCCATGCGGAAGCGCACGTGGCCGAGCTTCTCCATCACCTCGACCATCGCGCTCGCCATCGAGCGTTTGTCGTAGGGCGCGTGGTCTTTGTCGGCCTCCGGCACCGCCGACCAGCCATAGCCGGGCAGGTCCGGCAGAACGAGGGAAAAGCGCCGCGCCAAATCGGGCGCCACGCGATGCCACATGACGTTGGTTTCCGTGTAGCCATGCAGCAGCAATAGCGGCGGCCCGCTGCCGCCGGCGCGCGCAAAGATTTTGCCGGCGGAGGTGTCGATCCAGTGCGCGGCAAAGCCGGGAAACAGGTCGGCGAGATCGGGCATGTGCTCCTCGTTGCTGCCCGCAGTATGCCCGTTCGGCCCAAGTAAAAGCAAAGCCCGGCGCGAACGCCGGGCCTTGCCTTGTCAAATCTCGATCAGCGGCTTCAGTTGCCGGTGCCCGCGACTTCACTCTGGTCGCCCTGGCGCAGCAGATCGGCGCGAATCGCCGGATCGGGATCGTGCCCGATGACCTTGCCGGCCGAGACGACCGTGTCGCTCTCCGGTGCAACGTAGGCATAAGCCTCGTTTGCCGCCTGCGATCGGGTCATGTGCTTCGGCGACGCGGCGAAAGCTGGGGAAGCGGCGAGCGTCATCAAAGCCACAACAGTCATTAGATACTTCATGTCGAATCTCCTTCTTGATCGCCCCGACCGCGCAACTAGGAAATCGCCGCCCGATTGAAAATGGCGGCGCACGCATGCGAGCCATGCCGGAATAATTTTATGTCGCGGTTATTCGGGTCAACAGCGATGCGGCGACAGACTCTTAGCGACGCTCACACGACGAAAGACTAAATGAAATTAAAATTGGCGATGACGGAGTCGTGAATCCGCCGTGAATAAAATGAAAATTTCTTAACTTTTTTCACGTGCGATCGCCTGCCAGCCGATGTCGCGGCGGCAAAATCCGTCTGGCCAATTTATTTTATCGACCGCGGAATACGCCCGCTGCTGCGCTTTCGCCACAGTTTCGCCCGAGGCGCAGATATTCAGAACGCGCCCGCCATTGGCGACGATTTTTCCGTTCTCCGTTTTGGTCCCGGCATGAAAAATTTCCACGCCTTCGATCTTGGCCGCGTCGTCGAGGCCCTCGATCGGCGTGCCTTTTGTGTAGGCGCCGGGATAACCCTTGGCAGCCATCACCACGGTGAGCGCCGTCTGCGGCAGCCAGCGCAGATCGAAATTTTTCAATTGCCCGTCGCGCGCCGCGATCAGCGCGGGAAGCAGATCCGACATCAGGCGCAGCATCAGCACTTGCGTCTCGGGATCGCCGAACCGCACATTGTATTCGATCAGCTGCGGGCCGCTTTTGGTGATCATCAGTCCGGCGAACAGCACGCCTTTGTAGGGCGCGCCCATCGCCTTCATGGCGCGCACGGTCGGCATGACGATCTCGTCCATCACCCGCGCGTTCATGTCCGGCGTCATGACCGGCGCCGGCGAATAGGCGCCCATGCCGCCGGTGTTGGGTCCCTTGTCGCCGTCGAACACACGTTTGTGGTCCTGCGCGGAGGCCAGCTGGATCGCGCTCTCGCCGTCGCACAGGGCGAAAAACGACGCCTCTTCGCCAACAAGACAATCCTCAATCACGATTTCCCAGGCGCGCTCCCCCAGCCCGCCGGTAAACATCATGTCGATGGCGGCTTCTGCTTCCGCGACGCTCGCCGCCACCACCACGCCCTTGCCGGCGGCGAGACCGTCGGCCTTGACCACGATGGGCGCGCCTTTTTTGCGCAGGTAGTCCTTCGCGGCGCCCGCGCCCTTGAAGCGCTCATAGGCCGCGGTTGGAATCTGATTGGCCTTGCACAGGTCCTTGGTGAAGCCCTTGGAGCCTTCCAGCCGCGCCGCCCATTTGCTCGGGCCGAAGGTCCGGATGCCGGCGCCCTCGAGATCGTCGGCGATGCCCGCGACCAGTGGTCCTTCCGGCCCGACCACCACAAATTCGATCTTCTTGGCCTGACAGAACGCAATGATCGCTTTGTGGTCGGCGAGGTCGAGCGCGACGCATTCGGCTTCCTGCGCGATGCCGGCATTGCCGGGCGCGCAATAGAGCTTGGTGGTGAGCGGGCTCGCGGCGATCTTCCAGGCCAGCGCATGTTCGCGGCCGCCGGAACCGAGGATCAGGATGTTCATAAAAGACGGGCCTTAAGGGATGCTCGCCATTTGGTGTAGCATGGACCCTCGGTCCCGCAAGAGATTCGGTTCTGATGCCAGAAGCAGTTCTCCCCAACGTCGTGGAATGGACCGTCTCCGAGCTGTCGGCGGCGCTGCGCAAGACCGTCGAGGAAAACTACGGTTACGTGCGGGTGCGCGGCGAGGTCTCGGGCTTCAAGGGTTCCTCGCCTTCCGGCCACGTCTATTTCCGCCTCAAGGACGACAAGGCGGTGCTCGAAGGCGTGATCTGGAAGGGCGTCTGGGGCCGCATGCGGGTCAAGCCCGAGGAGGGGCTCGATGTGATCGTGTCCGGCAAGCTCACGACCTTTGCCGGCTCGTCGAAATACCAGATCGTGATCGACACGCTGGAGCCCGCCGGCATCGGCGCGCTGATGAAGCTCCTGGAGGAGCGCAAGAAAAGCTCGCCGCCGAAGGCCTGTTCGACGAGGCGCGCAAGCAGCTTTTGCCGTTCTTGCCCAACGTGATCGGCGTCGTGACCTCGCCGACCGGTGCGGTAATCCGCGACATATTGCATCGGCTGGCGGATCGCTTTCCGCGCCGGGTGCTGGTCTGGCCGGTGCGCGTGCAGGGCGAGAGCTCGGCCGCAGAAGTGGCGAATGCGATTCATGGTTTCAACGCGCTGCCCGAGAAGGGCGCGCTGCCGCGGCCGGATTTGATCATCGTGGCGCGCGGCGGCGGCTCGCTTGAGGATTTACTGTCGTTCAGCGACGAGGCCGTGGTGCGGGCGGCGGCCGAGAGCATGATCCCGCTGATTTCCGCGGTCGGCCACGAGGCCGATATTACGCTGATCGATTTTGCCTCCGACCGCCGCGCGCCGACGCCGACCGCTGCCGCCGAAATGGCGGTGCCGGTGCGCGCCGAGCTGCTGGCGCAGATCGCAGCACTTGCGGCGCGGCAGGCCGGCTCGTGGCAACGCGGCATGGACGTGCGGCGCACTGAATTACGCGCGGCGGCGCGCGCGCTGCCGGCGCGCGATGAGTTATTGGCCGATCCGCGCCAGCGGCTCGACACGCTGGCGAAGCGATTGCCGCGCGCGCTGCACGCCAACGCGCAGCTGCATCGTACCCATCTCACCCGCGCCGCCGCGCGCCTGACGCCGCGGCTGTTGAAGCTGCGGCTGGCGCGCTCGAGTGAAATCGTCGTCACGCTCGAGCAGCGCGGCAGACGCGCGCGCGAGAATTACCTGCAGCGGCGCAATGATCGCCTGCGCGCCGCCGGACAATTGCTGGCGGCGTTCTCCTATCGCGGCGTGCTGGCGCGCGGCTTCGCTTTGGTGCGCGACGGCGAGGGCCATCCGTTGCGCGCGGCCGCTTCTGTCTCGGGCGGCACACGGCTGGAGATCGAATTTTCCGACGGCCGCGTCGGCGCCACCGCCGATGGCGAAGGCGCGCCAAAGACGAAGCCTGCGCCCAAGCCCGCAGCCAAGGCAGCGCCAAAGCCGCGTGGCGGCCCAGGCGGGCAGGGCAGCCTGTTCGGCTCTTAAGGGAAAAGCGCGGTTTTGGGGTTTCGCGGACGCCGTCAAAGCCTTATCTTTGACCGATCTCGCTCCGCAGGTCCCAGGAGACTGCCTTGCTCAACCGCTACGATCGCAATTCGCCGACCAGCGGCGAGGCCGAGGTCAAATATCTCGACGGCGATTTCCGCGTGGTTAAGCCCGGCGCCTTCGTGCGCTGCGCGGTGACCGGCGTGCCGATCCCGCTCGAAGAGCTCAAATACTGGAGCGTGGATTTGCAGGAGGCCTATGCCTCGCCGCAGGCGGTGATGCAGCGCATTCGGCCGCAGGCCGCGAAATAATTAGCGCCGCACTTTCCCCATCACCAGTCTTCGCAGCGCGTCCGCCTCGTCAACCACCAGCGTCACCGGCAGCACATGCGTCTTAGCGGCGAGCGCCGCCAGCACCGGTGCGCCGGTCATGCGCGCGCGATCCTTTTCGGTGGTGAGCAGCGCCAGCCCGCCGTGCTCGGCCTGCATGATCAGGTCGGCGGCTTCTTCGGCCGTGAAGCGGTGGTGGTCGGCAAACGGCCTGCGCTGCGCGACCGCGATGCCGGCGGCCTGCGCGGTTGCGAAAAATTTATCCGGATCGCCGATGCCGGCGAAAGCCAGCACCTTGCGCGCTTTCAGTGCCGTGATGGCGGCGGCATCGGCAACCAGCCGGCCATGAAAAACCGGCAAATCCGATTTTATGCCCGGATCGCCATCGCCGATCACCAGCAACGCATCAGTGCGCGCCAACTGCGCCGCGAGCGGCGCGCGCAAGGGTCCGGCCGGAAACACGCAGCCATTACCGATCCCGCGCCGCCCGTCGATCACGGCAATCGTGAAATCCTTGACCAGAGACGCATTCTGCAGGCCGTCATCCATCACGACGATCGTGGCGCCGGCCACGCGCCCGGCCTCGGCGCCCGCCACGCGGTCGTGCGCGACGATCGTCGGCGCCACCCGTGCCAGCAGCAGCGCTTCGTCGCCGACCTGCGCGGCGCTGTCCAGTTTGGGGTCCACGCGCTGTGGACCGGCGAGGCTGCCGCCATAACCGCGACTGAGACAGAACGGTTTCTCGCCGGCGTATTCCAGCATTTTCGCAAGCCATATCGCCGTCGGCGTTTTGCCCGCCCCGCCGAGCGTGAAATTCCCTACGCACAGCACCGGCACGCTTGCGCGGACGCCGAGCCTCGCCATCCGCCGCGCGGCGATGGCGCCATAACAGGCGGCGGCAGGCGTCAGCAGGCCCGAGACGAGCCCCGCCTTGCGCCACCAGAACGCCGGTTCATGCATTGTCGACTCGCCGGTGCAGCCGCAACTGCATCAAATAAGGGTCGAGCGATTTCAGCGTGCGCTCGAGCGCGCCGCTCAACTGGTCGACCGTCGTGCGGGCGCTGTCGGCGACGCGCTGGCGCGATTGCGGCTGCGCCAGCCAGGCGCCGAAACCGGCGGTCAGCTTGCTGGCGTCGAGGACCGCCTCGGCGCCGTGCGCCTCATCGAGCGCGGCATAGATTTCGGCGAAATTCCACACATGCGGGCCATGCAGGATGGCGGCGCCGAGTTTGGCGGGCTCGATCGGGTTCTGTCCGCCGTGCTTGACCAGAGAGCCGCCGACAAAAACGATCGGCGCCAGCCGATAGACGATGCCGAGTTCGCCGACCGTATCCGCGACATAGATGTCGGTGGCGGCATCGGGCAACTCGCCGCGCGAGCGCAGCTTGGTGTTCAGTCCGGCGGCGCGCGCGATTTCGGCGACGCCGGCGCCACGCGCGGGATGACGCGGCACGATGAGCGTCAACAGGTCGGAAAAGTTCACGCGCAGCCGCCGGTGCGCGTCGATCACCGCGGTCTCCTCGCCGGCATGGGTGGAAGCCGCCGCGATCACGGCACGGCCGCCGATCGCGGCCCGCAAGCCGGCGAGTTTGCTCGGCTCGGCCGGCGGCGCCGGCGCGTCGAGCTTGAGATCGCCGGTGGCGACCACGTGCTGCGCGCCGAGATCGCTGAAACGCCTGGCGTCGGCCGGCGTGCGCGCCAGGCAAAGATCGAGCCGGCCCATCAGGTCGCCGATCGTCACCGGCGCATAGCGCCATCGCCGGAACGAATTTTCCGACAGTCTTCCGTTGACCAGGATCATCGGAATGCCGCGCCGCGACGTCTCGATCATGATGTTCGGCCATAATTCGGATTCCGCGAACAGCGCGACATCGGGCTGCCAGTGATCGAGAAACCGGCGGACGAACAGCGGCACGTCGAGCGGCACGAATTGATGGATGACATCGCGCGGCAGGCGCCGTTCGGCCAGTCCGCCGGAGGTGACGGTGCCGGAGGTGATCAGGACGTTGACCTCGCGGGCGCGCAGGCGCTCGATCAGCGGCAGCACGCTGATTAATTCGCCGATGCTTGCGCTGTGCAGCCAAATCAACGGGCCGGGAGGGCGCGCCAGGGCGCTGACGCCGCGCCGCTCCGGCAGCCGCTGCCGGCTCTCCTTGCCGCGCCGCAGCCGCCGCGCCAGCAAGAGCGGCGTCAGCGGCGTCATTGCCACCGAAAACATCCGGTAGGCGCGCAACGGCATCGGCAGCCGGTCGTTCACGGCGATGTGCTCCCCTTGCCGTCGACGATCTCGTAGGCGCGCGCGGTCACGGCGTTGAGCGACGTTTCAACCTCGCGCCGCGCCGTTTCGAGCGCCTCAGCGCTGGCGTCTTTCGCCACATAGATCGGGCCTTTCGCCACCATCGCCGAACGTCCGAACGGAAGGTTGAAGACGCTGCGGTCCCAATTGTCGAGTTGCTTGCGGTGTTGCGTGGCCAGCGCCGCCGCATAGATCGGTCGGCCGGAATACTGCGCCAGTTTGACGATGCCGGCACCGGCGACGCGCGCAATCTTCGGCACGTCGGCGGTCAGCGCGACCGAATAGCCTTCTTCGAGCGCTTCGAGCATTTCGGCGAAGGCGGCGGCGCCGCCCTTGCGGGTGAACTCGCCGTTATGCGCGCCGGAGCCGCGAATGGTGCCGATGCCGAGCTTTTCCGCGGCGCGCGCATTGATCTCGCCGTCACGGTGGCGCGAGATCAGCACCTTGCCTTTGAAATCGGATTCCTTGGGCTTGATGAAGGGCGCCACGAAGTGCTGGCCATGCCATAGCCCGATGATCAACGGCTGATCGGCCGTCTGATAAATGTCGGCTGGCTCGATGGTGGTGCGTGTGCTGTGCCAGACCAGCTTCAGATACCACGCGCCAGCGGTGGCGACGGTTTCCTGAAACACGGACGAGGTGACGATACGCTTGAATAACGACATCGGCCTCTGCTCAGCGCACCGACCGGCCCGTGGCCTCGGGATCGAGCAGGCGGTGCAGGTGGACGATGAAATAACGCATATGGGCGTTGTCGACGGTTTGCTGCGCCTTGGCCTTCCAGGCGGTATAGGCCGTTGCATAGTTCGGGTAGACGCCCACCATTTCGACCTTCTCGAGATCCTTGAAATCTGTGCCGTGCAGATCGGTGAGTTCACCGCCGAACACGAGATGGAGCAGTTGTTTTTCGGGTACGGTGTCGGACATGGCTTGATCCTCCGAAAAAGCCCCGGCGGCGGATTGAATCGTTGACGGACGGGCGGATTAAGCTACACGCGGCGGATTTATGCAAACTCGCCGCGGCGGTCGCGTAGCAGCGCGATCAGCGCGCCATGGCGGGCGGAACCGGCGGCCGCCAGTGCGCCATGCGCGGCGTGCGGAGCCTTATAATTCAGCGCGTGGCCGGCAAAATCGGTCATGGCGCCGCCGGCCTCATGCACCAGAAGGTCGGCGGCGGCCAGGTCCCAGTCGTGGCTGCCGGGCGAGGCAAACGCGGCATCGAGCACGCCTTGCGCCACGCGCGCGAATCGCAGCGCCAGCGAAAACACCTTGGGTTGCGCCAGGATTTTTGGATTAAGAGCGGAGAACCTGTCGAGATAACGTTTGGGGCCGGCGAGCCTGGCGCCGTCGAGAGTTGCGCCGGGGCTGGCGGCGAGTTTTATGCCGTTGACGGTGGCGCCCCGGTTTTGCGCGGCGAGAAACATTTCGTCGGTCACCGGCGCATAAAGCGCACATAAAATCGGCCGCGCGTTCTCGACCAGCGCCACCGAAATGGTCCAGTCGGCGCGGCCGGTGATGTAGGCGCGGGTGCCGTCGATCGGATCGACCACCCAGGTGAGCGGCAAGGCGCCGTCGGGCGGCGCCTCGGTCTCTTCGGAATGCCAGCCGGCGCCCGGCACCAAAGCGTTGAGCTTCTCGCGCAACAGATTGTTGACCGCGATGTCGCCCTCGCTCACCGGTGAATTGTCGTCGCCTTTGGTCCAGCGCTTGAGCGGACCGCGCAGCGTCGCCCGCGCCAGATCGCCGGCCTCGCGCAGCACGGCTTCGAGGGATACCTGCAAAGCGGCGGAATCATTTTGTTTGCGCATGATCTCGTCCGAAAACCGGTTCCCGCTTTTCGGGATCATGCTCACTGCCCGGCAACGGTCAGTCCCTCCAGCCGCGCCGTCGGCGCGTTGACGCCGTAGCGAAATTCGAGATCGTTGGCTGGCGCGAGGGACCGGAAAATGTCGAGCAGATGGCCGGCAATGGTGACTTCGCTCACCGCATAGCTGCGTCGACCGTTCTCGATCCAGAAACCGGAGGCGCCGCGGCTATAATCGCCGGTCACCATGTTGACACCCATGCCGATCAAATCAGTAACGTAGAAGCCGTCTTTGATGTCGGCCATCAGCGCTTCTGGCGTGAGCTTGCCCGCTTCGAGATGCAGATTGCTGGCGCCCGGTGACGGCGTCGAGGAGACGCCGCGGTTGGCATGGCCGGTGGTGACGAGCCCGAGCTCGCGCGCGGTGGCGCAATCGAGAATCCAGGAGCGCAACACACCGTCCTCGATCAGCGCAAGCTTTTTGCCGGCAACGCCCTCGCCGTCGAACGGATGCGAACGCAGGCCGCGCTTGCGTAGCGGATCGTCGATGATGCGGATGCCATCGCCGAATAGTTTTTCGCCCATCTTGTCGCGCAGGAAGCTGGTCTTGCGCGCGACCGCCGCGCCGTTCACCGCGCTGGCGAGGTGCGAGACTAGCGATCCCGCGACGCGCGGATCGAACACCACCGGCACCTTGCGGGTCGATACCTTGCGCGGGTTGACCCGCTCGACCGCGCGCTCGCCCGCGGTGCGACCGATTTTTTCCGGATTCTCCAGATCGGCGGCGTGCCGCACGCTGGAATAATCGTAATCGCGCTCCATGCCGGTGCCTTGCCCGGCGATCGCCGTCATCGACACGCCATGACTGGAGCCCAAATAGGCGCCGCGAAATCCGGTGCTGGTCACCAGCACCATGCCGCCGATGCCGGCCGACGCCGAAGCGCCGCCCGACTTGGCGACGCCCTTGACCGCGAGCCCTGCCTGTTCGGCCGCGCGCGCCATGGCCTCGAGTTGCGCGACGCTCGGCAGGTCCGGATCGATCAGATCGAGATCGGGAAAATCATGCGCCAGCAGCGCTTCGTCGGCGAGCCCGGCATATTTGTCTTCCGGTGCTGCGCGCGCCATCGCCACCGCGCGCTCGGCCAGTGCCGCGCTGCCGTCGCTCGCCGTGTCATTGGTCGAGACCACCGCTTGCCGTCCGCCGACCAGCACGCGCAGGCCGAGATCGTCGCCTTCGGCGCGTTCGCTTTCCTCGACCGCGCCGTCGCGCACCTCGATCGACAGCGACATGCCGCGCACCGCCAGCGCATCCGCGCTGTCGGCGCCGGCCGCGCAGGCCGCCTTGACCAGCCGCTCGGCGCGGTCGGTGAGGGCGGTCTGGTCGAACAAAGAGGAGGTGGGGGCACGCATGGACATCGTTCAAATGGGCCTAAAACACGGGCAATTCAACTGCCGGTTCGAATATTTTGCGCATCGCCGGCAAGGTCTCGTCAATCATGGTTGGCAACGCCTCGTCAATCATGCGGCGCGAAGCCGGCCGCGGCAGAAACGATTAACCGCGAACATTAAGCGGATTCGGACGCCTTTCCGCCATGATCGCGGCACGACCGGAGCAATAAGCCCGGCGTGGGAGTTTCGAGGCGTCAAATGCGAAGTGGCGGATTGCCCGCCGGGTCGAGCCGCGCGCTGCGGCTCGACCCGTTCAGTCTGCCGGCGCGCTTTGCGGCCACCGATGCCGCGGCCGACGAGCGGGTGCGGCATGTGGAGCTTTATCGCGAGCGCATCGTTGTGCGCCGCTCGCTCGCCGGCATGCGCATGGCGCTCAACATGCCGGTCTCGGCCTTTGCCGGCATCGCCCTGCGCGTGACGGCGGGCGAGGGCGACGCCGAAGCCACGGTCGCGCTGGAACACACGGATCCTTCGTTGTCGGTACCGCTGTTTGCCTCGACCGAGGCCGGCGAGGCCTTCGCCGAATGGCGCGCCTGGGGCAACGTGCTGGGGCTTCCTCTTTTGGTGGCCGAAGAGAATGGCGACTTGCGCGAGCCGTTCGCGCGCCTGGGCGGCATGCGCATCGACGCGGTGCGCCCGCGCCGCCGCCGCCGCAGCGCGCTCAAGCGCCGCCGTGCGTCGATGCCGCTGCGCCGCGCGTCCGGCAAGCTCACCGAGGCA
This sequence comes from uncultured Alphaproteobacteria bacterium, assembly GCA_963703875.1. GTDB lineage: Bacteria > Pseudomonadota > Alphaproteobacteria > Rhizobiales > Xanthobacteraceae > Pseudolabrys. The sequence continues at coordinate 255,415 of CAVPFZ010000019.1, forward strand.
ACGCCGGTCCATCGCGGCGAGCGCGAGATTATCGCCAGGAATTAGTCTCTCGGGAAATTACTTGCAGCGCTGCAGCTTGATCGTTCCGCCCTGCTGCTGCATCACGATATGGTCGGCGTCGACCTGGCGCAGCGTGTAGCTGACGCTGCCATTGCTGATCTGCCCGGTGGTGAATTGGTCGATCACGCGGTACGAGGAACCGTCCGCCGTCACCGTCTTGTTGCGGTAGGCCGGCACGCCGCCCTTGCTGTCGGTGCGCTGATTGCCGTTAAAGGCAATGACGCGCTTGCCGGCGCAATCGATCGCGCCTTTGTCCGGGCTCGAGCTCTGGCCCCATTGGCCGGAAACCGGATAGTTCTGCGCCAGCGCCGGGGCGGCGAGGACGACCAGCAGGATCGCGAGCGGAATCGTTGTGCGCATTCTCTCAGAGTCGTGCCCGAATAGGGCAAAATCAAGCGCAAGCGCGATAAATGCTTAACGATCCGGACACGAGTTGGCGTCAATTAACAACACTCGATATGCGGAACTCGATTGGGTAAAAGATTTGGGCTGGTATTCGGCACCGCGGCGCGGCTATGACCCTATCGCTGCATGGCACAATAGTGGATTACGAGGAAACCGGCGCCGGCCCGTGCCTGCTGTTCATTCCGGGCTCGTTCAGCTCAACCGCGGCCTGGCGTCCAATTGGCGATCAGTTGAAAGACCGCTTTCGTATTGTGTCGACCAGCCTGCCGGGCTATGGGCGCACGCCGGAATGCCGCACGGCATCCAGCCCTCCAGTCGTCGTCGAAGCCGAGATCGTCGAGGCGGTGGCAGAGCACGCCGCGGCCCCCGTCCATCTGATCGGTCATTCGTTCGGCGGTGTCGTCTGCGCTGCCGTCGCGTTGCGGCGGCGCGCCCGCCTCAAAAGTCTGATTCTGCTCGAGGCCAATATCTGCGATCTGCTGCGCCAGGCTGGCGACGCCGTGCTCTACGACGAAGCCCGGCGCTTCAGCGACGACTATATTGCGGCCTTTCAGGCCGGTGAGGCCGATGCCGCACGCCGCGTCATCGATTTCTGGGCCGGCGCCGGCACTTTCAACCGTCTGCCGCCGGCCGTGCGCGACTATGCGATCCGCACGACGCCCGCCAATATCCTCGACTGGCCATCGATGTATGGATTGAACCAGCAGCTGACGGACTACGCAGCGATCACGTGCCCAGTCCTCGTCATTCGCGGGGCCGACAGCCGTCCGGTGGCGCGGCGGATCGCCGAGATCCTCGCCGGCATCTGTCCGCACGGGCGGTTAGCCGAAATCGCCGGCGCAAGCCACCTGATGATCGGGACGCATCCGCGCGAGGTTGCCGCGCTGATCGCGGAGCACGTCGCCGCTGCCGAATGACTTGCTTCCGCTTAAGTCAATCGCGGCGTTCGCGCGCGTCGCCATATCCGCCCGCCGTCGGGCTCTGGATGATGACGGCCTCATCGGCGTCGATGATAGTTTCGTCGCAACCCTGCAGCCGTTCCAGCCGTCCGTCCTTGCGGCGTGCCCAGTTCTCGCCGATCTGGCCGGCCTCGCCGCCGGCGAGCCCGGGCGGGCGCACTCGGCGGTGGCCGGATAAAATCGTGCATTCCATCTTTTCCAGGAAACGGATGGTGCGGCGGATGCCGTCGCCGGCACGCCATTCGCCTTTGCCGCCGGAGCCTTCGCGGATGTGGAAATCCTCCAGCACCACCGGATAGCGGAACTCCAGCACTTCCGGATCGGTCAGCCGCGTATTGGTCATGTGGGTGTGCACGGCGTCGGTGCCGTTAAAGCCCGGGCCGGCCGGCGAGCCGGAGCAGATCGTCTCGTAATATTGATGGCGCGCATTGCCGAAATTGAGATTGTTCATGGTGCCTTGCGCGGCGGCGAGCGCGCCCAGTGCTAAAAACAGGCAATTGGTCACCGCCTGCGACACCTCGACATTGCCGGCCACCACCGCGGCCGGATATTCCGGCGTCAGCATGGTGTGCTTGGGCACCACGATGTTGATCGGCCGCAGACATCCCGCGTTCATCGGAATGTCGTCGTCCACCATCACGCGGAACACATAGAGCACGGCGGCACGGGTGACCGGCTCGGGCGCGTTGAAATTATTCGGCTGCTGCGGCGAGGTGCCGGTGAAATCGACCGTCGCTTCGCGTTTCTTTTTATCCACCGTGATCTTGACCTTGATCGTGGTGCCCTGATCCATGGCGTAGGAATATTCGGCGTCGTGCAGCCGGTCGAGCACGCGCCGCACGCTTTCTGCCGCGTTGTCCTGCACGTGCCGCATGTAGGCCTTCACCACCGGCAGCGTGAATTGCGACACCATCTTGCGCAGTTCGGCGACGCCCTTCTCGTTGGCGGCGATTTGCGCCTTCAGGTCGTTGATGTTCTGCACCGGATTGCGCGCTGGATATTTCGCGCCCGTGAGCGCCGCCATCAGTTCCTTCTCGCGGAAGCGGCCGCGGTCGACCAGCTTGAAGTTGTCCATATAGACGCCTTCCTGCTCGATGGTCGTCGCGTTCGGCGACATCGAGCCGGGCGAAATACCGCCGACGTCGGCGTGGTGCCCGCGCGAAGCGACCCAGAACAAAATTTCTGGTTGGCGTTTCTTTTCCCCTCCCCCTGGTGGGGAGGGGTTAGGGGTGGGGGTAGAGCGTTTACGCTCTGACTTTGCCACAAGCTTCGACCCCCCTCCCTGACCCTCCCCCAACAAAAGGGCGTTCACGCCCGTCTTCGACGGGCTATGGGGGGAGGGAAAGGAAGAAAACACCGGCGTGCACACGGTGATGTCTGGCAGATGCGTGCCGCCGTTATAGGGCGCGTTGATGGCATAGACGTCGCCGGGTTTGATCCGGCCCTGGTTGTCGCGGATGATGGTTTCGACCGAACGGTCCATCGAGCCCAGATGCACCGGCATATGCGGCGCGTTGGCCACCAGCGTGCCGTCATGCGCGAACACCGCGCAGGAGAAATCGAGCCGCTCCTTGATATTCACCGAGTAAGCGGTGTTCTGCAGCGATACGCCCATCTGCTCGGCGATCGACATGAACAGGTTATTGAACACTTCCAGCATCACCGGGTCGGCATGGGTGCCGATGGCGTGGGTGCGCTTGAGTTTTTTCGCGCGCGTCAGCACGAGATGGTTCTTGCGCGTCAATTCGGCCTGCCAGCCCGGCTCGACCACGATGGTCTGGTGCGGCTCGATGATGATGGCAGCGCCTTTCACGCGTGAGCCGATTTTAAGCTGATCGCGCGTGTAGACATTCGCCGCGTGCCACGCGCCGGCGGAAAAGAACTTGGTGCGCCGCGCCGGCGCCGGCAGCTTGCCGCGCGCGGCCTTGCCCGCCTTCTCGACGAACTTGGCGCCGCCGCCGACGGCTTCGACCGACACGGCCTCCACCATCATCTGCTTGGTTCGGTCGATGAAGCCGAAGCGCGCTTTGTGTGCTTTCTCGAAGGCGCGCTTCATCGCCGGCAGGGCGCCGGCCGCGACCACCAGCGCGGTGTCGGTGCCGGCGTAACGAATATGCGCGCGCGCGAAAACCTTGATCTTACCGGCCGGCACGCCCTGGCCGGCGACTTCGGCTTTCGCCTCGCGGCCGAGCCGCGCGCTCTCGTGCTTGAGCGCGGCCAGCGCCTTGGCGCCGTAGACCAGTTCGATTGCCTGCTGGCGCGTGGCGCGGATGTCGGCGAGCCCCATGCCATAGGCCGAGAGCAGCGACGAAAACGGGTGGATCAGCACCCGCGTCATGCCGAGCGCATCGGCCACCAGGCAGGCGTGCTGGCCGCCGGCGCCCCCGAAGCAATTGAGCGCGTAGCGCGTCACGTCATAGCCGCGCTGCACCGAAATCTTCTTGATCGCGTTCGCCATGTTCTCGACCGCGATCTTGATGAAGCCGTCGGCGATCTGTTCCGCCGATTTGCCGCCGGCGTTCGCCAGGCTGACTTTTTGCGCCAGATTGTTGAAGGCATGGCGAACCGCCGCGCCGTCGAGCGGCTGGTCCTGATGGGATCCGAAAATCTTCGGGAAGAAATCCGGCATCAGCTTGCCGACCATCACGTTGGCGTCGGTCACCGCCAGCGGCCCGTCGCGGCGGTAGCACTTGGGTCCCGGATTGGCGCCCGCGCTGTCGGGCCCGACGCGGAAGCGCGCGCCGTCGAAATGCAGGATCGAGCCGCCGCCGGCCGCGACCGTATGAATGAGCATCATCGGCGCGCGCATGCGCACGCCGGCGACCTCGGTTTCGAAGGCGCGCTCGTATTCGCCGTCGAAATGGGAGACGTCTGTCGACGTGCCGCCCATGTCGAACCCGATCAGGCGATCGAACCCGGCTTGGCGCCCGGTTTCAGCCATGCCGACCACGCCGCCGGCCGGCCCCGACAGGATGGCATCCTTGCCCTGGAACAATTCCGCCGCCGTCAGCCCGCCCGACGACATCATGAACATGAGGCGGATCTGTTCCCCTCCCCCTTGTGGGGAGGGGTTAGGGGTGGGGGTCGTCGTGGGGCGAACGCGCGACTCCCCACCCGGCGCGCTTTGCGCGCCGACCTCCCCCACAAGGGGGGAGGTGAGAAGAGTAGCCACCCGCGCCACGTAGCGCCGCAGGATCGGCGACAGATACGCATCCACAACCGTGGTGTCGCCGCGGCCGACCAGCTTGATCAGCGGCGACACCTCGTGGCTGACCGACACCTGCGTGAAGCCCATCGCGCGCGCCAGCGCCGCGACCTGCTTCTCATGATCGGGATAGCGGTAGGCGTGCATGAATACGATCGCGACCGCGGCGATGCCATCCGCCTTCGCTGCTTCCAGATCGCGCCGCGCCTGATCAAGATCGAGGGCGCGCTCGACCGTGCCGTCGGCGCGCACGCGCTCGTCCACCTCGGCGACGCGCTCGTACAGCATGTCGGGCTTGATGATGTGGCGGGCGAAAATCTTGGGCCGCGCCTGGTAGCCGATCTTGAGCGCGCCGCGGAAGCCCTTGGTGATCAGCAGCAGCGTGCGGTCGCCCTTGCGCTCGAGCAGCGCATTGGTCGCGACCGTCGTGCCCATCTTGACCGCGCCGACGCGCCCCGGCGGGATCGGTTCTCCGGTTTTCAACGCCAGCAGATCGCGGATGCCTTGCACCGCGGCGTCGGCATAGGCTTCCGGGTTCTCCGACAAGAGCTTGTGCGCGGTGAGCGTGCCATCCGGCCGCCGCCCGACAACGTCGGTGAAGGTGCCGCCGCGGTCGATCCAGAAATCCCAGAGTTTCGCTGAAGTTTTGGCGGGCATGGCTTATGGTCGAGGACGTGAAGGCTGCACGATGCCGCCCTGTTGAGGCTAACACAAGCCTGCTAGACTTGCGGCCGTTGGGGCAACGAAAACAATAAAATCTGGGGAGGACCGCCATGAGACTGCTTCGCCGTCAATTCCTGCAATTGGCCGCGACCGCCGCGGCGCTGCCGGCGGTCTCGTCGCTCGCCAGAGCGGACGCTTATCCGGTGCGGCCGGTGCGCATCGTCGTCGGTTTTCCGCCGGGATCGGCGACCGACATCGACATGCGCCTGATCGCGGCGCCGCTCGGGCAAAAGCTCGGCCAGGAAATCATCGTCGACAACAAGCCGGGCGCCGGCAGCAATCTCGCCGCCGAGGCGGTGTCCCGGGCAACGCCCGACGGCTACACGCTGCTGGCGATGACGGTGACCAACGCGGTCAATGCCACGCTCTATCAAAATCTGTCGTTCAATATTCAGAAGGACATCGTGCCGATCATCAGCACGTTCGAATCGCCCAATACCCTGGTGGTCAATCCCTCGGTGCCGGCCAAGACGCTGCAAGAATTCATCGCCTATGCCAAGGCCAACCCCGGCAAGCTCAATTATGCCTCGTTCGGCGTCGGCAGCGCCCCCAACATGAACGGCGAGCTGTTGAAGCTGATGGCGGGCATCAACATGGTGCACGTGCCATATCGCCAGAGCCTCGTGCCCGATCTGCTCAGCGGACAAGTGCAGGTGTTCTTCGGCCCGATGCCGATCACGATTTCCTACATCAAGGCGGGCAAGTTGAACGCGCTCGCGGTGTCAAGTCCCAAGCGTTCGGCTGCGCTGCCCGACGTTCCGGCGGTCGCCGAAGTCCTGCCGGGATTCGCCGCCAGCATCTGGCACGGCATCGGCGCGCCCAAAGGCACTCCACCGGAGATCGTTGCCAAACTCAATAAAGAGATCAACGGCATCCTTGCCACGCCGGATATCAAGGCAAAGTTTGCCAACCTCGGCGGCAGCGCGCTTGGCGGCACGCCTGATGAATACGGCAAGTTCATCAGCGCCGAAATCGAGAAGTGGGGCAAAGTGATCAAGACGGCGAACATCCAGCTCCAATCCGCGCATTGATGGCGAAGCTCAAGGTACTCAGCGGAAACGGCCCACGGGCCGCGGTGCGTGAATTGTGTTCGCAGTTCGCTCACGCGACCGGTGCCGCCATCGACGTACAATTAGATGTCAATCCTGAGGTCGTCAGGCGTGGGCAAGCGGGCGAAGCCTTCGATGTTGCGGTCGGCAACCCGTCGACCATCGAGCAATTGATCGCGTCGGGCAAAGTCGCCGCCGGCAGCCGTCGCGACATCGGCCATGCGGGTCTCGCGGTCGCGGTGCGCGCCGGCGCTGCGAAATTGGACATTGCCACGGCCGATGCCTTCAAGCGTACGCTGCTTATGGTGCGCGCGATTGCTTATCCCGGCGAGGGCGCCAGCGGGTTATATTTTGTCAGCCTGCTCGATCGCCTGGGCATCAAGGATGCGATGCAGGGCAAGCTCATGCCGATGGCGGCCGAAGACTGCGTCGAGGTAGTGGCGCGCGGCGAGGCCGACATGGTCGTGGTGGTGGCGACGAGAATTATCGGCGTGTCCGGTGTCGCAGTTGTCGGGCCTATCCCCGAGGAATTGCAAACCAGGATCGGCTTTGCCGCAGGCTTGAGCGCCGCCACCACGGAACCGGGCGCCGCCAGGGCGCTGATCAAATTTCTCTCGGCGCCGTCCGCCGCTACCACGTTGCGCGCCAAGGGCATCGAGCCCGCGAATTGAATTTGCACCTTTCGCCGGACTTGCCACCGGCTGCCCGATAGCCCCATGCTCGGTATTCAAAGCCGGGAATGTGTCGGTTTCTCATGGAGGGTTGGATGACTAAATTTGTGCGTGTATTGGGCGCCCTGTTGCTCGCGGGCGGACTTTCGACCGCGGCATCGGCGCAAACCAAATGGGACATGCCGACGCCATACCCGGATGGCAATTTCCACACCCGCAACATCGCCATGTTCGCCGCCGACATCGCCAAGGCGACCAACGGCTCGCTCACCATCGCGGTGCATTCGGCCGGCTCGCTGATCAAGCACGCCGAAATCAAACGGGCGGTCCGCCAAGGCACCGCGCCGATCGGCGAGATTCTGGAATCGCTCGCCGCCAACGAAGCGCCGGTTTACGGCATCGACTCGCTGCCCTTCGTCACTCATGGCTACAGCGATGCGATGAAGCTTTATCAGGCGCAGAAGCCTTATCTGGCAAAGCAACTCGCCTCCGAGGGTTTGATCCTGCTCTATTCGGTGCCGTGGCCGCCGCAGGGGCTCTACGCCAAGCGCGAGATCAAGTCGGTCGATGATCTTAAAGGTCTCAAATTCCGTACCTACAACGCCACCATCGGGCGCATCGCAACACTTGCCGGCGCAATCCCGACCCAGATCGAAGTGCCTGATCTGCCGACCGCCTTCGCCACCGGCCGCGTCGACGTGATGATCACCTCGGCCTCGACCGGCGTCGACACCAAGTCGCAGGATTACCTCACCCATTACATCGACACCCAGGCCTGGCAGCCGCGCGACATCGTGTTCGTCAACAAGGAGGCGTTCGACAAGTTGACGCCGGCGCAGCAGAAGGCCGTGAAGGACGCGGCGGCGGCCGCCGAGACGCGCGGCTGGAAGCTGTCGGAAGAAGAAATGGCCATCAAGACCAAGGCGCTCAAGGACGCCGGCATCATCGTGCTGCCGCCGTCGCCCCAGCTCAAGGCCGGGCTCACCAAGATCGGCGAAACCATCGCCGTCGAATGGGAAAAGGCTGCCGGCGCCGACGGCGCCGCCATGCTGGCGGCGTATCGGAAATGATGGTTTGACATTTCGCTCTCCCCTTGCGGGGAGAGGGATCATCCGATGCGCCGAATTCTCGACCAGCTTTACGCCGCTACGCTGTGGGGCTCGGCGCTTTGCCTGGTCGCCATCGCGCTTCTGGTCGGCGCGCAGCTCGCCGGCCGTCTGCTCGACGGCACGCTGGCGTTCATGCATCTGCCGCGCACCGACTTCGTGATCCTCTCGCTCAACGAAATCTGCGGCTATCTGCTGGCCGGCGCGAGTTTCCTGGCGCTCGCCGGCACGCTCAAGGCTGGCGCGCATATCCGCGTCACCATGGTGCTTGGCTTCATGAGCGAGCGTCTGCGCCGCTTCGCCGAAATCTGGGCTTTCGGTTTTGCCGCCGCGGCTTGCGGTTACATGACCGGCAACCTCGCCAAATTCGCCTGGGTATCGTTCCAGTTCCATGAAGTCTCGAACGGCGTGGTGCGCGTGCCGCTGGTCTATCCGCAAGCCGCGATGGCCTTCGGCGCCTTCATGCTCACCGTCGCGCTGGTGGACGAACTTGTCACTGTGATCGTGCGGGGCCGGCCGAGCTTCCGCGCCGCCGAGGACGCCATCACCTTGGGCAAGGAGGGGTGAGCGCGATGAGCGTCGTCGAGCTTTCCCTCATCCTGATGTTGTTGCTGTTCGCGATCCTCGGCTCCGGCGTGTGGATCGCGATCGCGCTCGCCGTCTGCGCCTTCGCGGCGGTTCTGACCAAAACGGCGACACCGGCCGGCCAAGTGCTGGCAACCTCGATGTGGGCTGCTTCCGATTCCTGGGATCTCACCGCGCTGCCGATGTTTATCTGGATGGGCGAGATTCTCTACCGCACCAAATTGTCCGACGACATGTTCGAGGGCCTGGCGCCCTGGGTGCAGAAACTGCCCGGCCGGCTGCTGCACGTGAACGTCATCGGCTGCGCCATCTTCGCCGCGGTGTCGGGATCTTCCGCCGCCACTTGCGCAACAATAGGCCGCATCGCGCTGCCCGAACTGCTCAAACGCGGCTATGACGAGAAAATGGCGATCGGCACGCTGGCCGGTTCCGGTACGCTCGGACTTCTGATCCCGCCCTCCATCATCATGATCGTCTATGCCACCGCGACCGATCAATCGATCGCGCGGCTGTTCATCGCCGGCGTCATCCCGGGCATCATGCTGGCGGGCCTGTTCATGGGGTTCATCATCATTTGGGCGATGCTCAACAAGTCGCGCATGCCGCCGCCCGAACCGCACGTGCCGCTGCGCGCACGCATCAAGGCGTCGCGTCGGCTGATTCCTGTGACGCTGCTCATTCTCGGCGTCATCGGCTCGATCTATGGCGGGCTGGCCTCGGCGACCGAGGCGGCGGTCGTCGGTGTGTTTTTATCGCTGGCGCTGTCGTGGTGGTCGGGCACGCTGACCAAACAGGGCTTTAGCGACGCGCTGATGGGCGCGACCAAGACCAGTTGCATGATCGCCTTCATCCTGGCCGGTGCGGCCTTTTTGACCGCCGCCATGGGCTTCACCGGCATTCCGGTTGCGCTGGCGGAATGGATCAGCGGCTACAACATGCCGGCCTGGGGCCTGCTCAGCGTGCTCACGGCCTTCTATATCGTGCTTGGATGCTTCCTCGACGGCATCTCGATGGTGGTGCTGACCACCTCGATCATCATCCCGCTGGTGACGAAGGCCGGTTTCGACCTGATCTGGTTCGGCATCTACATCGTGCTGGTGGTGGAAATGGCGCAGATCACACCGCCGGTCGGCTTCAACCTCTACGTCCTGCAAGGCATGACCGGGCGCAACATCTTCACCATCGGCGCCTACGCACTGCCGTTGTTCGTTCTGATGTGCATCGCGGTGGTGCTGGTGGCAATGTTCCCCGGCATCGCGCTCTGGCTGCCCTCGACGATGCTGGATGCGTCGCACTAGGCCGCCACATTCGTTCGCAAGCGCAATAAATTCGATTCCTTGACCGCGACGGGCGGCAATCCTCTAATGATCCCCCGTTTTCCATGAGCGACGTCGGAGCCTGTGATGTCGAGGAAAGAAGCGCCAGCCGCGGCAGCGCCTGCGGAGCGCAAGAAGCGCACCATCACCGAAATCCGCGAGTTGAAGAGGACCAAGGAGAAAATGGTCTACATGTCGGTACCCGATTATACCTCGGCCAAATGGGCCGAGATGGCGGGCGTCGATGTCGCGGTGGTCGGCGACAGCCTCGCCATGGTCGCGCATGGCCACGCCAACACCGTGCCGGCCACCATGGATATGATGATCCTGCATTCGCTGGCAGTGCGGCGCGGCGCGCCGAATACGTTTGTTCTCGGCTGCATGCCCTATCAGAGCTACAACACCGTCGATCGTGCGCTCGTCAACGCCACGCGCTTCATGCAGGACGCGCTGTGCGATGCGGTCAAGCCGCAGGGCGGAAAATCGCAAAGCCAAATCCTGCGCGCGCTGGTGGACGCCGGCATCCCGACCGCCTCCCATATCGGCCTGACGCCGCACACCATCGCGATGTTCGGCGGCTTCAAGATTCAGGGGCGGACCGCCGACGCAGCGATGAAAATTCTCGAGGATGCGCTGGCGATCGAGGACGCCGGCTGCTTCATGCTTGAATTCGAGGCGGTGCCGGCCAAGATCGCGACGCTGATTTCCGAGCAGCTGACCATTCCGACCATCGGCATTGGCGCCGGCGTCGGCTGCGATGGACAAATCCTGCTGTGCTACGACCTGCTCGGCGTCTTTACCGACTTCAAGCCGAAATTCACCAAGCGCTATGGCAAGGTGACCGAACACGCGGTCGCCGCCATCTCGCAATACGTCGCGGACGTGAAATCCGGGCGATTCCCCGACGACGAGCATTCCTACACGGTCAACGACGCCGAATACGAGAAATTCGCTCGCCTGGTCGCCAAGCGCAGGCAGATTTGACGCGGAGTTGGCGATGAAGACCTACGAGGGCAGGCGCACAATCGACGGGCTGGTCGTGACGGTCGACGGGGCGCCGCTTTCCGAACATTACGAGATCAAGCGCTTCACCAAATTCGGCTTCGAATGGACCTACGAAGGCGACAGCCCGCGCCAGCTCGCGCTCGCGATCCTGGCCGACTATCTGGGCGACAACGGGCGGGCCTTGCGGCTGTCCGAACCGTTCATGAAAGAAATCGTGGCCAATCTCGACAACGATTGGCGGCTTACCGGCAGCGACATCGACGCGGCCATCGACGCGCTGGAGAATTGAGCGCGGCTGCGGTTGCGCGCCGGGCGCAGCGTGTTAAGTTTGAGAAAATAACAAATCAGGGGCGGGTACGCGACGACGGAGGCCAGCCATGATCACGCAGCGGCAGATCGATTTTCGCAACGAATACCGGTCGCGCATCGTCGGCTGGTACAACGGCTACTTCCACATCGCGCTGATCTACGCCATGGGCGCCGCCGTGTTCTACGTCTACGTCTCGCACATCCATAACGTGACCTGGGCCGAATGGGCCACCATCCCGCTGGTCTTTCTGTTCACCAACATCTTCGAATGGGCGGTGCATCGCTTCATCATGCACCGGCCGGTGAACATCAAGGGCCTGCGCGCGATCTACGAGCGTCACACGCTCAACCACCATCAGTTCTTCAGCGACCATGAGATGCGCTTTCGCGACGACAAGGATTGGCGCGTCACCGTGTTCCCGCCTTACGCGCTGGTGGTGTTCACGCTGATGTCGATCCCTTGCGCCTTCGCGCTCGGCTTCATTTTTACGCCCAATGTCGGCTGGCTGTTCATGTGCGTCACCACCGGCATGTATCTGGTCTATGAGTTCATGCATTTCTGCTGCCACGTCGACGAAGGCTGGTTCGTCAAATATTGCCCGCTGGTCAACACGCTGCGCCGCCATCACACCGCGCATCACAACGCGCGGCTGATGATGGAAGTGAACATGAATCTCACGTTCCCAATCGCCGACTGGCTGTTCGGCACCTCCGACCTCGACCGCGGCCTCATCGGCCATCTGTTCAACGGCTACAGCACGCACCGTCTCAAGCGTAATTTGCGCGCTCAGCCGGTGGGCCCGGAGCAGGCGGCGGCACAGCCGGTCGGAACCAACTAGCGCATGATCCCGAAAAGTGGGAACCGGTTTTCGGATAAGATCATGCGCCAAGGATAAGACCATGCCGACCGACGTTAAGGCCATCGTCTCCATCGTCGTGCTGCTGGTGGCGGCCGGATTGAGCTTTTGGAGCGGCTCGCCGCTGCGGCCGGAGTTCGACCGGGTCGTCCTGCTGATCGCGGTATTTTTCGTCGTCGCGATGTGGATTTTCCCCGAAGCCGGGGTCAAAAAAGGTGACCTCAAGAAGCATTAGGCCGCGCGTCTATTCCACCAGTTTCGGCCACGGCACGATGGTCGACTTCACCGTCTTCATGGCGATGGCGTCAGCCACCGCCCGGCCGATGCCGTCTTCGGAGAACGGATAGAGCGTTTGCATCTCGAGCCAGGGATATTTCGCGCGCGTGCGGTAAAGCATGTCGACGCCGAGCGGCAGATCATTGCCGGTAAAGCCCCACGAGCCGAGGATGGTGATGTCCTTGGTGCAGAAGCGGTGCCACGAGGTTTCGATCGAACCGGCGTCGGTGAACTGACCCATCTCGACATAACAGCCGCCGTCGCGCAGCATTTCGATGCCTTCCGGACCCGCGCTCGGGTGGCCGGAGCAATCCATCACCAGGTCGGCGCCGAAGCTGCCGACGATGTCGCGCACTTTTTTGATCCGCTCGTCCGCCGTCTTGAACGTCTCGATGTTGACCGTCGCCTCGGCGCCGAACTTGCGCGCCAATGCGAGCCGCGGCGCCTCCGGCGCGCCGACGCAAATCACCCGGCCGGCGCCCATTTCCTGCGCCGCCGCCACCGCCAGAATTCCGATCGGCCCGGAGCCCTGGATCACGACGGTGTCGCCCCAGGTGAATCCGCCAGCGCGCGTCGCCCGGTTGAAAGCGCGGATGCACGAGGTCAACGGCTCGGACAGCGCGCCGAGCCGCAGCGGCATGTCGTCGGGCAATTTGTAGATCTTGGTACCCGGCAGCATGTCGAGATCGACATAGACATATTCCGCCCAGCCGCCCCACAGATGCGGCGCCTTGTCGAAACCGAGATAGCGGCCGTAGTAGACCGGGGTCAGGCACTTGTTGGCGCTGAGCGGGTAGTGCGTGCAGTAATAGCAATGCCCGCACGGCATCAGCGGCGGGATCATCACCTTCGAGCCGACGGTGAGCGGCTTGGCCATGAAGTCTTCGCTGAATTCGCTGCCGACCTCAACCAGCACGCCGCCGATCTCGTGCCCCAGCGTGAACGGCCAGGGCAGTTTCTTCGGCCAATGACCTTTGAGGATGTGCAGGTCGGTGCCGCAAACCCCGCAGGCGCCGATTTTGATCAGCGCCGCTTTTTTCGGAATCGCGGGCCACGGCACCGTGCGGATCACCGGCTTGGCCCCGGGGCCGTCATAGGTGCAGACGCGGATCTGTTCCATGGCAACCACTTTACGCGCCGTGCCGAAAGCGCTCATTGCGCCTTGATGCCGGCCTTCTTGATGATCGGCCACCATTTGTCGATCTCGGCCTGCTGGAAGGTGCGCAGCGCTTCCGGCGTCTGTTGCTCTGGCGGGAAAATATCCTGCGCCAGATCGATGAGCTTCTTGCGCGTCGCCGGATTGGCCAGCGCCTTGCGCAGCGCCTCGTTGAGCTTGGCGACGATCGGCTGCGGCGTGCCCTTCGGAGCCCAGATCGCGTGCCAGAACGAGAAATAGAAGCCGGGCAGGCCGGCCTCGTCGGTGGTCGGCACGTCGGGCGCGACCGCGATCCGCTGTTTGGCGGTGACGGCATAGACCTTGATGGCGCCGGCCTTCATCTGCGCCACCGACAGCGCCGGCGTGTTGAGCATCACGTCGATCTGTCCGGCCAGCAGCGCCGTCGTCGAATCGCCGGCGCCGCGATAGGGCACCATGGTGAGCGGCGCGCCGACCGCCTGCTGAAACAGAATGCCGCCGACATGGCTGGGCGAGCCGACGCCCGAATTGCCTTCGTTGGCCTTGTCGCCGTTGGCGCGCAGCCAGGCGATCAGTTCTTTCAGATTGTTGGCCGGCATGGTCTTGCGCGCGACGATAAAGAAGGGCTGCGTTGCAATAAGCCCGACCGGCTCGAAATCCTTCATCAGGTCGTAGGGCAGATTGTAGATCGCGCCGGTCGCGACATTCGTCCCCCACTGTCCGATGCCGATGGTGTAGCCGTCCGGCGGCGCACGCGAGATGCGTCCTTCGCCGATGGTGCCACCGGCGCCGGTGGTGTTTTCGACCACGACGGTTTGCCCGAGCGCCTCGCCCATGCCCTGCGCCATGATGCGCCCGATCACGTCGGTCGAGCCGCCGACGCTCAGCGGCACCACCAAGGTGATCGGCCGCGACGGATAATCGGCAGCCATGGCGCCGCATGGCAGGACCGCGGCGATGACTGCTGCAAACAGCAATTTTTTCATGAGACGTTTCTTCCCCTTTTGGCAGGTTGCTATTTTGTATCAGGCCGCCGCGGCGATGCCAAAAATGGCGGGGCGCCCGGTGGGTTCTCCGCCGGACGCCCCTTGAACATATCAGCCGGCCTATAAGCCGGGTTCTGTAAGGCCTGCGGTTCGTACCGCAAACGTGACGGCCATTCCTCTGGTACGCCGGTTGCCCGGCGCATCAAGCAACCTACCCGAACGGCTGGCCCGGACGGACCTGGAGCTTGCGCCCCAACGCCATTCCTATTCGGTCTTGCTCCCGGTGGGGTTTGCCGTGCCGCCTTCGTTGCCGAAGGCGCGGTGCGCTCTTACCGCGCCGTTTCACCCTTACCGCGGCCAAAACGCTACGCAGCCGTGGCGGTCTGTTCTCTGTGGCACTATCCATGAAGCCTCGCCCCGTGAAGGGCTCAGCCCCGCCGGATGTTATCCGGCACCGTTCGTCCATGGAGCCCGGACTTTCCTCCCCGGCCGCCTTTCGGCATTGGCGCGGAGCGGCCGTCCGGCCGACTGACGGGGATAGGGATGGGGGCTATCGCCGCCGCCGTCAAGGGACCGGGCACGGGGATGGTGAACCGTTTCACGCCAGCGGCGCCGGCCGCGTCTCGACCAGCGCGCGCAACGTGAGCAATGTGGAGGCGTCGGCCACCCCATCGACACGGGCCTGGCGGAAATGGCGCTGGAAGGCCGCGATCACCTCGCGCATGGCGTCGTCGTAATTGCCGGTCTCCTCGATGCCGTAGCCGTAACCGCGCAGCACGCGCTGCAGCCGCTTCACCTGGTCGCCGTGCTCGCCGGGTTTGAGCGAGACACCGTCGAGATGGAGCGGGGCCGGGCGCACCCAATGGCCGATGCCGGATTCGCTCAGCAGTTCCCAGGGAAATTTCTCGCCGGGGTCCTGCTTGCGCGCCGGCGCCACGTCGGAGTGCGCCAGAATGCGGTTGGAATTGATCGGCCCGCGGCGCGTGAGGATCGAGCGGCAGAGCGAGATCACCGCCGCTATTTGCCGCAACGGATAAGGGGGATAGCCGAATTCGTGGCCCGGGTTGACGATCTCGACGCCGATCGAGCACGAATTGATGTCGGTGTCGCCGCCCCATGATGACACGCCGGCGTGCCAGGCGCGCAGTTCCTCCGGCACGCATTGCACGATGCGGCCGTCTTCGAACACCACGTAATGCGACGACACTTTGCTGTCCGACGCGCACAGCCGCGCCAGCGCCGCGTCGCCGGATTGCATGCCGGTATAATGCAGCAGGATCATATCGGGGGCGCGGCCCTGGCGGCGTGCGTCGTGATTGGGCGAGGGCGCCACATCGGCGACGATGAAGGAATCCGGCGTAAATGCCGACATGAGCCGGAGCCATGTTGAATGCGCGAGGGCGCGGGAAGCGGCATCATTCACTGTCGGCCAGTGAAAAAGCAATATCCCGCAGCCCGAAACACCGGCGCGGCGCCAACGGCATAACCATCGGCGCCGCGTCGATTTTCCGGCGTTATGTCAGGTCGTTCTTGGCCTACTGGCTGCTGCTCGGCGGCCGATTGGTCGACGGATGCATGCCGCCGCCGGACAGGCTGTTCAGCCCACCCGGCGCGCCGGAGCCGGTCGTGGTCGGACGCGGCGGTGCGTAAGGCGTGAAGTTCTCAGCCTGCTTGAGCTCATCTTGGCTCATGGAAATCTTGAGTTTGTCGGGGCCGCCGTTTTGACCCTTGATCACCTCGAAGGAAGCGGGCGCCATGGCCACTTCTTTCGAGCCCATGCCGAGGAACCCGCCGACGCCGACCACGAAGGCTTCGATCTTGCCGGTCTTGTCGAACAGGATGTCTTTGATCGCGCCGACCTTCTGGTTATCGGCGCCATCGACTTCGGTGCCCCTGAATTTGGTCGCCAGCCATTGATCGGGCTTCTGCGCCGCCACGAAATCGGCCTTGCCGGCGCCCTGTTGGCTTTGCGCGGCCGCCGGCGGATTTGAACTCGAGGGGGAATTGGGCGCCTGGGCCAGTGCCCCGGATACCATCAGCGCGCCAATGGCTGCGCCGGTCATCAGTATTTTCATCATGGGATCGCCTCCTTATTCTTGCACGGAACCGTGCGCTGGTTTCGCGGATGGGTTCGGCCATCCGCATTGACCCAACTCGGCGATGAAAATTCTTGTTCCGGGAACTCCGGGAATTTGAGGGGCAGGAATGCGTTATTGGCTTTGTGGATTTCGCATCGCCGGAACCGGCCGGAAAGATGCCGTTTGGCAACAAATCCTTAAGTTTAAGGGTTGTTAATGCAGTTTGGACGGTGATTTGCGCCGGCGCCCGAGGCCAAGGCGCTGGGGCCTCTCCATTGGCGCCTATAATGCCCCATGATTTTCCACGAATTTTCATCGAGGATGACGAACCGCACGAATCCTGGGGGCGGCTTGCGAGTTCCCGGAACTTTTATCGCGGTAGGCGTCCGTTTCCAGGGCGAGTTCGCGCTGGCTGCCGGCAAGGTGCGCGCGCTCACGGCCTCCCGCTCGGCGGCACGCAACGCGCTCGGAGCATGGAGATGACGGCGAGCGGCGACGGCTTTGCGGCTGTCGCTGGCGGATCCGCCCGCCACACTCCCGTGCTCGGGGCATCTGCGCTCGACTTCCTCCAAGTGCATGACGGCGGCATCTATATCGACGCCACCTTCGGTGCCGGCGGTTATGCACGCGCCATCCTTGGCAAGGCCGAGTGCAAAGTCGTCGGCGTCGACCGCGATCCGAGCGCGATCGCGTCAGGCCAGCCATTGCTGAAAGCCGCGGGCGGCCGGCTGGCGCTGGCCGAGGACCGCTTCTCCAATCTGGACGCTGTGGCGCGCGACGCGGGCATCGACGCCGTCGATGGCGTGGTGCTCGATCTCGGCGTCTCGTCCATGCAGCTCGATACCGCCGCGCGCGGGTTCTCGTTCCGCCTCGACGGGCCGCTCGACATGCGCATGGGCGGGGACGGTCCGAGCGCGGCCGACGTCGTCAACGCTGCGAGCGAGCGCGATCTCGCCAATGTCATTTTCCTGCTCGGCGAAGAGCGTCATTCGCGCGCCGTCGGGCGCGCCATCGTCAAGGCCCGCGCCCAGACGCCAATTCGCAGTACTTCGGCGCTGGCCGAGATCGTTGCCTCCGTGGTGCGTTCGCGCCCGGGCGATATCCATCCGGCGACGCGCACGTTCCAGGCCTTGCGCATCTTCGTCAACGACGAGCTTGGCGAACTGGTCGCCGCGCTGCACGCCGCCGAGCGCATCCTCAAGCCCGGGGGCCGCCTCGTGGCAGTGTCGTTCCATTCGCTCGAGGACCGCATCGTGAAGTCGTTCTTGACCGGCCGCGGCGAGGCCCGCGCCGGCTCGCGTCACGCCCCCGAGCGCAAGGCGCCGGCCGCCACTTTCCGTGTGCTCACCAAGCGGCCTGTCGTCGCCGATGCCGCCGAAGTCGCGCGCAATCCGCGCGCCCGCTCGGCCAAGCTGCGTGCCGCCGAACGCGCGCCGGCGCCCGCGCGCGATGACGATATGCCCGGTTTGCTGCCGCGGCTGCCGGCGCTGGCCGACGTCGTGAAGGGACGCTGAGCATGCGCCTGCTCAACATCATGGTGATCGGCGCGCTCATCTTGGCCGCGTCTTTCGTCTACAAGATCAAGTTCGATTCCACCCTGCAGGCCGAACGGGTCGGCAAGCTCGCCGGTGAATTGCGGCGCGAGCGCGATGCCATCGCAGCGTTGCGCGCCGAATGGGGCAAGCTCGACACGCCCGGCCGGATCCAGGGCCTGGCCTCGCGCCATCTGGCGTTACGGCCGATCCTGCCGACGCAATTCGACAGCCTCGACCGGTTGCCCGACCGCCCGCCGGTGACGCCGCCTGCCGGCGATCCGATCGGCGCCATGCTGGCGCCCGCGCCACCCGACACCACCGGCAGCCTGCCGGCGCCGCGGTGACCCTCATGACCGCACCCGCCAAAGCTCCGGAGACTCGCTGGCAACGCTTCATGCGCTCGTTTCTTTATGGCCGCGACGTCGACCGCGGCGTGAAGACCAAGGCCAGGATCGGCCTCGCCATCGTCGCCTTCGCCGGCATCTACGGCGTTATCGCATTGCGCCTGGTGATGTTCGCCAGCGTCAGCGACGGCCACGGCGCGCGCCGCAGTGTCGGCCAGGACGCGCTCGCCACCGCGCGGCCCGATATTCTCGATCGCAACGGTCAGATTCTGGCCACCGACATCAAGACGCCGTCACTGTTTGCCGAGCCGCGCAAGCTCATCGACGTGGATGAGGCCGAGGAACTGCTCACCGCGGTGATGCCCGATCTCGACGCCGCCGAAGTGCGCGACCGCCTGTCGTCGAAGCGCGGCTTCGTCTGGCTCAAACGCGAGATCACGCCCAAGCAGCAACAGGAGATCCACCGGCTCGGCATTCCCGGCGTCGGCTTCCTGACCGAGAACAAGCGCGTCTACCCGAACGGGCCGGTGGTCAGCCACGAGATCGGCCACGTCAACATCGACAACCAGGGCATCGCCGGCATCGAGAAGTGGTTGGACGGGCAGGGGCTCGCCGCGCTGCACATGGCCGGACTTGCCACCGACCGGCTGCAGCAGCCGGTGCAACTCGCGCTCGATCTGCGCGTGCAGTTTGCCTTGCGCGACGAATTGATCGCCGCGCGCGAGAAGTTCAAGGCCAAGGCGTCGTCCGGCGTGGTCGTCAACGTCAACACCGGCGAGATCGTCGCGCTGGTGTCGGAGCCGGACTACGACCCCAACAATCCGCGCGAGGCCAACGACCCGAGCCGCATCAATCGGCTCACCACCGGCGTGTACGAGATGGGCTCGACCTTCAAGGTGCTCACGGTGGCGATGGCGCTCAACTCCGGCAAGGCGACGCTGGCCTCGGCCTTCGACGCCAGTCATCCGCTGCAATACGGCCGCTTTGCCATCCACGATTACGAGCCGATGCACCGCGCGCTGTCGGTGCCGGAGATTTTCACCTATTCCTCGAACATCGGCGCCGCGCGCATGGCGCTCGCCGTCGGCGTCGAAGGTCACAAGGCCTTCCTGCGCAAGATGGGCCAGCTCGACCGCCTGCGCACCGAATTGCCGGAAAGCGCCGAGCCGATCGTTCCCAAGCGCTGGGGCGAACTCAACACCGTCACGATTGCCTTCGGACACGGACTGTCGGTGGCGCCGCTGCAGGCGGTGATGGGGATCGCCGCGACGTTGAACGGCGGGCGGCTCATTCCGCCGACCTTCCTCAAGCGCAACGAAGCGCAGGCGCAGGCCTTGGCCAAGCAAGTGCTCAAGCCGGAGACCAGCCGTGCCATTCGCTATCTGATGCGGCTCAACGCCGAGAAGGGCACGGCCACCAAGGCCAATGTCAACGGCTACTATATCGGCGGCAAAACCGGCACGGCCGAGAAGGTGGTCGGCGGTCACTACTCGAAACACAAGCTGTTGACCGATTTCATGGCGGTGCTGCCGGCGGACAAGCCGAAATATCTGATGATGATCATGCTCGACGAGCCGCAGCCGGTGGAGGGCACCCACGGCTTTGCCACCGCCGGCTGGAACGCCGCGCCGACCGCCGCCAAAGTGATCGCGCGCATCGCGCCGCTCCTGGATATCGAACCGCGTTTCGATCTGCCCAAGGCCGACCAGCTGATCCTGGCCAAGGCGATCGCGAGCCAATAAGTGCATGTCGCGCGAGCGGCCTCAAATTCCGCTTATTCCCGCGCGAGCCTGGGTCTAGAAACGCATCGATGAAACTCGGCGATCTGCAACTCGACACTGCCCGGCTTGATGCCCATCAGGCCGGCATCGACCTTGCCGGCCTCACCGCCGACAGCCGCAAGGTCAAGCCGGGTTTTCTGTTTTTCGCCGTCGCCGGCGCCAAGGCCGACGGCGCGCATTTCGCCAAGCAGGCCGTCGCGGCCGGCGCCGTCGCGGTCGCGGCCGAGCAGCCGCCGCCGGGCTTGCCTGCGTCCGTCACGTTCGTTCAGGTCAAAAACGCGCGGCGTGCGCTCGCGCTGGCCGCGGCGAAATTTTTCCCGCGTCAGCCGGCCACCATCGCCGCGGTCACCGGCACCAGCGGCAAGACCTCGGTCGCCGCCTTCACGCGCCAGATTTGGAGCGCGCTGGATGCCCAGGCAGCCAGCATCGGCACCATCGGCCTGGTTTCTCCTCGGAGCGAAAAATACGGCTCGCTCACCACGCCCGATCCGGTCGAACTGCACCGCACGCTCGATCAATTGGCCGGCGAGGGCGTCACCCATCTGGCGCTCGAAGCTTCATCGCACGGGCTCGACCAGCACCGGCTCGACGGCGTGCGCATCGCCGCCGGCGCCTTCACCAACCTGTCGCGCGATCATCTCGACTATCATCCGACCTTGGAAGCTTATCTTGCCGCCAAGCTGAGGCTGTTCGAGAACTTGATCGCGCCCGACGGCACGGCGGTGATCGACGTCGACGATTGTTATGCGGGGCAGGTGGTCGAAGCGGCCAGGAAGCGCGGCCTCAAGATCATGACGGTCGGCGTCGGCGGCGACGACATCAAGCTGATCAGCGGCGCCATCGACGGCTTCGCGCAAGCGGTCGCCATCGCGCATGGCGGCAAGACATATCAAGTGAAGCTGCCGCTGGTCGGCGCCTTCCAGGTGCAGAACGCCGCGGTCGCGGCCGGGCTTGCCATCGCGACCGGGTCCGAACCGGCGCGCGTCTTCGCCGCGCTGGAGAAACTCACCGGCGCCAAAGGCCGCCTTGAACTGGCCGGAGCCAAAAACGGCGCTCCCATTTTCATCGACTACGCCCATAAGCCGGACGCACTCAAGAAAGCGCTCGAAGCGCTGCGGCCTTATGCCAGCGGAAAACTGGTCGTGGTGTTCGGCGCCGGCGGCGACCGCGATGCTGGCAAACGTCCGATCATGGGACGGATCGCCGCCGAGAACGCCGACCGCGTTATTGTCACCGACGATAACCCGCGCAGCGAACAGCCGGCCGCCATCCGCGCCGCCATCCTGGCGGCTGTTCCGGGCGCGGCTGAGATCGGCGACCGGGCCGAAGCCATCCGGAAGAGCATCGCCGAATTGAAAAAGGGCGACGCGCTGCTGATCGCCGGCAAAGGTCACGAGACCGGGCAAATCGTCGGCGACAAGGTGCTGCCGTTTTCCGATCACGACGCGGTCGCCGCCGCGCTAAAGGAAAAAGTAGCATGACCGCGCTGTGGACCCTTTCCGACATGGCCGCGGCGATGGGCGCGGAAAAATCCGGCGTGCTGCCGGCGGATGTGCCGGGTCTGTCGATTGACACGCGCACCATCGCCAAAGGCGAAGCCTTTTTCGCCATCAAGGGCGACAACCGCGACGGCCACGAATTCATCGAGGCCGCGCTCAAGGCCGGCGCCGGTGTGGCGGTGGTGGCACGCGACGAACGCGCAAGATTTACCGCCGATGCGCCGCTGCTGATCGTCACGGATGTGCTGGAGGCGTTGCGCGATCTTGCCCGCGCCGCGCGCGCGCGCAGCGGCGCCAAAGTCATCGCCGTCACCGGCTCGGTCGGCAAAACCGGCACCAAGGAGGCGCTCAGGCTCGCGCTCTCGCCCGACGGCGAAACTTATGCCTCTGTGGCCTCCTACAACAATCATTGGGGCGTGCCGCTGTCGCTCGCCCGCTGTCCGGCCGGCGCAAAATACGCCGTGTTCGAAATAGGCATGAACCATGCCGGCGAGATCACGCCGCTGGTTCAATTGGTGCGTCCACATGTGGCGATCGTCACCGCGATTGCGGCGGTGCATCTGGAATATTTCGGGACGCTGGCAAAAATCGCCGAGGCCAAGGCCGAGGTTTTTTCCGGCGTGGTGGCGGGCGGTGCCGCCGTGATCAATCGCGACAATCCTCAATACGCCCGACTCGCGGCCGCCGCCAAAACGGCCGGTGTTTCGCGCATCGTCTCATTCGGCGAGAACAAGAAGGCCGACGCGCAGCTCAGGCGCGTTTCGCTGCACCCGGAATGCTCCTGCGTGCAGGCAAAAATTCTTGGGGAAGACGTCACCTACAAACTCGGCGCTCCAGGCAAGCATCTGGTGCTCAATTCGCTCGCCGTGCTTGCGGCGGCCTCGCTGGTCGGCGCCGACCTAGCGCTGGCCGCGCTTGCCCTCAACAATCTCAAGCCCGCTCCCGGCCGGGGCACGCGCGCGACCTTGCGGGTGCCGGGCGGCAGCGCGTTGCTGATCGACGAGAGCTACAACGCCAATCCGGCCTCGATGGCCGCGGCAATCGCGCTGCTCGGCCAGGTCCCGGTCGGGGTGCAAGGCCGCCGCATCGCGGTGTTGGGCGACATGCTGGAACTAGGCGGGCAAGGCATGGCGCTGCACCGCGCGCTGGCTGGGGTGATCGAGGCCGCCAAAGTCGATCTGGTATTCTGCAGCGGCCCGCTGATGCACGCGCTCTGGGAGGCCCTTCCCTCCAGCCACCGGGGCGGCTATGCCGAGACCGCGGCGGCGCTGGAGCCGGCCGTGCTGGCCGCCATTCGTGACGGCGACGCGATGATGGTCAAGGGTTCGCTGGGCTCGAAAATGGGGCCGATCGTCAAGGCGCTGGAGCGGCAATTCGCAACGCCGGCCGCGCTGGAGCAGAGCTTGCAGGGCTAGGTTCGACCTCGATGTTTTATTGGCTGACCGAATTCTCCGACAAGCTCTCGTTCCTCAACGTCTTTCGTTACATCACGTTCCGCACCGGCGGGGCCATCGTCACCGCGCTGGTGTTCGTGTTTCTGTTCGGCGGCCCGATCATCGATCTGCTGCGCATCAAACAGGGCAAGGGCCAGCCGATCCGAGCGGACGGCCCGCAATCGCATCTGGTCACCAAGAAGGGCACGCCCACGATGGGCGGGCTGATGATCCTGTCGGGGCTTCTGGTCTCGACCCTGCTGTGGGCCAATCCGACCAGCCCTTATGTCTGGATCGTGCTCGGCGTCACGCTCGCCTTCGGCCTGATCGGATTTTATGACGACTATCTTAAAGTGACCCGGCAGACCAATGCCGGCTTTGCCGGCCGCACGCGGCTCGCCGCCGAGGCCGTGATCGCGGTCGTCGCCTGCATGGCGCTCGCGCATCTCGGCAAGGGTCCGATCGCGACCTCGCTGGTGTTTCCGTTCTTCAAGGAACTGGTGATCAATCTCGGCTGGGCCTTCGTGCTGCTCGGCGCCTTCGTGATCGTCGGCGCCGGCAACGCGGTCAACTTGACCGACGGCCTCGACGGGCTGGCCATCGTGCCGGTGATGATCGCGGCGGCGAGCTTCGGGCTGATCTCGTATCTGGTCGGCAACGCGCTTTTCTCGGAGTACCTGCAGATCCATTACGTCGCCGGCACCGGAGAGCTGGCGGTGGTGTGCGGGGCGGTGATCGGCGCTTCGCTCGGCTTCCTCTGGTTCAACGCGCCGCCGGCCTCGATTTTCATGGGCGATACCGGCTCGCTCTCGCTCGGCGGCATGCTCGGTGCGGTCGCGGTGGCGATCAAGCACGAGATCGTGCTCGCCATCGTCGGCGGGCTGTTCGTGCTGGAAGCGGTGTCGGTGATCGTGCAGGTGGTGTCGTTCAAGCTCACGGGAAAACGCGTGTTCAAGATGGCGCCGATCCATCATCACTACGAGCAGCTCGGCTGGACCGAGCCGCAAATCGTGATCCGCTTCTGGATCGTCGCCGTGGTGCTGGCGCTCGCCGGGCTGGCGACCCTGAAGTTGCGATGATCCCGATCACCGTTTTCGCCGGCAAGACGGTCGCGGTCTTCGGCCTCGGCGCTTCGGGTTTGTTGTCGGCGCGGGCGCTGGCTGCGGGCGGCGCCGATGTCGTCGCCTTCGACGACGACGCCAAAAAAATCGCCGAGGCGCAGGCGGCCGGCATCAAAACTCAGGACTTGCGTGAACTCGACTGGTCCAACATCGCGGCGCTGGTGCTCTCACCGGGCGTGCCGCTCACCCATCCCGAACCGCATTGGGCCGCCGCGCTGGCGCGCAAGTCGAAAGTCGAGATCATCGGCGACATCGAATTGTTCTGCCGCGAGCGCGCCAAATCCGGCGCGCAATGCCCGCTCGTCGCCGTCACCGGCACCAACGGCAAATCGACCACCACCGCGCTCGTGACGCATCTGCTCAAGAGCGCCGGCCGCGACGCCCAGATGGGCGGCAATATCGGCGTGCCGGTGCTGGCGCTCGAGGCCTTTGCGCCCGGGCGCGTCTATGTGCTGGAGGTTTCGTCCTATCAGATCGATCTCGCGCCCTCGCTTCATGCCACCGTCGGAATCCTGCTCAACGTCACGGAAGATCATCTCGATCGCCACGGCACGCTTGCCAATTACGCCGCCATCAAGGAACGGCTGCCGGCCTCGGTGGAAGCCGGCGGCACCGCGGTGGTCGGCGTCGATGACGATTGGACACGCGCCGCGGCCGAGCGCATCTCGCGCGCGGGCAAGAAAGTCGTACAGATGTCGGCGGTCCAGACTTTGCAGGACGGCTTCTATGCCGAGGGCAGCCGGATCATGCGCGCGGCGGGCGGCAAAGCCGAGATGGCGGCGGAGCTCGCCGGCATCGGCTCGCTGCGCGGCGCGCACAATGCGCAGAATGCCGCCTGTGCCATCGCCGCTTGCCTGGCGCTCGGCCTCGGTCTGCCGGCGATCCGGAAGGGGCTCGCGAGTTTCCCCGGCCTCGCGCACCGCATGCAGCCGATCGGCCGCAAGGGTAACGTGCTGTTCGTCAACAACTCCAAGGCCACCAACGCCGACAGCGCCGCCAAGGCGCTGGCGAGCTTCGGCGATATTTTCTGGATCGCCGGCGGCAAGCCGAAGACCGGCGGCATTGACGATCTCGCCGGGTACTTTCCGCGCATCCGCAAGGCGTATCTGATCGGCGAGGCGGCCCCGGCATTCGCCAGGACGCTGGAAGGCAAGGTGCCCCACGTGACCAGCGGCGTACTGGCGGCGGCGGTCGAGGCCGCAGCAGCCGACGCCGCGGCGTCGGGCTTGAAGGAACCGGTGGTGTTGCTCTCGCCGGCCTGCGCCTCGTTCGACCAATACCCGAACTTCGAGGTGCGCGGCAAAGCCTTCACCGATCTTGTTCGGGCGATCCCGGGCATTAATGCTTCCTAAACCCTGCCGCGTCAGCTTGGGTCCGGGAACGGGACATGGTTTCGCGCACGCAACGCACGCCTTTCGGCGAATGGTGGTGGACGGTCGACCGGCTGACGCTCGCCGCCACCGGCGCGCTGATGCTGGCCGGCGTGGTGCTCTCGCTCGCCGCCTCGCCGCCGGTCGCCGGCAGGCTCGGCCTCGATCCGTTTTATTTCGTCAACCGGCATATCCTTTATCTGATCCCGACCGTCGCCATCATGCTCGGCGTGTCGTTCCTCACCCCGCGCCAGATCCGGCGGCTGGCGCTGATCGTGTTCGCGGTCAGCATCGTCATGGTCGCCGTGACGCCGTATTTCGGCGCCGAGATCAAGGGCGCCCGGCGCTGGCTGATCCTGTTCGGCGTCAACATCCAGCCCTCGGAATTTCTGAAGCCCGCCTTCGTCATTCTGGTCGCCTGGTTGTTCGGCGAATCCGCCAAGCGCGCCGACATGCCGGCCAACGCGTTTTCGCTGGCATTGCTGCTGCTGGTGGTCGCGCTTTTGGTCATGCAGCCCGACTTCGGCCAGACCATGCTGGTCGTGCTGGTGTGGAGCGCGCTGTTCTTCATGGCCGGCATGCGGCTGATCTGGGTGTTCGGCATTGCCGGTATCGCCGCGTTCGGACTGACCGCGGCCTATTTCACCGTGCCGCACGTGGCGGCCCGCATCCAGAAGTTCCTCAATCCGGCTTCGGGCGACACCTTCAACATCGACATCGCCACGGAATCATTCATGCGCGGCGGCTGGTTCGGGCGCGGCCCGGGCGAAGGCACCGTCAAGCGGTTGCTGCCCGAGAGCCACACCGACTTCGTATTCGCGGTGGCGGCGGAGGAATTCGGCGTCGCGCTGTGCCTCGCCCTGGTGGCATTGTTCGCCTTCATCGTGATCCGCGCGCTGGCGCGCGCCATGCGCAATGACGATGCCTTCACGCGCTTTGCCGCCGCCGGCCTCGCCATGTTGTTCGGCATGCAGTCGGCGATCAATATCGCGGTCAACCTGCACCTCATTCCGGCCAAGGGCATGACGCTGCCGTTCATTTCTTATGGCGGCTCCTCGATGCTGTCGCTCGCTTACGCCATGGGCATGCTGCTGGCGCTGACGCGCGAGCAGCCGCGCGCCGCCATGCTGACGTCGCCGGATCTGGCGATGGCGGAGAACGCGGCTTGAGTTTTTCGTCATGGCCGGGCTTGTCCCGGCCATCCACGTCTTGCTTAGCTGGCCGCAAGAAAGTCGTGGATGCCCGGCACAAGGCCGGGCAAGACGGTGGATAATCGATGCCCAGCGACTCAAACAAATTGATCCTCCTCGCCGCCGGCGGAACCGGCGGGCATTTGTTCCCGGCGCAGGCGCTGGCCGATGTGCTGCAGAAACGCGGCGCGGCGATCGAGCTCGCCACCGACGCGCGCGCCGCCCATTTCAAGTTTCCGGCGCGCGCCATGCACATTATCCCGAGCGCGACCGTGCGCCGCACTGATCCGTTCAGCCTCGTGCTGACCGCCGGGATGCTGGCTGTGGGCACAGCCAAGGCCTGGGCGATGCTCGGCCGTGTGCGGCCCGCGGTCGTGGTCGGCTTTGGCGGCTATCCGACCGTGCCGCCGCTGTGGGCCGCGGCGCTGCGCGGCATTCCGACCGTGGTGCATGAGCAGAACGGCGTCATGGGCCGCGCCAATCGCGCGCTGGCGCCGCGCGTCACCAAGATCGCCACCGGATTTCGTTCGCTCACCAATCTCGACCCGCGCTGGCAGACGAAGATTACCTTCACCGGCAATCCGATCCGCAGCGAGGTGATCGCCGCCGCCACGACGCCCTATGCCGCGCCGGAGGCGGGCGGAAAATTGCGACTGCTGGTGTTCGGCGGCAGCCAGGGCGCGCGCGTGATGTCGGACATCGTGCCGGCAGCCATCGAACGGGTACCCGCCACGCTGCTCGCCCGCCTGTCGGTGGTGCAGCAGGCGCGCGCCGAGGACGCCGATGACGTGCGTACGACTTACGCCAAACTTGGCATCGCCGCCGACGTCGCGCCGTTCTTTTCCGATTTGCCGGCGCGCATGGCCGCCGCCCATCTCGTTATCTCCCGCTCCGGTGCTTCGACAGTAGCCGAGCTCTCGGCCATCGGCCGGCCCGCGATCCTGGTGCCGCTGCCGCATGCGCTCGATCAGGACCAGTTCGTCAATGCCGGCGTGCTGGCGGCGGCGGGCGGGGCGATCCGCATCGAGCAGCGCGATTTTACGCCGGAGCGCCTGGCGGCGGAGATCGCTGGCCTGGCCGGCGACCCGGGACGCCTCAATCGCATGGCGCAGGCCGCCAAATCGGCCGGCAGCATCGATGCCGCCGAGCGGCTGGCGGATTTGGTGTTGAAGACGGGTATCTCTTAAAACGCGATTGCAGGGTGTCTCCTATCGGTTGACACTTGTAGTCGTTTAGATTACATTGGCGAAGTGATAAGGACCTTCAAGCACAAGGTCTTGGCCGAGCTTTGGAGTAAGGGCCGGGTGCGTCGGATCGACCAACGTTTACAAGGTCGCATCCTGCGCTTGCTGGACCGTCTCGATCAGGCCAGGAAGCCGCAGGACATGGACTTTGCTGGCGCACAGTTCCATGCGCTGAAGGGCTTTAGGCCGGCGCGCTACACGGTTCATATTAATGGACCGTGGTGCATTACATTCGAGTTTGCCGACGGTCACGCCTATGAGATCGATCTCGAGCAGTATCACTAGTGGAGACAGACATGGCTTATGCTGCCAATCGCAATCCTAACCGCTGCCCGACGCATCCGGGCGCGCTACTTCGCGAGGACATCATCCCCGCTGTTAACCGTTCGGTGCGTGAGATTGCCGACCTGCTCGGCATTTCCCGCCAGCACCTTCATGCGATCATGGCTGAGAAGAAGCCGGTTACGCCGGAAGTCGCGGTGCTGTTTGGTCGGTTGTTTGGCGATGATCCGGGGATTTGGGTGAGAATGCAGGCGGCCTATGATACCTGGCAGGCGCAGCGCAAAGTGGACGTGCGTCACATCAAACCGTTGAAGAAAGTTGCCTGACAAGAACAGACACGGACTTGTGCCGGGCATCCACGTCTTCTAAGCGATGCCTCACAAATGACGTGGATGGCCGGGACAAGCCTGGCCATAACCGATCGAGGGCCAGGGCGACCCCATGAAACTGCCGCGCGACATTGGACCGGTGCATTTCGTCGGCATCGGCGGCATCGGCATGAGCGGCATCGCCGAGGTGTTGGCCAATCTCGGCTATACCGTCACCGGCTCCGACGTCGCCGAGGGCGCCAACGTCAAGCGGCTGCGCGACAAAGGCATCAAGGTCGCCATCGGCCATAAGGCCGAAAATCTCGACGGCGCCGATGTGGTCGTCGTCTCCTCCGCCATCAAGCGCGACAATCCCGAACTCGTTGCCGCGCGGGCCCTGCGCCTGCCGGTGGTGCGGCGCGCCGAAATGCTGGCCGAGCTGATGCGGCTGAAAAGCTGCGTGGCGATTGCCGGCACCCACGGCAAGACCACGACCACCTCGATGGTGGCGGCGCTGCTCGATGCCGGCGGGCTCGACCCGACCGTCATCAATGGCGGCATCATCAACGCTTACGGCACCAATGCGCGGCTCGGCGCCGGCGACTGGATGGTGGTGGAGGCCGACGAATCCGACGGCACCTTCCTGAAGTTGCCGGCCGACATCGCCATCGTCACCAATGTCGATCCCGAGCATCTCGACCACTTCCACACCTTCGATGCGGTGCAGGAAGCCTTCATCGATTTTGTCGAAAACGTGCCGTTCTACGGCTTCGCGGTGATGTGCACCGATCATGCGGTGGTGCAGACGCTGGTCGGTAAATTGGAAGACCGCCGCATTCTCACCTACGGCGAAAATCCGCAGGCCGACGTTCGCCTGGCCGACATCGCGCACAAGAACGGGCAATCCGAATTTTCGGTCGTGTTCCGCGACCGCGAGGGCAAGATCAGCCATACGATCGACAAGCTGATGTTGCCGATGCCCGGGCGCCACAACGCGCTCAACGCCACGGCGGCGGTGGCGGTGGCGCATGAACTCGGCATCAAGGACGCCGTCATCCGCAAGGCGCTGCAAGCCTTCGGCGGCGTCAAGCGGCGCTTCACCAAAGTGGGGACATGGAACGGCGCCGTCATCATCGACGACTACGGCCATCATCCGGTGGAGATCGCAGCCGTCTTGCGCGCCGCGCGCGAGAGCGCCAAGGGCCAGGTGATTGCGGTGATGCAGCCGCATCGCTACACGCGGCTGCATGATCTGTTCGAGCAGTTCTGCACCTGTTTCAACGACGCCGACGCGGTGATCGTGGCGCCGGTCTATCCGGCGGGCGAAGCCCCGATCGCCGGCGCCGACCGCGACGCGCTGGTGCAGGGCCTGCGCGCCCACGGCCACAAGCAGGCGATCCCGCTCGAAGGTCCGGAAAAACTGGCCGGCCTGATCAAGGAATTGGCGAAGCCCGGCGATTACGTGGTCTGCCTCGGT
Organism: uncultured Alphaproteobacteria bacterium; assembly: GCA_963703875.1. Lineage (GTDB taxonomy): Bacteria > Pseudomonadota > Alphaproteobacteria > Rhizobiales > Xanthobacteraceae > Pseudolabrys. Next base: position 285,724 of record CAVPFZ010000019.1, read on the forward strand.
GCCGGCTCGATCACGCAATGGGCCTATACGTTGCCGGGTGAATTGAAGGCGCTATGAGTTTTCCGGATATCGTCCCCGAGCTGAAATCGAAGATGCCCGACTTGCGCGGGCGGTTGCTGGCCAACCAATCGCTCGATGAACTGACCTGGTTTCGTGTCGGCGGTCCGGCGCAGGCGTTCTACATGCCGCAGGACGAAGACGATCTGGCCTATTTCATGCAAAATCTGGCGGCCGAAATTCCGGTCACCGTCATTGGCGCCGGATCGAACCTGATCGTGCGCGACGGCGGCGTGCCGGGCGTGGTGGTGCGGCTCGGCCGCGGCTTCAACGAGATCAAGGTCGAGGACGGCCACCGCGTCGTTGCCGGCACGGCTTTGCTCGACGTCATGGTGGCGCGCGCGGCGCAACCGGTCGGCATCGCGGGGCTTGCTTTCTACAGCGGCATTCCCGGCTCGATCGGCGGGGCGTTGCGCATGAACGGCGGCGCCTATGGCGGCGAAACCAAGGACGTGCTGATCGAGGCGCGCGGCGTCGACCGGCGGGGCACGATCCGCACTTTCAGCAATGCCGAGATGGGATTTTCCTATCGCCACTGCGGCGTCGCCGACGACGTCATCTTCACCGCCGCAGTATTTCAGGGCCGCGCCGGCGATCCGGAACAAATCGCCGCCGAGATGGCCTCGATCAAAACCAAGCGCGAGAAAACCCAGCCGCGTAACCGCACCGGCGGCTCGACCTTCAAGAATCCGCCGGGCCACAGCGCCTGGAAGCTGGTAGACGAGGCCGGCTGCCGCGGGCTCAAAGTCGGCCACGCCAAGGTCTCCGAGCTGCACAGCAATTTTCTGATCAATCTGGAAGGCGCCAGCGCCGCCGACATCGAGACGCTCGGCGAGACGGTGCGCGCGCGGGTCAAGGCGCATGCCGGGATCGAGCTGGAATGGGAAATTAAGAGAATCGGCATTGCCTAGCGCTCAAGGAATTGGCACCGGATCCTTGCCGATGAGATTGCGTTCCTTCAGCCACGGATTGATCGCCAGCGCGCGCTTGAGCGGCGCCTGCGCCTCGTCGTCTCTGCCCTGCTGGACCAGAATAATTCCCTTGCCGGCGAGCGCGGCATAATGCATCGGCTCGAGTTCCAGCGTGCGCTCGATCGCCGCCAGCGATTCGTCGTAGTTGCCGGCGAGGAAATAGACGTAGCCGAGTTGGTTCCAGCCTTCGACAAAGCGCGGCTGACGCTTGACCAACTCCTTCTGATAGAGCAACGCCTCGTCGTAATCGAAGCGCAGCTGCGCCTGTCGCGACTCTTCCAGCAGTTGCAGCGATTCCGCGTCGGCAAAACTTCGCCAGAATTTCCAGATCTTGTCTTCGATGGCGCGCGCCTCGGCGTCGTTTTTGGCGGCCTTGAGGTCCGCGAACAGCCCGGCGCGTTCGCGCGCCGCCGGCGAGCCCGCTTCGATCCCAGCCATCGGCGGCAGCGGCTCGGCGCGCGCGGCCGCGGCCATCAGCATGACGCAGCCGGCCATGGCAAGAACGCAAAGCACCCGTATCGCCATGCACGAAGATTGCCGGGCGCCCGTCGCCTTGGCAATACAACGCTCGACGCCGCAACCGTTCTCGATTTTATTAGACGCCAGGCGAATCAGGGCCCGTCCGCATGAAACACGTCGCCGTTCTGATGGGAGGCTGGTCGGCCGAGCGCGAAGTCTCGCTGAGCTCCGGCAAGCCCTGCGCGGACGCCGCCGAGCGCGCCGGCTATCGCGTCACGCGCGTCGACGTCACGCGCGACATCGCGCGCGTGCTGACCGACCTCAAGCCGGACTGCGCGCTCAATCTCCTGCACGGCCGCCCCGGCGAAGACGGCACGCTGCAAGGCCTGCTTGAAATCCTCGGCATTCCTTATTCGCATTCCGGCGTGCTGGCTTCCGCGCTCGCCATGCAGAAGGACAAGGCCAAGGCGCTGCTGGCGGCGGCCGGCGTTCCGGTGCCGGGCGGCGTCCTGGTCCCGCGCCAGGAGGCCGCCAGGCGCCACGCCATGGCGCCGCCTTACGTCATCAAGCCGCTGGCCGAAGGCTCCAGCGTCGGCGTCTTCATCGTGCCCAAGGACCAGAAGCACCCGCCGCAGGAACTGACGCGGCCGGACTGGTCGTACGGCGAGGTGCTGCTGGCCGAGCCCTTTATCGCCGGCAAGGAACTCACCTGCGCGGTGATGGGCGAGCAAGCGTTCGGCGTCATCGAGATCGTGCCGACCGCGCGATTTTACGACTACGAAGCCAAATACGCGCCCGGCGGCTCGAAGCACCTGCTGCCGGCGCCGGTCGCGCCCGCGGTCTACGAGGAATGCCGCCGGCTGGCGCTCCTGGCGCATCGCGCGCTCGGCTGCCGCGGCGTCACCCGCGCCGATTTCCGTTACGACGACACGCTTGCCGGCACCAAGGGTCTGTTTTGTCTCGAAGTGAACACCCAGCCGGGCATGACCGAAACGTCGCTGGTGCCCGAGCTCGCCGCTTATGCCGGCATCGGCTTCGACGCGCTGGTGCGCTGGATGATCGAGGACGCCTCGCTGGATAGATGAGGCGGCCTAACGCGCCTAATTTGCCCTGCTCCGCCCCAACCTACCGCCCCCGCTCACAATCCGTAAACCTTTACTAATCGTTTACCAAAAGGCCTGAAGACTAGGCAGTGGCGGCGTTTTGCGCGCGCGGCCGCGGATTCGCGCGCGCCGAAAAAGCCGCCCGCGGCCGCCGGGGAATTAGGGGACTGGTCTTTCGATGGACGATCGAGGACGCCTCACTCAATCGCTGAAGCTGAAACTGACACGACGCGCCACGCCCGCCCGCCGTTCGCACGCGTCCGCAAGCCCGTCATCTTGGGCGGCGTCGGATTCCGGTGCGCTGCGTTTTGCGCGCCGCTGGATTTCCACGCTGATCGAACTGAAAGTGCCGCGCGGCGCCGGCGCCAGCGCCGCCGCTCTGCTGCTGCTCGCCAGCACGTGTTACGGCGTGGTCAAAGGCGGCCACGCGTCCGCCGTCGCCGCGCAGGTCCAGGACATTTGCGACGCCGCGGCCAACAGCATCGGCTTCCGCATCACCGAGGTCGCGCTCACCGGCCAGCACGAAGTTAGCCGCGAGGACGTCCTCGCGCTCGCCGGCATCACCGGCCGCTCGTCGCTGTTGTTTCTCGACGCCGGGCAGGCGCGGCTGCGGCTCTTGACCAATCCGTGGATCGCGCAAGCCGCCGTGCTCAAGCTCTATCCCGACCGGCTGCGCATCGACATCAAGGAACGCCAGGCCTTCGCGCTCTGGCAGAAGGAAGGCCGCGTTTATCTGATCGCCGTTGACGGCACGGTTCTTGAGACTTCCGTGCCGCAGCGTTTTGCCTCGCTGCCGCGCGTGGTCGGTGACGGCGCCGAACATGGCGCGCTGGCGTTCCTCGATCTGCTCAAGCGCTATCCGGCGATCGCCACGTCGGTCGACGCCGCGGTGCTGGTCGCCGAGCGGCGCTGGAACCTGCATCTCAAGAGCGGCCTCGAAGTGCTGCTGCCGGAACGCGAGCCCGAACGCGCGCTGAACACATTGGTCGATCTCGCGCTGACCAAAAAACTGCTGACGCGCGATATCGTCACCGTCGATCTGCGGCTGCCCGACCGCGTCACGGTGCGCCAGTCCGACGCCGCCGCGGCCGCGCGCGATGATGCGCTCAAAGCCGCCGACAAGGACAAGAAAAAGAAAAAAGGCGGCGAGGCATGACCGTGCTGCGCTTCGGCCTCACGCCCAAGATGAAGCCGGTGTCGCCGCGCCGCGCGGCGATCGTCGCCGGTCTCGATGTCGGCACCAGCAAGATCGCCTGCCTGATCGCGCGGCTCGAGCCGCAGGCGCCGCAGGACGTGCTGCGCCGGCGCAGCCACGGCGTGCGCGTGCTCGGTTTCGCGCACACCGCGGCGAGCGGCATGAAGGCCGGCGGCGTGGTCGATCTTGTTGGGGTTGAGGAGATGGTGCGCCAGGCCATCGATATCGCCGAAAGCATGGCCAAGGTTCAGCTCGAATCCGTGGTGGTATCGCTGTCCGGCGGGCGGCTCGCCAGCGAGCGCTTCGTCGCCGATATCGAACTCTCCGGCGGCGCGGTGACCGACGGCGACATTTCGCGTGTGCTGGCGGCGGCCAGCCGCCATTCGGTACGCGACGGGCGCGCGGTGCTGCATTCATTGCCGATTGGATATGCGCTGGACGCGGTCGGCGGTATCCGCGAGCCGCGCGGCATGCTCGGCCACCGTTTCGGCGTCGACATGCATATGGTCACGTCGGACGTTGCGACCGTGCGCAACCTGATGCTGGCGGTCGAACGCTGCCATCTGGCGGTCGAGGCCATGGCGGCCTCCTCCTATGCCTCCGGCCTGGCGTGCCTTGCCGATGACGAAGCCGATCTCGGCGCCGCGACCATCGATCTTGGGGCGGGAACCACCACTCTTGCGGTGTTTTCCGGTGGAAAGTTCGTGCATGCCGACGGTTTTGCGCTCGGCGGTCACCACGTCACCATGGATATCGCCCGCGGACTCAACACCCGGATTGCGGATGCTGAGCGAATCAAGGCGATCTATGGCAGTGTTTTGACGGGGGGATCGGATGAGCGCGACATGATCACTGTGCCACCGGTCGGAGATGATGAGCGCGAGCCGCCGCAATTCGTTTCGCGGGCCGCGCTGGTGCGAATCATCAAGCCGCGGGTCGAGGAAATCCTGGAAATGGTGCGTGACCGGCTGAAGGCTTCGCCCTTCGCGGCCGAACCGCGTGCGCGCGTCGTGCTCACCGGCGGCGCCAGCCAACTCGCAGGCATTGCCGATCTTGCCGCGCGGATTTTGCGCAGGCCGGTGCGTATCGGACGTCCCCTTGGATTGGCGGGTTTACCGGAAGCGGCCAAAGGCCCGGCATTCGCCGTGGCCGCGGGGCTGCTGGTCTACCCGCAAGCGGCGCATCTTGAACACTTCGAACCGCGGCGAACGCGGCAATTGATGGCAGGAACGGGCGGTTACATGGCACGGGTCGGACGATGGCTGCGCGAAAGCTTCTGACCCACAACAACGGAACCACGAAGGGACCGGCGGCGGATCGGTCTTATTCGACGGCGTGCGGGCGCGATGTTCAGCCTGCTGCCCGTGCATCAAAGAGGCAAACATGACCATCAATCTGAAGATTCCCGACATTCGTGAAATGAAGCCGCGAATTACCGTATTCGGCGTCGGCGGCGCCGGCGGCAATGCGGTCAACAACATGATCACGGCCGGTCTGCAAGGCGTCGACTTCGTCGTCGCCAACACCGACGCGCAGGCGCTCACAATGTCGAAGGCCGAGCGCATCATCCAGATGGGCACGCAGGTGACCGAAGGTCTCGGCGCCGGCTCGCAGCCGGAAGTCGGCCGCGCCGCCGCGGAAGAAGTGATCGACGAAATCCGTGATCATCTCACCGGCGCGCATATGGTGTTCGTCACCGCCGGCATGGGCGGCGGCACCGGCACCGGCGCCGCGCCGATCGTTGCCAAGGCCGCGCGCGAACTGGGCATCCTCACGGTCGGTGTCATCACCAAGCCGTTCCAGTTTGAGGGCCAGCGCCGCATGCGCTTTGCCGAAGCCGGCATCGTCGAGCTGCAAAAGGTGGTCGATACCTTGCTGATCATCCCAAACCAAAATCTGTTCCGGGTTGCCAACGAAAAGACCACCTTTGCCGACGCCTTCGCCATGGCCGACCAAGTGCTCTATTCGGGCGTCGCCTGCATCACCGATCTGATGGTCAAGGAAGGCCTGATCAATCTCGACTTCGCCGACGTGCGTGCGGTGATGAAGGAGATGGGCAAGGCGATGATGGGCACCGGCGAAGCCTCCGGCGAGAAGCGGGCGCTGACCGCCGCCGAGGCGGCGATCGCCAACCCGCTGATCGACGACGCCTCCATGAAAGGCGCCAAGGGCCTGTTGATCTCGATCACCGGCGGCAAGGATCTGACGCTGTACGAAGTGGACGAAGCCGCCACCCGTATCCGCGAGGAGGTCGATCAGGACGCCAACATTATCGTCGGCGCGACCTTCGACGAGAGCCTGGAAGGCATCATCCGCGTCTCGGTGGTGGCGACCGGCATCGATCACGCGAGTGTGCAACGCCAGCCGGCGCAGCCGGAAGCAGCGCTCAAGGAACTCGCCGGCAAGGCGCGTGCCGTTCGCGCCGCGGACCGCATAGAGCGCACCCCGGCGTCGGCTATTGCCAGCACTGCGGCGGTCGAATCGGCCGCGCACGCGGCGGTCGCCGCCGCGCTGCTGCCGATCGGCAACGAGGAGGTCTCGATCCGGCCGATGCCGGTGAAGCCGTCATTGTTCGAGCCGGCAGCGGGCGAGGCGGCGCAAGCCGAACCGGCGCTGCCGAGGGCCTTCATCCCGCCGGCACCCGATCGGGCGGCGATGCGCGCGCCGCGCATGCCGCGCATCGACGAACTTCCGTTGCCGGCGCAAAACGAGATTCGGGCGCAACGTGGCGCGCAAATCGAAAATCAGCCTGAAAAGCAGCGACTCTCTCTGATGCAGCGACTGGCCAATGGCCTCGCTCGCCGCAACGACGAGGCGGAGGCCCCGCAAGCCCCGCGCATGGCGCCGGCAGTGCCGCAGTTCGAGCGGCCGATTCGCCCGACCGCGCGTAATCCGGAAGGCCGGCCGGACGATCCGGTGTCGGAATACGCCCGGCGCTCGGTGCCCCAGGGGCTCGATCCCCATGGCCGTGCCGCGCCTGTGCATAATTCGGCTGAGGAGGACCAGTTGGACATCCCGGCCTTCCTGCGCCGCCAGGCCAACTGACGGCCACGCAAAGACCCTACTGGCGGCCCCCTCCGGAACCCGGAGCGGGGCCGCCGGTTTTTCGGCAGTTCCGATGTTGTCTTCTCTAACCCATTGAATTAAAATGGCTTTGTGGCTGTCAGCGATTTTAGCCGGTCCCTTTCAGGTGACCCGGTCAAGTTCCTAAGCCGCCGCCCAAAACGACAAATCCAGACTTGGCGTGGCCGTTTCGGCCGGCAATTGCGGCAAAAAAGAGTAACAGTCGGTAAGAAGACGTGAGTTGGAAAAGGCGGTTTTATGGGCCTAAGTTTCAGACACGAAAGGGACTTTTCAGTCTTTGGGGGCTACTTCCAGATCGTAGGCGACGTTAAATCGAAGGCTGAAATGTGGCTCCGCGTGGAGCTTGGGATGGGACGTGCGGCTTGCCAGCCGGCGTAAACGGGTACGATGAAGGGTGCCAAGCAGACAACGTTGCGCGACCATGTTGCCGTATCCGGCATCGGCGTGCATTCCGGCAGCCCTGTCACTCTGACGCTCCATCCGGCCGATGACGACACCGGCATCGTTTTTCAGCGCGTAGCCGCCGACGGCACCCCCGAGCGCGAGATTCGCGCCGACGTGCGCGCCGTCACCGCCACCGAATTTGCCACCGTGCTCGGCGACGCCCAGGGCCCGCTCTGCTCGACCGCGGAGCATCTGCTCGCCGCGTTGCGCGGTCTCGGCGTCGATAACGTGATTGTCGAGATCGACGGGCCGGAAGTTCCGATCATGGACGGCAGTGCCGCGCCGTTTGTCGACGCGATCGATCAGGCCGGCCTTACCGCGCGCGCGTTGCCGCGCCGCTATATCGAGGTGATCAAGCCGGTGCGCGTCTCCAAGGATGGCGCCCTTGGCGAACTGCGGCCTTACAGCCATGGCTTCCGGGTCGAGGCTGAAATCGAATTCGACCATCCGCTCATTCGCCGCCAGGCGCTTTCGCTCGATATCGAGCCGGAAGCTTTCCGCCGCGAAATCGCGCGCGCCCGCACTTTTGGCTTTATGAAAGACGTCGCGAAATTGTGGAGCGCCGGCTACGCGCTCGGCGCCTCGTTCGACAATACACTCGTGGTCACCGAAGATCGCCTGCTCAATCCGGAAGGCCTGCGTTTTGCCGACGAATTCGTGCGCCACAAGATCCTCGACGCCGTCGGCGATCTTGCCTTGGCTGGCCAGCCGCTGCTCGCCGCCTATCGCACCGTTCGCGGCGGCCACAAGCTCAACCATGCTGTGCTGTCGGCGCTGATATCCGACCCGACCTCCTGGCGGGTCATCGAGGCGACCGAGCCTGCCCGCCGCGTACGCGGCCAGGCGCAAGTCGGCGCCGGACTGGTGGCCGCGGCCTACGGGCCGGAAATGTCCTGAAAACCTCAGGATCTAGGGTTAACCCTCCGCCTTAATCCCGGCCGAATGTCCGCTTAATCCCTTGGCGGAACCGCGCTTTTTCGTTTACATCAGCGCGAATAGGGGTTCTGCCGGCGAGCTTTACGTGGGTGGCTTTCGGGGACCGGACACGAACGTGTGGGATTTGAGTTTGTGCCCAAAGATTCCGTGCAAAAGATGATCGTATCCTCGGATTCGGTAACGGCGCCGGGGCGGCGCAGATTTGCACGCGCGGTCGCGATGCTGCTGCTGGCCGGGAGCCTGGGTGCCTGCAGCAGCCTGACTGACTGGTTTGGCGGCAAAGACGACACGCCGCCCGACGAGGCCGCCGATCGGCTTTACAACGAGGGCCTCTTTCTCCTCAACGTCAAGAAAGACCCGAAGAAGGCCGCCAAGAAATTCGAGGAGGTCGATCGCCAGCACCCGTATTCTGAATGGGCGCGCAAGTCGTTGATCATGTCCTCCTATGCCTATTACCAGGCCGGCTCCTACGACGACTGCGTGTCGGGCGCCCAACGCTACATCACGCTGCATCCCGGCAACGATGATGCCGCCTACGCGCAATATCTGATCGGGGCGTCCTATTACGACGAAATCCCCGACATTACGCGTGACCAGGCGCGCACCGAAAAGGCGCTTGCCGCGCTGCAGGAGGTGGTCCGCAAATATCCGACCAGCCAATACGCCATCAGCGCCAAGCAAAAAATGCAGGTCGCCTACGATCAGCTGGCCGGCAAGGAAATGCAGGTCGGGCGCTATTATCTGGACCGCAAGGACTACACCGGCGCCATCAACCGGTTCAAAGTCGTCGTCACCAAATACCAGACCACGCGGCACGTCGAGGAAGCGCTGATGCGGTTGACCGAAGCCTACATGGCGCTCGGCATCGTGCCGGAAGCGCAGACCGCCGCCGCCGTGCTCGGGCACAATTTCCCGGACAGCGTCTGGTACAAACACGCCTATACCTTGGTGAAAACCGGCGGCGTCGAGCCGTCCGAGAACAAGGGCTCTTGGATCAGCCGGGCTTTCAGCAAGGTCGGGCTGGGCTAGACCGGCTTCGCATTTAATTACCCACACCGTCACGGCCGGGCTTGTCCCGGCCACCTACGTCTTTGATGATGGCGAATCCGCTAAGACGTGGATGCCCGGCACAGGCCGGGCATGACAAATCAGGCATGACCAGATGCTCTCCCGACTATCCATTCGCGACATCGTCCTGATCGACCGGCTCGACATCGATTTTGCCGCGGGGCTTGCCGTGCTGACCGGCGAGACCGGCGCCGGCAAGTCGATCCTGCTCGACGCCTTCGCGCTGGCTCTGGGGGCGCGCGGCGACCAGGCTCTGGTGCGGCAGGGCATCGAACAGGGCCAGGTGACCGCGGTGTTCGAGGTCGAACGCAGCCATCCGGCGCGCGCGTTGCTCTTGGCCCATAACCTGGCCAACGATATCGCGGCCGAGGACGAACTCATTCTTCGCCGCGTGCAGTTTTCCGATGGGCGCACCCGCGCCTTCGTCAACGATCAGCCGGTCAGCGTGCAGGTGATGAAGGAACTCGGCGCCGCTTTGGTCGAGATTCACGGCCAGCACGACGAGCGCGCGTTGGTCGATGCCGCCACCCACCGTCGTTTGCTCGATGCCTTCGGCGCCCTTGAAGCTGACGCTGCCAAGGTTTCAGCGCTTTGGGAGGCGCGCCGCGCGGCGCAGGAGGCGGCATTGGCCCATCGCGCCGAAGTCGAGCGCGCCAAGCGCGAAGGCGACTGGCTGCGCCATGCGGTTGAGGAACTCGGCGCCTTGGCGCCGCAGCCGGGTGAAGAAACCGCGCTGGCCGAGCGGCGCACCGGCATGATGCAGGCCGAGAAGGTGGCCGAGGATTTGCGCGACGCGCACGAGGTGATCGCCGGCGCCAATTCGTCGATGCCGGCGCTCGCCGGCGTGATCCGCCGTCTGGAGCGCCGCGCCGCGCAGACGCCGGTCCTGGTCGAGCCGGCGGTGAAGGCGCTCGATACGGCATTGACCGCGCTGGAGGAAACCCGCGGCCATCTTGAGGCTGCGCTGCGCGCCGCCGATTTCGATCCGGCCGAACTCGAGCGCATCGAGGAGCGGCTGTTCGCGCTGCGCGCGGCGGGTCGCAAATACAACGTGCCGGTGGACGAACTCGCCGCGCTCGCCGCCAAATACAAATCCGACATCGCGCTGATCGATGCCGGCGAGGACAGACTCAAGGAATTGGAGACCGCCGCCCGCGCGGCCGAGTTCGCCTACCGCACCGCCGCCAACGCGTTGTCCAAGGCGCGCGCCCAGGCGGCGGCGTCCCTCGACAAGACGGTCAACCGCGAACTCAAGCCGCTCAAGCTGGAGCGGGCGAAATTCTCGACCGCGATCGAAAGCGACGCCGCGGCGGCCGGCCCGCACGGCATCGACCGCGTTGAATTCTGGGTGCAAACCAACCCCGGCACCAAGCCCGGCCCCTTGATGAAAATAGCCTCCGGCGGCGAACTGGCGCGCTTTCTGCTGGCGCTGAAGGTCGTGCTGGCCGATCGCGGTTCGGCCCCCACGCTGGTGTTCGACGAGATCGACACCGGCGTCGGCGGCGCGGTGGCCGATGCCATCGGCGTGCGTCTGGCGCGGCTTGCTTCCGGCGTGCAGGTGCTGGCGGTGACCCACGCCCCCCAGGTGGCGGCGCGCGCCAACCGGCACTATCTCATCAGCAAGGATGCGCTGGAAAAGGGCAAACGGGTCGCCACCCGCGTCGCGGAAGTGGCGGCCGAGAAGCGGCGGGAAGAGATCGCCCGCATGCTGGCCGGCGCTGAGATCACCAACGAGGCCCGCGCCGCCGCTGAGCGTTTGATCAAGGCCGCCGGGTGATACAGTGACGGCATGGCGAGTTCCGACGCGTCCAAGATCAAACCATCTGACCTGACGCCAGCGCAGGCCAAGGCCGAGCTCAAAAGGCTCGCCGCCGAAATCACCGCGCACGACAAACGCTACTATCAGCAGGACAAGCCGAGCGTCAGCGACGCCGAATACGACGTGCTGCGCACGCGCAACGCCGCGATTGAGACGCGGTTTCCCGATCTGGTGCGCGCCGATTCGCCCTCGCGCCGGGTCGGCGCCGCGCCCACCGGCAAGTTCAGGAAAGTCCGCCATGCGGTGCCGATGCTGTCGCTCGACAACGCCTTCGCCGACCAGGACGTCGTCGATTTTGTCGCCCGTATCCGCCGCTTCCTGAAGCTTTCCGATGACGAGAAAATCGCCTTCAGCGCCGAACCCAAGATCGACGGCCTTTCGATGTCGTTGCGCTACCAGGACGGCGAACTCGTTACCGCCGCCACCCGTGGCGACGGCGCCGAAGGCGAGGATGTCACCGCCAATATCAAGACGATCAAGGAAGTACCGCAGAAGCTCAAGGGCAGGGGCGTGCCGAAAATCTGCGAGGTGCGCGGCGAGGTCTACATGACCAAGCAGGCGTTCCTTGAACTGAACGAGCGGCAGAAAGCAGCGGGCGGCGAGCTCTACGTCAATCCGCGCAATACCGCTGCTGGCTCGTTGCGCCAGAAAGATCCGGCCATCACCGCCTCGCGCCCGCTGGGCTTCTTCGCCTATGCCTGGGGCGAGATGAGCGACATGCCGGCGGACACCCAGTCCGGCATGATCAAATGGTTCGAGACCTGCGGCTTCAAGACCAATCCGCTGACCAGAATCTGCCGTTCGACCGAGGAGCTGGTCGCGTTTCATGCCCAGATCGAGGAGAAGCGCGCCAAGCTCGACTACGACATCGACGGCGTCGTCTACAAAGTCGACCGGCTGGACTGGCAGGAGCGGCTCGGCTTCGTCTCGCGCTCGCCGCGTTGGGCGATCGCGCACAAATTCCCGGCCGAGCGCGCCGTCACGGTCGTGAAAGGCGTGCTGATCACGGTCGGCCGGACCGGCACGCTCACCCCGACTGCGCAGCTCGAGCCGGTCGGTGTCGGCGGCGTCATTGTGCAGAACGCCACGCTGCACAACGAAGATTACATCAAGGGCATCGGCGGCGACGGCGAACCGTTGCGCGAGGGCCGCGATATCCGCATCGGCGACACCGTCATCATCCAGCGCGCCGGCGACGTCATCCCGCAGGTGGTCGACGTGGTGCTCGACAAGCGTCCGAAGGACGCCAGGCCGTATCACTTTCCGAAAAAATGCCCATGCTACCTGCACACGCCGATCGTGCGCGAGGAAACCTCGGCGGGCGAAGAGGGCGCACGCAACCGATGCACCGGCGAGTTCGCCTGCCCGTATCAGAAGATCGAGCATCTCAAGCTGTTCGCCTCGCGCCGCGCCTTCGACATCGAAGGCTTGGGCGAAAAGCAGATCGAGATGTTTTTCGAGAAGGAATGGGTGAAAGAGCCGGCCGACATCTTCACGCTGGAGAAGAAACACAAAAGCGAATTGTTGGAAGAGGAAGGCTATGGCGAGACCTCGGTGGGCAATCTTTTTGCCGCTATCAAGGAGCGGAAAACGATTTCACTTGAGCGCTTCATTTACGCGCTCGGCATCCGGCAAGTTGGTGAAACGACAGCTCTCGCTTTGGCGCGCGGCTACGGCTCCTGGAAATCCTTCCACGACGCCTGCCTGAAGGTCGCCAAAGGCGACGAGGAAACCGTCGCCGAGATGGATGCGCTCGACCAGATCGGCGACACGGTGATCGCGGCCATCCGCGCTTACTTCTCGGAGAGCCACAACAAGGGCATCGTCGAACGCCTCACCAAGGAAGTCACGATCCTCGACGCCGAAAAGCCGAAGACCGACTCGGCCATCGCCGGCAAAACCGTGGTCTTCACCGGCGCGCTCGAAAAAATGACGCGCGAGGAGGCCAAGGCCCAGGCCGAACGGCTGGGCGCCAAGGCTGCCGGCTCGGTGTCGAAGAAGACCGACTACCTGGTTGCCGGCCCCGGCGCCGGCTCCAAGCTCGCCGAGGCCAAGAAACACGGCGTGAAGGTGCTCACCGAGGACGAGTGGCTGAAGCTGGTGGGGGGCTGAGTAGCCGACCTCACTCGGCCTCATCCTGAGGAGCGCTCCGAAGGAGCGCGTCTCGAAGGACGAGGCCGCCCCAATCCTTCGAGACGCCCACTGCGCGGGCTCCTCAGGATGAGGCGGGGTTATAGCGGCTTCGCCGCCGCATTCAGCCACGCTCGCGTCAGCGCGTCGAGCAGGGGGCCCAGCACTTCCTGCACATGCCCATGGTAGCTGTCGATCCAGTTGCGTTCCTTGGCGGTCAACAGCCGGTTGTCGATCAGCCGCCTGTCAATGGCGGCAAGCGTCAGCGTCTCGAAGGTGTTGAGCGGTTTCTCGGCGCCCTTCGGCTCCGGCGCCGCGACCACCAGCACCAGGTTCTCGATGCGGATGCCGTAGCGCGCGGTTTTGTAATAGCCCGGCTCGTTCGACAGGATCATGCCCCGCTTCAGCGCAACGGTGCCGAGCTTGGAGATGCGCGCCGGACCCTCATGCACCGACAGATAGCTGCCGACGCCGTGGCCGGTGCCGTGGTCGAAGTCGAGCCCGGCCTGCCACAGCGACGTGCGCGCCAGTGGGTCGAGCTGGGCGCCGCTAGTGCCGTCCGGAAACACCGCGGTGGCGATGGCGATGTGGCCCTTGAGCACGCGGGTGAAGCGGTCACGCATTTCGTCGTTCGGCGTGCCAATCGCGACGGTGCGCGTAATGTCGGTGGTGCCGTCCTCGTATTGCGCGCCGGAATCGACCAGAAACAGTTCGTTCATGCGGAGCGCGCGGTCGGTGGCGCGGGTGACGCGGTAATGCACGATCGCGCCGTTCGGCCCGCTGCCGGCGATGGTCGGGAATGAAATGTCTTTCAGCAGTCCGTTCTCCCGCCGGAAGCTTTCCAGCGCCTCGACCGCGCCGATCTCGGTCAGCCTGCCCTTGGGCGCCTCGCCGTCCAGCCAGGCCAGAAATCGCGCCATCGCCACGCCGTCGCGCGTGTGCGCGGCGCGGCTGCCGGCGATCTCGGCGTGGTTCTTGACCGCCTTCATCAACGTGATCGGATCGGCGCCGCGCGCCGGTTTGCCGCCGCCGGCGGCCACGAGGCTGGTGAGCGCATCGGCGGCGCTCGCGTTGTCGAGCCGGACGGTCTTGTCTTTCAATTGCCGGAGGTCGCGCTCAAGTTCATCCGGCGCCCGCACCGCGGCGATCTCCTCCAGCGTCTGGCGTGTCTTGTTGTCGAGCTTGCCGCCATCGACATAAAGCGCCGGTTTGCCGTCGCGCGGAACGATGGCGAAGGCGAGGGCCAGCGGCGTATGCGCCACATCGGCGCCACGAATGTTGAAGGCCCAGGCGACGTTCTGCGGGTCCGACACGACCAGGCTATCGGCGCGCAGCTTCTTGAGCTCGGCCTGGACGCGCTTGAGCTTGTCGGCGGCAGCTTCGCCCGCGAGCTTGATGTCTCGCAGCGACACCTTGCCGGCGGGCGGGGCCGGGCGGCCGGTCCATAGCGCGTCGATTGGATTTTGATCGACCGCCACCAGTTCGGCGCCGGCTGCCGCACAGGCTTTGCGCAGCTTCTCGGCATTCTCGGTGGTGTGCAGCCAGGGATCGTAGCCGAGCTTGGCGCCGCTCTTGAGATTGCTTTCGAGCCATTGCTCCGGCGGAGAATCCACCAGATGCTCGATGGAAAAAAGCTTGGCGTCGATCTGGGATTTCGCCTGCACCGTGTAACGGCCGTCCACGAACAGCGCCGCGCGCTCGGTCAGCACCACCGCCGCGCCGGCCGAGCCGGTGAAGCCGGTGAGCCAGGCCAGGCGTTCTTCGCTCGCCGGCAAATATTCGTTCTGCCGACGGTCGGCGCGCGGCACCACGAACCCATCGAGCCCTCGACGCTTGAGTTCGGCGCGCAACGCGGCGACGCGCGCCGGTGCGTCGGCGTGCTCGCGCGAATCATCGAACGATTGAAAGCGGGCCTCGAACATGGGCGGCACTCTAACCTGCTTGGCGGGGGTAGCAACGCAGGCATGCGTTGCGCGCCGGGCAAGGCATGCTGTCGTTAACGTGAGCAGCGTGGCAAAAATTTAGTGCTGCCGTGGCAATCAAATCGGCAATGAATCGGCCCCTTGAATCGATTTTGTGCGGCGCATTATTTCTGTCGCATTCACGACACTTATCTTACCCAGTTATTAATCAGATCATGCCGGATTTACGGGGCTTCCATGCGCTGTCATGCATGGTTCGCAGACTCGGTCTAGCCTATGTTGCATCGCAATAGTTGGAGCGAAGCCTGGGGAATTCCGCCGGCGTTTCGTTTCCGAGAAGGAGACAGAAAATGGTTGCAGTTACATATAACGTTGCCCGCATTTCCGCCGCCGAAGCCGCGGCCAAATCTTCACGCGCCGCGCCGGCCGCCCCGCAGAAAAGCTGGTTCGCCCGTTTATTCGACGCGATGGTCGAAGCGCGCATGGCGCAGGCCGAGCGCCAGATCAGGATGCACATTCACTTGCTGCCCTACACGCTCGATGAGCGCGGCAATCGGCTGGTGAAGACGCGCACCGGCGACATGCCGTTCGGCGGCTGGTAATTTAAGGCGTTTCATCGGCCAAGCCGCCCCGGCGATCCCCGCCCGGGGCGGTTTTATTTTCAGCGGCGCATGATCAGCGTGATCCAGCCGTCGAGTTCAAGGCGCCGTTCGAGCACAAAACCCTGCGCGCGGTAAATCGCGATCGCCGCGTTGGCGTGGCTCGGCAACAGGCCGGACAGCACGACGCGCGCGTGCGGAGCCGCGAGACGTCGCAGCGGCACCGCGAGCCGCATCAGCGGACCCAGCAGAATATTGGCCAGGATCAGATCGTAGGGCGCTCCCGCCGCGATAATGCGGGCGTTGACGCCCGAAGCGCGGGCGAAGGTGATTGCCGGCGCCACACGATTGAGCCGCGCATTGGTGCTCGCCGCGCTCACCGCGCACCGGTCGATGTCGCTGGCGACGACCCGCGCGCGCAGGATTTTCGCCGCCGCGATCGCCAGCACGCCCGAGCCGGTGCCGAGGTCGAGGATACGGCGCAGCCGCCTCCGTTTCGCGAGGTCGTTCAGCGCCAGCAGGCAGCCGCGCGTGGTGCCGTGGTGGCCGGTGCCGAAGGCCAGCGCCGCCTCGATCTCGATGCCGATGTCGTTGGCTTTGACGCGCGCGCGGTCGTGCGCGCCGTGCACGATGAAGCGGCCGGCCCGCACCGGCTTGAGACCCGCGAGGCTCTGCTGGACCCAGTCGGCGGCCGCGACGGGCTCAAGCGTAACGGCAGCGGCCGCTTTCTCGCCGGCGATGTGCGCGACCTGCGCGCGCAACGTGGTCTCGTCCGGCATCTCGCTGAAGTGGATCGCCAGCTGCCATCGGCCGTTATCGTCCTCGAAGGCGGCGCAAACGGCATCCTCGTAACTCTCGCCGAGCGCGGTAGCGAGCCGCCGGGCGGTCGGCTCGTCGCAGGCCAGGCGGGCGGCTGTGGTGCTCATGGACTTAGTCTACTATCTAAGTGCCGTGAGCATCGAAACCCCCGGCAAGGCCGACCTGGACACGCTGGCGCTGGCCCGCCGCAGCGGCTGGCCGGGCGACTTGCGCGTGCTGATCGCACATTACCCACGCGAACGATGGCAGGGTCATGCTAATTTGGGCGCTATGGCGCGCTTCTGGCTGTCGCGCCACGACATGTTTCGCGAGCTAGCCGGCATGATCCGGGAGATCGAAACGCAGTTCCGCGCCGGCACGCTGACGCCTGCCGAATTCCCGCGCCAGTTTGTGCCGCGGCTGCAGTTTCTGTTGGAGCAGCTTGGCGTGCATCACCAGATCGAGGATCTGCATTATTTCCCCATATTCCGCGCCGCCGATGCGCGGCTGGCGCGCGGCTTCGACGTGCTGGAGGACGACCACCATGCCATCCATGCCGACATGGCGGCGACGGCGGACGCCACCAATGCGCTGTTGCGTGCGTTGGCCGGGAACAAAGACGCGCTACCCCGTTGCAGCGACGATTACGCGGCGGCGAGCGGCGCGCTGCTCAAGGGGCTGATCCGCCATCTCGACGACGAGGAAGATTTGATCGTGCCGCTGATCCTGGATCGCGGCGAGGACGCGCTCGGCGTCGCGCACCACGGCGCATGATCTCAATGCCGCTTTAAATACTGCACGTCGCGCTCGTGCTTTTACCAGCCCCAGGGGAACTGGCCGCCGTAAGAGCGGCGCGGCGGCGCGTAATAATTGCGGTCGCCGTAGTCATAGTAACGCGGCGCGGCGCGATAGACCCGGGCCGTGCGCGGCGGCGGCAGCGCGCCGGTGGTGTCGTCGTCGTCGTAAGCCTGTTCCTGGTCCTGGTAGCGATCCTGGTACCGGGTCTGGTAGCGCGGCTGCGCCGGCTCGCGCCGCGCAATCGCGCCGGCGCCGGGAATCTCGCCGGTCAGCGTGACGTGCGTGTTCTTCATGCCTTCCTGCTTGACCAGCGCGAACAGCGTCGCAGCATTGGCGACCGAGATCCGCACGCAGCCATGCGAGGCCGGGCGGCCGAGGCTCTTGTGGTAGGTGCCGTGGATGGCGTGGCCCTTCTGGGTGAAGAAGATCGAATAGGGCATCGGCGCGTCGTCCCATTCGCGCGAGAAGTGATCCTTCTCCATGCGGAACGGCTGGAATTGGCCGTCCGGCGTGTCGTAGTCGGCGACGCCGGTCGAGACCGGCCAGGCGTAGCGCTGCGCGCCATCGACCGTCACGGTCATCACCTGCGCGGACTTGTCGACCCGGATGAGAACGTCGGCGCGCGCCGGTACACAGGCCAGCACGGCGAAAGCGGCAACAAGCAGGGGACCGAATGGACGCATACGCATGACAACGCCCCAACGCCGAAACGGGTCCAGCATATCATGCCGCGCGGCGGGAATAAGGCAGTTTGACCTCATGGTGAAGAGCCGGGCGCGGGGTTAATTCCCCAATTCCAGCACCCAATAATGCCTTCCATTATCTCCGCGCGCCGAGGCGATGCCGTAGGCCGACACGTCGCCGCGCAGCATGTTGGCGCGGTGGCCGCCGGAGCGCGACCACATCCGAATGGCGCAGTCTTCGCTCTCGCAGCCATAGGCGACGTTCTCGGCATGGACGCCGCCGCCCAGGTTGGCGATGCGCGCGCGGAAATTGGCGTGGTCGAGATGGCGGCGCGCCGCCATGCTGTGGGCCTGCTCATAGGCGAGGCCGGCGAGCGTCGCGCTCGAGGACAGCGCCGGCCGGCGGTGCTGGGCGCGGAAGGAATTGAGATCGAGCGCGGAGGCGGGGATGGCGGCGGCGAATGCGGCCGCGACGGTCAGGCAGGCGAGCGGAATGGAACGCATGGCGGGAGCCTCCGGCCGCCGCAGCATAAAGCAGACGCCGCCGCCGGAAAAGATGAGCCCGCTACCGGCCTTTTTCGCTGGGCTAACGACGCCGGGTCGCCGGCTTGGTCAGGGCGTCGGCGATGCTGCGCGGCCGCCGGCCGCCGACCACCTGGGCGATGCATTTCAGGGTCGCGGTGCAGTTGACGGTGCAGTCGGTGCCCGGCTTGCCCTGGCAGTCGGTGCCGCAGCCGTAATTCCGGTCGCCTTGCGAGAACGCACCGCCGACCTTGGCGCAGGCCGCCTTCAACTGCTCGGGGGTGGTTTTCGGGAACGTCAGGTCGCGCGCCGACGCAGGCAACGCGAGCGCGGCAAGAATGAGAAGGGCGGTGAGGATACGCACGCGGAAACTCCCAGGCTTTTCACGCCGCTCCCGGGGGAAGGTTAGCACAAGACTGCAACCGGCCAACGCCCGTCATTCCGGGACGGTCCGAAGGACCGGACCCGGAATTCAGAGCCGCAATGAACGCTTTTCCGTGTCGCCCTGGATTCCGGGTTCGCTCGCTTAGCGCTCGCGCCCCGGAATGACAGGCTCACTCGGCGCGCCGCGCCCGGGACGAGGGGCCGCTAGTGCTTCCTGGCGTCCACCCGGTAGCCGACGATGGTGGCCTCGCCGAGCGCCTTGGCGGCTTCCAGCCGGTGCAGGCCCTCGATCAGCACGAAGCGGTCGCCGTCGGCGCGCACCTTGATCGGCACCTGCTGACCGTCCTTGAGCATGCTGGCGGCGAGCTCGTCGACGCGCGCCTGCACCAGCGTCGCCCGCCGCTTGACCGGCACGTAGATTTGGGCGACCGGAAATTTCTCTGTTTTCATCATGGCGGGGGAGGGTAGCACAGATTGCGTCATCGTGGGGCGGAAGGAGGGCGAGAGCGGAAGCGCCGAATGGGTCCAAAGTTTAATCTACCTCGGCTTCCCAACGAGGAAGATCAAGTACCTTTGGCTTTGAGGCGCGATCATTCTCGTGTAACTCCACGACGCCGTCGATCCAATAAGCGGGCAGCTCAATGTTGATCCCAATAAAATCGAGGCTGGCCGAATCAAAAAGGTCCTTCTTCGTCACAAATAATGGAGGACTTGATTTAGGAATAACGAACGCCGCGCCCATGAAACGAAATTCGCGGTGCAGATCAAACTGTACATTAGTAGATTCAACGCATTTCAAGTTGGTACGATCATAAAATCCACTGCTGAGGTGGCATCGCTCCGTGTTGAACAGGAGTTCGTCGCCAGATTTCAATACCACCTCACCACTCCACTTAACAATTTTGCAATTTTCTGGAACGGTTGCACACAAACGCAACGTGCCCATGCTTTGAGTAAAATCTCTTTTAAATCGAGCATCCAGGAATTGGAAGAAATTTCGCTCGTCCTTTGGGGAGTCGACTATCGGCTTGATTTCCCAAGGCTCGGGGTCGTGGCCATAGTGGCCTTCAACGTGAGATTCTATAAATTGCGCCGTATCCAGTGCAAATGATGGCATTAAAGGATGACAACCTTCAGCAAAGAAAGAAAGGATCCATTGCTCTACTGCTGGACTGATTTCGCGGAGTGGCAAATCCCCTACTTTGCATTCCTTGGGTTTAGCATCCCAGCGATTGCGCTCGCACGAAAACTGCTTCAGTTCATTGAGTAAAACGATATGTCGGCGGGCGTCGATGGACCGCAAGTACGCTGAACGTGCAAAACAAATACCGATTAAGAAATCGATTAAGGCGCCAGCGCTTTCTGTAAATTTCAAAGGGCGCCCGCTGTCGAAAATCATTCGCTTGTGGGTGTGTACGCTGAATAGGCGCTTCGCTTTGAAGTCCGACCAGGGTGCGCCATGTTTTGAGGTTTTCTGAATTTCGAGCGGCTTGCTTGGCGCGTTTTGTGCCGCAGGCAGCACATAGCGGTTTGGTAGTAGAGGTGGGAGCGCCACATTCGGTGCAGCGCCCTTCTGGTCGCCGCTTCGGACTCATTTTGTTGTTGTGTTTGGCCGCGCAAGAGCGACCACAGAATCGAGGATTGGCGGTTGGCTTTCCGCAAACTAGACAGACGTGCGTATCGCTTTGCGACATGGTGCACGTATCGTGCAGTGTTGCCGCCGTTAGATCAGTGGTTGGCTACAGCTGTTCGCTTTTGGCTTAGAAGCTGGCGTCAACCCTCACACCCTCTCCACAAAACTATCCACCACGCGCTTTTCGCCCGCCTTGTCGAACCGGATCGTCAGCTTGTTGCCGTCCACAGCGGTGACGTTGCCGTTGCCGAATTTCTGGTGAAACACGCGCTCGCCGACCGCGAACAATGACGCGGCGCCGGTGGATTTCGCCACCAGTTCGCCTTCGATGGTCAATGGTTTTGACGAACGGGCAGGGGACGCCTTGGACGGCCCCTCACCCGACCGGGCGGAGCCCGGTCGACCTCTCCCCGCGCGCGGGGAGAGGTGATCCGAATTTGCCGCGCCTTCATCGGACTGATCGAACACGCCATCCGGCACATATCTCGGCTGGCCGTTCTCGCTGAACCCACCCTTTCCCTTGCGCCCTTGCGCGCGCTGCCAGCCGGGCGTGGTGTAGTTCGAGCCGAACGAATTCATCTCGTCAAAACGGGACGCGCCATAGCCCGACATGCCGAAGCCGCCTGAGCCGCCGGCGGGTTCTTTCACGACAACGTGGGCCTCCGGCAGCTCGTCGAGAAAGCGCGACGGCATGGTCGAGGTCCACAGGCCGTGGATGCGCCGGTTGGTGGCGAAATAAATCTTGGCCTGCTTGCGCGCGCGCGTCAGGCCGACATGGGCGAGGCGGCGCTCCTCCTCGAGGCCCGAGCGGCCGCTCTCGTCGAGCGAGCGTTGATGCGGGAACAGGCCTTCCTCCCAGCCGGGCAGGAACACGGTGTCGAATTCCAGGCCCTTGGCCGAATGCAGCGTCATGATATTGACCGCCTGCTCGCCTTCGGCGCTGTCGCGGTCCATCACCAGCGAGATGTGCTCGAGGAAGCCGGCCAGGTTCTCGAAATCCTGCATCGAGCGCACCAGCTCCTTGAGGTTTTCCAGCCGCCCGGCGGCGTCGGCGCTTTTGTCGTTCTGCCACATCTCCGTGTAGCCGCTCTCGTCCAGCACGATCTCGGCCAGTTCGGTGTGCGGCATGGAATCTTTTTTGGCGCGCCAGCGCTCGAACGAAGCCATCAGGCCGCGCAGCGCGAGCCGCGGTTTCGGCTTCATATCGTCGGTGGCGGACAGCGCGCTGGCTGCTTCCGAGAGCGGAATGCGCTTCTTGCGCGCATGGTCGTGCAGCATCTGCACGGTGGCGTCGCCGAGGCCGCGCTTGGGCACGTTGACGATGCGCTCGAAGGCGAGATCGTCGGCCGGCTGCGCGATCACGCGCAAGTAGGCCAGGGCATCGCGGATTTCGGCGCGCTCGTAAAATCGCGGCCCGCCGATCACGCGGTAGGGCAGGCCGAGCTGGATGAAGCGCTCCTCGAATTCGCGCATCTGGAACGAGGCGCGCACCAGTATAGCGATTTCGTCGAGCGGATGATCGACGCCGTTGTCGCGCGCGGCGCGCTGCAGCTGTTCGATCTCCTCGCCGATCGAGCGCGCTTCTTCTTCCAGTTCCAGCCGCCGGTGACCTGCACTTTTTCGCCCGGCACGTCCTCGGTGCGCAGCGTCTTGCCGAGCCGGCCTTCGTTGTGCGCGATCAGATGCGAAGCCGCCGCCAGGATGTGTCCGGTGCTGCGGTAGTTCCGCTCGAGCCGGATGACCTTGGCGCCGGGGAAGTCGTGATCGAAGCGCAGGATGTTGTCGACCTCCGCCCCGCGCCAGCCGTAGATCGACTGGTCGTCATCGCCGACGCAGCAGATGTTTTTCGGCGGCTCGTCGCCGGTGCGCTGCGCCAGCAACCGCAGCCACAGATACTGCGCGACGTTGGTGTCCTGGTATTCGTCGACCAGAATGAATTTGAAGCGCTGCTGGTACTGGCGCAGAACGTCCGGGTTCTGCCGGAACAGGCGGATGTTTTCCAACAACAGGTCGCCGAAGTCGGCGGCGTTGAGCGTCTTGAGCCGTTCCTGATAGGCGATGTAGAGCTTCTTGCCCTTGCCGTTCGCAAAACCCGCCGCTTCGCCGGCCGGAACCATGTCGGGCGTCAGGCCGCGGTTTTTCCAGCCGTCGAGGATCATGGCGAAGACCCGGGCCGGCCATCTTTTTTCGTCGAGCTTTTCGGCTTCCAGCAGCTGCTTGACGACGCGGATCTGGTCGTCGGTGTCCAGGATCGTGAAGTTGCTCTTCAGGCCGACCATCTCGGCGTGGCGGCGCAGGATCTTCACCCCGATAGAATGGAAGGTGCCAAGCCAGGGCATGCCCTCGACAATCTGGCCGACCATCTGGCCGACGCGGAGCTTCATCTCGCGCGCCGCCTT
Source organism: uncultured Alphaproteobacteria bacterium (assembly GCA_963703875.1). Lineage (GTDB taxonomy): Bacteria > Pseudomonadota > Alphaproteobacteria > Rhizobiales > Xanthobacteraceae > Pseudolabrys. The sequence goes on from CAVPFZ010000019.1 coordinate 308,728, forward strand.
GTTGGTGAAGGTGACGGCGAGGATTTCCCGCGGCCGCGCCCGGCCGAGGTTGAGGATGTGGGCTATCCGCGTTGTCAGGACACGGGTTTTTCCGGTTCCCGCGCCCGCCAGCACCAGCACCGGACCGTCAAGAGTTTCAACGGCTTCGCGCTGTTCGGGGTTCAAGTCGGCCAGATAGGCCGCGCCGCGCGCACCCAGCGCCCGCGCGGCAATGCTGCCCGCAACCGGCGGGGTTAAATCATTGTGAACGGAAAGCTTTTTAGGTTCGGCCATTGGGTCCAGGCGATTTTCTCCGACCCGAGATGGCACTCATGAGGGCCAATTGGGAGGCCCCGCCGTCAATCGATTAGGGCCGCTCCATCTCCAACATGTGCGCCTTGCGGCCGCCGCGTTCGATCGAGGTCGGTGCTTGGTCGCTCTTGATCAGATGCGCCGCCAGGTCGAGGCAGCGTTTGGCCAGCATCGCCGCGCCTTCGGCGAGTTCCTTGGAGTTGCGCACGATCTCGACATTGCGTTCCATGTCCTCGTGCGACCAGCCGCGCGAGTGGGCGACGTAAGGAAATTGCGGAAAGATGAAGCCGAGTTCGGCGAAAAAGCCGAGCATCTGCCCGGCGACCGACTGGATGTTGTCCTGCCCGCCGACGATGATGAAGCCGGCCACCTTGTTGCGGATGAGCACGAGATCGCGGATCGTCACCGCGTTCTGCACGCAGTTGAGCCGCTCCGCCATCTTGAAATAAAGCGACGACGCGGCGCCCCATCTTATGGGTGACGAAACGATAATAGCGTCGGCCCAGTGCACCAGCGCATCGTAGACTTGGTCCATCTGGTCGGACGCATCCATTTGCGTGATCGAGCAGGGCCAGGTGCAGGCCCGCGCCGATTTCGAATAATAGCCCTCGCAATTCCTGAATTTTAGGGTCGTTGAGCTGTATTAAACGGGTTTCGGCGCCGAGCCTGGCGCCTTCCTGCAAGGCGTGATTGAGCAAATGATCCGAGCCCGAAAACCGCGGATGCTCGGCGTCCATCGCCGACGTTGCGATGCCGGCGAGCCGCAGCGGTCCATCGACGCGTTCGACCTTGCGCGCCAGCGGGTGCGGCTCATGCGGCGCCTTGGTGCGTTTGGTGGCGGCGGCGAGGTCGTCGAACAGGCGGCCGTTTTCGATTTTTGCCGGAAAGGCCGGGAACGGCGTCGGCTTCGAAGCCGGGTTCGCCAAGGCCGGTGCTGCGGTGGAATTTCCAGTTGTGCCACGGACAGACGATATAGTCGCCGTCCAGACAGCCGTCGCCGAGCGGCCCGCCGACGTGATTGCAGGTGTTGGACACCACGCCGAAGATGCCGTCTTTCCAGGAAATCGCCAGGTCCCGGCCCATGGCATTGACGTGCCTGAGCGGCGTCTTGGCCAGCTCTTCCGTGGCGCCGACGTCGATCCAGTTTTCCGCTTCAGCCATGACGATCCGGATCCTCGTTGAGTGTTCTTCACATCGCCTCGCGCGGACATACGATCGCGGCCGGCGCGCCGGGTGGCAGCGGCCGCGGGTCGACCTCGACCGTGCCACGATTGACGCGCACGCGATAGGTAACGAGTTTTTCGGTGAAAGGCGGCGGCGCGCATCCGTCCGCCAGCCGATATTGATAGCCGTGCCACGGACAGGTCACGCAGCCGTCGATGATGCGGCCTTCGCCGATCGGCCCGTTCTGGTGGGCGCAGAGATTGGTGATGGCGCCGATCTGCTCGCCGTCGCGAAACACGGCGATCCGCTCGCCACCCGGCGCGGCGACGATGCGCGCACACTTGTCGGGGATCGAACGCGGCGGGCGCCGACCGCGATCCAGCCGTCGATGTTCAGCATCATCCCTTTGTCGCCGGCGCGCTCGCGCCATCCCGCGATCAGATGCAGCAGGGCGACGCTGCCGAAGCCGCCCGCCAGCATCAACGGAATGAGCGGTCTGGAGCTGGACGGTCATGTTGAAGTCGAACGGCGTCTGGATGCCGCCCGGCAGGACTTGCGCCCGGGCCGTCTGGGCCGACCCGCCGATCTGCACGGGGAACTGGAAGGTCTGGCAGTACTGGGTGCGGGCCACGCCGATCGTGGTCAAGCCCGTCTGCTGGACCTCGGCGCCGGTACGGCTGTTGCCGATCAGGTTGACCGTCGATCCGTTGGTGACCGAGGACCAATGCCGCGGTCCCCTGGGTGCCCGCGACCTCCGACCAGAGCCCGCGCGTCACGTTGACCGTGTCGAACTCGTCGGGTCGCCGTTGATCTGGACCCGCTCGACGTTCCCCGTGACGGAGTCGACCAGCTCGAGCACGTCGTGATTCATCAGGAACGTGGCGTCGGCGAGCGTCAGGCTCGTCTGGGTGCCGCTGGACCACCGCCGCACCGAGCGTGGTGGACCGCGCCCGGTACTTGTGGGTATACATCAGGAAATCGACCCGCTCGACCGGGACGTACGGCAATCGGGTCACGAGCGGGTTCCGGTTGGCGAACCAGTTGCGGATCGGCAACCGTGACGTCGTTGCGGGCTTCGACGCCCGCCTGCTGCGTTCCCAGGAAACCTTGGAGGAAGTCGGCCATTCTCGTAGTAGGCAGTAGGCGGTAGGCAGTAGGCGGTCGAAAAATGCCCCTGACTCACGGCTACACGCCTCTCCTTTGATGCAGCGCTCGCGGTTCTCGTGGTGCTGCGACCACGGCCGGCATGCCCTCGAAGGGCGGGTCTTTGGTCGGCGATCGGCAGGAGCCCGTATCGAGATCCCCGACCTACTGCCCACTACCGACTACCTGGCGGCTTTCAGCCCCATCGGCAGGCTGATATTGGCCCTGGGATCGCCCTGGGCCTTCTGCATGCCCTGCATGTGGAGGATGACGGCCTCGCCCATGTTCTTCGGCTGCGGCGCCTGCGACGGGTTCGCTGGTGGCTCTGGGCACGCCTGGGCCGACGGCTGGAACGCCGCCGGTACCCCGCCCGGGTTCTGAGGCCCGGACGAAATGGGCGTATTCGGGCCTGGCGAGCTGCTGGTGCACGAAATCGCCGACCGACTGGAACGTCGGGGTGCGGACCGCGAAGGAGTCGCCCTGCGCGTCGACCAGGAACTGGTTCCGCCAGAGCTGGGTGAGCTGCTCCGCGCCGCCGGGGACCAGGTTGCAGGCGGCCAGGGCGCGGGAAAGCTCGCCGTCCAGGGCGTACCGCTTGGCCCGCTCCTCGACCTGCGTGAACCTGCTGCCGTTCGGCCTGCACCTGCTGCTCCGACTGCTCGCGGAGGATCCGCAGCGCGTCCTCCACTTCGCCCTTCTTGGCCAGGATGCGGGCCTGTTCCTGCTGGGCGGCCTGCTCGCGGCTCCGCTGCGCGCTCTCGAGCTCGGCCAGCCGGGCCTGCATGGTCGTGAACGCCTGGAGCTGCTCCAGCGGGATCGTCACGGTCTGCTGGGTCGTGGCGGTCGGCGACGGGCGGCCGGCGCCGGGCCGCCCTGATTCTCTTGGGGCATCGTTCAAGTTCCTCGATCGAGGGTTACGAGTCCGGCGTGGGCCGTCGATGCTCGGGCGACCGGAGTGGTCTCCACGGCCTACTGCCCACCATCAACTGTTCACTGACGAGTAGGTGGCGTGGCCCGCGGCGTGGACGCCGCCCGGCCGGGCGGTCGCGATGCGATAAGGCTTCTCATCCCGGCGTGAACTCCGGGAGTCGTCCGGCCGGCCCAGTTCTGCCCCATCGGGCGGCCGTCGCCCTTGTCCTTCGTCTCCAGGTGGACGCAGATCAATTCGGGGATGAGGCAGCGATCCTCGCGGTCCCACTGGATGGCATGGAGCACGTCGGAATGCTCGGCCGTCCCCTGGCACACCTGGGGGTAGCGGGTGACGCCCGAACCTCGGCCGTGACCACAACTGGAAGAACCCGATCGGGCAGTAGCCGCCGTACTCCATGTGGGCGATCCGGGCGCCGAGCGGCCATCGCCGGGGCGGCTTGATCAGGCAGTCGCCACTCGTATTGGACCTCGGGGTCTGCCTTGAGATCGTCCCACGCGGCCCGGCCGACGCAATTGACCCGGTCGCACCCGTAGAGCTTGCGCGGCGTCGAGGTCCATGTTGTCGAGCAGGTACCGCGTGCGCTGCGGCAGCACGATGTCCGCGTCGATATGGAGCACCCAGCCGTCCAGCTTGAGGTTCGCCAGCCCGTAGTTGATCCCCCGGGCCTTGTTGAAGGCCTCGCCCTCGCGATAGAAGCAGCGGGTCGGCAGGCAGCGCACGCCGTGCCGGCGCGCATGCCTTCCGGGTCCTGCCGTCCTCCGGGGTCGTCACGACGACCAGGTCGTCGACGTGCGGCAGGAGGAACGGCAGGGTCTCCTCCAGATAATCGGCGTAGTCCACGCAGACAATCACGGCCTCAAGTCTGTTCATGTCTCATCTCTGCTAGTTTGCAGAGTTCGATCTCGTCAGTCCCACATCGACCACGGCCACGCCGTGGCGGTGCCCTGGCAATCCCAGCACGGCCACGCGTCCCAGTTCTTCGAGTTGCCCGGTGCCCTTGCAGGTGGAGCAGGGATTCAGCCGGCGGAGGATCGCGTTCGAGCGGAGCCGGACCTCGGGGTCGGGGTGGCGACGGCCCCAGAACAGCCAGCGCTGGTCCACCGTCGACGCCGCCTGGAGTTCCCTGGAGGCGGCCTCGCGACTCGCGCCAGGACGAGTCCCCCAGGCGCTCGATCAGCCCCCGGTAGGGCTCGGGAGGGCTCCGCGCCCGGCTCGGCCGCGATCACGGACTCCTCGACGCCCCGGACGAACTCCAGGTCGCCGCGGGCGGCCTCGTTGGCGGAGGGCGAGAACTGGACGGCCAGGGCGGCGGCCAGGATCGGACATCGGTCGTTTACTCCGTCGGCAGCCAGATATGGCCGACCAGGATCCCCAGCCAGAACACCAACGCGACGAACAGCGTCGGGCAGGCCCCGAAGAGCCGGCGCAGCACCCGCGAGATCGACGCCTCGACCCCCCAGGATGCGGATCGCCAGCACGTCGTAGCCGATGACCAGGACGTGACGACCAGCACGAACGCCAGCGTGAGCCATTGGGCCTGGACCGGGGTCAGGTTCAGCATGGTGATCCTCCACGGCCTGCTCGCGCCGGATCGTGTGGGCGACGATGACAGCCGCCCGCATCGACGATGACGTGTTACATGACACTCGGTATCATGTTGCCGACGATCGTCCCGCCCGATTGGCCGGTGGGGTCCTCGCCCGCGGCCTGTTCGGCGGAGCCCTGGCCTTCCATCGCCTCGACATGCGAGGTGATGCCCGCCGGCGCGATCTCGCGGACCGGCTCCTTCAGCCGCGACTTGGCTCTGGACCATCAGCTCGATCTCCGCATCGAGCCGGGCGTACTCGGCGTCGCTCAGGCCCAGGAGGGTCTGGCGGACGATCGCCTGGAGGATCTCCCGCTCCGTGTCTGGGGCCTCGCCGGCATGGTTGAGCGTGACCTGGAGCTTGGTCAGGTTGTCCGTCAATTCGGTGGCGGCGAACAGCTCGAACCGGGCCGGGTAGACGACCCTGATCTGCTCCCGCTCCTCGCGCCCGAGCGGCTTGTTCCGCAGGACCATCGACGGCGTACTCGGCGAGCTGACGCTCGGCCTTCGCGAGCGACTTGGCGATCGAGGCCAGGAGCTTATGGCCGGCGACCGCGTCGAGCTGCTTGGAGATCCCCGACTGCGCCGTGGTCGAGCCCCCGGCCCGACGGAGCCGGCCGGCTTCGAGAGGCAGGCCCGGCGGTCCTTCATCTCGACGATGTCGTGCTTGTTCCGCCGCAACGACTCGGCCGGGTCCTTGGGCGGGCTGACGAACTCCCAACCCTGGTAGCCGTGCCGTTCCGGCGTTCTTCTTCATCGGCAGGATGTAGCCCGGGCCGACCGAGAGCGTGTTGTCGCTCTTGCAGAAGTCTTCCGCCCCGGACAGGAACGGGTGGGCCTGCAGCGTATCGGAGAGGATCAGCTCGCTGTCCCGGTTGTAATACTCGCGCTGGTACTCGGCGATCGCTTCGTACCGGGACTTGCCGATATGCGGGGTCCGGTGCTTGGGGAGGTCGACCAGCCGGACGATCGGGACGCGGCCGAACGGGTGCGGGACCCGCTCCAGGATCGCGTCGCCGTCGTAGCTGAAGAGGATCGACTCGTCGGGCCGCCAGAGCCGCTACCGCACGTAGTTCCGACGCCAGGCTTCGCCGAGTGTTGCCCGGGTCCTCCGGGTCGATCGCGTTGCCGCTCTTGTCGTAATCCACGCGGTCGGAGGGGTCGATGTACTCGCGGACCAGGCACTCGAGGTAACGCCCCGCCGAGTCCAGCCGCCACCAGACCATGTTCTGGGGGAGGATGTAGCTGGCGACGCATCGGTCGAGGCCCAGCCGCAGCTCGTCGGCCCGGGTGGCGATCTTCTCTCCGGGCGGCGCCTTGGGATGGTCGAGGCAGACGTCGAGGCAGCCCAGCACCAGGAGCAGCGGCGCGACCGTCTCTCGCATCCAGTCGTCGATCGGCGTGCCGCGGCCGTCCACGTCCCGCCACCACGCCATCAGGTCGTCCGGGCCCTCACGCGAGCACCTCCTGGTCGTAGACCTTGGCCAGGTGGATCTCGACGGCCTCGGCGACGAACTCGGGGACCGGCGTCCGGCTGCGGCGGTACTCGTAGTCGTCGTCCTGCGCCGTCGCGGCCGGGTCGGCGCCGATCATCCCCGGATAGGGCCCGTATCCGACATCCTGCGTCTGGGCGTTGACGCGAGCCCAGGAACCCCGCGAACCCCTGGTAGACGTTGGGGTACATCTGCGGGTCGGGATACTCGCGCTTGTGGCGGAACAGGTTCCGCGCCGGCAGCCCGCGGCGATCGGGGCCGTAGACGGCGTTGCGGTAACGGTCGCCCCCCTCGAAGCGAGTCGAGCAGCCATCGCCATCGGATCTGATGCTCGACCCAGTCGACATGCCGGCGCTGGACGACCAGCTTGCCGTCGAGGTCCGGGTCGGAGGTCGGCTTCGCCCGGGACCCGGGCGAGTCCGTGTTGACCACAGGGCGGCCGTCGCGGCCGGTGCCCTTGCCGGGCGGGGGAGCCGTCGTTCTCGGAGCCAGTCCAGCGGCATGGGATTTAGAACTCGGTGGAAGCGATGAAGTCGATCACGATCTCGGCCAGGTGGACGATCAGGGGGATCAGGAGCACGATCGCCAGGATGAACAACGGCACGTCGGTCCAGGCGTAGCGAAGTCGCATCGTCTCGTCTCCTCGGCTCGCCGAGACCCGTGGCGGTGAGCGTCACAGGGCCCATCGGGCCGGTATCCGGCGGAGCTGCGGCTCCGGGGCACGGCCCTGGGGGAATTCCAGCTTCAACCCGCCGCAGAGCGGGTCGACCAGGTCCTCGTGAGGGTGCTGCGGGTCTTCGGGGTAGTCCATCCATTGCTCGGCCCGACGGGCCCGGGTGTAGCATCGCAACGCCGTGATCAGCCGCCGGCACCTCGGGTGGACGGTCAGGTTGACCGAGCCGTCGGCCGACTTGAGCAGGGCCTCGACGAGTTGCAGGCCGTCGGCCTTGGGCGAGCAGGGCCAGGATTCCAGGCGG
>CAVPFZ010000020.1:0-276775 GCA_963703875.1 uncultured Alphaproteobacteria bacterium
TCCCAGGCTTCCATCTGCGGCGCGATGGCCGCGAAGGTCTCCTCATCGCCCTCACGCAAGAATTCGAGCGCGCGGTCGGAGAACACCACGCCGAAGCCAAACGTGGCATCGGCCGGGTTCTGCTCGACAACCGTGATATCGGCGTCCGGCCGCTGCCGCTTCAAAAGATAAGCGAGATAAAGCCCGGCCGGGCCGGCGCCGAGAATGGCAATGCGCATACGAGCAGTTTGTCATACCCCGCGAAGGCGGGGTATCCAGCACTCGCCAAAAAGCGCTGGGTCGCCCGCCTTCGCGGGCGATGACAGAAAAATATTAAATCGTCTGATTATATTCGCCCACTTCCGGATGCTGGCGCAGCACGCTATCGACCGCCTTGAACATCTCGCGCATGCGCGCTTCCGACACCGGGCTTTCCACCACCACTACCAACTCGGGCTTGTTGGAGGAGGCGCGCACCAGGCCCCAGGTGCCGTCCTCGACCGTGACGCGCACGCCGTTAACGGTGACGAGATCGCGGATCGGCTGGCCCACAAATTGGCGGCCTTGCGCCTTCATGGTCTCGAAATGCTTCACCACTGCGTCGACCACGCCGTATTTCTTTTCGTCGTCGCAATGCGGCGACATGGTCGGCGAGCCCCAGGTCTTCGGCAGCGCCTTGCGCAAATCGGCCATGCTCTTTCCCGGATTGCGGTCGAGCATGTCGCACACCGCCAGCCCGAAAATCATGCCGTCGTCATAGCCGCGGCCGTAGGGCTTGTTGAAGAAGAAATGGCCGGATTTCTCGAAGCCGGCGAGCGCGCCCAGTTCGTTGACCCGCCGCTTGATGTAGGAATGTCCGGTTTTCCAGTAGTCCGCCTTGACGCCGTTGGCCTTGAGCACCGGATCGGTGAGGAATAACCCCGTCGATTTTACATCGACCACGAAGGTCGCGCCTTTGTGCTGGCTCGACATGTCGCGCGCCAGCATGACTCCGACCTTGTCGGCGAAAATCTCCTCACCCTCGTTATCGACCACCCCGCAGCGGTCGCCATCGCCGTCGAAGCCGAGCGCCACGTCGGCCTTGTTGGCCAGCACCACGTCGCGCATGGCGTGCAGCATCTTCATGTCTTCGGTGTTCGGATTGTAGTGCGGGAACGTGTGATCGAGCTCGCAATCGAGCGGCATCACCTCGCAGCCGATCGCCTGCAGGATGCGCGGCGCGAAGGCGCCGGCGGTGCCGTTGCCACAGGCGGCAACCACTTTGAGCTTGCGTTTGATCTTCGGCCGCTTGGTGAGATCGGCGATGTAGCGGTCGGGAAAATTCTCGACGAACACGTAACTGCCGCCGCCCTTGAGATCGAACGCGGCGCCCAGCACGATCTCTTTGAGCCGCTTCATCTCGTCCGGCCCGAAGGTGAGCGGCCGGTTGGCGCCCATTTTCACGCCGGTCCAGCCATTGTCGTTGTGCGAGGCGGTGACCATGGCGACGCAGGGCACGTCCAGGTCGAACTGCGCGAAATAGGCCATCGGCGTGATGGCTAATCCGATGTCGTGCACCTTGCAGCCTGCCGCCATCAGGCCGTTGACCAGCGCCATTTTCACCGACGCCGAATAGCTACGGAAATCATGGCCGGTGACGATCTCCGGCTTGACGCCCATTTCCCCGATGAGCGTGCCCAATCCCATGCCGAGCGCTTGCACGCCCATCAAGTTGATTTCTTTTTCCAGCAGCCAGCGCGCGTCGTATTCGCGAAAGCCGGTCGGTTTGACCAGCGGCGAGGACTCATAGGCATAGGTATTGGGCGCGAGCGCGGATTTTGGCGTCGGAAACATCAGGTCCTCAAATCGAAGCAGGCCACGACTCAATACCCCAACGCCGGGGGCCCGCAAAGCGATCCTGTCATAAATGATGGGTGGAAAAGTCTACTGCTCGAGTATCATCCGGCCATCGGCAACTTCGTAGCGCCGCAACTTCGACAGGAACGCGACGCCGAGCAGGTTCTGCGATAACGCCTCGTCGGGCATGATCAGCGCCGGCACGTCGAACACGGTAATATCGCCGATCTCGACGCGTTCGAGTTTGACCGGCGCGGCCTTGGTCTTGCCGTTGGCGGTGGCGACCGTGGCTCTGTAGTCGGCGCGCATCGGGCGGATACCGATCATCGCGGCGTCGGTCTCACGCAGGACCACCAGCGATGCGCCGGTGTCGACCAGGAAGTCGATCATCCTGCCGTTCACCCGGGAATCGGCGTGGAAATGGCCGTCGCGGCCGCTTGATAGCGCCATTCGGTGCTGGCCGGCGGACGACTGCGTCTGCTGCTCCGGCACCTGCGCCGCCGCGGCCTGCGACGGAGTGTCGACAACGGCCCTGTCCGCAACGCGCGCAGCATAGGCACCGATGCCCAGCGCAGCGACGGCAAGGAAAAGGATCTGGCGCATGATAAAGCCCGCTTGTTACGCGGCGAGCATCGCATAAACGGGCTCAAGAGCGCCTTAACGCCGCCGCAGGTTTTGGCCGATGGTGAGGAGCCGGTTAACGCACTATCGGCAATTTTACTCACCGCGCTTTTTGGCGCGCCGGGTCGCAGGCGCGGCCAGCGGATCGTCGGGCCAGGGATGCCGCGGATAACGCCCGCGCATCTCGGTTTTCACGTCCTTATAACTGCCGCGCCAGAAGCCCGGCAGATCGCGCGTCACCTGCACCGACCGATGCGCTGGCGACAGCAATTCGATCACGAGCGCCACGCGCCTGCCGGCGATGGTGGGATGGCGCGCCAGCCCGAACAATTCCTGCACGCGAATCGAGACCGTCGGTCCCTGCTCGGCCTCGTAGTCGATCGGCACGGAGGAGCCGGACGGCGCGATGAAATGGGTCGGCGCCTCGGCATCCAGCCGCTTGCGCAAAGACCACGGCAGCTCGGTATCGAGCGCGGCGGAGAGATCATCGGCGCCGATTTGCGACAGCGCGGTTTTGCCGGCGAGGAACGTCGCCAGCCAGCCGGCGGCCGTGCGTGCAAGCGCCGCGTTCGATAGATCGGGCCAGCCCTCGCCTTCGGTCATGCGCAGGAATTGCACGCGGCCGCGCAGTTGCAGTTGGGCCTTGCTCCACGGCAGCTTGGCGATGCCGAGCGCAGCGATGCCTTCCGCCAAGAGCTTGGCGCTGTCGGCATCCGGCGTGACCGGCTTGATCTGTTCGGCCAACACCAGCGCGCCCAAACGCCGGCTGCGCCGCGCGCGCAAGGATGCCGATGCGGCGTCGAATGTCACCGTTTCGCGGTCTTCGATTTTGTCGGCAAAGCGCGTCTCGATCTCGGCAAGCGTGATCGGCGCCGCCAGAATGATGCGGCTCGCCGCCGCTGCGCCGCTCACTTCGGCCACGGCCAAAAAAGGCTCACGCGCCAAGGCCGAGGCCGGATCGACTATGCCGCCGCGACCATTGGCCAGCAGGAACACGCCTGTGCTGCCGCCGCCACGATTCTTGGCGATGCGGTCGGGATAGGCCAGTGCGAGCAGTGAGCCCGCACTTACTTCACCATCGCCTTTGCCGCCGGCCGTTTCGCTCCACCGTTTCACCATCGCCCGCGCGTCCCCGGCGCGGTGTGAACGATCGTGGTGGAACTGATCGAGGCGATGACGCAGATCGGGATCGCCGCCGCCAAGCCCACGCTCGGTGAGGATGGCCGCGATCGCTGCCGCTTGCGCGCCGGCACCTTCGGCCGCCGCATCGACCACCATGCGCGCGAGGCGCGGCGGCAGCGGCAGTCGGCGCAACCTTTTGCCCTCCCCGGTGATGCGGCCTTGCGCATCGAGCGCGCCCAACTCGCTCAGCAAATCTTTGGCTTCCTTGAGCGCGGCCGCCGGCGGCGAATCGAGAAACGAAAGTCTGGCCGGATCGCTGACGCCCCATTGTGCCAGATCGAGCACGAAGCCCGACAGATCGGCCGACAGAATTTCCGGCCGCGTATAGGGCTCCAGCGAGCCGGTCTGCGGCTCGTCCCACAGCCGATAGCAGATCCCCGGCCCGGTGCGCCCGGCGCGGCCGCGGCGCTGGTCGGCGGCGGCGCGCGACACGCGCACCGTCTCCAGCCGCGTCAGGCCGACGTCCGGCTCGTAGCGCGGCACGCGCGACAGGCCGCTGTCGATGACGACGCGCACGCCCTCGATGGTCAGCGAGGTTTCAGCGATGGACGTGGCCAGCACCACCTTGCGCCGCCCGGCCGGGGCCGGCGAGATGGCACGGTCCTGCTCGCGCGCGTCGAGGGCACCGAAAAGCGCCACAATATCGATGGTTTTGTCCTCGACGCGCTCTTTCAGCAACGTCTCGGTACGCCGTATTTCGGTGGCGCCGGGCAGAAACACCAGAAGCGAGCCGGTATCCGCGCGCAGCGCGCGTTGCACGGCGTCCGCCACCTGGCCTTCGATGCGCGCGCGTTGATCGCGGCCGAGATAGCGCGTCTCCACCGGAAAAGCGCGGCCTTCGCTTTCGACCAGCGGCGCATCGCCCAGCAGCGCCGCCACGCGCGCGCCGTCGAGCGTCGCCGACATCACCAGGATTTTCAGATCCTCGCGCAGGCCCTGCTGCGCATCACGCGCCAATGCCAGGCCCAGATCGGCATCGAGCGAGCGCTCGTGAAACTCGTCGAACAACACGGCGGCGACGCCGTCGAGCGAGGGGTCGTCGAGCAGCAGCCGCGTGAATACGCCTTCGGTCACGACTTCGATGCGAGTTCGCTTGGAAATTTTCGAGCCGAAGCGCACGCGCAGACCGACCGCGTCGCCGACTTGCTCGCCCAGCGTCGAAGCCATGCGGCTGGCCGCGGCGCGCGCCGCCAGACGGCGCGGCTCCAGCACCAGGATTCTTTTATCCTTCGCCCACGGCTCGTCGAACAGCACCAGCGGGACGCGCGTGGTCTTGCCGGCGCCCGGCGGCGCTACCAGCACGGCGGCATTGTTCGCCGCCAGCGCGGCGGTCAGCCGCGGCAGCGCGTCGTCAATCGGAAGCGGTGTATCGAAAGTTCGCATGTGTGGCGTCGTTGTCCCGGAAATTCAAACAAGAGTTTGGGAAAACGTCTGCCTGCCCCGCGCGCCGGCGCGGGGCTTATCAACGTCTGCTGCGCCCGACGCTCTCGTAGACGAAGCCGTGGCGCGCGACTTCCTCGGGCCGGTAGATATTGCGCAGGTCGACCAGCACCGGCCGCTCCATCGTCTTCTTCAACCGCGCGAAATCGAGCGCGCGAAATTGCTCCCATTCGGTCACGATCACCAGCGCGGAGGCGCCTTGCGCGCAGTCATAGGCGTCCTTGCAAAACGCGACATTGGCGAGCAGCGGCTTGGCCTGTTCCATGCCGGTCGGATCGTAGGCGCGCACTTTGGCGCCCATGTCCTGCAGCGCGGTGATCAGCGGGATCGACGGCGCCTCGCGCATGTCGTCGGTGTTCGGCTTGAAGGTGAGACCCAGCACGGCAATCGTCTTGCCACGCAACTCGCCGCCGAGCACGGCTGCCACCTTGCGCGCCATCGCGCGTTTGCGCGCGTCGTTGACCGCCACCACCGCTTCGACGATGCGCAGCGGCGCTTCATGATCGAGCCCGGTCTTGAGCAGCGCCACCGCGTCCTTGGGAAAGCACGAGCCGCCGAAACCCGGCCCGGCGTGCAGGAATTTCGATCCGATGCGGTTGTCGAGCCCGATGCCGCGCGCGACCTCCTGCACGTCGGCGCCGACTTTTTCGGCCAGATCCGCGATCTCGTTGATGAAGGTGATCTTGGTGGCAAGGAACGCGTTGGCGGCGTATTTGATCAGCTCGGCGGTGCGCCGGTCGGTGAACATAATCGGCGAGCGGTTGAGATAGAGCGGGCGATAGAGCTCGGTCATGACCTCGCGCGCGCGCGCATCTTCAGTTCCAACGACGACGCGGTCGGGAAGCTTGAAGTCGCGGATGGCGGCGCCTTCGCGCAGGAATTCGGGGTTGGACACGACGGCGAATTCCGCCTTGGGATTTGCCTCGCGGATGATGCGCTCGACCTCGTCGCCGGTGCCGACCGGAACGGTCGATTTGGTGATCACCACGGTGAAGCCGCCAAGGCTGCCGGCGATCTCGCGCGCCGCGTCGTAGACGAAGCTCAGATCGGCGTGGCCGTCACCGCGCCGTGATGGCGTACCGACCGCGACGAACACCGCGTCGGCCGATTTCACAGCGCCGGGCAGATTGGTGCTGAAGGTCAGCCGCCCGGCGCGCGCGTTGGCGGCGACCAATTCGACCAGTCCCGGCTCGTAGATCGGCACCTCGCCGCGCGTCAACGCGGCGATTTTATCCGCATCCTTATCGACACAGGTCACGTCGTGACCGAAATCGGCGAAGCAGGCCCCGGAGACGAGGCCGACATAGCCGGTGCCGATCATGGCAACGCGCATGGGATGCCCTTGTCGAAATGGCTGTTCAGGCCGGAGCCGGCGGGTTCATAGCAGAGGACACGCTGAGTGGCGAGTGCCGGCAATTTCTGTGACCGAGTCGTGCGACAGATTGATTAACGCCGCGTCCGGGCCCACATTCGGCCCATGCCAGCCAGCACAAAAGCGAAATCGAAGGCCACTGCTCCCGCCGTACATAACCCGGCGGCGCGCCCGCTCAAAAAGGGCGACCATCTGTTCCTGGTGGATGGCTCCGGCTACATCTTCCGCGCCTACCACGCGCTGCCGCCGCTCACCCGCAAGTCGGACGGCTTGCAGGTCAACGCCGTGCTCGGCTTCTGCAACATGCTGTGGAAGCTGGTGGCCGAGATGAAGGCGGACAAACCGACGCATCTGGCCGTCGTGTTCGACAAATCCGAGAAAACCTTCCGCACCGAATTTTATCCCGAATACAAGGCGCACCGGCCCGACGCGCCTGAAGATCTCATTCCACAATTCCCACTGATCCGCGAAGCGGTGCACGCCTTCGAGATCCCCTGCCTGGAACAGGCGGGCTTCGAGGCCGACGACCTGATCGCGACTTACGCGCGGCTCGCCAGCGAGGCGAAAGCGACCACCACCATCGTGTCGTCCGACAAGGACCTGATGCAACTCGTCGGTAATGGCGTCACCATGTACGACACCATGAAGGACAAGCGCATCGGCCGCGACCAGGTAATCGAAAAATTCGGCGTCGGGCCCGACAAGGTCATCGAAGTGCAGGCGCTGATCGGCGATTCATCCGACAACGTGCCAGGCGTGCCCGGCATCGGCGTCAAGACCGCGGCGCAATTGATCGGCGAATACGGCGATCTCGAAACGCTGCTCAAGCGCGCCGGCGAGATCAAGCAGGACAAGCGCAGGCAAAGCCTGATCGACAATGCCGAGATCGCGCGCATCTCCAAGCGCCTGGTCACGCTCGACCGCAACGTGCCGCTCGACGTGCCGGTCGATCAGCTCGCGGTGCACGAGCCGGATTACAAAAACCTCATCGCCTTCCTCAAGGCGATGGAGTTTAACACCATCACCCGCCGCGTCGCCGAGAAAGCCGAGATCGATGCTTCGCAGGTCGAGGCGGATGTGAAGCTGGTGTCGGGCGCGCCCGCGGCCAGCACGCAACGTGCGCCGGCGGCGAAAACTGGCGATCTGTTCGCGCCGCCGCCGCAAGCCAAACCGGGCGGCAAGGCGGACAGCGCCCTCACCCCGATCTCGCTCGCCGCCGCGCGCGCCGAGGCCGCGCGCAACCAGAAGATCGACCGCAGCAAATACGAATGCGTGCGCACGCTGCCGCGCCTGAAGGAATGGATTGCGCGCGCCTATGACGTCGGCCATGTCGCGGTCGACACCGAAACCACCAGCCTCGATGCGATGCAGGCCGGCCTGTGCGGCTTCTCGCTTGCCGTCGCGCCCAACGAAGCCTGTTACGTGCCGCTCGCCCACAAGAAGGACGGCGGCGGCGACGGGCTGTTCGATGCGGGCCTGGCAGCCGACCAGATCAAGGAAGAAGACGCGCTGAAAGTTCTCAAGCCGCTGCTCGAGGACAGAAGCATCCTCAAGATCGCGCAGAACATGAAATATGACTGGCTGGTGTTCGCGCAGCGCGGCATCGAGATCGCCGGCTACGACGACACCATGTTGATCTCCTACGTGCTGGACGCCGGCAAAGGCGGCCACGGCATGGACGATCTCGCCAAGCGCTGGCTTAATCACGACACCATTCATTTCCACCACGTCGCCGGACAGGGCAAAGCGCAAGTCAGCTTCGACTGCGTCGCCATCGACAAGGCCACCGAATACGCCGCCGAGGATGCCGACGTCACATTGCGGCTGTGGAGCGCGCTCAAGCCGCGAATGCCGGCTGAGCGCGTCACCGCCGTCTACGAAAACCTGGAGCGCTCGATGCCGGACGTGCTGGCGCGCATGGAACGGCGCGGCATTGCCATCGACCGTCAGGCGCTGTCGCGCCTGTCCGGCGAATTCGCCCAGAAACAGGGCGCGTTGGAAGACGAGATCAAAACGCTGGCCGGCGAGCCGCTCAATCCCGGCTCGCCCAAGCAGCTCGGCGACATTCTGTTCGGCAAAATGGGTCTGCCTGGCGGCACCAAGACCAAGACCGGGCAGTGGTCAACTGGGGCGCGCGAGCTTGAGGAATTGGCCGAGCAAGGTCACGCGCTGCCGCGCAAGATCCTCGACTGGCGGCAGGTTTCCAAGCTGCGCTCGACCTATACCGAGGCGCTACCGACTTACGTCAACCCGACCACCCACCGCGTCCACACCTCTTACGCGCTCGCCGCCACCTCGACCGGCCGCCTCTCCTCGTCCGACCCGAATTTGCAGAACATCCCGATCCGCACCGAGGAAGGCCGCAAGATCCGCAAAGCCTTTGTCGCGTCGCCCGGCATGAAGCTGGTTTCGGCCGACTATTCGCAGATCGAATTGCGGCTGTTGGCCGAAATCGCCGACATCGGAACGCTGAAAAAGGCCTTCCAGGACGGCGTCGACATCCACGCCATGACCGCGTCGGAAATGTTCGGCGTGCCGGTCAAGGACATGCCGGCGGACATCCGCCGCCGCGCCAAGGCGATCAATTTCGGCATCATCTACGGCATTTCCGCCTTCGGCCTCGCCAACCAGCTCTCCATCGAACGCGAGGAAGCCGGCGCCTATATCAAGAAATATTTCGAGCGCTTCCCCGGCATCCGCGACTACATGGACGAGACCCGCGAGTTCTGCCGCGAGCACGGCTATGTGCTCACGCTGTTCGGACGCAAGTGTCACTACCCGGACATCAAGGCTTCGAATCCGTCGATCCGCTCGTTCAACGAGCGCGCCGCGATCAACGCGCGCCTGCAGGGCTCGGCCGCCGACATCATCCGCCGCGCCATGATGCGGATGGAAGGCGAATTGGCCAAAGCCAAGCTGCGCGCGCAAATGCTTTTACAGGTGCATGACGAATTGATCTTCGAGGCGCCCGAGAAGGAAGTGAAGGACACCATCGCGATCGTCAAGGACGTGATGGAAGGCGCGCCGCACCCGGCGCTGTCGCTGCACGTGCCGCTGCAGGTCGACGCCCACGCCGCCGACAATTGGGACGAAGCGCACTGACCATCTACCGTTCATTCCCACGCAAGCGGGAATCCAAAGTCACAGGCGCAGCGCTGGACCCCCGCTTTCGCGGGGGCGAGCGGAGATTTACCGCTTCTTCTTTTTCGGCGCCTTGCTCTTGCCCTTTGCGCTCGCCTTCGCCGGCAGCACTGCGATCGCCTCGATCTCGAACAGTGCGCCCGGCCGCGCCAGTTGTGAGATCGCCACTGTGGTCGAGGCCGGCGGCGCGCTCATATTGAAGTGCTTGTCGCGCACCTCGCGGAAAATTGCGATGTGCGACATGTCGACCAGATAGTTGTTGATCTTCACCACGTCCTTGATGGTGGCGCCGGCGTCGGCCAGCGCGAGCTTGAGATTGTCGACCGCCTTCTCGACCTGGGCGCGGAAATCACCCGGCGCGCCGACCAGTTTGTTGTCGAGGTCGAGACCGAGCTGACCGGCGATAAAGATCAGCCGGTTCGGCCCGGTCGCCTCGACCACGTAAGAGTAGCCTGGCGGCTTGGCCATCGTCTTCGGATTGCTGAAACGCACATTGGCGGCCATGGTCGACTCCCTTGGTTACTGTAAAAGTCCCAGACGTTTTCCCAACCACTTGGTGGTTGGCGCCTGGATCAGAATTGTCATCAGGATGGCGATGAAAGTGACCGACGCGATCACCTTCGCGCCCGGCGCCTTCATGCCGAGCAGAAGCCCGGCGAGCGCGGCCGGGATGACGCCGGTCTCGCGCGTCCAGCACATGAACAGCATCTCGTTGAAGCTCCATTTCGCGCGCCGGTCCGGCAGCGCGCACAGGAAAACCGTCACCGGCCGCGCCACCAGCATGAACAACGCGATCACGATCACGCCGCCGGCCGCATATTCGCGCATCAGGCCGAAATCGACCTGCGAGCCGAGCAGAAGAAAAATAAACAGGCGCATGATGAAGGCGGTCGTCGTGACAAAGTGGTCGAGCTTTTGCTGCTCGCCCTCCTCCATCTTGAAACCGAACGAATCCTTGTTGCCGATGACGATGCCGAACACGAACACCGCCATGAAGCCGCTGGCCTGCAAACCGTCGGCCGCGAAATAGGCGCCGATGACGGCGACCAGCGTGACCGGCGGCGCATATTCGGTAAGGAAGTTCCAGCGTTCATGCGCGATCAACAGCGCAACCAAATAGCCGAGCACGCCGCCGGCGACGATGCCGACGAACGACTGCTTGAGCAGATCGAACAGCGACGCGGCCAGCGAGAATTCGCCGGTGCCCATCGCCACCGCCAGCACGCCGAAGGTGACGATGGCGCCCATGGCGTCGTTGAAGGCCGATTCGCTCATCACGGTTTGCGCCACCCGGTCGCGGATTTTGACCTGCCGGAAAATCGGCACCAAGGTCGCCGGATCGGTCGAGGCGAGCGCTGCGCCCAGCAACAGCGCCACGATCCAGGGCAGGCCGAGCACGATATGCGCGGCCAAGCCGGTGATCGCGGCGGTGATCAGCACGCCGACGGTCGCGATCACGACGATGGTGATCCACACCTGTTTCAACACGGCAAAGCGCAGCGAGGCGCCGCCATCGAACAGAATATAGCTGGCGCCGAACAACAGGATGATCTGGTTGAGCGCCGAGTCGGCCTTGATGTTGACCAGCCCCAGGACTTCGGGGCCGATCAGGATGCCGACGACCAAAAATAGCGCGACGTCGGGAACCTTGATCTTCTGCGCCAGCAAGCCGGTGAGCGTGCCGATGGCCAGAATAAGGCCGCCGGAAAGCAGCGTATGTTTCGCAACTTCAATCGCGGCCGAAGCTTCCACCTCTTCCCCCCAAAAAAGAACACTGGCACCGCATTTTTTGTTGCTATCGGCGCCGGCGCGATGCTGCCCGAACAGCCCCCGGATTGACAAGGTGCTGCAACTTTCCGCCCGCCCGAACGTTGAGGTGTGCCGCTTCGCATGGCGAAGCGCGATCAACCAAACAGGGGCCGGCAATGGCAGCCCGCGGCGGGAGCATGATTTTGCGCGTGTCGGTGGGCGTGTTTGCCGCCGCCGCGCTGACATTCGCTTCGCTGACGCCGGCATCCGCGGGGATTTTTGAGCGCATTTTCGGCGGCTTTCTTCATGCCGAACGGCCCGCGCTGCCAACCAATCTCAATTCCTTTGCCGACCCGCTCGACAGCGCGACCCGCGAGACGCCGCGCAGCGAAAGCGGCCCGGCGAGCGCCTTCTGCGTGCGCATCAGCGACGGTTTCTACTTCCCCGTTCAGGCGCATGCCGGCGCGAGCGCGGCGGAAGCCTGCCATGCGTTCTGCCCGGGTAGCCGCACGCGGCTTTATTCCGGCGGCGGCATCGACAACGCGGTCGCCAGCGACGGCAACCACTACGCAAATTTGGACACCGCGTTCCTCTATCGCAAGGAACTGGTCGCCGGCGCCACCTGCAACGGCCGCGACCGCTTCGGGTTGGCGCATGTCGACGTCACCACCGATCCGACGCTGCGGCCCGGCGACATCGTCGCGACCAAGACCGGCCTGGTGGCTTTCACCGGCATGAAGAACAAAGTTGCGGAATTCGTACCGATCAAAGACGACCGCGGCGTGCCGCAGAACACGCGCGCCAAACTCGCAGGCGTGAAAATTATGCCGCCCGCGCCGGGCGCCTCGAAGCTGGTATCGCTCACCGGCCATACCGGCGTCAGCCGCGACGACAATCGCAGCGCTCAGCTTTCCAGATAACCGGCTACCGCATCGCCCAGCGACAGCGACGACGTGAGTCCCGGCGATTCAATTCCGAACATCTGAACCAGTCCCGGCAAGCCGTGCTGCGCGGGCGTATCGATCATGAAGTCGCACTGCGGCTCGCCCTTACCGCTGAGCTTGGGGCGGATGCCGGCGTAATCCGGCGACAGCGAGTTATCCGGCAGGCCCGGCCAATAGGTGCGAATGCGGGCGTAGAATAAATGCGCGCGCGTCGGATCGACGTCATAGTTCACTTTGTCGATCCACTCCAGATCCGGCCCAAAGCGCATGCGGCCGGCCATGTCGAGCGTCACATGCACGCCGAGCGCGCCGACGATCGGCGTCGGATAGACCAGCCGCTTGAACACCGGCTTGCCCGCGTAGGTGAAATAACTGCCTTTGCCCAGCACCAGCCGCGGTACCCGCGCCGCCGGATAATCTTCCATCGTCCGCGCCACGCCTTGCGCGCGCAGGCCGGCGCAATTAGCCACCGCGTCGAACGAAAAAACGCCGCGGTCGCGGCCGCCGAACGTCACCTCCCACTGCCCGCTCTTGCGCCGCGCGCCGGTCACCGGCGCATTGAGCGCGATGGCGCCGCCGGCGTCCTCGAGATCGCCGCGCAGCGCCAGCATGTAACGGTGGCCGTCGATAATGCCGGTTTCCGGCGACAGCAGCGCGCCGAGGCACGACAGTTCCGGCTCGAGCGCGCGCGCCGCGTTGCCGCCAATCAATTCCAGCCCCTCGACGCCGTTGATGCCACCCTGCACTTCGATCGCTTTGATTTTCTCAAGTTCGGTTTCGTTGGCGGCGACGATCAGCTTGCCGCATTTCTTGCGCGGCACGCCGTGCGAGGCGCAGTATTCGTAGAGCCAGCGCCGGCCGCGCACGCAATGCTGCGCGCGCAACGTGCCGGTCGGGTAATACATGCCGGCATGGATCACCTCGCTGTTGCGCGAGGACGTGATGGTGCCGATGCCGTTTTCGGCTTCCGCCACGATCACGTCGTGGCCCCTGCGCGCGGCCGCGCGCCCCACGGCCAGGCCGACCACACCGGCGCCGATCACCAGGACTTGCATCAGGGATTCCAACTTGCGGGCATGGGCGGCAACGCGTTCATGGAGCCGTCATTAAACCATCATTTGCGCATGAATCGATCTTAACGCTTATCCTGTTTGGACCTTGACCCCGCCCCCGGCTCAGGCAAATTCGCGCGAATTGCTCCGCAAAGATGGATTGAACGATGCGCAAATCGGCATTGATGGCAGCGGTATTGCTAGGCGCCGTAGCGGCGGGACCGGCGCTGGCTGCTTCCTGCCACAACACCGCAAGCTACGAAAGCTGGCTGGAGCAGTTCAAGCGCGACGCCGCGGCTCAAGGCATCTCGCAAAAGGTGATCGCCGCCGCCTCGCCGTCGCTCACCTTCGACCCAGCCATCATCAAGCGCGACCATGGCCAGGCCGTGTTCCAGCAGACTTTCATCCAATTCTCCGACCGCATGGTCGGCGGCGCGCGCATTCCGAACGGGCTTGCCAAGATCAAGCAGCACGCCAAGCTGTTCGCTGAGGTCGAGAAGAAATACGGCGTACCGGCGCCTGTGCTCACCGCCTTCTGGGGCCTGGAGAGTGATTTCGGCGCCAATTTCGGCAATTACAAAATCCTCAGCGCGCTGGCGACGCTGGCCTATGACTGCCGCCGCCCCGAATTTTTCCGCACGCAATTGTTCGACGCGCTGCGCATCATCGAACGCGGCGACCAGCGCGTCGATGAGATGATCGGCGACTGGGCCGGCGAATTCGGCGGCCTGCAATTCACGGCTTCCGACTATCTCAAGCAGGCCGTCGACTTCGACGGCGACGGCCGCCGCGATCTCATCCACAGCATCCCCGACACCATCGCCTCCGGCGCCAATTTCCTGGTCAGCCTCGGCTGGCGCCGCGGCGAGCCCTGGCTGCAAGAGGTGCGCGTGCCGGAGAACCTGCCGTGGCAGGAAGCCGACCTCACCATCACGCATCCGCGCTCGCGGTGGGTGGCTTGGGGCGTCAAGCCAGCTTACGGCACGCTGCCGCCGGACAAACTCGAAGCCTCAATGATCCTGCCGATGGGCCGGCACGGCCCGGCCTTCTTGGCCTATCCGAACTTCAAGGCCTTCCTGGGATGGAATTCGGCCTACGTCTATTCCACCACCGTCGCCTATTTTGCCACGCGGCTGAATGGCGCGCCGGCGCTTGACCGCAACGGCGCCACTAAAGTCGTCCCGCTGTCGTCGGAGCAGATGATGAATTTGCAGCGCGCGCTCATCAAACAGGGCTACGAAGGCGTCGGCGAAATCGACGGCAAGTTCGGCGCCGGCACCCGCGCCGCCACCAAGAAGGCGCAGATCAAGTACGGCCTGCCGGCGGATTCCTATCCGACCGCCGAATTGCTCGAGCGCCTGGGCGGCGGCCGCGCCGGCGGCGCAAACCGCTAAAGCAAAACGATTGACGTAGTTCAGCGCCGGTTCCCTGGCCGGCCTTTTGTCATGCCTTGCGGATGGCGCGATGCAGCATAATCGCCGCCGCAACATTGCATTATGTTCATGTTCGATCACGAATTGATGAGCGGCAGCCGGATACGCGTTTATGGCGCGTTTATGGAATTGAAGAACCCATGTCCGGGTGCTGTGGAGGACGGCTCATGAAAAACCTAACCGGGAAACTGGCGCTCGCCTTTTTGATGGCAAGCGCATTATCGATGCCGGCAAGCGCCGCGCCGCCGGCGAGACCAGCCGCCGGCCATCCGGCAGCGCACGTCGGTGGCGGAGCGCCGCATATGGGCGGCGGAGTTCCGCATTTCAACGGAGGCGCCCGTGCGGCATTCCATGCCCCGGCGCGCAGTTTTACGCCGCACGCGAGTGCACGCTCGTTTACGCCGCATGTCAGCGGACGCTCGTTCACGTCGCATGTCGGCAAGCGCTCGTTTACGCCGCACATCAACGGCCGCTCGGCGAACTTCGCCAACATCCATCGCGGCACGACGTTCAACCGCTCCGCTCTGCACTCGCAGTGGCTGAAGCACGGCAACGTCACCACCAACCCGACGGCGTTGCATTCGAATGCCAATGCCAACCTCCGTACCGGCGCCCTGCGGCGTAACGGCACGAGCCGCGTTACCCCGTCGGCGGCCCGGCAGGGCCGCTTCGCCGCGCGCTTTTCGGCGCGCACGCCCGGCAGCAATTTCGCCGCGCGCCGTGCCTGGCAGCATCACCGCCGCGCCGGCTTCGTGGGCTGGTACGGGCCGGTATTCTGGCCCTACGCCTATTCCGACATTTTCGATTACGCATTCTGGCCCGGCGGCTATGACGACGGCTACTGGGACTATGCCTACGACAATTTCTTCGACGGCATGTTCTGGGGCGCAGCCGGTCCGCCGGAGGATTACGCCTCGGCCGGCCCCGCACCACCGCGCGTGTCTTACGCCGCCGTACAGGAACTGTGCACGCAACCCGGCACCGGCATTACCGCTTGGCCGTTCGCCGACATCGAGCGCAAAGTTGGCCTGAGTGACGAGCAGAAAAACCTGCTCGGCGACGTGCGCAAGGCTGCCGCCGATGCCGCCGCCACGTTCAAGGCGTCATGCCCGGCGACGAATGCCTTCCCACTCACGCCCCCCGGCCGCCTGACGGCAATGACGGCGCGGCTGCAAGGCACATTGGACTCGGTCAAGGTGGTGCGTCCAGCGCTCGACAAGTTCTATGCATCCTTGAGCGATGAGCAGAAGGAGCGCTTCAACGAACTCGGCCCCAAACACGTCGCGAACAACGCCGAAGCCAACGCGGCGCTGCCGAACGACACCAAAAGCTGCGGCGAAGCCAAACCCGGCCTTTCCACGCTGCCGATCGAGAAGATCGAAGACGTGGTGAAGCCGACCGAGGCTCAAGCCGGCGACCTCAAGCAATTGCAGGACGCCACCGCCAAGGCGGTGTCGGTGCTGCAAGCGGCCTGCCCGGATGAGACGCCAATGACGCCGCCCGGCCGCTTGGCGGCGATGGAAACGCGCCTGCAGGCCATGGTCGACGCGGCCAAGACGGTCAAGCCCGCGCTCGACAGCTTCTATGCTTCGCTCGACAACGAGCAGAAGGCGCGCTTCGACCGCATCGGCCAGGAGTTGGCGCAGAACAACGGCTGATTGCTCCTGACGCAAAATGAAAAAGGGCGGCCCGTGTGGCCGCCCTTTTTTCTTTCTTCCCTCGACCCGTTCTCACGGGGAAATCGAAAGCAGAAAGCTACTCCGCCGCGATCCGCACTTCCGGCGCCGCCGCCTTGATATCGGGCGTGACGTGCTTTTCGAACTTCAAGAAGTTCTTCTGGAACATGCCGACCAGTTCGCGCGCGGTCTTGTCGAACGCGGCCTTGTCCTTCCAGGTTTTGAACGGATTCAAGAGATGCGGCTCGACGCCGGGCACGGAGGTCGGCACCGCGAAGCCAAAATAAGGATCGGTGCGGAAGTCGGCATCTTTCAGCGAGCCGTTGAGCGCGGCGGTCAGCAGCGTGCGCGTCGCCTTGATCGGCATGCGGCGGCCGACGCCGTAGATGCCGCCGGTCCAGCCGGAATTGACCAGCCAGCAATCGACTTTGTGCTTGTTGATGTAGTCGCGCAGCAAATTCGCATAGACCGACGGATCGCGCGGCAAAAACGGCGCGCCGAAGCAGGTCGAGAATTCCGGCTGCACGCCAACCAGTCCCTTCTCGGTGCCGGCGACCTTGGCGGTATAGCCCGAGAGGAAATGATACATCGCCTGATTGTCGGTGAGCTTGGCGATCGGCGGCATCACGCCGTAAGCGTCGGCGGTGAGGAAGATGATGTTCTTCGGGTGACCGGCGCGGCCGGTGCGCGAGGCGTTCGGAATGAAATCGAGCGGATAGGCCGAGCGCGTGTTCTCGGTTTTGGAATCGTCGTTGTAATCGGGAACGCGCGTCACCGGATCGAAGGCGACGTTTTCCAGCACCGCGCCGAAGCGGTTGGTGGCGTCATAAATTTCCGGCTCCGCCTCGCGCGACAGCTTGATGGTCTTGGCGTAGCAGCCGCCCTCGAAATTAAAGATACCGTCCGGGCCCCAGCCGTGTTCATCGTCACCAATAAGCGTGCGATGCGGATCGGCCGACAGCGTGGTCTTGCCGGTGCCCGACAATCCGAAGAACAGCGCGCTGTCGCCGTCCGGCCCAACATTGGCCGAACAGTGCATGGGCACGACATTCTGTGCCGGCAGATAGAAATTGAGCGTCGTGAACACCGACTTCTTCATCTCGCCGGCGTAGGACGAGCCGCAGATCAGCACGATCTTGCGGCTGAAATCGATCGCCACCATGGTATCGGAGCCTTCGCGCCCGCCGTGGCGCTTGGCGTCCGGCTTGAACGAGGGCATGTCGACGATGGTGAGGTCGGGGACGAAGCCCGCCAGTTCGGCGCGCTCGGGGCGCAGCAGCAATTGGCGGATGAACAGCGAATGCCAGGCGAGTTCCGTGAAGACGCGGGTCTTGATCCGGTATTTCGGGTCGGCGCCGCCGTAGAGATCCTGCGCGAAAAGTTTTTTGCCCTCGGCATGTTTGAGAAAATCGACCAGCAGATTGTCGAAGTTCTCTTTCGACATTTTGCGGTTGCCATCCCACCACACGCTGTCGCGCGTGAGATCGTCGACGACCGTATGCTTGTCCTTGGGGGAACGCCCGGTGTGGTGGCCGGTTTGCGCGCACAGCGCGCCGCCTTCGACGATGGTGGCTTCGTTACCGGCGATCGCGTACTCGTAGAGCGAGGGTTCGGTCAGATTCCAGCGGACCTCGGCGAGCCCCTTGAAACCGAATTTGTCGGCACCATAGGCGCCGTTCCTCAACCCCAATTCCTGCACGCGTCGTCCTCCCAAACAGGCGGGCCGTTTCCTGACCCCTCGCCGGGCCATGACGGTCTTGTATCTTTAAGACCTAAGTATAGCCCCTCGTTCCAAGGCGCGCGACCTTTGCCATGAACATTCCCAAAGCTCAAGAAGAAAGGCCAAGCTTGGTTGCCGGCCTGCATTGCGCTGCATCAAAACCGTTAATTTCATGCCGAAGCGCGCACCTGGCGACGCACTTAACCATCGTCCGGCCGCAAGCGGCATCGGAAAGATTAGCGGCTCGGCCCGCCGGGCCGTTCGGCAAGCCTGGCTTACGATGCCGGCAACCGGGAGCCTTGTTGAACGACATGAACCAAACGCCACATTCCGAATAAGATTTTTCTTTTCGAGATATCGCAGCGAAAAAATTCCAAATGGCGGCCCTACCAACGTCGAGTCTGCGATCGGCGCAATGAACGCTTTACGCTAACGGCGCATAGCTGTTCATGAGTCTTGGTTTCGCCCGAACATTTCCGCACTCCCGGTATTTTTTCGTAGGGTACGTTCGGGAGGGGTCATGCCCGATATCATTCAGGAAGCCTGGAGAAGCGCCGATGAATGCACCCTGCTGGCGCAAGAATCCAAGAACCGGGAAATGCGCCGGTTTTTCCTCAATCTCGCCAGTTCCTGGAAGAAGGTCGCGCTAAATTACGAAGTGCTGGCGCAAAACGACCCATTTCTGATCGCGCTCAAACATGGGCGCGAGGCCGAAGTAGCCGCCCGTCCTGCGGAAGGCTCGCATATGGGGCGCGATCTTGTCCGGCCCGGGATAACACCGCGCTTTGCCATCGGCTTATTTTGGCGTCGCGCCTAACGCGCCCGCGCCTCATCGGCGAGTTGCTTGAGCACCGCGCGCAGCGGTCCCGGTGCCGTGACGCGTTGCGGGAAAAGCAGCCGCAGGGCGTTTAGCCCATGTTGCAATTCGAGACCTTCGGGATCAATGCCGACGCATTTCCAGTCGCCGTCGGGCGCGCCGAGTAGTTTTGTGGCGTAGAGTCGGCAGGCCTCGGCATGGTCGGCGTTCATGTGCGCGATGGCTTCGCCCTGCGCGTCGATCAGCGTCTGCGCGTCGGAGATATCGGTGAGGATATCTTGCGGCTTGAGATCGACGATGCGCCCGAAGCCGGCGACCAGATGAACCCGCTCGATGGTCATCGCGTAGTAAGCAAAGTCGGCGAAGCCGGCGTATTGCTCGGCCTCCGGATGCCGCCGCAGATACAGGCTCGCGGCCGAGGAATCGGGGTTCTTCGCGCATGAACCCATCAGCATGACGCGCGCGCCTTGCAGCGGGTCGCCTTGCTTGCGCTCGTCCAGCATCAGCGAAATTCGATTGTCCGCGAGCAGATTTCGGGTGTGAATCGCCAGCCGCGACAGCAACATAAGCGGCGCGCCGGACACATCGGTCGCGACATTGACCAGCGAACAATACGGATTGCCGGAATCCGGCATCAACGTTGCCAATGCGCCGCTACGTGCTTCCCGCAGCAGCTTTTTCGCAGCCAATGGTGCATTGAATTCGGGTTCGGATTTCATGGCACCACGTTAACGATGTGCGGTCTTGCGGCAAATGACCTTGAATTCGCTACCGAATCACATAGTTGTTGCAAAGAGGCCACATTTCAGACCCTGTTTGTGGGCTTCAAAACACGCGGAACCGTCACGCCAAAGAGGGGCTTATGCCAACCATTGCTCTCGTTGACGACGACCGCAATATCCTTACCTCCGTTTCGATCGCCCTCGAGGCCGAGGGCTACCGGATCATGACCTATACCGACGGCGCCTCGGCGCTCGACGGCTTCAAAACCTCGCCGCCCGACCTCGCCATCCTCGACATCAAGATGCCGCGCATGGACGGCATGGAAACATTGCGGCGGCTGCGTCAGAAGACCGACATTCCCGTCATCTTCCTCACCTCCAAGGACGAGGAAATCGACGAATTGTTTGGCCTCAAGATGGGCGCCGAAGATTTCATCCGCAAACCGTTCTCGCAGCGGCTCCTGGTCGAGCGCGTCAAAGCGGTGCTGCGCCGCATCTCGCCGAAGGATGCCGCCGCGCCCAAGGAGACCGACGCCAAGGCGCTCGAGCGCGGCCAACTGCGTATGGACCCCGAGCGCCACACCTGCACCTGGAAGAACGATCCCGTGACCCTCACGGTCACCGAATTTCTCATTCTGCAGGCGCTGGCCACCCGCCCCGGCGTGGTAAAAAGCCGCAACGCGCTGATGGATGCGGCCTATGACGACCAGGTTTACGTCGACGACCGCACTATCGACAGCCATATCAAACGCCTGCGCAAGAAGTTCAAAGTCGTCGACGACGACTTTGAGATGATCGAGACGCTGTACGGCGTCGGTTATCGCTTCAAGGAAACATGACGCATCGGTAATGATGCGGATTAATGCCCTGACATAGCGTCCCGGCTTGGGGTAAAATCTCCACGATCAACCGGGCTGAACGACGTGCTCGATCGAACCGCGGAAACTCAGGCGCAGAACGCCGAAGCCGAAAGGCTCGACGAAGAAGTCGCGCGTCCCGAACGCCAGCGCTTCGCTGCGATCAGGCGGCCGCTGCGGTCGGCCTGGCAGTTCTTCATCGCGCAAAGTTTTTCCAGCCTTACGCGCCGTATCGTCTTTCTCAACCTCGCCGGCCTGATCGCGCTGTTGACCGGCGTGCTCTATCTTTCGCAGTTCCGCGCCGGGCTGATCGACGCGCGCGTCCAGAGCCTGTTGGTGCAGAGCGAAATCATCGCCGGCGCCATCGCGGCGTCCGCGACAGTCGAAACCGATTCCATCACCATCGATCCCGAACGGCTGCTGGAATTGCAAGCCGGTGAAAGCTATGGGCCGTCCGACGAGGCGCAGTCCGGCATCGAATTCCCGATCAATCCGGAGCGGGTAGCGCCGGTACTGCGCCGCCTGGTCTCGCCCACCAAGACGCGCGCCCGCATTTATGATCGCGACGGCGTGCTGATTCTCGACAGCCGCAACCTTTATGGCCGCGGCGACGTGCTGCGCTTCGACTTGCCGCCGCCCGATAGCGAAAACCCCGGCATCATGGAGCGCGCCTTCATGGCCATGCGGCGCTGGTTCGGGCGCGGCGACCTGCCGATCTACAAGGAACTCGGGCCGGAAAACGGCAAGGGCTACCCGGAGGTCGAGCAGGCTCTCGGTGGCCTTCACGCCAGCATGGTGCGCGTCAACGACCGCGGCGAAGTGATCGTTTCGGTCGCGGTGCCGGTGCAGCGTTTCCGCGCCGTGCGCGGCGCGCTGATGTTGTCGACCCAAGGCGCCGACATTGACGACATGGTGGAGGCCGAGCGGCTCGCCATCGTCAAGGTGTTTCTGGTTGCCGCCGCCGTGATGGTGGTTCTTTCCATGTTGCTCGCCGGCACCATCGCCGGTCCGGTGCGCCGGCTCGCGGACGGCGCCGAGCGCGTGCGCCGCCGCATCCGTAGCCGCGTCGAAATCCCGGATTTCACCCGCCGCCGTGACGAAATCGGAGAATTGTCCGGCGCGCTGCGCGAAATGACCAATGCGCTTTATACCCGCATCGAGGCGATCGAAAGCTTCGCGGCCGACGTCGCGCATGAACTGCGCAATCCGCTCACCTCGCTGCGCTCGGCGGTCGAGACCTTGCCACTGGCCAAGAGCGAGGACAGCCGCCGCCGGCTGCTCGAGGTGATCGAACACGACGTCAAGCGGCTCGACCGTCTGATCTCGGATATTTCCGACGCCAGCCGCCTCGACGCCGAGCTGCAACGTCAAGAAGCCAGCAATGTCGACATCGCCAAGCTGCTTGATGCCTTGATCGTCGCCGCGAATGAGATTCGCGCCGACGATGTCAGCGTGACGCTTGCCTTTGAAGGCGGCAGCCTGGCGGCTTTCAAAGTGCCCGGTCACGACTCGCGACTCGGCCAAGTGGTCAGCAATCTGATCGACAACGCGCGCTCGTTCTCGCCGCCCGGCGGCAACGTGCGCATCACGTGCCGGAGACTCAAGAGCGAAATCGAGATCGTGGTCGACGACGACGGTCCCGGCATCCGCCCGGAAGCTCTGGATAAGATTTTCGAGCGCTTCTACACCGACCGGCCGCACCAGGGCTTCGGGCAGAATTCCGGTCTCGGCCTGTCGATTTCCAAGCAGATCATCGAAGCCCATGGCGGCAGCATCCGGGTCGAGAACCGCAACAGTGTCGCCGCCGCCGGTCAGGCGCCGCGCGTGCTCGGCGCCCGCTTCGTGGTGCGGCTGCCGGCGATGTAATGGCGGACGAGACGGCAACGATCCACGCCTCGGCCGTGCTGATCGGGCGCAAGGCGGCGCTGATCCGCGGGCCGGCGGGCTCCGGCAAATCGCAACTGGTCTGGAATCTCCTGCAAGCGGCCGTGCAAGGCGCTCTGCCCTTCGCCCGGCTGGTGGCGGACGATCGTGCCCATGTTCAGCATCATTCGGGCCGGCTGCTGGTGCGCCCCGCCCCGGCGCTGGCCGGCATGATTGAAATCCGAGGTCTGGGCATCCGGCGACTGGCCTATGAACCTATTGCCGTGGTCGGACTGGTGGTCGATTTAGCGGCCGAAGATGCCACCCGCCACCCGGACACAAAGGGCTGCCAGACTGTCATCGGTGGGGTGTCCCTACCGCGTCTTTCGATCCCGGCTGGAATAGCCGCCCAGCCTATGGTCCTGGCCTTCCTGAAGGGCAGCCCAGCCATTTGACCTTAGGCCGGCACCTGGGCTACCTCCCACCGTCCGAGCGGGAAAAATTAACTATAAAGGGCCTAGGATCGCCGACGCCGAAAACGGACCTTTCCGAGACCCC
The DNA here is from genome assembly GCA_963703875.1 of uncultured Alphaproteobacteria bacterium. Classification (GTDB taxonomy): domain Bacteria; phylum Pseudomonadota; class Alphaproteobacteria; order Rhizobiales; family Xanthobacteraceae; genus Pseudolabrys. Next base: position 22,963 of record CAVPFZ010000020.1, read on the forward strand.
CCTTTGGCTCCATCTTTTCGCAGTGCAGCAGAGCGCCTATATAGCGACCAAGGCCCTTGCAACGGGCCTTCGAATGGGCCTGAATGCGCCCCCATTCGTGCGGCGCAACGTAGCGCCCGCGAGGAGTTTGGGATGATCGGCCTCGTATTAGTGACCCACGGGCGGCTCGCCATCGAGTTTCGCGCCGCGTTGGAGCATGTGGTGGGACCCCAGCGGCAGATCGAGACGGTGACCATCGGCCCCGACGATGATGTTGAACAATGCCGGAAAAACATTCTCGAGGCGGTCAAGCGGGTCGATGGCGGTAGCGGCGTCGCCATCCTGACCGACATGTTCGGCGGCACCCCCTCCAATCTCGCCATTTCCGTGATGAGTCAGCCCAAGGTCGAGGTGTTGGCCGGCATTAATCTGCCGATGCTGATCAAGCTCGCGAAAGTGCGCGAAACCTGCCCGCTCGAACAGGCGGTGGCCGCGGCCCAGGAAGCCGGCCGCAAATACTGCACCATTGCCAGCCGGGTCCTCACCGGTAAATGAGCGGCGACGCTCCAGCGGACGGCAAGGCCGTCGTGCGCGAGAGCGAGATCATCAATAAAAAAGGCCTGCACGCCCGCGCCTCGGCCAAGTTCGTGCAGTGCGCCGAACAATTCGATGCGGTCATAACCGTCACCCGCGGGCACGAGACCGTGGGCGGCACCTCGATCATGGGTTTGATGATGCTCGCGGCGGGACCGGGCATCACGATCACCATTCAGGCCACCGGTAATGAGGCAGCCGCAGCCGTCGATGCGCTATGCAAACTGATCGCTTCGCGTTTCGGCGAAGAAGATTAGCGCGCACGAACATAAAGCAATCTTTATATATGCGTTGCGGCCCCGGCGGCGGCCTGTTATAGGCTCGGGCCAATCACCCAGCATTTTCACGCGTTTTACACAGGACCGTTCATGACCGCTTCCGCCCAGCCGCAAGCCAAAGCCGGCGACTACATCGTCAAGGACATCGCGCTCGCCGAATTCGGCCGCAAGGAAATCTCGCTGGCCGAGACCGAGATGCCCGGCCTGATGGCGACGCGCGAGGAGTACGGCCCCAAGCAGCCGCTTAAGGGCGCCCGCATCGCCGGCTCGCTGCACATGACGATCCAGACCGCGGTGCTCATTGAGACGCTGGTTGCGCTTGGCGCCGACGTGCGCTGGGTGTCATGCAACATCTATTCGACGCAGGACCACGCCGCCGCGGCGATCGCGGCCGCCGGCGTTCCGGTGTTCGCGATCAAGGGCGAAAGCCTGAAGGACTACTGGGACTATACCGCCAGACTGTTCGAATGGCATGGCGGCGGCACGCCCAACATGATCCTCGACGACGGCGGCGACGCCACTATGTTCGTGCACCAGGGCCTGCGCGCCGAGCACGACGACGCCATGTTCCTCGATCAGCATAACAGCGAAGAGGAAGAGGTTTTCTTTGGCCTCATCAAGCGCCTGTTGAAGGAAAAGCCCAAGGGCTGGTTCGCCGAAATCGCCAAGAACATCAAAGGCGTCTCGGAAGAGACCACCACCGGCGTGCACCGGCTCTACGACATGCAGAAGGCCGGCACGCTGTTGTTTCCGGCGATCAACGTCAACGACAGCGTCACCAAGTCGAAATTCGACAACCTCTACGGCTGCCGCGAGTCGCTGGTGGACGGCATCCGCCGCGGCACCGACGTGATGATGTCCGGCAAGGTGGCGATGGTCGCCGGCTTCGGCGACGTCGGCAAGGGCTCCGCCGCCTCGCTACGCCAGGCCGGCTGCCGCGTCATGGTGTCGGAAGTCGATCCGATCTGCGCGCTGCAAGCGGCGATGGAAGGCTATGAGGTCGTGACCATGGAGGATGCCGCGCCGCGCGCCGACATCTTCGTCACCGCCACCGGCAACAAGGACATCATCACCATCGAGCACATGCGCAAGATGAAGGACCGCGCCATCGTCTGCAACATCGGCCACTTCGACAATGAGATCCAGATCGCGCACCTCAAGAACCTGAAGTGGGACAACATCAAGCCGCAGGTCGACGAGATCACCTTCCCCGACGGCCATCGCATCGTGCTGTTGTCGGAAGGCCGGCTGGTGAACCTCGGCAATGCCATGGGGCATCCGAGTTTCGTGATGTCGGCGTCGTTCACCAACCAGACGCTGGCGCAGATCGAACTCTGGGCGAACAACAAAGGCGGCAAGTACAAGAAGGAAGTCTACGTGCTGCCGAAAACGCTCGACGAGAAGGTCGCGCGGCTGCATCTATCCAAGATCGGCGTGAAGCTGACCGAGTTGCGCAAGGACCAGGCCGATTATATCGGCGTGCCGCAGCAGGGCCCGTTCAAGAGCGATCACTACCGGTATTGAGATTTCACGCCTTAGTTCGCGCAATGGCCAGGCCGAAAGCCTGGCCTTTCGTGTCTAGTCGGCTACTCCACCGGCACCGAGAACGCCTTTGAGCTCTCTCTGTTTTGGTCCGAATTCTGCACAATGAGTTGCAGGACGCCTGTTGCCGCCACATCCTTGTCCAATAACGTGAGCTTGAGCTGGGTGTCGCTGCTGCGTTCAACGCCCCGCGGCTCACCGTTGATGGTCGCCTTGCAATCGGGCTTAAATCCAGCACCGGTAATCGTCAGCGTTCTCGTCGGGTCTTTAACCGCAAGCTTCGGCGGGGCTACCGCGGTGATCGTCGGCGCGGGGAGTTCAAGAGGGTCGGCACGGTTGACCGGTTGGGCCGTGCGGAAAAGAGTGTCGAAGATCTCGCGCAGTTTGTCGGTCGCCTGCTTGGAGAACATGCCGGCCATCGCCGCAATCGCAGCGATACCATAAGGATTGAGCAAATTCGTCGTGCTTCCTGAATTCCCTCCCGCGTTCGGCAGCGATGGCACAACGAGCCCGCCCCGCAGGACGAGGTAGAATAGCAACGCCAGCGCCATGCCGATCGGGGTGCGCAACAATATCCACCATACCCAGCTTCGCGTCAGACGACGGTTGCCGACGAAATCGACGAATGAAGTAAGATTATGAATAAGGCTGCCGAGCGCCCCGGCCGCCGCGACGGTGATAAAAAGCCTGCCGTCGGAGGAGACCGAAGTCAGATCCAAAAATAATAACCAAGCTGGTGAATAGCCGCCGTTTGCCCCGGGCGCGCCGTTTGCGCCGGGCGCCGGCACGGGCACGGGCACGGGCCAAGTTTGAATGAGGACCCAAAAGACGAGAAGCGCGATAGCGAAAAGTATGATTCCAAGTAGGTTAGTCCCGAAACGACTTACCAGATCCGGATCCGGCGCCGGCTGCGCTAGCGGCGCCGCCGCCGATTGCTGCGGCGTAACCTGCTCCTCGTTGTTTGTGCTGGTGCTCATAAGTACCCCCTCAACACTAAGAACAAATAGCGATTATTTGCGTCACTTTACATCTTTAGCGCGATACCCGCAATGAGTGTAGACCCGCTCTAAGTCGTGCTACACCACAAGCGACGCGCGGCTACACACGGCTGCGCCGGACGCGGGCGGGCGCATGAAGAAACCAAAGACAGCCGAGAATCCGGACAAAAAGTCGCGATCGGCGCGGCCACGCCGTGTCTCGGCGCGGTTGGTTAGCGTAGTCGTCGTTCTTGTCCTGATCGGCGCCGCGCTGCTCACAGCTCGGTGGGACTCAACCGTTACCGCCGCCGTATTTGCCGATGCGCGCGGCAACCAGACCACGCTGCGTAACTTCCTCAAAGACATGCCGAAGGGCGGCGACCTGCACGTGCATCTTTCGGGCGCGGTCTATGCCGAGCGCTATATCGAATGGGCGGTCGCCGACAAGCTATGCCTGCGTTTGAGTGACAACGCCATCGTCAGTCCGCCTTGCGATCCGCCGGCGAAATTGCCCTCGGATCCGCAGCCCAAAACCGTGCCGATGCAAGGCATCGCCGACGATCAGGCGGCGCGCGACCGCATTGTCAACAGCCTGTCGATGCGCAATTTCGTGCCGACGCCGACCGAGCCGACCGGGCACGATCATTTCTTCGCTACCTTCGGCAGGTTCAGCGCGGTGTCGGGTCCGCGTTTCAACGACGAAGTAGTCGAACTGCTGCCTTACTACCAGGACCAGGCGGCGCAATATGTCGAGCTGATGACGTCGTTTTCCGGCTTCAACGAGCGTCAACAAATGGTCGCCGCGATCAAGGGCAAGGCCGACCCGAAGGACAAGCTCGAGGCGCTGGAAAAAGCCGGGCTCGCCGCCTTCGTCGCCGGCAAAAAGGCCGAACTCGACAACTCTGTCGAAGACATCGAGCGAAAGCGCGGATGCGATTCGGCCCGCTCAAAGCCCGGCTGCAGGGTTGACTACCGCTTCATCGCCCAAGTCTCGCGCAGCAGTCCGCCGGACGATATCTTCGTGCAGACCGCGATCGCCGCCGCCATCGTGCGCGCCGACCCAAAGGTGATCGGCTTTAACTTCGTGCAAGCCGAGGACGCGGATATCGCCCTGCATGATTATAGCGCACAGATGCGCACCATCGCCTTTCTCGCCAACAATCCTCCCGGCAAGCCTGTGAACGTCGCGCTGCATGCCGGCGAATTATGGCTCGGGCTGGTGCCGCCCGCCGATCTGACGTTTCACATCGGCGAGGCGGTCGAGGTCGCCGGCGCCAAACGCATCGGTCACGGCGTCGATCTGGCGTTCGAGCATAATCTCGACCGCTTGCTCAAGACCATGCGCGATCGGCCGGTCGCCGTCGAAATCAATCTCACCAGCAACGACCAAATCCTGGGCGTGCGCGGCAACGAGCACCCGTTTCCGGCCTACCGCGCCGCCGGCGTGCCGGTCGTGCTGTCGACCGACGACGCCGCGGTCGAGCGGATCGATCTCACCAACGAATATGTCCGCGCCGCCCGCGACTACGGGCTCGACTATGCGGCGCTGAAAGCGATTGCCCGGGCATCGCTGACCTATTCGTTTTTGAACGAAGACGACAAGAAAAACCAGCTGAAACGCTTCGATGCGGCGAGTGCGGCATTCGAACATGCGATGGCCGCGCGCGCATCGCTGCTCGAAGACCTGAGCTTGATCGCCAAAGCCGGATTCGGCCGGCGCTGACTGCCGCTCACGGCCGCGGCGGCACGACTATGATCAGGTAGAGCCGCGGTTTGCCGGCGATGCCCCAGAACGTCCGCGTGAGCGTAACCTCGACATGGCGCGGCGGCGGATTGCCGGTTGTCGCTTTATCGATCGCCTGCTGAATCAAAAGCGTGCAGGCGTGCTCGCCGGGGGTGAGTTGGCACACCATCGCCGCGCCGTCCCTTGCGATGCGCTCGGGCGTCACCCAGGGCGCGGTTTCCGGCTCCAACACCGGATAGGCCACAGGATGGTCCGGCAGATAGAAGGCCGTGGCGTTGGCAATGCCGTAGTCGCCGCCGACAATCAGCAGCGGGCGGTCGCTGGTGCGCCGCCATTCCTGTTCGACGCGGTGGGCCAAGAGCTTGGCATGCGCCGACACCGGATCGGGACCGGCGCGGTGGATGGCAATGGCGATGGCCGGCGCCGCGATCAGCATCGCCAGCGGCAATGCGACAGCCAGCGCCGTGACGGCGACCACCGCCTGCCGGCTGGGCACGAGGGAAGCCGGCGACAGCAGGAGTACCGGGAAAAGAATGAGACCCGGCATCGTCCAAATCGGATTGAGATCGACGTCGAGAAGCGTCCCGACAAGAACCGGCAGCGCCAGCGTTGTCCAAAACGTCACCGCGACGAAGCGCCGTTCGGGCGTTTTTGGCAGCAGCATATCGGCCAAGACCGCGCCGCGCGGGCGGGTCAGCGCCAGCACGATGAGCGTGGGCGCCGCCGCATAGCCAAGGCCGCCGAAGAGATAGCGGCCCGCGGTAAAGACCGTATCGCCGAACGATTTCACCTTGTGCGCACCGACGGCATAAGTGAGCGGCATGAAATCGTGCTTCACCAGCCAGACAAAATGCGGCGCGAGCACCAGCGCGCCCAGGCCGATCGTGATCCACGGCGCGGCGGAGCGGAAATAGAGCGCTCGCCGTGTATCGGTGAGCGCGGCGAGCGCAAGGCCGGTGAGCAGGAAGATCGACCAATATTTGCCGAGCATGGCGGCAGCGGCCGCCGCGCCGGCAAGCGCCGCCCAGCCGCGCTCGCGCGTATCAAACGAGCGGATGAAGCAGAACGCGGTTGCCGCCCATAGCGGCCCGAGCACCGCGTTATGGTCGAAACGGATGCCGTGGAAATTGAAATACGGCACCAGCATGAGGCAGGCGAGCGCGATGACGCGCTTGTCCGGCGCGAGATAGCGCGCATAGAGACGCCACGCGATCCACAGTCCGACCGCCGCGTAGGCGATGGCGAACAGATAGTAGGACCAGTCGCGCAGCGGAAAGACCGTGAACCACGCCCGCACCAGCCACGGCGCGAGCGGTGGATGCTTCGAATAGCCCAGCGCGAGATGATGTGACCACACCACCAACTCCGCGGCGTCGACCTGCATGTCCTGGCTGGCCTTGGCGATCATGCCGTAGAGCGTCCAGAGCAGGACGTAGCCCGCGAGCACGACGAGTATCGCGCGCTCGCGCCGCGCCGGATCGGTGAGCGCGTCTACGAGCCGCTCGATCGGCTTGAGCCGCAAGGGCGGCAGACGCAGCGCATCTAGTTTATCGGCAAGGCTCATTGTCGGCGTTCAGCTGCATCCACGAAGGACGGCGGTTCAAGGCCGCGGCGGCACGATGAAGATCGTATAGCGCCGCGGCTTACCGGGAAAGCGCAGGAAATTACGCACGATCTCGGTTTCGATGCGGCGCGCCGCCGCGGGCGCGCTGCCGCGGCAGGCGGAATCTTCGGCAAAACACACGATCACTTGGCCGCTGCGCGCGAGTTCGGCCGCGTCCGGCGGCGGCGTGTCCGCCAGCACACGCGGCCGGTCGGTCGCGTAGGTTATGACGCCATCCGCAAGATCGCCGTTGCCGCCGACAAAGCGCAAGGGCTGCGGCGTGGTCTCATGCCAGAGGCGCTCGACCTCGGTCGCCAGCGATCCGGCATGCGCCGTCTGTGGCGGCGGGCCCTGGCGCTGGGCGATGACGGCGATGACCGGCGAGGCGACCAGCATCACCAGCGGCAGCACGATTGCGGTGGCCAGGATTCGGCGCGTGTCAATTTCCTTTATGGTCATAGCGGGAGGCGACAGCAGCAGCACCGGCAGCAGCGTCCAGGCCGACATCGACCATAGCGACGTGAGTTCGATGCCGCCGGCCAGAGCGCCAACGGCGGGCAGCAGCAAAGGCCCCCAGAACGCCGCCGCCGCCAGCCGGCGTTCGCCGTCGTCAGGCCAGACCATGTCGGCCATGGTCGCGCGGCTCGACCGCGCGATCACCAGCACGATAATCACCGGGATCGCGACATAGCCGGCCGAACCGGCGAGATAGCCGAGCACGGAGATCGCGGTATCGCCGAGCGTCTTGGCGCCGTGAACGTACATGGCGTACTCGAACGGCGAAAAGTCATTCCGGTAAAGCCAGACCAGATGCGGCGCGATCACGACGAAACCGGCGGCAATCGTGCTCCAGGGCGCGGCGGAGCGGAAATAAACGGCGCGCCGCCGGTCGATCAGCGCGGCGAGCGCGAGACCCGCGAGTAGGAATATCGACCAGTATTTGCCCAACATGCAGGCCGCTGCGCCGACGCCTGCGAGCGCGGCGCAGAGAGCGCTGCGCGTTTTATACGAGCGCAGGAACCACAACGTCGTCACCGCCCACAGCGGCATCAGCACGGTGTTGACGTTGAACTTCAGCGCGTGGAAATTGAAAAACGGGATGAACGTCAGGAGTGCCAGGCCAACGACGCGCTTTTCGATGTTGAGATAATCCGCTGACAGCCGCCAGGCGACCCACAGCGCGATCGCCGGCATCAGCATCGCCAAGAGGTAATAGGACCATTCCGCGACCGGCAGCACGCTGAACCACAGCCTCACCATCAGCGCCGCCAGCGGCGGGTGCTTGTAGCCCCAGGCCAGATCGCGCGACCAGGCGATCAGCTCGGTCATATCGGGGTGCAGACCCTGGCTCACTTTTGGCGATGGTGCCGTAGATCGTCCAGAGCACCACATAGGCCGTGAGCGCCAGCACAACGTTGCGCTCGGAGCCCGCCGGATCGATCAGCGCGCCGCGCAGGGCGTGAATGGGCTTCAGCCTCGGCATTGGCCGGTTCTATCGCATGGGGCGCAAAAATCGTCCATGTCGCAAGGGATTAAGCCCACCGCTCCGCTTGTAGGCGCTACCCTTGAGTGTTATCTGCCGCGCCATGACGGCGGTCCCGATCCAGAATATCCGCAACTTCTCCATCGTCGCGCATATCGACCACGGCAAGTCCACCCTTGCCGACCGGCTGATCCAGCTCACCGGCGGGCTCGAGGCGCGCGAGATGAAGGAGCAGGTGCTCGAACTCGATGGATATCGAGCGCGAGCGCGGCATCACCATCAAGGCGCAGACCGTGCGGCTCAATTATAAGGCGCGCGACGGCAAGGATTACATCCTCAATCTGATCGACACCCCCGGCCACGTCGACTTCGCCTACGAGGTCAACCGCTCGCTCGCCGCCTGCGAGGGCTCGCTGCTGGTGGTCGACGCCAGCCAGGGCGTCGAAGCGCAGACGCTCGCCAACGTCTATCACGCCATCGACGCCGGCCACGAAATCGTGCCGGTGCTCAACAAGGTCGATCTGCCGGCGGCCGAGCCCGAGGCGGTCAAGAAGCAGATCGAGGACGTGATCGGGCTCGACGCCTCGAACGCCATCATGATCTCGGCCAAGACCGGCGAGAACGTCCCCGAGGTGCTCGAAGCGATCGTCACCCGCCTGCCGCCGCCGAAAGGCGACCGCGACGCACCGCTCAAGGCGCTGCTGGTCGACAGCTGGTACGACGTCTATCTCGGCGTCGTGGTGTTGGTGCGGGTGGTCGACGGCGTGCTCAAGAAGGGCCAGCGCATCCGCATGATCGGCATCGCCGCGCATTATGAGGTCGACCGCGTCGGCGTGTTCAAGCCCAAGCTCGCGCAAGTCGATGAGCTCGGCCCCGGCGAGATCGGCATGCTCACCGCCTCGATCAAGGAAGTCGCCGACACGCGCGTCGGCGACACCATCACCGACGAACGCAATCCGGTGGACGAGCCGCTGCCCGGCTTCCGCCCCGCGATACCGGTGGTGTTCTGCGGATTGTTTCCGGTCGATGCCGTCAATTTCGAGGACCTGCGCGCGGCCATGGGCCGGCTGCGGCTCAACGACGCCAGCTTTTCCTACGAGATGGAGACTTCCGCCGCGCTCGGCTTCGGCTTCCGCTGCGGCTTCCTCGGCCTGCTGCATCTGGAAATCATCCAGGAGCGGCTGGCGCGCGAGTTCAATCTCGATCTGATCGCGACCGCGCCGTCGGTGATCTACAAAATGAGTTTGCGCAACGGCAAGGAAATCGAGATCCACAATCCGATCGACATGCCCGATCCGACGCAGATTTTGAAAATGGAGGAGCCGTGGATCGAGGCGACGATTCTGACGCCGGATGAATATCTCGGCTCCGTGCTCAAGCTGTGCCAGGATCGCCGCGGCAGCCAGAAAGAACTCACTTACGTCGGCAACCGGGCGATGGTGAAATACGATCTGCCGCTCAACGAGGTGGTGTTCGATTTCTACGATCGGCTCAAGTCAGTGTCGCGCGGCTACGCCTCGTTCGATTATCACCTGACCGACTACAAGGAAGCCGATCTGGTCAAGCTGCAGATGCTGGTCAACGGCGACCCGGTGGACGCGCTCGCCATGCTGGTGCATCGCACCCGCGCCGAGAGCCGCGGCCGCGCCATGGCGGAGAAGCTGAAAGAGCTGATCCCGCCGCACATGTTCGTGGTGCCGATCCAGGCCGCGATCGGCGGCAAGATCATCGCGCGCGAGACCGTGCGCGCCTTTCGCAAGGACGTCACCGCCAAATGCTACGGCGGCGATGCCACGCGCAAGCGCAAGCTGCTCGACAAGCAGAAGGAAGGCAAAAAGCGCATGCGGCAATTCGGCAAGGTCGACATTCCGCAGGAAGCGTTCATCGCGGCGCTGAAGGTGGATACTTAGCCGCAGAATTATTTCCGCTTACCGCGTAAATCCGTATTTGCGGTCGAGGCTCGCCAGCCACACCGCGCGTTCGCGCAAGACACGCGCTTCGTCGTCGCCCGCCGGCACGCGATAGACCACGCTGTGCGCGTTGCGCGGGATGTCGCGCTGGGCGATTTCCGGTTTCGCCTCCGTGCGCGGCACGTCGACGTGCGACCTGGCACTGAGATTCTGCCCGGCGGCGGTCGGCGCCGTCGCATCGGCCGCGGCCATCGGCTTTGCGCCCGGCGCTGCCGGCAAGGGGCCGTTCATGATGACGAACTTGGTGTTCTGCGCGCCCTCCTGGCGGACCAGCGAGAACAGGATCGACGCATTGTCGGGCCGCAGCCGCACGCAGCCGTGCGACGCGGCGTGGCCGAGATTGTAAGCCTCCATGGTGCCGTGCACGGCGTAACCGCGGTGGAAGAACACTGCCCAGGGCATCGGCGTCATGCCGTATTGATGCGAATACCAATGGCGCTCAAGGCGGGTCGGGCGGAATTTTCCGGCCGGCGTCGCGTGTCCGCGCCGTCCGGTGGACACCGGCCAGCGGTAGGCCTCGGCGCCGTCGATCGTCACCGACAGCCGCTGCTGCGATTTGCTGATATTGACCAGCAGCTCGGCCTTGACCGGTGCCGAGAGACACAGCAGCGCGCCCAAGGCGGCGACAGCAATATTGCGCATGACTTGACCCCCGCCAGATCCCGTGCCGGAACAGCATCGCGTAGGCAGGCTGTTGTTGTAAAGAGTTTGTTAACCATAAAAGCCGTTGGCTTTATTCGCTTTTCCACCCTCGGTGACTGCGGGGAACTCGGCCGTTTTGTTTGCACAAACGCGCGCATTTAACCTGACAGCGATAGGCGGAATCGCTAGACCGGAAACCTCATGCGCACCCGTTTTCTTGCCGTGTTCGGTCTGCCGCTGCTCGCTGTTGCCGGCGGCGCCAGCCTTGCCCAGACGCCGGTGCCGACGCCGCCCGAGAAACCCGCGATCGGCGAAGACAAACTGCCGGCCAAGCAACTGTTCTCGACGACCAAATTGCCGAGCATCGGCAAGGCCGTGGCCATCGGCTACTACCCGCGCGGCTGCCTGCAAGGCGGCGTCGAACTGCCGGTCAACGGCCCGAACTGGCAGGTGATGCGGCTGTCACGCAACCGCAATTGGGGCCACCCCGAGCTGATCCATTTCCTCGAGACGTTCGCGCCGCTCGCCGCCAAGGCCACCGGCTGGAAAGGCATCCTGATCGGCGACATGGCGCAGCCGCGCGGCGGCCCGCTGCCGTTCGGCCATCTCAGTCACCAGATCGGGCTCGACGTCGACATCTGGTTCATGCCGGAGCCCGATCACGAGCTCAACAAGAAGGAACGCGAGGACATATCGGCCATCAACGTCGTCGCCGCGGACAAATTGAATATCAATCCAAAATTCTGGACGCCGCAGCACGCGGCCTTCATCAAGACCGCGGCCGAGCAGCCGGACGTCGAGCGCGTGCTGGTCAATGCCGCGATCAAGAAGGAATTGTGCCGCATGGAGGGCAAGCAGCATTTTCCCTGGATGGCGAAGGTGCGGCCCTGGTACGGCCACGACGACCACATTCACGTCCGGCTGAAATGCCCGGCCGATTCGCCGAATTGCCGCAAGCAGCCGCCGGTGCCGGCCGGCGACGGCTGCGGCGCGAAGGAACTGGACTACTGGTTCAAGGACTCGGTCCTGCATCCCAAGCCGGGTCCGCCGCCGAAGGTCCCGCCCAAGCCGCTCACGCTCGCCGACCTGCCGCCGGCCTGCAAGACCGTGATCGACGCGCCGGCCAATCCCAAGGCGGTGACGCGTTAATTACCCGCTCATTCCCGCGCAAGCGGGAATCCAGTTCTTAAACGCGGGCATTGCAAAGGCTGGGTCCCCGCTTTCGCGGGGACGAGCGGATTTTGGATCGAGGGTGTATAAACCCGTCATGGCCGACGACATCGAAGCCTTACGCGAACTGGAAAAGAAGATTCTCTGGCTGGCGAGCTGGACCATCCATAACGCCAATCATCTGCGCGAAAATGCCGACGGGCTGAAGGTCGGCGGCCACCAGGCCTCGAGCGCTTCGCTCGCCACCATCATGACCGCGCTTTATCTCGACGTGCTCAAGCCCGCCGACCGCGTCGCGGTCAAGCCGCACGCTTCGCCGATCTTCCACGCTATCCAGTATCTGCTCGGCAAACAGACGCGGCAAAAGCTCGAAACCTTCCGCGGCTACAAGGGCGCACAAAGCTATCCCTCGCGCACCAAAGACGCCGACGACGTCGATTTCTCCACCGGCTCGGTCGGCCTCGGGGTGGCGCAGACGCTATTCTCCTCGCTGGTGCAGGATTACGTGCGCGCGCACGGCTGGGGCACCAACCGGCCGGAAGGCCGCATGGTCGCTTTGGTCGGCGACGCCGAACTCGACGAAGGCAATATTTTCGAGGCGCTGCTCGAAGGCTGGAAGCAGGGCGTGCGCAATTGCTGGTGGATCATCGACTATAACCGGCAAAGCCTCGACGCCGTGGTGCGCGAAGGGCTGTGGGAGCGTTACGAGCAGCTGTTCAAGAATTTCGGCTGGGATGTGGTGATCCTGAAATACGGCTCGCTGCAACAGGCCGCCTTCAAGGAGCCCGGCGGCGACAGGCTCAGGGCCTGGATCGACAACTGCCCGAACCAGCTTTACTCGGCGCTGGTATTCGCCGGCGGCGCGGCCTGGCGCAAGCGGCTGACCGACGAGATCGGCGACCAGGGCGACGTCAGCAAGCTGATCGAGAAGCGCTCGGACTCCGAACTCGCGGCACTGATGAACAATCTCGGCGGCCACGACATGCCCTCGGTGCGCGAGGTCTTCCACGCCGCCGCCAGCGACAGACCGACCTGCTTCATCTGCTACACAGTCAAGGGGTTCGGCCTGCCGATGGCCGGGCATAAGGACAATCATGCCGGCCTGATGACGCCGGCCCAGATGGAAGTGTTCCGCAAGGCGATGGCGGTGCGCACGGGCCACGAGTGGGACAAATTCGAGGGCCTTGCGCTGCCGGCCGAGCAATTGCAGAAATTCCTCGACCGCGTGCCGTTCGCCGCGGGACCGTCGCGCCGTCTCGACGCGCCCGAAATCGAGGTCCCGGACAGCCTGCCGGTGACCATTGCGCCCACCATGGCGACGCAAACCGGCTTCGGCGCGCTGCTCAACGAGATCGGCCGCGGCGACAATGAGTTTGCGCGCCGCATCGTCACGACCTCGCCGGACGTGACGGTATCGACCAATCTCGGACCCTGGGTGAACCGGCGCGGCCTGTTCGCGCGCGAGAAAATGGCCGACATCTTCAAGAGCGAGCACATCCCGTCCACCTTCAACTGGGAATTCTCGCCCAAGGGCCAGCATATCGAACTCGGCATCGCCGAGATGAACCTGTTCATCCTGCTGTCGGCCCTCGGCCTGTCGCACAGCATCAACGGCGAACGGCTGTTGCCGATCGGCACGCTGTACGATCCTTTTATCGCGCGCGGTCTCGATGCGCTCAATTACGCCTGCTACCAGGATGCGCGTTTTATTCTGGCGGCGACGCCGTCGGGCATTACGCTCGCCGGCGAAGGCGGCGCGCATCAATCGATCGCCGAACCGCTGATCGGCATGGCGCAGGACGGGCTGGCGTCGTTCGAGCCGGCTTATGTCGACGAGCTGGCGGTCATCCTGCGCTGGGCTTTCGCCTATATCCAGAAAAGCGGCGGCGAAGTTTCCGAAAGAAATTGGCTGCGCGACGAGACCGGCGGATCGGTCTATCTGCGCCTCTCGACGCGTCCGATCGAGCAGATCCAGCGCAAAATAACACCGGAGCTGGCGCAACAGATCGTGGACGGCGCCTATTGGCTGCGTGAGCCGGGACCGAATTGTCAGATCGTGGTTGCCTACACGGGCGCGATCGCGCCCGAAGCGATCGCCGCCGTCGGCCTGATGGCGGAGGACCGCCGCGACGTCGGGCTTCTGGCGGTGACGTCGGCCGACCGGCTGAACGCCGGCTGGACCGCTGCGCAACGCGCGCGCGAACGAGGCCTCGTGCATGCGCGCTCCCATATCGAGCGGCTGCTCGCCGACGTGCCGCCTTATTGCGGCATCGTCAGCGTGCTCGACGGGCACCCCGCGACGCTGGCCTGGCTCGGCGCCGTCGCCGGCCATCGCGTGCGGCCTCTTGGTGTTGAGCACTTTGGTCAGACCGGCTCGCTCGCCGAGCTCTACCGGCACTACGGCATCGACGCCAACGCCATCGTCGCGGCGGCGCAGGCGATCGCGCCCGGCCGCCCGATCCGTCACCTCAAGGCGTTGCCTTAGCGCATGATCCCGAAAAGCGGGAACCGGTTTTCGGATAAGATCATGCGCCAAGAAAATTAGTACCGTGTCATCATCCCGACGCCGAAAATGGCGCCGACGATGCCGAAAACTACGACCCACACCACGATCAGGCAGACCACGACGGCGATCGTGTAGACGATCGCCTTGCCTTCGGGCGGTTTCATCAGCGCTGCGATGCCGGTGTGCAGCAGATAGATGCTGTACAGCCCCAAGATGCCGAGCACGGCCAGCACCGGGATGAGGTTGAAGATGCCGCAAATCCAGGCCGCGGTCGGCGCAAAGGCCGACACCTTCATGGCGTTGTCGAGATTCTTTTGCCCGTCGAACACACCGGCAAGGAAATCGATGATGTAGGCCATCACGAAAACGCCGACCAGCCCGAGCACATAGACGACGATCGCGTGCAGCAACCCGCTCACAATTCCGACGCGGAAGGGCCCGAAGCCGATAATCGACGTGCCGATGAACGCGCATACCGGCGGGATCGCCGAGACGATGCAGACATAGCTCGTGAACAGATAACCGGCGTCACCCGGCTCCCGCTCGATCACCGCCCATTCGGATTTCGGTTGCAGCAGGATATTTTTGACACGCTCGACGAGATTCATGACACCCCTCCTCTGATTCACATGTTGACGTTCAACGCACTCGATCTTCCAAAATCATAGCGGCGCCCTTTTCCGCGATCATCATGGTCGGCGAATTGGTATTGCCGGACGTGATCGATGGCATCACCGAGGCATCGATGACGCGCAGACGTTCCATGCCGAAGACGCGCAGCCTGGCATCGACCACCGCGCGCGTATCGTCGTCGCGGCCCATGCGGGCCGTGCCGACCGGATGGAAAATGGTGGTGCCGATATCGCCGGCGGCTTTTTCCAGCGCGGTCTCGTCATCGTCGCGAACTTGCGAACCGGGCAAATATTCGACCGGCGAATATTTCCGTAGCGCCGGCTGCGACACGATTTTACGGGTAACACGAATGGAATCCGCGGCGACGCGCCGGTCTTCCGGGGTTGCCAGGTAATTCGGACTGATCGCAGGAGCCGCCGCCGGGTCGGCCGACTTCAGCGTCAGGCTGCCGCGGCTGGTCGGGCGCACGTTGGCGACGCTGGCCGTGAAGGCCGGAAACGCGTGCAGCGGGTCGCCGAACTTGTCGAGCGACAGCGGCTGGATGTGATACTGGAGATTGGCGCGATCTTGCGAAGCATCGGACTTGGTGAAGGCGCCGAGCTGGGACGGCGCCATGGTCAAGGGCCCGCGCCGGAACAAGGCATAGTTGACGCCCATCCAGGCGCGCGCCAAAAGCGACGAATACATCTCGTTCAGCGTGGTGATGCCGGTCACCTTGTAGATCATCCGCAGTTGCAGATGATCGTGCAAATTGGCGCCGACACCCGCTTTGTCGAGCACGACGGGAATGCCGAATTGCGCAAGTTGCGCCGCCGGACCGACCCCCGAAAGCATCAGCAAATGCGGTGAGCCGATCGAGCCGGCCGCCAGGATGACCTCGCCGCGGCAACGCGCGCTCCGTCGCACACCGTCCTGCCGCCAGCGCACGCCGGTCGCGCGCTTGCCGTCGAACGTCAAGCCTTCGGCCAGGCATCCGGTTTCCAGCCGCAAGTTTTGCCGGTGCAGCGCCGGTTTGAGAAATCCGCGCGCCGCCGACCAGCGCCGCCCGCGCTTCTGATTGACGTGGAAATAGCAGGAGCCCTCGTTGTCGCCGGTGTTGAAATCATGAACCGGCGGAATGCCGGCTTGCGCCGCCGCCTCGCGCCAGGTGTCGATAATGTCCCAGCGAATGCGCGGAAATTCGACGCGCCATTCGCCGCCGCTGCCGTGGTGATCGCTCGCCCCGAGAAAATTATCTTCGTGCTTCTTGAAATACGGCAGCACGTCGTCCCATGACCAGCCGGGCAAGCCAAGCTGACGCCAATGATCGTAGTCGCCGGCTTGGCCGCGCATGTAGACCATGGCATTGATCGCCGAAGAGCCGCCGATCACCTTGCCGCGCGGATAGTTGAGGCTGCGGCCGTTGAGGCCGGGCTCCGGTTCGGTCTTGAACATCCAATCCGAGCGCGGATTGCCGATGGCAAACAGATAGCCGACCGGAATGTGGAACCAAATCCAGTTGTCACGGCCGCCCGCCTCCAGCAGCAGCACACGATTGGCCGGATCGGCCGACAGCCGGTTGGCCAGCACGCAGCCGGCGGAGCCCGCGCCCACAATGATGTAATCGAACTCGCCTTCCATGGGCGCCGCTTCCGCCATGGCCATTTCCTCGCCTCAAGAGCAGACTTTACCCATGCCTGTGAGACTTGCTAGGCTTAGTGCGACCTGTGACGCACCGTGCGTGCGCTGCAAAAGCTGGAACGGCGGTTCCGACGATCTCTCAAATCTCAATCGGCACTGACCGGCGCTGCTATCGCGCCTAAGGAAACCGCCATGTTCGCAAGGCTATTTGCCATTCTTATTCTATTCGCCGCCGGTATAACCCAGCCGGCCGTTGCGCAAGATTCCATCACCGTGTTTGCCGCCGCGTCGCTGAAGAATGCGCTCGACGACGCCGATGCCGCCTTCACCAAGGCCACCGGCGTCAAAGTGGTGGCCAGCTATGAAGCCTCGTCCGCGCTCGCCAAGCAAATCGAACAAGGCGCGCCGGCCGATATTTTCATCTCCGCCGACTTGCGCTGGATGGATTATGCAACCGAGCACAAGCTCATCAAGCCGGACACCCGCGTCAATCTGCTCGGCAATAGGCTCGTGCTGATCGCGCCGGCCGACTCGGCGTTCGGCAAGATTGCAATCGCTAAGGGCTTCGACATCGCCAAGCTCGCCGGCGACAGCCGTATTGCGGTTGCCGATGTCAAAGCGGTGCCGGCCGGGCGCTACGCCAAGGCGGCGCTGGAGAAACTCGGCGCCTGGGCGGCGGCGGAACCCAAGTTGGCGCAGGCGGAAAATGTGCGCGCCACGCTCGCCTTCGTCGCGCGCGGCGAGACCCCGATCGGCATCGTTTACGAGACCGATGCCAAGATCGAGCCGAAGGTGAAGATCATCGGCCTGTTTCCGGACGGCTCGTATCCTCCGGTCACCTATCCAATCGCCGCGACCATAGCGTCGAAGCCGGATACCGCGAAATATCTTCAATTCCTGCGCGGCGGCGAGGCCAAAGCCGTGTTCGAGAAGTACGGCTTCAGCTTTTTGATCAAGCCGGTTTCGTAGCCGCGCGTGTTCGAGCTGTCGCAGCAGGACTGGACCGCCGTCGCGCTGTCGCTGCGCGTCGCGGCGGTCTCGACGGTGGTAGCCCTGCCGTTCGGCATCGCCATTGCATGGGTTCTTGCGCGCAAGAATTTTCCCGGCAAAACGCTCCTCAACGCGGTAATCTATCTGCCGCTGGTGCTGCCGCCGGTGGTCACCGGTTATCTGTTGTTGATCGCCTTCGGCCGCCACGGCCTGTTCGGCATGTGGCTGGCCGAGCATCTGGGCATCGTCTTTGCGTTCCGTTGGACCGGCGCGGCGCTTGCCTGCGGCGTGATGGCGTTTCCGCTGATGGTCGGGGCCATCCGGTTGTCGATCGAAGCCGTCGACCTCAAATTCGAGGACGCGGCCGCAACTCTCGGCGCCAACAAGGCGTGGGTGTTTGTCACGGTCACGCTTCCGCTCGCCCTGCCGGGCATCATCGCCGGAGCCGTCCTCGCCTTTGCGCGCGCGCTCGGCGAGTTCGGCGCGACCATCACCTTCGTCTCGAATATCCCCGGCGAGACTCAGACCATTTCGGCGGCGATCTACACCCTGACGCAGGTTCCCGGCGGCGACGCGCAGGCGCTCAGGCTGGTCGTCATCGCCGTCATCATCTCTCTCGTCGCGCTGATCGTTTCCGAATGGTTCGGACGGCGCGCCGGCAAGCGCGTGCACGGCGTTTAAAATGCTGGTCGTCAATGTCGAAAAGCAGCTCGGCGAATTCTCCCTCAGCGCAAACTTTGAGGGCGAAAGCGGCGTGACGGCTTTGTTCGGACCCTCCGGTTCCGGCAAGACCAGCATCGCCAATATGGTAGCCGGCTTGATAAGGCCGGACCGCGGGCAAATCCTGATCGACAAGGAAGTCGCCTACGACAGCAGCGAGAATATCGATATTCCCGTGCACCGGCGCCGCGTCGGCTATGTTTTCCAGGACGGACGTCTGTTTCCGCATTTGTCGGTCGTCCGCAATCTCGAATACGGCCGCTGGATGAGCGGTCTCAAGCGCGACGGCGCGCAATTCAAGCGCGTGACGGAGTTGTTGGATATCGGACCACTCTTGGATCGCCGGCCCGGCGCGTTGTCCGGCGGCGAGCGCCAGCGCGTCGCGCTTGGCCGCGCTTTGCTGATGAACCCGCGTTTGTTGCTGCTTGACGAGCCGCTGGCTTCGCTCGATGCGGCGCGCAAGCGCGAAATCCTGCCCTATTTCCTGCGACTGCGAGACGAAACCAAATTGCCGATGATCTATGTCAGCCACGATGCGGCCGAGGTGAAGGCGCTGGCCAATCGCGTCGTCATGCTGGACGCCGGCCGCGTCGTTAAGACGGGCGGCATCGACCTGTTATAGTGGGGAATGTTCCCGCCCGAACGAATCGTCTGCCTGACCGAAGAAACCGTCGAGACGCTGTATCTGCTCGGCGAGGAGGCGCGCATCGTCGGCGTGTCAGGCTACGCGGTGCGCCCTGCCCGCGTGCGCAAGGAGAAGCCGCGGGTGTCGGCCTTCATCTCGGCCGACGTGCCGAAAATCGTCGCGCTCAAGCCGGACCTGGTACTGACGTTCTCGGACTTGCAAGCCGATATCGTCGCCGACCTGGTGCGCGCCAATATCGCGGTCCACGCCTTCAATCAGCGCGACGTCGCCGGCATTTTCGACATGATCCGCACGCTTGGCGCGCTGGTCGGCACTTCCGAGAAGGCTGAAGCGCTGGCCCGCACGTTGGCCGCGCGCGTCGATGCCGTACACGAGAAAGCTTTACGGTTGCCGCGCCGACCGCGGATCTATTTCGAGGAATGGGACGACCCGATGATCTCCGGCCTCGGCTGGGTTTCCGAGCTGATCGAATGCGCCGGCGGCATCGAAGTGTTCCCGCAGCTTAGCGTCCGCAAGAATGCCCGGGACCGCATCGTGACGGGTGCCGAAGTGATCGGCGCGGCGCCCGACATCATCGTCGGTTCCTGGTGCGGCAAGAAATTCGTGCCGGCCAAGGTCGCGGCCCGGCCAGGGTTCGAGCGAGTTCCGGCGGTTAGCACCGGCTGGCTGCGCGAGATCAAATCGACGCTGATCCTGCAGCCGGGCCCGGCGGCGCTCACCGACGGTCTCGATGCGCTTGCCGGAATCATTGGCGAATGGGCCGAAAAACATGCTATGTAAAGCCGAATATGACCATTAAGGATGTGACCGCGATGCAGCCGAATAAAACCCGCGCCGACCTTTGGATGGATCTAGGTCTGGTGGCCTTCCTGATTGCCTTCGACGTGGCGGCCCGGCTCTTGCCGCACGCGCCGGGCGTCTGGCCGGTCGCCGCCAGCGCGCTGTTCGCCGGCCGCATGCTGCGTATCCCGGCACTTGCGCTGGTCGTCCCGCTGCTCGCCACGGCGCTGAGCAATTTCGCGCTGCCTGGCGATGACTGGCGCGTCACGCTGGTGGTGTTTGCGGCGATTTGCGTGCCCGCGCTGGCCGGCATGCTGGCGCGGCGCTGGCAGGGCGCACTGCCGGTGGTCGCGGCCATGCTGTCGTGCTCGCTGATCTTCTTCGCCGCGACCAATTTCGCGGTCTGGGCCTTCAACGGCATGTATCCGATGAATTTCCAGGGTCTCGTGCAATGCTATGTCGCGGCGCTGCCGTTCCTCGACAAGACCGTGATCGGTGACCTGTTCTGGACCGCGGTGCTGTTCGGCGGCGCCTGGGCGGTTGCACACGGTCCGGCGCTGGCGCGCCGCGCGCGATAATCAGAACGCCACTTTATCGCCGCCCTTGAGCGAGAGGATTTCGCGCGCCTCGTCGGAGGACGCAATCTCCAGCCCGAGCCCTTCGAGGATTTTGCGCACGTTGGTGACTTGCTGGGCGTTGGATTCGGCGAGCTTGCCGGCGCCGATCCACAGCGAGTCCTCCATGCCGACCCGCACATTGCCGCCCATGGCCGCGGCTTGCGCCGCGACCCGCATCTGATTAGCGCCGGCGCCCAGCACCGACCAGTGGTAGTTGTCACCGAGCAGGCGGTCGGCTGTGCGCTTCATCATGATGACGTCTTCGGGGTGCGCGCCGATGCCGCCGAGAATGCCGAACACCGATTGCACGAACAGCGGCGGCTTGACCACGCCGCGGTCGAGGAACTGCTTGAGCGTATAGAGATGGCCGATGTCGTAGCACTCGATCTCGAAGCGCGTGTTGTTTTCCGCGCAGGTGCTCAGGATGTATTCGATGTCGGCGAAGGTGTTCTTGAAGAAGCCCTTGCGCGAGCCTTCCAGATACGGCTCCTCCCAGGCGTGCTTGAATTTGCCCTTGTAGCGCGGGATCATCGGGAACAGCCCGAAATTCATCGTGCCCATGTTGAGCGAGGCGACTTCCGGCTTGAAGGCCGCGGCCGGCTTGACGCGCTCCTCGACCGTCATGGTCGGCGCGCCGCCGGTGGTGATGTTCACCACGACGTTGGAGCGCTGCTTGATCACCTTGAGGAACGGCGCGAAGGCCTCCGGGGACTGATCGGGCCGGCCGTCCTGCGGATTGCGCGCATGCAGGTGGACGATGGCCGCGCCCGCCTCGGCGGCGGCGATCGCGTTATCGGCGATCTGCTCGGCGGTCACTGGCAGATGCGGCGACATCGAGGGCGTATGAATTGAGCCGGTAACGGCACAAGTAATGATGACTTTGCGTGCTTTCGCCATGAGCCTTCCATCCCGGTGTAGTGACAGTTTTGTTTTGACGATTGGACTTGAGCCGCGATCCTAGAGTATCAGCCAGCCTCGAGTCACCTGTGCGGAGCCAGGAGATTGCCTTGGACGTAAAGAGCCAATCGGCGCGATCTTCCGGCCTCCTGATCGGGGTGCTTTGCGGCACCGGCGCAGCGTTCGGCTGGGCGGCCGGCTTCGTCGCGGCCAAGCATGGCATCGAAGTCGGCTTCACACCCGGCGACCTTGCCTTCCACCGCTATTTCTGGACCGGAATTTTCCTTTTGCCGGTGATGCTGCGCGCCGGCATCGCCGACCTCGGCGGCGTCGGCTGGGGGCGCGGGCTGGTGATGAGCATCCTGTCCGGGCCGCCCCAGGCCTTCATCGCCTATTCCGGCTATATCCTGGTGCCGCTCGGCCACGGCACCGCCATTCAGCCGGCCTGCGCGGCGCTGTTCGGCATCATTCTCGCGACGTTCCTGCTGCGCGAGCGGATGACACCGCATCGGTTGTTCGGCGCGGTGGCGATCATCGGCGGCCTGCTGGTGTTCGGCGCGGAGTCGCTCGCCACCATCGGCACGCATGGCGTCGGCGGCGACCTGCTGTTCGTCATCGCCGGCTGTTTCTGGGCCACATTCGGGATCCTGCTGCGCTACTGGAGCATCCCCGGCATGCGCGCGGTGGCTGCGGTGGGCACGTTTACGCTCATCCTGATGGCGCCGCTATTCCTGTTGATTGCCGGTTACCAGCACATGGTGCAAATGGGCTGGCACGAAAATTTGCTGCAGGTTTTGGTGCAAGGATTGGTGGCGGGCGCGCTGCCGATCTATCTTTTTTCGATCGCAGTGGTGCGGCTTGGCGCCGGCCGCGCGTCGACCTTCCCCGCCTTGGTGCCGATCTTCGGCCTCATCATCGGGTTTCTTGCGCTCGGCGTGGTGCCGAGCATCGCCCAGCTAGTCGGCCTCGTGATGGTGGTCGTCGGATTCAGATTTACGCTGCGATAGTCATTCCGGCCCGGCATATTTGCCGGCGGTGTCCGGGAACATGTTCTTGACGATCTTGAATTTCGAAATGTCGACGGTCGCGTCCATGTGCAGGAACACGACCGCGTCGCGCAGCACCTTCTCGATGCCGAAGTCGAGCATCACGCCGTTGCCGCCATGCAGCTCGATCGCATGCTGGGCGACTTTCATGATTTCCTCCGAAGCGAACATCTTTGCCATGTTGACCAGCGTCTCCGCCTCCGGCGCATTGTCGTCGACCGCCTGCGAGGCGCGGTCGAGCAGCGCACGCACCGCCTCGATGCGCGTCGCCATGTCGGCGAGCCGCAATGCCACCGCCTGATGCTTGATGAGAATGCGGCCGCCTTGCACATAATTTTGCACGTATTCCGCAGTCGCCTCGAAGGCGCGCACCCCGACGCCCAGGTTCTTGGCGGCCTGGATGATCTTGCCGGGCCGGAAATACACCGCGGCCGAGCCCATCGCTGAGTCCTGCACCAGCAATTGATCGTCTGGGATGAACATATCCTCGAACGCCATCTCGCCGTTGTTCATGAAGCGGCAGCCGAGCGTCTCATTACAGCGCGCGACCGAAAAACCCTTGGTCTCGCGCGGCACCAAAAACGACGAGGTGCCCTGCAACATCCCGACCTTCGGATTGGTGTTGGCGTAGACGACGTAAAGTGAGGCGTCGTAGCCGTTGGAGATGAACTGCTTGCGGCCGTTGATCACCCAGCCGCCATTGGTTTTTACGGCGCGGGTTTGCATCGCCGCTTCCGGAACGTTGTAAGGCAGCCAGCGGTCGGAGGCGCCGCGCGGCTCGGTCAGGCAGTGCGCCATCAGGAATTGCGGCTCCGCCACCAATCTTTTGAAGAATTTCTCCTGGTGATGCTTGGGCGCAAACTGGCGAAGCAGCACCGATACCTTCCAGTTCTGCACCAGTTTGTCGGCGAGCCCTGAGTCGCCGCGCGCGATCTCCTCGGCGATCATCGCGAAGGTTCGGACTTCGGTGCCTTTTTCGAGTTCCACGCCGCCATATTCTTCCGGCACACCCAAAGCGCGGATGCCGACTTTATCGGCGCCTTCCAGAATGCTCAGCGGCAGGCGTTCTTCCGGGACCATCGACCATTCTTTTTGCCAATTCTTCTTGATGTAGGGCAGCACCATGTCGTCGACGAAATCGCGGCAGCTTTGCCGCATCATCTTTTGTTCTTCGGACAAACCCCGGTCGTACATGTGCATAACCCCTGACTGCCGGCCACGGTGCGGGCTCGATCTGATATTGGTCCGGACCTAGTGTCCGATTCCGAAGTTCGCAAACCCTTGCTGCATCCACTGATGCGAACTTCGGAATCAAAGGACACTAGCAAGTTTATGTTTCCAGTGTGGTTTTTGATTTGAAGTTTCTCGACGAGCTTACCGCGATAGACGGAGAAACTTCAAATCCACCACACTGGTGGCTAATTCCACCGGGGTCTCGACCGGAGAGCGTGGCATGGACGATGTCCAGCAACTTGCCGGCACCATCAGAGACGCTTTGCAGGCGATAGGCCACGAATTCAGCTCGATCCGGCTGCTGAGCCAGCTTGGCCTCATCGTCCTGGCGGCCGTCATCGGCACGATCGCCGCCACGCTGATCCGCCGCCGCGTCGATCTTCTCGCCGCGACTCTGGGCTGGCCCCAATTCCTGCAAACGACGGCGCGGCTGCTGCTCGCCAATCTAGGCACCATCATTTTCGTGCTGACGGTCGTGTTGATGCGCGCGGCGATGCTTTCGCTCGGCTTGGCCGGCCGCTCGTATCTGCTCGGCGTCGCAGCCAGCCTTGCCACCGCGTGGGTGGTGATTGCGCTGGTCGCCGGGCTGATTCGCAATCAATTCGTCTACCGGCTGGTGGCCGTGTTCGCATGGTCGATCGCAGCGCTCAGCATCCTCGGACTGCTGGCACCGACCATGGCGGCTCTCGACTCGATCGGGTTCGTGATCGGCGGCTTGCGCGTCACGCCGCTGCTGGTGGTCAAGACCTCCGTGCTGCTGATGCTGACGCTATGGGCGGCTAATGCGGCCAGCGATTTCCTCGACCGGCGCGTGCGCAGCAGCGCGGACCTGACGCCGTCGATCCAGGTGTTGATCGGCAAGCTGATCCGCCTGGTGCTGATCACCTTCGCCATTTTGATCGTGCTCTCGACCGTCGGCATCGATTTTTCGGCGCTCGCATTCTTCTCCGGTGCGGTCGGCGTCGGCTTGGGCTTCGGACTGCAGAAGATCGTGTCCAATCTGGTGAGCGGGATCATTTTGCTCGCCGACAAATCGATCAAACCGGGCGACGTGATCACCGTCGGCGACAATTTCGGCTGGGTCGATTCCATGGGCGCGCGCTATACCTCGATCGTCACACGCGACGGCCGCGAATTCCTGATACCTAACGAAGATTTCGTCACCCAGCGAGTGATCAACTGGTCTTATTCCAACGACGAAGTGCGCCTCGATGTGCCGTTCG
Source organism: uncultured Alphaproteobacteria bacterium (assembly GCA_963703875.1). Classification (GTDB taxonomy): domain Bacteria; phylum Pseudomonadota; class Alphaproteobacteria; order Rhizobiales; family Xanthobacteraceae; genus Pseudolabrys. The sequence goes on from CAVPFZ010000020.1 coordinate 47,856, forward strand.
GCGTCTCCTATGCAAGCGATCCGCACGAAGTCTGCGCGCTGGCGATCGAAGCGGCGAAGTCGGTGGAACGCGTGCTGGTTTCGCCGGCGCCGGTCTGCCATCTCAAGGCGTTCGGCGAATCCTCGCTTAATTTCCTGCTCCGCTTCTGGATTCGCGATCCCATCGACGGCATCACCAATGTGAGCGGCGAGGTGCTGCTGGCGCTGTGGGATACGTTCAAGCGCGAGGGAATCGAGATTCCCTACCCCGTGCGCGAAGTGCACATGGTGCCGACGTCCGAGTCCGGTAAGAAGAAGATGAAGTCCGCGCGCGCCTAGGCCGCCTTGCGGGTGGAGAGAAACTCACCCATGCGCCCGAGCGCCTTCAGGATATTCTCGGTCGAATTGGCGTAGGACAGCCGCATATAGCCTTCGCCGAGGATGCCGAAGTCGGGTCCGCCGATGGTGACGACGCCGACATCGTTAAGCAGCGCGGAAGCAAGCTCCTTGGCTTTCCAGCCGGTGCGTTTGACGTTGGGGAAGGCGTAGAACGCGCCCTTCGGCACCGCGCAGGACACGCCCGGCAGTTTGTTCAAGCCCTCGACCACGACTTTGCGCCGCTTGTCGAACTCGGCAACCATCTTGTCCACCTCGTCCTGCGGACCGGTCAAGGCCGCGAGGCCGGCGTATTGAGCCGAGGCATTGACGCAGGAGTGCAGGTTGACCGCGAGCTTGCGCGCGTAGTCGTAGAGCTTGCCCGGCCACACCGCATAACCGAGCCGCCAGCCGGTCATGGCGTAGGTCTTCGACCAGCCGTTGAGCAGGATCAGCCGGTCGCGGATCGACGGATATGACAGCAGGCAGACGTGCTTCTCGCCGTCATAGACCATGTGGTCATAGATCTCGTCCGACATCACGCAGACGTCCGGAAATTTTTCCAACCCGGCGACGAGCTTGTCGACTTCGGACTTCGGCGTGACACCGCCGGTCGGATTGGCCGGCGAGTTGATGATGAGCAACCGTGTCTGCGGCGTGATCAGCTTCAGCGTTTCTTCCGCCGAGAAGGCAAAGCCGTTCTCTTCACGAATCGGAACGGGAACGGGCCGCGCGCCGGTATATTCGATCATCGAGCGATAGATCGGAAATCCGGGATCGGGATAGAGGATATCGACGCCGGGCGCGCCGAACATCAGGACCGACATGAACATCGTCGGTTTTCCGCCCGGCATGATCATCACGCTGTCGGGCGAGACCTCGACCCTGAAACGCTTGTGCAAGTCGGCGGCGACGGCTTCGCGCAGCGGGGTGATGCCGTTGGCGGCGGTATAGCCGTGGTGGCCATCACGCAGCGCCTTGATCGCGGCCTCGACGATTAAGTCGGGCGTGCGGAAATCCGGCTGGCCGATGCCGAGGCTGATGATATCGCGGCCCTGGGCGGCCAACGCATTGGCGCGGGCGAGCACCGCGAAAGCATTTTCCTCGCCGATGCGGTCGAAGGCCGCAATCGTTTTCAACATGGCGTTACTCCCGGCGGTAGCGGTTCGGTCCCTATTTTGCGCGCAGTTCACCCGATCAGGGCCGGAAAATCAAATTTTGGCCGCGCCAGCGGCGTGCTGTCATAATTGCAGGAAACCGCAAAGCCAATTGCAAATATCGTTCGGTTGGGCGCATCCTCGCGGCAAAATTGCAGGCGCGCGGGGGTCGGGCCTGCGCATTCGAGCCGCCAATAAGGACTATGAGCGCTGGCTCGCCCGCGAGCTGCGCGGCGAAATCGTCGAGGCCGATCTCGCGAAAAAACACAAGAAGATGCGCGACAGCGCTTTCTCCTTTCTACGCGCCACATATTGGCGCTGGGCCGAGACGATTCTCAATGTCTGCCCCGATCTCGCCGGCGCGCCCGCCGCGTTGGCGGTCGGCGACATCCATCTGGAAAATTTTGGCACTTGGGTTGATGAGGAGGGCCGGCTGATCTGGGGTGTCAACGATTACGACGAAGCCGCCGAGATGCCCTATATTCTCGATCTGGTCCGACTGGCGACCAGCGCGGCGCTGGCGGCGAGCAAGGATCAGATTTCGCTCAAGGCCATTTGCGCCAACATCCTCGAAGGCTACGCGCACGGTATCGACGCTCCGGAAGCCTTCGTGCTGGATCGCCAGCATATGTGGCTGCGCACTCGCTTCGTGGTCGACGAGGCCGCGCGCGCCATGTTCTGGCAAAAGATCGAGAACCAGTATCATGACTTGCTGGCGCAAAAAAAACCGGAGCTGCCGCCGACGCGCTGGCTCAAAGTTTTCACCGGCGCGCTGCCGGACAAATCGATTGCCCTCGCTTATTGGCCTCACACCGCGGGCACCGGCAGCCTCGGCCGGCCGCGCTGGCTTGGCTATGCCATCTGGCGAGGCGGCCCGTTGCTGCGCGAATGCAAGGCGCTGGTGCCATCCGGATGGGTACGCGCGCATGGCGGCAGCGTACGGTTGCGCCTCAATGATATCGCCCACGCCAAATACCGTGCGCCCGATCCGTGGTACGCGGCGAACGGAAGTTTGTTGATACGTCGACTGTCACCGAACAACCGCAAGATCAACACCGAAGACCGGCGCGATGCCGCGCGCCTGTTGCATCCCGATCTGCTCTGGGCCATGGGCCGCGACCTCGCCGCCGTTCATCTCGGCACGCGCGACCGCCGCGACGCGATCCGCAGGGATCTGGAAAAGCGCAAGCGGCGCTGGTTTCGCGCCTGCGTGGAGACGGCGACGGAATTCGTGGCCGGCGAATACGCCGAGTGGAAAAAATCCTCTCAATAGCTTTCGCCGCCCATTTGCGTTACATGAACCCCGCATGAGCCCCGCCGACAAACGCCGGACGTTCCGTACGCTGCATCAAGGCGGCTGCTTCGTCATTCCCAACCCGTGGAATGTCGGCACCGCCCGCTATCTGCAGGGCCTCGGCTTCAAGGCGCTGGCGACCACAAGCTCGGGCTACGCCCATTCCCAGGGTTACGCCGACGGGGACCAATCCTGTGATCAGGTGCTCGCCCACTTCGCCGAGATCGCCGCGGCGACCGATGTTCCGGTCAATGCCGACTTCGAGAACGGTTATGCCGACGACCTCGGCCACCTGGCCGAGAACGTAACGCGTTGCATTGCGACCAGCGTCGCCGGCCTGTCGATCGAAGACTTCACCGGCGATGACGCCAATCCGCTGTACGATTTCGATGTCGCGCTCGCCCGCGTCAAGACCGCGCGTGCGGCCATCGACAAGGCCGGCGGCGATGTGGTGTTCACCGCCCGCACCGAGGGTTTCATCAAGAACCGGCCTGACCTGGCCGAGACCATCCGCCGCCTGAAAGCCTTCGCCGATGCCGGCGCCGATTGTCTCTATTCGCCCGGCATCAAAACCCGTGAGCAGATCGAGGCCACCGTCAAGGCGGTTGCGCCCAAGCCGATCAATTTTCTCAATAGCGGCGCGTTCGGCTTCACCGTCAAGGATCTTTCAGACATGGGCGTGCGCCGCATCAGCGTCGGCGGTACGCTGGCGCGTGTCGCCATGCATGCCTTCATCAAGTCGGCCACGGAGATCGCCAAAGACGGAAAGTTCGACAGTTTTGCCGGCGTACTGCCAAATTCCGAACTCAACAAGTTTTTTGCCCGCGAAGGTACGAAAAGTACATCGGAATGACGGGCTCGGAGTGCCGGAAAATTTCATGCCCGACGGAAAGCGGAAGCGGAGCTTTGCCGCCATGAATGCGGGTGACCGGCGGCAATGAGCGAGCGTGCCACTGCTTCGACGCAACTCATGCAGCATCGGCCCTTCGTGCTGTTCTGGCTGGCGCGTGTCTCGACGACGATCGGCTACCAGATGATGGCGCTGGTAATCGGCTGGCAGCTCTATCAACTGACCAGCAGCGCGTTCGACCTCGGCCTGGTCGGGCTTATTCAATTTGTACCGGCCGTGGTTTTAACGCTGCTGATTGGGCATGCCGCCGACCGGTATGATCGTCGCCTCATCATTCGCATCGCGCAGGCGGTCTATGCGCTGTCCGCGGCGTTGATCACGACGGCGTTGGCGGTCCACGCCGTCACCCCGGCGCTGCTGTTCGGTGTCGTCTTTCTGATTGGCTGCGCACGCGCCTTTGAAGTGCCGACGGGGAGCGCGCTGGTGCCGGCCCTGGTGCCAGCGCCGCTGGTGACCCGGGCCGTCGGCGGTTGGACCTCCGCCAACCAGGTGGCGATCATCAGTGGCCCGGCTCTGGGCGGGCTGCTTTATGCCGTCAGCCCGGTCGCGGTCGCTGGATTGTGCGTGCTGTTTTTTTGCGTTTCCATCACCTTGGTCAGCTTTATCGTCGCCAAGGGGCCGCCCGCCGCGCGCGAGCCGCCAACCTTTGCCTCGATATTGGCCGGCTTTAAATTCATCGGCATGAAGCGGCGGCTTCTCGGCGTGATCACGCTGGACTTGTTCGTGGTTCTGTTCGGCGGCGTGACGGCGCTACTGCCGATTTTCGCCCGCGACATATTGGCGGCAGGACCGATCGGGCTCGGCCTGCTGCGCTCGGCGCCGGCGGCTGGCGCGCTGATCACGGCCGTGCTGCTGTCGCGCTTTCCGGTCGAGCGCCACATCGGCCCCAAGATGTTCGCCGTGGTCGCGATCTACGGCGTGACGACCATCATATTCGGCCTATCGACATGGCTTCCGCTCTCGATGATGGCGCTGGCGCTGCTCGGCGCCGCCGATTCCCTGAGCATTGTCATCCGCTTCTCGCTGGTACAGATCGAGACGCCCGACGACAAGCGCGGACGCGTCAGCGCCGTCAATTATCTTTTCGTCGGCTCGTCGAATACGCTGGGCGATTTCGAATCCGGCGCCGTCGCCGCCTGGCTGGGCGCCGTTCCCTCGGTGCTGATCGGCGGCTTCGGCTCGTTGCTGATCGCCGCCATTTGGATGCTAATGTTCCCCGACCTGCGCCGCATCGACCGCTTCGAGCCGGTCGACATAAAGGAAACGAGGACCTAAATGCACATTCTGATCACCGGCGCGGCAGGGATGATCGGCCGCAAATTGACCGCGCGGCTCGTCAAGGACGGAAGGCTCAACGGACAGACGGTCGACCGTTTGACGTTGACCGACGTCGTGGCGCCGGAAAAGCCGGCAGGCTTCACCGGCAAGGTCGAACTGTCGACCCGCGACCTTGCCGCGCCCGGCGCTGCGGAAAAACTGATCGCCGGCAGGCCGGAGGTTATTTTTCATCTCGCCGGCGTTGTCTCGGGCGAGGCGGAAACCGATTTCGAGAAAGGCTACCATGTCAATCTCGACGGCACCCGCGCCCTGCTGGAGGCGATCCGCGGCGCCGGCGGCGCGTACAAGCCGAAAGTGGTTTTCACGTCATCCATCGCAGTATTCGGCGCGCCGTTTCCCTTCGCAATCCCGGACGAGTTTCATCTCACTCCCCTCACCTCTTACGGAACGCAAAAGGCGATCAGCGAATTGCTGCTCGCGGACTATAACCGCCGCGACATTCTCGACGGCGTCGGCATTCGCCTGCCGACCATCTGCGTGCGGCCGGGCAAGCCGAACAAGGCGGCGTCCGGATTCTTCTCCGGCATCATTCGCGAACCGCTCGCGGGCCAGGAAGCAATCCTGCCGGTCGCCGACAGCGTGCGCCATACCCACGCCAGCCCGCGCTCGGCCGTCGGTTTCCTCATCCATGCCGCGGGCCTAACGCGCGCGCAACTCGGACCCCGCATCAATCTGGCCATGCCGGGTGTCTGCTGCACGGTGGCCGAGCAGATCGAGTCGCTGGGGCGCATCGCCGGCGCCAAAGTCGCCGCGCGCATCCGCCGTGAGCCCGACGAACTGGTGATGCGGATCGTCAGCGGCTGGTCGGAGCGCATCGACGCCAAGCGCGCCGCCGCGCTCGGTTTCAAGGCGGAAGCAACGTTCGACGACATCGTTCGCGCGCATATCGAGGATGAGTTGGGAGGAAAGGTCGCGGCCTAGCTTGCGCGTCGCGCGCCAAGCCTTACATTATCGCCATGACCTACGTCGACGCAGCCGTCGCGCCCCTCCGCAAGACCGGCCAAATCAAGATTCACGGCGCCGCCGCCTTCGAGGGCATGCGGAAAGCCGGGCAACTGGTCGCGCGCTGCCTCGACATGCTGACCGAGCATGTACGGCCGGGCGTGCCGACGGAGAAAATCGACAAGCTCGTGCTGGACTACGCGCTCGATCACGGCGCGCTGCCGGCCACGCTGATGTACCGCGGCTATAAGAAATCGACCTGCACCTCGCTCAACCACGTGGTCTGCCACGGCATTCCCGGCGACAAACCGCTCAAGGAAGGCGACATCGTCAATATCGACGTGACGCTGATCCTCGACGGCTGGCATGGCGATTCCAGCCGCATGTATGCCATTGGCGAGATCCCGCGCCGCGCCGAGCGGCTGATCGAGGTAACGCACGAAGCCATGATGCGCGGCATCGCCACCATTCGCCCCGGCTCGACCACCGGCGACATCGGCGCCGCGATCCAGAGCTATGTCGAGGGCCAGCACATGAGCGTGGTGCGCGACTTCTGCGGCCATGGCCTCGGCCGGCTGTTCCATGACGAACCCAACATCGTCCATGTCGGGCGCGCCGGCGAAGGCACCGCACTCAAGCCCGGAATGTTCTTCACCGTCGAGCCGATGATCAACATCGGCCGCCCGCATGTGAAGGTGCTGTCCGACGGCTGGACCGCGGTGACGCGCGACCGCTCGCTGTCGGCCCAGTTCGAGCATACCGTCGGCGTCACCGGCACAGGCGTCGAGGTGTTCACCTTTTCCCCGGCCGAGTTGCACCAGCCGCCGTACCGACGCTGAACGCCCGGCAAAAGCCGAAAAACTCCCTCGTGGATTGCATCGGCCTGAACTACAATCAGGCGGAGTAGCGAGGGACGGGCTGGTTCTATGGCGGAAAAGCAAGGCGGCGATGGGCGCAAGACCGGCCTTTCAGAGGCTTCGCCGCATTATCACGGCCATCGCGAACGGCTGCGCTCCCGCTTCCGCGAAGCCGGGTCTGAGGCTGTCAGCGACTATGAGTTGCTCGAGTTGGTGCTGTTCCGTGCCATTCCGCAGCGCGACGTCAAACCGCTGGCCAAGGAACTGATCGCAAAATTCGGCTCCTTTGCCGAGGTGGTGGCGGCGCCGGCGGTCCGGCTTTCCGAGGTCAAGGGCCTGGGTGACGCAGCGGTCACCGAACTTAAAATCGTGCACGCCGCCGCCGGCCGGCTGACCCGCGGCCAGGTGAAAAAACGCCCCGTGCTGTCGTCGTGGTCGAGCGTGCTCGACTATTGCCGCACCACCATGGCCTTTGCCGACAAGGAGCAATTCCGCGTGCTGTTCCTCGACAAGCGCAATCAGGTGATCGCCGACGAAGTGCAGCAGATCGGCACCGTCGATCACACGCCGGTCTATCCGCGCGAGGTGGTCAAGCGCGCGCTGGAATTATCGGCGACCGCGCTGATCCTGGTGCACAATCATCCCTCGGGCGATCCCACTCCTTCCCGCGCCGACATCCAGATGACCCAATCGATCATCGAGGTCGCGCGCCCGCTCGGCATTGCCGTGCACGACCACATCATCGTCGGCAAGGAAGACCATGCCAGTTTTAAGGGGCTGAAGTTGATCTGATGCTCAGCGGCGCGGCGGCAGGCCTTCAAACGTGGGAATGCCTTCCGCCACAAGATGGAATGGCTGGCCTTCAGACGTGAAGATCGCCATTTGCGCGCCGCCGTAGACCGAAGGATTGTCCAGCGTTCCGATTTTAAGAACCACCGGCCGCAGGCCAGGCCGCCGCGAGATCATGTGCGTGCCGCATGCGGCGCAGAATTCCCGCGTCACGGCATCAGCCTTGTCGGGCCGCGTGTAAGTCTTCGGCGCGCCTTTCGTATAGGTGAATCCGTCGGCCGGCATCAGCATGAACAGATTGGGCGCTCCGCCCGAGACATGCTGACAGGCGCGGCAATGGCATTGCGCTTTCAGGACCGGTTCGCCCTCCGCAACATAGCGCACCGCGCCGCAATAGCACCCGCCCTCAAGCCGCATGCGTGCTCCTCCCGCGCCGTCTGTCGCGACCGTAGCACGCAGCCCAGGTGGAGCGAAGCGTAACGCGGGAATGTTTGATAGGTCGCCCGGGCATCTACTTGCGCACCAGCGAATAGGGACTGGCGCCTTCTGGAACCCGGCGCCATGAATTGGCGTCGGCTTCCTCAAAACGCCATGGCGCGCCGCGCGCCGGCGTCAGCATCAGCTCGTCGCGATCGATTTTCCATTGCGTGAAGCTCAGGCGCGCCAACGCGGGATCACAGCCCGGCTTGATCTTGATCGCCATGCCGTCTCCGGCCAGATCGCTCGCCAAGGTCAACTGACACAACGGCTTGCCGGCGCGCATGATCGTCCAATCGCCCGCCACCTGTTCCGGCGGCTTCGGCGGTGCGCCGGCAGCGGCGGGATTTTGCAAGAACAAGACCCCGACGCCGGGCGTCGGCGCCTCGTAGATGCCGTCCTCCACTTCGCTGAATTCGACCAGCGCCTTGCCTTGCGCGTCGAGGAGATGCAGCAGGTCGTTGTCGGGAAAATTCCAGCCGACGACGCCGCTGACCAGCGGAAACTGATCGGCGCATTCCTTGTTGAATTCAAGCTTGAAGCCGACCGATGATGGATCGGTCTTGAACGTCACCGTGCAGATTTTATCGCGGTCGGCGTTGGAAAATTCCCAGGTGCCGATCATTGCTTTGGCGGAATCGCCGAGGTTCGCAGGTTGCGCAGCCGGCGTCTGCGCCAGCGCGGCGCCGGTCATGCACAGCAACGCAAGCGCGACGAACGACCAACGAGTCATCCTCATGAGCGCTTGATCGGCGTTTCCGCAACCGGCGTCAACGGCGGCTTGCCCGCGGCCCAGGCCAGGATGTTGTCGACCACGAGCTGATCCATCGCCGCCCGCGTCACCTCGGTCGAAGAGCCGAGATGCGGGAACAGCACAACATGGTCCATCTCCATCAGTTCCTTCGGCACCTGCGGCTCCTTGGCGAATACGTCGAGGCCGGCGGAATAGATCGCGCGGTTTTTCAAGGCCTCGATCAGCGCCGGCTCGTCGACCACCGAACCGCGCGCCATGTTGATGACGATGCCTTGCGGTCCGAGCGCCTTGAGCACCTCGGCGTTGATCATGTTTGCCGTCGCCGCGCCGCCCGGCACAATCACCATCAGCGTATCGACGTCGCGCGCCATGTCGACCAGCTTCGGATAATGCTTGTAGCTCACGCCCTTCTGCGCATTGCGGGTGTGATAGACCACCGGCACGCCGAAGGCTTCCAGCCGCCGCGCGATCGCCTTGCCGATGCGGCCCAGACCGACCATGCCGACGGTGCGGTTGCGCAGCGTCGCCTTGGTGAGAGGGTATTGGGCATTCGGCCACTTGCCGGCGCGCAGATAGCGCTCGGCCTGCGATAATTCGCGCACCGTGCAAAGCAAGAGGCCGAGCGCGGTGTCGGCGACCTCTTCATCCAGCACGCCGGGCGTGTTGGTGACGACGATGCCGTGTTCGCCCGCCCATTTGGCGTCGATATGGTCATAGCCGACCCCGAAGCTCGACACTTGTTTGACGTTGGGAAATTGCTTGAGGAATTCGCCGTCCACTTTGGTGTGATGCGCGATGGCGATGGCGCCGATCTTGCCGCCGACCGATTTGGCGAACGCCGGCTTGTCGGCGGCGTCGAGCCAATGATGCAGCATGACCTTGCCCTCAAAGCCCTTCATCATCACGGGCTTCTTGGCGCCGACCAGCAGGACGTCCGGCTTTTCGCCAGCCATTTCAAACTCTCCCAATAATTAGCGATTGATCCAGGCGAGCACGATGCCCATCAGCACGACCCGGATCGTATCGAACACGATCTGCTTCAAGGCAAGGACCAGCGGCACCGGCGTGACGACGTGATAGATCAGATAAGTCGGGATCACGGTCAAGAACGCGACCGCGATACCGAAGCGCAGGCCCTGCGCCAGCCAGGGCCTGTCTTCTTTGCCCTGCACGTAAATCCAGGCAAAGGCGATGCCGAATAGCGCCTGCGCGAGGATCAAGAACGGGATCAGTTTTTGCGCTTCGGCCGGCGGCCGCATGCCCGGCGTGACGGAATAGTCGCCGCCGAGCAGGAGCCCATGCACGACGAAACTCAACCCCCACGCCATGATGAACATGACGACGGCGGAGATGATGCATTTCCTGCCCATAATTGCCTCCTGTCAGACCAGCGCGGTGACCGGTTTTTCGACAAAATTCTTGAACGCCGCCAGCAGTTCTGCGCCGAGCGCGCCGTCCACCACGCGATGATCGCATGACACTGTGACGGTCATCTGGCTGATGAACTTGACGCCGCCGTCTTCGGTCTCAATCGGCGCACGGCGCGTTGCGCCGACCGCCAAGATGGTTGAGTGCGGCGGATTGATGATGGCGGAGAATTCGCGCACGCCGTACATGCCGAGATTGGAGATGGCGCTCGATCCGCCCTGATATTCATTGGGCTTGAGCTTGCGCGCGCGGGCACGGTTGGCGAGGTCAAGCATCTCCGCCGAAATTGAGGTGAGCGATTTTGACTCGGCGTTGCGGATCACCGGTGTAATCAGCCCGCCTTCGAGCGCCACGGCGACGCCGATATCGGAACTCTTGAAACGCAGGATGAGATCGTCCGCCCACACTGCATTGGCGGCAGGGACGCGCTGCAGCGCCGCCGCCCAGGCCTTGATGATGAAATCGTTGAGCGAAAGTCTGAACGCGGGCGTGCCGTCTTTGGCCGCGGGCGCGGCGGCATTGGCTTCTTCGCGCATGGCGATCAACCGGCCGGCATCCATATCGGCGGTCAAGTAGAAATGCGGAATCGTTTGTTTTGCTTCAATGAGCCGCTTGGCGATGGTGCGGCGCATGGCATCGAGCGGCACTTCTTCGTAGGCCACGCCCTCGTACAGCGACTTGACCTGCGCGGCGCTGGCGCCAGTGACCATTGCAGAGCCCGCGGGCGCCGTCTTGTCGACATCGCCGGCGACAATGCGGCCATGCGGGCCGGAGCCGGTGATGCGGGTGAGATCGATGCCGCGCTCGCCGGCGAAACGTCGCGCCAGCGGCGTGGTGAAGGCGCCGCCCGCCAGTTTGGCCGGTCCGTAATTGCGCTCAGGCGTGCGCACTTCGCGGAACGGATCGAGCGGCTCGGTACGCGGCTTGGGCGCGGGTTGCACGACCGGAACCGGAGCAGCCGCAGCGCGCGGCGCCACGGTCGGAGCCTTCGGTGCCGCTGGTGAAACACTAGCCGAAGCGCCACCGCCAGAAATAACAGCCACCACCGCGCCGACTTTGGCCACCTCGCCGACCTGAAAATGAATATCAGTAAGCGTGCCGGCGCTGGTGGCGGGCACTTCCATCGAGGTCTTGTCGGTCTCGATCTCGAACAGGTTATCGCCCGGCTTCACGGAGTCCCCGGCCGCCTTGAACCATTTAGTGATCTTGCCCTCGGCGACGGTCTCGCCGAGCTGCGGCATCAGGACGTCCACGCGCTGCCGCTCCTACCAGCTCACCGACACGTATTGGGTCTCCATAAACTCTTTCATTCCCTCCTGCGCACCCTCGCGCCCGAGACCGGACTGCTTGACGCCGCCGAACGGGGCGGCCGGATCCGACACGATGCCGCGATTCAAGCCGATCATGCCGAATTCGAGCTTCTCCGAGACCCGCATGCCGCGGCTCAGATCCTTGGTATAAAGGTAGGCGACCAGGCCGTATTCGGTGTCGTTGGCGCGTTTGATCGCCTCATCCTCATTTTTGAATGTCTGGATCGAAGCCACCGGCCCGAAGATTTCCTCGTTCAGCATTTTGGAATCATCAGCGACGTTGGTGAGCACGGTGGCAGGATAAAAGAAGCCGGGGCCTTCAGGCTTCTTGCCGCCGACCAGCACCTTGGCGCCCTTTTTCACCGCGTCGTCGACCAATTCGATCACCTTGTCGCGGCCATCTTTGTTGACCAGCGGTCCGAGATTGATGCCATCATCGAGGCCGTTGCCCATCTTGAGCGAGCCCATCTTGGCAGTCAGTTTCTTGGCAAATTCGTCGTGCACCTTTTCGTGCACGTAAAAGCGGTTGGCCGCCGTGCAGGCCTCGCCCATATTGCGCATCTTGGCGATCATGGCGCCGTCAATCGCGGCATCGATATCGGCGTCCTCGAACACCAAAAACGGCGCGTTGCCGCCAAGCTCCATCGACGGCTTGAGCACCTGGTCGGCGGCCTCGTGCAGCAGTTTGCGGCCGACCTCGGTCGAGCCGGTGAAGGACACCACGCGTACACGCGGGTCGTGCAGCATCGCGCTCACCACCGGGCCGGAGCGGCGCGACGGCACGACGTTGACCACGCCGGCGGGCACGCCCGCCTCTTCCAGCACCGGCATCAGCGCCAGCATGGTAAGCGGCGTGTCCGACGCGGGCTTGAGCACGACGGGGCAACCGGCGGCGAGCGCCGGGCCGATCTTGCGCGTCGCCATCGCGGCAGGGAAATTCCACGGCGTCACCAGCACGGCGATGCCGGCCGGCTTGTGCTGCGCGACGATGCGCGCGCCCGAGGCCGGCGCCATCGAAATGCTGCCGAGATTGCGCACGGCTTCCTCGGCGTACCAGCGGAAGAATTCGGCGGAGTACGCGACCTCGCCGCGCGAATCCGATAGCGCCTTGCCGTTCTCCAGCGTGATCAATTTGGCGAAGCGCTCGGCGTCGCGAATGATCAGCTCGTAACACTTGCGCAGGATCTCGGCGCGCTCGCGCGGCTTGTGGCCGGCCCAACCGGCGAAGGCGGCTTCGGCGGCATCGATCGCGGCTTTGGCGTCATCGACACTAGCGCTCGCGACCGAGGCGATCTTGCGCTCAGTCGCCGGGTCGATCACGTCGAAGCGCTGGTTGTCAGACGACTTGCGCCATTTGCCGCCGATCCACAGATCGGTCGGAACATTGGCGAGGAGATTTTCGTACATGACGATTATCCTGACTTTATCCTGCGAGTGAACGCTTCACGGTATCCGCGATCCGGTCCGCCGTCGGCAGCACCGCATCTTCCAATATATCCGCAGCCGGCAGCGGAATATGCGGCGTGGTGATCCGCACCGGCGGGCCATCGAGATCATAGAAGGACTCGTCGGCCACGATCGATACGATTTCGGCGCCCCAACCGCACAACCGCGGATTTTCCTCGACCGTGAACAACCGGTGCGTTTTGGCGACCGAGCCGAGAATAGTCTGGGTGTCGAGCGGCACCAGCGAACGCACATCGACAACCTCGCAATCGATGCCGTGTTCCGCCTTGAGCTTCTCGGCCGCGGCAATCGCACGGGGAACCATGAGCGCCAGAGCGCAGATGGTAGCGTCCTTGCCGGGGCGCACGATCTTGGCGGTGCCGAGCGTGTCGACGATTTCGCCGTCCGGCACCTCGCCCTTGGTGGCGTAAAGCGACTTGTGTTCGCAGAAAATCACCGGGTCGGGATCGCGCACGGCGGCAGCCAGCAGGCCGATCACGTCGCGCGGCGTCGACGGCGCCACCACCTTGAGGCCCGGGATCATCATGCACCAGTTCTCGACACTCTGGCTGTGTTGCGCGCCAAAGCGCGAGCCGGCGCCGTTTCCGGTGCGCACCACCAGCGGGCATTTGACCTGGCCGTTCGACATATAGCGGCTCTTGGGAAATTCATTGGCGATATAATCGAAGCAGACCGCGAAAAAGTCCGAGAACATGATTTCGGCGATCGGCTTCAAGCCGGTCATGGCCGCGCCCATGGCGGCGCCCAGGATCGCCTGCTCGGAGATCGGCGTGTCGCGCACGCGCAACGGGCCGAACTCCTCGTAAAGGCCGACCGTGGCCTTGAACACGCCGCCGGCTTTCGCCACGTCTTCGCCGAGAAACACAACGTCGGTATCACGCCTCATTTCTTGCGCGATGCCGCGGATGACGGCGTCTCTATATGTCAGTTCCGCCATGCCCAGCCTCCATCGGCATAGACATCGGTGGTGATGATATCGAGCGGCGGATTGGGCGCGGCCTTACAGGCCTCGGTGGCGTCGTCGACAATCTTGCGCACTTCGGCGTCGATCTTACCGATGACGCTCTCGGTGACGCCAAATTGCAGCAACCGCTCGCGATAAATCTTGATCGGGTCGCGCAGCTTCCAGCGATCGAGCTCGCCTTCCGGCCGATACTTGGCCGGATCGGCACGCGAATGACCGCTGTGGCGGTAGGTCATGCATTCGATCAGCGAGGGGCCTTTGCCGGCGCGCGCCTTGTCATAGGCCGAGACCGCGGCGCGATAGACCGCGTCGGCATCGTTGCCATCGATGACGATGCGCTCGAGCCCATAGGCCGACGCGCGATCGGCGGCCGGATGCTCGACCGCCGTCACGTCGGCAATCGGCGTATATTCCATGTAGAGATTGTTTTCGCAGACGAAAATCACCGGCAGCTTCCACACCGCCGCAAAATTGAGCGCTTCGTGGAAGGCGCCGATATTGGTGGTGCCGTCGCCGAAGAAGCAGACCGAAACGTCCTTGTCGCCTTTGTATTGCGCGCGCCAGGCGGCGCCGCAGGCAATCGGTAAATGCGCGCCGATAATGGCGTAGGAACCCATCACGCCGTGATCAACCGAAGTCAGATGCATCGAGCCGCCTTTGCCCCGCATCAGGCCGTTGTCGCGCTGCATCAACTCGCCCAGAACTTTCTCGACACTGACGCCGCGGGCGAGCGTATGGGCATGACCGCGATAAGTGCAAAACGACAGATCGCCTTTGTTCATGGCGCCGGCAAAACCCGCCGCCACCGCTTCCTGGCCGAGCGAGAGATGGCTGGTGCCCTTGACCAGATTTTGCAGAAACAGGTCGTAGGCGCGCTGCTCGGCTTCGCGGATCACGACCTGCGTCCGGTACAGTTCCAGGCGTTTGGCCTCGCCAATATCGTCGTTCAAGCCGGAGCCGGCCTTGACCTGCGCCCGGTCCTTTGCAGTCGCCATGAATGGTCCTCGAAATCCGCTTTTGAAGGTAGGAACTTAGCGCCGCCGGTAACGCTTAGGCAACCGGGGCCGAAGGTTCGACTTTGCGGACGGCTTCACGGTGGAGAAGATAAAGACCCGACGCCACCACGATCAGCCCGCCTGCGATGGTCCAGCGGTGCGGCACGTCGCCGAACACCAGAAAGCCCAGCGCCGTGGTCCAGACCATCTGCGTATAGATAAAGGGCGCCAGGGCCGATGCCGGAGCGCGGCGGTGGGCCAAGATCAGCAGATAATGGCCGCCCCCGCCGAGCGCGCCGATCAGCACCATCAGTGCCGAGACGAGAATGCCGTCCGGTTTCGACCAGACGAAAGGCAACACCGCCGTCATGGCGAGCGCGCCGACCAGATTGGTGTAGAACTGCGTGGTTTCGCTCGAAGTCGGTGCGCGAGAGCACGCGCGTCGAGATCACGTAGAACGCGTAGCAAACGGTGCCCAACATTGTCAGGAGTGCCGGCGGATGCATACCGCCGAAACCGGGCCGCGTCACCACCAGCACGCCGAAGAAGCCGACGCCGATCGCAGTCCAGCGCCGCCAGCCGACCGTCTCGCCCAGCATCGGCACGCTGAGCAGCGCGACCAGAAACGGCGTCGCGAATAAGATAGACAGGGCCTCGTCGAGTTGCAGCCAACGCAGTGCAAACAAATTGAGGATGGTCGAGAACAGCAGCAGCGCGGAGCGGCCGACTTGCAGAAACGGCCTGTTCGTTTTCACCAACCCCTGCTGCCGTATCGGATTTGAAAATACGAGACTCAGCGCAAAGGCGAAGAAATAGCGCGCCCACACCACCTGAAGCGTATCCATGTGATGATTGAGATACTTGCCGGTGCTGTCGAGACACGAAAACGACGCTACCGCGCAGCACATCAGCGCGATACCAGTCAACCGTTGACGGCGGGATGTAACGGACTCTGTCAATAGGTTGCTCGTCCGCCGGAAATGTCGAAGGCGGCACCGGTGGTGAACGAACAGTCCGCCGAGGCGCAGAACGCGGCCAGCGCGGCGATCTCGTCCACCGTGACGAAACGCCCGCGCGGGATCTTCGACAGCATGAAGTCGATGTGCTCCTGCGTCATCTGGTCGAAAATCGCGGTCTTAGCCGCCGCCGGTGTGATGCAATTGACCGAAATGTCGTAATTCGCCAGTTCCTTGCCGAGCGATTTGGTCAGCGCGATAACGCCGGCCTTCGAGGCCGAATAGGCCGGCGCGTTCGGATTGCCTTCCTTGCCGGCGACCGAGGCGATGTTGACAATGCGGCCATAGTTCTGCGCGATCATGCCGGGCGCCAGCGCACGGCAGCAATGAAACGGGCCGTCGAGATTGATCGACAGCACGTCACGCCAGGCTTGCAGCGGATAATCCCAAGTCTTCACATTGGGGCCGGCGATACCGGCATTGTTGACCAGGATGTCGATGCGGCCGAACATCTTGAGAGTTTCGTCGCGCGCGCGTTCGACGTCGGCATATTGTGTGACGTCGGCGGAGATCGCCGCGACACGGCCGCGACTTTTGAGCTCGGCGGCGGTTTTTTGCGCCAGCGCCAGATCGCGATCCCAGATCGCCACCGCAGCTCCGGACTCTAGAAAACGCTCGACGATGGCTCGCCCGATGCCTTGCGCGCCGCCGGTAATGACCGCGTTGCGGCCGCCGAGATCGATTTTGTTGGGCATATTCGCCTCCCTTTTTCAAAGCTACCGAAGCCGCGGCGCGATGGCGAGTGGTGAAAATGCCGATGAGTAACGCGGTTGAATCTGTCGCGCGCAGCCTTGAAACGGCGCGTCAAGTCCTATAGTCATTGATCCGTGGGGCCAGCGACGGTCGCCCCGTATTTTCGAAGGCTTGCGAGCCCAAGCACCGTCTCCTTCGTTTACGGAGGGGACTTATGCTGTCTCCAAGCTACTCGATCTCACCGAAAGATCTCTGGCACCTGATCGGCACGGCTAATGCGCCGCAGCTGATCGATGTGCGGCGGCGCGATATTTATGAATCGACGCCGGGCGTGCTGCCCGCCTCGACTTGGCAGGAGCCGACAGAATTCGGCCGCTGGGGTCCGGCGCTCGACCGCGCTCGGCCCATCGTCGTTGCCTGCAAGGCTGGCAAGGAGTTGAGCCAGTTCATCACCGCGGAGCTGCGCAGCGCGGGGTATAATGCCGCGATGCTGCAAGGCGGCAGCTTCGCCTGGAGCGACGCGGGACTGCCGATGGTCGACCGCAAAACCCTCGAACGTCTTGCGCCGCGCCGGCCCGGCGTCTGGGTCACAAGACGGCGACCGAAGATCGATCGCGTCGCCTGCCCGTGGCTGATCCGCCGCTTTCTCGACGTCAATGCAAAAATCCTGTTTGTCGATCCGGCCTATGTGAAGGAATCGGCGGCCGAAGTTCGTGGTATTCCGTTCGATATCGCCGACGTCGAAATCTCCCACGAAGGCGCGCGCTGCTCCTTCGACACCATGCTCAAACTGTTTGGACTGGAAAGTGAACCGTCGCTGGCGCGGCTGGCTCTGATCGTGCGCGGCGCCGACACCGCACGGCCCGACATCGCGCCGGAAGCCGCGGGGCTGCATGCAGTTTCACTCGGCCTTTCGCAGCTTGCCGGAGACGACGATCATGGCCTGCTGGAACGCGGCTTCATGATTTACGATGCGTTGTTCGCATGGCTGCGCTTTGCAGCCGAAGAACGGCATAATTGGCCCGCCAAGGCTGCGTGACATGAGCGCACCGAACCGAACCGCGCCTCAGCCGGAACCAAAACCCAGTTTCGGCGAAGCCGTCATGGTCTGGCTGAAGATCGGCTGCATCAATTTCGGCGGACCCGCGGGGCAGATCGCGATGATGCATCGCATCCTGGTCGACGAGAAGAAATGGATCGACGAGCCGCGCTTCTTGCACGCGCTCAATTTCTCCATGCTGCTGCCGGGCCCGGAAGCGACACAACTCGCGACCTATGCCGGCTGGCTGCTGCACGGTGCGCGCGGTGGCCTCGCCGCCGGCATATTGTTTGTGCTGCCGGGCGCCTTCGTGATGCTGGGCTTGAGCCTGCTTTACGCCTATGGGCGCGGGCTCGGCCCCATCGACGGCGCATTGTTCGGCATCAAGGCGGCGGTGCTGGTCATCGTGTTTGAGGCACTGATCCGCATCGGCAAACGTGCGCTGAAGTCACCGGTTCTGGTTTCGCTCGCCGCTGCCGCATTCATCGGCATTTTCTTTCTCGCCGCGCCGTTTCCGCTGATCGTCATTACCGCGGCACTGGTCGGTTTTCTGATCGCGCGGACGCGGCCGGACATGCTGGGCCTCGCCGTCAAAGCGCCTGACGTCACCGTCCATTCCGGCGGTCGCTGGCGGCAATTTGCAATCGCCACCATCGTCGGCCTCGTGATCTGGTGGGCGCCGGTTGCTTTGGCGGCGCTGATGCTAGGGTCGCAGCATATTCTGGTAAGTGTCGGAATATTTTTTTCCAAGCTCGCCGTAGTCACCTTTGGCGGCGCCTATGCCGTGCTGGCCTACATGGCACAGCAGGTGGTCGAGACCAACGGCTGGCTGACGGCACCGGAGATGGTGGACGCGCTCGGTCTTGCCGAAACCACGCCGGGACCGCTCATTCTGGTAACGCAATTCGTCGGCTTTCTGGCGGCGTTTCGCGAGGCCGCGCCGTTCACACCTCTGGGGGCCGGCCTGCTTGGCGCCGCATTGACGACCTGGGTGACCTTCGTACCGGCCATGCTGTGGATCTTCGCCGGGGCGCCGTTCATCGAGGAACTGCGAGGCAACCGGAAACTCGCGGGCGCTCTGGCGGCAATTACCGCCGCGGTGGTCGGCGTTATTCTCAATTTGTCGGTCTGGTTCGCGCTGCATGTGCTGTTCGGCACTGTGATTGAAATGCATTGGGGGCCGCTGCGCTGGTACGCATTCGATCCGATGGCGCTCAACTTGCGCGCCGCGGTGCTGGCGGTGGTCGCAGCGGTGCTGGCTTTCGGCTTGCACCGCGGCTTGCTCGAAGTGGTGTTGGCGATGGCGGCGCTGGGCGCGATCGCCCAATACGCGCTGGGTTAGCGCTCGCGTTTGACCGCGCTCTCGTGCCAGCGGCGCAGCGCGAGATGCGACAGGGCCGACAGCACAAAAAAGATCGCAACGCCAGCGGCGGACAACAACAAAAGCGCCGCAAACATGCGCGGGATGTTGAGCCGGTAGCCGGATTCGGCGATGCGATAGGCGAGCCCCGAGCCGGCGCCTGCCGAGCCCGCGGCGATCTCGGCCACCACCGCGCCGATCAACGACAGCCCGCCGGCGATGCGCAGGCCAGCCAGCATCTGCGGCAGCGCCGAAGGCAGCCTCAGATTCCACAGCAGTTGCCAGCGCGACGCCTTGTAGAGCTCGAACAGCGCGATGAGATTGTGGTCGACCGAGCCGAGACCGAGCGTGGTGTTGGCGAGCACCGGGAAGAACGCCACGATCCAGGCGCAGGCCAGTACCGCTAACGGCTGCGGCAGATAGATCAGCAGCAGCGGCGCGATGGCGACGATCGGCGTTACCTGCAGGATGACCGCGTAGGGATAGAGCGAATACTCGATCAGCCGCGACTGACTGAACAGAATCGCCAAGCCGATGCCGCCGACGGCCGCCAGCAGGAAGCCCTCGAAGGTCGTGAGCAGCGTCACCAGCAGCGAACTCCACAACAATCCGCTGTCGGAAATCAGCGTGCTGAGCACCAGGCCCGGACCCGGTAAAACAAAGGGCGGGATGGCGAACACGCGGACAACGATGTCCCAAGCCAGCAGCACCAGCGCCAAAACCAAAACAGGCAGCCCGATGCGTAGCGCGCGATCGCTCATGGCGCGCCTCCCATCGCCCGGCCGAGGGCTTCGGCGACCTGCCGGCAATAGCCGGCATACTCGGCCGAGGTGCGGAAGCGCTCATCGCGCGGATACGGCGCGCGGATCGCGATTTCGGTGAAGACGCGGCCCGGCCGCGGAGTCATCACCACGATGCGCTGCGACAGGTATACCGACTCGAATACCGAATGCGTGACAAAGATTACCGTGCGGCGCAGCTCCTGCCACAGCCGCAGCAGATCGTTGTTGAGCTTGAAGCGGGTGATCTCGTCGAGCGCCGCAAACGGCTCGTCCATCAACAACAATTTCGGCTCGGTGGTCAGCGCGCGCGCGATCGAAATACGCATCTTCATACCACCCGACAATTCACGCGGATAACTTCGGGAAAATTCGGCGAGCCCGACGCGCTCAAGCGCCTGACGCACGGCGTCGCGCGACTTTGTTTCATCGGCGTGCGAGAGTTTCAGCGGCAAACCCACATTGGCCGTCACATCGGCCCAAGGCATGAGCGTCGGCTCCTGGAATACAAAACCGATATTTCCGGCGCCGGACGGCCAATCGATTTCGCCCGCGGAGGGCGCGCTCAATCCGGCAATGATGCGCAGCGCCGTGGACTTTCCGCAGCCGGAGGGTCCCAGCAGCGAAACGAATTCGCCCGAGCTGACATTGAGACTGAAGCCGTCGAGCGCGACCGTTCCGGTCTCGAACGTCTTGCCGACGCCGCGGAGCGAAACGATTTCCGTGCCCGGCGGATTCATTTTGGCCGCAAATCGGCGCCGACGCCCTTGTTGACGAATTGCAGCGTGTAGGCGCGTTTGTAATCGAGGCCCGCCTTTACCACGCCGGCGCGCACCATCTTGTCGAAGAAGCTCTTCACGCGCGCATCGGTCATGGCGCCGATGCCGGACTTGATCGAGTCGCCGGAATCGACAATGCCGAATTCCTTCATCTTGGCGATTGAGTAAGCCAGCAGCGCGTCGGTTATCTCCGGATTCTGTTTCTTGATCAAATCGTTTCCAGGCCGGCTGTCGCCGTAAATATAATGATACCAGCCGACCGCCGAGGCGTCGACGAAGCGCTGCACGAGGTCGGGCTTTTTCTCCACCAGGTCGCGCCGCGTCTCGATCAGGGTCGAATAGGCGTTGAAACCTTCGTCGGCGAGCAGAAAGATCTTCGGTTTAAAGCCGCCTTGCGTCTCGACCGCGTAAGGCTCGGAGGTGACATAGCCCTGCATCGCGGAATTTTTATCGGCCAGGAACGGCTGCGCATTGAAGGTGTAGGGCTTCACCTTCGATTCGTCGAAACCGTAGTCGGCCTTCAGCCATTGGAAATAACTTGCCATGCCTTCCTTGGAGACGAACAGCGTGAGCTTCTTCAGGTCTTCGAATTTTTGCACCGCCGGATGCGCGATCAACACCTGCGGGTCTTTCTGGAAACTTGCCGCCACCGTCACGGTGGGGATGTCGTGCTCGACCGCGTCGAACGACTGCAGCGAGTTGGCACTCATGTAGAAGTCGAGCTTGCCGACCGGCAGCAGAATGCGGTTGTTCACGTTCGGTCCGCCCGGCACGATGGTGACGTCGAGGCCGTATTTCTTGTAGGTGCCATCGGCGACCGCCTGATAGAAGCCGCCATGTTCGGCCTCCGCCACCCAATTGGTGCCGAAGCGAACCTTATCGAGCGGCTGGGCCAGAGCCGCCGAGGC
The DNA here is from genome assembly GCA_963703875.1 of uncultured Alphaproteobacteria bacterium. Classification (GTDB taxonomy): domain Bacteria; phylum Pseudomonadota; class Alphaproteobacteria; order Rhizobiales; family Xanthobacteraceae; genus Pseudolabrys. Next base: position 69,465 of record CAVPFZ010000020.1, read on the forward strand.
CGTAAAGGCCAATAAAACCGCGACTATGCTTCTCATCCGCTCACTTTGTCATTGCCGGACCCAAACGGGCAAGCGGGCGCTCGAACTCCATTGAACCTTTTGCTCGGACGGGGCGACCCATGCTTACGCGGTCGATCACGGCCGCCCCCGTTCAGCCATTTGGAGATCGTTATGACCAAGTCTCGCACCGTCGCCGCCACGCTTGCGGCGCTCACGCTTGCCGCCACCTTCACCGCCTTTGCCGGCCAGGCCCAGGCGCACCCGCATTTCGGCCGCGGCTGGGGCCTCGGCGCCGGCTTTGTCGCCGGTACGCTGATCGGCGCCGCCGCCACGTCCAGCTATTACTACGCGCCCGCTTGCCGTTACGTCCCCGCTTATGACCGCTGGGGCAACCTACGCGCCGTGAAGGTTTGCGACGTCGCCCCGTACTAAGCCCGAAAACAGTTGCGATCGGCGCCTGCCCCCCGTCCATCCTGACGCCGATCGTTAAAGACCCGCCCGGCCAGTCCCCGTCCGGGCGGGTCAATTTTTATGGCGGTACAACTTGTAGAAAGCAGCAACCGATGGTGTGATCACCACGGATGGGCGGATTCTCTCGGACCTTGCTCGCAATGATGATGGCGCTGGCGCCGGCAAGCGCGCTGGCCGCGGGCGGCGCCTTCGTGGTCGACGATACCGACATCGACTTCCAACCGAGAACCACCCGTTTGGGCTCGCCATTTCCGCCTTCAGCAGATGGGACCTGGCGAGCGGCGTTAATACCGGCGGCAACATCAACGTGCCGGTCACGATTCCAGTTAACAGCAAATTCAAAATCAATCTGAACGGCGGCTGGCTGTACGACAATGTCGCCAAGATCAGCTACGCGACCTGGGGCGCCGGCTTTGAATGGGGTTTCGTCGACAAGTTTGCGTTGATCGGAGAGGTGTTCGGCCAAGCCGGCGCCCTGCCCGCGGTCAACCCGGGCGATCCGCCTCCTTCTAATTCGATTGTCGAACCGCGAACGCAAATTGGCGTGCGCTTCACTCCGCAAGACAATATCGATATCGACGTGATCTGGGGTCACAACATCACCGGCGAAAATGCCCAATGGGGCACTCTCGGCATTAATTTGCGGTTTTAGCCGAATTTCCTCGCCGCTCCGTCAATCCCTATCTTGCCTGGCAAATCCAGGCTCACATCGTCTTGTGGTCCCGCTTGGAAGTTGGCAATCTCTCCACAACAATAAACAAAATCACTACGGGAGGAGTTCATCATGAACGGCCAGAAAACAGGTCGCAGCGCCGGTCGTTGGTACATTCTCGGCTTGATCTGCGTGATGTACCTGATCACCTATCTCGACCGCGTCAACATTTCCACGGCGGCGCCGGCCATCAGCAAAGAATTCGGCTTCGACAAGATCACGATGGGGATAATTTTCAGCGCGTTCGTTTGGGCCTATGCGATCTTTCAAGTGCCGGGCGGGTGGCTCAGCGACCGCTTTGGCGCCAGACCGGTGCTGGCGACGATAGTTGCCTATTGGTCGGTGATGACCGCGGCAACGGCGGCGGCAACCGGCGCGGTGTCCTTCGTCGTTCTTCGTTTTCTGTTCGGCATCGGCGAAGCCGGAGCATTTCCGGGAGCGACTCGCTCGATGCAGCTTTGGTATCCGCGGCAGGAGCGCGGCTTCGTGCAGGGGATCACGCATAGCGCGAGCCGGCTCGGCGCCGCGATTGCGCCCCCGCTCGTCGTGTTGATCATTACGACCCTCGGCTGGCGGTCGGTGTTCTATATCTGCGGCGCCGTCGGATTTGTCTGGTCGATCTGGTGGTATCTTAGCTATCGCAACCTTCCGGAAGAACACGGGCTGGTCAATCGCGAAGAGCTCGAACATATCCGCGGCGTCGACGAAAAGGGCAATGTCCTGGAACCGTTCATCCAACGAAGCGGGGCTTCCGTACCGTGGAGCACCCTGCTGCGATCTCCCAACATGTGGGCGATCATGTGCGCCTACTTCACTTACGTCTATTGCCTCTGGATTTTCTTGAGCTGGTTGCCGTCCTACCTCATCGATTTCCGGCACTTCACGTTGATCAAGGTCGGTCTGTTCGCATCGTTGCCGCTGTTCGCCGGCGTCATCGGCGACACCGTCGGCGGATTGGCGACCGATTGGCTTCTGAAGAAAACCGGCAGCGCCAAGATTGCGCGCCGCTCGGTTGCAATAACCGGCATGCTCGGCTGCTGCTGTTTTATTGTTCCGGCCGCGATGACCGGCGATGCCTACGTCGCCGTCTATTGTCTGACCGCCTCGATGTTCTTCCTTGAATGCACGATCGGGCCATCTTGGTCGGTGCCAATGGATATTGGCGGCAAATATTCCGGCACCGTGTCCGGCATGATGAACATGGCTGGCAATATCGGTGGCGCGCTGTCGCCTTTGGTGTTCGGCTTTCTGGTCCAGTACGGCAACTGGCAGGCGCCTTTCATCGTCGCGGCTGCCCTGTTGGTCGTGGGCTCGGGCGTATGGCTGTTCTGGCTCGATCCCGATGTGTCGGTCGTTACCGAACGCGAAGCTCCAAGCCCATCGAGCACCGTGCCAGTCGGCCGTTGATATCGCCTTGAGGGCAAGTACTAGGTAAATGCTAGGCGCCGAGTTCGGCGCGCACGTTGCGCGCGCCCTCGACCATCGCCTGCATCTTTCCGAACGCGACGTCGCGCGGCAGATATTTCATGCCGCAGTCGGGCGACACGACAATGCGTTCGGCCGGTGCATGAGGCAGCGCTTTTCGGATACGCGCCGCCACGATTTCCGGCGTTTCGATGGTCATGTCGGCGAGGTCGATGACGCCGAGAATGATCGTCTTCGACGGCAGCTTTTGCAGGACCTTGAGATCGAGCTTGGGCTGCGCCGCCTCAATCGAGATTTGCGCGGCTTTTGAATCTTCCAGTTCCGGCAGGAACGAATAGCCGGAAGGCTTGTCGTGCACGACCGCCGCGTAGCCGAAACACAGATGCACGGCCACCGTGCCACCGATTCCGTCAAGGGCGCGGTCAAGCGCCTTCAGGCCGTATTGGCGCGCCTTGTCAGGATGCTGCTGCATCCACGGTTCGTCGATCTGCACCACGTCGGCGCCGGCGGCAAACAGGTCCTTGATCTCTTCATTGACTGCGGCGGCATAGTCGAGCGCCATTTCCTCGTCGCTCGCATAGAATTCGTTTTGAGCCTGCTTTGACATGGTGAAAGGGCCGGGAACCGTCATCTTCACCGGTTTTTTCGTGTTGGCGCGCAGGAATTCCATATCGCGAACCTCGACCGGGTATTTGCGTTTTATTTTTCCGGTGACGCGCGGCACCGGGATCGGCTTGCCGCTGCGGTTGATGGTGGTGCCGGGATTTTCGGTGTCAACGCCGGCGAGCGCGGTGGCGAAGCGGTTGGAATAGCTTTCGCGCCGCTGTTCGCCGTCGCTGATAATGTCGAGACCGGCGCGCTCCTGGTCGCGAATCGCGAGCAAAGTCGCTTCGTCCTGTTTTGCCTCAAGCTCCCGCGGGCCGAACCGCCACAGATCGTCCATGCGCACGCGCGGCACCATCTTGGAGAGCCGCGCACGGTCGATCAGCCAATCCGGCTGTGGATAGGAACCGACGAGACACGTGGGAAAGAGCATGCTTGCCATACGGCCATTATGGCGTCGCCGGGGCCCTTGGACCAGCGGCCTCCACGCTCATCGCCAGCACGCGGGCGACATGCAGGGCGTCGCGGTCGGTGCCGTCGTGGATCTGGTGCCGGCACGAAGTGCCATCGGCGACGACCAGCGTTTCCCGGGCGCTCTTGCGCACCGCCGGCAGCAAGGACAATTCGCCCATCTTGAGCGAGACATCGATGGTCGAGGCGTCGTAGCCGAAACTGCCGGCCATGCCGCAGCAGCTCGAACTCGATAGTCTCGACGTTGAGCTGCGGGATCAGCTTGAGCACGCTCTCGACCGCGCCCATGGCGTCGAACGCCTTCTGGTGGCAATGGCCGTGCAGCAGCGCCTTTTTGGGCAACGCGCCGAGCGGCAATTGCAGGCGGCCTTCCTGCTGCTCGCGGGCGAGGAATTCCTCCAGCAGCATCGACTGTTTCGCCAATGCATCGACTGCTTCGCCCTTCATCAACGCCGGCAGTTCGTCGCGAAACCCGAACAGGCAGCTCGGCTCCAACCCGATCACGGGAACGCCGCGCAAGACATAAGGCGCCAGCGCATCGAGCGTGCGCCGCATCTCGCGCTTGGCTTCGTCGACCTGTCCGACGGCGAGAAAAGTGCGGCCGCAGCAGAGCGGACGCCCGTCGCCATCTTGCGGCGCCACCGCATGGACGCGATAGCCGCCGGCGGTGAGCACGCGCAGCGCGGCGTCGAGATTTTCACGTTCGAAATAGCGATTGAAAGTGTCGGCGAACAGCACGACCTCGCGCGGCGGCTCGGTCGCCGCGGCGTTGTAGGTCCAATCGGCGCGGTCGATGTAAATGTCCGTCCGCCATTGCGGCAGGCTGCGCCGCGCCGAGAATTTTCCGATGACTTCGGATATCCGCCGCACGAGCAGGATGCGGTCGCGCAGGTTAAAAAGCCAAGGCCATTTCGCAGCGTATGGCGCATAGCGCGGCAGCCCGCCGACCAGCCGGTCATGCCAGGAAATGCCGTGCTTTGCGGCACGCGCGGCCTGCACCTCGATTTTCATGCGCGCCATGTCGACACCGGTCGGGCATTCGCGCCGGCAGGCCTTGCAGGAAACGCACAGCTTGAGCGTCTCGGCCATCTCGTCGGACGCGAGCGCATCGGGTCCGAGCTGTCCGGTTATGGCAAGGCGCAGCGTGTTGGCGCGGCCGCGCGTCGCGTCGCGCTCATCCCGGGTGACGCGATAGCTCGGGCACATGGCGCCGCCGGCGAGTTTGCGGCAGGCGCCGTTGTTGTTGCACATCTCGATCGCGCCCTGGAAACCGTTGCCGGCGCCCGAATAAGCCGACCAGTCGAGATGGGTCTTGATCTCCTCGCCGTGATAGCCGGGCGCGTAGCGAAACAGCGTGCGGTCGTCGAATTTCGGCGGGCGCACCACCTTGCCGGGATTGTAGAGACCTTGTGGATCGAAACGGTCTTTGACCTCCTCGAAGGCGCGGGCGAGGCGCGAGCCGAACATCGGCTCGTTGAACTCCGAGCGCACCAGCCCGTCGCCGTGCTCGCCGGAATGCGAACCCTTGTATTCGCGCACCATGGCGAAGGCCTGTTCGGCGATTTCGCGCATGGCATGCACGTCTTTCTCGAGCCGCAGATTGAGGATCGGCCGCACGTGCAGGCAGCCGGAGCCGGCATGCGCGTACCAGGTGCCGCGCGTGCCGTGTTTCTCGAAGATGGCGGTCAGGCGCGAGGTGTAGTCGGCGAGATGGTTGAGCGGCACCGCACAATCCTCAACGAAGGAGACCGGCTTACCTGCCTCTTTCATCGACATCATGATGTTGAGGCCCGACGTTCGCACCTCGGTGATGGCGGCCTGCAGGTCGGCGTTGAGCACCTCGACCACGCCGCCCCATTTGTCGCCGCTCTTGTCGAAGGAAAAACCGAGATCGCCGATCAGGTCCTTGAGCCGGCGCAAGCGGCGCAGGTTTTCTTCATGATCGGGCTCGCCGAACTCGACCAGCAGAATGGCGGCCGGCGTCTCGCGCACGAATTTGTCCAGGGTCGGTCGGAAAATCGGAATCTCACGCGCCAGCTCGATCATGGTGCGATCGATCAATTCGACCGCGATTGGCAGCAGATGCACGATGTGCTGCGCGGTATCCATCGCTTCCCGGAAGCTGCCGAAATGCACGGCGCCGACCGCGCGGCGGCCGAGCAGCGGCGATAATTTAAGTTCGATGCGGGTGGAAAAGCCGAGCGTGCCTTCCGAGCCAACCAGCACATGCGAAAGATTGATGTCGTTCTTACCGGGCACCAATGCGTCGAGATTGTAGCCACCGACCCGGCGCTGCACCTTGGGGAAACGCGCGGAAACTTCGTCCGCTTCGCGCGCGCCGATGGCGAGGAGATCTTTGGCGAGCGGGCGCAACGGTGCCGGAACGTCGTTGATATTGCCGCCGATGCTGCCGAAACGCGCCAGCGTGCCGTCGGCCAGCACAGCCTCGATCGCCAGCACGTTGTCGCGCATGGTGCCGTAGCGCATCGAGCGGCCGCCGCAGGAATTATTGCCGGCCATACCGCCGATGGTGGCGCGCGAGGAGGTCGAGATGTCGACCGGAAACCACAGGCCGTGCGGCTTGAGCTGTCGGTTGAGGTCGTCCAGCACGATGCCGGGCTCGACCGCGCAGCGCGCGCCCTTGAGGTCGAGATCGAGAATGCGGGTCAGGTATTTGGAGCAATCGACGATCAGTGAATCGCTCACCGTTTGTCCGGCCTGCGAGGTTCCGCCGCCGCGCGCCAATACGGTCGCGCCTTCGCTACGGGCGATTCCTATCGCCCGTTCGGCTTCTTCTATCGTGCGCGGGACGACCACGCCGACCGGCATGACCTGATAATTCGAGGCGTCGGTTGCGTAACGGCCGCGGCTGAAGCGGTCGAACTGCACATCGCCGCTCAATTCGGCCTTCAGCCGCCGTTCCAGGCCGGGCATTACAACGGCCACGGCGTTGTTCCTTTGGGGGCCTCGGTCAGTCTATGCATGAGGGATGTGTTTGCATTGCGGAAAACCGCTTGACCGCAATGTTACATTCATAGTTCAACGCCACAAGCGCCGCTGCCCAAACTCGCTGTCTTGCCGGGTCGCGCCGTGGTTAAGCCACTTAATTCCATGAAAAGCTGCGGTTTAGGAGCGAATGCCAATGGCTAAGAATTCCTCGCGTGCGGTCGGGCGGCACTTTCTTCACATTCCGGGACCAACGCCCCTTCCCGATCGCGTGTTGCGGGCGATGGACACGCCCATCATCGACCACCGCGGCCCCGAATTCGCCAAGCTCGCCAAGACCTGCCTTGAAGGCATCAAGACCATCTTCAAGACCACCAACCCGGTGATCATCTACACCGCGACCGGCACCGGCGCCTGGGAAGGCGCGCTGGTCAATACGCTGTCGCCCGGCGACAAGGTGGTAATGGTCGAGACCGGCCAGTTCGCATCGCTCTGGAAAAAGATGGCCGAGAAGCTCGGCCTGCAAGCCGAATTCATCAAGACCGACTGGCGCACCGGCGCCGACCCGAAGGTGGTCGAAGCGCGCCTGCGCGAAGACAAGAACCACGAGATCAAGGCGATCTGCGTGCTGCACAACGAGACCTCGACCGGATGTCTGTCGCCGATCGCGGACATCCGCAAGGCGATTGACGCGGCCAAGCATCCGGCGCTGTTTTTCGTCGATACCATCTCCTCGCTGGCCTCGACCGACTACCGGCATGACGAATGGGGCGTCGACATCACCATCGGCGGCGCGCAGAAGGGCCTGATGCTGCCGCCGGGCATGTCGTTCAACGCGCTGAGCAAGAGAGCGCTGGACGCCAACAAGACCGCCCAGCTGCCGAAGTCGTTCTGGGCGTGGGACGAGATGATCGCCATGAACAAGATCGGCTTCTTCCCCTACACGCCGGCGACGCAAATGCTGCAAGGCATGGCGGTGTCGATCGAGATGCTGCACGAGGAAGGGCTCGACAACGTATTCGCGCGCCACCATCGCCTGGCGGAAGCGACCCGCCGCGCGGTCAAGGCATGGGGCTTGGAGACCGTCTGCCGCGACCCGAAATATTATTCGCCGACGCTGACTGCCGTGATCCTGCCCGAAGGCCATGACGCCGACGCGTTCCGCGCGCTGGCGCTCGAGCACTTCAATATTTCATACGGCTCGAGCTTCGGCGCTCTGGCCGGCCGGTATTTCCGCATCGGCCATCTCGGCGACACCAACGACACCATGCTGATGGGCGCACTGGCGGCGACCGAAATGGCGCTCTCGCTCGCCGGCATTCCGCACAAAAAGGGTGGCGTGCAGGCGGCGATGGATTATCTCGTCTCCGCGCATGGCAGTTCGGCGCGCAAGGCGGCGGAATAGACTTTCATCCGCTGACGCGATTGGCCGGGCAAAAAGCCCGGCCATTTTTTATGCTGCGGGACGCCAGACGAAAGTATTTCTGACCCGCCGCGACAGCAGCATATATGGCACCCAAATAACCGCGACCAAGATCGTACGCCCGAGCGACATAAGGTCATCCTGACCGGGCTGATGATTGTAGGCGCCGGCGGAGATGATCATGTCCGCCAGCAGAAAAACCACCATCCCGCCCATCAGCGCGACATAGGCTTTCGGATAGGAAGGCGACTTGAGGGTCAGCAGCAAAATTGCCGTCAGCCAGCCGACGATAAAGGCGACATTCACAACGGTCTCAATGGCGACGAAAGCGAGCAATCCGGCCGACAGCGCGGCTTTGGCGGCCCAGATCTTCTCCAAGGTCGGCACCATTTTGGCGACCGAGATGCTCAGATAGATCGGCGACAGCACCGTGCCGATGACCGGCAAAATAAGCCAGCCTCTGATGCCCACGGGTTCGGCTTGTTGTACCGCTGCGGCTTCCGTCATGATCGCCCCCCTCAACAAGCGGCACGATAGGACGGATTTCTATTGCCGGCCAGATACTCCGCGGACGCGGTTATGCCACGGTTATTTCATTCGCCCATACGCGGGCGACAAATTCGGTCACCGCTTTGAGCGTGGCATCCGGCGCTTCGCGCGGCGGCGAATGCCTGGCGCCGGGCAGCAACGCGACTTCGACCGGGCAGTAACATTCCTGTTCGGCAATCGCGATCTGCTTGACCGTGCCGTATTGGTCGTCCTCGCCCTGCACGATCAGCACCGGCACGCGGATATAGGCGAGGGAATCGGTGATATCCCACTTGCGGAATTCGGGGTCGAGCCAGGCGCCGTTCCAACCGATGAAGGCGTTGTCGACGTCGGCGTGCCAGCGCGCGAGCTTCGCCCGCAATTCGCCGGTCTCGTATGATTTCTTGGCCTCGACGATGGAGGCGATGCCGGCATCCTCGGTAAAAAAATGCGGCGCAATCAGCACGAGCCCGCCGACACGGTGATCCTGATGGCTACCGGCGTAAATCGCTGCGATCGAGGCGCCGTCACTATGGCCGACGAGCAGGCCGCGTTCGAAACCGATGGCATCGAGCAATTTCGGCAGCGTCTCGCGCGCCTCGTCGTGCATGTATGAGAGCGGGCGCGGCAGCTTGACCGGACTCGATTTCCCATAGCCGGCGCGCGAATAGACAAAGATGCCCGCACCGGTCGCTTCCTGCAATTTGTCGGGGAAATCGCCCCACAGGTCGACGCAGCCGAGCCCCTCGTGCAGCAGCACCAAAGTCGGCGCGGCATCTGGCCGCCGCCCGATCATGCGGTATTCGAGTTTCTGCGAGCCAATAGACAGGAAGCCGGAGTCCGCGAGTGCCATTACGACGCGCCGGGCCCTTCCGCCCGCAGCTTGAAGCGCTGGATCTTGCCGGTTGCCGTTTTCGGCAGTTCATTGCGGAATTCGATCCAGCGCGGATATTTGTAGGGCGCGAGCTTCGCCTTGACGTGCTCCTGCAGCGCGCGCACCAGCGCGTCGTTGGCCTTGTCCGGCGCCTTGAGCACGACAAAGGCTTTCGGCTTGATCAGTTTCTGCTCATCACCGCAGCCGACCACGGCTGCTTCCAGCACGTCGGGATGCGAGGACAGCGCGGCCTCGACCTCGAACGGCGAGACATACATGCCGGAAACCTTCAGCATGTCGTCGGCGCGGCCGCAGCATATGTAATAGCCGTCGGCGTCCTCGATATATTTGTCGCCCGAGCGCGTCCATTCGCCCTGGAAGGTCGAGCGCGACTTCTCGCGGTTGTTCCAGTACATGATGGCGCTGGTCGGCCCGCGCGAATACATCTCGCCCATCTCGCCCGGCTTCACCGGATTTCCATCTTCGCCGATGAGCTTGATCTGATAACCGGGCACCGGTTTTCCGGTGGTGCCGTATCTGGTCGCGCCCGGCGCATTGGTCAAAAAAATGTGCAGCATCTCGGTGGTGCCGAGCCCGTCGGAAATCTCGACGGCGTAGCGTTCTTTCCATTTGCGGGCGATTTCCTCCGGCAGCGCCTCGCCGGCTGAAATGCAGCGCCGGATTTTGACTTCCGATTTTTGCGGCGCGTTCGGGCTGGCCAGAAACGCGGCGTAGAACGTCGGCACCGCGTAGAACACCGTGACCGGATGCTGGCGCAGCAGCGCGGCGACGCCATCGGGTGTCGGCCGGTCGCCCAACAGCACCGTGGTGGCGCCGACCGAGAGCGGGAACGTCATCGCATTGCCGAGGCCGTAGGCGAAAAACAATTTTGCCACCGAATAGCAAACGTCGTTTTCCTTGATGCCGGCGACCGGCGTGCCGTAGAGATCGGCGGTGAGCTTGAGGCTGGCATGCACGTGTACCGCGCCTTTCGGCTTGCCGGTCGAGCCCGAGGTGTAGAGCCAGAACGCCATATCGTCGCAGGTGGTCGGCGCGGTGTAAGGCTCGGGCTTGGCGAACTTGAGCAACTCATCGAAGCCTTTGTGGCCGTGCGCATTGTCGCCGGAGACGATGACGTGCGCGAGGTCGGGACTCTCTTTGACGATCTTTTCGAATTTCGGATAAAGCGCCTCCGCCACGACCAGACATTTGGCGCGGCTGTCGGCCAGCATGAAGCGGTAGTCGTCCTCGGTGAGCAACGTGTTGACCGGCACGGCGATGACGCCCGCCTTGAGGCAGCCGAGGAACGCGGTCGGCCAGTCGATGGTATCGAGCAAGGCCAGCAGAACGCGTTCTTCCCGCTTGATGCCGAGCGATCGCAACACGGCGCCGAAGCGTGCGACGCGGTCGGCGAGCTGGCCATAGGTGGTCGCGCCGCGCGCATCGATATAGGCTGGTTTGCTGGCGCGGCCAGCATCGAGATTGGCTTGCAGCACGTCGGCGGCGAAATTGTAATCGCGTGGGATTGCGCCCACAGGATCGGCGGCGGCCGACGCGATGGCATGCGCTTCGGCGATTGCCATTGTTTTTCCTCCCAGAACGATGCGTATTATGCCCCCCAAACCAAGGGCTGCAAAGCGAAGCATAATTCGTCGCCAAAGCCGCGTAACGGGAGCCATTTGCATGATCTTCAGCCGGGACCGCATTCTGACCACCCATGTCGGCAGCCTGCCGCGCAACGAGAAACTGTCCGAACTGTTGGTGCGCCAGGAGGCCGGCGAGAAATTCGACGCTGCCGAGATGGCCGCCGAAATGGACAAAGCGGTCACCCATGTGGTCGCGAAGCAGGCTTCCGCCGGCATCGACATCGGCAATGATGGCGAGCAGCAGCGGGTCGGTTTCCAGACTTACGTGCCGCAGCGCATGGCGGGCTTTGCCGGCGTGTCGAAACGCCGCCGCGGACGCGAATTCGAGGAATTCCCCGAGCTGGTCGAGCAACTCAAGCGCCGCTTCCCGCATGTCAGCAAGCAGCAGAACGCGCCGGAATGCCAAAGCGAGTTGAAATATCTCGACTTGAAGCCGATCCAAGACGAGATCGCGCGCTTCAAGAAAATATCGGCCGGAAAATTTGCGGAACAATTCATGACCGCGCCCTCGCCTGGCATTATTTCGTCGACCATGCTCGACGCTTTCTACGGCAGCCAGGACAAATACCTGAGCGCGATCTCGCGCGAGATGAAGAACGAATATCAGGCGATCCACAAAGCCGGCCTGCTGCTGCAGATCGACGCGCCGGATCTCGCGATGGACCGCACCATGATGTACCGCGATATCGACGAGAAAGGCTTCGTCAAGGCTGTGGAGCGGCACGTCGCGGCGATCAACGACGGCATCGCCGGCATTCCGCGCGACCGCGTGCGGCTGCATGTCTGTTACGGCAACTGGGAAGGCCCGCATATCCATGACGTGCCGCTCGGCGCGATCCTGCCGGCGCTTTACCAGGCAAACGTCGGCGCGCTGTCGATCGAGTTCTCCAATCCACGCCACGCGCATGAATATGCCGCGCTCAAGAAGCATCCGCTGCCGAAGGACATGCTGCTGATCCCCGGCGTGGTCGAGACCACCAGCAATTTCGTCGAGCATCCCGAAGTCGTGGCGCGCCGCATCGAGGACGCGGTAAACGCGGTCGGCGAGCGCGAACGCGTCATCGCCTCGACCGACTGCGGCTTCGGCACCTTCACGAACAGAGAGTGGGTGATCGAGCCGGCGGTCTGGCTCAAGCTGCGCTCGGTGCGCGAAGGCGCGGACATCGCCTCTGCGCGGCTGTGGGGCAAGAAGGTCGCGTAAGGCAAAGCTCCGCCGTCCCTGTTCTTTGAAAGGCGCGGGACACGCCGGCTTCCCTTTTTCCTTCCCCAATGGGGAATGGAGCGCACCCGATCTCGGGTTTACCCGAGATCGGGTGCGCTCCATCCACGACGCCCATTGTCGGGGCGCCGGTCCCGCCTCGCCTTTCGGAGCGCGTCATGACGGCGCTCCTTTGGTTTAACGGACATATGGAATATAGTCCTATCACGGCGCAATGTCAATGACCTATCGCGGCACGCTGTTCCTGCCGCGCGACCGGCCTATAATCCGGCCAACCCGCCAGCTATAAAGTCGGCCAAACGACAGCCCCATAAGGGAGAGAACGCCATGGACGAGAGAACGCGCGAGCCGATCAAGATCACGGCCGAGGACATCAACCCGCGCTACAACTGGGGCCGCCATCTGCCGGTGCTCGGCACCATGGGCGTCGATTTCGAGGAGCGCGTCGATTACCGGCGCCTGCACCGCTACCGCCTCGCCCGCGCCCAGGCCGCGCTCGAAGCGTCCGACCTCGGCGCGCTGCTGCTGTTCGACGACAACAACGTGCGCTACGTCACCTCGACCAAGATCGGTGAATGGGCGCGCGACAAGCTGTCGCGCTTCGTGCTGCTGGCGCGCGGCCAGGAGCCGATCCTGTGGGACTTCGGCTCGGCCGCCGTCCATCACAAGCTTTATTCGCCCTGGCTCAAGCCGGAAAACTGCAAGGCCGGCCTGGTCGGCATGCGCGGCACCGTCGATCCAGCCTTCGGGCTGATGAAGCGCCACGCCGAGGAAATGGCCTCGATCCTGAAATCAGCCGGCGTCGCCAAGATGCCGGTCGGCGTCGACATCGTCGAACCGCCGATGATGTTCGAGTTGCAGAAGGCCGGTCTCACCATCAAGGACGGCCAGCAGGTGATGCTGAGCGCGCGCGAAATCAAATCGTCCGACGAGATCGCGCTGTTGAACCGCGCCGCGGCGATGGTCGACGGCGCCTACGATCTGGTCAACGAAATGCTGCGTCCGGGCATCCGCGAGAACGACATCGTCGCCGAGGTCAACAAGTTCCTCTACACCCACGGCTCCGACGACGTCGAGGCGGTCAACGCCATTTCCGGCGAGCGCTGCAATCCGCATCCGCACAATTTCACCGACCGCATGATCCGGCCCGGCGATCAGGCGTTCTTCGACATCCTGCAAGCGTTCATGGGGTATCGCACCTGCTACTACCGCACCTTCAACGTCGTGCGCGCCACGCCGGCGCAGCACGACGCCTACAGGAAGGCGCGCGAGTGGCTCGACAACGCCATCGCCCGCATCAAGCCGGGCGCCTCGACCGCGCATATCTGCGAGGTGTTTCCCAAGGCCAACGAGTTCGGCTTCCCGGATGAAATGTCGGCCTTCGGCCTGCAGTTCGCGCACGGTCTCGGGCTCAATCTGCATGAGCGGCCGATCATCTCGCGCGTGGTGTCGATGGATCACCCGACCGAGATCAAGGAAGGCATGGTGTTCGCGATCGAGACCTATTGCCCGGCGACCGACGGTTTCTCGGCCGCGCGCATCGAGGAAGAGGTCGTGGTCACCGACAAAGGCTGCCGCTTGATCTCGCTATTCCCGGCGGAGGAATTGCCGATCTCGGCGAAGTATTGAACCGCGCTTAAAACAAAAAAGCTTTGTCATGGCCGGGGATACCCGGCCATGATGCTTTTCGGAAGTCAGCGTCGGCAGCCTACGCCACCCGGCGAGGCTCAGGTGGCCATGGCCTGGCCGCGGGTCGCGATTCCGACGATGCCGACCAGGATCGCGGCGACTTCGAGGATCGTGTCCACCAACGAGCCGCAAGCGATGCAGACGTGACCGAGACCGGGAATGATGATCCCGATGCCGCCGATGATGATCAGCAAGATATAGGCGATGAGTGACAGATGTTTCATAGCGTCTCCCCCTAGCGTTTAGAGACACGGGAGCGGCGCCGGCAGCGCCGCACCTCGGCCCGCATACGATGCGGTACCGGGGTATTCAACCAAAAGTGGATCACCGCCACAAGACCGCTGGCCGACTCAGCCGGGCGGTTTCGGCGCCGGTGCGGCCGGAGCGGCCTGCGCGATCATCGCCGCCGGCAGCGCGACGGACATGGAGTCCACCATCGAGGTCGGCATCAGGATGGTGGCGCCGCGCTCCTTGGTGGTCTCGTAGATGATGTTCATGGCACGCAGATGCAGCGCGGCGGCATTGCTGCCGTAGGTGTTGGCGGCGTCGACGAACTTCTGCGCAATCGCGGCCTCGGCGGAGCCGAGGATGACGCGCGCTTCCTTCTCGCGTTCGGCCTGCGCCTGCCGCGACATGGCGTCCTGCAATGCCACCGGAATGGCGACGTCGCGGATCTCGACCGAGTTGACCGAGATGCCCCAGTCAGCGGTCTTGCGCGCGATTTCGGTGCGCAGCACTTCGTCAGCCTGCTTGCGCTCAGACAGCAGCGCGGTGAGCAAAGACGAGCCGATCATCTCACGCAGAGACGTCTGCGCCACGCGGTCGATGGCCGAGCGATAGTCGGTGATGTTGAGCGCGGCGGCCTGGGCGTCGTGCACGTGCCAGAAGATGACGGCGTCGACATTGACCGGGACAGTGTCGCGGGTGAGCGCGCTCTCGGCGTTGAACGCCGTGGTCTGGATGCGCTCGTCGATGACGGCGGTGATGGCGTCGATGACCGGAATGATCAGGAACAGTCCCGGCCCCTTCACGCTCGACAGCTTGCCGAGGCGCAGGATCACGAAGCGCTCCCAGTTGTTCGCCATCTTGAGCGAGTACAGCGTCAGAAGGGCGAGAATGCCGAAACCGACGCCGGGGAGCGGCAAATGCGCCATGAAGAGAAAGGCGCCGATGAATGCTAAAACAAAGGCAACGAGCGTGGCGATCCGATTCATGACGTAACTCCGTGTTGCAATGACGACCGAAAAAGCGGTCGCAACCGGCGACGACGCGGGCCCACCTGAAGATACGATCTAAACGCCAAACAACAAGGCTGCCAGGACGGGCCGCGTAAAGATCAATTTCCGACGGTCATCCCGCGCAGCGCCAGCAGGCGCCGCTCCAGTTCGCGCTTGAGCTGATAGTCGGGACGGCCGAAGGACTTGTCGCGCTTGATATTGAACGCGCGCTGCTCATCCCGCAAGCGGGCGACGCCCTTGCGGTTGAGTTTGGCGAGCGCGGCCTTGTAGGCGTCGCCGATCTGGCGGTCGAGCCGGGACAAATCCGGATCGGAGCAGATGGCTTTTTCGACAGCGCGCCGGGCGGCGGCGCAATCGAAGGTCGGCAGCAGACGTTCCGAGACGTTGTCGCGCCGGTCGCGCTCCTGGCGGACGGCGGCGAGATTCTCGGCGGCGCTATCGAACTGCGGATTGATGCGCAGCGCCTGTTCATAATCGGCGATGGCGCGCTCGAGATCGCCCTTCCGGCGGAACGCGGCGCCGCGATTGTTGTAAGCCAGAAAGAAGCCGGGATTGAGCTTGAGCGCGCGGTCGTAGTCGGCGACGGCGCGGTCGAGGTCGCCCTTGAACTGGTAGGAATCGCCGCGGTTGGTCAGGAAATTGGCCTGCGGCGCCAACCGGATCGCCTCGTTGTAATCGGCGATGGCACGGTCATAGTCGCCGTTCTCCTGATAGGTCAGACCGCGATTGTCGAAATATTCCGGGTAGAGCGGGTCGAGCTTGATCGCCTCGCTCTCGTCGGCCAGCGCCTGCTCGTTGCGGCCGATCTTCTTGAAGGCCGAGCCGCGGTTGGTGAAAGCGCGCGAGCGCCGGGGATCGAGCCTGATCGATTCGTCGTAATCCTTGATCGCGGCCTCATACTCGCCCTTGAAATAATGCGCGACGCCGCGGTCCATGAAGGCGAGCGAAAATTTCGGATCGAGCCGCACCGCCTCGTTGTAGTCGGCGATGGCGCGGTCGTATTGGCGGTTGTTGTTGAACACGTTGCCGCGGTTGTCGAAGGCCTGGGCGTCGTTGGGATCGAGCCGCACCGCCTCGTTGGCGTCGGCGAGCGCGCGATCGAACCGGCCGGTGCTGCGATACGCATTGGAGCGCTCGCGGAAGGCGCGGGCGTTTTTCGAATCGAGCGCGATGGCCCGGTCGAAATCCGCGAAGGCGGCCTGCATCTTGTTCATGTACCAGTTGGCCCGCCCGCGATTGACGAAGGCCGCGGCCGGCGGCGCGTCCTTAGCGCCGGCGATCAGCGCGCTGCAGGCGGCGACGCGTTGCTCAGGCGAGAACGCGCTGTCGTCATCGGCGACGCAGATGTCGCTATTGGCGCTGGATTGCGCCAGGACCGGCGCAGCGAAGGCGGCGGCAAAGCAGACGGCTAGCAAAGGCATCGGGCGGCGCATGGTGGCCCCCTGCGGCGGATACGGGTTCGCGGCGGTCAAAGGCGCCGCTTTATTGGGTCGCCGCAGCGATAGAAAAGGTTCAAGCGCTTTTGGCGGTTTTTTCCTTCAAATGCGGAAAGCGCTCGGAGAGCAGCGAACCGGGATAGTAAGTCGGCTCGAAGGCGGGATGCGCGCGGATATTGTCGAACCAAGTGACGATGCGCGGCAGGTCGGTCCATTGGTGCGCCATGCCGAGATCGTCCATGCGCACCAGCGCCGGCATCACCGCCACATCGGCAAGCGTGATTTTCTTGCCCAGCAGCCAAGGCCCGCCGCTCTCTTCGATCTGCGTGTCCATACGCTCATAGGTGCGGCGCAGGCGGGCAAGCGCGGCGTCCATCTCGGCCTTGGGAAAGCCAGTCTGCCCCATCGCCACCATGAACTCGCGGCGCAGCGGCTTGCTCTCCGCCATCGCAGTGAAAGCCTCGCGGCTCATCTTCTGAAAGCTCGGCAGGAAGGCCAAGTTGAACGTCGGCACCCGTACGGCGGCGGCCGGCATTTCGTCGATGAAATGCATCAACGCGCGCATGCGGGCGCGTTCGACCGGCGATTTGGGGGTGAAACTCACCTGCGGCGCGACCTCGTCGAGATATTCGGTAATGACGGTGGAATCGATGACGATCGCGCCGTCGTGGTCGAGCGTGGGCACCACCCCATTCGGATTGAGCTTGAGATAATCCGGCTTGAGTTGGTCGCCTTCGAGCAGATTTAGCTTAACTTCGTCGAATGGAATTTTCTTTCCGTTGAACACAAAGCGAACCCGCTGGCTGCAGGTCGATTGCGGCGCATTATAGAGCTTGAAGGTCATGGGGCGTGTCCGTGTGCGGTCGCTGACATAGCCGGATGATGCCGCATGCAAGCCATGCAAATCCAGGAGCAAAATTTACGGCCATTTTACTTGTGGTAGGGGCGTAGGGTCGATTGACTGACACTCGTGCGCAGCCGCTGTTTTCCTCCCTTTAGGCTACGGCGGCGTGAAATCCTCCACCTTATGCACACAGGGCCCCTGCAAAGGGGCCCTTTTTTTAATGCACACATCCCGCAAACGGGATGTGTGATGCCCCGAAAGGGGCCCTTTTTTATATGCGGGCGGGCCGTAGCACAGATTATTCAAGCCCCGTACCGACGTTCTTGTTTTCCGGCGTGAGTTTCATGCCGGCGGCGAGCGCCATGGTCTCGGCCAGCGCGGCGAAATCCTTGGTGATGTATTCCTCCGGGTTTTTCTGCAGCTGGGCTGCGCCGAAATGGCCTTGCAGCACTTCGCGGGTCGCCGCGGTGACCGGCATCGGCACATCCATCTCGCGGCCAAGCGCCAGGCCGAGGTCGAGGTCCTTGCGCAACAGCTCGGGCGTGAAGGTGGTGGTCCAGTCGAGGTTGACCAGCGCCGGTGTCTTGTAGCGCGTGAACATAGAGCCCATGACGCCGTTGTTGAGGAAGGCGAGGAAGGCGTGGCGCGGCACGCCCATCTTGTTGGTCAACAGCGTGATCTCGATCAGGTTCTCGATCACCACGCCGAGCATGACGTTGTGCGCGATCTTGCAGATGCGCGCGAGGTCGCCGTCGCCGACGTAAGAGACGCCCTGCGGCGCGATCACCTCCATCAGCGGAATGATCGACTTGCATGCGTCTTCCGGACCGGACACCACCGACGACAGCCGGCCGGCCTTGATGACCTTGGCGTTGCCGGAGACCGGCGCGGTCACGTAATCGGCGCCGGCTTCCATCAGGCGGCGGCGGATCTCGGTTGATTCCTCGACCGAAATGGTGGAGCAATCGACCACGATCTTCGGCGCCTTGCCGCCACCCGACAGCACGCCGTTTTTGCCGAAATAAACTTCCTCGAGATCCTTGCCTTCGGAGACGATCGAGAACACGACGTCGAGGCCCGCTAGATCGGACAGCTTGCCGACAATCTTGCCGCCTTTGGCGGCCAGCGGCTCGGCCTTGGCGCGGGTGCGGTTCCAGATCGACACGTCATGGCCGGCCTTGAGCAGGCGTCCCGCCATCGGCGTGCCCATGCGTCCGGCGCCGATCCAGCCGATCTTTTGCGTATTCTTCGACATCACGAAATTCTCCGGTTGAACTCTCTAAAACTCTTGGCGCGGCTTTAGCCGTTCGGGCGTCCTTGTGGAAGTCCTTCGAGGGGCATTATCGTGCCTCGCCTGTCCCGAGGCCACTGTCATGTACGACGCCGCCAGTATCGCCGTCACGCCCACGCGCCCCAACCGCACCGGCGATCGGCTGCGCCTGATCGCGCGCAATGCATTTCCGTTTGTGGTGGTGGGCCTCGTCTGGGAGATCGTGGCCTGGGCCGGCATATTCCCGCACCGGCTGTTCCCAACGCTGGAGGATGTCGCGCTCACGCTCGTGCAGCTCACGGTCTCCGGCATCCTGCCGCATCATGCCATCGAGACCGTGCTGCGCCTGCTCGCGGGCTTTGCGCTCGCCGCCGTGTTCGGTGTCGGCATCGGCGTGCTGATGGGACGTTCGCGGCTGGCCGAGGACATTTTTCTGCCGCTGGTGTCGATCTGCGCGCCGATCCCCGGCCTCGCCTATGCGCCGCTGTTTTTGCTCTGGTTCGGGCTCGGCAACGTCTCCGCCGTGCTGCTGGTCGGCTTCGTGTCGGCGTTTCCGGTCATCTTCAACAGCTGGACCGGCGTCAGGGCCGTGAAGGAAATCTGGCTGCGCGCGGCGCAATCGATGGGCGCCGACGACCGGCGGCTGTTTCGCCACGTGATCCTGCCCGGCGCGCTGCCCTATATCCTCACCGGCTTGCGGCTCGGGCTGGCGCAGGCCTGGCGCATTCTGGTGGCGGTCGAGATGCTCGCCGCCGTGCCCTGGGGCCTGGGCTGGCTGATCTTCGGGGCGCGTGAATTCCTCAACACCGACGTCATGCTCGCCGGCATCGCGGTGATCGCCGTCATCGGCCTGGCGCTGGAGAAACTCGTGTTCCAGAAGATCGAGGATTACACCGTCGTGCGCTGGGGGATGATCACCGCATGAGCGCGAATGGGCAACGCAACCGCTCGATCTTGCGCGCCGCCATCACGCTCGCGGCCGCGGCGGCGGTCTACGAGGCTGTGGCGCACAGCGGCTATTTCGCGCCGGCGCTACTGCCGACGCTACCGACCATCGCGGCGACGCTGTACGGCATGATCGCCGACGGCACGATGATCGAGCACGCCGCTTTCACCCTCTATCGGGTGATGTTCGGCTTCGCGCTCGCTATTGTGGTCGGACTGCCGCTCGGCATCCTGATGGCGCGGTTTCGGCGCATCGAGCATTTCTTTTTGCCGCTGATCAGCGCGCTGATGCCGATCCCTTCGTTCGCGCTGGTGCCGCTGTTCATGCTGTGGTTCGGCATCGGCAATCTGACCACGATCCTGATCGTATTTTACGCCGCCACGTTCCCAATGGTGTTCAATACCTGGTCGGGGGTGCGCTCGGTCAATCCGATCTGGCTGCGCGCGGCAGGCGCCATGGGCGCGAACGAAAATGCGCTGTTCTGGAAAGTGATCATCCCGGGCGCTTCGCCCTTCATCATCACCGGCATGCGGCAGGCGTTCCTGCGCGCCTGGATCGCGGTGGTGGGCGCCGAGATGATCGCCGCCTCCGACTGGGGACTCGGCTGGGTGATCTTCGACGCCAAGGAATTCCTCAATACCGACATCATGCTGGCCGCGCTGATCGTGATCGGCGCCATCGGCTATCTATTCGAACGGCTGGTGTTCGGGTCGATCGAACGCGCCACGGTGCAGCGCTGGGGCATGTCGCGCGCGGCGAAGGGATAGCACGAATGAGCGAAGCCTCTGCCGGCCCGGTGTTGTGGAGCATTGACGAGCGCGGCGTTGCGCGCGTCACGCTCAACCGGCCGGAAGTCTACAACGCCTATAATGGCGAGATGATCGCGGCGCTGCTCGAGATCTACGACACGCTCGGCGCCAAGGCGCCGCGCGCGGTCGTGATTACGGGTAAGGGCCGCAATTTCATCGCCGGCGCCGACATCAATTGGCTCGATGCCGTGCGTCGCTCGTCGCCGGAAGAAAACTCGCGCGCCTCGCGCATGACCGCCGAAGCGGTGCAGCGACTCAATCTTATCCCCGCGCCGACTATCGCGCTGGTGCAGGGCGCTTGCTACGGCGGCGGCACCGGCATCATTTCCGCCTGCGACATCGTGATCGCCGCCGACAACAGCCATTTTTCGATTGCCGAGGTGCGCATCGGCGTCGCCGGCACCATCATCATTCCCCAACTCATCGACGCCGTCGGCCTGCGCCAGGTGCGCCGCTATGCGCTCACCGGCGAGCGCTTCGACGCCAAGGAGGCGCATCGCATCGGGCTGGTGCACGAGATCGTACCGCTAGCGGAACTGGAAGCCGCCGGCGAGCGCATCGTCAACGAGCTTTTGACCAACGGGCCGGAGGCCGTCGCAGCCACCAAGATCTGCGCGCTGCGCTCGGCCTGGAGCCACCTCGACGACACGGCCTTCACCGCATTGATCGAGGCGCATTCCGCCAAGCGCCAGACGGCCGAAGCGGCAGAGGGCTTCGCGGCATTCCTGGAAAAGCGCCCGGCGCGCTGGAACGCGGCGCGCAAGGCAAAAAACTAGCGACCGGCGGCTTAGTCGGCCTTGGCGCCGGTATCCTTGATGACGCCGACGTATTTTTCGCTTTCCGCCCTCGTGAAAGCAGCGAACTGAGCGACCGACATAATCCTGATCTCGGCGCCCAAGTCGGCGAATTTTTTCTTGATCTCCTCGCTGGCAAGGATTTTGTTGATCTCGCTATTGAGCCGCCGCACGACCGCGTCCGGCGTGCCGTGCGGCGCGAAGATGCCCTGCCAAAGCGTGAAATCGAAATTTTTGATCCCGCTGGCTTCCGCCACGGTCGGGATATCGGGCGCCGACGGCGCGCGAGTGGCCGACGAGACCGCCAGCAACTTCAGCGAGCCCGCTTTCATCAACGGCGTCGCCGCCGGAAAGCCCGGGAAATACATATCGACATGGCCGCCGACCAGATCGTTGAGCGCGGGGCCGGCGCCCTTGTAGGGCACGTGCGTCATGTTGGCCTTGGTGCCAAGCTTGAGCAGTTCGCCGGCGAAATGGCCGGGCGTGCCGGTACCGGCCGAAGCATAAGTCGAGGGCTTGCCGGATTTCAGAAAGGCCAGATAGCCGGCCATGGTCGAATAAGGCGCCTTGGCCGGAACGACCAGCGCCAGCGGCACGACCGACGCCAAGGCGATCGGCTGCAAATCCTTGTCGGCGTCGAAGCCGACATCTTTCATCCAATGCTGGTTGATCGAGATTTCCCCGGTCTGCCCGAGCAGGAGCGTGTAGCCATCGGGCGTCGCGGTGGCGACCGTGCGCGCGCCGATGTTGCCGCTGGCGCCGGCGCGATTTTCAACAACGATGCTCTGGCCGAGCGCGGGACCGAGCTTGTCGGACAAAATCCGCGCCACGACGTCGCCGGTGCCGCCGGCCGAATAGGCGACGATCATGTGGATCGGACGGTTCGGATAGTCTTGCGCGACGGCTTGACCGGCACAAAGCGCGACGGATACCGAGAATACCAAGATGGCCGAGCGAAGCATTTTCATGATGATCCTCCCCTTCCGATGTCCGGACCGGTCCTGTGCGGCCGTCCGGCTTTTTTTATCGAGTAAGTATAGTATCGTCCGCGCCCGCAACGGGATAGACCATGACCCCGATTGAAATCCGCGACGTCACGCTGATCTACGACACGCCCGGCGGCAAGGTGCCCGGGGTCAAGGACGTCAGCTTCGATATCGCGGCCTCCGAGTTTCTCTGCATCGTTGGCCCGTCCGGCTGCGGCAAGTCGACCCTGCTCAACATGATCGCCGGCTTCCTGACACCGGGCTCGGGCGAGATCCGTATCGGCGGCAAGACGGTCACCGGCCACGGCATGGATCGCGGCGTGGTGTTTCAGGATTTCGCCCAGTTGTTTCCCTGGCGCACCGCGCTCGGCAACGTCACGTTCGGGCTGGAGATGAAGGGCGTTGCCAAGGAGGAGCGCGACAAGATCGCGCGCGAACAATTGCGCCTGGTGAAATTGGAGAAGTTCACCGGCTCGTTCCCGCATCATCTGTCCGGCGGCATGCAGCAGCGGGTCGCCATCGCCCGTGCGCTGGCGTACAATCCGTCGGTACTGCTGATGGACGAACCGTTCGCGGCGCTCGATGCGCTGACGCGCGACGACATGCAGCGGCTGCTCGCCGACGTGTGGCGGGAAACCCGCAAGACGGTGATCTACGTGACGCACAATGTCGCGGAAGCGGTGTATCTGGCGGACCGCGTGGTGGTGATGAGCCCGCACCCCGGCACGGTGCAGGCCGTGATCAAAATTCCGCTGCCGCGCCCGCGCGACCCGCTGAGCGTTGATTTCCTCGAATGCCAGAAGCAATTGCTGCAACATCTCGGCCAAAGCGCCAACGAGCCGGAAAAAAAGACAACGAACGGGAAATTCAAGGGAGGATGAACATGACCTTTCTGCAAGATCGTATTTCTCGTCGGCATGCACTGCTGGGAGCCAGCGCCGGCGTGCTGGCCATAGGCCTTAGTTCACGCATCGCGCGCGCTGCGTTGGAGACGGTGCGGCAGGGCTATCAGACCAATATGTGGGGCATGCCGACTTATTATTTACTGCGCTCGGGCCTGCTGGAAAAGCACGGCGTCAAGTTCGAGGAATTCGCGGTGCCGTCCGGCAACCTCACCATGCAGCAGATGGTGGCGCGCCAGGTCGACATGGGCACCTATGCCGGACCTTCCTTCGCGATCGGCTCCGACAAAGGCGGCCTGGTCGCCATCGCCATGATCGAATATGTCGGCAAGACCGCGCGCGTGATGGCGCGCAAGGATCTCGGCATCACCAAAGTCGAACAATTGAAGGGCCTCAAAGTCGCCAACCAGACCGGCTCGTCCACCGGCAACATTTTTGTCGACCAGATCGCGACCAAGGCCGGGTTGCACAAAGGCGACTACCAGGAAATCCGCATGAACGTGAACGACATGGTGGCCGCCATGGCCGCCAAGACCGTGGATGCCATGGTCAATGTCGAGCCCTATAACGCGATTGCGGAAGCCGACGGCCTGGCGGTGACGATTTCGGAATTCGACAAGTTCGACCGGCTGCCAGTGTTCATGGCGGCGACGCCGGAGTTCGTCGAGAAAAGCCCGCAGACGGTCGTTGCCTATTTGAAGGCCTGGCTCGAAGTCGCGAAGGACTTCAAGCAAACCCCGAAGAAGGTCGCCGACACGATCTACTCGTTCTACACCTCCAAGGGCTATAAGATGGCGCCCGACACCTTCGCCAAGGCGTTGGCGCGCGTCGAGGTGCAGCCCGGCTGGCCGAGCGACATCACGCTTTATATGCAGACCCAGGCTGAAATTTTGCTGAAGGAAAAGAAAATCAAGTCGATCCCCGACTGGCGCAAGGCGCTGCGCACCGAGTTCCTCAAGCAGGCGAGCGCCTGACCGAATGATGCTGAACATCTGGCCGGCGCAACGCGCGCCGGCCTTGCCACGACAAGCCAGGAGACCTGAATGCCCGCCGCAAGCAACCCCCACAGCCAGAGCGGGGAACCCATTACCTGGAATTTCAAGCTGCTCGCCCAGAACGACCTCGGCGGTTTCGGCGGCATGGGCGAAGGCATGTCCATCACCATCGCCAAGGACGGACGGCGAATCCTGTGGCTGGCGCACGAAAGCGCGCCGAAGAATTTCACCGGCGTCGACGTGTCCGACCCGCGCAATCCAAAGGTCGTGGTGCAGACCGATTTGCCGCAAGCGCATATGCGCTCGAACTCGCTGGAATGCTCCGCCAACAACATCATGGCGGTGGCCTATCAGACGCAGAAAACCGGCCAGCAGCCGGCCGGCATGGAATTGTTCGACGTTTCAATCCCAGAGAATCCCAAGTCGATCTCGTTCTTCGATTGCTCGGGCGCGACCTCGCGCGGCGTGCATCAATTGTGGTTCTGCGACGGCGAATACGTGCACATGGCTTCGGGCAGTCCCGACTTCAAGCCGAGCCATCCACAGGACGACCAGTTCTACCGCTGCATCGACGTGCGCGATCCGGCGAAGCCGAAAGAAGTCGGCCGCTGGTGGATGCCCGGCACGTCGGCGACCGACAATGTCGCGCCGCCGCCGCGCCACAAGCTCGACAAGGGCTATCGCGCCCATAACACCAATGTCTATCCGCAGCGCGGCGACCGGCTTTACCTCTGCTACATCGACGGCGGCATGTTCGTGATGGACATCAAGGACAAGGCCAACCCGAAAGTCATCTCGCACTGGACCAATTCGCCGCCTTATACCGGCTTCATGCATACCGCGGTGCCGCTGTTCGACCGCAACCTGATGCTGGTGACCGACGAGTCGACAGAGAACGCGGCCAAGGATTGGCCGAAGCTGGTCTGGGTGCTCGACATGCGCGACGAGACGCACCCCGTTTCGATCGCCACCTGTCCGTTGCCGCCGGTCGACGCCTATGCCAATCGCGGCGGGCGTTTCGGCGCGCACAATATCCATGAGAACGTGGCGCTGCCGACGGCATGGCAATCCGACCAGATCGTGCTCGGCACATTCTTCAACGGCGGCTTGCGCGCCTACGATATCTCCAATGCGTTCCAGCCGAAGGAAGTCGCCGCCTTCGTGCCGCCGGCGCCGAAGGGCACGCCGGCCGGCGCGGTGCAGCTTAACGACGTGTTCGTCGATGAGCGCCAGATCGTCTATACGGTCGACCGCTTTACCGGTGGGCTTTACACGCTGGAGATGGATTTCTGAACGAACTCTTCCCCTCGCCGGCCGCCGGCCTGTTCGGGCGAAGGCTCAAACGGGAACGGGGCCATCGCATTCCGGTGATCGTGATCACCGGCTTTCTCGGCGCCGGCAAGACCACGCTGTTGCGGCGGTTCCTCGGCACCCCGGAGGGCCAGGGCACCGCGGTGGTGGTGAACGAATTCGGCGCCACCGGCATCGACGATCAACTGGTGCGGTCGAGCACCGATGAGACCGTGCTGCTCGGCAATGGCTGCCTGTGCTGCATCACGCGCAGCGACCTGCAACAGGCGCTGCGGCGCATGGTGATCGAGCGCGAGCGCGGCGAACTGCCCGACTTCAAGCGTATCGTGATCGAGACTTCGGGGCTCGCCGACCCGAGCCCGATCCTGCAAACCTTCGCCACCGACCGCGCGCTCGGCGAAGTGTTCCATGTCGAGGCGGTGGTGACCGTGGTCGACGCCGAGACCGGCGACGAGACGCTTTCCTGGTCGGCGGAAGCGCGCAAGCAGGCGATCCTGGCCGACCGGCTGGTGATGACCAAGACCGACATTGCCGGTGAAGGCGCCGCCGAAAAGATCGCCACGCAATTGCGCGCACTCAATCGGGGCGCGGAGATTCTCGAAGCCGTCAACGGTGCGCTCGATCCCAGCCGGCTGACGGAGCCGGCCGGCGGTCAACGTAACGCTTTCGTGGCGGAAGCCGCGCATAGCGACGGCATCGGCAGTTTTGTGCTCACGCAAGACCAGCCGATGCCGTGGCCGGCCTTCGCCAAGGCCATGGACACGCTGATGGCGCTGCGCGGGCCGGATTTGTTGCGGGTGAAAGGCTTTCTCGCCGTGGAAGGCTGCCAGGGTCCGGTGGTGGTTCAGTTTGTGCAACACCTGGCTCACCCGCCGGTCGAGCTGACCGCGTGGCCCGACGGCAGCCGCCAGAGCCGCCTGGTGTTCATCACAAAAAATATTTCGGAAGCGCAGGTACGCGATCTTTTCGCCGCGGTGCGCGCCGTCGTCTGATTATTCGCGGTCGCGTCCGGCGATTTCCGCCTGCCAAGGCGCGACCTTGCGCTCGACGAAACCGATCAACCAGTTCAATCCGATCGCCATGACCATCAAGATGATGATCGGCACGAACATGGTGGCGGTGTCGAAATTATTGGCGGAATTGATGATCACCGCGCCAAGGCCGGAAATGGTGGTGAAGAATTCCGCGATCACCATACCCACCACGGCGCGACCGACCGCCAGGCGCACGCCGGCCATGATATAAGGCAGCGTGGCGGGCAGGATGATCCGGCGCAGTATCACGTGGTTCGGCGCCACGAACGATTTGCCGACCTCGATCAAGGTCTTTGGAACCGCCACCACGCCGAGCCAGGTGTTGATGCAGATCGGGAACAGCGACATCAGAAACACCACCGCCACCTTGACCTTGAAGCCGAGCCCCAGCCACAGGATCAGCAGCGGCACCAGTGCGACCAGCGGCATGGCGTAGCCGGCGGTGATGTAGATACCGAACGCCGCCTCGGCCGCGCGGAAGCGGCCGAGGACAAGGCCGATCGGAATGCCGACGACGATGGCCAGCCCGTAGCCGACGAAGAAGGGCTGCAGACTTTCATACAGCGCCGAGCCCAATTGGCCGCTGCGCAGCAACTCCCAGAACGCCGCCGCGATTGCGCTCGGATAAGAGCCGAACACCGGATTGATCTGGCGCCCGAAGATTTCCCACAGCAGCAGCAGGCAGCCGACCGAAAAAAGCGTGACGCCCCAACGCGGGATCTGACGCCGTTCGAGCGCATCCATCTCCGGCGCGTCCGCGACCTTGCTTTGCTTGTCTGTAATATCGACCATGATGTTCAATGGACGGCGGGCGCGTCGTGCAGCATGCGCCAGACTTTGTAACGGGTATCGGCGAACTCCGGCAGGCCACGCACGATGCTCAGGTCGGCGCGCGGGCGCGTCAGCGGCACGTCGACGATCTCCTGCACGCGCCCGTGATTCATCACCACGATCCGGTCGGCAATGAGTACGGCTTCGTCGAGGTCGTGGGTGACGAACAGAATGGTTTTCCGGGTGCGGGCGTGGATTTCGAGGAGCTCGGCCTGCAGCGATTCGCGCGTCTGCGCGTCGAGCGCACCGAACGGCTCGTCCATCAACAGCACGGATGGGTCGATGGCGAGCGCGCGGGCGATGCCAACGCGCTGTTTCATGCCGCCGGAAAGCTGATGCGGGCGGCGGTTTTTCGAACTCGGTCAAGCCCACCAGCTCGAGATATTTCACCGCGGTGTCGCGTAACTCTTCCCCGCGCACGCCCTTCATCTCCAGCCCAAACATGACGTTTTGCTGCGCTGACAGCCAGGGCAGTAGCTCGGCGTGCTGGAACACCATGCCTCGGTCGTAACCGCAGCCGTGCACCTCACGGCCGTCGACCGTGACGCGGCCGCCGTTCGCCGGATCGAGCCCCATGGCGACGCGCAACGCCGTGGTCTTGCCGCAGCCGGACGGCCCGATCAGCGCGACGATCTCGCCGTCGCGCACGGTGAAACTGACGCGATCAAGCGCCTGTACGTGATGCAGTTCGCCGTCAACGCGCAGGCTGAAGCGCTTGGAGACGTCGACGAAACTCACCTCACCCATTCAAATGACTCCGCACGACTTCAGTGACTCATGCCTACCAGCTTGAGTGCCCTTTCGCGGTACTCCGGCGCGGTGACGTCCTTCATGGCGAGCGGCTTGGCGAGCTTGCCGGCCTTCACCATCTGCTCCTGGATCCATTGGATCTTCTCGGCCGGCAGCGGCAGGGCCGGATCGACCGCCTTGTGCGCAACCGCGTCGTCGTAAACGAAAGCCGGGCGCGGGTCGTCGGGCTTGGCGTGGATGATCTCTCGCGTCAGCGCGATCGCGGCATCCCGATTCGACAGCGCGAAGCGCAGCGCATTCATTTCGGCGGCGAGGAATTTCACCGCGTCGTCGCCGCGCTCCGCCAGCTTCTTGGCGGTGGAGATCAGACAGACGCGCAGGAAATTCGGCACCGCATCGCGGCCGGCGATCAACAGATGCACGTTTTTCGGCGCAATCGGCTGATATTCATTCGATATGACCGCGGCATCGACCACGCCACCGATCAGCGCTTGGTAGCGGTCGCGGTCGCCGCCGACGGCGGCCAGCTTCACGTCCTTGTCCGACACGCCGTATTTTTCCAGCGCCGAGCGCGCCAACATGTCCGGCATGGAATTCGGCGCCGAGACGGCGATCGATTTTCCTTTCAGGTCGGCGACCTTGGTGATGTTGTCCTTGGCGTAGATGCCGTGCGGCACCACGACCCAGTGGCAGCCGAGGATCCTGGTGTCGGCGCCCTTGGAATCGGCGGCGAACACGCCCTGCGGGCCGCCCTCGAAGCTGTCGAGCTCGCCGGCGATCAACGCCTTGAGCGCGATCTGGTCGTCCTTGAACTGGGAAATCTCAAGCTTGAGGCCTTGCTTGGCGGCGAAATCGCGCGTCGACACCATCATGAAGATGCCGGCGTCAGCCTTGGCGTTGATCAGGCCATGGCGCCACACTTTGTCTTGCGCGACGGCGGGTTGCAGCGGCAGTCCGATTGTCGCGGCGGTAACAATCGCCGCAAGCGCAATTTTGCCTCCGATTGCGATTCGCATGGATTAGGTCCTCCGCTACCCGGCGCCTTAGGGCGTCTCTTGGGAGACATAGTACCATTATTTTCGCAGCGCAGGGTGCCGCCTTGGCTCAGGCCCGCGCCAGACGTTTAATGCTCTCTCGCGCCGCCTTGATGATGTCCGGCACGGCGGCATCGTTGCCGGGCGCCATGATGTGCACGCCGGCGACCTGCGGGATATCGGCCAGATCGCGCACGAGATCGAGGCAAATGCGGCGGCCTTCGGCGAGCGGATCGCTCGCCGCTTCCATGCGCGCAACGAGTGCATCGGGGATGATGGCGCCGAACAGTTTTTCCTTGATCCAGCGCGCCGACTTGGCCGAGCGCAGCGGTGCGATGCCGATGATGAGCGAAATCCGGCCGGTGATGCCGTGCTCGGAAAGCCGCGCGACATAGCGGCGGACGACGCCGGCATCCATGCAGAATTGCGTCTGTACGAATTGCGCACCGGCGTCGATTTTGGCTTGCAATCCCTTCGGCTCCCAGCCCGGCTTCGGATCGATTGGATTGTCGGCGCCGCCGAGGAAAAAATCGGCACGGCCGGTGACCTTGCGGCCTGACGGCAATTCGCCGGCATCGCGCAACCGGCGCGCGGTTTCCAGCAACTGGCGCGGATCGAGATCGAACACCGGTTTGGTTTCGGGCTGATCGCCCGCGCTCGGATCGTCGCCGCGGATCATCAGCAGATTGCGCACGCCGGACGCGGCCGCGCTGAGCAAATCGCTCTGCAGGGCGATGCGGTTGCGATCACGGCAGGTGAGTTGAAGAATCGGCTCGATGCCGGCCTCGACCAGCAACGCCGCCGCCGTCACCGCGCCGAGATGCGGGCGCGCGCCGGCGCCGTCGGTGATATTGACCGCGTCGGCCAGACCCTTGAGCGGCAACGCCTTGGCAAGAAACTCGCCGCGATCGGCGGTGACCGGCGGCGTGACTTCTGCCGTGATCACGAAGCGCTTGGCGCGCAGTTTGTCCTGAAGGTTCATCGCCATCCAAGTCGCAAAATCCAGTGGACCTGGCAAGCACAAGAATGAGACAGTGCGGCATGTTTCAGGCAGTGAAATCCCTCGACGACGCGCTCGCGTCCGTAGCCGACGGCTGTCTGCTGGTGGTGCCGCGCGAGGTCTCGGGCGTGCCGATGGAGGCGACGCGTGCGCTGATCCGGCGCGGCGTCAAGCGGCTGCATCTGGTGGCGCTGCCGACGTCGAGCCTGCAAGCGGACTTGCTGATCGGTGCCGGCTGCGTCGCGACGCTGGAAACCAGCGCCGTGAGCCTGGGCGAATTCGGTCCGGCGCCGCGTTTCACCGCCGCGGTGACGACGGGCGCGATCAAGATGATGGACGCCACCTGTCCGGCGCTGCACGCGGCCTTGCAAGCGGCCGAAAAGGGCGTGCCGTTCATGCCGCTGCGGGGATTGATCGGCTCGGACGTGCTGAAATACCGCGACGACTGGAAGGTAATCGACTCACCATTCGGCAGTTCCGATCCGATCGTGCTGCTGCCCGCGATCAAGCCGGACGTGGCGCTGCTGCACGCAGCCATGGCCGACCGCTTCGGTAATGTCTGGATCGGACGACAGCGCGAGCTTGCCACCATGGCGCACGCGGCGGCGAGGACGATTGCCACGGTCGAAAAGATTCATGACGGCAATCTGCTCGACGACCCGGTGCTCGCCGCCGGCACGCTGCCGGGTTTCTATGTCGAGAGTATTGCAGTGGCGAAGCGCGGCGCCTGGCCGCTCGGATTGCCAGACCATTACGCCGCCGACGCCGATCATCTTAGCGAGTACGCCCGCATGGCGGCGACGGCGGAAGGTTTCGCAGCCTATTGCGAGAAGTACGTGTATGCAAAACGCGCCGCGTGATTCCGCCCTCTCAATCGTCATGCCCGGTCTTGTGCCGGGCATCCACGCCTTTGTTGTGTTGCGAAGACGTGGATGGCCGGGACAAGCCCGGCCATGACAGAGAGAGGATTCCGCGACGAGGAACTGCTCGCCGATGTGATCGCGCGGCTGATCGGCGGCGTGCGGCACGTCGCGGTGGGGAACGCGTCGCCGATCCCGGCGACCGCCGCGCTGCTGGCGCGCGAACGTGGCAACGGGCGCCCTTACGTCTCGCTGTTACAAAGCAGTAAGCATAATTTCTGGACCGACGGCGCGCGCGAACTTTTCGACTGTGCGGGCCAGGGCCGCATCGACGTGTTCTTTCTCTCCGGCGGACAGATCGACGGCGCCGGCAACGTCAATCTGGTGTCGACCGGCGCGTACGAACATCCGAAGGTGCGCTTCCCGGGTTCGTTCGGCTCGGCTTATCTGTATTACGTGGTTCCGAAGGTGATCCTGTTCCGCACCGAGCATTCGCGCCGCACGCTGGTGCCCAAGGTCGATTTCATCAGCGCGCCGGGCAGCAATGAAAAAAACGTCTTTCGCCCGGGCGGCCCGATCGCGCTGGTCACCAACCGCTGCCTGTTTTCGTTCGCCAATGGCCGCTTCACGCTGGCGAGCGTGCATCCCGGTCACACCGTCGAGGAAGTGGCCGAGAATACCGGTTTCGATTTCGACAGACCGGCCGATGTACCGGAGACGCCGGCGCCCACGCCCGCCACCCTCAAGTTGATGCGCGAGACGGTGGCGCCGCAGCTGGCCGAGGTCTATCCGCAATTCGCCGCGCAGGTCTTCGGCGCCGGGCAAGCTGCTTTCGCGGGTTGAAAAGCACGCCCTTCCAGTCACTTCGCGCCTAAGCTAGGGTGCCGCGCCAAAACAAAAAAGATCGAAGGAAACGCAGGTGCGAACAGTCGAGGCTGCGGTCATTGGAGTTGGATGGGTCGGCGGCACCCGCGCGGACACGCTGTCGCGCACCGCGCTGGTCGACAAATTGCACCTGTGCGAGATCAAGCCGGACCGGCTGGCCGAGGTGAAGGCGCTGTACAAGCCGGCGACCGCGACGCTCGACTATAACGACATCATCAAGAACGAGAAAATCTCGGTGGTCTATATCTCGACCACGCCGGAATCGAACCACTATCCGATCTGCCGCGACTGCCTGAAGTCCGGCAAGAACGTGATGCTGGAAAAGCCGATCGCGCTGGAATTGTGGGAGGCCGACGAGCTCATCCAACTGGCCAAACGCAATAATCTCAAATTCACCATCGGCTATTCGCAGCGCTTCAATCCGAAGATCGCCTTCGCCAAGAAAAAGATCGTCGACGGCACGCTCGGCAAGGTGGTTTCGGTGCTGGTCAGCCGGCATCTGTCGCGCAGCCTGGGCAAGAAGATCGCCAGCCGCGTGCGGCTTTCGCCGGTCGTGATGGAGTTGACGCACGATCTCGATTTCGTGTTCTGGCTGCTGGAGCCGGCCAAGCCCGTGCGTGTTTATTCACAAGGCGCCTATGGCTATATGCAGCCGATCAACGGCTCGCATGATGTGATGTTCACCACCGTCACAATGGACAACGGCGTGGCGGTGATGATCGGCGGCGGCTGGAATTTCCCGCCGAGCTATCCGAATTATTGCGCGACCTGGATCGAGATCACCGGCACCGACGGCGCGCTGGTGCTCGACGACACGCAGCGCGACAACTGGCTCAATACCGAAAAGCGCGGTCAGGAATTCCCCATGTCGACCATGCCGGGCGAATGGGTGGACAACGTGTTCGCCGGCGGCATGGGGCCGGAAACCATCCATTTCCTGGAAGCCTGCATCCGCGACACCCCGGTTATGGTCACGCCGGAGAGCGCGCGGCGGGTGATGGAAACCTATAGCGCGGCGGATCTGTCGGCCGACCGCAACGAGCCGATCGACCTGCCGCTGACCAACGAGACGATTTCGGCGATCGCGGAACTCAAACAGAAGAATCGCGCCGGGGTGAACTCATGAAGAAATCCGCCAAGGGCGTCGGCCTCGCCATCATCGGCGGCGGGCGCGTCGGCCTGTTCCGCGGCGAAGTCGCGGCGCGTCACCCGGCGGTCGAATGGATCGGCTTGGCCGAAAAGAACCCCAACCGCGCCGGCGAGGTCGGCCCCAAAATCAGCGCCGATTTCGTCACGCAAAGCCACGTCGAATTGCTCAAGCGGCCGGAGGTGACCGCGGCGATCATCTGCACCGACGAACACCTTCACGTCGACCCGATCATGGCGGCGGTCGAGCGCGGCATTCCGATGCTGATCGAGAAGCCGCTGGCAACCAACCTGGCGCAATCGGCGAAGGTTCTCAAAGCGATCCAAGACGCCAAGCTCGACGCCGTGGTCGGCTATACGCAACGCTTCCGCCGCCGCTGGCTGGCGGCCAAGGAAAAATGCCGCAGCGGCGCGCTCGGCGACGTCACGATGGTAACCTCTCGCGCCTTCATGAACCGGCTGGTGGCGATCGACAATTACAAGCGCACCGACGATCCGGCGACCATCTCGCCGATGGTGATCTCGGGCACCCACGCGCTCGACATCTGCCTGTGGTGCCTGGAGCCCAAGCAGCCGGTCGAATGCTACGCGCGCTCGATCGATAAAGTGCTGGGCCCGCTCTACAAGGGCATCGACGCCACCGCCGGCATGATCATGTTCGGCGACGGCACGGTCTATCATCTCAACATGTCGTGGGCGCTGCCGGTGACCTGGCCGGCCGCGGTCTACTCGCTCGAGGTCGGCATTGTCGGCACCACCGGCGTGCTGACCATCGACGACACCCATCGTGACATCGTGCTGGCGGTCTCAAAAGGGCAGTCGGAAGGCTACAATCCCGACGCTTCGCGGCTGGTGGATTTCATGGGCAGCTATCCGCCCGGCGACATGGCGCTCGGCGAATTGCGCGGGCCGATGGCGGAAGAAACCGACTCTTGGCTCAACCGCGTCGCGCTCGGCCTGCCGACCGCGGCGGCGACGGTCGAAGAAGCCCACCGCAACCTGATGCTGACCAAGGCGCTGGATTTGTCGGCCAAGCGCAAGCAGCCGGTGAAACTGCCGCTCGATCCCGATGACATAAAGGCGGCGGCTTAAGTCAGAACGGCCTGTCGCCGCTGATCGTGCAGCGGCGCATGACGCGCTTGAAGCGCGCTTCATCGAAGCCGGTGGCACGGTGCAGCGTGCAACGATTATCCCACACCATGCATTCGCGCGGCTGCCAGGTGTGCGAATAGGTATTTTCCGGCGGCGTGCAAAGCACGTTGAGTTCTTCAATGAGCGCGCGGCCCTCGTCGTAGTCCATGCCTTCGATCGATTCGGCGTGATCGCCGAGGAAGATCGCCTTGCGCCCGGTCTCCGGATGCGTGCGAACGATCGGATGCGCCACCGGCGGCACCTCGGCCGACTGCTTGGCGGTGAGTGGATCCTCGCCGTGGCGGCGCTTGCGCGAGAAAGTGAAGTTGTGGATGGCGCGCTTGCCTTCGATCTTCTTCTTGATATCGGCCGGCAGCAGGTCATAGCCGGCATACATGTCGGCGAATTGCGTTTGCCCGCCCTCGCCCGGCGGCGGCAGAATTTCCGAATACATCATGGTGGCCTGGCCGGTGCGCTCCTTCCATGAGCCGTCGGTGTGCCAGTAGAGCGTGCCGCGGTCGGGATGCTTGCCGCTCGGATTGCCGTCCTTGTCGAGGTTGGACAGCATGTAGATCTCCGGATGACCGTAGCCGTGATACTGGCTGAGCACGTGCACGTTCACCTCGCCGAAATTCTTGGCGAAGGCCACTTGCGTCGCCGGCGACAAATCGACGTCACGAAAAAGAATCAGTTCGTAGTCGAGAAAGGCCTCGTAGACCTTGGCGAAGATCGCGGGCGACACCGCCTGCTCGAGGGTGATGCCGGTGATCTCACAGCCGAGCACGGGATGCAGCGGCGTGACCTGGAACGGCCAATCGCGCACGGCGCGGTGCGGTTTCAGCTGGGGTTGAGCCATGGCGACCTCCCGGCAGGGGTTCGGCTTGGGCATCAGTATGCCAGCGCTCGTGGGGAGTTCCTAGCGGTCCCGCAGCGGCTTGATCGAAAGCTCGGCCGCCAGTTTGTCGAGCTGCGTCAAGAGTTCCGGCGGCAATGCGAGACCGCTGGCAAGACGATCGGCGCGGCGCTGCGCGCGCTGCTCGCCTGGCAGCCGCACGCTTTCGCCGGGCAAGGCTTTCGACTTGCGCAGTTCGCGGCTGTGGCGATCGACTTCGGCTTTGAATTGCTCGACCGGCTGGAAGCGCGCCGGATCGAGCGCCAGCACGAACTGGCCGGTATTGGTGACGGCGCTGGGGTCGGCGTTGAAGTCGACGCAATCGCGGCCGAACAAAGCGCCGTTGAGCGTGCCGGCCAAGAGGCCGATGATCAGCGCCAGCCCCGCTCCTTTGTAGCCGGCCATCGGCAGCAGCAACGCCTCGATGCTCTTGTGCGGATCGGTGACCGGCGCGCCCGTTTTAGGATCGATCATCCAGTCGTCGTGCAGCGGGCGATTGAGCAGCTTGTGGTTCTTGATGGTACCGTAGGACACGATCGAGGTCGCGATATCGAGCACGATCGGCGGCTCCGCGCCGGCCGGAATCGCGATCGCCAGCGGATTGGTGCCGAGCAGCGGCTCTGCGCCGCCGGCGAGCGGCATGTGGTTGGCATTGGCGACCGCCGCGTAGATTCCAATCATGCCGGCTTTGAGCGGCAGTGCGGCGTAGACGCCGGCAGCACCCGCATGACCCGACATCCGGCAGCCGGCCCAGGCGACGCCGCACTCGCGCGCCATTTCGATGGCCATTTCGGCGGTACGAGAGACAACCAAGTGACCCATGCCGTTGTCGCCGTCGATCAGCGCGGTGGACGGCGCGGTGCGTTTGACCGTGATATTGGGGCGCGCGTTGGTCGAGCCGAGCTTGAGGCGGTTGACGTATTGCGGCAGGCGGAACACGCCATGCGCGTCGGCGCCGATGAGATCGGCCTCGAGCATCAGTTCCGCGATCCTGGCGGCGTCGTTGGCCGGCACGCCGGCTTTCAACATGGCGTCGACGATCAGGCTGGTGACGGCCGTACACGGGATGCGGCTGATGCTGGCCGTTTGCACGTTCATCGCAATTTATCCGAATAATTTTTCGGCGTGGCCGCCAAGGATGGCGGTCTTGTCGGCAT
This sequence comes from uncultured Alphaproteobacteria bacterium, assembly GCA_963703875.1. Lineage (GTDB taxonomy): Bacteria > Pseudomonadota > Alphaproteobacteria > Rhizobiales > Xanthobacteraceae > Pseudolabrys. The sequence continues at coordinate 105,723 of CAVPFZ010000020.1, forward strand.
CGGGGACTTTCAGGCCGCGCACATGCGCGACGCAATCCATCATCGCCATGTCATAGGGATAGTCGCTGCCGAGCATGACACGCTCGCTGCCGACCAAGCCGATCATCGCTTCCAGCGTTTTGTCGGAATGCAAGACCGTGTCGTACATGAAACGCTTGGCGACGTTGCTGGGCTGTGCCGGCACGTTCTTTTTCGGCTCGGGCCGCACCTTCCAGCCGTGCTCCCAGCGCGCCGCCTGATAGGGCGTGAAGCCGCCGCCATGGGCGAGCATGAATTTCAGTTTCGGATAGCGGTCGAGCACGCCGCCAAACAGCAGGCAGGCCGCGGCGATGGTGGTGTCGAGCGGGTTGCCGATCAGGTTTTGCAGGTAGTAGGACTTCAGCCGGTCGGCGCCGGCGACATTGTTGGGGTGAATGAACATGAAGGCGCCGAGCTCTTGCGCGGCCGCCCACAGCGGCTCGAAGCTCGGATCGTCCAGGTTTTTGCCCATGATGTTGGAGGCAAACATCGAGCCCTTGAGCCCGAGCTTGGTCATGGCGCGTTTGAGTTCGTCGGCGGCGCGTTTCGGATCCTGCATCGGCAAGGTCGCAATGCCCATGAAGCGGTCCGGATGCGCGGCGATGTGCTTGGCCATCTGGTCGTTCTGGATCGCGGCCAGCACGGCTGCCAACGCGGGTTCCTGGTTGTAGAGATAAGTCTGCGGCGTGGCCGAGAGGACGTGCACGTCGACGCCGGTGGCATCCATGTCACGCAGCCGGCGCGGAATATCGAAACCGCCGGTCGGGAACGGCCGGTACATGGTTCCCGCCACGTCAAGCACGGCATGTTCAGCATCATCCGGCGTGATCGTCACCTTCACCCCCGCCTTGCTGAGCAGGGCGGCGGTTTCCTGGGTCAGGATGTGGGTGTGGGTGTCAATCGTACGAAGTTGAGCCATTTCGTCCCCTGAAATTCGTCTTTTTGTATGCGCTGAACGCCTGAGTGCCGCAGCCTCGCAGCGGACGCAAGCCCCTGTTGCAAGCCGAACTTTGGGTTATAAACGAGGCCCCTTACCCCTCGGAAGTCCGATGGATTCAGCCACAAATCAACATGGAACGCGCGAGGTCCGGCTCGAGGACGACGCGCTGGTGCGTGGGCACGGCCGCTTCGTGGACGACGCCCGCTTTCCCGATCAGGCGTTCGCGATGTTCGTGCGTTCACCGCACGCCTTCGCCCGCATTGTCTCGATCGATACCGCTGCGGCGCGTGCATCGAAAGGCGTGCTGGCAGTACTCACCGCCGCCGACATGAGCGAAGCGGGCCTCAAGACCGCGGGCCGTCATCCGCCGATCAAGGGACGCGGCGGGAAGGATCTGATCCAGCCGTTCCGGCCAACGCTTGCCGGCGAACGTGTGCTCTATGTCGGCGAGGCCGTGGCGATGGTCGTCGCCGAAACAGTCGGCCAGGCGCAAGATGGCGCCGACCTAATCACCGTGGAATACGAGGAACAGCCGCCCGTTGTCGATCCGCGCGACGCTCTCAAGCCGGGCGCGCCGCAGCTTCATCCGGAAGCGCCGGGCAATGTCGCAATCGACTGGCCGGGCATGGTCGACAGCGCCGAGAACGAACGCGAGGTCGACGCGATCATCAAAAGCGCGGCGCATGTCGCCCGTGTCACCGCGGTCAATCAGCGGCTGATCGTTGCCTCGATGGAAACGCGCGGGGCCAATGCCTCCTACGATGCGAAGAGCGGCAGTTATTCGCTGCGCGCGTGTTCGCAAAGTGCCGGTACCGTGCGCAACCAGACGGCGCCTGTGCTCGGCGTCGACAACAGCAAGCTGCGCGTGATCACCGAGGACGTCGGCGGCGCCTTCGGCATGAAAACTCCCGTCTATCCGGAATATGCGGCGCTCTGTGTCGCCGCCAAGAAGGTCGGGCGGCCGGTGGCATGGATGTCGACCCGTTCGGAAGCCTTCATGACCGATACGCCGGGCCGCGACACCGTCACCGAAACCGAGCTCGCGCTCGACGAGAACGGAAAATTTCTCGCCTTGCGCATGAAGCATCTGTGCGGCCAGGGCGCCTATATTTCGCCCGCCGGCATCGGCATCAACACCAACAATCCGGCGCGTTGCCTGCCCGGCATGTATCGCATCCCGAGGATCGATTTCTCCACGCGTTGCGTCTTCACCAACACGGCGCCGATGGGCCCCTATCGCGGCGCCGGCCGCCCGGAAGCAAATTACGCGCTCGACCGTGTCGTGGAAGAAGCCGCGCGCATCACCGGCATCGCCACCGCGCGCTTGCGCAAGAAGAACCTGATTCCGAAATCCGCGATGCCCTACAAGACCGCGGTCACGACCACCTACGACAGCGGCGATTTCCCGGGCGCGTTCGCCAAGGCGATGGAGCTTTCGGAATATGACAGCTTCAACAAGCGCAAGCGCGAGTCGGCCAAGCGCAAAAAGTATCGCGGCATCGGCATTTCCTGCATGCTCGAGCATGCCGGCGCGCTGCCGACCGAAGGCGCCATGCTGCAATTTCCCGGCGGCGACAAGTTGGTGATGGCGCTGAACGTGCAATCGACAGGACAGGCGCACGCAACCGTATTCGGCCGCGTGCTGGCGGGGAAACTCGGCATCGACCGCGAGCGCATCGTGCACAAGCACGGCGATTCGGCGTTTGAGATCCCGGGCTTTGCCTCGGTCGGCTCACGCTCGGCGATGGCGGCAAGCCATGCGATCGTGCATACCGCCGACGTGATGCTCGCGAAGGGCAATAAGATCGCCGCCGCGCTGCTCGAAGCGTCGGAAGGCGACATCCAATATGGCGGTGGAAACTTCTCGGTGGTCGGCACCGACCGCAAGATTTCGCTGTTCGAAACCGCCGCGCGCGCCAAGGAGATGAACGAGACGCTCGACACCAAAGAAAAGGCCGAGACGCCTTTGACGTTTCCGAACGGCGTGCACATTGCCGAGGTGGAGATCGACCCCGAGACCGGGCGTCTCGACCTCGTGCGTTACACCGCCGTCGACGATTGCGGCAATATGCTCAACCCGCTGGTGGTCGAGGGCCAGGTGCAGGGCAGCCTCGCCAACGGTCTCGGCCAGGCGCTGACCGAGCAGGCCATTTACGATCAGGGCGGCCAGCTCATCACCGGCTCGTTCATGGACTACGCGATGCCGCGCGCGCACGACATGCCGATGGAATTCCGCGAGGCGACGCATTGCGTGCCGGCGACGACCAACCCGCTCGGCGTCAAGGGCACCGGCGAGGCCGGGACCACGGCCGCGATTGCCGCGGTGATGAACGCGGTGGCACACGCCATCCCGAACGGCGCCGCCGATCACATGGACATGCCGGCGACGCCAGCGAAGATCTGGGAAGCGTGCCGGAAGGCAATGGCGAAGTAGCTCAGGCTTGCGAAATGAACTTCGTGTTCATGTAGGCTTGCAGGCCTTCGATGCCGCCTTCGGAACCGTAGCCGGACTCCTTGATGCCTCCGAACGGCGTCTCCGGCGTCGAGATGGCGACAGAATTCACGCCCACCATGCCGGATTGGATGGCGTCGCCGATGGCCGCGGCCTGCACGCCCGACGACGTGAAGGCGTACGCCGCCAGCCCGTACGGCAGCGAGTTGGCGCGCTCGACCACCTCGTCGAAGGTCTTGAACGGCACGATCGGCGCCACCGGACCGAATGGCTCCTCGGTCATGATCTTGGAATCATCCGGCACGTCGGTGATCACGGTCGGCTGGAAGAAAAAGCCCTGGTTGCCGTGACGCGAGCCGCCGGTAACGATCTTGCCGCCGCGCGCCTTGGCGTCATTGACGAAGCTTTCCATGGCATCGAGCCGGCGCGGGTTGGCGAGCGGCCCCAAGGTCGTGCCCTTCTCCAGGCCGTCGCCCATCTTCAGGCTCTTGGCATATTCGGTGAAGCGCGCCAGGAATTTGTTGTAGCCCTTCTCCTGTACGTAGAAGCGCGTCGGCGAAATACAGACCTGACCGGCGTTGCGATACTTGAACGCCGCGATGGTGTCGGCGGCCTTTTCCGGATCGGCGTCGTCGAACACCACGACCGGCGAATGGCCACCGAGCTCCATGGTGGCCTTCTTCATGCCTTTGGCGGCCAAGCCGGCAAGATGCTTGCCGACCGGGATCGAACCGGTGAAGGAAATTTTCTTCACGGCCTTTGCAGGAATCAGATGCTCCGACACATTGGCCGGCACGCCGAATACGAGGTTCAGCACACCCGCCGGCAGACCGGCGTCAGCAAAGCACTTCACCAACTCGACGGCACCGCCCGGGGTTTCTTCCGAGGCTTTGATGATCAGCGAGCAGCCGGCGGCAAGCGCGCCCGCGACCTTGCGCACCGGGGTGAGCGTCGGGAAATTCCACGGCGTGAACGCCGCCACCACACCAACGGGCTCCTGCAGCACGATTTGCCGCACGCCCTTCTGGCGGCCCGGCACCACGCGGCCGTAGGAGCGACGGCCTTCCTCCGCATACCAGTCGATGATGTCGGCTGAGGTCAGCACCTCGGCGCGCGACTCGGCGTAAGCCTTGCCCTGCTCTTGCGTCTGCACCTTCGAGACATGGTCGTAACGCTCGCGCAGCAGATCGGCGGCCTTGCGCATGATCTTGGCGCGATCGTAGGCCGAGGTCGCCTTCCACACAGCGAAGCCTTTTTCGGCGGCGGCGAGCGCGGCGTCGAGATCGGCGGTCGAGGCATGCGGCAGATGGCCGAGCACCTTGCCGGTGGCCGGATTGATCACATCCTCGCCCTTGCGGCCTTCGCCGTTAAGCCATTGTCCGTCGATGAAAAGCTTGAGATCGGTGTACATGGGCGTCTCACTCCTGACAGGAAATTTGTTGGCGGTGACTTAGCACTTTCGCAAACGCACGGCTACGACCCCAGATAGGCGCCGCCGCTGACATGGATGGTCTGACCCGTCACATAACGGCCGCCGGGACCGCACAGAAAGCGGATCATGGCGGCAACGTCGTCGGGCTTGCCGCGCTCGCCGGTGATGGTGCCGTGGGTCAGATGATGCGCCGGATTGGGCGAGGAACCCGGCCGCGTCGTGTCGATGGCGCCCGGCACCACGCAATTCGCGGTGATGTGGTCGGCTGCCAGATCGTGCGCCAGCGCGCGGCTGAATCCGACAAGAGCCATTTTTGCGGTCATCACATGGGCGCGATCCTTGGCGCCGCGATGCGCGCTCATGCCACCGATATTGATGATGGTGCCACCACCAGCTTTCTTGATGGCCGGCAGGCAAGCGTGCACGCCGTGAAACGCGGAATCGAGCGTGGCATCCATCACCTCGCGCCAGTTGGCATAGCTCATCTTGTCGATCGGCTGCTCGCGGCGCAGCGAGGCGTTGTTGACCAGAATATCGATACGGCCGAAGCGTTTAAGCGCCGCCTGCGCCATGGCCTCGACCGCGGCCGGATCGGCGACATCGGCGAGCACCGCCATGGCCTTGCCGCCGGCCGCTTCGATCTCGGCAACGACGGCATCGGCTTCCTTTTGGTTGGAGCGCACATTCACCACCACCGAGGCGCCGGCGGCGGCCAATTGCCTGGCGATGGCGCGGCCAATGTTGCGGCCCGCGCCGGTGACAACGGCAACTTTGCCGGTGAGCTCTTTGTCTTCAGCCATTCAATTACCCCCGTAACGGCGCCAGATCGATTTTGCCATCATACAGTTTCGCGAGCAGTTTAAGCGCGGCGGCGCCGCGCTTGCCGTCCCAGCCACCGTGGCGCGCATTGAGCGCGAATTTTTCCTCGATGTCGGCACGCGTCAGCGGCTCCTGGGCGCCGCCGCGGAAATGCGGTTGGTGCTCTTCCACCACACTGCCATCCTTGAGCACGGCACGGATATGTCCGGTGAATGCATTGGGATAAGGATTATCCGGGTCGATCACGTAGCGTACCTTCGCCGCCAGCGCGAGCACGGCCGGATCGAGCGCCGCTTCATCGGTGAAGGCATCGAGCCCCACGCCGCCGCGCACAAAACCGGTGGCAAGGATGAAGGGCGTGGCGAATTTCGCGGCATAGCCGTTGGGCGGACGCTGTTTGGCCGCCAGCGGCTCCCACAGCCGGTGCACGGTGCCTTCCGCGACCTCGCAGACCATTTCCTTGATGTCACTTGATTTGATGCCGCGCGCGGCCAGCCGCTTGGCGCAATCGATATAAGGATGCGCCATGGTGCCGCAGGGATAGGGCTTGAAGGCGAGCGTCTCGGTCACCCAGCGCGCGCCGAAATCGTCCAGCACCGCGTAGTCGCCCTTGGTGGTGTGCGCAAAACCATGAAAGAGGCCGTGCACGCCCTCGAACACCGTGCGCGGCCCGGAGAAACCGCCGCGTGCCAGCAACGCTGCGCGCAGGCCCGACTGCGCGGCCCACCCGGGGTGCAGGCGTTTGGTCCAGGTGCCCTCGGCGAGATATTCGATAATACCGGAGGCGAAGCTGCCGGCGATTCCCAGCGCGTCGACGATTTGCTTAGCGTTGAGTCCGAGCGCGGCGCCGACACCGGCGGCGGCGCCCATGACGCCAAAAATCGCGGTCGGGTGGAAGCCGGCTTTGTGCACCGCCTTGGGCACCACGGTAGAAAGCCGGCACATGACCTCGGTGCCGACCGCGATGCCCAAGAGCGCCGCGCCACCGTCCGGCCGGTGGCGCTCGCAGGCCGCCAGCACCGCCGGCACCACCACCGCGCCGGCATGCACCGGCCCGCCCTCGAAAGTGTCGTCGAAATCCTCGCCATGCGCAGCGGTGCCGTTGACGAAAGCGGCGCCGGCCGAACTCAAGCCGCGCGCATGCCCGATTGCCGTGCAGGGCCCCTCGTCGTCGAGGCCGGCAAGCGCCGCCTTGATGTAATCCTCGTTGCGCGCGGCAACGCAGAGACCGACGACATCGACCAGCAAATCATCGCATTTGCTGCGGACTGCAGAGGGCAGCTTTTTTGCATCGAGCGCGACAATGCGCGCGGCCAATTGCTCTGCGATGGAAACTTTGGAGAGATCACCGGCCACGAATGTTACCCGACCGCGACGTTACGTCGCGTGTTGCGTCCGCGCAGGCTATTGGCCAGCGCCACAATGGCGAAGGTGAGCACCAGCATCAGCAGGCCCAAGACGGAGATGGCAGCGAGATCGCCGCTTTCGTTGAGATCGTAGATCAGCACCGACAGCACCTTGGTCTGCGAGGTGAACAGCATGATGGCCGCAGACAATTCACGGATGACGCCGACAAAGATGAAGCACCAGGTCGCGATCACGCTGGTGCGCAGCAGCGGCGCGGTGATCTGCCACAACGCACGCAGGCGCGTCGCGCCCAGAATGCGGCTGGCGTCTTCCAGCTCCGGATGCACCGAGCGGAACGCCGATTGCAGTTGCTGATAGGCCGCCGGCATGGCCAGCGTCACGAAGGCGATCAACAGGATCCATAAGGTGCCATACAGCACAAAGGGCGGCCTTGTGTAGCTAAAGAACAGCCCAACACCGAGCACGATACCGGGAATAGCGACCGGCGCGGTCGCGAGAAATCCCAAGACGCGATAGCCGGTGACGGCCTGGCGTGCGTTCACGTAGGCAATCACCAGCGCCAGGATGGTGCCGACGGTGGCGGCCATGGCGCCGAGGATGAACGTATTGCGCAGCGCGAGTTGCGTCGCCGACAATTCGAAGAAAACGAAATGCACGTTCTGCAAGGTGAAATTGTGAAGCGAAACCAGATGCGAAGCGACCTTGGAGAACGAGGCATTGAGCAGCGCGAAATAGGGCAGGAAAACCGGGCACATCAGCACCAGCATCGCAACAGCCAGCATGACCCAGCGCCAAAGCCCCAGCCGCACGATGCGCGGCTCGCTGTTCTTGCCGCCGACCACCGAATAGCCGCGGCGGCCGAGCACCATATGCTCGGCGCGCAGCAGGATGACGGTGAGCACCAGCAGCGGCAGCGAGGCGGCGGCGGCGAGCTCCGGTTTGGGCGGAAACTGGAACAGGCTCCAGATCTTGGTCGTCATTGTGTGGAAGCCGGCCGGCATCGCCAGGATCGCCGGCGAGCCGAATAAGGTCATCGCTTGCAGGAACGCCACCAGCGCGCCGGCCAGCACGGCGGGGAGCGCCAATGGGATGGTAATACGGCGCGCGGTGTCCCAGGTGCTGCCGCCGAGAATAGCGGAGGCATCTTCGAGGTCGCCGGGCGTGCGGTCGAGCGCATTGGCGACCAGCACGAACACGTAAGGAAACGTGTAGCAGCTAATGACGAAGACCAACCCGGCGAAACTGTAGATATTGAGCAAATGCGAATCCGCTGCCGCGCCGGTGATTTCGCGATAGAGCTGGTTGAGCAATCCGCTATTGGGCGCCGCCAGCAGTTCCCAAGCGATGGCGCCGAGGAACGGCGGCGTGACGAAGGACGCTGTCACCAGCAGACGAACCGTGCGGCGCAGCGGCATGTCGGTGCGCGCCACCAGCCAGCCCATGGGCGCAGCCACCGCGCAGCAGATCAGCGCCGACAAGCTTGCCAGCGCGAATGTCGTGAGCAGCGGATCAAGATAGGAGGCGTCCGAGATCAGCCGGTAGAAATTGCCAAGGGTTAGCGCACCGCGTTTGTCGGTGAATGCGTAATAGACCAGCCACGATAGCGGCATCACGATCAGCACGCACAACACGGCCGCAAACACCAGCAGCACTGGTTTCGAGACATCGAGCCCGAATCTACGGGGCTTTAGCACCGAGTTTGCTGGAATCGCGATCGTCATCAGACCTTGAAAATCTCCGAGTAGCGCTTCTTGACCGCGTCCGCCTGGGCAAAGACGCCTTCCGGATCCTCCTTCATCAACTTGATGTCGGCGAGCTTGCGCACGCCGGGCTTTTCGACGGTCTGGCCGTGCGGCGAATACTGGCGGGCGTCATTGACGATCATCTGTTGGCCGTCGCGCGAGTGCATCCAGTTCTGGAACAGGCGCGCGGCGTTCGGATTGGGCGCGGCCTTGAAGACCGCGCTCGGCCCGGTAGCGAGTGGCGTGCCCTCCTCCGGATAGACGATCTCGACCGGCTGGCCGGCTTCTTTGCCACGGATGACGAGATAACCCGCTCCGTCCACCATGACCGCGCGTTCGCCAAGCGCTATTCTTTTTGGCGTGTCGGTAGCAGATTGGACCTGCATGACGTTCTGCGCGGAAAGCTTCACGAAATAGTCCCAGCCCAGATCGCGAGCGATCTCGAACGTCGCGTTCATGATCGTGCCGCTATAGGCTGGATGCGCCTTGACCAGCTTGCCCTTCCATTTCGGGTCGAGCAGGTCCTTGAAGCTCTTGGGCGCGTCTTCCTTTTTCACCAGGCTCGTGTTGTAGGCGATCGGCGAAATCAGGATTCGCGTCGTTATGCTCAGCCCCTCCGGATCGTAGTAGCGCTTGTCGTAATACTTCGCGACCTCTTCGGGGATATAGCGCGCGAGCCAGCCATTGCTTTTCCAGATGATGCAATGCGCCTGGTCCGCGGTGTTGACGACGTCGACGGCATGGATATTGGAGGCATATTCCTGGCCGATGCGGGTAAAGACGCGCTCGGCCCCGGATCGCTCCACGCGCACGGTGATGCCGGGGAACTTTGCCTCGAATGCCTTGCCGAGGCGTTCCGCGAATTGCAGGTCCATCGCCGTGTAGAATGAAAGCTTGCCTTCCTTTTTCGCCGCTTCGATCAAGGCCGGCGTTATCGTTTCCGCCGCCGGCGCCGCGGCGACCCGCACGGCGAAGGCACTGAGGCCCACCGCGCCGACGCCTTTGAGCACGTCGCGTTTGGAATACCGTTCGATCATGACGTACTCCCGCTGCTTCCTCGGCCCGCGCGCTAGCCAAGGAGAATGTTGCTTTAGACGTGGAACAGTTTGACGTAGTGCGCCTTGATCTCTTCACCCAGCTTCAAAACCGCCGCCGGATCGTCCTTCATCAATTTGATCTCTTTGAGCGGCGTGCGGCCGGGCTTGTCCTTGGCCTGCGGATGCGCCGAGCGCAGGCCGCCGATATTGATGCAGAGCTGCTGGCATTCCGACGTGAAGCAGAAGCTCTGGAACAGCCGCGCCGCATTCGGATTGGGCGCCGCCTTGAACACGCCGTTCGGCCCGACGATCAGCGGCGTGCCTTCTGCGGCATAGACCGGCTCGACCGGCTGGCCGGATTCCTTTTCCGAAAAAATCAGGTATTCGACGCCGTCGGCCATCACCGCCCGTTCGCCGAGCGCGATCTTCTTCGGCGGATCGGCGGCCGACTGCACCTGCAGGACATTTTGCTGGGCGAGCTTCTCGAAATAGCCCCAGCCGAGATCGCGCGAGGTCTGGTAGGTCGCCGTCATGATGGTGCCGCTGTAGCCGGGATGCGCCTTGACGATCTTGCCTTTCCATTGCGGCAGCAACAGATCGGCGAAGCTCTTGGGCGCTTCTTCCTTTTTCACCAGCGTGGTGTTGTAGGCGATGATGCAGAGGAAGACCCGGAAGCTGGCAAAGGTGCCGTCCACGTCCTTATGCTCGGGTGGATAAAATTTGGCCACGTCTTCCGGCACGTAGGGCGCCAGCATGCCCTGATCTTTCCAATAGACCAGCAGCGAGGCGTCCGACGAATTGACCACGTCGACGGCATGCACGTTGGCGGTATATTCCTGGGTGATGCGCTGCAGCAGGCGCTCGGCGCCGCTGCGCTCGACCCTGCAGGAGACACCGGGATATTTGACCTCGAAGGCCTTGCCGATCTGTTCTGAAAGCTTCAGGTCGATCGAGGTGTACCAGACCACCTTGCCTTCCTTCTTGGCGGCCTCGATCAGCGCCGGCGTGACGGGCTCAGCCGGCGGCGCGGCGGAGAGCACGCGGGTCGAGAATGCGGCGCCGGCGACGAGCGCGCCCGACCCGATCACCAGATCGCGGCGTGAAAACTTGGATTTCATTGGCGTATCCTCCAAATCTTGACCTAATTGGCCGTTATTTTATTGTTTCGTTACGGCGAAATTCTTCTTCTATCCCATGAGTGCCCGGCATTTATCCGGCGGCAAATGCAGCCAGACGGCACTGCCCTGGGCGATGCTTTCGCCCGCCGCGGTGACGATACGCAACTGCGTGCCGTCTTTCGCCTCGACCATATAGTCCCGGCTGCCGCCGAGAAAGACCTGCCGCGTCACCGTGCCACGAACGGCATTTTCCGCCGGCGGCTGAGTGGCGGAAATCTTGATGTCGTGCGGACGAATCGAAACCGCCGTCGGCGCGCCGGCGGTGATCTTCTCACCCGTGCAGCGCAGTGCCGTGCCGGCAAAATCGACGCGACTTGCATCCAGGCCTTTACCCTTGATCACATTGCTCGAACCGATGAAGCGCGCGACAAATTCGGAACGCGGACGGTCATAGATGTCTTCCGGCGACCCTGCTTGTTCGATCTTGCCGGCATTCATCACCGCGATCAGGTCGGCCGTGGTCATCGCCTCCGACTGATCGTGGGTGACGTAGACCGTGGTGTAGCGGAATGCATCGTGCAGGCGGCGCACCTCGAAGCGCATCTCCTCGCGCAAGTTGGCGTCGAGATTGGACAAAGGCTCATCGAGCAGCAGCGTCTCCGGTTCCACGATCAGCGCGCGGGCAAGAGCCACGCGCTGCTGCTGACCGCCCGACAACTCTCCCGGATAGCGTTCGGCCAGCGGCGCCAGCTTGGTGGTGGCAAGAATGGCATTCAGCTTCTTGGCGATGGCGTCACGATCCATCTTGCGCAGCTTGAGGCCGTAGACGATGTTCTCGGCCACCGTCATGTGCGGCCACAGCGCGTAACTCTGGAAGATCATCGACATGTTGCGCCGTTCGGGCGGCAGCGAATGCGCGGGCGAGGAGATCAGTTTGTCACCGACGCGGATTTCTCCCGCGCTCGGCTCGACGAAACCGGCGATCAGCCGCAATGTCGTGGTTTTGCCGCAACCCGAGGGGCCGAGCAGGCAGACCAAATGGCCGGATTCGATGGCGAGTGAAATATCGTCCACCACCGCGACATCGCCATAGCGCTTGGTCAGGCCGCGCAACTCCACCGACGCCACGCAAATCCTCCCGATATTTGACCCTCTCCCCGTTGTTCCGGGGAGTGAAGTTTCTTATGAACCGGTAAAAGCCGGCTTGCGCTTTTCCATGAACGCGGTACGGCCTTCCTTATAGTCGTTGCTGGCGAAGCACTCAGCCACCAGATCGGCGCAGCGTTTAAGGTTGCGTTCGCTCGCGTCCTTCACGACTTCGCCGACAATGTATTTGACCGAATTGACGGTGAGCGGCGCATTGGCGCTGATCGTGGCGGCATAGTCGTTCACGTATTTCTCAAGCTCCGCCTCCGGCAGCACGCGATTGACCAGGCCCATCGCTAGCGCCTCGGCGGCGGTAAACTGGCGCGCGGTGAAGAAAATTTCCTTGGCGAAAGACGGCCCGACCACGTCGACCAGCTTCTTGATGCCCTTGAAGCCATAGCCTAGCCCGAGCTTGGCGGCCGGCACGCCGAACTTGGAATTGTCCGAGCAGATGCGCAGGTCGCAGCACAGCGCCAGGCCGACGCCGCCGCCGATGCAGTAGCCGCGGATCATCGCAATGGTCGGCTTGGGGAATTCGTAGACGGCGGAATTGGCCTTATCGACCGCGATATTGTAGCGGTCGATCGCCTCCTTGCTGGAGCGCTCGCTCTCGAACTTGGAGATATCGGCGCCCGACACGAAGGCCTTGCCGCCGGCGCCGGTGATCACCACCACGCGCACATTTTTGTCGGCGGCGAAGTCGGCGAGGATGCCCTGCGCGGCTTCCCACATATCGAGCGACACCGCGTTGTGCCGCTCGGGATTGTTGAAAGTCATAATGCCGACACCGCCTTCTTTGCGGGACAGCATTTTGTCGGTTTGCGACATGGCTTGCTCCTTAAACTGCTTTTGACTCGTGCAGCGCCTTGATTTCATCGGCGCCAAAACCGAATTCGGTGAGAATCTCGTCGGTATGCTCGCCCAAGTTCGGCGGCCGCGCCGCGATCTTGCTCGGCGTGCGCGACAGCCTGAACGGTTGGCCGACCAGACCGAGCCGGCTGCCGTCGGAACGCGCGGATTCCTGCGCGATGCCGAGATGCTTGACCTGCGGATCGGCGAAAACTTGGTCGATCGAATAAATCGGCCCACAAGGCACGCCGACTTTGTTGAAGATCTTGAGCCATTCCGCGCTGGATTTGGCCGCGGTCGCCTTGTCGATTTCGGCGTTGAGCTTGTCGCGGTGCTGCAGCCGCAACTTGCCGGTCTTGTAGTCGGCGGATGCGATCCATTCCGGATGGCCCACCGCGTTGCAGAAACGCTCCCAAATCACCGCGCCAGCGACGGCGATATTCAGATAACCGTCCGAGGTCTTGAATACGCCGGTCGGAATAGAGGTCGGGTGATTGTTGCCGGCCTGCTTCGATACCAGCCCTTCGGTCAGAAAGCGCGAAGCCTGGAAGTCGAGCATGAATATCTGCGCTTGCAGCAGCGAGGTCGAGACCCATTGCCCCTCGCCCGAAACCTCGCGCTCGTGCAGCGCGGTCAGGATACCGAGCGCGCAAAAAAGCCCGGCTGCGAGATCGGCAACCGGAATGCCGACGCGCACCGGGCCCTGGCCCGGCAGGCCGGTGACGGACATCAGTCCACCCATGCCTTGCGCGATCTGGTCGAAGCCAGGCCGCTTGGCGTAAGGCCCGTCCTGACCGAAACCGGAAATGCTGCCGAGGATGATGCGTTTGTTGATCTTGCGCAGAGACTCGTAATCGATACCGAGGCGGTCCTTCACGTCGGGGCGGAAATTTTCCACCACGACGTCGGCCTTCTCGACCAACCGCTTGAATGCCGCGAGCCCCTGCTGCGATTTCAGATCGAGCGTCATGCTGCGCTTGTTGCGCTGCAGGTTCTGGAAGTCGGAACCTTCGCGCGGCCCGCCCGGGCCTTCGCCATCGACGAGATGCGGCGGCGTTTCGATCTTGATGATATTGGCGCCCCAGTCGGCCAGCTGCCGCACGCAGGTCGGGCCTGAACGGACGCGGGTGAGGTCGAGGACAGTGAAACGGGAAAGGGCCTGGGAGGCCCTGGGAAACGGCATTTCGACGGCTCCGGCTGGCTTAAGACGCCCCAAATTTGCGTTTTCGGGCCCGACATTCCCCGATCTATGGCGCCTTGTCCATCAGGTGAAACGGGCTCAATCGGCAAGTTTATTCATCATTTGGCGGAATAGTCGCCGGCGCTGCCTTGAAAAGACCACCACCACCTGTCATATGACCGCCAACGGATGAATGACCCGATCTCGGGTTTGCGGGCTGCGTGCACGAAACTCTTTAAAACGAATTTCGCCCCGCCTCTTCCGTTTCTCAACCTGACGACAACCCTGGCCACGCGGGATGTCTTTGAACCCCGTGATTCCGCCGTTCGCATCAGCGACCCGGCCGGCTCGCCTTATTAAGAAAGAGAACTCTTTGACTTCATTCAACGATTTCGGCCTCGTAGAGCCGATCGTCCGCGCCCTCGCGGAAGAAAAATATATCACTCCGACCCCGATCCAAGCCCAGACGATTCCGCTCGCGATGCAAAGCCGCGACGTCATCGGCATCGCGCAAACCGGAACCGGCAAGACCGCGGCCTTCGCACTGCCGATCATCCATCACCTGCATACCAAACGCCTGCGGCCCGATAAAAAGGCCTGCCGCGTTCTGGTGCTCTCCCCCACCCGTGAACTGTCCGGCCAGATCGCCGACAGCTTCCGCGCCTATGGGCGGCACGTCCGACCGCTCGCCATCGCGCTCGCCATCGGCGGCGTGCCGATCAACAAGCAGATCCGTTCGCTGGCGCACGGCGTCGAAGTGCTGGTGGCCACACCCGGCCGCCTCATCGATCTCGTCAACCAACGCGCGCTACGCCTCGACCAGGTCGAGGTGCTGGTGCTCGACGAAGCCGACCGCATGCTCGACATGGGCTTCATTCATGACATCAAGCAAATCGTCGCCATGTTGCGCAAGGAACGGCAGACGCTGTTCTTCTCCGCCACCATGCCGCAAGAAATCACTAGGCTCGCCGACGCGATGCTGCGCGATCCCGCCCGCGTGGCGGTAACGCCGCAGGCGTCCACCGTCGAAAAGGTCGAACAACGCGTCATCCTGACCGACAGAGCATCGAAGCCGGCATTGCTGGCCGAACTGCTTAAAACCGAGAAGGTCGACCGCGTTCTGGTATTCACCCGCACCAAGCATGGCGCCGACAAGGTCGTGCGCGCCCTGCAGAAATCCGGCTTCAGCGCCGAAGCAATCCACGGCAACAAGTCGCAGAACCAACGCGAGCGCGTGCTCGCCGCCTTCCGCGACGGCAAATTGCGCACCTTGATCGCCACCGACATCGCCGCCCGCGGCATCGACGTCGACGGCGTCAGCCACGTGTTCAATTACGACCTGCCGAACATCCCCAAATCTTACGTCCACCGCATCGGCCGCACCGCGCGCGCCGGCGCCGCCGGCGTAGCGATCTCGTTCTGCGATTACGAGGAAACGCCGTTCTTGCGCGATATCGAACGGCTGATCCGCATGTCGATCCCCTCGACTGACCGGCGCACCGGAGCGCGGCCCGCCCATAACCCGGACCAGAAAAATGCCGGCCACCGGCATAATGGCCGGCCGCAACGCAACAATCGCCAGCAGCGCGGGCAAGGTAATGGATTTGGCGGCGGCAATGGCCATCACGGCAATAATGGCCACCGCTCCCACAACAACCACAACGGCAATCAAAACCGGCCGAGCCAGAATGGCCATCAGGCCGGCCACGCCCAGGCCCCAAAACAACAGGCCCAAAGCCAGGAAGCCGCCTCAGGGGAGCCAAACGGCATCGGAAATGTTACATTCCTCCAGCGCCCGAATGAGCCGCGTCGCAACGCCGGCCACCGCGGGCAGCGCTAGGGAGACGAACTGAATGGCGAAGGAAGAACTGCTGGAGTTCGACGGCACCGTGACCGAAGTTCTGCCGGACGGCAATTTCCGGGTGAAACTCGATAACGAGCACGAGGTGCTGGCCTATACCGCCGGAAAAATGCGGAAATTCCGTATCCGCACCGGTGTCGGCGACCGCGTGATCGTGGAAATGTCGCCTTATGACTTGCAGCGCGGACGCATCAGCTTCCGCCACAAGGGCGACGCACCAATGCCCGGCCCGCAGCAACGCCGGCCGAACTTCCGTCGGCGCTAGAACCTATTAAAGGCGGCTGGGGACACGTTTCGATCGCTGGAGTGCGGCGTGCCATGAAAGTTTCTTCGATGTCTCGTCTCGCGCTGGCGATCATCCTCGCCGGCGCCCTCGGCTCCGCCGCTGCGCAAGACAAACCGCAAGACAAGCAGCAAGAAAAACCCAGCCGCGCCGAACAACACGAGAGCAGCAAAGGCGTGCTTCGCCTGCTGCCGGCCGATGCCGTTACCGAGCACTCCATCGATACGCCGCGCGGCAAGCTCAATTACACGGCGACCGCCGGAACACTCGCGTTCTACGACCAATCCGGCGACCAGAGCGCGGCGGTATTTTACACCGCCTATGTTCGCAAGGATGCCGGCGCAAACCGGCCGCTCACCTTCGTATTCAACGGCGGCCCGGGCGCGGCGTCGGCCTTCCTGCATCTCGGCCTGGTCGGCCCCCGCATTCTCGAGCTTGGGCCGGACGGCCGCGACGCGGCAACCGCGAGCCTACGCGACAATCCCGACACCTGGCTCAATTTCACCGATCTTGTGCTGATCGATCCGATCGGCACCGGCTGGAGCCGCACCATCAAACCCGAAGACGCCAAACATTTCTGGGGTATTCGCAGCGACGCCGATTCTTTCGCCAAGGCGATTTCTCTCTACGTTACCAAAAACAACCGGGGCGGCTCGCCAAAATATCTCTTCGGCGAAAGCTATGGCGGTTTCCGCGCCGCCAAGGTGGCGCGCGCGTTGCAGCGCGACCAGGGCATCATGGTCTCCAGCATTGTGATGCTGTCTCCCATGCTGGAAGGTTGGCTTACGTTCGGCGACGATGAATCAGCGCTGCGCGCGGCCTTGCAATTGCCGTCGCTGGCGGCGGCCGAACTCGAACGCAAGAACACTTTCAACGATGCGGCGCTGGCCGAGGCTGAGAAATTCGCCATGACCGATTACCTGGTGACCATGGCGGGCGCGCCGCCGCAAGGCGACGCGGCCAAGGAGTTCTACGGCCGCGTGGCGCAAATTTCCGGTCTGCCGGCGGACGTGGTGAGCAAGGCGCGCGGCTTTGTGGCCGATGCGTTCGTGAAAGGGCTGCATCGGGACGGCAAAATCGTCAGCCGCTATGACGCCAATTTCGCGGTCGACGATCCCTATCCCGAGTTGCGGGCGGCGCGCGGGCCTGACCCCATCCTCGACGGCGTTTCACGTGCCTATGGCGGCGCTATGGCGGCCTATGCCCGCAACGAACTCGGCTTCAAGACCGAGATGACTTATTCGCTGTTGTCATCGGAGGTGACCGGCCATTGGGATTGGCAAGGCGGCCGGCTGCAGGCCAGCGCGGAAGACGATCTGCGCACGTTGCTCGCCTTCGGTCCGTCATTCCGTCTGCTGATCGCGCACGGGTATTCGGACATGATTACTCCCTTTGGCATGACCCGCTATCTGCTCAACCATTTGCCATCCGCCACGGCTGGGCGCGCGCAGCTCAAACTCTACCGCGGCGGGCATATGCTTTATCTCGATGCGGAGTCGCGCAAGGCGTTCAGCGCCGATGCCGCGGCGTTTTATCGGGGTGGCGGCGTCAACTAGGCGGCGCCGCGAAATTCCAGCACATCAAAACCGACCAGCCGATCCACCACATAGATCAACCCGCGGTCATCGAGCATCACGTCGTTGCTTTGCGGCGCGGCGCGCCCGGCCACCGGCTCGGGAATGAAATAGCCGGCCTCGCGTGGCGCCATTGGGTCGGCGACGTCGACGATGCGCAAACCGCCGCCGAACCACACGGCATGCACCAGCGTGCCGGTCATGCGTTCGTGGAACTGGTGCGCGCCGAAGCGCGCGCCCGGCGTGCGGGCAAACGGCGAGTCGAACTCGCTCACCTCGAACAGCGATAACGGCTTTATCGCCGCGTAATCGGAAATATCGAAAATGCACATGCCCGCATGCGGCCGGCCGCGCCGGGCCTCCTCCTCGTGGGCGCTCTGCGCCTGGTCTTCTTCGTCAATGGTCAGCGCTATGCGCTTGCCGCCGATCCTGCCGGGTGCCGGCATGACTGTATGGGTCGGCTCGGGAAACGGCGGGTGATAGTTATAAGACGCCACCGTTTTCGGCTTGTTCAATTCAGCCACGTCGACAATGCGAAAGCCGCCGTGCCAGCAGCTTGCAAACATTTCATCGCCGAACCGCAGCGCGTGATGCAGCCGGTGCCGCTTGCCCGGCCAGCTCGGCTTTTCGTTCGCCGCAATATTCTGCCCCGGCATCCACCAGCGCGAGACTTCCTGCGGTTTCTTCGGATCGCGCAAATCGTACGTGACCAGGATATTGCCGATGAAGCCGTCCATTTCGGTGGAAATATACGCGTAGCGCTCGTCCATATCGAAACGATGCACGCCGATGCCGCCGGTCAACTGATGATGGATCAGCCTGGGTTTTGACGGATCAGCAACGTCGTAGATACGAAAACCGCCGTTGCGATAAGGCTGCTTTTCAGCGGCCTCGATTTCGACAATGTCGGCTTCGCTGACGCTGAGCTTTTGCGCGAGTTCCGCGCGTGTCGGCTCGCGTCCGAGCGCCGTGTGCAACTCACGACGCACGCCCGGCATCTGCTCGGCGCGCCGGCCAATCGGCGTCGGATTGCGCTCGTGATTGACCACCATCAAATCGCCGGCCACGCGCACTTTATGACTGTGCGAGGTGGAATCGTCGAGCGTCACCGTCGCAACCAGCCGCGGCTTGGCCGGGTCGGCGATGTCGACGATCGAGGTCCCTAGGTTCTGCTTGTTCGGAATATGCCCGACATAGGCGTGGTTGCCGGCGATGGTGACCTGGCCGGCGCCGGGCAGATCGAGATGCCCCAGCCGCCGCACATTGCGCGCCAGCGCGCCGCTGGGATTGGTCATTGGACTATTTATCCACTGTCGCGCCCGAGGCCTTCACGATCGCCGTCCATTTGGGAATTTCCGCCGTGATGTAGGCGGCGAATTCCTTCTGCGTGTCGCCAACGATATCGACACCAAGCCGGCCGAGCGACTCCTGCACGCCCGGATCGTGCAGCGCCTTGACCGCCGCATCATGCAGCTTGGCGATGATCTCAGACGGCGTGCCGGCGGGGGCGACCAACCCGTGCCATGTGCTGGCCTCAAAGCCTTTCAGGCCGGCTTCGTCCATGGTCGGCACATCCGGCAGGATCGTGGTGCGCTTGAGCGTGGTCACGGCCAGCGCGCGTACCTTGCCGCCTTTGATGAACCCGACCACCGAGGCGGCGGTGGCGAACATCATCTGATCATGGCCCGCGATCACGTCCTGCAACGCCGGCGCCGCGCCCTTATAGGGCACATGCACGATATTGACCTGCGCCTCCGCTTTGAACAATTCGCCGGCGAGATGCGCGGCCGCGCCAAAGCCGGATGAGGCGAAATTGATCTTGCCGGGCTGCGCCTTGCACAGTTCGATCAGCTCCTTCAGCGAATGCGCCGGGACATCGGGATTGACCACCAGGATATTGGCTTGCGTGCCGATCAGCGTGATCGGCGCGAAATCCTTTTCCGGGCTGTAGGTGAGCGTCTTGTACAGGCTTTCGTTGGTGGCGAGGATACTGTTATTGCCCATCAGCAGGGTGTAGCCATCGGGCGCCGCGTGCGCGACAAAATCGGCGGCGATGTTGCCGCCGGCGCCGGGCTTGTTCTCGATCACGAACGGCGCGCCGAGCAGTTCCTCCATCTTCTTGCCGACGATGCGGGCGAGCACGTCGCTGGGGCCGCCGGGCGGGAACGCCACCACCAGCGTCACCGGATGTTCAGGATAGCCGGCGGCCCGCGCCGGTAAAACCACCAGCGGCAAGACGAGCGCGAGCAACGCGGTAAAACCGGACAGCGCGGTTTGGCGCGCGCGATTCACAAGAAATGTCATGGCCATTCAGTCTCCGGCTTGACGTCGCACCCCTGACAAAAATCTGGCGGTCCCGAGAGGAGTCGAACCTCCGACCTTCGGTTTAGGAAACCGCTGCTCTATCCTGCTGAGCTACGGGACCGATTGGCGCGATTTAGCACAACAATGCGCGCCGCGCACGCGTAGCGCTAGATGCTTGCGCATGATCTTATCCGAAAACCGGTTCCCACTTTTCGGGATCATGCGCTATTGCGGTTTTAAGCCCGACAGCGCGACCACGTCCTTCCACCTGCCTCGCTCCTTGGCGGCGAACGCGATGGCTTCTTCTGGTGTGCTGGAAAGCACGCGCGCGCCGGCAGTCAGAAAACGTTTCTGGATCGCAATATCGGCCGCGATCTGTTTCATGGTGGCGGACAGCTTGTCGACGATCGGGCGCGGCGTGGCGGCCGGGAACGCGAAAGTGGTCCAGGAGGTGACGACGAAATCCTTCATGCCGGCCTCCGCCATGGTCGGCACGTTCGGTAATGTCGGCCAGCGCTTGGCCGAAGTCACCGCCAGCGCGCGCATTTTTCCCAACTCGATGAGCCCGATATAGGAGGCGAGATTGTCGAGCGCGTAATCCACCGAACCCGACAACATGGCGGGAATGGTCTGCGCTGCCCCGCGAAACGGCACATGGACAACGTCAAGCCCGGCGCGCTTGGCGAACAGCACCCCCGACAGATGCGGCGAGGTGCCGATGCCCGGGCTGCCGAAACTGATATGACCCCTCTGTTTCGCCCAGGTAATGAACTCGGCCAGCGTCTTGGCCGGCACGTGCTCCGAGGCGACGACGAAGACGTTGGGCAGTTCCCAGGTCATCGATGCCGGGATCAAGTCCTTTTCCGCATCGTAGGGCATCTTGGCGTAGAGGAAGGGACTGATCGCCAAGTTAGCGATGGTGGCGGCGCCGATGGTGTAGCCGTCCGGCGGGCTGGCGGAGACGGTGCCGATGCCGATATTGCCGCCAGCGCCGGGACGGTTTTCGACGATGAAAGACTGGCCGAAGATTTGATTGAGCCTGTCGGCCAGAATGCGGGTCAGCACGTCGGTCGAGCCGCCGGGCGGATAGGGCACGATGATCTTCACGGCGCGCTCGGGCCACGCGGATTGCGCCCGTGCGCCGGTCGCGATCAACAGGCTCGCGGCGGCGGCGCTTTTGAGAAATACGCGGCGATTGGACGGCCTGCGCGGCGAAGACATTGATCCCTCCCCCATGGTCCTTTTGACCTTTATGATTGCCGGGCATTGTAACGGCTTCCGGCAACCGGCCGCTATCCATGAAACGCCAGCGCCGCAATTTTATCATCGCCTCGACCGCCGCAGGCATGTTCCTGGTGTGCAATGCGGCAGCGCAGGAGCCGTGCGCGCTCACGGCTATCGGCACGGCAAACGCCACGGCGGTGCGCGATGGCCGAACGCTGCTGCTGGATAATGGCCAGGAACTGCGGCTGGCCGGCATCGAAGTCGCCAATGACAGCCGCGCCGCGCTACACGCGCTGACCGCCGGACATGTGCTGCGGCTCGAACGGCTTGGCGTCGAGCGCGACCGTTATGGACGCCTGGTCGCTTTCGCCTTCGACGGCGACGATACCCAATCGGTACATCAGGCTTTGCTGGAGCAAGGCCACGCCCGGGTAGCGGCGCGGGTCGGCAGCAAAGCCTGCGCCGACGGGCTTTTGGCCGCCGAAAAGATGGCGCGCGCGGCCGGACGCGGCATCTGGGCCGATCCCAATTTTGCCCCTTTGTCGGCGGAAAATTTGACCCGGCTACAGGCTATGCGGGGGCAGTTCGCACTGGTGGAAGGCAAGGTCTTGTCGGTGCGCGAGAGCGGAGCCACTATATATGTGAACTTCGGGCGTCGCTGGACGCGGGATTTCACCGTCACCATTCTGCGGCGTCTTGGTAAAGCCTTCACCACCGCCGGCGTAGAACCGAAAAAGCTCGAAGGCCGCCGCATCCGAGTGCGCGGCTGGATCGAGCAGCGCGGCGGCCCGATCATCACGGCCGAAACGCCCGAGCAGATTGAAGTTTTAGAATAGAGCGCGGGGCAATGGCGGCAGCACGGAACACGGCAAGGCGATGGCGCGGTGTCGCGCTGGCGGCGCTGTTGGCGGGCTGCACCAACATACCGGACAACCAGCCGGTTTCACTCCCCGTTCAGCAGGCCACCGAGCAGGCCAATTCGCAACCGGCGGAAACCCGCGAGCATTTGCGTATCCTGGCGTCGTACGGCGGCATTTACGAAAATGCCCGGCTGCAAGCGGAGATCGGAAAACTGGTCGATCGGCTGGTGGCGGCCTCGGAGCGGCCCAACCTGAAATACCAGGTGACGATCCTCAACTCGCCCGCGATCAACGCCTTCGCGCTGCCAAGCGGCCGCCTCTACGTCACCCGCGGGCTGATCGCGCTCGCCAACGACAAGGCTGAGCTCGCTTCGGTGCTGGCGCACGAAATGGGCCACGTGATCGCGCGCCATGCCGAAATCCGCGAAGACCAGGCGCGGCAGGCCGCGCTGATCAGCCACGTGGTCAGCGACGTTTTGAGCGATCCGCAGATGGGCGCGCTGGCGCTCGCCAAGTCGAAATACACGCTGGCGGCGTTCTCGCGCGCACAGGAATTTGAGGCCGACGGCATCGGCGTCGGCATTTCGGCACGTGCCGGATTCGATCCTTACGGCGCCTCGCGCTTTCTCGCCGACATGCAGCGCAATGCCGATCTCAAGACGGCCGCCGGCGGCGAGGCGCGCGCGCCCGACTTTCTCGTCACTCATCCGGCGACGCCCGAGCGGATAAAAAATGCGCTGGCCAATGCGCGCCAATTCAGCAGCCCCGGCGCGGGCGAACGCGACCGCGACCAATATCTCGGCGTTATTGACGGCTTGGTCTATGGCGAGGATCCGAGCGAGGGCTTCGTGCGCGGGCGGCGCTTCCTGCATCCCAAGCTCGGCTTCACCTTCCTGGCGCCGCCGGGATTTACGCTCGACAATACCGCACAGGCGGTGCTTGGTCTCAAGGGCGGCAACGAAGCCATGCGGCTCGACGTGGTCAGCGTGCCGGCCGAGCAATCACTGCCCGATTATCTGAAATCGGGATGGATGGAGAAGGTCGATCCGGCGAGCATCGAGGAATTCAAGATCAACGGGTTTACGGCCGCCACCGCCACCGCCAAAGGTGACGAATGGTCGTTCCGTCTATTCGCCGTGCGCTTCGGGAGCGACGTCTATCGGTTTATTTTCGCGGCCAAGAACAAGACCGATGCGGTCGACCGCTCGTTCCGCGAATCGATTGCAACCTTCCGCCGCATGAGCCTGCAGGAAAGCGCGCAGGTTCATCCGCTGCATCTCAAGATCGTCGGAGTTACCGCCAATGATACGGTGGAATCGCTGGCGCACCGCATGGCGACTGCCGACCATGCGCTCGACCGCTTCCGCGCGCTCAACGGGCTCGGTCCCCACGACACAGTGAAGCCGGGGACGAAGGTGAAGATGGTGGTGGAATAGGGCGGATGCTCGTCAGGGCAAGCACGCCGGAAAATCTAGCCAAAGGCCTTGTTCGCCGCTAATTCAAAGGCCATTGCCCGGTTCGACCGAAGAAAAGCTTCAAGACTGCTGGCCGGCAGCGGTTTGGCGTAGAAATATCCTTGCAGTTCTTCGCATTTTTCCGCGCGCAGGAATGCCGCCTGCGCCGCCGTTTCAACACCCTCGGCGATCACCTCCAGCCCTAAATTGTGCGCCATCACGATGATTGAGCGCACAATCGCCGTATCCTCCGGTTTAGACCCGGCCGCAATCTTGCGTACGAAGGTCTGGTCGATCTTGATGCGGGTCAACGGATATCGCGCCAGGTAGCTGAGCGACGCGTAGCCGGTGCCGAAATCGTCGAAGGCAAGATTGACGCCCTTGGCGCGCATGGTGCGCAGCGTCTCAAGCGTCTGCTCTTCCTGCCCGAGCGCAATGTTCTCGGTGATTTCGATCTCGAGCGCGTCGGCCGGGAGCCCGCTCTGGCTCAGCGCCTCATCGACTTCCTTGAGCAGCGCATCGCCATGAAACTGGGCCGGGAAAAGATTGACGCCGATGCGCAGCGGCAAGCCGCTCATCGCCCGCCAGGCCGCGGCCTGCTCGCAGGCGGATTGCAGGATCCAGCGTCCGACCTCGAGCACGACCGGACTTTCGCTCAACGCCTCGATGAAGGCGCCGGGTGTGAGGATGCCGCGCTGCGGATGCCGCCAGCGCAGCAACGCCTCGGCACCGACCATGGCGCCGTCGCTCGCGCGTACTTGCGGCTGGAAATAAAGCTCGAACTCCTTGTTGGTGCAGGCGCGCCGCAACTCGGCTTCGAGTTCGCGCCGCGCCCGCGCCTGCGCGCGCAACACGGGAACGAACAGGCGATAGACGTTGCCGCCGGCAGCTTTGGCGTCGTAGAGCGCGAGGTCGGCGTTCGACATCAACTCTTCGACGTCGGCGCCATCGGCTGGCGCGATCGCAATGCCCGCGCTGGCGCCGATGAACAATATATGCCCGGCGATCTCAAACTTTTCCGACAATCGTTTGAGCACGGCCTCGACCAGGCGCGTCATCACCAGCGGATCGCCGCAATCGGGCTGCACCAGCACGAATTCGTCGCCGCCGAGCCGATAGAATCGCCCATTGCCGGTCGCGAGCATCGTTATCCGGCGCGAAACCTGCTGCAGCAGCCGGTCGCCGGTGGTATGGCCGAGCGTGTCGTTGATGTCCTTGAAGCCGTCGAGATCGAAGATCGCGATCGACGTGGCGCTGGCGGCCGTGCCGTCGCTTGATTTGATGGCTTCGTCGAGATCGTCGTGCAGGCTGGTGCGGTTGGCGAGCCCTGTGAGTTGGTCGTAATGCGCGAGGTATTTGAGCTTCTGCTCGACGGCGTTGCGGTCGGTCACATCGCGGCCGGTGAAAAAATGCCGCTGTTCCGGTTCCGACCACACGCCCGACCAGGCCAAGGTTATCGGGCGGCCGTCTTTGTGCACGTAACGGGTTTCGAAGTTGCGCAGATTGCGGCCTTTGCGCGCCAGCCGCATTTCATGCCGCGTGCTCTCGAGATCGTCGAGATGGATGAAATCGATGGCGTTGTGCCCGATCATCTGTTCCGGCGCGTAGCCGAGAATGGCCGATGAGATCGGGCTGACGCGCTCGAGATTTCCGGCGCGGTCGCATACCAGGATCAAGTCGAGCGAGGTCTCGAACAGCCGGCGGTTTTCGTTGGCTTCTTTCGCGAGGCGGGCCTGCGCTTGCTTGCGCTCGGTGATGTCCTCGTGCGTCGCCACCCAGCCGCCGCCGGAGATAGGATGATCGACGGCGTGGATCGCCCGACCGTCAGCCAGTTCGATGATCCGGGTGGCAGGCGTGCCCTTGGCAATGGCGGCCATGATCACTCGGCAATACTGATCGATGTCGCCCGAAAAATGCCCGACCGCTTGGCGATACTCGACCAATTGCCGCAACGTGCAACCCGGCTTCACGAGTTCGGGCGACAGATTGTACATCTCGCCATAGCGGCGGTTGCAGAACATCAGGCGGCCTTCGCGATCGAACATCAACACGCCTTGCGACATGTTGTTCAGTGCGACGTCGATCTGGCCCTTCTGCTCCAGCAATTTGTCTTCAGCGCGCTTTCGTTCGGTGATATCGATCACCGCGCACAGCCGCGTGGCGCGTCCGGCATAGTTGAGGTCGCCGGAGTAAACTGAAACCAGAATGACCTTTCCGTCGGCCTTCCGATGGCGCCAGACTTTGCGTCCCTGGCTGTTGGCACCTGATTGCAAGTACTGGCTGAAGTCGTCGCGGTCTTCGGGTAGCCGAACATCGACGGCTGTCATGGTGAGAAATTTCTCGCGCGTGAAACCGTAGTGTTTCACCGCCGCGTCGTTGACCGCGACAAATTTGAGCGTTTCGATATCCATCAACCACATCGGCACCGGATTGCTGTCGAACAGCAACCGGAACGTCTGGTCATGGTGTTTAAGCTCGGAGGCGGTGACGTCGATGAGCCCAGCACCATCGATCTTGCGATCGACGTCGCCAAAATTCTTAGTCAACAGACGCATCAAGCCCGCAAACATTCGCTCACCCGAAAGGTTGCGGTTGGATTTGTATAAGGTTTCGCTTGCAGACCGGTTAAGAGCGAGCGCGCAGAGCTAGGAGTTGGTAACCATGCGGTCGGCCGAAACCTCGCGGATGTGCAACGCGTGGCAGGGTTCGGAGGTCCGCGCCGTGGCAGCCACTATCCAGATACCGGCAAGCACCGCCGTAAGCCGACAATTGCCCCGAAATCGATTACTGCCGATTTACGATAGGACCGTATCGAAGTGGACTCCGGGCCGAGAAACTCAGCCCTCGCCCGCCTCGTAATTGATCGTGAATTCAGGCGGCACGTCGGGCCCCCAGAGATAGAACGAATCCTCCGGCTTGTGGTCGGCCGCCGGCCAGAGATTCTCCTTCGGGATGTAATCGATATCACAGGAATATTCGGCAAAGCTGCCCCATGGATCGCGCACGTAATGGAAATAATTCGAGCCGAGCACGTGACGGCCGAGGCCCCAACCCTTGGTCCAGCCTTTGTCGTGCATGCGCATGGCGCCGAGCCCGATGTCGTTGATGCTGGAGACGTCCCAGCTGCAATGGTGGAAGCCGGGCGCGCTCGATTTCACGATCGCCAGCAGATGATGATCGCTGCCGTGAATGCCGTGCATGAAGGCCACCAGATCGGAGGCACGATCGGACAGACGCAGGCCGAGCGTGCGCTCGTAGAATTTGATTGAGGCATCGACATCGGCGGTGAAAATCAGCACATGCGACAGCCGGCGCGGCCGCACCGGCGGCCAGTTGGCGCGGATGGCGGCGCCGGCCTTGCCGGCGGGCGCGGGCGTCCAGGTGCTGTCGGATTTTCCCGTTGGCGACACTTTGGGTCCGACTTTCACTTCGATCAGGACG
The DNA here is from genome assembly GCA_963703875.1 of uncultured Alphaproteobacteria bacterium. Classification (GTDB taxonomy): domain Bacteria; phylum Pseudomonadota; class Alphaproteobacteria; order Rhizobiales; family Xanthobacteraceae; genus Pseudolabrys. The sequence goes on from CAVPFZ010000020.1 coordinate 132,825, forward strand.
TTTTCCGGATTGCGGAACCAGAAGCCGTTGCTCTCGAAGCCGGGCGGCGGATCGATCAGCTTGACGCCGGCGCCCTCGATGCGGGCTTTGAGCCGCGGCAGATCCTCGGCGTAGCAGCCGAATGAGAGATGATGCAGCGCCTTCGCCTTGCCCTCCACCACCGAGCCCCAGCGGTGTTCATGACCGAAGGTCTTGATCGCCAGCGTGTTGCCATCGCGCGCGGTGTCGAGGCCGAAACTGCCGTAGAATTCCTGCGCCACATTGGCGTCTGGAACTGCCAGCACGAACTGGTCGAGCGAATGCACGCCGAGGGCGCCATTCTCTTTGGCCGGCGCGACGTAACCGGGATTGGCGGTCATGATGAACCCCTTCAGCTCTCGGCTGGATAATTGGATTTCATACTAGCCAGCTTGCCGCGCCAAGCAAATGCCGGCGGCTCAGGGCGCGCCGTTGCCCGAGAGCGCCTGCATCGCGCCGCGAACGGCGTTCCGAAACGCTTCGTCGTAATTCACGCCGCGGACGGACCAACGGTAGCGCCGCCCGCGCGCCTTAAGGTTCCAGGCGGCCACCCATCCGGTTGCGGCATCGCTCCATCGCAGGCGGCCGACAAGCGGCAGGTCGCCATTCGATGACGCGGCGATCTTTTGCAGCCGATCGCCGGCTGCGATCTTGGTCGATTCAACGCTGATCCGATTGTCTTGCAATGTAGCGACGCTGGGAAGATTGATCATCAGACCGTAGCGCCGCGCGGCATTGGCCAGCGATTCGCGCATATTGGCATCGAAGGCGCCGTCACTGGACAAGATGCCGCCGTTCTTGGCGCCCTTCACCGCAAGCAACATGACAAGCCGCGGCCTAGGCGCCGGCCAGGGCTTCTTTCCCAGCACTTTCAGAACATCGTCGATTTTCTGCGAATCGAAATGACAGGTCAGAAAGTGCGGCCGGTCATACGATCCCTGTTCGTCGTGGATCGGCTTGCCCGCGAGCCGATCACGATAGGAAAATGAAGTGATGTATTGGCCGGCGTTGGCGGCCAAGGCCGCAACGCGCTTGTCGTTTACGATGTCGGCGTCGCCGGACGCCTTGACCAGAACATCCTCAAAGCAAAGTCTGAAACCGAGAGGCCTGTTTCGTTCGTCCTTGCCGGTCACGACCGCTTGCGTCGTGTAGATATCCTCCGGGACGCTGGACTGCGCCATCGACGCGCCGGTCGAAAGAACGACAAAAATCCAGAACGCAAGGACCAGCCTGACCATAACTCTGCCCTCCGCCAGGTAAGGCGTTACACCCCGCCGCTATGGTGCGCAGCTTAAAACAAAAAGCCCGGCATCGCTGCCGGGCTTATTATTTCGTAGCGCCGCGATGGACGAAGCGATCAGGCCGCCTCTTCCTCGGTGGCGGGTTCGCCGTCCGCTTCATCGGCGGGCTTGGGCCCACGCCGAGGGCCCTTGGCCAGCGCACCTTCGATTTCCTTGATCGCTTCGGTTTCGGTGATGCGCTGCACCGCCGCGATCTCGCGCGACAGCCGGTCGAGCGCCGCTTCGTAGAGCTGACGCTCGGAGTAAGACTGCTCCGGCTGGGTGTCCGACCGGTACAGGTCGCGCACCACTTCCGCGATGGCGACGATGTCGCCGGAATTGATCTTGGCTTCGTATTCCTGCGCCCGGCGCGACCACATGGTGCGCTTGATGCGCGCGCGGCCCTTGAGGGTCTCGAGCGCGCGCTTGACCAGCGGGCCTTCCGCCAGCTTGCGCATGCCGACCGAGACGATCTTGGCGGTGGGAACCCGCAAGGTCATCTTGTCCTTGACGAAATTGATGACGAACAGCTCGAGCTTAGCACCCGCGACCTCTTGTTCCTCGATGGCCAGGATCTGGCCGACGCCATGCGCCGGATAGACGATGAACTCGTTGGTCTTGAAGCCTTGTCGCTGCGTAGTCTTTTTGTTGGTAGGCATTCCGGGCAAAACTCCTTCACCGGCGGCTTTGCGGCTGCCGGCCATTTTGGCTGTGGGAGCCCCGGCGCGAACGGCGCCGCGCGAGGCATGCGAGGTCCGCCGCGCTTCGGCAGACTTTTTCGGTCGCCGGCTCATGCCGGTGGAACCTTTCTTAGCTTTTTGACGCGGTTTTCCTGCCACTGCTCACGCGTGGATTTACACGCCCTCTTGTCAGACCCTTGGGTGCAGCCGCGAAAAATAAGGCTCCCAAGCGGGGGAGCGCATCCGTAGCGGCGTTTTTCATCTTCATCGGATTTTCTATATATAGCACATTTTTGGCCAAAATCAAAGCCTTATCGCGTCGCAAAAGCGCAATTCAGAGGTAATCGACCTGCCATTTTGTCATATCGGTTAACGACCGTGCCACCGCGGCGGTTCCCTGCGGCATCCCAGCGACCAAAGGCACGGTAAAGCGCGGCTTAATCGCCGGTCCCGCCTTTGGGCGAGAAGAATTTCTTGAATTTATCCGGCACGCCCTCGAATTCCTTGGAGTCGGCCGGCGGTTCCTTTTTGACCGTGATATTCGGCCAGATCTTGGCGTATTCGGCGTTCACTTCCAGCCACTGTTCCAGGCCCGGCTCGGTATCCGGCTTGATCGCCTCGATCGGACATTCCGGCTCGCAGACGCCGCAATCGATGCATTCATCCGGGTGAATGACCAGCATATTCTCGCCTTCGTAGAAGCAGTCCACCGGACACACCTCCACGCAGTCCATGAGTTTGCACTTAATGCAGCTTTCGTTGACGACGTAGGTCATTCCGGCTCTGAAACTCCCGATTATCAGGGTTGCCTACCGTAACGGTATTTAGGCCGCAAGCCACGCCCGAGGGTACAAATATTTACCGGGGAATGCCGCCCTCGGGCACGGCCTTGGTCCCGGAACTCCTTGTCAAATCGCGGTAAAGCGCCCTAGCGGCGGGCGCATCCCCGCGTTTTTCGCAAAAGCCCTCGACCCGAATCACCTTGACTGAACGATCGAGCGCCAGCGTCAACACGTCGCCCAGACGTACAACCTGGCTGGACGCGGTCACCCGCGTGCCATTGAGCCGCACAAAACCTGCTTCCGCCAATACCGAAGCGTCGCTGCGCGTGCGCGCCATGCGCGCGTGCCAGAGCCATTTGTCGATGCGTTGGCGGACCACGCCTCAAGTATCTTTGGTGCTTTGCTCGAGCTGCTGCTTGAGCGCGGCAAGCTTGGCGAAAGGCGAATTGGGATCCGCCTGCTTGTTGCTGTTTCTCGATCCGCCATAAGGCTTTGCGTAATACTGCTCGCGTTCGGCGCGCTCGACCTGATTGCCTTTGTCGCGGCGCGGCGGGCGGTCCCGGCGTTGTGCGTTGTCTTTGCGTTCGAAACGCTGGCTTTGACGCTCAACGCGCTGCTGGCGCTCTTGGCGTTCCTGACGCTCTTGGCGATCGCGGCGCTGCTGGCGATCCTTGTGCTCGGGAGCTTCCGTCGTTGCTGGAGTCGCTGGCGTTTCGGCGGGCGGCGCGGCAACGGCTTCAGCAGGTTGCGCGGGGGCGGCAACTTTCTGCGGACGCGGCTGACGGCGCGGGCGAGCGGGCCGCTTCTCGTGGCGGCCGGCCGGACGCCAGACTTCGATCATCGCCGGCTCGGCAGCCGCGAGCAGTGGCGGAGCTTCGCTGGTCTTTTCCGCGACGTTCTCGGAACCGGCGTCCGTACTGACAGGAGCGTGTTTCTCTTTCCGAACTTCCGGCTCGGGCGCCAGAACAATGGCGGGCGGAACTTCAGCCGGAATTTCGGCTGACGCCGGCTCGCGCGCGGTTACTTCGGTCGGCGGCGATTCGACCTGCGACGCCTCGGCCGGCGCGGTGTCGGTGGCGAGCGGAGCCGGCTCGGCCGGGTTCGACTCGGCCGGCTTCGCATCGACAGGTTTCGGCTTGCGATCCAAGCGATAGCCGAGTGAGCGTAAAATGGAGGCGAAGTCTTCGCCCGATGCGCCGGTGAGCGACGTCATCGCGCCGGTCACCGTGAAGCCGCGGCCGTCGAACATGCCTTCCGGCTTCGGACCCGGCGACGTTTCGCGCCATGACAAAATGGGCCGGATCAGGTCGGCGAGCCGCTCCAGGATATCGACGCGCACCGCGCGCTCGCCGCAGATGCGATAACCGGCCGTCCGATAGAGCGCCTTCGGCGTTTCCTTATCCACCGGAATGGACGTGCGGCCCGAGGCGGCAAGATGCAGCAGATCGCCGACGCCCTTGGCGTCCGAGCTCTCGTGCTTGAGCGCCCAGAGCTGCGTCGCCAGCGAACGCGGCGCGGGTTTCAGCAGGATCGGCAGATAAATGTGATAGGCGCCGAAGCGCACGCCATATTTGCGCAAGGTCGCGCGCGCCGGCTGGTCGAGGCCCTTGACCTCCTCGGCCACTTTTTGCCGCTCCAGCACGCCGAGTGCTTCGACCAATTGAAACGCAATGCCGCGTGCTATGCCGGTGACGTCATCGGCGGCGGTGAGCGAGAACAGCGGCGCCAGCAGCTTTTCGATATGGGTCTTGAGCCAGAGATCGAGCCGCGTCTGCACCAAATCTTTCGCCGGGCCGGTCAGATGCTCGTCCGAGACGATACGAACGCGCGGTCGCAACACGTCGTCACCGGCGATCAATTTGCCGACCACGTCGCCGGTCCAGCGCAGCGCGCCGTCGTTGGCCAGCACCAGTTGGTCGTTGGAGGCCTGCGAGATTTTGGTGGCGCGCGCCTCGATCTCGCCGGCCAGCGCCTTTTGCGCGGCGGCGTTGAGCGCCTTGGCGTCGGAGCCGGCGCCTGAGGCGTCGGGCGCGAACATGAATCCGTCGAGCCGCCCGATCACATGGCCCTCGACGGTCACTTCGCCAGTTTTTCCGATTTCGGTTTCCAACATCGTGTTCTCTCGCAGCCGCCGCATCAGCACGCTGGTGCGGCGGTCCACGAAACGTTCAGCCAGACGTTCATGCAGCGCATCGGACAGCTTGTCTTCGATCGCGCGGGCGACGCCTTGCCAGTGCTCCGGATCGGCAAGCCAATCCGGGCGGTTGGCAACGTAAGTCCAGGTCCTGACATGCGCGATCCGGTTGGAAAGGGTATCGATGTCGCCGTCGGTCCGGTCGGCTTGCGCCACTTGTTGACTGAACCAATCGGCCGGGATGTTACCCTCTCGCATCAGGAATCCATAGAGGGTGACCGCCAGTTCGGCATGGGTGGCAGGCGCGATCTTGCGATAATCGGGAACCTGGCAGGCATCCCACAGCCGCTCCACGGCATAAGGCTTGACTGCCAGTGCGCGCACGTCCGGGTCGCGCGCGGCATGTTCCAAAACGAGAATGTCCTCCGCCGTCGGCGCCCGCGTCAGTCCTGGCTCGTCCGGCGAGGCCGCAAGCGAGGCCTGAAGGGCGCCGATCGAGTTGAAATCGAGATCGGAACTACGCCATTGCAGCAGGCGCAACGGCTCGAAGTTGTGACTTTCGAGCGCCTGCACCAGCTCGGGCTCGAACGGATCGCAGCGGCCGGTGGTGCCGAAGGTGCCGTCGCGGGTGGCGCGGCCGGCGCGACCGGCGATCTGCGCCAGTTCGGCAGGATTGAGCTTGCGAAACTGGTAACCGTCGAATTTACGGTCGGAGGCAAAGGCGACGTGACCGACATCGAGATTGAGGCCCATGCCGATGGCGTCGGTGGCGACCAGGTAATCAACATCGCCGGACTGATAGAGCGCGACCTGGGCGTTTCTTGTGCGCGGTGAGAGCGCGCCCAGCACCACCGCGGCGCCGCCGCGCTGGCGGCGGATCAGTTCGGCAATGGCGTAAACTTCATCGGCTGAAAATGCGACGATGGCCGAGCGCGGCGGCAAACGCGTGAGCTTCTTCTCGCCGGCGAAAGTGAGCATCGACAGCCGCGGCCGGCTGATAATATGGGCGCCAGGCAGCAGTTTCTCGACCATCGGCCGCACGGTGGCGGCGCCGAGCACCAGCGTCTCTTCGCGCGCACGCATGTTCAACATGCGGTCGGTGAACACGTGGCCGCGCTCGAAATCGGCGCCAAGCTGCACTTCGTCGATGGCCAGAAACGCCACGTCGAGGTCGCGTGGCATGGCTTCCACGGTGGAAACCCAGAAGCGCGGGTTCGGCGGTTTGATTTTTTCTTCACCGGTGATCAGCGCCACCGCATCGACGCCCACGCGATCGGCTACCTTGTTGTAGACCTCTCGCGCCAGCAGCCGCAGCGGCAGACCGATCATGCCGCTGGAATGAGCCAGCATGCGCTCGATGGCGAGATGGGTCTTGCCGGTATTGGTCGGGCCCAGCACGGCGGTCACACCGGCGCCGCGGGCGCGCGCGTTTCGGTTGGGCTGGGGGGAAAAACTGATCGGCATTACGCGTCCGGACTGGCGGCACGGCCCAAGAAGGGCCCTACCAGAGGCTTCCTGTATCACAATGCGACGGCGGCAAGGGTCGCGAAGGCCCGCAGTTAAGCATTAGAACGAGTCTGGAACGAACCGCGCCCGAATCGCTGACTCGGGGGTTGTACGGCTTCGTTCACTGCGACATCTGGCAAGCGGTTCCCTTGAGGCCACAAGATCGGGTAGCCCGTGGCCATTTCAAGCCCCGTTAGCGCCCTCTAAACGTTAACGGCGGGCAAGGACTCAGTCTGGCAAGAAGTCAAGCGCCAAGCCTATTGCTTCTTCACGCCATTGGCGGAGGCCCGGGTGCCGACCGGCGTCGCGACGAATTCGGTGGCTTCCATAACCACGCGCCCGATCGGGGTCGGAGACTGAAAGCGGAACGGTACCAGCACGCGCGTGCCGGCGATTGGCGCCAGCCAGACCTCCATGTCGCGCAGCTTGGCAACATAGCGAATGGCCGCGCGCGAGGGGATGTAACCGGCAATCGGCGAGAAATAGAGCGCGCAGACCAGCACGGGCCCGGCGTAGCCTTTGTCCGCCTTGACGCGGTCCATGCGCTTGAATGCAAGTTGCAGGTCGTAGCGCATGCGCCCGTCGAAGACCGGCACGGTGCGCCGGCAGGCTTCCTGCGACAGCGGATCGCCGGTGCCGGGCGAGCGCAGCAGCGATGCGGTCATCGGATCGAGAACGCCTTTGCGGTGCTCATCGGTGATCGGCACGCGCTCGGGATCGGTGTCGAGCGGCGGCTCGACACGGGATTCTTTGACCACGCCATTGGTGACCGCGAACTTGATTTCGTCGTTCTTTTTGTTGCTGGCAATGAAAGAAGAATAGATCGAGGACACCGGTTGACCGGTTTGCAAGGTGCCCTGCGCCGAGCTGGTGCCATGGCCGCTTGAGAAAACGCGCAACAGGCCGCTGGTGCCGCCGCTCGCCGACGACTTGTAGTGGGTGTCGGCGATATCGATCGACCAATTGCCCTTGCCGATGGGAATGCCGGCGAGCGTCACCTCATAACGCGCCTCCAACTTGCCCTGAGCGCGCAACGGCGTAGGCGCCACGGCGAGCATGGCCGCAAGCACCAGCAGCAGACGGAAATCGCGGCGCAATGCCAGCACGAAGGTTCACTTTCTCTCGCACCGGAGCGATTGTCTTCGCGCGGTGCTGGCCGACGTCAATACTATAGCCAGCGGGTGCAACCGGCAGGCAAGAGGCGTATCGATCCGGCCGCCTCTCGCCCCACAGAAAAGCGACGAAGACGCCCGGGTTCGATAGCTTCTCAGTCGGCGTTGAATAAGTCGAATGTTTGATCGCCCACGGCCCCCGGGCGACGCCGCACCGGCCTGCAAAGACAGTTAAAAACGCTTGATTGGCGCGGCTTGACGCTTGGAAGCCTGCTCTCTATACGTCCGACCGACTTCCTGGGATCAACGAACCGACCGGCGCTCCTTAAGCGCCAGCCTATATTGAGGGACGAGCCATGGCATGGCGCTGCGACCTGACCGGCAAGAAGCCGCTCAGCGGGCACAAAGTGAGCCACTCCAACATCAAGACCAAGCGGCGGTTCATGCCGAACCTGCGCAACGTCACGCTGATTTCCGACGCGCTCGGCCGCCGCTTTCGCGTGCGGGTATCGGCCAATGCGCTCAAGACCGTCGATCATCGCGGCGGGCTCGACGCCTTCCTGCTCAAGGCCAGCGACGCCGATCTCGCGCCCAAAATGCTCGAGATCAAGCGGCAGATCGTCAAGAAGAAGGCGGCGGGCTGAAGCTGCCCGAAGCACTATACTGAAATAGCGCCGCCACAGGGCGGCGTTTCTTTTTGCGCGCGGTTACTCTCCCACCAGCGCGAATTGCAGCAGCAGATTGCGCTGGAGCACAGAGAAATTGTCGTCCGACACCAGCGTGAGGATGGTTTCGCCGGCGGCATTGGTATGCACCGCGATGCCTTCCATGTTGTCGATCTGGTAAGCGAGGTCGGCTTTGATCAGCGGCTTGCCGTCGATCAACGTCCCGGGCTTGATGGCCGCGAGCGGGATGCGGCGGATGCGCATGGCGACGCCGCGCGCCGGCGAATAGCGGCGTTCGAGCAGCAACAGGTCGGCCGGCGGCAGAATGGTGCAATCGCTGACGTCGAAATCGTCGCTGCGCTTGACCGAAAAACGCGCGACGTGATCGCCGCCATGGCTTACATCGAGCAGGTAGGGCCGATGATTGCCCCACGCGTCGAGACTGCGCTCGGTAACAACGATCAACGTGCCGGCAAGCGGCGAACCGGGCGGCGGCACCGCCAGACATTCCAGGCTTTTGTTGTAGGTGAAGGTGTGAAAATCGTCCGGCACCTTGATCGGCTCGCCGCGCGCGGCGAGGCCGTCGCGGCGATAATTGAAGCGCACGATCTTTTCCACCCGCTCGATGCCGACATAGAGCGTGCCGTCGGCCTCGGCCAGCGACTCGGCGTCAAACCAGCCGCGCGCGGCCAGCGGCCGGCCATCCGCCTCGAGCATCGGCGCCATCTCGACGTCGGCAATACCGGAGGGCCTGCCGTTGTCATACAAAATGCGCGCGCGCACCCAAGAGCCGTTGTCGGTAAGCGCGAGAAAATGACTGCCGTCGGGCTTGACATGGATCGCTGAAATGCCGCCGAACGGTTCGTAGGCCGAGGTGAGCGCGAGACCGCCGCGGAATTCCAGCTGGCCGAAGCGCGTCTGCGACGGATCGCGGTTGTCGAACGAGCTGATCGGCATGGCGCGCACGTCGATGCGGGTTCGCGCCGGGCTATAGCGAATCGACCCGGCGAACGAATAAGCGACGGCGACCAGTAGCGCGGCGGCGGCGATACCGGCGGCAAGCCAGCGCCGGCGGGGCGCGTTCACGCCACGCGCCGGGGCCGACGCGGCGCCGGCTGCTCGGTCGAAGCGTTTTCCTCGAACAGCTCGGCCAGCTTCTCGGTCATGGCGCCGCCCAACTCCTCGGCATCGACGATGGTGACCGCGCGGCGATAGTAGCGCGTCACGTCGTGGCCGATGCCGATGGCGATCAGTTCGACCGGTGAACGGGTCTCGATGTCCTCGATGATCCAGCGCAGATGGCGTTCGAGATAATTGCCGGGATTGACCGACAGGGTGGAATCGTCCACCGGCGCGCCGTCGGAAATCATCATGAGAATTTTTCGCTGCTCGCTGCGGCCGAGCAGGCGCTTATGCGCCCAATCGAGCGCCTCGCCGTCGATATTTTCCTTGAGCAGGCCTTCGCGCATCATCAGGCCCAGATTCTTGCGCGCGCGCCGCCAGGGCGCGTCCGCCGATTTGTAGATGATGTGGCGCAGATCGTTGAGCCGGCCGGGATTGGCCGGCTTGCCCGCGGTAAGCCACTGCTCGCGCGCCTGGCCGCCCTTCCAGGCACGCGTGGTGAAGCCGAGGATCTCGACCTTGACGCCGCATCGCTCAAGCGTGCGCGCCAGAATATCGGCGCAGGTGGCGGCGACCGTGATCGGGCGTCCGCGCATCGAACCGGAATTGTCCAAGAGCAGCGTCACCACGGTGTCGCGGAACTGCATGTCTTTCTCGGCCTTGAACGACAGCGGATGCATCGGGTCGACGATGATGCGCGACAGGCGGGCCGGATCGAGCTGGCCCTCCTCGAGGTCAAATTCCCACGAGCAATTCTGCTGCGCCATCAGGCGGCGTTGCAGGCGATTGGCGAGACGGGCGACCACGCCCTGCAAATTCGACAGTTGCTTGTCGAGATAGCCGCGCAACCGGTCGAGCTCTTCCGGCTCGCACAGTTCCTCTGCGGCGATGGTCTCGTCGAATTTCATGGTGAAGGCGCGATAGTCCGGACCGCGCGGCTCGTTTTGGCCGAACTGGCGCGGCCGCTGCGGCTCGCCCGGCGTTTCGGCGTCGCCCATATCGTTGTCGTCGGCCATGTCGGCGGTCGGCGCGTCGACCGCTTCGGAAGCGGCGTCCGGCATGTCCTCGGCGGAGACCTGCTGGTCCTCCGTGCTCATGCGCTGCATATCGTCCGCGTCGGCGGCATCGCCGTCCTCGCCGGAATCCTGCTTGCGGCGATCTTCTTCGCCTTCCTCGTCTTCATCCTCCGAATCGCGGCTACGGTCGTCGCCCATCTCCAGCGCATCAAGCAGATCGTGTACCGCGTCGCCGAATTGGCGTTGGTCCTCGAGTAGATCTTCAAGCTTATCGAGATCGCGTCCGGCACGGTCCTCGATCAGCGGACGCCAGAGATCGACCAGTTTACGGGCGGCCTGCGGCGGCGGCAGGCCGGTGAGGCGTTCACGCACGAGGAGCGCCAGGGCGTCTTCGATCGGCGCGTCGGCGCGCTCGGTGATGTCGTCGAATTTCCCGCGGTGAAACTTCTCGTCCAACATGGCGGTCAGATTGAGTGCGACGCCGTCCATGCGCCGCGCGCCTATCGCCTCGACGCGCGCTTGCTCGACCGCCTCGAACACCGCGCGGGCTTGCTGCCCGCCCGGCTGCAGGCGGCGATGCACGGCCGGATCGTGGCAGGCAATTCTGAGCGCGATGGAATCGGCATGGCCACGTACAATGGCGGCCTCGCCTTTGCTTAGCTTGCGCGGCGGCTCCGGCAGCCGAACTTTACCGCCCATCAGTCCGGGACGCTCGGCAGCGAAGGCCACTTCGAGATCGGGCTTGCGCGCGATTGCGCGCAGGCAGCCGGTGACCGCCCGTTTGAACGGTTCGGTCGGCGAGTCCTTGGCGGACGGTTTTGGTTTAATATTGGAGGCCATGGTCTCCTCCCCGCCTGCGCGGGGACGACAACTACGACAGCGCCACGTTCACCGAGCTCTCCGGCAATTCGACGCCGAAGCAGCGCTGATAGAATTCGGCCACGATCGGCCGTTCCAACTCGTCGCACTTGTTCAGGAAGGTGAGCCGGAAGGCGAACCCGATATCGTTGAAGATTTCGGAGTTCTCCGCCCAGATGATCACGGTGCGCGGGCTCATCACGGTCGAGATGTCGCCGTTCATGAAGGCGTTACGCGTCAAGTCGGCGACGCGCACCATCTTGTTGACGGTGTCGCGGCCTGCCTCGGTGCGATAGTGCTTGGCCTTGGCCAGCACGATCTCGACTTCGTTGTCGTGCGGCAGATAATTCAGCGTGGTGACGATCGACCAGCGGTCCATCTGGCCCTGGTTGATCTGCTGGGTGCCGTGATAGAGGCCCGACGTGTCGCCCAAGCCCACGGTGTTGGCCGTGGCGAACATCCTGAATGCGGGATGCGGCGTAATCACCTTGTTCTGATCGAGGAGCGTGAGCTTGCCCGCCACTTCAAGCACGCGCTGGATCACGAACATCACGTCCGGCCGGCCGGCGTCGTACTCGTCGAAACAGAGCGCAATGTTGTTCTTGAGCGCCCACGGCAGGATGCCGTCGCGGAATTCGGTGATCTGCTGATTGTCCTTGATGACGATGGCATCTTTGCCGATCAGATCGATACGGCTGATGTGGCTGTCGAGATTGACGCGCACGCAGGGCCAGTTGAGCCGCGCGGCGACTTGTTCGATATGGGTGGATTTGCCGGTGCCATGATAGCCGGTGACCATGACGCGGCGGTTCTTGGCAAAGCCGGCCAGAATAGCGAGCGTGGTCGGCCGGTCGAAGCGATAATCGGGGTCAAGCTCGGGCACGTGTTCGTCGGGCTTGGAATAGGCTGGCACTTCCATGTCGCTGTCGATGCCGAATTGCTGGCGGATCGACACCTTCATGTCGGGCATTCCAGCCACTTCTTGAGTTGCAGCAGTCAAAGATACCTCCGTGGCTTCGCGATAACCCGAAGCCTGTTTACGCCCCGACTCGTCTGGTCCGGCTGATGATGGCGCAACTTAGCAGACCAAAGGGCGCCGAAAAACCCGGGGTCCGCGAATAACCCCATCAATAATATCAATAAGATAGGTATGATCGAGCTCGTGCGGAAGGCGGGGCTGGGATGCGCGGCAGGGGCGGGATTGGCGCGCGAGCCAGCGCCACTTCGTGTTAAATCGCGGCATGCACGGTCCGATACCTCATGCGATCTTGCGCGCCGGCGCAGCGGCGGCGGCATTCGTGCTCGCTATTGCTGTGGCCACAAGCGCTGGCGCTCAGACAATCACGGAACCAAATCCTCAGAAAAAATCGCCGCAGCCGGCGGCCGCCGCCAAGTCGCTGCCAACGAGGCGCGAGAAATCCTGCGCGATGTATGGCGCCGGATTCGTATACGTCCCCGCCAGCGATACCTGCGTCAAGATTGGCGGATCCGTCGAGGGCAGCGTCGAGACGAGCCGCAGCCGCTGATCGGCCTCAGCCGAATCCGACCGACTTCAAATAATTGTACGACTTGATGACCTCGATCAGCCGATCCTCGGTCGAGCGATCGCCGCCGTTGGCGTCCGGATGGTGGCGTTTCACCAGTTCCTTGAAGCGCGTCTTGACCTGCTTCGGCGTGGCGCCGACCTCGAGCCCGAGCGCCGAGAGCGCCTTGCGCTCGGCATTGCGGACCGGGCGGGCTTCCTCGCGCTTTTGCTGCTCGCTGCGCAGACCTTCGCCGAACAGCCCGAACGGATCGGTGCCGGTGCCGCGCAAGTTCGGCCGCGACCCGCGCTTGCCGGTGCCCATCTTCCAGGTCGGACGATGGCCGGTGAGCGCATCCTTCTGATAGGCCAGCACCGCGTCATCCTTCATGCCGGCGAAAAAATTATAAGACTGATTGTATTGGCGCGTGTGCGCGAGGCAGAAATGCCAGTAGTCCTTGTCGTTCTGCTTGCCCTTGGGCGCGCGGTTGGTGGCGATTTCCTTGCAGCCCGCCCATTCGCAAGGCGGGCCGCCGGTTTTCTTGCGGCGGTCCTTGTCCGGTTTGACGCGGACTTTATCGAACAGGGGCGAGTCGAATTTCATGACCGGATACTATGCGCCTTTGACCACGATATCTTCAAGACTTGACAGCGATGCAACGCTCGTCGATTCGCCGCCATTGACCTGCGCGCCGCCCTCTCTTAACTGCGCAGAGCATGCGGACCGCCGATATCATCGCAGACAAATTGACCGAGGCTTTCAGCCCCCAAAGCCTCAAGGTGGTGGATGAGTCCGGCCAGCATGAAGGCCATGCCGGACATCGCGAGGGCGGGCAGACCCATTTCAGGGTCTATATCGTATCGGACGCCTTCAAAGGGAAGACCCGGATCGAGCGCCACCGCATGATCAACGCGACACTGTCCGGGGAACTGGCCGGCGGCGTGCACGCGCTCACCATTCATGCCGCGGCGCCGGAGGAAGGCGGCGTCTAGCTCGCTTTGGCTGCCGGTTTGCGCGGCAGCGGCTGGATACGCAGCGTTGTGATGCGGTTCCGCTCGCGCCGCAAAACCCTGAAACGAAAACCGTGGAAAGTGAAACTCTGGCCGGCTTCGGGAATCGAGCGTGCCTCGTGGATGACGAGGCCGGCGATGGTGGTGGCTTCCTGGTCCGGCAGATTCCATTCCATCACACGGTTGAGGTCGCGGATGGTCACCGCGCCGTCGACATTGACCGAGCCGTCCGGCTGCTTGCGCACGCCCGGCATGGCGATGTCATGTTCGTCGGTAATGTCGCCGACGATCTCCTCCAGAATGTCCTCGAGCGTAACCAGGCCCTGAACTTCGCCATACTCGTCCACGACCAGCGCGAGCTGCGTCTTGCGGCGGCGGAACGCCTTGAGCTGCTCGGAAACCGGACGCATTTCAGGCACGAACCAGGCCGGCGTCGTCAGCGCGGCGATATCGACCTTGGCGCCGTCGCCGTCCACCGCGTGCAGCGCGCGCAGCAGATCCTTGACGTGCAGCACGCCGACGATGTTCTCCGGATCGCCACGCCAGAGCGGAATGCGCGTCACCGGCGAAGCAATCACGGCATTGACCACCTCCTCGGGCGGATCGTCGGCATTCAGCGTAATCATGGCGGTGCGATGAATCATCACGTCGGAAACCACCAGATCGCGCAGATCGAGCACGCCGCCGAACATGTCGCGGTCGACTGTCTCGACATCGCCTTCGCTGTGCAGCAGATCGACGGCGCCGCGCAGTTCCTCGCGCGCCGAGAGCACGTTTTGATCCTCACCGATGGTCATGCCGACCTGCTTGAGCAGCCAGCGCACCAGCGCCTCGACCGCCATCAGCACCGGCCCGAACAATTTGACGAACCCGTGCATCGGCCGCGCCACCCAAAGCGCGATGCGATCGGGCGCGTTAAACGCCGCCGTCTTCGGCAGGATTTCGGAAAACACGACCACCAGGATAGTCATCCCCACCGTCGCATAGAGCAAGCCGGCATGGCCGAACCAAGTCAGCAGCACATCGGTCGCCAGCACTGAAGCGGCGATGTTGACCGCGTTATTGCCGAACAGTAGGGCGCCGAGCAACCGTTCCCGTTGCATCATCAGGCGGTTGACGATGCCGGCGCGTTTGTTGCCTTGTTTTTCCAGCCGCATCATGCTGGCGCGCGAAGACGCCGTGAGCGCCGTTTCGCTGCCGGCGAAGAACGCCGACAACAGCAGGCAGACCAGTACGATAACCAAGGAGAGCCAGTCGTTTCCGGTCATTTTTGTTTTAATCTATCGGCCAAAAACGCGCGCACCTCGGCGGCATTGACGTCGTGCTCGACGAAGGCCTGGCCGATGCCGCGCACCAGAATAAAGGTGAGCTTGCCGCGCTTCACTTTCTTGTCTTGCGCGATCAGGTCCATCAGCGTGTCGATCCCCGGCACGCCGCCGGGCACTTCCTGCAAGCGAGTGGGCAGGCCGACCGACGCCAGATGAGAACGCGCCCGCGCGGCGTCGGTTGCATCGGAGAGGCCTTTAGCCGAAGAGAATTCGAACGCCAGCACGGTCCCGAGTGCCACCGCTTCGCCGTGCAGCAGGCGCCCGGAAAAACCGGCGGCGGCTTCGAGCGCGTGGCCGAGAGTGTGGCCGAGGTTGAGTAGCGCGCGCTCGCCGGTCTCGCGTTCGTCGCGCGCGACGATGCCGGCCTTACCGCGGCAGCAAACCGCGATGGCGTGCTCGCGCGCGGCACCACCCGAAAATACCTCCTGCCAATTGGCCTCCAGCCAGGAGAAGAAGGCCGCATCGCCCAACAGTCCGAATTTGGCGACCTCGGCATAGCCGGCGCGGAAGTCGCGTGGCGGCAGCGTGTCGAGCAACGCCGTGTCGGCAAGCACCAAAATCGGCTGATGGAAAGCTCCGACCAGATTTTTGCCGTGACGCGAATTAATTCCGGTCTTGCCGCCGACCGATGAATCGACCTGGGCAAGGAGCGTCGTCGGCACCTGCACGAAGTCGAGGCCGCGCCGCACGCTGGCCGCGGCATAACCTGCAAGATCGCCGATGACCCCGCCACCAAGCGCGACGATGAGATCGCCACGCTCGATATGAGCGGCGACGATGGCTTCGCACACGGTTTCGAACGTCGCGTAATTCTTGGAGCCCTCGCCTTCCGGCACGACGATGGCCGAACTCTCGATGCCGGTCGATTTCAGCGCGCGCTCGGCAGCGGGCAGATGATGCTTGGCGACGATGCCGTCGGTGACGACCGCAACCTTGGCTGCTGGCCGCAACGCCTTGATGCGCTCGCCCAGGCTGGCCAGCACGCCGCGGCCGATGACGATATCGTAGGCGCGCGCGCCCAGCGCGACCGGCACCACGATCGGCTCAGCCTGCTGCGGCGGCGCGGTCATGGCGTGGCTCCGGAAATGTCGAGAGCCTTCGGCAGCATGGACATGATTTCATCGACGATGGTGTCATGCGGCTCGTCGCGCGACTGCACGACGATATCCGACAACGCGTAGACCGGCTCGCGCAACGGCAGCAGGTCCTTGATCTGGCCGACGAGCGGGCGGTCGTTGCGCCGCTTGGTGCGTTTCATCAACACGTCGAGATCGGCCTTCAGCCAGACCGTAACACCCTTGATGTGGATGAGGTCACGGGTCCGCTGATCCATGATGGCGCCGCCGCCGGTCGCCAGCACCTGCGGCCCGTTGTCCAACAGCCGCGCAATCACGCGTACTTCGCCGGCGCGAAAATAGCTCTCGCCGTGCTTGTCGAAGATTTCCGGAATAGTCATGCCGGCAGCGCTTTCGATTTCGGCATCGGCGTCGACAAACGGAATCCCCAGCCGGGCGGCAAGCCTGCGGCCGACCGACGACTTGCCGGCGCCCATCATGCCGACCAGCACGATGGAGCGCCGCCCAAGCGCGCGGACGATCGTAGTCTCCAACCCGTTTTCCGCCGTCTTTTGAATGGCACTGTTCGCCATGCTAGAGTTCCAACGCAACGCCACGGTTCCATATACCAGAATCGAGACAGCCGCGCGGGCGGCCGTTAACCCTGGTTAAGGAGCGGGCCATACATATGAATTTCGCCCGCCGGACGCGGGCCGCTGGCGGACCTCGATCATGCCGAGCCTGTTCAGATTTCTGATTTTCGCCGGCCTGATCGGCGGACTCGGTTACGTTGCGGTGTTCTCGCTCGCCAATTTCGTCCAATACCATCCGCGCGAGATCGTGGTGACGGTCCCGTCCGACAAGTTCCTCAAGAAGCCGTAGCCCGGCGATGGCCCGCCCGCAGCAAGCATCCGACGCAGCGCTGGTCGAATTGTTCCTCGACATGCTGGCGGCCGAACGCGGCGCCGGCAAGAATACGCTCGACGCCTATCGCAATGACCTCGATGATTTGGCGGCGCACCTGCATGCCGCCGGCAAAAACATATCTCGCGCCGGCACCGACGACCTGCGCGGATTTCTCAGCTCCCTGGCCGAGCGCGGATTCAAGGCCTCGTCGCTGGCGCGGCGCCTGTCGGCGGTACGCCAGCTTTATCGTTTCCTCTACGCGGAAGGAAAACTCAGCCACGACCCGGCCGCGGTGCTGGAAGGACCCAAGCGCGGGCGCTCGCTGCCGAAAGTTCTCTCCATCGCCGAGGTCGACAAATTGCTGGCGCAGGCGCGGGTAAATTCGGAAAACGAAGAACTGCCGCCTGCCGCACGCCTGCGCGCGGCGCGGCTGCTCTGCCTGCTCGAAACCGTCTACGCCACCGGCTTGCGCGTCTCCGAATTGGTGGCGCTGCCGGCGGCCAGCGCGCGACGCGACCAGCGCATGCTGGTGGTACGCGGCAAGGGCAACAAGGAGCGGCTGGTGCCGCTCAACCAGGCCGCCAAGCGCGCCATGGCGGATTATCTCAAACTGCGCGGCGAGCTGGAGCGAGACGCGTCATCGAAATGGCTGTTCCCGTCGTTCGGCGAGCAAGGCCATCTCACCCGCCAGCATTTCGCGCGCGAACTCAAAGCGCTCGGCGCCGCGAGCGGGATAGCGGCGGAGAGGCTGAGCCCGCACGTGCTGCGCCATGCCTTCGCTAGTCACCTGCTGCATAACGGCGCCGATTTGCGCGTGGTGCAGACTTTGCTCGGCCACGCCGACATCTCGACCACACAAATCTACACCCACGTGCTGGAAGAGCGGCTCAAGGCGCTGGTGCGCGACTTGCATCCGCTGGCGAACAAATGAACGTACGTTGCTGCCCAAAAAACATTGTGGCCAAGTCGAGCCCGGCCACAGCAAGACAACAATCGAATATGAGATGAAAGGCCTATTCGGAATCGTTTTCTACAGCAATAGCGGTTGACGACGACGAACGATCCTGTGGCCTTTCTAAAATCCGAGTACGAAGATCCCGATACTGCTGCATCGCCTCGTTAACTGCCACTTGATTTACCTTTTGCGGCAGGTCAAGACGAAAAAAACCCGCCCCAAGCTCTTGGCGAAATTCAGGAAATTTTTTCACGGTCTAACTCCGAATTGTGAGCTACCAAGCTAGTATTTCAGCATCTCCTGTCAAGAGTCATTTAAAAATATTGCCGTTAAATCATCGTGAAGTCCTTTGCTCACGGTAAGTTGCACCAATTTCACATCGTCCCGCGTGACCGGGATACCGTTGCTACCGAGTTCCCGCAGAGGACACGATTTCTGGGACGAACCACAGTTCAATACGGCATAAACGTTCTTATCTGAACTTGGGTGAAAAACCGGCATCGAGAAGAGAACCGCATAGGCCGGACCGCCGGGGACCTCACGAAAATAATCGGGCCCCGTACGTTTTGATCGGCTGGGGTTAAGGCGAGTATAAACTCTACCTTTCTTCGTCATAAACGCCTTGCCAGCGATGCCCTCTCCATATTCGAATATTAAGTGATCGTGATCGACCCACTCAAACTGCATGCGCCGTAACTGACAAGCCGCCACGTTAAACATCTTCCGTTCAGTCAAGTCGAATACCATCAGACCGAATTCCAGGTGCCCATTATATTTCGGTGCAAGCCGCTCGCGCACAAATTCACCCGCCAAACCGAGGGCGTTCTTCAACTTTTCCTGTTGCTTGCTATCCTTTATCTTACGAAACTTAAGCAGCGCATCGACTATGTCGGCAGTCTCGCCTTCGGCTGCGCCACCGTCAGGCTCTTGCGTATCCGGTAGGCCCCAAAGAAAACCGTAAGTGTACCCGATGCTTGGCCTGGCTAGCCGCAAGGATGCCCTTAACCCTTCCTTGACTGATCCATCCACGACGATTGAGTCGCGAAGTTTCTGCTCGAGGGCAGCATCGCGCTCTTCCACGTGCAAGCCCTGACCTGGCCGATCAGCTATCTTCGCGACGAATGGGTCGGGTCGCGCATTAGGCGAGAAGCCTGGCGGAAAACTTACCATGATCGTTAGTTGTTCGACCGGATCGAGAATTGGGAAATGCGTATACTCCTCAAACCGTGGCTCTGCATATTTTTTGGAGCTCTGATCTTTTGACATCGCCATGGCGTTGACAGCCCACCACCGGCACCGTAACGAGAGCGGCACGCCAGGCGGCAAAATGCGGCCGTAATCGATGACGCCAGTTACGCGTTTATCGTCATTGGTTTTGTCCACTCGTTTGAAAACGAGCTCCTTTTCCTTGTCGCCATCGATAATCTCCCACGCAGAAGGCACATCGATGTATCCCGAAGTTTGCGGGAGCGAAATATGGAGGTTCCTCGCTCGTTCAGATTTAGCCTTCTGCAAAACTAATCCTCCAAATTCCACACTGCGCTCCGCGTCACCATCCTCATTGATTGCAGAGCGCACTATCACCCTCTGATAGCTATATTTTTTCTCCTTGATGATTTGCGCGAAGCGTCGCATGTCGCTTTGCGCAGTGCTGCGTACGGCGTAGCGGTCAATTGCATCGGCATCGAAGGTGCCACCCCTTGCTTCATACGATTCAACATCAACTGCACCATCTGATGCGATTTGAATTAGATTGAAACGATTGTGATCGTCGCCTGCATTGCGGTGGAAGACGGTTCCGACACTCACAACTGCTAGCCCTCTGTCATGCTCCTTGAAGCGCTTGCCAAAAGTCGCTTGCGCGTGGACATGCTCGTGGCCGTGCACAATCAAATCGACATCGTGCTTGAGCATCTGCTCTAAGAACTCGGCCGCATTGAGCAGCGTTACCCAGCGTGAATATTTAGCACTATAGCGGATCGGAAGCGGATGATGGTGTAGTGCAACGATCTTGAAGGCGTTCTCAAAATCTTGCTTGTACGTATCCTTGGCGTTCTCGTAAGCGATGTCGAATGAATTTAGGTCTTCCGACGACACCTGCCCATTCGCGCCGACGCCCTTCTCGCGAGTTGAGTTGAATCCATATATCCAAACCCGTTCGGATGGATAGAAAGCCGCCACTGATAAATTTGCAAAAATTTTAAAATAATTTGCGGCAGACCATTGAGACACAAAATTTCCTGCGAAATGCGCCACATCATGATTGCCAGGAACCGCAATCAGCGATGGGCCTTCGCTTCGTTGTGGACACAACTTAGCCAACTCGAGCAGATAGTCGCGGGCTCGCGTGAGAGGTCCTTCGTACGGTCCATCGGCAAAGTCGCCAGTCGCCAAAATGACATCTGGTTTCAGGGAGCGAACACGGTTTTTGAGGCTACCGAGAAGGTTTTCGTTATGCGCACCAATATGCAGATCGGAAATGTGAAGAATTCGCATTTTAGGGTCGCTCTAGTATCCTAACAACCTAAAGTTATAATATCTCGCTGTTGCACGGGATGGCAATCGCGGTTCAGCAAGAAGTACGGGCAGCAGAACCGGTTGAAACGCCACGGGTGACACATAACATGCGGTGTGGCCGCTTGCTTGACTCAGAGGCTTCGTCCGCGTCACTAGGCTAAAGTCCCGTCTCCGCAGGTCAGAACCGAATGCTAGCCGGAACCATGCGCACCTATCTCGATTTCGAAAAACCGGTGGCCGAACTGGAGGCCAAGGTCGAAGAATTGCGCACCATGGGCGAGAGCGGCAGCGCGGTCGCCGTCGGCGACGAGATCAGCCGGCTCGAGGTCAAGGCCGCGCTCGCGCTCAAGGAACTCTATGCCGACCTGACGCCCTGGCAGAAGACACAAGTGGCGCGGCATCCGCAGCGGCCGCATTGTCTCGATTACGTCGCCGGGTTGATCGAGAATTTCATGCCGCTCGCGGGTGACCGCAAATTCGGCGACGACCAGGCCATCGTCGGCGGCTTCGGACGCTTCCGCGGCGAAAGCGTGTGCATCATCGGACACGAGAAAGGCTCCGACACCGAGAGCCGCATTAAGCATAATTTCGGCATGGCGAAGCCCGAAGGCTATCGCAAGGCGGTGCGGCTGATGGAAATGGCCGATCGCTTCGGCATTCCCGTGATCGCGCTGGTCGACACCGCCGGCGCCTATCCCGGCATCGGCGCGGAAGAGCGGGGCCAGGCGGAAGCGATCGCGCGCTCGACCGACGCCTGCTTGTCGCTTGGCGCGCCAAACATCGCGGTGATCCTGGGCGAAGGCGGCTCCGGCGGCGCCATCGCGATTGCCACCGCCAATCGCGTGTTGATGCTGGAGCACGCTATCTACTCGGTGATTTCCCCGGAAGGCGCCGCTTCGATCCTCTGGCGCGATACCACGAAAGCGCAGGAAGCGGCGACCAACATGAAGATCACCGCCCAGGACATGGTGCGCTTCGGCGTGATCGATACCGTGGTGCCGGAGCCCACCGGCGGCGCCCATCGCGATCCCGCCGCCGCCATTGCCGTCGCCGGCGAGGCGATTGCCAACGCGCTCTCCGAGTTGCGGCCGCTCGATCGCGAGACGGTGCGCCGGCAGCGGCGCGAAAAGTTCCTCGCCATGGGCCGCGCACCGGTCTAACCGGCGGCGGGGTCAGCGGTTTGAATCCGCAACGCTTTTGCTCATTTACCCTAGGTTCACCATAGGCTTACCGCCTGGCCTCTGTGCCCTCGTTTGCCTTGCGGATGCCACATCTTAAGGATAACGATATCTCAATGAAGGCCCGCCCCTTCGGGGAGTTTCGCGTTTGAATCGACATCTTCTACGCGCTCTTCTCGCGTCGGCGGCACTTGCCGCGGCGCTCGCTGTTGCCGGCTGCGACCCCGACGGCATGACGCCGGCCGGCCGCTCGCAAGCTCCGCTTTCAGAAAAGACGCTCGCCGAAATCCAGTCCAAGAACATGGACAAGGATTCGCCGATCCTGGTCCGCCTCTTCAAGGAAGAGGCCGAGATGGAAGTCTGGAAGAAAACCCGCGACGGCGAATTCGCGCTGCTGAAGACCTATCCGGTTTGCCGCTGGTCGGGCGATCTCGGGCCAAAAATCAGGGAAGGCGACCGTCAGGCGCCCGAGGGTTTCTATAGCATCTCGCCTGGGCAGATGAATCCAAATTCCAATTACTACCTCGCCTTCAACACAGGGTATCCCAACGCCTTCGACCGCGCTTGGAACCGCACCGGCTCCGAGTTGATGGTGCATGGCGACTGCTCCTCGCGCGGCTGCTACGCGATGACCGACGAGCAGATGCAGGAAATCTACGCACTGGCGCGCGAGTCGTTCTTCGGCGGTCAGAAGGACTTTCAGTTCGAGGCCTTTCCGTTCCGTATGACGGCGCTGAACATGGCCAGGCACCGCAACAATCCAAACTTCGCGTTCTGGAAAATGATCAAGGAGGGTTACGATCATTTCGAGGCGACGCACCAGGAGCCGAAGGTCGCGGTGTGCGAGAAGCGATACGTGTTCGACGCGGCCCAGCCGACCGATGCCAGCAAACCCCTCAAGTTCGATGCGCGCGGCAAATGTCCGTCGTTCCAGCTCGACCCGGCCGTTGCCGACGCGGTACTCGATCATCAGCGGCACGAGCAAGTCGAGATGGCCAGTTATATTGCCCGCGACGTGCCCGTGGTGCCGTCGCGCAACGGCATCGACGGCGGCATGAACCCGGTGTTCGAGGCCAAGCTCGCCAACCATACGAATTTCGACAATAACGGCCGCGTCTATCAGGTCGCGGGCAACAGTCAGGCGCCTGGCGCGTTGCCGCGCACACCCAATCCGCCGGCTCCCACTGTGACGTGGCAGGACTCGCCACCGCAAGCGAGCGAGCCCGTGGTGCTGGCGAGCGTACCGATGCCGCAGCCAGCGCCGCAAGCCAAGGTGGGCGAAGCGCCGCGTGAGCCGCAGTCGATCGGCGGCCTGATTGGCACGCTGTTCGGCAGCTCGCCGCCGGTCGCCAAGCCGGCCGAACCGGCAGAGAACCAGGCCATCGCCTTGCGCGGCAGCGAACGCGAGGCGGCCGGCAAAGCGAAGCGCGTGGCGCCCGTCCGCGCCGCCGCCGTGCCGGCGATGCCTCAGGCCAAGCCTCACGAAACCGCGCCCACCCACCTGAAGGCCGTGGCCAGCACCGCGCCGGCCCCCTCGCGGCCAGTTGGCAAAAAAGACAAGCCGCCCGAGCCGGAACTGCGCACGGCCTATTCGACGCCGCCGGCGAGCAATAACGGCGTGCTGCCGGGCGCGCAGCCGGTGGTTCCGGCCGGTACATTCGAGAGCCGCTGGACCGCGCTACGCTGAGCGGCGCGGCATGCGCGCTTACGTCTACGTCCTCGGTACTTACACCAAGACACGACATCTGACTTATGTCGGCTGGACCAGCGACGTCGCACGCAGGCTTGCGCAGCATAATGCGGGCACGGGCGCGCGCTCAACGCGCGGGCGCGTTTGGGTGTTGCTGCATTCCGAGCGGTGCAAGAGCAAGCGCGCGGCCATGAGCCGCGAGTGGCATTTGAAGCGCGACCGGAAATTCAGGAAAAAATTGGCGCTGGCGTTCACCAACGAGAACGTTCGATGAGCATTTTCCAGGAACGCAAGATTGACTGCCACACGCATGTGTTCGATCCGGTTCGTTTTCCCTATGGCAAAGGCATCGACTACAAACCCGCCGGCCAGGAGGCCGGCACCCCCGCGCAGCTTGCCCAAATCATGAAGACCTATGGCGTCAGCCATTCGCTTCTGGTGCAGCCGAATTCCGGCTACGGCAGCGACAATGCATGCCTGCTCGACACGATCGCGCGCAGCGAGGGACGCCTCAAGGGCATCGCCATCATCGACTTCGATGCCGACGCCGCGATACTGCGCGACTTGAAGCGCAAGGGAATTGTCGGAGCGGCGTTCAACCCGACGTTCCACGGCGTCGATTATTACAAAAACGCCGCGGCTTTGATCGCCAGACTGGTCGAGTACGACCTGTTCCTGCAAATCCAGGCCGAACACGATCAACTTCTGATGTTCGTGCCCTGGATCGAGAAAATACCGATCCAGGTGTTGATTGATCATTGCGGACGTCCGACTCCAGGCGAAGGGCTCGACCAGCCGGGCTTCCAGGCGCTGCTGCGGCTCGCCCGCACCAAGCGGGTCAACGTGAAGCTGTCGGGCTATTCGAAATTTTCGCGGCAGGGTTATCCGTTCGAAGACACCTGGCCCTTCGTCGGCGCCATCGTCGAGGCGTTCACCCTCGAGCGCTGCCTGTGGGCATCGGATTGGCCGTTCTTGCGCGCGCCGGAACGACAGGATTACGGCCCACTGGTCGAACTGGTGGAAATACTTTTCCCAGATGCCACCGACCGTGACACGCTGCTCTGGAAGACCCCGCAGCGGCTGTTCGGGTTCGGCGCCCAGAGATGACCGCAGACCCCGACATTACTTTTTGGAGGCTGCCATGCCCGCTTACTGGATCGGCGAACACGAGATAACGGATGCGGAAAAGTTTGCCGACTATTTGCGCCAAGCGATCCCAATTATCGAACGTTTCGGCGGCCGTTATCTCACCCGCGCCGGGGGTCACGACGTACTGGAAGGCCATTGGCGGCCCAACCGGGTAGCGGTGATCGAATTTCCGGACATGGCGGCGCTCAAGGCGTTTTACCGCGCGGCGGAATATCAACCGCTGATCGCGCTGCGCCAAAAATCCGCGAAAGACATGATCATCGCCGCCGACGGGCTTTGACAGAATTCGCGCTACGCGAACTTGCCGTGGCAGTGCTTGAACTTCTTGCCCGAGCCGCAGGGACACGACTCGTTGCGGCCGACTTTGCCCCAACTCACCGGATTCTTCGGATTGCGCTCGGCCTGTGCGCCGTTGCTATTGCCGACGAGCATCGGCGCCAGCGGCGCAAGCGCCATTTCGTCCTCGCCGGTGGCGGGATCAAACTTATGCGCCTCCATGTAGGGCAAATCCGACGGCGATTGCGGCCCGCGGGGGAAACCCGATTGATCGGGCGGCAAAGCCTCCGGTGGCCGCGGCCCGCCGGGGAAATCCGATTGATCGGGCGGCAAAGCCTCGGGCGGCTGCTGTACGATTTCCACGCGCATGAGTTGGCCGGTCACGGCCTCGCGCAGGCGCGCCATCATCGCCTCGAACAGGCTGAAGGCCTCCGCCTTGTATTCGTTGAGCGGATCGCGTTGGCCGTAGCCGCGCAGGCCGATCACCTGGCGCAGGTGTTCCAGCATCACCAGATGCTCGCGCCAGAGATGGTCGACGGTCTGCAACAGGATCGACTTCTCGACGTAGCGCATCAACTCGGGGCCCCATTTGGCCACCTTGCCCGCCATGTGCTCGTCGGCGCGGCGGATGACACGCTCGCGCACTTCCTCGTCGGCAATGCCTTCTTCCTTGGCCCAGTCCTTGACCGGCAGATCTAGGGTGAGCACCTCGTGCAGCGCGGTGTCGAGACCGGCGACGTCCCATTGCTCGGCGTAGGCGTTGGCGGGAATGTGCTTGGCGACCAGGTCCTCGATCACCGAATGGCGCATGTCGGCGATGGTCTCGTCGACCGCCTCGTCGCGCATGAGGTCGAGCCGCTCCTCGAAGATCACCTTGCGCTGATCGTTCATCACGTTGTCGAACTTGAGCAGGTTCTTGCGGATATCGAAGTTGCGCGCCTCGACTTTCTGTTGCGCCTTTTCCAGCGCCTTGTTGATCCAGGGGTGGATGATCGCCTCGTTCTCCTTGAGGCCGAGCTTCTGCAGCATGCCGTCGAGCTTATCGGAGCCGAAGATGCGCATCAGGTCGTCTTCCAGCGACAGGAAGAACTTGGAATGGCCGGGATCGCCCTGGCGGCCGGAGCGGCCGCGCAACTGGTTGTCGATGCGCCGGCTCTCGTGCCGCTCGGTGCCGAGCACATAAAGGCCGCCGGCGGCGAGCGCCTTTTCTTTCAGCCGCGCGACTTGCTTGCGGATTTCGTCGGCCTGCGGGCTTTTCTCGCGCGCGCGCGGGTCCTCGATATCGGCGATTTCCTGGCGGATGCGCATATCTGCATTGCCGCCGAGCTGGATGTCGGTGCCGCGGCCGGCCATGTTGGTGGCGATGGTAATGGCGCCCGGCACGCCGGCCTGCGAGACGATATAGGCTTCCTGCTCGTGGTAGCGGGCATTGAGGATGGCGAAAACCTTGGTCTTGGTGGCGCCGTCGTCACCGGAATAAAGCGCGGCAAAGGCGTTCGGATCGGTGAAGTCGTGCGACTCCCAGCCGGCCTCGCGCAACATGTCGGCGAGCTGCTCGGATTTCTCGATCGAGGTGGTGCCGACCAGCACCGGCTGGCCGCGCAGCTTGCAGTCCTCGATCAGCGAAATAATTGAGCGGTATTTTTCCTTTGCCGTTCGATAGACCTCATCGTCGTCGTCGATACGCACCAGCGGCATGTTGGTGGGCACTTCGAGGACTTCGAGATTGTAGATGTCGAAGAACTCGTCGGCCTCGGTGAGCGCCGTGCCGGTCATGCCGGCAAGCTTCTCGTACATGCGGAAATAATTCTGGAAGGTGATCGAGGCGAGCGTCTGGTTCTCCGGCTGGATCGGCTGGTGTTCCTTGGCCTCAAGCGCCTGATGCAGCCCCTCCGAATAGCGCCGGCCCGGCATCATGCGGCCGGTGAACTCGTCGATGATGACGACCTCGCCGTTGCGCACAATGTAATCCTTGTCGCGCTGAAACAGCTTGTGCGCGCGCAGCGCCTGGTTGACGTGGTGGACGACCGAGACGTTTTCGACGTCGTAGAGTGATTCACCCTTGAGCTCGTCGGCCGCGCGCAGGCGCTGCTCGAGCTTCTCCATGCCGGCTTCGGTCAGTGTCACCGTGCGCTGTTTCTCGTCGACCTCGTAGTCGGTCTTGTCGAGCGCCGGGATATAGCTGTCGATGGTGTTGTAGAATTCGGAGCGGTCGTCGAGCGGGCCGGAAATGATCAGCGGCGTGCGCGCTTCGTCGACCAGAATCGAGTCCACTTCGTCAACGATGGCGTAGATATGGCCGCGCTGGACCATATCCTCCAGCCGGTACTTCATATTGTCGCGCAGATAATCGAAGCCGAGCTCGTTGTTGGTGCCGTAGGTAACGTCGCAGTCGTAGGCCTTCTTGCGTTCCTCGTCGTCGAGTCCATGCACGATCACGCCGACGGTAAGGCCGAGGAAGGTATAAATCTGACCCATCCATTCGGCGTCGCGCTTGGCGAGATAATCGTTAACGGTGACGACATGCACGCCGCGTCCGGCGACGGCGTTGAGGTAGACCGCGAGGGTGGCGACCAGCGTCTTGCCTTCGCCGGTTTTCATTTCGGCGATCTTGCCTTCATGCAAGATCATGCCGCCGATCAACTGCACGTCGAAATGGCGCTGGCCGATGGTGCGCTTGGCCGCCTCGCGCACGGTGGCGAAAGCCGGCGCCAGGATGTCGTCAAGCGTTTTGCCGTCGGCAACCTGCTTCTTGAAGTCTTCGGTGCGTGCGCGCAGCGCCTCGTCGGAGAGCGCTTCCAGCTCTTTCTCAAGCGCATTGATGGCGTCCACCCGCGGCTGATAGCTGCGAATCCGCCGTTCATTGGCGGAGCCGAACAGCTTGCGGGCGACGGCGCCGATCATTCAGGGCTCCTCAGTTTCGAAGGCGCGCTTTTAACACGCCGCAACGGCCGGATTTAGCTTCCGGCGCTCCGGAAATGCGGCACTTTTCGGGCAAATTCGACGCGAACACGCCTGCAAAGCTTCACCAGCCGAGGTCAGCGGAGAGATAGGAGGGGGTCGGTTTATTGTCAATTGGCGGCTTGCCACGGCCTTAACAACGATCGAGTCCGATTCATGTGCGGTAGCTCACGCGGACGTTAAGACGCACGTAGCAAACCGCCATTGCAAAGCCCCGGTTGTTGGGCGACAAGTCCGCCGTCGGCCGCCGTTGGCGGGCCACATTATTCCCAAGGACTGCCCATGATGACCTCTCGCTTTACTCGCCCTGCTGGAATTCTTGCCGTCTGTTTGGCGCTGCTGCTGACCGCAGCTTCCCCGGTCGCGGCGCAGGACAAAGATCCAGTCGTCGCAAAGGTCAATGGTGCCGAAATTCACCAGAGCGACCTCGCGGTCGCCGAGGAAGAAGCCGGCCAGTTGCCGCCGATGTCGCCGGACGCCAAGAAAGATTACCTGGTGCAGTTCATGGCCGACATGATGCTGGTGTCGAAGGCGGCCGAAGCCAAGAAGATGGGCGATACGCCCGAGTTCAAGAAAAAGATCGCCTTTGCCCGCGACAAGCTGCTGATGGAGCAGTTGCTGGTGGCGACCGGCAAGGCTGCGCTCACCGATGAGGCCATGCATAAGGTCTATGACGACGCCGTCAAGCAGATGGGCCAGGAGCAAGAGGTACACGCCCGCCATATCCTGATCCGCGCCGCCGCCGGCGACGACAAAGCGAGCAAGGAAGCCGAAGAGAAGATCAAGGCGGTGATCGTGCGCCTGAAGAAGGGCGAAGATTTCGAGAAAGTCGCCAAGGAGGTCACCGAAGACCCTTCGGGCAAGGCCAACGGCGGCGATCTCGGCTATTTCAGCAAAGAGCAGATGGTGCCGGAATTCTCCGAAACCGCTTTCAAGCTCGACAAAGGTCAGATATCCGAGCCGGTGAAGACGCAGTTCGGCTGGCACGTCATCAAGGTCGAGGATAAGCGGGTCAAACCGATGCCGAAATTCGAGGACGTCAAGCCGCAGATCGAGCAATACGTGACACGCAAGGCACAGGCCGAACTGGTGACCGGCCTGCGCGCCAGCGCCAAAATCGAGAAGATGTACACGGTCGAGCCGCCCGCTGCGCCGGCACCGGCGCCGGCACCGGCGCCGGAGAAGAAGTAAGCCCGATCATATTCATCAAATGATTTCGTCATGGCCGGGCTTGTCCCGGCCATCCCGCTTAGGTAGGCACTTTAGTACCTAATGAACGGGATCACCGGCACGAGCCCGGTGATGACAAGGCTGTAGACATGTCCACCGCTGTCTCCCCTCTCGCCCCGACACAGGTACCGGATATGCCGGCCATCGCGGGCGTGCGGCTCGCCACCGCGGCAGCGGGCATCCGCTATGCCGGACGGACCGACGTGCTGCTGGCGTTGTTCGATGCCGGCACAACGGCCGCGGGCGTGTTCACCAAGTCGAAATGCCCCTCGGCGCCGGTCGAGTGGTGCCGCGATAAATTGAAAGCCGGAAAATCCAAGGGCTTGGCGCGCGCGCTGGTGGTCAATTCCGGCAATGCCAATGCATTCACGGGCAAAACCGGGCGGGCTGCGACCAAGCTCACCGCCGAGATCACCGCCAAGAGCGCGGGCTGCAAAGCTGCGGAAATTTTTCTTGCCTCCACCGGCGTGATCGGCGAGCCGCTGGATGCTTCAAAATTCGGCCCCGTGATGGACGGGCTGGTGGCGCGTGCCCAACCCGGCGATTTTCTCGCCGCGGCGGGCGCGATCATGACCACCGACACATTTCCGAAAGTGGCGACCGCGGCGGCGAAAATCGGCAAGACCGCCGTGACGATCAACGGCATCGCCAAAGGCGCCGGCATGATCGCGCCCGACATGGCGACGATGCTCTCCTTCGTGTTCACCGACGCGGCGATTTCAAGCAGCGCCTTGCAGGCGCTTTTGAAAGAAGGCGTCGCCGACACGTTCAACGCGGTGACCATCGACGGCGATACGTCCACATCGGACACGCTGATGATCTTCGCCACCGGCCAGGCCCGCAACCCGCGCATCGCGCACGCTGCCGATTCAAAACTGAGGGATTTCAAGCGCGCGCTGCATGTGGTGCTGGCCGATCTGTCCGAGCAGGTCGCGCGCGACGGCGAAGGCGCCCGCAAGTTGGTGGAGATCGTGGTGGAAGGCGCGATATCAAAGATTTCGGCGCGCCGCATTGCGATGTCGATCGCCAATTCGCCGCTGGTGAAAACCGCGATCGCCGGCGAGGACGCCAATTGGGGCCGCGTGGTTATGGCCGTGGGAAAGGCGGGGGAACCGGCCGACCGCGATAAATTGTCGATCTGGTTCGGCGGTATCCGCGTCGCGCATAAGGGCGCGCGCGACCCCGGCTATGACGAGGCCGCTGTCAGCGCGGCGATGAAGAAGCCGGAAATCAGCCTGAAAGTCGCGCTAGGCCTTGGCAAGGGCCGCGACCGGGTACTGACTTGCGACCTGACCAAGGAATACATCGCCATCAACGGCGACTATCGTTCGTAACCAACCGTTTACCGTCGCGGCAGCGGGCCTGCCCGCGGTCGCATCACCTTAACCATGGGCTGGCTAGCATTGAGGTTCTAAGGGCTGTGAGCGCCAAAATCGTCCTTGTCGCCGCCTGCGCGCTCGTCGATGCCGACGGTCGCGTGCTCATCGCCCAGCGTCCCGCCGGCAAACCGATGGCGGGCTTGTGGGAGTTTCCCGGCGGCAAGGTCGAGGATAGCGAAACGCCGGAACAAAGTCTGATCCGGGAGTTGCAGGAGGAACTGGGCATCGTCGTCAATGAGGCCTGTCTCGCGCCGCTGACTTTCGCAAGCCACGCCTATCCCGACTTTCATCTTCTAATGCCGTTGTATGTTTGCCGGCGCTGGGAGGGACAAGTCATCGCAACCGAGGGGCAAAACCTCGCCTGGGTGAAACCGAACCGGTTGCGGGATTACGAAATGCCTCCGGCGGACGTGCCGCTGATCTCGCATCTGATGTCGCTTTTGTGAGTAACGAGTAATGAGGACGCGTCCATGAATGGGTTTCTGACGATACGCCGAGTGCGCGATTTCCTCCGCGACGACAACGGCGCGACCGCCATCGAATATGCGCTGATCGCCTCCGGCGTCGCCGGCGCCATCATCGTCGCCGTCCTTTCACTGGGCACGTCGGTAAACGGCATGTATCAGAGCGTCGCCACCGGCCTGAAGTGACGCCTGGTTTTAGGGCCGCGGCTTCTCGCCGGCCGGAATTTCGCGCGTGCCGAGCGCATCGGCAAGCCGCGCGGACGCCGAGCCGGGTTTGAGCGGTTTTTGCTGGCTCTCATGCGGCGCCCAACCCGACAACCAGGCAATCTCGAAGGTCGCGCGCAGGCGCCCGTCGGCATCGGAAAAACGCTCGGCATAGATTTCCGCCATCCGGAATAAAGTTCTCCGCTTGAGCGGCGCGCGGCGGCGCTCGGTAAGCACATTGGTTGCGCCCATGCGGCGAAGATCGCGCATCAAATCCAGCGCCGTCTTGTAGCGCACGGTCAACCGATCGGAATCGACCACCGGCAGAGCGAAGCCGGCGCGTTGCAGCAGCGCGCCCAGTTCGCGCAGATCGGCGAACGGCGCGACGCGCGGCGACACCCCGCCTTCCATTTCACTTTCGGCCTGCGCGAAGACTTCTCGCAACTCGATAAGGCTATCGCCGCCGATCAATGCCGCCAGCAGCAGGCCATCCGGTTTGAGCGCGCGGCGGATCTGGATCAGCGTGCCAGGCAGGTCATTGACGAATTGCAGCGCCAGCGCCGACACCACGAGATCGAGCGAGTCGTTGGCGAACGGCAGTGCCTCCTCGTCGGCGATCACGTCGGCGACGGCCCCGACCTTGCCACTCGCTAGGAGAACGCGGCGCAGCGCGTCGGTCGGCGTGCCGAGATCGGCGGCACGCTCGAACCGGCGCAGCACCACAGCGAGCCGCTCGCCCAGCTCGGCGGCGACCCGGTCGATGAGGAAAGTCGCAGGTCCCAGCGCTCGCGCGCGCCGCTGACGCAGGCGCAGCAAATTGCGGTCGAATATGGGTGGGCCTGCCGACATCTGCTACATTTGCAGCATGAACGGGCTTGTCTCGGCAAGTGACGTAAACAGTGAGACAAAAGCGCCCTCGCGGCTGACGCAAATGCGGGGCGGACTGCGCACCGCATTGCGTGCCGCGCTCGACCTGGCGCTACCGCCGCTCTGCCCGTCCTGCCGCGAACCGCTTGGCGATGGCGCCGGGCTCTGCGCGGCCTGCTGGTCGAAACTATCGCTGATCGAGCCGCCTTATTGCGCGCGGCTCGGCATTCCCTTCGCTTATGACCCGGGCCCGGGCCTGTTGTCGATGGAGGCGATCGCCAATCCGCCGGCCTATGACCGGGCGCGCGCCGCGGTGCGCTATGACGATACCGCCCGCGCCCTGGTGCTGTCGTTCAAATACAGCGACCGGCTCGATCTGGCGCCGATGATGGGACGTTGGATGGCGCGCGCCGGCCGCGAACTCGTGAGCGAAGCCGATGCGCTGCTGCCGGTGCCGCTGCATTGGCGAAGGCTGTGGGCGCGGCGCTTCAATCAATCGGCGGCGCTGGCCGGCGCCATTTCCAAACTTTGCGGCGTACCGGTAATGCACGACGCGCTCAGGCGCGTGCGCGCGACGCCGCAGCGGGTCGGCCTGTCCAAGACCGAGCGCGCCGACAATGTCCAAGGCGCTTTCCGCGTGCCGCCGGAGGAAAAGGCCAGGGTGGCCGGCCGCCGGCTGGTGCTGATCGACGACGTGCTCACGTCCGGCGCTACCGCCGACACCTGCGCCCGCGCTTTGCTGCGCGCAGGAGCCGCCCATGTCGATGTGCTGGTATTCGCCCGGGTTGTCGCGCCACTGCGCAGCCCCATATAAATAGGGCCGATTCGCCGCGGAACGTATATGCCCCTTATCGAAATCTATACCACCCGCTATTGCCCCTATTGCAACGCCGCCAAGGCCCTGCTGAAACGCAAGGGCGCGGTCTATACTGAGATCGACGTGAGCGGCGATTGGGAGCAGCGCGAGGCCATGATCAAGCGGGCCAACGGACAAATGACCGTGCCACAGATTTTCATCGGCGACACCCACGTGGGCGGCAGCGACGAGTTGCATGCGCTCGAGCGCGAAGGCCTGCTCGATCCCTTGCTCGCCGGCAATGGGACGACCGCATGACCGGCACTTTCAAGGCCGCCATGATCCAGATGCGGTCGGGGCTTACCCCCGCCGCCAATATCGAAGCCTCGGTGCGGCTTATTGGCGAAGCAAAGTCGGCCGGCGCCGACTACGTGCTCACCCCCGAAATGACCAATATCATGGAGGTCAAGCGCGAGCGGCTGTTCGCCACCATCGTGGCGGAGGAGGCCGACACCTCGCTCGCCACCTTACGCGAGTTGGCGCGTAAGCTCGGCATCTACGTGCATGTCGGTTCGTTGGCGATCAAGACTTCGCCCGACCGAGCGGCGAACCGCTCGTTGCTGATCGACCCCAAGGGCGAGATCGCCGCGCGCTATGACAAGATCCACATGTTCGACGTCGATCTCGAAGGCGGCGAGAGCTATCGCGAGTCGCGCACCTATCGGCCTGGCGAACAGGCGATGCTGAGCGACCTGCCCTGGGGCCGTCTCGGCCTGACGATCTGCTATGATTTGCGGTTCCCGGCGCTCTACCGCGCGCTGGCGGAAGCCGGCGCCACCATGATGGCGATCCCGTCCGCCTTTACCCAGCGGACCGGCGAGGCGCATTGGCATGTCTTATTGCGGGCACGCGCTGTCGAGAACGGCAGCTTCGTGTTCGCCGCGGCGCAAGGCGGCAAGCACGAGAACGGACGCGAGACTTTCGGCCATTCACTGATCATTGACCCGTGGGGGCGCATCCTGGCGGAAGGCGGCACCGAACCGGGCGTGGTGATGGCCGACATCGATCTGGCGGACGTGGCGAAGGCGCGTTCGCGCATTCCGTCGCTGCAACATGGGCGGCGATTCGAAATCGTCGAGCCGATGGCGGAGCCGACCCACTTGCATGTGGTCAGGGGCGCCGAATGATCCGTTACGCGCTCGCTTGCGACAAGGGTCACGACTTCGAAAGCTGGTTCCAGGAGTCCGCGGCTTACGACAAGCAGGCCAAGCGCGGCCTGGTGACCTGCCCGCATTGCGGCTCGGCCAAAGTCGAGAAGGCGATCATGGCG
Organism: uncultured Alphaproteobacteria bacterium; assembly: GCA_963703875.1. Classification (GTDB taxonomy): domain Bacteria; phylum Pseudomonadota; class Alphaproteobacteria; order Rhizobiales; family Xanthobacteraceae; genus Pseudolabrys. The sequence continues at coordinate 166,816 of CAVPFZ010000020.1, forward strand.
CCGCGGCTTTCGGGTTCGCGCAAGCGGCCCGTCGAGATGCCGGCACCTGCCGCTGCACCCGAGACGCCGCAAGAAAAAACACCGGTCGCGATGCTGTCGCCGCAAGAACGGGAACTGCGTTCCAAGCTCAAGGAGTTGCGCGACCATCTCACCAAGAATGCCGATCATGTCGGGACGAAATTTCCCGAGGAAGCGCGCAAGATGCACTACGGCGAGGCCGAGCACCGCTCGATCTACGGCGAGGCGTCGCCCGACGAAGCCAAGAAGCTGGCCGAGGAAGGCATCGAATTCCACCCGCTGCCGATTTTGCCGGACGAGCGGAACTAAAATCGGCTGCATCAAGCGAGAGCGGATTACCTCAGCACTGGCGAGTTGTTCCGCTCGCCGGCGAGAAATTCATCGGCCGTCACGAGGTTTAACAGCGGCTTTGCGTGCGCCTGCAACAGGTTAAAGGCCCCGTCATAGTCCTTGCCGACGCGCATCCATTGGCCGGCGACGGCATCGCGGGTATCGCGCGTCATCATTCGTGATACATGACGGGCAAGCCGTTGCAAGGCGGGAAGCGACGCGGCGTGGCGTATCACGCCACAGCCATAGTCCGTGTCGACGGTACAAAATATCAGGCGCCCGCTCGCCAGCACATAGTCCAAATAGGCCTTGTAGGTTACGCCGCACCATGGACCGTCAATATAGCCGGGCCCCGCGATCGCGGCGTCGCGTGGAAAGCAATCGTGCACGATGATCGTGCCGGCCGGAGCAAGAAGATCGACGGCCGCTCTGAGGTCCCGGACCGAGGGTTCATACTCATGGAACGGGTCGACCAGAATGGCGTCATATTTCATGCCCTTTGCCCGAAGGGCCTCGACGTAATCCGTGATATCCAGGCTTACGCTGCGGAAATCGATCGGCAATCTGTCATCGAACGCCGCCGGGCAGCGATACATCAGACGGTGACATGTTGGATACCGGGCGCGATCGATGCCGCCATACATGTTGCCGGTCGTCGGCGTGCAAATTTCCAAATATGTCCGGTATCCGCGGATGGCGGCGAGTTCATTGATGAGATCGACTTTGATGCAGGTCACGGGTCAACTCATTGCGCCCACACCAAAAGCGCGACGCCGATCACCACCAGCACGATGCCGGCGCCTTCGCGCGCGGTGGTCGGCTGCTTGAAAATGAATCGCGTCACGCCCTGGGCGAACAGCACCTCAACCAGAGCCAGCGTGCGCACGCTCGCCGCGGTGGCGATGGCGAAAGCGAGGAACCAGAATTCCGAGGCGAAGGCGCCCATGAAACCGGCAAACAGCGACGGCTTCCAGGCCTTGGCGATGGACCGCAACACGCCCGGGTCGCGCAGCGCCAGGTAGGCCGACAGCAGAACCGCCTGCATGACCAAGCCGACCGCCAACGTGAAGGTCGCGGCCATGACGAAGTGCGGCAGATGCAGCGACAGTATGGCGCCGCGATAGCCGATCGCCGACAAGGCGAACAAAGAGCCCGACAACAAGCCGATGATCGTGGAGCGTTTAGTGCTGACGCTGCCGGCGCCGGGCTTCAGCGAGATCACAATGACGCCGGCGGTGGCGATCAGTATTGCTGCGCCGGACAGCGGCGCGATTTTGTCGCCGAGAAAGATTAAACCGAACAGCGCGACCTGCACCGGTTCGGTCTTGATATAGGCATAGGCGACGACGAAAGACCGCTCACCCATCACCGACAACATGGTCGCCGTGGCGCCGATCTGGGTGAGCGCGCCGGCGATCACCCAGATCCAGAAGACTGACGGTGGACGCGGCAGACTATAGCCCGCAAAGACCATCACGCCCGGAAGAAAGATGATCGCGAACGGAAAGCCGAACAGAAAACGCACATGCGTGGCGCCTACGGTACCGAGCGTCATGGTCAGCTCGCGCTGCATGGCGTTGCGTGCGGTCTGCGCCGCCGCGGCGATCAACGTGAAGACGGTCCAGAGCATTAGGTTTTATGATTTCCCGCCGCGCGCAGCCGTCAACACGTAGTTCACATCCATGTCGGACGACAACTGCCAGCGGTCGGCCAGCAGGTTGTAGATCACGCCGCGCTCGCCGATCACGTCGAGGCCAGCGCCCTCGAAGGCGAGTTCGAGTTCGTTCGGAGTGACGAACTTATCCCACTGATGGGTGCCGCGCGGCAGCCAGCGCAGCACGTATTCGGCGCCGACAATCGCCAGGGCGAAGCTCTTGAGCGTGCGGTTGAGCGTCGCCGCGATCATCAGACCGCCCGGCTTCACCATTGCCGCGCAGGTGACGACGAACGACTTCACGTCGGCGACGTGCTCGACCACTTCCATGGCCAGCACCACGTCGAAGCGTTCACCCGCCTCGGCGCACGCCTCCGCCGTGGTGGCGCGGTAATCGACTGCGACACCGCCTTGCTCGGCATGCGCGGCTGCCGCCGCGATGTTTTCCGGCGACGGATCGGCGCCGACCACCTGTGCGCCCAGCCGCGCCAACGGTTCCGACAGGATGCCGCCGCCGCAGCCAATATCGAGCATGCGCAGGTCTTTCAAACAGTCGAGCTTCTTGGGGTCTCGGGCGAAGCGCGCAGCGGTCATGTCCCGGATGTAAGCGAGCCGCACCGGATTGAACTTATGCAGCGCCGCCATCGGTCCGCGCGCATCCCACCAGCTGGATGCGAGGCGGGAGAATCGCTCGACTTCGGCGTCGTCAACGGACGCGCTGCGTTGCTTGAGCGCCATGTCAGCGCGCCGTCACGTGATTGCGGAAGTCGAGCGGCGCACCGATGTTGTGGAGCGACTCGATGACATCACTATCTCCTGTGCCGTGAACCGTGATGTCACCGTAGTTCAAGAGACGGCCAAAGATGGATTGGTCGACGTCGACACTCGCAACCTTATCCATATTGAGTTCGACGGTGTGCCGTTTGATGAAGCCTACTTTGTAGACGATACGCCGATTGGTGACGTCGATCTCCGTGGTCCAGCGCTTGAACCAGGCCGACGCCAACGTCACGCCGGCGCCCAACGCAAAGGCGCCGGAGACGAACAGCCAGCTATATCCGGTCGCTTTGGTTTGCGCCGCGGCCAGCCCGATCAACGACGCCACGGCCAGCAGCATCATGATCATCGAGGGCAGATAGATGATCCAGTGAATCCGGCCGCGATAGGCCACGGTTTCGCCCGGCTGCAGAATTCGATCGATATAACGCATCGGCGGCACCCAAAAAGATTAACGAAAACAGGCGTTAAAGTTGCAGTCCCGGCACCCCGCCGGTATGTATACGCGCCTTTTGCGGCCGGCACAGCCGGCCGCTTGTTAGCGCCTTTTGGCGCGTCCGGGAACGACAGGTTTTCTAAAGTCATGGCTCGCCTGGTGATGAAATTCGGCGGAACGTCGGTCGCCGATCTCGACCGCATCCGCAACGTGGCGCGTCACGTCAAGCGCGAGGTCGACGCCGGCTATGACGTGGCCGTCGTGGTCTCCGCCATGGCCGGCGCCACCAACCAGCTGGTCGAGTGGGCGCGCCAGGCAGCGCCCCTGCACGACGCGCGCGAATACGACGCGGTCGTCGCCTCCGGCGAACAGGTCACCGCCGGGCTGCTGGCGATCGTGCTGGAAGGCATCGGCGTCAATGCGCGCTCATGGCAAGGCTGGCAATTGCCGATCCTGACCGACAACGCACACGCTTCCGCGCGCATCCTCAGCGTCAACGGCGACGAACTGATCAAGCGTTTCAAGGAGCATAAGCAGACCGCGGTGATCGCCGGCTTTCAGGGCATGCACAAGGAAACCGGCCGCATTACCACGCTCGGCCGTGGCGGCTCGGACACCTCGGCGGTAGCAATCGCAGCCGCCATCGGCGCGGAGCGCTGCGACATCTATACCGACGTCGATGGCGTCTACACCACCGATCCGCGCGTGGTGAGCAAGGCCCACCGCATGAACAAGATCGCCTACGAGGAAATGCTGGAGTTCGCTTCGCTCGGCGCCAAGGTCATGCAGGTGCGCTCGGTCGAACTCGGCATGGTGCGCGACGTGCCGATCTTCGTGCGATCGAGCTTCGTGAAGCCGGAGGACATCGATTCTTCCAAGCCGGTGTCCGGCACACTCATTTGCAACGAGGGAGACATCGTGGAACAGCAAGTCGTCACCGGCATCGCCTTCTCCAAGGACGAGGCGCAGATTTCCGTCCGGCACGTGCCCGACAAACCCGGCGTCGCCGCTGCGATTTTCGGCCCGCTCGCCGACGGCAATATCAACGTCGACATGATCGTGCAGAACGTTTCGGCCGACGGCGCCACCACCGACCTCACCTTTACGGTGCCGTCGGCGGATTACGAGCGGGCGCGCGCCACCATCGAGAAGGCGAAAAAGGCGATCGGCTATGAGCGGCTGGACGGGGCGACCGACGTCGCCAAGGTGTCGGTGATCGGCATCGGCATGCGCAGCCATGCCGGCGTCGCAGCGCAGGCATTCAAGGCGCTGTCCGAGCAGAAGATCAACATCCTCGCCATCACCACCTCGGAGATCAAGTTCTCGGTGCTGATCAACACCGCCAAGACTGATCTGGCGGTGCGCACGCTGCATACGCTGTACGGTCTGGACAAGTAGAGCCTCGTACCCGGTGGCGCCGTCCCGCAACGAGCGGCCGATATCATGAGCGCGCCGAACTTGTCCTACGCGCAGCGCTACGAAGACATTCACCTGCTTCGGTGCTTCGCAGACCAGGCCACCGGCACTTACATCGACATCGGGGCCGGCCACCCGGTCTACGACAACGTCTCGTTTGCGTTCTACCTGCGCGGCTGGAGCGGGATAACCGTCGAACCCAATTCGTGGCTCGCGCAACTGAGCGAAGCGGTGCGACCGCGCGACCGGCGCATCCAATCGCTGGTTGGCGCGGCGCCGGGCGAAGCCACCTACTACCTGGTGGAGGATTTTCACGGCCTCTCGACCACGATCGAAAGCAATGCCCGCGCCGCGCAAAGCGAATACGGTAAACGGTCGCAAGCGCTGCGCATGCCTGTCATGACACTGCGGACGCTGTGCGAGCTTCACGCGCCCGACACGATCGATTTTCTCAAGATCGACGTCGAAGGCGCCGAGCACGACGTGCTGGCCGGCGGCACTTGGCGGCGCTTCCGCCCCAAGGTCGTCATGGTTGAGGCACTGGCCCCGGTGACGCTCGCGCCCGCTTGGCAGGCATGGGAGCCGCTGCTCACCGATCATGGATACCGCTTCGCCTTGTTCGACGGTCTCAATCGCTACTACGTCGCTTCCAACCACGGCGCGCTGGCGGAGCGGCTCGCGGCCGTGCCGGCCTCGTTCGACGAGATTACGCAATTCCGTAATTTTAAGCCGGCGCTCGATGAGCCCTCGCATCCCGACCACGGCCTTGCCCTGCTGTTTGCCGGCGAAGACATGGTTCGCTTACCGCTGTGGCCGCCGGAACGGTTGGTCGAGCGGCTCACGGCCGGGATCGAGGCAGCCGCGCTCAACCGGATGGCCGGACCTGCCGACGTCGCCGCCGTCCACCATCGCTTGTTCGCAAGCCCTCCCGCGCCGGAATGGGCCGCCGCCTTGTGGCTCGGCCCCGAAGTATCGGTCCGCGCCCTCTATGAGAAGCTGGTCGTCAGCGAGGCGTTCCGGGCGGCCTGCGGGCGCATTTCGGCAAGCCTCGCCTGGTAATCGGCCGCCTCATCGCGCATTGGCTTGCCCCTTGCATGGACCATTGGCTATAGCCTGAGCGGTAAGCGGCCTTAGATTCCCGAGCCTCGGCCGCTATTCGTACATGATCGAGCCGTAAGAAGGCTGCGGCCCGAGCCGCAGCTCTAAAAGGACCTCAAGAATGCGTGGCGCGCTCGGCGGTCCGCGCGTGCTGTTACGCCGGCTTCGCGAAGTGATGGCGGAGCCGGTCAGTGCGCAAGATCGCCTCGACAAAGTGGTGGTGCTGATCGCCGCCAACATGGTGGCGGAGGTGTGCTCTGTCTACGTCTTGCGCGTAGACGGAACGCTCGAGCTATACGCCACCGAAGGCTTGAAGCGCGAGGCGGTGCACGAAACCGTACTGAAGGCCGACGAAGGCCTCGTGGGCTTGGTCGCCAGCGAGGCCAACCCGATCAATCTGTCGGACGCGCAGGCGCATCCGGCCTTCTCGTTCCGTCCGGAAACCGGCGAAGAAATCTATCATTCGTTCCTCGGCGTGCCGGTGTTGCGCGCCGGCAATACGCTCGGCGTGCTGACGGTGCAGAACCGCGCGCGCCGCACCTATACCGAAGAGGAAGAAGAGGCGCTGCAAACCACGGCGATGGTGCTGGCCGAAATGATCGCCTCGGGCGAGTTGTCCTCGATCGCCCGCCCGGGCGCCGAGCCGGCCGCGCACCATGCGTTGAATCTCACGGGCACCGCGCTGGCGGACGGCATCGCGCTCGGCCATGTGGTGCTGCACGAGCCGCGCGTGGTCATCACCAATGTGATCGCCGACGACGTGCCGAAGGAACTCAAGCGGCTCGATGCCGCCATCGCCACCTTCCGTGCCGATCTCGACCGCCTGCTCGATCATGGCGACGTCGCCGACGGCGGCGAACACCGCGAAGTGCTCGAAGCCTACCGCATGTTCGGTTATGACCAGGGCTGGTTGCACAAAATGCGCGAGGCGGTCGCGACCGGCCTAACCGCCGAGGCCGGCGTCGAGCGCGTGCAGTCCGACACCCGCGCGCGCATGCTGCGCGCCTCCGATCCGTATTTGCGCGATCGCCTGCACGATCTCGACGATCTGGCCAACCGGCTGATGCGCGTGCTCATGGATAAGGACCACGCGCCGTCCAAGGAGCACCTGCCGGAAAACGCCATCGTGGTGGCGCGCTCCATGGGCCCGGCGGCGCTGCTCGATTACGACCGGAAAAGACTCCGCGGCCTGGTGCTGGAAGAAGGCGGACCGACCTCGCACGTCTCGATCGTGGCGCGCGCGCTCGGCATTCCGACCGTCGGCGAGATCGCCAACGCCACCGGCCTGGTCGAGCAAGGCGACGCCATCATCGTCGACGGCACCACCGGCGAGGTGCATATGCGCCCGCCGCCCGACATCGAAGGCGCCTATGCCGAGCGGGTGAAATTGCGCGCCCGGCGCCAGGCGCAATACCGCGCGTTGCGCGACCGCGCCTGCGTTACCAAAGACGGCCACAAGATAGCGCTGATGATCAATGCGGGTCTGCCCATCGATCTGCCACATCTCGACGAGACCGGCGCTGGCGGGATTGGTCTTTTTCGCACGGAACTTCAGTTCATGGTGGCCGCCACGCTGCCGCGTACCGGCGACCAACTCGGGCTTTACCGCACCGTGCTCGATGCCGCCGGCAAACGGCCGGTAACCTTCCGCACGCTCGACATCGGTGGCGACAAGGTGCTGCCCTATATGCGCAACGTCGTGGAGGAGAATCCGGCGCTCGGCTGGCGCGCCATCAGGCTCGGGCTCGACCGGCCAGGGCTGTTGCGCAGCCAGGTGCGCGCGCTGCTGCGTGCCGCCGGCGGACGCGAATTGCGACTGATGTTCCCGATGATCGCCATCGTGGAGGAATTCGATAAGGCCAAGTCCCTTGTCGAGGTTGAACTCACCCATCTGCGCCGCCACGGCCACGCGCTGCCCGAGCGCGTGCAGATCGGCACCATGCTTGAAGTACCCGCGCTGCTCTACCAGCTCGATGAGTTGTTTGAACGCGTCGATTTTCTTTCGGTCGGCTCCAACGACCTGATGCAGTTCCTTTATGCCGCCGACCGCGGCAATGCCCACGTGGCACACCGCTTCGATGCGTTGTCGGCGCCGGTATTGCGCGCGCTCAAGGAGATCGTCGACAAGGGCAAGAAGCACGGCAAACCCGTGGCGCTGTGCGGCGAACTGGCCTCGCAGCCGATCGGCGCGCTGGCGCTGGCGATTATCGGCTACCGCTCGCTGTCGCTGTCGCCGTCGGCGGTCGGTCCGGTCAAGGCGCTGCTGCTCGATCTCGATTGCCGCAAGGGCGAGAGCGCCATTCTGCCGTTCCTGGATCAGCCGGTCGGCAGCGTGTCCATCCGGCACAAACTGGAAGGTTTCGCGGCGGCCGAGGGCTTGCAGCTTTGATCGCGCTCCCGCAGCACCGGCTCGACGCCCTGCTCGCCCGCCATTCGCTGGTGGAAAGCGAACTCGCGACCAATTTGGGTCGTGACGACTACGTAAGACTGTCGCGCGAATTCGCCGAGCTCGGCCCCGTGATCGAGGCGATCAAGGCTTATCGTGCCGTGAGCAGCGAAATCGCCGATCTTGATGCGCTGATCGCCGATGCGGGCAACGACGCCGAGATGCGCAAGCTGGCGGAAGCGGAAAAGCCGGCCTTGCAGACGCGCAAGGAAAGAACTCGAGCATCAGATCCAATACGCGCTGATTCCCAAAGATGCGATGGACGACCACGACGCCATCCTGGAAATTCGCGCCGGCACCGGCGGCGACGAGGCCGCGCTGTTTGCCGGCGATCTGTTCCGAATGTACGAGCGCTACGCCGCCCAGCAGGGCTGGAAGACCGAAATCTTGTCGATCAGCGAGGGCAGCAAAGGCGGCTTCAAGGAAATCGTCGCCGAGGTCCATGGCCGCGGCGTGTTTGCCAAGCTCAAATTCGAGTCCGGCGTGCATCGCGTGCAACGCGTGCCCGACACCGAAGCTTCCGGTCGCATCCACACGTCCGCGGCCACCGTCGCGGTGCTGCCCGAGGTCGAGGACGTCGATATCAAGATCAACGACGACGATCTGCAGATCGACACTATGCGCGCGCAAGGCGCCGGCGGCCAGCACGTCAACAAGACCGAATCTGCAATCCGCATCACGCACTTGCCGAGCGGCATGGTCGTCTTTGTGCAGGAAGAGCGCTCGCAGCATAAAAACAAGGCCAAGGCGCTCAAGATGCTGCGCGCGAAGTTGTACGACGCTCAGCGCAGCAAGCTTGACGCCGAACGCGCGGCCGATCGGCGCGGGCAGATCGGCTCGGGCGACCGCTCGGAACGCATCCGAACGTATAATTTCCCGCAAGGCCGCGTGACCGATCACCGAATCAACCTGACGCTGCACAAGCTGCCGCAAGTGATGGAAGGCGAGGCTTTGCACGAGGTCATCGACGCGCTGGTGACCGAGCATCAGGCCGAACTGCTGGCGGCGGAAGGCGCGGCGTGATGCTGGCCGCCACGCGGACGATCGCGGTGGCGCGCCGCGCGCTGGCCGAAAAATTTCGTCAGACGGGAATCGACTCAGCTGAAACCGATGCCCGGCTGCTGCTGGCGCATGGGCTCGGCATCGAGCTCGCCGCGCTGATGGCGGATGGCGAACGTGCGCTGCGTCCAGACGAGATGAAGGCGATCGATGCGCTGGCGGCGCGGCGGCTCAAGCGCGAGCCGGTGTCGCGCATCCTCGGCAGCAAGGAATTCTGGACCCTCTCGCTCACGGTCACGCCCGACGTACTGGTGCCGCGGCCGGAAACCGAAACGGTGATCGAAGCCGCGCTCGATGCGCTTTTGCCCTTAAAGCTCGAGAAACTGCGCATCCTCGACGTCGGCACCGGATCGGGCGCTCTGCTGCTCGCGCTACTGAGCGAATTGCCGAATGCGTCCGGCGTTGGCACCGATATCAGCGCTGCCGCCCTGGACGTCGCGCGCGCCAACGCGCAACGTAATGCGCTGGCTGCGCGTTGCAGCTTCGTGATGTGCGACATCGCCGCTGGCGTGCAAGGCCCATTCGACCTCATCGTTTCGAACCCGCCTTATGTGGCGCGCGACGATATCGCTAAGCTCGCGCTGGAGGTGCGCGACTACGACCCGCCGCTTGCGCTCGATGGCGGCGCCGATGGGCTGGATGGTTACCGCGCCATCGCGCGCCAGGTGCGCCCGTTGCTGGCCCAAGGCGGCAGACTGATTGTGGAACTTGGCGCGGGCCAGGAGGGCGCGGTGCGCGCACTGTTTACCAATGCCGGCCTGAATGTCACCGCCGCCAAGGGCGATTTGGCCGGTATCCCGCGCGCGCTGAGCGCGGCCGCCGCGCCATAACCATGTCGCAGATCACCCTTGCAGGCGGAAAAAATCGCTTGGAATGTTGCGCGGAAACGACTAGCTTGCGATCAACGGAATCGACCCGAGCGGGTTGTATCGCCAGGAACCCCGGAGCAAGAGGCTCTGTGTGGCGGTGATGCAAGGCCGAGGACGAGCCGGCTTTATACGGCGGCAAAAGAGACGGGTTCGAACGCTTCACCGGTTGGGCGCATCAGGCTTTTAAATATTGACGGTGCGCGTAACGAGAAGGTTGGCAACGCCGCGGCAGAATCGCGGCTATGAGGTTGCATCGGCAATCGCGATAAAGATCGCAAACGATCTGGCATTCGTGCGGGCAGTGCGGACCGGGGCCGCGCAGCGGGATTCGTTTGGGCTCGAGAATAGCTAAGGGATTTATAAGTTCGGTAACTTTGGCGGCGTGCGCCGCGATGGAGCGAATGGGCAAATGATGAGAAACGGTCAGAAGCGCATGCGGGGGCGCAACAACAATAATAATAACCATCGCAAAAGCCAGAATCCGCTGACGCGGGTCTACGAGTCGAACGGCCCCGACGTCAAAATTCGCGGCACCGCCTCGCACATCGCGGAAAAATATATCCAGCTCGCGCGCGACTCGCAGAGCTCGGGCGATCCGGTGGCGGCCGAAAACTACTACCAGCACGCCGAACATTATTTCCGCTTGATCGCCGCCGCGCAGGAACAGTTCCGTCAGCAGAATCCCTACTACAACAATCAGCAGCCGCAGCAGAACCAGGGGGCTCCGCAAGGCGCGGCCGACGACAACTTCGATGACGACGGCGACGACAGCCAGCCTTACATGGGTCAGAACGAGCCGGGCTTCGCGCCGCAGCCGCAGACGCCGCAACACGTGCCGCAGGCGCAGCCTTATCTGCCGCGCGACGCGCAGCCGTTTCCGCCGCGCGACCAGCAGCAGCACCGCCCGCAACATCAGCCACCGCATCACAATGCGCCGCAGCCGAACCTGGGCGGCCAAGGTGTCCAACAGGACGGCGGGCACGACACCGGATTGCCTGCGTTCATCACCGGCGGCGGCCAGCCGCAGCCCAATCCCGGGCAGCAAAACAATCAAGGCTATGGGCAGAACGGTCACGACCAAGGCGACCGCAACGACCGCTTCGGGCATCGTCGGCGCCGGCGTCATCGTGGCGGCGGCGGCTACCGTCCCGACCGGCCGGATAATTTCGGCAACGCCAATCCGCAGAGCTCCGCACCGCAGCAGCCCGCGCCCAGCGATGGCGGCGGCGACGAACCGCCGCGGCAGCCGGAGTAACATCCCGGTGTCTCGCCCGGCCCTGCGCCGGGCATCCTTGACGAAAAATTATGTGCCCGGTGACGGCGCCAGCGCCGGCTCGAGCGATGGCACCAGCTTGCGTTTGACGCGGCGCGCTGGAATCGCGCGATAGACCTGCTTGGTTGCTTCCACCATATGTACACCGGCAAATGGCGCCGAGATCGTCGCGCCGGTGCGCTCCCACGCCACCGCCGAGCGCAGGAACCAGCCGCGCGCGATCGGCGGTACGTAAAGCGCCTCGCGCCAGCCCGTCGGCGTGAACCAGCTCTCGCGCAAAAGCTGATTGATCTGCGAGCGCGAATAGGGCCGGCCATGACCGAACGGCGTGGTGTCCATGCGCGCCCATAATCCGCGCCGGTTCGGCACCACCACCAGCAGCCTGCCGCCCGACGCCAGCACGCGCCAGGCCTCGCGCAGCAGCGTGCCTGGGTCGTTGGTCATCTCCAGCGCGTGCACCAGGATGACGCGATCAACGGCATTGTCGGGCAGCGGCAATTCGTTTTCGTCCACCAGCGCGGACAAAGCCGGCCGCGCGGTCGGCCATTTCACCACGCCCTGCCCCGCCGGCATGAACGCCAGGCAGCGTTCGGCCTCCTCGCGGAACAGGCCGAGATAGGGCGTCGCATAACCGATGCCGAGCACGCGCTGGCCGGCGGTCTCTTTCCAAAATCCGCGGATGCCGCGCCCGACGAAGCGGCGCGCCACCACGCCCAGGCGCTGACCGTAGAAATTGCGCAGGTCCACGACATCGATCGACATGGCCTAAAACTATCACGAAATGATATTTCCGGCCCCTCATCCTGAAACGCATGGGGTGCGAGACAGTTGATCTCCATGCTACGGTTAACGCCCTGCCCTTAAGCGATGAGGTATTGTCATGCCCGCGGAAACCCGCCTGTTTTTATGCCTGAAGGACAATTACGGGGTGCTGGTGCATGACAGCGAAAGCGGCGCCACCGCCTCGATCGACGCGCCGGAAGCGGCGCCGATCGAGGCCGCGCTCAAGGCCACCGGCTGGAAACTCACCGACATTCTGGTCACCCACCACCACGCCGACCACACCGGCGGCATCGCGGCGCTGAAGGAAAAATACAAATGCCGCGTGGTGGCGCCGGCCGCCGAAGCCGAAACGATTCCGGCGGTCGACCTGACCGTGCGCGAGGGCGACAAGGTGACGGTCGGCAAACTGTCGGCCAATGTGATCGAGACGCCGGGCCACACCAATGGCCACATTTCCTACTGGTTCCATGCCGACAAGCTCGCCTTCGTCGGCGATACGCTGTTCTCCATCGGCTGCGGCCGCGTCATTGAGGGCACCCCCGGCATGATGTGGCGCTCGCTGGTGAAACTGCGCGACCTGCCGAACGACACCGAGATTTATTGCGGGCATGAATACACCGCCGCCAATATCCGCTTCGCGCGCACCATCGAGCCGGACAACAAACTGCTGGCAGCGCGCGAGGCGGACGCGACGCGGCAGATCGCCAAGGGCGAGCCGACGATTCCCACCACCATCGGCGACGAGAAGCAGGTCAATCCGTTCCTGCGCGCCGATGTGCCGGAGGTCGCGGCCGGCATCGGCATGGCCGGCAAGGAGGCTTCGCAGGTGTTCGCGGAGATCAGGGCGAGGAAGAACAAGTTTTAGCGACGCTCATGCCCGCCCCCGCCGCCGCCTCGATCATCGCCAAGCTCGATCTCAAGCCGCATCCGGAAGGCGGGCACTACCGCGAGACCTTCCGCGATCCTCGCGCCATCGATGGGCGACCCGCTTCCACGTCGATCTATTTCCTGCTGGCGCGCGGCGAGCGCTCGCATTGGCACCGGATCGACGCCGTCGAAATCTGGCACTATTACGCCGGCGCGGCCCTCAAACTCGAAATCGTCGATGGATCGAAGGAAGAAATCGTCCGGCTCGGCGCCCAAATTCACGATGGCGAAATTCCGCAAGTGATCGTGCCGGCGCGCGCCTGGCAGGCGGCGGAAAGCCTCGGCGACTGGACGCTGGTGGGTTGTACTGTCGCGCCCGGCTTTTCGTTCGATGGTTTCGAACTGGCGCCCAAGGGCTGGAAGCCGGGACGATAAACGCGATAAAACGGCGGCCGGAAACCGCCGAAGGGAAACGCCCGTGCCGAGCAAGCTTGACCAAGCGCGCGAACAGCTCGCGCGCGCTAACCGCATGATCGCCCACGAAGGCGTCCTCGACGCCTTCGGCCACGTCACCATGCGTCATCCGACCGATGCCGGCCGTTATCTGATGTCGGTCTCGCGCGCGCCGGAGCTGGTGCAGCCCGGCGATATTCACGAGTTCACCCTCAACTCACAAATCGTCAAACCGATCGAGCCGCGGCTCTATGGCGAGCGCGTCATCCACGGCGAAATCTACAAGGCGCGGCCGGAGGTCAACGCGGTGTGCCACCATCACGCGGCGTCGATCCTGCCGTTCTGTGTTTCCGGCATGGAACTCAAGCCGGTCTATCATCTCGGCGCTACCTTGGGCGCCAAGGTGCCGTTCTGGGACAGCCGCGACGAGTTCGGCGACACCACGCTGATCGTGGCCAAGCCCGAGGAAGGCGCCTCGCTGGCGCGCGCGCTCGATGACAACTGGATCGTGCTGATGCGCCGCCACGGCGCGACGGTCGCCGGCAAGACGCTGGAAGAGCTGGTATTCCGCACCATCTACACCGCGCGCAACGCGGCGCTGCAAATCCAGGCCCACACGCTCGGCAATGTGTCGCCGCTCAATGCGGCCGAAACCGAACTCGCCGGCGAATACAATCTGCGCGTCAGTCCGATCTCGCGCGCCTGGGAATACTGGTCGGTGCGGCTCGACAAGGCGGAGGGAAATTTCCGCGCGCGCAGGGCGAAAAAGAAAACCAGGCGATGACCAAATCGAGCGACGTGCGCGGCATGATCGCGGTCGATAAAATCGGCTGCAAGATTCTGTTTCTCAATCCGCAAACTTATCAGACGGAAACCGTTCTCGACGGCTTCCAGCGCACCGTGCACGAATTGCTGGTGGTGCCGGAGACGGGGCTCGCCTATGTGCCGATTTTCGGCGACGGCATCCACGGTCGCAATCCGAACCCCGGCCACGTGCTGCACGTCATCGACCTCATCCAGCGCAAGGTCGCCGGCACCATCGATCTTTCCCCTCACAGCGCGCCGCACACCGTGCGGCTTGGCGCCGACGGGCTGATCTACATCACCTGCGAAAACTCCGCGAAAGTCGCGGTGATCGATCCGAAGTCGCATAAGATGATCGACGCGATCAATTCCTGCTCGACCAATGGTCACCGGCTGTGCATCCCCGATGATGGCAAACGCCTCTATACCGACAACGAGGAAGACGCCACGGTTTCCGTGATCGACCTGCCGAACCGCAAACTGCTCGGCAAGATCAAAACCCCGCAGGCGCTGGCCGGCATTGCGGTATCCGGCGACGGCCGCACCGTGGTCGCGGTCAGCGACGAGCAGCCGGTGGTGTTCCTGATCGACACGGCCAAGGGCAGCGTCAGCCGCGAAGTACGGCTCGAGGGCGTGCCGAAGGCCGCTCAAATCGCGCGCTATTCGCCGGACGACAAGCTCGTCGTCGTCTCAAGCCTCAACAGCAACATGGTGACGATCGCCGACGCCTCATTCGGCGCGCAGACCGCGATCGGCGTCGGCAGCCAGCCGATGGACTTTGCGTTTCGCGGCGATGAACTGTTCGTCGGCTGCCAGGGCGACGGCTCGATGCATGTCATCGACATTCCGAAACGCAAGCATAAGCAGAGCTTCAGCGCCGGATCGGGCTGCGAGTCGGTCGGATTTTTCTAGGTCTTAGCGGTCGACGCTCACGCGCGCGCCCTGGCCTTGATGGCGTTGGCCTTCCCCGTCGCCGTCAGCTTGCCGCTGCCCGCCTTGAGCCGGTCGCGAACGTTCGCCTTGAGCGCTTCGTGATCTTTTGCCGGCATTGCCCTAATCGTCGCACCGACATTTGGCGAGAGCAAAGCGACGTCCCAAAACTCTTCGAAATCGGCGAAGGTACGCTCGGCATCAATCACTTTTGTTTCGATCGCGTCGAGACCGGAATCGACAAATGATTGCTTGAGGGCGGCCATGTCCGAGATGGGCGCGCTCGGCGGCAGCGGCACCGACATTCCGGCCGCGCGCATTGCGACCCACAGTACGTCGAGCGGGAATCCGCCGCCAGGAATATCCCAAACATAGGCCCCGATGGTGCCGCCAGGGCCCACCACCCGCATCATCTCGGCGATGCCGCGCTTCGGCTGCGGCACGAAAAACAAGACGAGCGCCATCGCCGCAACGTCAAAGCTCTTGTCGGGAAGCGGCAGCGCCATCGCGTCGCCCTGCATGAATTCGGCGCCGCGCGCGCCGCCGCGCGTGCGCGCAAAGGCGAGCTGGCCTTCCGACGGATCGATGCCTGTCACTTGCGCCGGCGCGCAGCGCTGCATAATGAGCTCGGTGAAGGCGCCGTTGCCGCAGCCAATGTCGACCCAGCGCTTTCCCGTTGCCGGCGCCAGCCAGTCGAGGAAGATGGCGCCGGCGATGCGGCTCCATACTCCCATCATCTTTTCGTAAGCGGCGCCGTCGTCGAATTTGATCTGCGTTTCGGTCATGGCTGTCCTCAGGCGAAATACTGACCGCCATTGGCCGAGAGTGTCGAGCCGGTGATCAGTCCGGCCTCGTCGGAAGCCAGAAACACCACGCAGCGCGCGATTTCTTCCGGCTCGCCCAGGCGGCCGATTGGAATCTGCGGCAGGATGTTCTTCTCCAGCACGTCCTTCGGCACCGCCTGCACCATTTCGGTGTTGATGTAGCCCGGGCAGATCGCATTCACGGTGATGCCGGCGCGCGCGCCTTCCTGCGCCAGCGCCTTGGTGAAGCCGATCTCGCCGGCCTTGGCCGCGGAATAGTTGGACTGGCCCATCTGGCCCTTCTGGCCGTTGATCGAGGAAATGTTGACGATGCGGCCGAATTTGCGCTCACGCATGCCCTCGATCACCTGCCGCGTCATGTTGAACAGCGAGCCGAGATTGGTGTTGATCACAGCGTTCCATTGCTCGGGTTTCATGCGGTGAAGCATGGCATCCCGGGTGATGCCGGCATTGTTGATCAACACCTCGACCGGGCCGAGCTCTGCCTGGACTTTTTTTACGCCTTCGGCGCAGGCCTCGAAGGACGACACGTCCCATTTGAAAACCGGAATGCCGGTTTCGGATTTTAATTTCGCCGCCGCCTCGTCGTTGCCGCCGTAGTTCGCCGCGACCTTGTAGCCGGCGGCCTGCAAAGCCTTGACGATCGCGGCACCGATGCCGCGGGTACCGCCGGTGACTAACGCAACGCGTGACATACCCCTCTCCTCCCGGAAACATTTTTAAGATCATGGCCGGGTCGAGCTGGCCATGCGGTCCATCAAACCTTATCTTTCAACACACATCGCGATGCCCATGCCGCCGCCGATGCACAAGGTGGCGAGGCCTTTCTTGGCGTTGCGCTTCTGCATTTCGAACAACAGCGTGGTCAGAACGCGCGCGCCGGAAGCGCCGATCGGATGGCCGATGGCGATGGCGCCGCCATTGACGTTGACCTTGGAGGTATCCCAGCCGAGGTCCTTGTTGACCGCGCAGGCCTGCGCCGCGAACGCCTCATTGGCCTCGATCAGATCGAGATCCTCTTTCTTCCAGCCGGCTTTCTTGAGCGCGGCGCGCGAAGCCGGAATCGGCCCCGTCCCCATGATTGAAGGATCGACGCCGGCTTGCGCCCAGGAGACGATGCGCGCCAGCGGCGTCTTGCCGAGCTTGGCGGCCTCGCTCGCCTTCATCAGCACCAGAGCGGCGGCGCCGTCATTGATGCCGGAGGCACTGGCCGCGGTCACCGTGCCTTCCTTGTCGAAGGCGGGACGCAGTTTGGAAATCGATTCGAGCGTGACGCCGGCTTTCGGATATTCGTCGGCGCTCACCACTACGTCGCCCTTGCGCGACTTGATGGTCACGGCAACGATCTCGTCCTTGAACTTGCCGGCCTTCTGCGCGGCCTCGGCCTTGTTCTGCGAAGCGACGGCGAATTCATCCTGCTGCGCGCGCGTGATCTGATATTGCTTGGCGACGTTCTCGGCGGTGTTGCCCATGTGATAGCCGTTGAAGGCGTCCCACAGCCCGTCCTTGATCATGGTGTCGACCATTTCGAACGCGCCCATCTTGACGCCGTTGCGCAGATGCTGGGCGTGCGGCGCCATGCTCATCGATTCCTGGCCGCCGGCCACCACGATCTCGCTGTCGCCGTTCATGATCGCCTGATAGCCGAGCGCGACCGCGCGCAGGCCGGAACCGCATAGCTGGTTCACGCCCCAGGCTGGGCTCTCGACCGGAATGCCGGCGGCGATCGACGCCTGCCGCGCCGGGTTCTGGCCCTGACCGGCGGTCAGGATCTGACCCATGATGACCTCGGAAACACGGCCGCCTTCGACGCCGGCCCGCTCCAATGCCGCATGAATCGCGGTTTTGCCGAGCTCATGCGCCGGCAGATTGGCGAACGCCCCGTTAAACGAACCGACCGGCGTGCGGGCGGCGCTGACAATGACGATGTCGTCCTTCATCCGAAACTCCTCATGGGCCGATTGCGCGACCGGGCGGTTATTTGGCGCTGCCGCATCCTCGGGCCACCCGGCTAGCCCTGTCAACAATGGGCAACTTGCGGATATCCCCGAGAATTGGCCCTTTTTGACCCGTTCCGCAAGGGTTGCCGCACTGCCCGCTTGGCCTCCCGCGCCGCCACAAAACGACTGGCCCGCGCAAGCCGAAACCGGTTATGCTTGGCCTTGGGTAGGGGAAGAACCAGCACCATGGCAGACGAAAAAGAGCCGATCACAATCAAGAAATACGCCAACCGGCGGCTCTACAACACCGGAACCAGCGCCTACGTCACGCTCGAGGATCTCGCCACCATGGTGAAGGGCGGCGAGAATTTCGTGGTGTTCGACGCCAAGAGCGGCGAGGACATCACCCGCTCGGTGCTGGCGCAAATAATCTTCGAGCAGGAGAACAAGGAAGGCCAAAGCCTGCTGCCGATCACCTTCCTGCGGCAATTGATCCGCTTCTACGGCGACAGCATGCAGATGATGGTGCCGCGCTTCCTCGAACAATCAATGCAATCGCTCACCAGCCAGCAAGGCAAATTCCGCGAGCAGATGACGCAGGCTTTCGGCGCCAGCGGCTTCGGCCCGCTCGAGGATCAGGTGCGGCGTAACATGGAAATGTTCGAGAAGGCTTTCGCCATGTTCGCGCCGCCCTTCGCGCGCGGTGGCCAAGCCAGACCGGCGTCGGATAAGCCGGCGGGCGACAAATCACCCGGCGGAGAGATGGACGATCTCAAGCGCCAGCTCGACGAATTGCAAAAACGGCTGGATAAGCTCGGCGGCAAGGAATAACGGCTAGGCCGTCGCGGCGGTCTTTTCGCCGATCCACGGCCGCGCATCGCTGGCGAGCCCGATCAGCGCTCCTTGCAGGCAATCGCAGCCCCAGTCCGACACCAGTTCCGCAGCCTGCTCGTCCTGCACCCATTCGGCGACGGTTTTGAGGCCGAGCCGATGCGACAGGTCGATCAGCGTATGAACAAAGGCGCGGTCGTCGCTCGACTTGCCTATGTTCTGCACGAAGGCGCCGTCGATCTTCACGATATCGACGCCGAGCTTGCGCAAATTGCGGAACGAGGTGTTGCCGGCGCCGAAATCGTCGATGGCGATGCGGCAGCCGAGATCCTTGACCCTTGTGACGAAGCCGCGGGCGTCGTCGATGTCATGGATCGCGGCGGTTTCGGTGATCTCGATGATCAGCCGCCTTGCCGCGCTGCTATTGGCGCGCAGCATTGCGCCGAGACCCGCCCACCAATCCGGATCGACCGTGGAGGCGGGCGAGACATTGACGCTGGCCGTGAGCGCGGGCGCGGCGGCTAATTCCTGCACCACCAGTTCAAGCACGCGATAGTCCAGCATGCGCATCAATCCGACTCGCTCGGCCACCGGTATGATCTCGCTGGCGTGGGCGAGACGCCCATCCGGGCGATGCACGCGCATCAGGCATTCGTAGAAGGCGACCTTCCGGGTTTTGGCTTCCACCACCGGTTCGAAAGCCAGCGCGATGCGCCGTTCGTTGAGCGCGGCGACGATCTCGTCGGTCGCGCGCACGTTGTCGCGGCGCAACGCGTCGCGCTCGATATTCGGCCGGTAGGCGGCGAACGAGCCGTGGCGCTTTTGGCGCGCGCTATGCAGCGCTTCCTGGGCGCGACTGAGGATTTCCGGCACGGTGCGGGCGTGACGCGGCGCCGTCACCCCGCCAATGGTCACGGTTACGGCAACAGGCCCGGCGGTGGTCGCGATGGTTTCGTCGCGCACGCCGGCCAGCAGCCGGTCGGCGGCAATAGCCAATTCGTCCGCCGTGCATTTGGTCAAGATGATGCCAAACTTGTTGCCCGAGAAGCGGCCGAGATAATCCTTGGCCCGCGCCCGCGCGCGGATGCGCTTGGCGACCTGTGCGATCACTTCTTCGGCGGCCTCGTATCCATAGGCTTCGTTGAGATTGGCGAGGTGATCGATGGCGACCAGCAGGAAGCCGCACGACGTGCGCGAGCCCTTTGCCTCTTCGAGCTTGGCGCCGAGCACCTCGGTGAGGTGCAGGCGGTTCATTTCGCCGGTCAGCGGGTCGAACTTGGCCCGCAACAGCAGCTCGCTTTCGCGCGCGTGGCGCTCGTCGATGGCGCGCAGCACGCCGTGCGCCCGTATTGGCTTGCCGTCGGGCCCCGCGAACCAGCGCCCGGTATCTTCCAGCCAGACCGGCTGCGCCGTTGGGTCGCGCCGGAAAGCGTATTGCACCTGGTAGGCAACACCGCCTCCGGGGTCGCCTTGCGCCGCCTGATTGATGACGTCGTGGCGGCTTTGCCCATCTTTGGCATCGACCATTTGGGCGAAGCTGCGGCCGCTGGCGATGTCGGCGATCATGACGCCAAGCAGCGCCAGCGCGTTGCCGCTCCAATGCAAGGCATCGGTGTCGAGCCGCCATTCATAGGCGGCTTCGCCGATCGACCTGAGAACCTCCGCGGCGTCCGGAACACCGGCCGGTTGTTCGATTCGGGTCACGCTCGCCCCTTTTTGGGAACGCCACGGTCTATCGGGCGTTGTCTGTGGAATGATTCCCGTGCCGAAGCTACGGGCAATCCTTAAATAATTCGAGAAGCGCCCGGATTGATTGGTTTTGGAGCGGTAATTCGTCTGCGGCATGGCCCTTGCGAGTTCAAGGGTAGACCATGGGAAGTGTCCCAAATTGAGACAGTGCGATGCGCCTTCGCGTCATAAACGACACCGTTCCACAAATCGCAGCCCCCTCGCGCGGCGCCGATGAGCCGCGCCAGGAGCAGGCCGGGCCCGGGCGCGCGCTGGTCACGCTGACGCCTTTGCCGGCCGTCGATACGCCGGACAGCTTTCGCCAGGCACCGTTCCTTGCCCAATTGATCGCAATGAAAGACCAGCACCCGCAAACCCGCGAGCACCGGCGCGTTGAGCCGCGTGAGGCGGCAGCCACCTATCGCGCGGCCGACGCGCTGGCCGGGCGCTAATAACCGAGCGCGCAGCCGTCCTTGCGCGGCTCCGAGCCGCCGATCAGAACGCCGCGATCCCAGTCGATCTTGATGGTCTGCGCGCCGCCCCAGGGCGTCGGCGCGAGTACGACATTATGGCCGCGCGCCCGGAGACCCTCGATGGTCGCCGCCGGAGTGCCGTGCTCGACCACGGTCTGCTCGCCCTCAAAGAAGAAGCGCGGCGCGTCGATCGCCTGTTGAACGTCCATGCCGTAATCGATCATGTTGTTGACGATCTGCACGTGCCCCATCGGCTGGTAATGCGCGCCCATCACGCCGAAACTCATATCGCAGCGGCCATCCCGCATGGCGAGAGCCGGAATGATGGTATGCATCGGCCGCTTGTTGGGGCCAAAGGTGTTGGGGTGATCCGCTTCAAGTGTGAAGCAGGAGCCGCGATTGTTGAACATGATGCCGGTTTTCTCGGTGCAGATGCCGAGGCCGAAATTGGAAAAGAGCGAATTGATAAGGGATACCGCCATCCGGTCGCGGTCGACCACGGTGAGATAGACCGTGTCGCTGCCCGGCGTCGGCGCGGTTGGCAGCTTGGCGCGCCTGTTCATGTCGATTTTGCCGGCGAGCCTTTTGGCAAAGCCTTTGTCGAGCAGGTCGGCGACCACCACGCGCATATGCCCGGCATCGGCAATATGCGTATCGCGCATGGCATAGCCGAGCCGAGCCGCTTCCAGCACCAGATGAAACCGCTCGGGGCCGAGCGGATCGAGCGCAGCGACATCGAAATTGGACAGGATGTTCAGCATCATCAGCGCCGTGAGCCCCTGCCCGTTCGGCGGAATCTCGACAAGGTCGAGGCCGCGATAATTGGCCGAGATCGGCGTGACGGCTTCGCCGCGGTGATGATCAAAATCATCCGCAGTCAGGAACGAGCCGCGCGGCGACAAAGTCGCCACCATGTCGTCGGCGATCTCGCCTTCATAAAAAGCGCGTGCACCGGTGGCGGCGATATTCTTGAGCGTCTTGGCGAGCGCCGGAAAGCGGATGACGTCGCCTTCCTTGGGCGATGCGCCATCGAACAGATAATGCTTGGCGGCGCCGGGATCGGCAGCCAGCTTGCCGATGTACCTTTGCCAGTCCCATGCCACGCGCGCGGCTACCGGAAACCCGCCTTCGGCATATTTGATCGCTCGTTCGAGCGCACGATCAAGGCCGAAACGGCCGTGCGTTTTTAGAATAGCTTCCCAGGCGTCGAACGCGCCCGGCACGGTTACGGCGTGTATTGAACTACCGATTTCGTGCAGGCCTTGATCGCGCAGCGTCTGATCCGATGCTTTGGCGCCGGCACGTCCGGATCCGTTATAGCCCCACGCCGGCTTGCCTGGCTGCGATATCAGGCAATAGCAATCACCGCCGATGCCGGTCATGTGCGGTTCGACGACGCAAAGTACCGCTACCGCCGCCACCGCCGCGTCCGCCGCGTTGCCCCCCGAGCGTAGCGTATCGACGGCGGCCAACGTGGCGAGTGGATGCGAGGTCGCCGCCATGCCGTCGCAGGCAATCACGGGCGAACGGCCGGGGAGTTGAAAGTCGCGGCTCATGGAATTTCCAAGGATGAGGGATCAGGACGCGGCGGGCTCGACGTGCTCTACCTGCTCGACATGCTGGACGCGCTCAACGGCGATCTCGGGTGCCCGCGTCCGCCGCGTCACGGCCAAGCCGCCGACGACGTCGATGAAGCCGATCACCAGTAGCAGGAAGAATGTCGCGGTCGCCGCCTGCGGCACCAGAACGAATTCGGCAATCATGCCGGCGAACAGCAAGAAGGACAGTGCGCGGTCGACCAGCGTGCGTTTGCCGCGCGCCGACTTCGCCAGTTCGCCGAGCAGCAGGAGCACCGCCAAAGCCAACAACATGTCACCAGCCGAGATGGTCCAATCGGACCCGGAGGCGAGATGCATGGTCGCGACCGCCGCGGTCCAGGCGACCCCGGGCATCAGGAAAGCGACGATGTTGTAGATGGCGAATGGAACCAGCAGCAGGGGAAAGCCAACGAGGAACATGACGACCTTCCCCCAAGGCGAAGTTTACGCTTCGGTCTTCACCTTCAATACCTGGCGGCCCTTGTACATGCCGGTCTTCAGGTCGATGTGATGAGGGCGGCGCAATTCGCCGGAATCCTTGTCCTCGACATAAGTCGGCCGCTTGAGCGCATCGGCCGAGCGGCGCATGCCGCGGCGTGACGGCGAGGTTTTTCTTTTCGGCACAGCCATGGCGAACGAACTCCTGAAATCCAAAAAATGGGCTTGAGGCCGGGCTTATAGAGGATGGCTCCGGCTTAGGCTAGGGGGTGCCGCGGATGCAGCCGGCAAGGCCGGATGAGCGCACCGAACGGCCGACATAGAGACCGGCCAACCTTCGCAGACCGGGTCCAGGCGCATGCGCATTGCGCTTCGCCGGATTGGGCAGCACAGCGGCCAGCATCGCGGCCTGATAGCGGGAGACGTCGCGCGCCGGCTTCCCGAATGCATATCGGCTACCGGCCTCGACGCCGAATTCGCCGCTTGGACCCCATTCGGCGATATTGAGGTAAATTTCCAGGATGCGCCGCTTCGACAACACCAGGTCGATCCAGAGCGCCAGCGGGAATTCCAGCGCCTTGCGCAGCCAACTGCGGCCCGGCCACAGGAACAGGTTCTTCGCCACCTGCTGGGTGATGGTGGAGCCGCCGCGTAAATCGCCGAGATCGTCGGCGTCGCTCAGCGCGTCGCGGATTTCCGCGAAGTCGACGCCGTGATGGCTGCAAAAGCGGCCGTCCTCGGCGACGATTACCGCCAGTTCGAGCGCCGGCGATATGCGCGCCAACGGTTCATATTGACGCTGCACGCGTTGGCCCGAGACCCAACGCCAGACCATCACCGTAGAGATCGGCCGGCCCAGACTGTAAAACGGCACGATCAGATAGGGCAGCGCCAGCAGCACCAGTACGGCGATGATCACCGCCCGGATAGGCCGCGGCACCCGTCGCATCAGCAGGATATCATGGGTAACGCTGGGCTTTTTGCCGGGCCGATCCATGGGTCAAGACTAACCCTGCCAGCCGCCATTTGCCGAGTGTGCAGCGCTAAGGCTAACAATGGCGTCCATGAACGAGATTTCCGCCAATTTTGCCGGACGGCTCGCCGCGATTGCAGCCGAGACGGAGGCATTGCTGGAGCACCTGCTCGGCGCCGCGCCGGCGCCGGGCGAGATCGCGCGGCCACAGCGGCTGCTGGCCGCCATGCGCCATGCCGCGCTCGGCGGCGGCAAGCGATTGCGCCCGTTTCTGGTGGTGGAAACCGCCGCGCTGTTCGGCGCCGGTCACTCCGGCGCTTTGCTGGCCGGCGCGGCGCTTGAATTCGTGCACTGCTATTCGCTGGTGCATGACGACCTGCCCGCCATGGACGACGACGACCTGCGCCGCGGCCGGCCGACCGTGCACAAGGCGTTCGACGAGGCGACCGCGATCCTAACCGGCGACGCGTTGCTCACTTTGGCGTTCGACGTGATGGCGCGCGGCGAGGTGCATCCCGATGCAGGCGTGCGCGCCGCGCTCGTATTGGAGCTGGCGCGCGCGGCCGGCCTCGGCGGCATGGCCGGCGGGCAGATGCTCGATCTCGCCGCCGAGGGCCGCTTCGAGGACAAGCATCAACTTTCGCAACAAGAGATTGCGGCCCTGCAGGCGATGAAGACCGGCGCGCTGATCCGCTTCGCCTGCCGCGCCGGGGTCATCCTCGGACAAGCCGATATGTCCGCGCGCGAGGCGATCGACGGCTATGGCGTCGCGATCGGCCAGGCGTTCCAGATCGCCGACGACCTGCTCGACCTCGAAGGCGATACGCAAACCATCGGCAAGGCCGCCGGCAAGGACGCCGCCGCCGGCAAGGCGACGCTGGTGTCGACGCTGGGACCGGCCGGCGCGCGCTCCCGCCTGACGACATTGATCGCGCAGGCCGACGCCGCGCTGGCGCCTTTCGGAGCGAAAGCCGATATTCTGCGCGCCGCCGCCCATTTCATCGCCGAGCGAAAGGCATAGAGGGAGCAACCGATGGCCCGCAAAATAACCGCCGTTCGGCCCATGCCGATCCGCCTGGCGCGGCTGCACGCGCGCTTGTTGATTTCCATCGCCGTCGGCCTGTTGGTGACACTCGGTCTGTCGATGACCGACTGGAAGATGGCGACCAAGCTGCTGCTCGGCTGGGACATCGGCATCGTACTGTATCTCATTTTGGTCTACGACTTGATGATGACCTGCGGCGTCGATGAAATTCGCCGCCGCGCCGCCGAGGACGACGAGGGCGCGGTCGCTCTGCTGATTCTCACGAGCGTCTCCGCGCTGGCAATCATGGGTGCGATCGTCGCCGAGCTTGGCATCGCCAAGAGTTCCGGTCAGCCGGCCAGCGGCATCGGCATCGGCATCGCGATGGTCACCATCGTCGCGTCGTGGGCCTTCGTGCACACGATTTTCGCGCTGCATTACGCGCATGAATATTACGGCGAGCGCGGCGATCATGCGATCGGCGGCTTGACGTTTCCCGGCCGGCAGCCGCCCGACTACTGGGACTTTCTTTACTTTTCGCTGGTCATCGCGATGACCTCGCAGGTTTCCGACGTGGTGATCACCAGCAAGGTGATCCGCCGCATTGTGACGATCCACGGCGCACTGGCGTTTTTCTTCAATGTCGCGGTGTTTGCCTTGACCGTGAATATCGTTTCCAACCTGATCTGAGTTGGGCCGGCGCAGCCGATGACCGCCATCCTGCAAACCGTGTTTTTCATGCTGGTCGTGCTGGTGGCGGTCGCCATCGCGGCCAAGCGGCTCAACATCTCGCCGTCGATCCTGCTGGTGATTGCCGGCATCGGCGTGGCGCTGATTCCCGGATTGCCCAGGGTGGAACTGGCGCCGGAAGTCGTGCTGCTGGCGATCCTGCCGCCGCTGATCTATTCGGCCGGCGTCGCCATGAGCTGGCGCGAGTTCCGCTTCAACCTGCGGCCGATCGCCCTGCTCGCCTTCGGTTGCGTGATATTCACCACCTGCGCGGTGGCGGCGGCCGCGCACTATGTGTTGAATTTCGACTGGGCTGTCGGCTTCCTGCTCGGCGCCATTATCTCGCCGACCGACGTGGTGGCGCCGCTCGCCATTGCGCGCCGGCTCGGGCTGCCGCGCCGCATCGTCGTGGTGCTGGAGGGCGAAGGTCTCGCCAACGACGCGACCGCGCTGGTGCTTTATAAATTTGCGGTCGTCGCCGTCAGCACCGGCACGTTCTCGCTCGAAAAAGCCTCCGGCACTTTCGTGCTGATCGTGATCGGCGAAATCATTTACGGGCTTGCGGTCGGCTGGTTCAGCCTGCGCGTGCGGCAATGGGCGCGGGAGCCGCGCGTCGAAATAACGCTGTCAATGCTGACGCCTTATCTCGCCTTCTGGCTGCCGGCCTATCTCGGCGGCTCCGGTGTTTTGGCCACCGTCGCCTGCGGCCTTTATGTGAGCTGGGTCGGACCGCGGCTGATCCCGTCCGCCACGCGGCTGCAAGGAATTTTCTTCTGGGACCTGATCGTCTATCTGATCGAGGGCCTGGTGTTCCTGCTTACCGGATTGCAGATCCGAACATTGATCGAGCAGGGCCACGCCTTCAGTATCCGCGAACTGGTGATCGCGACCGTCTTGACGACGCTGATCGCGATTGCGGCGCGCTACATCTGGGTTTTTCCCGCGACCTATATCCCGCGCTGGCTCAGCCCTCATTTGCGCAAGCGCGATCCGTCACCACGCTGGCAGACGACTTTTTTCCTGGCCTTTACCGGGGTGCGCGGCGTCAACTCGCTCGCCGTGGCGCTTGCCATTCCCTACGTGGTGGTCGGCGGCGCGCCGTTTCCGCACCGCGATATTATTTTGTTCGTGACCTTCGGCGTCATCATCGTGACCCTGATCGGCCAGGGAGCACTGCTGCCTTATGTCATGCGCTGGCTCGGCCTGCACCACGAAGGCAACGCCGAACGCAAGCGCGAAATTGCGGCCGAACTGAAAGCGCGGCAGGCAGCGCTGAAAGAAGTCAGGCGACGGCTCGATAAAGTCATCAAGGAGCATCGCCTGCCGGACGAAGCGGTCGAGCACTTGCGCACACGCAACAAGAGCCGCGAGCAGGTCTTGCCGGAGAATTTGACCGAAGGCCTCGATCACGCGCGCCAAACCGCCAAGATCAAGGCCGAGTTGATCGAAGCCGAGCGCGATTTCATTTATCAGTTGCTGCGCGACGGCAAGATCACCGACGAGGCGCGCCGTCGCATCGAATACGAACTCGATCTCGAAGAAGCCAGCGTCGCCAACCGCGCCACCGATGGCGGCGGGTGGATGTAGCGCGCTGCGTTACTTCGCCACTTTGTTATAAATCCACGCAATGACGTAGCCGGCGCAGAAGCCGTCGATGACGGCCCAGAGCGCGCCGATGATCGCGCCGGGAATCGAGGCGCCATAGCCGAGATAGAACGAGGCAATCGTTTCGACGAAGGCATTGCCCCAATTGAACATCGCGAAGATGCCGGCGAAAAATACGCCAAAGGCCCATACGAGGCCGACGGCGATGCCGAGCGCGAGCGGCTGAAGTTTCATGGCGGCCTCCAAATTACTTTGTGAATGCCTCTCATATGTAGGAACCGAACCGGAGAATCCAAAGCTCCGCCGTCCCTATTCTTGGCGCGGGACACGCTGGATTTCCCTTTTTCCGTATCCCTCATAAGAGGGAATGGAGCGCCGGGAGGGGCCAGGGCGGTGGTGCATGCCGCCCTTTGGCGGGTTTGGCGAAACCCGCCGCGCGCCTACGGCTGATTCCGGTTATCCGGGTCAACCGCTTTGGAGGCGCGCGCCCCCATTGACGGAGGGGGCTGCGCCTCCCGGCGCTCCACCGCGACGCCGTTGTCGGGCGCCGCGCCTTGCTCCGCCATCAAACGTCACTCGAGATGACGCCCTCTCGCGAACAAGGCAAATTCTGGTTACCGCAAGATAGGAATAAAGTCAAGACGGCCGATGGCGGATTTACTCGGCCGGCGAAACCAACGCCGCGTCGATAAGCGCCACTGCAGCATCGCGCAGGGCCAGCGCGCGCGCCACATAGCCGCGGTGTTCGGCAACGAGATCGTCGATGGCGCGCCGCGCCGCCGCGGTCTGCGCCGGTGTTCCAGCATCAATGGCCCGCGCGTGACGGGTCTCGGCATCGTAGCGGCGGTGATCGAGCACGCTGATCGCGTTTTCAAGCTCGTCGAGCTCGCGCAGCAACCCCGCACGGCCGTCACCGGGAACACGGCCCAGCGCATCCCGCAGCAGATGCCGCGCCATGGTATGGCTGCAGCCGAGATGGCCCGACCGTATTGCCTCCGGGCAGATGCCGGCGCGCGCGTAGCCGGAAGGACTGCGCGAATTCCGCACCGGCATTGCGTCGGGCCCGGAACGGATGCTCTCATGAGCCATGCCGCAGGCGGGCGCCCGCAACGCCGCCAAGCGCATTCGCCAGGATGTCAGGCTTTCGCGATCCGGCGCCATAGGCCGCTCTCCAAGCCTAAACAATAAGCCCACACAATAGGATCAACGCGCCCGGTTCACCAGCAGCAGGCCGCCGGCGACCAAAGCGACCGCCACGGCGAAGGCGCCCGTCAGCGGCTCGCCCAGCACCAGATGACCAGCGGCAACGCCGAACAGCGGCGTGAGAAACGTGAAGGCCGATAGCCGGTTGGCCGAGTAACGCGCGATCAGCGCGAACCAGATCACGAAGGTCACGCTCACCACCCAGAGCGTCTGATAAGCGAGCGCGCCGAACGCCAGCGCCGACGGCAGGGCGGTGATCCGATCACCGGCCACCAGCGCGGCGGCGCCCAGCATCGGCGCGGAAACCACGAGCTGATACAGCATGGTCTTTTCCGCCGACACGCGGTTGAGCGAGCTCGCCTTGATGGTCAACGTGGTGGCGGCCCAGGCCAGCGCGGCCGCGACCATCATGATGTCGCCGATGGTCTGGCGCGGATCGAGCGCCGGCGTCGGCAGCCCGAACGCGACCAACATGCCGGCAAATGACAGGCCGAGCCCGAGCCATTGCGCCGCGCTGAACTGGTCTGCGGGGAGAAATATGCGCGCGCCCAGCACCACGAAAAACGGCGCGAGGTAGATGAACAACGTCGCGCGCATCGCGGTGGTGTAACTGAGGCCTTGGAAAATCAGAATGAACTCGAGGCCGAACAGCAAACCGGCGGCAAGGCCCGCTCGCAGCGTGCCGTCGCGCGCCAGCAGCGGAATGCCGCGCGCCTTGCACCAGAGTGCGACCAGCAGCGCCGCGACGACCGAGCGGATCGTGGCCTGCGTCAGCGGCGGGATGTCGTGGATCGCGAGTTTGGTGGCGACCTGGTTGAAGCCCCACGACAGGCACAGCACGACCACGATCGCGGCGGCGGCCGCATCGAGCGGGCGGGTAACGCTGCTGGACGCCGGCTGTGCCAACATCAGTCCGGTCACGCCGCCTTGCAATGCGCGCAGACGCCGGAGATCTCGATCACCGGCGTCTTCGGCGTAAATCCGGCGGCGCGCGAGGCGGTCTTGATGGTATCGGCGACCGCGGCGCTGGCCGCCTCGCCGACGGTGCCGCATTTCTCGCAGATCAGGAACACCACCGGATCGCCGCTGTCGTGATTTTGCACGCAGGCAATGAACGCATTGCGGCTTTCGATGCGGTGCGCGAGGCCCTGCTCGCGCAGGAAATCGAGCGCGCGATAAATCGTGATCGGCGCCGGCCGCGCGCCGCGCACCGCCAGCCGGTCGATCAGCTCATAGGCGCCGAGCGGCGCGTGGCTCGCCAGCAGCGCTTCGAGCACGCGACGGCGGATCGGCGTCAGACGCTCGGCGCGCGCGGCGCAAAGTGCCTCGGCATGGGTAATGGCGTCGCTGGCGCAACGCTCATGGTCATGACCGGGCGCTGGGAAGATTGCGTGGGCTGAAGATTTTCGGGGCAAGGGCGTTCCGCCTTCGGGTTCAAGTCTATCGCCATATAAGACGAGTCGCGAAAACCCAATTCCTACATATATATTGCACTGCAACAAAAATAGGAGCAGGTTCCGGCCTGCATTTGGAACCTGCATAACTAGGCCATTTGGCGGCCATAAGTCACGAGGACTGCCATGCTGAAAGGTAAGACCGCGCTGGTTACCGGCTCCACCTCGGGGATCGGGCTCGCCACCGCGCGCGCGCTGGCGCAGGCCGGCTGCAACATGATGCTCAACGGCTTCGGCGATAAGGCGGCGATCGAAAAGGAGCGCGTGGGCCTCGAAAAGGAGTTCGGCATCAAGGCGCGCTACTCGGGCGCCGACATGAGCAAGCCGGCCGAAATTTCCGCGATGATCGGCGAGACCGAAAAAAACTTCGGATCGCTCGACGTGCTGGTCAACAATGCCGGCATTCAGCACGTGGCCAATATCGAGGACTTCCCGGTAGAGAAATGGGACGCCGTCATCGCCGTTAACCTGTCGTCGTCGTTCCACACCATTCGCGCCGCGGTGCCCGGCATGAAGAAGCGCAAATGGGGCCGCATCATCAACATCGCCTCGGCGCACGGCCTGGTCGCCAGCGCGCAAAAGGTCGCCTACGTCGCGGCCAAGCACGGCCTGGTCGGCATGACCAAAGTAGTGGCGATCGAGACCGCCAATGCCGGCATCACCTGCAACGCCATCTGTCCGGGCTGGGTGCTCACGCCGTTGGTCGAGCAGCAAATTGCTGCGCGCTCCAAGGCGTCCGGCAAGTCGATCAAGGAAGAGGAAATCGCGCTGCTGTCGGAGAAGCAACCGATGCACCAGTTCACCAAGCCGGAGAACATCGGCGCGTTGACCGTTTTCCTCGCGAGTGACGCCGCCGCCTCTATCACCGGGTCGGCCTATTCGATCGACGGCGGCTGGGTCGCGCAGTAAGCGATGATCGAATTTCTCGCGCGCGCCTTCGGCGGCGATAAGAACGGCCGGCCCAAGGGCAAGAAGCACATCAATCTGGCGCTGCAAGGCGGCGGCGCGCACGGCGCCTTCACCTGGGGCGTGCTCGATCATCTGCTCGATGACGGGCGGCTGACGATCGAGGGAATTTCCGGCACCTCGGCCGGCGCGGTCAATGCGGTGATGCTAGCCGACGGCTTGAAACGCGGCGGACCCGAGGAAGCGCGCAAGCGGCTGGCCGACTTCTGGCGTGCGGCGAGTCTGGGCGGCGAGTTGCCACCATTGCAGCGCGCGGTGACCGACCGGCTGTTCTCGCTGCTGCCGAGCGAGGGCTCGCCCACTTTCGACTGGCTGAATGCCTGGTCGAAATATCTGTCGCCCTACGATTTCAACCCGCTTAACATCAACCCGCTCAAGGACCTGATCGAACGCTTTGTCGATTTCGAGGGGCTGCGCGCCGATCCGCGGCAGATTTTCATCGCGGCCACCAATGTGCAAACCGGGCGACTGCATATTTTTCCGCACGACAAGATTTCCGCCGAAGCGGTGATGGCCTCGGCCTGCCTGCCGGCGGTGTTCCGGGCCGTCGAAATCGACGGGGTGCCCTATTGGGACGGCGGCTATCTCGGCAATCCGGTGCTCTACCCGTTCTTCCGCTCGACCGATACCGAGGACGTGCTGATCGTCCAGATCAATCCGCTGGTGCGCAAGAAGGTGCCGACCTCGACGCGCGAGATCATGGGGCGGGTCAACGAGATCACGTTCAACTCCTCGCTGATGGGGGAATTGCGCGCCATCGAGTTCGTCAACCGCCTGATCGAGCAGGGCCGCGTCCCGCACGGCACCGGGCCCAATGAATACCGCCACATCAAGGTGCATCGCATCGTGTTGGAAGGCCTGGGCGAGCGGTTCTCCTCGGCCACCCGGCTGCGCAACGACTACGAGTCGTTCGAGCTGCTACGCAAGCTCGGCCGCCGCTCGGCGCGCCGCTTCCTCGACGCGCATTACGACGATATCGGCGTGCGCTCGAGCGTCGAGCTCAAGTCGGAAGTCTATTCCGAGCGGGAATGATATAATCGTATCCATGAACTTGCTTTCCGCCGAGATCGGCACGGCGCGGCTCGAGATTGTCGTGGCCGACATCACGACGCTCGAGGTCGACGCGATCGTCAACGCCGCCAATCGCGCGCTGCTCGGCGGCGGCGGCGTGGACGGCGCCATTCATCGCGCGGCCGGTCCGGAATTGCTGGCGGAATGCCGCACGCTTGGCGGCTGCGAGACAGGCTCGGCCAAGATCACGCGCGGCTATCGGCTCAAGGCCAAGCACGTCATCCACGCGGTTGGCCCGGTGTGGAACGGCGGCACGGCAAATGAAGAATCGCTGCTCGCGGGCTGCTACCGCACGGCGCTCGATCTCGCCGCCGCGCATCGCCTTTCCTCGCTTGCTTACCCGGCGATCTCGACCGGCGTCTATCGCTTCCCGGCCGATTTGGCGGCCCGTATCGCCGTCGGCACCGTGGCGTCGGAATTGGCGAGCAAGCCGCGCGACATTACGCGCGTGGTGTTCTGCTGTTTTTCTGCCGACGGCGCCGAGCACCACAAGGACGCATTCGCGGAGCTAGGGCTGGCCTAAATCTTCGGCGCGACATCCAGCCGCGCGACCCAATTCTCCAACCCTGCTTTCGCCGCCGGATAGATTTTCATCACCTCCGGATCGTGGCCGGGCACGATGTGGTGGCGCGACGACGCCAGCTTCTGGATCGTCTTGTAGCCCTCGAGCGTGTCGCCGACGGAATACGTGATTGGGAACACGCGGCCCTCGTCGATATGCGAATAAAGATGGATGCAGTCGGAGGCGAGCACGACCGTGCCGCGCTTGGTCTTGACCCGCACGCATTGCAGGCCTTTGGAGTGGCCGCCGATCTTGTGCACGGTGATGCCGGGCGCCAGTTCCTCCGTGCCGTCGTGGAATTCGCAGCGGTAGGCGAAGACTTTCCTCACCATCGCATGCACGTCGGCCTCGCTGAACGGGACGCGCAGCATCTGGTGGCACATGCATCGTCCGGTGGCATAGGCCATCTCGGTATCCTGGATGTGATAGCGGGCGTTCGGGAACAGATCGTAATTGCCGGCGTGGTCCCAGTGCATGTGGGTGGCGATGACGTGCTCGACCTTGTCGGGCTCGACGCCAAGCGCTTTGAGCCCCTCGCCGACCGGATGCGTGATCTTGCGGGCGCGCTCCTTGGCGGCGACCTCGTCGAAGCCGGTATCGACCACGAAGGTGCCGTGTGCGCCCTTGATCACCCAGACGTAATAAGAGATCGAGGTCATCTCGTCGTGCGGATCGCCGAAGACATAGTTTTCCGCGCGCTTGCGCGCGTGGCTGCCATAACAGACCGCATAGACCTCGTGGATGTCGTCGCTCATGATTTCTTTCCGCCTATGGTCACTCCAGCACGGCGCTCGACCATCTGCGCGATGACGGTGAGGTCCGATTCGCCGCCAAACTCGGAATTGGTGGTTTCCCATTGATCGAGCACAACGTTCATTACCGCGTCGGGAGCGCCGAGGGCCTTGGCTTCCTCGGCGCATAACCGCACATCCTTGAGCATCAGAGCGGTGGCGAAGCCGTAATTGAACGTGCGCGGCAGCACCGCTTGCGGAAATTTTCCGTCCGACGCGGTGCTCCGGCCTGAGCCGGCATTTATGACGTCGATCATGATCTGCGCATCAAGCCCAGCCTTGACCCCCATCGCGACCGCCTCGGACGTCGCCGCCATCGCGGTGGCAGACAGAAAATTATTGGCGAGCTTCATGGTCTGCGCCATACCGGGCTTGTCGCCGATGACAAACACCTTGCCGAGCACGGAAAGCGCGTCTTTCACCACGGCGATTTCAGCCGGCGGCCCCGACACCATGACCGCGAGCGTGCCTTTGTTGGCGCCGCCGACGCCGCCACTCACGGGCGAGTCGATCTGCACGATGTTCTTCTTGGCCAGCGCCGCGAAAATCTCCGTCGCGACCCGCGAACCGGTGGTGGAAAGATCGACGTAGCGTTTTATCTTTTTGCCGTGAATGACGCCGCCTTCGCCGGTTGCCACTCGCTGTGAGATTTGCAGCGACGGCAGGCTGGACATCACCGTCTCCGCCCGGTCGGCGACATCTTGCGGCGACGAGGCGAGCTTGGCACCGAGCGCCACCAGCGGCGCGACCGCGTCATTGCGCGTGTCATAGACGATGAGCGTGTGGCCGGCTTCGATCAGCCGGCGCGCCATCGGCTGCCCCATATTGCCCAAACCGATAAAGCCGATGTCCATGAGACGAATTCCTGACATGAGTTTTGCGAATGGCGGGGCGGCGACTTTGCCCGACCATCGCCGCGCCGTCACTCGGCTCGATTGGCCTTGCAGACCCTAAACTTTCAGCCCCTTGAGAATATCATAAGCTTGCTTATAATAAGCATGCTTTTGAGACGGAGCCCTTACCTTGCCGACGGTCCATCGTGAAATCGCCTTTACAATCACGGACGTAGCCCGGCTGCTGAAAACCTTGGCCGACCAGCGTGCCCGCCAATTCGGCATGACCCGTGCCCAGTGGTCCGTGCTGTTTCGTCTCGATCGATCGGAGGGCCTCAAGCAGTCGGAACTCGCCGAAATCCTCGACCTGCAGCCGATCACGGTCACCCGCCTGCTCGACCGACTGGCCAATAACGGCCTGATCGAGCGCCGCGCCGATCCGAACGATCGGCGCGCCAACCGGTTATTCCTCACACCGGCCGCGCGCCCTCTGCTGGAACGGCTCAGCGTGCTCGGCGAGGACATGATGGAGGCGGTGTTGGCCGGCCTCGATGACAAGGCAAGCGAGCGGTTCCTGCGCGATCTTACGCTGGTCAAAGAAAATCTGCGGGCGGCCATCAACCGAAATTCGGCGGCGCAACCAGCCGCCGTGGGTGAAGCGTCATGAGTGAAAAGCCCCTCAAGATCGTTCCCGCCCCCGAAGCCAAGACGGCGCCGGTGGAAACGCCGGCAGCCGAAAAGCCCGGCCGTTTCGCGCAACTCGGCCGCAAGCGGCTACGCATGATTCTGCTGGTCGGTCTGCCGGCGCTCGCCGTGCTGATCGGGCTGGTATTCTATCTTTCGGGCGGCCGCTACATCTCGACCGACAATGCCTATGTCGGCGCGCAGAAAGTGCTGATCACGCCGGATGTCTCGGGCAAGATCGTGCACGTCGCGATCGTCGAGGGCCAGCACGTCAATCCCGGCGACGAACTGTTCACGCTCGACCGCGAGCCCTACCACTTCGCGCTCCAGCAGGCCCAAGCCAAGCTCGACACCGCGCGCAGCGACTACGACAAGTTAAAAAGCACCCTTGCATCGCTTACGACGCTGGCGGATCTGGCCGCAAAGAACGTCGCACTCAAACAGCGTGATGTCGACCGCAAGAGCAAGCTGTTCAGCACGCAGGCGGGTTCGCAGGCCGATCTCGATACCTCCGCCGCCGCCATGGTGACCGCGCAATTGCAAGCGCAGTTCACCAAGCAGCAGCGCGATTCATCGCTAGCCCAGTTGCTCGGCAAGCCCGACCTGCCGCTCGAACAATTTCCCGAATATGCGCAAGCCAAGGCCGCGCTTGATTCCGCGCAGCGCGATTACGATCTCACGATCGTGCGTGCGCCGATCGCCGGCACCGCCACGCAGGTCGATAACATCCAGCTCGGCCGCTTCGTCGCCGCCGGCGGGCCGATCCTGAGCGTGATCGACGACCAGGCGCCCTGGGTCGACGCCAATCCGAAGGAGACCGACATCACCTATCTGCGCGTCGGCCAGAAGGTGACGCTCGACGTCGACAGTTTTCCGGACCACACCTTCAAGGGCCATGTGGTGGCGGTCAGCCCCGGCACCGGCTCGCAGTTCTCGATCCTGCCGCCGCAGAACGCCACCGGAAACTGGGTCAAGGTGGTGCAGCGCGTTCCAGTACGCATCGCCTTTGACAAGGACGAAAACACCCGCCTGTTGCGCTCCGGCATGAGCGTGGTCGTCGACATCGATACCGGTCATAGCCGGATTCCGTTCATGTCGACCGCGACGAAAGAACCGGCCAAATGAACCCGACGCACTTTGCGTCGATGTCGCCGAAGCTGCGGCGCTGGCTGATTACGGTCTGCGCAATGACCGCCACCATCATGCAGGCGCTCGACACCACAATCGCCAACGTCGCGCTGCCTTATATGCAGGGCTCGCTGTCGGCCTCGCTCGATCAGATCAACTGGGTGCTGACGTCCTATATCGTGGCAGCCGCCATCATGACGGCGCCGATCGGCTGGCTGGCCGACCGCTTCGGCCGCAAGAAGCTGTTCATTATCTGCGTCATTGGCTTCACCGTCGCCTCGTTCTTGTGCGCGCTGGCGCAAAATATCGAGCAGATGGTGCTGTTCCGCCTGTTGCAGGGCATGGCCGGCGCGGCATTGGTGCCGCTGTCGCAGTCGGTGCTGCTCGACGCCTATACATTGCAGGAACGCGGACAGGCCATGGCGGTATGGGGCATCGGCGTCATGCTGGGCCCGATCATGGGCCCGACGCTGGGCGCGTGGCTGACCGACAATTATTCCTGGCACTGGGTGTTCCTGATCAATTTACCGATCGGCATCATGACCGCGATCGGCATGATCTTGTTCATGGAAGAAACCAAGCGCCTTGAGTATCTACGCTTCGACTGGTTCGGCTTCCTGGCGCTCGCGGTCGGCATCGGCTCGCTGCAATTGATGCTGGATCGCGGCGAACAGGTCGGCTGGTTCGGCGCCAGCGAGATCTGGACCGAGACGATCGTATCGATCGTCGGCTTCTACTATTTCTTCGCCCACTCGCTGACCACGCCCGAGCCGTTCGTGCGCTTCGAGATGTTCAAGGACCGCAACTTCGTTTCCGGCTGCGTGTTCATGGTGGTAATCGGCGTGGTGCTGTTCGGCACCATGGCGCTGGTCACGCCGTTCATGCAGAATCTGCTCGGCTATCCGATCCAGACCGCCGGCTGGCTGCTCGGTTCCCGTGGCGTCGGCACGCTGCTGACCATGATGGTGGCGCCGCGGCTGATGAAGCTTCTGGAAACGCGCTATCTCATTTTGCTCGGTCTGCTGCTGACCGGCGGCACGCTCTATTACATGACCGGGTTTTCGTTCGACGTCACGCAGCGCATGATCGTCGTCACCAGCGTCATCCAGGGCGTCGGCCTCGGCCTGTTGTTCGTGCCGATCACGACGGCGGCCTTCCTCACGCTGCCTGGGCATTTGCGCAACGGCGGTACCTCGATCCTGACGCTGGTGCGCAATATCGGATCGTCGGTCGGTATTTCCATGGTGATCGCCAACTTGACTGACAAGACCATCGAGATGCATGCCCGCATCGTCGAAGGGGTGACGCCGTTCAATAATGCGCTGCAGATGCCGGACGTGGCGATGAACCTGAACGTCAATACCGATCTCGGCCGTGCCATGCTCGACGAGATCGTCACCCAGCAGGCGGCGATGATCGCCTATCTCAACGATTTCAAGCTGCTGATGCTTCTGACGCTGGGGATGATCCCGATGGTGCTGATCATCCGTGCCGCCGGGCAAACGCCGGGCACCAAGACTGCGGAAGCGGTGATCGACTAGATCAATCAGTAAAAGCTCTGCGGATCGACATCCACTTCCAGCCGCACATTGCCGCGCGGTTTGGGCGCCGCGGCCAGCCATAGCCGCAAATAGACCGAGAGATCGAAGGCGCGCGGCGCCTTCACCAGGACCCGAAACCGATGACGGCCGCGCACCACTGCGATTGGCGCTTCGGCGGGCCCGAGCACGCGCACTTGCTCGTCCTTGGGCGCGGCCGATACCAGCGCGCGGCCGTAGATTCGGCGGCGTGGCGGTCGTTGGCGGTGATCACTAGGCTGGCGAGCCGCCCAAACGGCGGATAATGCGTGCGCTCGCGCAATGCGATTTCGCTCGAATAGAACGCCTCGCGGTCGCCCAGGATCAGCGCCTTCATTACCGGATGTTCGGGCTGATGGGTCTGCAGGTAGCCGACGCCGCGGCCCTCCTCGCGCCCGGCGCGGCCCACCACCTGATGCAACAATTGGAACGTTCGTTCGGCCGCGCGCGGATCGCCGTTGCCGAGCCCCAGATCGGCGTCGACGATGCCGACCAGATTGAGCTTGGGGAAATGATGCCCCTTGGCCACCAATTGCGTGCCGATCACGATGTCGAAGCGGCCCTCCGCCACGTCGTCGAGTTCCTGGCGCAGGCGTTCCATCGATTCCACCAGATCGCTCGACAAAACGAGAATGCGGGCGCCCGGAAACAGCTCGGCTGCCTCGTGCTCCAGCCGCTCGACGCCGGGGCCGATAGGCGCGAAACTTTCCGTGGCATGGCATTGCGGGCACTCCGCCGGCGGCGGCATCGAGAAGCCGCAATGGTGGCAGACCAGCCGCCGCTTGAAGCGGTGATCGACCAGCCAGGCGTCGCAATTCGGGCATTGCAGGCGGAAGCCGCAGGCGCGGCAGAGCGTGAGCGGCGCATAGCCGCGGCGATTGAGAAACAACAGCGCCTGATCGCCGCTTTCGAGCGTATTTTTAACCGCTTCGGCGAGCCGCGGCGCGATGAAGCGATTGCGCGGCGGGCCCTCGCGCCGCATGTCGATGGCCTCGATCGTCGGCAGATGCGCGCCGCCGAAACGTTCCGGCAGATGGATGCGTTTGTAGCGTCCGCGCCGCGCGTTGACCTCCGATTCGACCGACGGCGTCGCCGAGGCCAGCACCACCGGAATTTTCGCGACGCTGCCGCGCACCACCGCCATGTCGCGGGCGTGATAATGCGCGCCGTCCTCCTGTTTGTAGGCGGGATCGTGCTCCTCATCCACGACAACAAGTCCGAGGTCGGCGTAAGGCAGAAACAGCGCCGAGCGGGCGCCGACCACCACCGACAATTCATTCGCCGCCACAGCGGCCCAGGTGCGCGCGCGCGTGCGCGGTGAAAGCTGCGAATGCCATTCGGCCGGGCGGGTGCCGAAACGCGCCGTGAAGCGGTCGAGCGATTGCGACGTCAAAGCGATTTCGGGCATCAGGATCAACGTCTGCCGCTTGCGCCGGATATTTTCCGCCACCGCCTCGAAATAGACTTCGGTCTTGCCCGAACCGGTGACGCCATCAAGCAGCGTCACGGTGTAACCGCCCTGATCGACCGTGGTGCGTAGCGCATCGGCGGCGGCCAATTGTCCAAGCGAGAATTCCGGCTTGCGGAAATCCGGATCGGGCTGCTGCGCCACCTTCTCCGGCGGCAGCGCCACGGTGGCGAGCGTGCCCTCGTCGATCAGCCCGTCGATCACACCGGCGCTGACGCCCGCTTCACGTGCGGCATCGCCTTTGGCGCGAGTTAGTCCGTCAGCGAACAAGGCCAGCACGCGCGCCCGCGCCGGCGTCATGCGTTGTGGCGGCGGCCCGGTCAGATGCACGGCGACGCGCTCGCGCGCGGGGCCGAGATGCTCCCCCATGCGCAGCGCCATACGCAGCACCGTGCCGCGGGGGCTGAGCGTGTAGTCGGCGACCCAATCGACGAATTTGCGAAGTTCGGGCTTGAGCGACGGCACCCCGAGCTTGCCGGTCACGTCCTTCATGCGATTGTGCAGGCGGGGGCTGGGCGCGGCGTTGTCGGCCCAGACCACGCCCATGGTTTCGCCGCGCGCGCCGAGCGGCACGGCCACCACATCGCCGATGCCAAGCGAAAGGCCCTCCGGCACCCGATAGGAATAGGTCTGGTCCAGCGCCACCGGCACCAGAACGTCGACAAAACGCGTGGTCATAGGCTCTCTTACTTGCGCATGATCTCATCCGAAAACCGGTTCCCACTTTTCGGGATCATGCGCTTGATCTAGGCCGATTCCGCGCGCTTAAGGAAGGGTGAAGAAAGCGGTGACACTCTGCCGCCATGAGCACGCTCAACGCCGTCCCCGAAATTGCCGCCGAAGTTACCGGTTGGCTTAGGTTTCTCGGCGCCGAGCGCCGCATGTCGCCAAAAACGCTGGAAGCCTACCAACGCGACGTCGGACAGTTCCTGGGTTTCCTGGCGGGGCATCTGGGCGGCGCGCCGTCGCTCAAGCAATTGGCCAGGCTGTCGCCGGCGGATGTGCGCGCCTTCATGGCGGCGCGGCGCAGCGAAGGCCTAAGCAGCCGCTCGCTGATGCGGGTTCTGGCCGGCGCGCGCTCGTTCGCGCGGTATTTGGAGCGCAACGGCAAGGGCAAAGTCGGTGCACTCGCCGCGGTGCGTGCGCCCAAGGTTGGCAAGACGCTGCCCAAGCCGCTGGCGATCGCCGCCGCCAAACGGATGTCCGACACCGAACTGCGCGCGGGGGAAACCCGCGAGCCATGGATCGTGGCGCGCGATGCCGCCGTGCTGGCGCTGCTTTACGGCTCGGGCCTGCGCATATCCGAAGCGCTGTCGCTCAAGCGCAAGGATTTCACTGCGAGCGACACAATTACGGTCATCGGCAAAGGCAACAAGACGCGCATGGTGCCGGTGCTCCCGCAAGTCGTCAAATCGATCGACGGCTATATCGCGCTTTGCCCGCTCGATCTGCCGGCCGACGGACCGCTGTTCGTCGGGGCGCGCGGCGGGCCATTGTCGCCGCGCATCGTGCAACTGGCGATGGCGCGGCTGCGCGGCGCGCTCGGACTACCCGATACGGCGACGCCGCATGCGCTGCGACATTCGTTCGCCACGCATCTGCTGGCGCGCGGCGGCGATCTGCGCGCCATCCAGGAATTGCTCGGCCATGCCTCGCTATCGACCACGCAAATCTATACCGCGGTCGATTCCGAGCGATTACTGGAAGTTTACGCCAGCGCCCACCCGCGCGCGTAATCTAAGCGTCATAATCCGGGTTGAGAGCCCCTTGCGCAGGGCGGCGCTTTGCTATCATCGTTAGCGCGACATTGAACTGGAGGGGGGCGATGAGCGCACACGAGAATATGGAACATGCCGAGCACGCCGAACACGCGGCGCATGGCGGCAATAAAAAAATCGCGCTGCTGATCTCGGTGCTGGCGCTGTTTCTGGCGTTTTCCGAAACGCTGGGCAAAAGCGCGCAGACGTCGGCAATTACCCTGAACGTCGCAGCCAACGACCTGTGGGCTTTCTTCCAGGCCAAGACCATTCGCATGACCGTGCTGACCACGGCAGCGGAGCAAATGCAGATCGAGGCCGACCGCGCCACCGACGCCGACCTCAAGGCGCGGCTGACCAAGAACATCGACACCTGGAAGAAGACGGCCGCGCGCTATGACGACGATCCGGCGAGCCATGAGGGCCGCAAGCAGCTTTCCGAGCGCGCCCGGGAAGCCGAGGAAAAGCGCGAACATGCCCTGGCGCGCTATCACAATTATGAGTTTGCCTCAGCCGCGTTCCAGATCGGCATTGTGCTGGCTTCAGCGCAGGTCATCACCGGGATGGTCGTGCTGGGTTGGCTGTCTGGGCTGGTCGGCGTGGTCGGCCTGGCCTTCACGGCGATCGGCCTATGGGCCCCGCACCTCGTGCATCATTTGGTGCACTGACTAAGCCGCGCGACCGCGGTAGGCATTGCGCCGCAGCCGCATCAATCGGCGCAGGAATTTGCCGGCGCGCTGCGGTTTGAGCAGCCATCGCAGTTGTGCCAGCCGTTGCCGGATCGGTTCGGTCTGCGCATGCGCCCAATCGCGCGCCCATAGGAACCAGTCATACATTCGCTGGAACCAGGCCATCTGCAACAGCTTATCGCGCGTCGCCTCGAACACGAACGCGGTGACGCCGAGGCCGAGCAGCTTGGCGAAGATCAGCACCAAACCGGCGGCCAGCCATTGCCGCTTGGCAAGTAAAAAGAATTCCAGAAATTTTAGCGGCAGCAGAACGATCAAGGGAACGATGAAGACGAACAGCGCCGCCCAGGGCGGAAGGTCGGTGATGGCGCGCTTGATCCAGTCCTTGAGCCGGCCCCAGGGAATGAGATCGACGACGCGCGCGATAACGGGAGCGAGATGGTCCCACAGCCACGCTTCCAGCAGAAACAGCAGCGCAAGAATGACCCAAAGCGGGCGGAGCCAGCGGCGCATCATGTCATCTTGGAATAAGGGCGCGCCTTAATTAAGGCGGCTCAACTTCGCACCCGTCCGCCGTCTACATTCAACGTCTGGCCGGTCATGAAAGCGGCATCGTCACTGGTCAAAAACGATATCGCGCCCACCAGGTCTTCCGGCACTTCGACGCGCTTGATCGCCTGCATCTGCGCGACCGCGTCAAATTCCTCGTCCATGGTCTTGAAGGCCGGGCGCGGTGCGCGCACCACCGTGCCGGGCGAACGTGTGAGCCCCGGCGCGATGGCGTTGACCGTGATGCCATAGGGCGCGAGATCGGTGGCGAGCGCGCGGGTGAAGCCGACGATGCCGCCTTTGCTCGCGACATAATGCGTAAAGCCGGTGACCACCGAGCCAAGCGTGGACGAGGCCATGCTGACAACGCGGCCCCATTTGCGCTTCCGCATGCCGGGTACGAAGGCGGCGGTGACCAGGAAGGTGCCGTCGAGATTGATCGACATCACCTGGCGCCAGTCGGCGAATGTCATGTCCTCGAAATTCTTTTGCGGGAAAATACCGGCGCAATTGATCACGATGTCGACGTGGCTGAATTCGGCGTTGACCGCCTTGGCCATGGCGGCGACCGAATCTTCCGCAGCCACGTCGCACTTGACGGCAATGGCCTGCCGGCCGGCAGCTTCCACCAGTTTCACGGTAGCCGCGCCGTCGCCGAGATCCGCGATGGCGACATGCACGCCATCCTCGGCCAGCCGCTTGGCGAAGGCCTGCCCAATGCCGCCGGCGGCGCCGGTGATGACGGCGACTTTGTCCTTGTGACCTTGGGCCATTTCGCTACTCGTTTGCTTTTTTCACCACTCAATCGGCCTCATGGTGAGGACGGAGGAAGTATCACATATGAATTGCGCGCTTGGCGACCGCCATGGCCGCTTCCTTGACCGCCTCGGGCAGCGTCGGATGGGCGTGACAGGTGCGCGCGATATCCTCGGCCGAGGCGCCGAACTCCATGGCGATGACGGCCTCCGCGATCATGTTGCCGGCGTCGGCGCAGACCATGTGCACGCCGAGCACGCGATCGGTCTTGGCGTCGGCGAGAATCTTGATGAAGCCCTCGGTGGTCTGGTTGACCTTGGCGCGGCCGTTGGCGGTCATCGGAAACTTGCCGGCGTTATAGACTACGCCGGCGGCCTTCAATTCTTCTTCCGATTTTCCGACGGTGGCGATTTCCGGATAGGTGTAGACCACATTCGGGATGGCGCCGTAATTCACGTGGCCGGCCTGCCCGACCAGAATTTCCGCAACCGCCACGCCTTCGTCCTCGGCTTTATGCGCCAGCATCGGCCCGGCGATAACGTCGCCGATCGCCCAGATGCCGGGCACGTTGGTCGCATAATAATGATCGACCACGACGCGGCCGC
This sequence comes from uncultured Alphaproteobacteria bacterium, assembly GCA_963703875.1. GTDB lineage: Bacteria > Pseudomonadota > Alphaproteobacteria > Rhizobiales > Xanthobacteraceae > Pseudolabrys. The sequence continues at coordinate 210,285 of CAVPFZ010000020.1, forward strand.
GCTCATCCAGCTTGACGCCGAGTTCTTTCAGGCCAAGCCCGTCGGTGAAGGGCACGCGGCCGATCGAAACCAGCACCACATCGGCCTCGATGGTTTCAGATGCGCCGCCCTTGGCCGGCTCGACGGTGGCTTTCAACTTCTTGCCCAAAGCGTCCACGGCGGTGACCTTCGACGACAGCTTGAACGTCATGCCCTGTTTCTCGAACAGGCGCTGCGCCTGGCGGCGCACTTCGCCATCCATGCCGGGCAGTACGCCGTCGACGAATTCCACGACGGTGACTTTCGAACCAAGACGCCGCCACACCGAGCCGAGCTCGAGCCCGATCACGCCGGCGCCGACCACCAGCAAATGTTCCGGCACCTTGTCGAGCACCAGCGCGCCGGTCGATGACACGATGCGCTTCTCGTCGATCTCGATGCCTTTGAGTCTGGCCACGTCGGAGCCGGTGGCGATCACGATGGACTTAGTATCGAGCGTTTGGGTCTTGCCGTCGGCGCTTTTGACCTCGACCTTACCGGGCGCCGCTATGCGTCCGGCGCCGTGGAAGGTATCGACCTTGTTTTTCTTGAGCAGAAACTCGACGCCCTTGACGTTGCCGTCGACGCCCTGGTCCTTGAACGCCATCATCGCTTTCAGGTCGAGCTTGGGTTCGGAAACGCCGATGCCCATTTTGCTAAAGCTATGGCCGGCCTCCTCGAACAATTCCGAGGCGTGCAGCAGCGCTTTCGACGGGATGCAGCCGACATTGAGGCAGGTGCCGCCGAAAGTCGCATTCCTCTCGACCACGGCGGTTTTCAACCCAAGCTGCGCCGCGCGGATGGCGCAGACATAGCCGCCGGGGCCGGTACCGATGACGATGATGTCGTAGGTCATACGCTTACAAATCCAGCACGAGCCGCGCCGGGTCCTCCAGGCATTCCTTTACGCGCACCAAAAAGGTGACGGCCTGCTGGCCGTCGACAATGCGGTGGTCGTAGGACAGCGCCAGATACATCATCGGCCGGATTTCGATCTTGCCGGCGTGCGCCACCGGCCGCTCCTGGATCTTGTGCATGCCGAGAATGCCGGATTGCGGCGCGTTCAAGATCGGCGTCGACATCAGCGAGCCGTAAACGCCGCCGTTGGAAATGGTGAAGGTGCCGCCCTGCATCTCCTCGATCTTGAGCTGGCCGTCGCGCGCACGTTTGCCCATTTCGGAGATCGTCTTCTCGATGCCGGCGAGCGACAGATGGTCGGCATCGCGCAGCACCGGCACCACCAGGCCGCGCTCGGTGCCGACCGCGACGCCGATGTGATAATAATTCTTGTAAACCATGTCGGTGCCGTCGATCTCGGCATTGACCGCGGGGATTTCCTTCAAGGCCTGGATGCAGGCGCGCACGAAGAATCCCATGAAGCCGAGCTTCACGCCGTGCTTCTTCTCGAACAGCTCCTTGTATTGATTGCGCAAGGACATCACCGCGCTCATGTCGACCTCATTGAAGGTCGTCAGCATGGCGGCGGTATTCTGCGCATCCTTCAGGCGGCGCGCGATGGTCTGGCGCAGCCGCGTCATGTGCACGCGCTCTTCGCGCGCGGCATCGTCGGCCGGCGACGGCGCGCGCATCTGCACCGAAGCGGCGGTGGCCGCGACCGGCGTAGGCTGAGCGGCGGCGCTCTCGATCGCCGCCATCATGTCGCCTTTGGTGACCTGGCCGTGCAGGCCGGAGCCTGCGACCTTGGCCGGGTCCATACCGCTTTCGGCCGCCATTTTGCGCACCGAAGGCGGCAGCGGCATGTCGGCGGCTTTCGCGGCCGGAGCGGGCGCCGGTTTCGGCGGCTCGGCTGCTTTTGCGACGGGTGGCGGGGCAGTGGCCGGTTTGGCAGGCGTTGCGCCGGCGCCTTCCTTGATCTGGCCGAGCAGCGCGGCTACGCCAACGGTATCGCCGGTCTTGGCGGCGATATCGGACAAAACGCCGGCGGCCGGCGCCGGGACTTCCAGCGTGACCTTGTCGGTTTCCAACTCGACCACCGGCTCGTCCACCGCCACCGCCTCGCCCGGCTGCTTGAACCATTTGCCGACGGTCGCTTCGGTGACCGATTCGCCGAGGGTGGGCACGCGGATGTCAGCCATGACCTTGTCCTTTTAGCCCAACGCTTCGTCGAGGAACTGCTTGAGCTGCGCCAGATGCTTGCTCATCTGCCCGACCGCGGTGGAGGCCGACGCCGGCCGCCCGGCATAGCGCATCGTGCGGTGCTTGGCGCCGATCTGGTTGAGCACCCATTGCAGGAACACGTCGACGAAGAACCAGGCGCCCATGTTGCGCGGTTCTTCCTGGCACCACACCATCTCGGCCTGCTTGAAGCGCGACAGCTCGGCCACCAGCGCCTTGGACGGGAACGGATAGAGCTGCTCGACGCGCAGAAGGTAGATGTCGTCGATGCCGCGCTTCTCGCGCTCCTCGTAAAGGTCGTAATAGACCTTGCCGGTACATAGGATGACGCGGCGGATTTTGTCATCGGCGACGAGCTTGATCTTTTCGTTCGGCAGCAATTGCGCGTCGTCCCACAGCAGCCGGTGGAAGGTGGCGCCGGACGCCAATTCGTCGAGCTTTGAGACCGCGCGCTTGTGGCGCAGCAGGCTTTTTGGGGTCATCAAAATCAGCGGCTTGCGAATTTCGCGTTTCAGCTGGCGGCGCAGGATGTGGAAGTAGTTGGCGGGTGTCGAGCAATTTGCCACCTGCATGTTGTCTTCGGCGCACATCTGCAGGAAGCGCTCGAGCCGCGCGCTCGAATGTTCCGGCCCCTGCCCCTCGTAGCCGTGCGGCAGCAGGCAGACGAGACCCGACATGCGCAGCCATTTGCGTTCGCCCGATGAGATGAACTGGTCGAACAGCACCTGCGCGCCGTTGGCGAAGTCGCCGAATTGCGCCTCCCACAAGGTGAGCGCGTTCGGCTCGGCGGTGGAGTAGCCGTATTCGTAGCCGAGCACAGCCTCCTCCGAGAGCATCGAGTTGAGCACCTCATAGCGCCCCTGTTCGCCTCCCAGATGGTTGAACGGCGTGTAGCGCTCCTCGGTTTCCTGATCGAACAGCACCGAATGACGCTGCGAGAAGGTGCCGCGTTCCGAATCCTGGCCCGATAAACGAACTCGGTGGCCTTCCTTGAGCAGCGTGCAAAAGGCGAGCGCCTCGGCGGTCGACCAGTCGATGCCCTCGCCGCTCTCGATTGCCTTGGCGCGGTTATCAAGGAAGCGCTGGATGGTCTTGTGAACGTTAAATCCCTGCGGAGCGACAGTGATCTTCTTGCCGATCTCGCGCAATTCCTCGACGGCGACGCCGGTATTGCCGCGGCGCGGATCCTCGACTTCGCCGGCCGATTTCAGGCCGGACCAACGGCCGTCGAGCCAATCGGCCTTGTTCGGCTTGTAGCCCGAGGCGATCTCGAACTCCGCTTCAAGATGCGCGCGCCAGCCGGCCTTCATCTTCTCGACTTCGGCTTCGGTGACGACGCCTTCGCCGATCAACCGCTTGCTGTAGATTTCCAGCGTGGTCGGGTGGGCACGGATTTTCTTGTACATCAGCGGCTGGGTGAACGCCGGCTCGTCGCCTTCGTTGTGGCCGAAGCGCCGGTAGCAGAACATGTCGATGACGACCGGCTGCTGAAATTTCATCCGGTATTCGGTCGCGACCTTGGCGGCGTAGACCACCGCTTCCGGATCGTCGCCGTTGACGTGGAAGATCAGCGCCTCGATCATCTTGGCGACGTCGGAGGGATAGGGCGACGAGCGCGAATAGCGCGGATAGGTCGTAAAGCCGATCTGGTTGTTGACGATGAAATGCAGGCTGCCGCCGGTGCGATAGCCTTTCAAACCCGACAGCCCGAAGCATTCCGCCACCACGCCCTGGCCGGCGAAAGCCGCGTCACCGTGCATCAACAGCGGCAGCACCATGGTGCGCTCTTCGGGCGTGGCGCCGTGCTGATCCTGCTTGGCGCGCGCCTTGCCGAGCGTTACCGGGTCGACAATTTCCAGATGCGACGGATTGGCGGTCAGCGACAAGTGAACCTTGTTGCCGTCGAACTCGCGGTCCGACGAGGCGCCGAGGTGATATTTCACGTCGCCGGAGCCTTCGGTTTCGTCCGGCGTCGACGAGCCGCCTTTGAATTCGTTAAACAGCGCGCGATGCGGCTTGCCCATCACTTGGGTTAACACGTTGAGGCGGCCGCGATGCGGCATGCCGAGCACGATTTCCTGTACGCCGAGATTGCCGCCGCGCTTGATGATCTGCTCGAGCGCCGGGATCAATGACTCGCCGCCATCAAGGCCGAAGCGTTTGGTGCCGGTATATTTTACGTCGAGGAATTTCTCGAAGCCTTCGGCTTCCACCAATTTGTTGAGGATGGCGCGCTTGCCCTCGCGGGTGAAGCTGATTTCCTTGTCGCGGCCTTCGATGCGCGCCTGGATCCAGCTCTTCTGCGCGGCGTTGGAGATGTGCATGAATTCGACGCCGAGCGTCTGGCAATAGGTACGGCGCAGGATGGCGACGATCTCGCGCATCGACGCGAATTCGAGGCCGAGCACCATGTCGAGAAAAATCTTGCGGTCGAGATCGGCTTCTTCAAATCCGTAGGAGCGCGGATCGAGTTCCTCCTCGTCCTTCTCAGGCGCGAGTTCGAGCGGATCGAGCTTGGCGTGGAAATGGCCGCGAACGCGATAGGCGCGGACCAGCATCAGCGCGTGGATCGAATCGCGCGCCGACTGCAGCACCTCGGCTTCGGATAGCTCGACACCTTTGGCTTGCGCCTTGGCCAGAATCTTCTCGCCGATTTTCTTTTCGGTTTCGGCCCATTGGCCGTCGAGCGCGGCCACCAGATCGCCGTCCGGACGCGGCGGCCAGTTCGGTTTCTTCCAGGAGGCGCCGCGGGCGCTTTTGACGACGTCCGACTTGTCGTCTTTCAGGCCCTTGAAAAACTCCCGCCATTCGGCGTCGACCGCGGCCGGGTCGTTTTCGTATTTGGCCTGGAGGCCTTCGATGTAGGCGGCGTTGCCGCCGTAGAGAAAAGACGTGCGGGCGAAGGTGGCGTTGGCATCCTGGCGGGACATGGCTGATCGGTCCTTGCGCGGTCTCGATCCGCGCGGTCGCCCCGCGGCAACGGTTTAGGACCGTCTCCGAAGGCGGATTTGTTGTTTTAACTCTATTTATGACGCCTGTAAGTCTACGAAAGACCTAAGGACTGAATCAGGACTTCAGTACTTCTACCAGGGTTTTCCCGATTCGGGCTGGCGAGGGTGATACCCTGATTCCCGCCGATTCCATTGCTGCAATTTTGGACTCGGCATCGCCCTTGCCGCCGGAAATGATCGCGCCGGCATGGCCCATGCGGCGCCCCGGGGGCGCGGTGCGGCCGGCAATGAAGCCGACCATGGGCTTCTTGCGGCCGCGCTTGGCCTCGTCCTTGAGGAATTGCGCGGCATCCTCCTCGGCCGAACCGCCGATTTCACCGATCATCACGATCGACTCGGTCTTCGGATCGCCTAAGAACATCTCCAGCACCGCGATGAACTCGGTGCCCTTGACCGGGTCGCCGCCGATGCCGACCGCGGTGGTCTGGCCCAGATTCTCGCGGCTGGTCTGGAACACCGCCTCATAGGTGAGCGTGCCGGAGCGCGACACGATGCCCACTTTGCCCGGCTTGAAAATATTACCCGGCATGATGCCGATTTTGCATTCGCCCGCCGTCATCACCCCCGGGCAGTTCGGCCCGATCAGCCGCGACTTCGAGCCCGACAGCGCGCGCTTGACCTTGACCATGTCCATCACCGGAATGCCTTCGGTGATGCAGACGATGAGCGCGATCTCGGCCTGGATTGCCTCGCAGATGGCATCGGCCGCGCCGGGCGGCGGCACATAGATCACGCTGGCGTCGCAGCCGGTTTTGTCCTTAGCCTCCGCGACGGTGTCGAACACCGGCAGGTTGAGATGGCTCGAGCCGCCTTTGCCGGGCGAGGTGCCGCCGACCATCTTGGTGCCGTAGTCCAGCGCGGCCTGCGAATGGAACGTGCCGTTCTTGCCGGTGAAGCCCTGGCAGATGACCTTGGTGTTTTTATCGATGAGGACCGACATCAGGCAGCGCCCTTCACGGCTTTGACGATTTTCTGCGCGGCGTCGTCGAGATCGTCAGCCGACGTCACGTCGAGCTTTGAGTCGGCGATGATCTTCTTGCCGAGATCGACATTGGTGCCTTCGAGGCGAACCACAAGCGGCAGTTTCAGTCCGACCTCTTTCACCGCCGCCACCACGCCCTCGGCGATCACATCGCATTTCATGATGCCGCCGAAGATGTTGACCAGGATCCCCTTCACGTTGGGATCTGACGTGATGATCTTGAACGCCGCGGCGACTTTCTCCTTGGTGGCACTGCCGCCGACGTCGAGGAAATTCGCCGGCGCCATGCCGTAGAGCCTGATGATGTCCATTGTCGCCATCGCCAGCCCGGCGCCGTTGACCATGCAACCGATCGAGCCGTCGAGCGAAATGTAGTTGAGATCGTATTTGGAAGCCTCGACTTCCTTTTCGTCTTCTTCGGTCAAGTCCCGCAGCGCCACGATGTCCGGATGCCGATAGAGCGCGTTGCCGTCAAAATCGACTTTGGCGTCGAGACAGATGATCTTGTTGTCCTTGGTCGCCACCAGCGGATTGATCTCCAACATGCTCATGTCTTTGCTGATGAAGGCGGCATAGAGCTTGGGTAGAATGGCCTCGATCTGCTTGGCCAAATCGCCGGTAAGCTTGAGCGCCTGCGCCACACGACGGCCGTGATGTCCCATGAGGCCGGTGGCCGGATCGACCGAAAACGTCAGTATTTTATTCGGATGGTTCTTGGCGACTTCTTCGATGTCCATGCCGCCCTCGGTCGAGACCACAAAGGCGACGCGCGAGGTTTCGCGGTCGATCAGCGCCGAGAGATAGAATTCGCGGTCGATGGCCGAGCCTTCCTCGATATAGAGCCGGTTGACCTTCTTGCCGTGCGGACCGGTCTGATGCGTGACCAAAGTCGAGCCGAGGATGCGCGCTGATTCTTTTTTCACGTCGTCGATGGATTTGACCACTTTGACGCCGCCGGCCTTGCCACGACCGCCAGCGTGAATCTGCGCCTTCACCACCCAGACAGGGCCACCGAGCTCCTTGGCGCCCTTGAGCGCTTCGTCGATGGAAAAGGCCGGTACGCCGCGCGGCACCGGCACGCCGAATTCGCGCAACACCGCCTTAGCCTGGTACTCGTGAATGTTCATGCAGCACTCCCGGCAGCAAGCCGGCTTGCGTTAATTGCCGAGGGTGGGCGCGATCTTCATGCAAGCTTCGACCAAGCCCTTTACCGAGCCTACCGATTTCTCGAACATCGCGCGTTCGCCGCTATTGAGCTCGATCTCGACGATGCGCTCGACGCCCTTGGCGCCGATCACAACGGGAACGCCGACATAAAGATCCTTGACGCCGTATTCGCCGTTGAGCCAGGCGGCGCAGGGCAACACGCGCTTCTTGTCGAGCAGATAACTCTCCGCCATCGCGATCGCGGAAGCCGCCGGCGCATAGAAGGCTGAGCCGGTCTTGAGCAAATTGACGATTTCGGCGCCGCCATTGGCGGTGCGCTTGACGATCTCGTCGACGCGCGCCTGCGTGGTCCAGCCCATTTTCACCATGTCGGGAACCGGAATGCCGGCGACCGCCGAGTAGCGCGTGAGCGGCACCATGGTGTCGCCATGGCCGCCAAGCACGAAGGCGGTGACGTCTTCCACCGAGACGTTGAACTCGTCGGCAAGAAAATAACGGAAGCGCGCCGAGTCGAGCACGCCGGCCATGCCGACGACCTTCTGTTGCGGTAGTCCGCAGGATTTTTGCAGCGCCCACACCATGGCGTCGAGCGGATTGGTAATGCAGATCACGAACGCATTGGGTGCGTATTTCTTGATGCCGGAGCCGACCTGCCCCATCACCTTGAGATTGATATCGAGCAGGTCGTCGCGGCTCATGCCGGGCTTGCGCGGCACGCCGGCGGTCACGATGCAGACATCGGCCCCTTCGATCGCCTCGTAGCTGTTGGCGCCGACGACCTTGGCGTCGAAATCGTTGACCGGCGAGGATTCGGCGATGTCGAGCGCCTTGCCCTGCGGGATGCCCTCCATGACGTCGAACATGACGACATCACCGAGTTGTTTAAGACCGATGAGATGGGCGAGCGTGCCGCCGATCTGGCCGGCGCCGATCAACGCAATCTTGTTACGCGCCATGATGGGAAAACTCTCGACTAAGGATGAGCCGGACGCGTGGTTATCCGGTCCGGCTGACAACGACAAGACAGCGAAAGATACGGGCCATCCCACATCTTGTATACATTATACCAGCAGACGTGCCGCCCTGAGTCCAGCCCATATTGCAGCGGGACTCAGCGTTTCCGCATGGTCGGATCTTGCATCATCTCCAGCTGAATTTGCTGGATCTCGGCCAGCCGCTCCCATTGCCGCGTCAGGATGTGATCGATCTTTTCATGCAGGTGCCTGATTTCCAACTCAGCTTTGAGGTTGACCCGGAAATCGTTCTCCGACCGCAGGCGATCCTTCGCCTCCTGGCGCTTCTGGCTCATCATGATGATCGGCGCCTGGATGGCCGCGAGGCATGAAAGGACAAGATTGAGCAAAATGTACGGGTACGGATCGAACCGCTCCTGCTCGATCGTGACGGCGTTGAAGGCCATCCAGACAGCCAGGACGACAAAGAAGATGATGATGAACGTCCAGCTTCCGCCGAAGCTTGCCAGGTGATCCGATAAGCGTTCACCGATAGTCCGATGGCCGACCCACTCGGCTTCGATGTTTTCGGCCAAGGTCTCGTGGTCGGCGAGGCTCTGTACCACGTCCTGTTCAAGCTTGGTGAGTTCACCGCGCTCCTCCCCGAGCAGCTCCGAGACATAGCGTGAGCGGAAGCGGTCAAGATCTTCGGCGCAGATATGGCCCTCGGCCGGCAGGTCGGGATGATCGACCTTGATGCGGTCGATCACGTTGGGTCGCACGACGTCGAGCTGGGTCACGTCGCGAGCGGGCTTCTCCTTGCCGCAAACGACGCATTGGAAGCGGACGGGCCGTACCCGTTTCGGCCGCACCGGCGCAACCGCCACAGCGGCATCGCCGTTGCTCGGCAAGTCAGACGGGGTACTGACGGACTCCGGTGGGAGCGGCTGTTCGGCCATATCCGGCTCCTAATTGCAGTTCGCCCTCGGCGCCTATTTCGCGCGCGGCGAAGCAATTGGCAACGAAAAATCGAGTCAAGTCTCGACAATCTTGCCGGCATCGATTGCCGGGCCGGGCCGCGGGCCGTGCGGCAGACCGAGATAAGATTGCGAACGCATTTCGATCAGGCGTGAAGCAGTACGCTTGAATTCCTGCACCTCGTAGCCGTCGTTGGCGATGTAAAGCGCGTCGGGCTGCGCTTGCGCCGAGGCCAGCAGCTTCACCGCGTTGTCGTAGAACTCGTCGATCAAGATGATGAAACGCTTGGCTTCGTTGCGCCGGCTGTGATCCATGATCGGAATACGATCGAGGATAATAGTATGGAATTCATGCGCGATCTTGAGGTAATCGGCGGCTGCCAGCGGCTGAGCGCAGAGTTCGTCGAACGAAAAGCGCGCTACCCCCATCGCCGCCCTCGGCACTTTCACCACATGGCCCTTCACCATCAGATCATGCGGCGCACCGGCGTGGCCGCCGGATAGACGCCGCCAGGCGTCGTCAAGCGCGGCATCGGCTTTCGCATCGGCCGGCACATACCAAGTCGACATGCCGGTAAGTTTCTCCAGCCGGAAATCGACGCGCGCTTCCAGCCGCACGACTTCGCACTGCCGCTCCAGCAGCGCGATAAAAGGCAGAAACAGCGCGCGATTGAGTCCGTCTTTGTAGAGTTCATCCGGCGCCAGATTCGAGGTCGCCACCACGACAACGCCGAGTTCGAACAGCCGGGTGAACAACCGACCCAATATCATGGCGTCGGCAATATCGGTGACATGGAATTCGTCAAAACACAGCAGCCAGGTTTCTTCGGCGATCGCGCCGGCGGCGCGCTGGATCTGATCCTGCTCGGGCAGCGCACCGTTTTTGATTTCCTGCCGGTAGGCGTGGATGCGTTCGTGAACCTCGGTCATGAATTCATGGAAATGGACGCGGCGCCTGCGCTGCACGGCGCTGGCCTCGAAGAACAAGTCCATCAACATGGTCTTGCCGCGGCCGACCTCGCCGTAAATGTAGAGGCCCTTGAGGGGCGCGCCGGCCTGTTCGGGTTTGCCGAACAGCCAGCCCAGCGAGGACGATTTGCGCGCCAGCCGATGCCGGTCGATGCGCCGCTCGAGCGCCGTCAAATGGCCCGCGAGCACGGCCTGGCCCGGATCGGCCTCGATTTTTCCGGCGGCGACGAGCGCCGCGTAGCGCGTGCTGAAGGTTTCCGACATGAAACGAATCGCAGGGGACCGGCGCGGCGAGGCCGCAGAGGTAGGGTGATCCGCGCCGTCTGTAAATCGACCACGGGACGCGGCAAAGCTCGGATGCTGCAGCAACCCGCGGCAACAATGCTGCGGGAATGGTCGGATAAACCTCTGTTAGTTATGCATTTTCAGTAGATGAGGGTCGCGCAGCATCCCCTTAGCCGTCTTTTTGCTGCATTGCACCATATAACAAACAAAGGGATGGATTCGCGGCCATGCAGGGCCACTCTGAATTGAGGAAGCCGAACATGTACGAGCCTTTGCCCGACGACGGCACCATCCGCAAATTGTGGGTCGGCGAGACCGATATTTATCGCGACCATCTGCTGCGGCTCGACCGCGACAGCCGCTACCGGCGTTTTTCCGGCACGGTGTCGGACGATTTCATCGCCCGCCATGCCGCGACCGCCAACGGCCTCGGCGTGATCGTGCACGGTTTCTTCGTCGACGGCGCGCTGCGTGGCTCCGCCGAGCTACGGCAGGACGGCGCACCGTTTGCCCGCAGAGCGGAAGCCGCCTTCAGCATCGAGCAACCCTGGCAAAGCCTCGGCGTCGGCACGGAATTGCTGGAGCGCACGCTATTATCCGCCCGCAACCGCGGTGTGCGATTGCTGCGCATGGAATGCCTCGCCGAGAATCAGCGCATGCAGCAGCTGGCCCGCAAGTTCGACGCCGGCCTCAAGTTCGATTTCGGCAGCGTCATCGGCGAAGTCGATCCGCCGCGCTCGACGCTACTCTCGCTGATGCGCGAGACCGCCGCCGACAGTCACGGCATCGCCGCGGCGATGTTCGAGGCCCAGTCGCGCATGCTGCGGCCGGCGGTCTAATTGAGCGGATAGCTCGCCTCGACCACATAAGGGCCACCGCCGACCGAGGCGCGCGACGAATACAGCACGAAGCGCGAGACATGGAACGCCGCGGTGCGGAAGTAGCCGCGCGCCGAAAGATATTCGGCGACCGCCTGGCTCGATGAATCGCGCAAACGCGCCAGCGTCACGTGCGGCGTATATTTGCGCCCTTCGGGATCCAATCCGATGCGCTGCATCAACCTTTCCTGCTCGGCCTGTACATCGAACAGCGCCTGCGTCTGCGCCACCGCTGCCACCACCGCTCGCGGCTTGCGACCGCCGAATGAGGTCAGCCCCTCCAAATAAAGATCGAAAGCTCCGCGCTTGACCCGGCCCAGCATTAGCGCGACTTCCTGCGCGACCATGTCGTCGACGTCGCCGATAAAGCGTAGCGTCAGATGATAATTCTGCGGATCAATCCAACGCGCGCCCGGCAATCCGCCGCGCAGCATGCCGAGCGCCTGGCCAATATCGGCGGGAATTTCGACACCCGTGAAAAGACGAGGCATGGCCGTCTACTTTTAATTTCGCGCCGCAAGCGCCTTGGCAATGAGCTCATCAACCTGCGGCAGAATTCGCGCGACGATCACATCGATGCCGGCGGCGGTCGGGTGCAGGCCATCGGCCTGATTGAGTTTGGGGTCGCCGGCGACCCCGTCGAGGAAGAATGGATAAAAGACGACCGAATGAGTCGAGGCAAGCGTGGGATAAAGGGCATCGAAGTCCTGCACGTAATCGTGGCCCATGTTGCGCGGTGCCTTCATGCCGGCAAGCAGCACGGCAATATGACGCGCCTTGAGCTTGTTGAGGATCGTATCGAGCGCCGCCTTGGTCACTTTCGGGTCGACACCGCGCAGCGCGTCATTGGCGCCGAGCTCGAGGATCACCGCCTCGCTTCCTTCCGGGACGGACCAATCGAGGCGGCCAAGCCCGCCCGAAGCGGTGTCGCCGGACACTCCGGCATTGGCAACATTTGCCGCGACGCCTTTGGCTTTGAGCGCTTGCGCCAACTTGGCCGGAAATGCGTCGCCGACCGGCAGACCGAAGCCGGCGCTGAGGGAATCGCCCAGCACGACAATTTTCACCGGCCGCTCGTCGGCCGCGCGGGCGCTGCCTGCAAAGGCACAAACCAGCGCGACCGCCGCCGACACCGCAAGACGCTGGACCTGGCTGCGTTTTCCCCCATATGTGCGGGATCGTGAGCGGTGAAATCCCATGAAAGCACCTTCCCAGGCGGGGCCGGCCATTTCGCTTGCCGGCGTCAATCTCTCGCTCGGGCAGGGAGCGGCCCGCGTGCATATCCTCAAAGACATCGACCTGAATATAGGCAGGGGCGAGGCAATTGGCCTGGTCGGGCCGTCCGGGTCCGGCAAATCAACGCTGCTGATGGTGATGGCAGGGTTGGAGCGGACCGACACCGGTACGGTGGCGGTGGCGGGTGAGAATTTAAATGCACTCGACGAGGATGCCCTGGCGCGCTTCCGCGGCCGCAATGTCGGCATTGTATTCCAGTCGTTCCATCTGATCCCGACCATGACCGCGCTGGAGAATGTCGCGGTGCCGCTGGAACTGGCGGGTATTGCGGACGCGAATGAGCGGGCGCGCAAAGAACTTGGCGGCGTCGGACTTGGCGAGCGGCTGGCGCATTATCCCGCCGAGCTTTCCGGCGGCGAGCAACAGCGCGTTGCGGTGGCGCGCGCGCTGGCGCCCAATCCGGCGATCGTGGTGGCCGATGAGCCGACCGGAAACCTCGACGAGGATACCGGCAAGCAGATCATTGATCTCTTGTTCGCCGGCCAAGAAAAATACGGCTCCACCTTGGTTCTGGTGACGCACGATTCCGCGCTCGCCACGCGTTGCGGGCGGATCGTGCGGCTGCGTTCCGGCCGCATCGACGGCGTGGGTTCATGATCGCAATCGCTACCGCGCGTGACAGCGGCCGCTGGCTGCCATTGCGCTTCGCCTTGCGTGAACTGCGCGGCGGCCTGCGCGGTTTCTATGTATTCATCGCCTGCATCGCACTCGGCTGCATGGCGATCGCCGGCGTCGGCTCGCTGGCGGCAAGCTTGGCCTCCGGCCTGGCACGCCAAGGCCAGGTCATTCTCGGCGGCGATCTCGCTTTCACGCTGGTCCAGCGTGAGCTTTCACCGGACGAGCGGATTTTCCTCGACAATCACGGCAAGGTTTCGAGCGCCGCGACCATGCGCGCCATGGCGCGCGACGCGAGCGGCAAAGCCACGCTGGTCGAAATGAAGGCCGTGGACGGCGCCTATCCTTTGTATGGCGCGGCCGTGCTCGATCCGGCGGTCGCGCTAAGCAATGCACTGGCGCAGCGTGGGGGCGCGTTCGGTGCCGTCGCCGATCCGGTCCTGCTGACCCGGCTTAACATCAAGCCCGGCGCGCGGCTGACCGTCGGCAACGCCACGTTCGAAATCCGCGCGGCGCTGACGAGTGAGCCGGACAAGCTCGCCGGCGGTATCGGCTTCGGGCCGCGACTTCTCGTGAGTCAGGAGGCGTTGCGCGCCACCGGTCTGTTGCAGCCAGGCAGTCTCGTGCGCTGGCATTACCGGCTGCGCCTGCCGCAGAGCGATGCTACCGATGCGGCAGCCAAGACAGTCACGCAGGAGGCGCGCAGCGCCTTTCCCGAGGCCGGCTGGGACATCCGCAATCGCAGCAACGCCTCGCCGCAGCTCGAGCGCAACGTCGACCGCTTCACGCAATTCCTCACGATTGTCGGCCTGACCGCCCTGTTGGTCGGCGGTGTCGGCGTCGGCAACGCCGTGAAAAGCCATCTCGACCGCCGGCGCGAGATCATCGCCACCATGAAGGCGCTGGGCGCCAGTGGTTCGCGCGTGTTCGCGATCTATCTCACGCAGGTGCTGCTGCTGGCTGCCGCTGGCGGCGCTATCGGCATGGCGCTGGGTGCGATCTTGCCGTTTGCAGTTTCGTGGATCTTCGGCGCGATCATTCCGCTGCCGATCGATCCGGCCGTGCATCCGGCCGAGTTGGCGCTGGCGATGGTCTACGGCCTGACAACGGCGTTGGCGTTCGCGCTCTGGCCGCTCGGCCGCGCTCATGACGTGCCGGTCGGCGCGCTGTTCCGCGATGCGGTAGCGCCGCAGCCGGCGTGGCCGCGCAAGATCTATATCGTTATGACGGCCGGAGCGGTGATGGCGTTGGCCGCATTGGCCGTTCTGCTGGCCTATGACCGGCGCGTCGCGATCATTTATGTCGGCGTCGCAGTCTGTATCTTTATCATATTGCGCCTGGTTTCCGCGATACTGACGTTCGCGGCCCGTCATGCGCCGCGTGCGCGCGCAACCGTATTGCGCCTGGCGGTCGCCAATATCCACAGGCCTGGCGCGCTGACGCCCACCATCGTGCTCTCGCTCGGATTAGGCATCGCGTTGCTGGTCACGGTGATCGAGATCGACGGCAACTTGCAGCGGCAATTTGCGCAGGAATTGCCGGCCAAGGCGCCCTCGTTTTATTTCCTCGACATTCCGGCCGACCAGGCCGGACGCTTCGATGCCTTCGTGCGCGCGCAGGCGCCGTCTGCGAAACTCGAGGAAGTGCCGATGCTGCGCGGACGCATTGTCTCGGCCAACGGCATCCCGGCCGAAAACCTGAAACCGAAGGAAGGCGCCGCCTGGGTGCTGCAAAGCGACCGCGGCATTACTTACGCAGGCGAAATCCCATCCGGCTCGCGGCTGGTCGAGGGCCAATGGTGGGGAGCCGACTACGACGGGCCGCCGCTGCTGTCATTCGAGAAGAAGATCGCCGACGGCCTCGGCCTGAAACTCGGCGATCCGGTCACCGTCAATGTACTCGGCCGCAATATTACCACCCGCATCGCCAACATGCGCACAGTCGATTGGGAGAACCTCGGCATCAACTTCGTCATGGTGTTTTCGCCGCACGCCTTCGATGGCGCGCCGCACACCCATCTCGCAACGCTCACGTTTCAGAACGGCGGCACACCGGCGCAGGAGGGCGCGATTTTGCACGCGGTCGCCGACGCGTTTCCGATGGTCACCGCAGTGCGGGTGAAGGACGCGCTCGACGCGGTCGCCGCCATCGTCACCAATCTGGTGCTGGCGATCCGCGGCGCCAGCGCGCTGACGCTGCTGGTCGCGGCATTGGTGCTGGGCGGCGCGCTTGCCGCCGGCCATCGTCATCGGGTCTATGACGCGGTGATCCTCAAGACGCTGGGCGCCACCCGCTTCCGTCTGCTCGCCGCCTACACCATCGAATATCTACTGCTGGGGACTGCCACCGCGGTGTTCGGCGTGTTGAGCGGGTCGCTGGCCGGCTGGCTGATCGTCACGGAATTGATGCAACTGCCGTTCGTCTGGCTGCCGCTGCCCGCGCTGGCCGCCACATTCGGCGCGGTGGCGGTTACGGTGACGCTGGGGCTGATCGGTACCTACAGCGCGCTGGGCCAGAAACCGGCCCCGGTGTTGAGAAACCTATAGATTTTGTACCATTCCGCAACACACTGTTTAGGCCTATAGTGGCATCGTTAACGATCCGAAATGTTGCTCAACACCGTAATGCCATATCTGGCGCCGACACTTCAGACACCCTCAGATTCACGCCACGAGCGCGACGGCTGCCGCCGGCGCGCGGACAAAGAGAGGAAACTTCGATGTCGGACTATGACCGTAACGTAGCTGCCCGCGGCATCGGTACTGCGCGTGCGGCCGAGATCGATGTGGGCCTGCGTGCCTACATGATCCGCATCTACAATTATATGGCCAGCGGCGTCGCACTCACCGGCGTCGTCTCATGGTTTACCTACAATGCCGCCGCCGTCACCGACCTGAACGGCCGGCTCGTCAGCCTGACGCCCTTCGGCCAGACGATTTACGGCGGCGCCGGGATGATCGTGTTGTTCCTCGGCACGCTGGGCATCGTGTTTTTCCTGAGCTTTCGCATCAACAGGCTGCAGCCGGCTACGGCGCTGTTTTTGTTCATGGCCTATGCCGCCTTGCTCGGGGTGATGCTGTCGTCGATCTTCCTGACGTATACGCACGGCTCGATCGCCCGCACTTTCTTCATCTCGGCGGCGTCGTTCGGCGCGTTAAGTCTCTACGGCTACACCACCCAGCGCGATCTCTCTCCGATCGGCTCGTTCCTGGTGATGGGCCTGTTCGGGCTGATCCTGGCGATGGTCGTCAACATCTTCCTGAAGAGCACGGGGCTCGACTTCGCCATCTCGGCGATCGGCGTCTTGATCTTTGCCGGGTTGACCGCCTGGGACACCCAGAAGATCAAGGAAATGTATAGTGCCAACGACGATGGCACCGTCTCCGGCCGCAAGTCGGTGATGGGGGCGCTGACGCTCTACCTCGACTTCATCAACCTGTTCCTGTTCCTGCTGCGCTTTATGGGCGACCGCCGCTGATCAAAGCGCAACGCTTAAATCCAGCGCCCCGGCCTAGTGCCGGGGCGTTTTGTTTTGGTAACTTAGCCGGCATATGACCCTAGCCATCCGCTCCGCCCGACTGTCCGATATTCCGGCCATTACCCGTATTTACGCCCATGCCGTGACGACCGGCACGGCATCGTTCGAGCTCGAGCCGCCCAACGAAACCGAGATGACGCGGCGGATGCAGGCCGTGCTTGACGGCAAATTCCCCTATCTCGTTGCGGAAGTCGAAGGCGCCGTTGCCGGATACGCCTATGCCTCGCTTTATCGCACGCGGCCGGCCTATCGCTTCACCGTCGAGGATTCGGTTTACGTCGCGTCCGACTGCCACCGCCGCGGAATCGGCAAGGCGCTGCTCGTCAAGATCATCGAGGCGTGCACCGCGCTCGGCTACCGGCAGATGATCGCCGTGATCGGCGATTCAGATCAGGCGGCGTCAATCGGGGTACACAAAGCTTGCGGATTTTCGCTCGCCGGAAACTTACGCAATATCGGCTGGAAATTCGGCCGCTGGCTCGACACCCCGCTGATGCAGCTGACATTAGGACCGGGCGCGGCAATCCCGCCACAACATCCAGGCTCCTCGCCGCGCGACGGCGGAGTGCCGGATGCGAACCTGCACTAAGGTCGACCGTTAATTCGCCACCAGCGACAGCGTGTCGATCGAGCGCAGCACGCGGTCGAGCTCGTGGCCGCGGCGCACGATCAGGCCGGTGGCCGAGATCACGCTGAAGACGCCCTGTCGGCGCGACAGTTTGGGATTTTTTTCGATGCGATAGAGCGGCACTTCCGATGCGCGGCGGAACACGGAAAACACCGCCCGATCTTTCAGGAAGTCGATGGCGTAATCGCGCCATTCGCCGGCGGCAACCTTGCGGCCATAGAGATCGAGAATGCGGTTGAGCTCGCGGCGGCTGAAGGTGACCTGGGAAACGGGGGCGGGTGTCGAGCGCGCCGGGGATCCGCCCCCGGGGGACTGGCTGGGATCGATTTCGCCGGAACCGAACGTCATGCGGCGCCTCCTTTTGGTCGGGGCAATGATCGCGCCTGGCAGCCCCCGCGGCAAGGGCCTCATTTCGGCAAAAAAGCCACGGAAACGGCAGGAATCTCCGGGTCGCGATCACGAAGACGTTAAAAGCCCCCACAATAACGCCCTATTTTCGTCAATCGCCGGTCACGCTGGATTGGGATAAGGCGAGCGTTGCCTCAAAGGCCCGGTCCGGTTCGATCTCCGGATTCCTCAGCCCCCCAGCCCCCCGGGGGTCAGCCGACCGGGCCAAGTTGAGTTCCGCGTAAAGTTCAGTTGATTTCGCGTACGGTTCAATCCCCTAGTTCTTCGGGCCGGCTAGTCGCCGGCCCGATTTTTTATGGCGGGGAGAATTGCGAACTTAATGCAGGCTGGCGGTCGCTGCGCCCAGCATCAGCCCGGGCTTGGCGGCGACGCCGCTTTGCACGATCACGGTAACGCGGTCGATGTCCTGCAGCGAAAATTCCGCATTCGGCAGCGCGGCTACCGGCAGGCTGAAGGTTTCCGCCTTGCCGCTCCAGTCGCCGAGTTTCACCCAGCGGCGCACCACGTTGTAGTACGCCAAGGAATGCCCGTTGTTTTCGCCGCGGCGGATCGCGACCTGCGTCTTGCCGGTAATCGGACAGAGCCAGACCTCCGCGCTGCGGTGCTCGTCCTTGGCGGCCGGCACATTCACCGACACTTTCCCATCCGCGACGCTCAACGTCACCGGCAGCGTCAACGGCGCCGCGCTCTGGCGCGTTTGCGCGATCGCTTTTTCGATCGCGGCCTTATCGCTGCCCAGCACATGCACGATGCCGTTAACCACGACCTGCGGGGTATAGACTTCGCGGTCGCCGCGCGCCTCGGAGTAGGCCCGTTCGCGAACGGAATGGCCATGCAAAGCGAGCGTGTCCTTCCAGCCCAGATAGTCCCAATAGTCGACCGGCAGGCTCATCGTGACGAGCGATGGATCATGCGTCAGCTCGCCCATGAGTTTGTCGGCGGGCGGGCAAGACGAGCAGCCCTGACTGGTGAACAATTCAACGACTGCGCGCGGTTCCCCGGCGTTGGCCGAGGGCGGCGTCATTGAGGCGGTGCAAATCGCTGCGGCCGCAAAGGCGATGTGGCGATAATTCATGCCGATCCCACAATCTCCCCTGCCCGGCGCAACACCATATAAAGCGCCCCACCGATCACCCGCTACTCACTTCGCAGTGAGCGGTTTTTGACGTTGAGGCATGGCAGGTCAACGTTAAACGGCCAGATGGCGCAGCACGTATTGCAGGATTCCGCCGTTTTTGAAGTAGTCGAGCTCGTCCGCCGTGTCGATGCGGCTAATCAGCGGCACACGTTTAAGCGTGCCGTTACCGGCGACGATCTCGGCAATCAGCCGCTGGCCGGGCTTGAGGTCGCCATGCAGGCCCCGGATCGTGACCTGCTCGTCGCCCTTCATGCCGAGCGACTGCCATGACGTACCTTCCTCGAACACCAGCGGCAGAACGCCCATGCCAATCAAGTTCGAGCGGTGGATGCGCTCGAACGACTGGGTGATGACCGCGCGGACCCCGAGCAGCACCGTGCCCTTGGCGGCCCAATCGCGCGAGGAACCGGTGCCGTATTCCTTGCCGGCAAAGATGACGAGTGGAACGTGATCGGCCTTATATTTCATGGCCGCGTCATACATCGTCATGCGCTGCTTCGATGGGTAGTGAATGGTGACGCCGCCTTCGACGCCCGGCACCATCTGGTTCTTGATGCGGATGTTGGCGAAGGTGCCGCGCATCATGACCTGATGATTGCCGCGGCGCGTGCCGTACTGGTTGAAATCCTTCGGGCGGACCTGGTGATCGCGAAGGTACTCGCCGGCCGGGCTCGCTTCCTTGATCGATCCCGCGGGCGAAATATGGTCGGTGGTGATCGAGTCGAGGAAGAGCCCGAGAACGCGGGCGTCGACGATGTCCTCGATCGGCCGCTGGCGCTTTTCCATGCCCTCGAAATACGGCGGATTCTGCACGTAGGTCGAGCGATCGTCCCACGCATAAGTCAGTCCACCCTTGACGGAGATTTTGCGCCAATTGGCGTCGCCCTTGAACACATCGGCATATTTCTTGGTGAATATCTGCCGGTTGATATTCTTGCCGACGAATTCGCCAATTTCCTTGTTCGACGGCCAGATGTCCTTGAGAAAGACCTTCTTGCCTTTCTGGTCGGTGCCGAGCGGCTCCTTCACCAAGTCGATATTCATCGAGCCGGCAATTGAATAGGCAACGACCAAAGGCGGCGAAGCGAGATAGTTGGCGCGCACGTCGGCGTTAACGCGGCCTTCGAAGTTGCGGTTGCCCGAGAGCACCGCGGCAGCCACCAGGTCACCGTCGTTGATCGCCTTGGAATTCTCCGGCGGCAGCGGGCCGGAATTGCCGATGCAGGTGGTGCAGCCGAAACCGACCAGGTTGAAGCCGAGCTTGTCGAGATCCTTCTGCAAGCCGGATTTGTCGAGATATTCGCCGACCACCTGCGAGCCGGGCGCCAGCGAGGTTTTCACCCAGGGCTTCGCGGTCAAACCCTTCGCCGCGGCCTTGCGAGCCAGCAGGCCGGCGCCGATCATCACATTCGGATTGGAGGTGTTGGTGCAGGAAGTGATCGCCGCGATCACGACGTCACCATGGCCGATGTCGTAGTTCTTGCCCTCGACCTTCACGCGTTTCTTCGCGTCGGAACTCTTGTTGAATTCCTTATCCATCGAATTGGCAAAGCCGGCCTTCACTTCCTTCAACGCGACACGGTCCTGCGGACGCTTGGGACCCGCGAGCGAGGGCTCGACCGTGGCGAGATCGAGCTTGAGAATATCGGTGAACATCGGATCGGGCGTGGTTTTGACGCGGAACATGCCCTGCGCCTTGGCGTAAGCTAGCGTCAGCGCGATCACATCCGCCGGGCGGCCGGTATCCTTCATGTAGCGGATGGTGTCGTCGTCAATCGGCGAAAAACCGCAGGTGGCGCCATATTCCGGCGACATGTTGCCGAGCGTGGCGCGGTCCGCGATGGTGAGATGAGTGAGACCGGGGCCGAAGAATTCGACGAACTTGCCGACCACGCCGCGTGCGCGCAGCATCTGTGTCACGGTCAGCACCAAGTCGGTCGCGGTCACGCCTTCCTTGAGTTTGCCGGAGAACTTGAATCCAATCACTTCCGGCACGGTCATCGACAGCGGCTGGCCAAGCATGGCGGCCTCGGCCTCGATGCCGCCGACGCCCCAACCCAGCACCGACAGGCCGTTGACCATCGTGGTGTGCGAGTCGGTGCCGACCACAGTGTCGGGATAGGCGACGTCCATCGTCGCCACCTTGTCGCCAACCTTAACCTTGTCCTTTTTGCTCCAGACCACGCGTGACAAATATTCGAGATTGACCTGGTGGCAGATACCGGTGCCGGGCGGCACCACGTTGAAATTATCGAACGAACGCTGCGCCCATTTCAGAAACTTGTAGCGCTCCTGATTCTGCCGGTATTCCTCTTCGACGTTTTTCTTGAACGCGCCGTTGTTGCCGAAGAAGGTCACCGCCACCGAGTGATCGATCACCAGATCGACCGGCACCTGCGGGTTGATCTTCTTGGGGTCGCCGCCGAGCGCCTCCATGGCGTCGCGCATAGCGGCGAGATCGACGACCGCCGGCACACCGGTGAAGTCCTGCATCAGCACCCGCGCCGGGCGAAAGGCGAATTCGTGGTGCGAGGTTTTGGTTTTGAGCCACTCGGCGAACGCCTTGATGTCGTCTTTGGTCACCGTGCGCCCGTCTTCGTTGCGCAACAGATTTTCCAGCAGCACCTTCATCGAGAACGGCAGGCGGGAAATTCCCTTCAGGCCGTTTCGCTCGGCGGTCGGAAGGCTGAAATAGGCGTAAGTTTTGCTACCAACCTCGAGGATCTTGCAGCATCTAAAACTGTCGAGCGAAGTCATGTCGGCTGTTTCCACTCCCGGCCGGGACATCGGTGTCGGTTCGGTCTAAGCTCTTAGCAAGACAGGAGTTTTCTCGCCGGGGAGACTTGCGTCCGAATTCCATTAAGTTAGCGCCTTCGGTGCGGGTTTATAGGGTCTTTTTGCGCTGGACGCCACATGAACGAGGGAACTTCCCTGAAAATGCGTGATAAATCGGGGTTTCCGGAACCTGCATGGCCGCCTTGCATCCGGCATCTGGGCGCAAGTGATGCAACTTAAAGGCAGCGATTTGGCTTGCCGCCGGGGCGGGCGCGAAGTGTTTGCCGGCATCAATTTCAGTCTGTCCGGCGGCGAAGCTCTGCTGGTCACCGGGCACAATGGCGCCGGCAAATCCTCGCTGTTGCGCATGATCGCCGGCCTGGTGCGGCTGGCCGCCGGCCGACTCGAACTCGATGGCGGCGAAGCTGACGCCAGTATCGGCGAGCAAGCGCATTATCTCGGCCATCAGGACGCGGTGAAATCCTCGCTGACGGTGCGTGAAAACCTGGAATTCTGGACACGTTATCTTGGCGCCGGCGGAGAGAGCATCGAGCCCGCGCTGGCGGTGATCGATCTTGCCCCGCTCGCCGCCCTGCCGACCGCCTATCTATCGGCCGGGCAGCGGCGGCGGCTGTCAATCGCCCGGCTCGTTGCGGTCAAGCGGCCAATCTGGTTGCTCGACGAGCCGACGTCGGCGCTCGACGCGCCGTCGCAACACCGGCTCGCTGAGTTGATGCGTGGCCATCTCTCCTCCGGCGGCATGATCGTGGCCGCGGCGCACGGGCCGATCGGCCTCGAACGCGCGCGCGAACTGGCATTGGGGCCGGCATGAAAGCGCTTTTCGCCCTCGTACTGCGCGACATGCGGCTCGCGGTTCGCGGCGGCGGCGGCGCGCTGATGGGCGCGCTGTTTTTTCTGATTGTCGTCGTCATGATGCCGTTCGCGCTCGGTCCCGATCTCGCTTTGCTGGCGCGTATCGGCCCGGCGATCCTGTGGCTCGGCGCGCTGCTGGCGAGCCTGCTCGCGCTCGACCGGCTTTTCGTGACCGACTTTGACGATGGCTCGCTCGATCTACTGATGATGGATCGCATGCCACTCGAACTGGCGGTGGCGGCGAAGGCGATCGCGCATTGGCTAACGACCGCGCTGCCGCTGGTGGCGATCTCGCCGCTGCTCGGCCTTATGCTCAATGTCGAATTGCGCGTCATGGCAATCGTCGCGCTGACGCTGCTCGGCGGCACGCCCGCGCTTACGTTTATCGGAGTGATCGGGGCGGCCCTCTCGGTTGCGCTACGGCGCGGCGGCCTGTTGCTGGCGGTCTTGGTTTTGCCGCTGACAATCCCCGTTCTCATCTTCGGCGTCGCCGCCGCCGAGGCGGCAATCACCGGCCCGGCGCCATTCGGGCCAGCGTTTACCATTGTGTGTGCGCTGTCCTTGGGCTCACTGGTGCTCGGCCCATTCGCCGCCGCAGCCGCGCTCAGGCATGGATTGGACTAAACTACCTCCGGTTGCTACAGCCTTTATTCCTTGATAGGCTTGTGCCGTAATCGCAACCTCAATCGTGCTCGGCGTAACGGAGCGGCGATGAGTTACATCACAATCACGACGCTTGCCACGGGCGCCGCCGCTGCCGTTCTTACATGCTGCGTTGTCATCCCCGGGCATACCCAAACGCGTCTTGCAGCCGAGAAGCTCGACTCGGACAAATTTGAACAGAAATTGCAGGATACGCGCGACAGCATCAAAAAAGATCGGCCGACCAATTCGTCCGGCACTGCCCATACCAACCAGGTCGTCATCGGCATCTGCAAAAAGAATCCCAAGCTTCCCCAGTGCAAGCTTTAACGCATGGCAAGCAAGCCCCACCCCAAGACGATGGTGTCGCGCTTCAGGCTGCGTTTTGGCAAGAAGAGCCATGATTTATTGCTCAATGTCGCCAAGGTCGCAGGCGCGATATCTCTGATCTACGGCGTCGGTTTCGGCATTTTCCAGTACTATGAATCAAAGAACGAAAAGCGCATCGAGGAATCACTCGCGCTGTTTCGGCAATTCAACAACGCGCCGTACACGGATTACCGAAAGCACATCAACATCCTGGCCATTGATAACCGCAAGGAAATCGAAGACGCGGCGGGCGATGAGAAGCAGCTCACGGAAGTGATCACAAACATAGTGCGGAGGGAAAAACTCGAAGCCGAACTCGCCTTTGTATTAAATTTCTACGACACCGTCGTTTATTGCGCGGCAAAGAATATTTGCGACCCCGGCATCATCCTGGATTTATTTTATCCCAGCGCCCGGGAACTTTACCTACCGTTCTACCAATATATCCAGGCGCAACAGACCTCCTTCAACGATTTCGGCCTCGGCATCGCGACACTGATCAAACTCAAAAGTGCAAACGAAAACGACCAATCACCGGCCGTTGCCGCGAAATAGCCGGACAATGGCGACTGTCGCCGGCTCGCGCCGCCAAAATAAGCCGCCGGCTGCATTGCGTCCAAACCGACTGGCGGCTAATTCAGTTCAATGGCTGTGATCGACCTTGCCAATCCGACGCGCTTTTTAAACATGGTCAGCCGCCTGCTGCCATGGCTGGCGGCGGCAACGGCCCTGTTGTTCGCGTTTGGGTTGGCGCGCGCGATGAACGCGCCTGATGACTACCAGCAGGGCGCCACCGTCAAGATCATGTTCCTGCACGTGCCCTCCGCCTGGCTCGGCATGATGGGCTGGGCGCTGATGAGCGCCGCCGCGCTCGGCACGCTGGTGTGGCGGCATCCGCTGGCGGACGTTGCCGGCAAGGCGGCGGCTCCGATCGGCGCTGCGTTCACGCTGATATGTCTGATCACCGGCTCGCTCTGGGGCCGCCCGACCTGGGGCACTTATTGGGTGTGGGACGCGCGGCTCACATCGGTGCTGGTGCTGTTCCTGCTCTATCTCGGCGTCCTCGCACTCTACTGGACCGCCGAGGATCCCGGCCGCGGCTCGCGCGCGGCAGCGGTGCTCACGCTGGTCGGCGCGATCAACCTTCCGATCATCAAGTTCTCGGTCGACTGGTGGAACACGCTGCATCAACCGGCCTCGATCCTGCGCATGGGCGGTTCGGCCATCGACCCGTCGATCCTGCGGCCACTGTTGATCATGGCGGCTGCGTTCACGCTGCTGTTCGTGACGCTACTTCTTGCCGCCATGCGCAATGAAATCCTGCGCCGGCGCGTGCGCGCCATGCGGTTGATTGAGGCGCAGGAAGCCCGCGCATGAACCTAGGCCCGCACGCTGATTTTATCGTCGCCGCCTACGCGGTGACGGTATTCGTGGTGGCCGCGCTGATCGCATGGGTCGCGCTCGATTATTCGGCACAGCGGCGCATCCTCGGCGATCTCGAGGAGCGCGGCGTGACGCGGCGCTCGCGGCGCAAGGCCGAACGATGAGCGCGACCGCTGGTGAAAACTCAGGAAAGAAACGGCGCAATTTCCTGGTCCTGCTGCCGCTGATCGCGTTTATCGCGCTCACCGCGCTGTTCCTGTATCGGCTCGG
The DNA here is from genome assembly GCA_963703875.1 of uncultured Alphaproteobacteria bacterium. Lineage (GTDB taxonomy): Bacteria > Pseudomonadota > Alphaproteobacteria > Rhizobiales > Xanthobacteraceae > Pseudolabrys. The sequence goes on from CAVPFZ010000020.1 coordinate 235,596, forward strand.
CGCCGGCGATCCGTCACACCTGCCGTCGGCGCTGATCGGCCGCCCCGCGCCGAAAACCGATCTGCCGCCGCTCGCCGGACTTGAGCGCGACGGCAGGGCGGTGCCGGGTCTGAGCAACGCCAGCTTCTTGGGTGCGGTGACGGTGGTGAATGTTTGGGCGTCGTGGTGCGTGCCCTGTCATGACGAAGTGCCGTTCCTCGAGCAATTGTCGAAGGACAAGCGCATCCAGCTCGTCGGCATCAACTACAAGGACGCGCCCGAGAATGCACGGCGCTTCCTCAATCGTTACGGCAATCCTTTCGCCGCCGCCGGCGTCGATGCCAACGGCCGCACCTCGATCGACTGGGGCGTCTATGGCGTGCCGGAGACTTATGTGGTCGGACGCGACGGCACTATTGCCTACAAGCTGGTGGGGCCGATCACCGCCGAAAATCTTCGTGGCACGCTGGAGCCCGAAATCGCCAAGGTGGCGGCACGCTAGGATTTTCGTTCAACGCTGTATTTGTTGATCAGCGGCATCTGCAGCGCGCCGAACAAAAACGTCAGCGGCACCACGCCGAACAATTTGAAGCTGACCCAGAAATCCGTTGATGCGTTGCGCCAGACGATCTCGTTCAGCGCCGCCAGCGCCAGGAAGAACAGCGCCCAGCGCCACGTCAGCTTGCGCCAGCCTTCGTCCGTCAGATGAAACATCTGGTCGAACACCACGCCGAGCAGAGATTTTCCGAAGGCAAGGCCACCCAGCAGCGTGCCGCCGAACAAAAGATAGATGATGGTCGGCTTGAGCTTTATGAACAACTCGTCGTGCAACAGCAGCGTCAACCCACCGAAAATGACGACGATGATGGCGGTAATGATCGGCATCACCTCGATGCGCCGCGTGATCGTGTAGGCGACGGCCAGCGCGATCAGCACCGCCACCATGAAAGCGCCGGTCGCCGCAAAGATGCCGAACTTCGCATTGGCGGCAAAAAACAGCACCAGCGGCCCGATGTCGAGCACCAGCTTGAGAATAGGATTGAGTTTTTTCTTGTCGGGCATAATTTTTCTTTAGGTCAGGATTCCAGCCCAACTATGGCGCGGGCGAAATCGCGCGCGGTGAACGGTGCCAGGTCATCGACACCCTCGCCGACGCCGATGAAATGCACCGGCAGGCCGAAGCGGGCCGCGATCGCGACCAGGATGCCGCCGCGCGCGGTTCCGTCGAGCTTGGTCATGACCAACCCGGTCACGCCCGCGATCTTGCCGAAGATGTCGACTTGGCTAAGCGCGTTCTGGCCGACGGTAGCGTCGAGCACCAGTAGCACCGCGTGGGGTGCTGCCGGCTCGACCTTGCGCATGACCCGCACCATTTTTTCCAGCTCCCTCATTAGCTCGGCGCGATTTTGCAGGCGGCCGGCGGTGTCGACCAGAACAATATCGGTGCTTTGCGCGATGGCGGCGGTAATGGCCTCGAACGCGAGACTGGCGGCATCGGCGCCGGGCGTACTGGCCTTGACGATGGCGCCGGTGCGCTCCCCCCAGATTTTGAGTTGATCGATGGCGGCTGCGCGAAATGTGTCGCCGGCCACCAGCATCACGCTCTTGCCCTGGGCGCGATACTTGGCGGCGAGCTTGCCGATGGTGGTGGTCTTGCCGGAACCGTTGACGCCGGCAACCAGAATGACAAACGGGCGTGCCGTCACCTCAAGCGGCTTGGCGACGGGGCTCAGCACTTTCTCGATCTCTCCGGCGAGCACCGCCTTCACGTCGTCCGGCGCAATGGCTTTATCGAAGCGGCCCTCGCCCAGCGCCGCCGCGATCCGCCCGGCGAATTCCGGTCCTAAATCGGCGCGGATCAATTCGTGTTCCAGTTCTTCAACCGCCGCGGCGTCGAGCTTGCGCTTGGTCACTAGATCGGCGATCGCGCCGCCGAGCGACGAGGAAGTACGCTTGAGGCCCGAGCTCAGGCGCTTCCACCAGCTTGTTTGGGTGCCGTCGCTCATGATGATTCTTTGCCGCGCCCGTGATAGCCGTTTCAGCATGACACCGGAAGGGATGCTTTCCCGCTTGCTCTACCGCGACGGGATGATGTTGATCATCGACAAGCCGGCCGGTTTAGCGGTGCATCGCGGCCCGAAGGGCGGCGAGAGCCTGGACGACCATTTCGGTGCGCTGCGTTTCGGCCTGCCGCGCGACCCCTCGCTGGCGCACCGGCTCGACAAGGACACTTCCGGCTGCCTGGTGCTCGGCCGCCACCGCAAGGCGCTGGCGCTGCTCGGCAAGCTGTTCAAGCAAGGCAAGATCGGCAAGACCTATTGGGCCGTGGTCGAGGGCTCGCCCGGCGGTGAAGAGGGCCGCATCGAGATTCCCTTGGGCAAACTCGACGAGAGCCGTGGCTGGTGGATGAAGCCGGACCCGCATGGAGCGCCGGCAGTAACGACCTGGAAAGTGCTGGGGCGTGGCGATGGTCTCACCTGGCTCGCGCTCGAGCCGCTGACCGGACGGACGCATCAGTTGCGGGTGCACTGCGCGGAAATGGGCTTTCCCATTCTCGGCGACAACATCTACGGCGGCGCGCCGCGCAATTCAGTTTCTTTGGACGGCCCGGCGCTGCATCTGCATTCGCGCGAGATCGTGGTGCCGATCTTCAAGAACAAGCCGCCGGTCGCGGTCGCCGCGCCGGTGCCGGAACACATGTGCGAGGCGCTGACCAAGTGCGGGTGGAAGGGCGAGCCAACACTGCTCATTCCCGCGTAAGTGGGAATCCAGAGCCACAAAACTAGAAAATACTGGGTCCCCGCTTTCGCGGGGACGAACGGATATCTAGTACAACTGTGCCTTGATCCGCTCCGGCGCGGCGCGGTCGTAAGACTCGCCGCCAAGCCTGCCTTGGCTCAATTCCGCCAGGATAGTGCCGGTCGAGGGCAGGCTCTTGCGATCGATCTTGGTCTTCTCATCCCACAGCCTCGAGCGCACGATGGCCTTCGAGCAGTGGAAGTATGCCGACTCGATATGAACGATCAGCACGCTGCGCGGCAGCTTGCTGTTGACCGTGAAGCTTTGCATCAGTTCGGGATCGATCGAGATCGACGCGCGGCCATTGACGCGCAGCGTTTCGCCGACGCCGGGAATTAAAAACAGCAGCGCGATGCGCGGGTCACGCATGATGTTGCGGAAGCCGTCGAGCCGGTTGTTGCCGGGGCGATCGGGAATGGCGAGCGTCTTGTCGTCGATTACGCGCACGAAGCCGGGCGCGTCGCCCTTCGGCGAGCAGTCGAGGCCATCGGGGCCGCCGGTCGCGATCGCCACGAACGGCGCCGCCTCGATCAGCTTACGATAACCGTCGCTGAGATGATCGATTTCCTTGGCGATCGAATTGGGATTCTTCTCGCCGTAGAGTGCGTCGAGCTGCTCCATCGTCGTCACCAGATGATCATTCGCGCCCATGTCGTCTCTCCCCTAGGCCGCCAGAAGTCGGCTGCCGTCATGTCCCGCTATCGTCAGATCGAAGATCACGCCCGGCTCGATTGGCGCGGCAAGTCGCACCGCGGTGAATTGCTCAGTGCGGCCGATGCCGCCGCGCTCGGTCAATACCTGCCGCCGGTGGCCGACTTGCGCGTCGAGATGCGCGCGCAAGGCCGCCTCGCCTTTCTCGCGCAGCAACCGGGCGCTCTGCTTGATAATTGCGCGGTCGAGTTGCGGCATGCGCGCGGCCGGCGTACCGGGCCGTGGCGAGAACGGGAAAACGTGCAGGTGAGTGAGCCCGCATTCATCCACCAGATTCATCGAGCGCGCGAACATATCCTCGGTCTCGGTCGGGAAGCCGGCGATAATGTCGGCGCCGAACACCACGTCCGGCCGCAGGCGGCGCACCTGATTGCAGAATGCAATTGCGTCGGCGCGCGTATGCCGGCGCTTCATGCGCTTGAGGATGAGATCGTCGCCGGCCTGCAACGACAGATGCAGATGCGGCATCAGCCGGGATTCGTTGGCCAGCGCGTCCAGCAAATCGTCATCGGCCTCGACCGAATCGATTGAGGAAAGGCGCAGTCGCGCCAACTCGGGCACGTCTTTCAGGATGCGCTGGACCAGCGCGCCGAGCCGCGTCTCACCGGCGAGATCGGCGCCGTAAGCGGTGATATCGACACCGGTGAGCACCAGTTCGCGGTAGCCACGCGCGGCCAGCTGCCGTGCCTGCGCGACCGCCTCGTCCATCGGCAAAGAGCGTGAATTGCCGCGCCCGAACGGAATAATGCAAAAGGTGCAGCGGTGATCGCAGCCGTTCTGCACCTGCAGGAAGGCGCGGGTATGGCCCTCGATGCTGTCGAGCGCGGGCGCGGTGTGGCGCCTCGCCGCCATGATGTCGCCGACCGCGATACGCCGGCTGTCGTCGGCCCACGCTTGCGCATTGAGCTTTTCCGCGTTGCCGAGGACGCGATCGACCTCCGGCATGTTCGCGAAAGTATGGGGCTCCGTCTGCGCCGCGCAGCCGGTGACGACGATGCGCGCGTCGGGCCGCTCGCGCCGGATGCGTCGGACTGTCTGGCGCGACTGGCGCACCGCTTCCGCCGTCACCGCGCAGGTGTTGAGCACCACGGCATCGTCAAGCCCGGCAGCCGCGCGCCGGATCGCTTCCGATTCGACGATATTGAGCCGGCAGCCGAAGGTGACGACGTCGACGCTCATGCGACGCCTGCCTTGAACAGCGCAGGGTCAAAACGGCCCTTGCGTTCGAATTGTATAGGACCCGTCATCAACACATGATCGTCGCTGGCGCGCCAGTCGATGGTGAGGTCGCCGCCCGGCAGCGTCACCTTCACCTTTCGGCCGGTGCGCTTAAGCCGCGCGGCGGCGACCGCGGCTGCGCAGGCGGCAGAGCCACAGGCTTTGGTCAAGCCCGCGCCGCGCTCCCAGGTCCGGATGACGATGTGATCGCATGAAGCAATATGCGCGAGCGTGATGTTGGCGCGCTCGGGGAAAATCGGATGATTTTCCAGCAGCGGCCCCAATCGCGCCAGATCATGGGCATTGACGTCGTCGACCCAGAAAATCGCGTGCGGATTGCCCATGCTCACCACCGCCGGCGAATGCAGCACCGGCTTGTCGATCGGCCCGATCTGCAATTCGATGGCGCGGGTGTCGCGGAATTCCTCAGCCAGCGGGATCTCGTTCCACTTGAAGCGCGGCGGACCCATGTCGACCGTGAACAACCCATCGGCGCCCTTCCAGCAGTTGAGAATGCCGGCGGCGGTCTCGAAGGTCAGCGCGGTCTTGCCGTTTTCCTTCGACACCAGATCGGCGACACAGCGCATGCCGTTGCCACAGGCGCCGGCTTCCGAGCCGTCAGTGTTGTAGATCATGATGAAAGCTTCGGTGCCGGGCGTGCGCGGTGGATAAAGCGCCATCAACTGATCGTAAGGCGCGCCCCGAGGCGCGGCGGCCGCGCGCGCTTCCGCGGGATCGATCTTGCCGCCGCGCACGCGCAGATCGACCACGACGATCTCGTTGCCGATGCCGTTCATCTTCACGAAGGATTGGTTGGCTAGCGCGCCCAAGGAATTGCCTGTCAATTCGGCCAAACCCTTGCCCGGGTTCCGCCCGGTTTATATGGCGAATAAACGCTAATTGGCCAGAGGCATATGATACTATGCGGAAATGTCACGAATTGCCGGGATCGTTCCACGGAGAGCCCTAGTGCCGTGCTTGCGGCTTGCCGCGCCGGTCTTGCTCACCTTAGTGTTCGGCGCCGTCCTGGCGATGGCGCAAAATCCCCCGCCGGCGCCGAGCTCCCCCTCTCCGCTGAAACCGGGAGACGCCTTCGGCGAGGAAGTGACGCTACCGGAGCGGACGATGGTCTACTTGAAAGGCAGCAGTAAGTGGGATGGCGCTTTCGACACGCTGGTGGACGCTTTCAAGTCGCTCAACGAATATCTCAACAAGGCGGGCATCAAGCCGACGGGCCCGGCGATGACCATCTATACCCAGACCGACGACGCGGGGTTCTCGTTCGAGGCCGCGGTGCCGGTCGCGGCGGCGCCGACCGATCCGCCGAAAGGCGACATCGCTATCGGCAAGGCGCCATCGGGCAAGGTGCTCAAGTTCGTGCACCGCGGGGCCTATGATGCCATGGACTCGACTTACGAAGCGATTACCAATTATCTCGACGACAAGCATCTCGACGCCAAGGAACTGTTTATCGAGGAATATGTTACCGATCCGGTCAAGACGAAATCCGACGAGCTGGTGATCAACGTGTACGTTCCAGTGAAATGAAGATGCCGAAGTTGCGCGTTTTGTTGTCTGCCTGCGTGATCGCCGCGGCGCTGACGCCCTTGTGCGCGCGCGCCGCCGAGAAACTCGACAAGCTGGTGACCGTCACCGGCGAAGCGACGGTCGCGACCTCGCCGGACATGGCGTTGATCCGCATCGGCGTCACCGGCCAGGGCAAGACCGCGCGAGCGGCCAGTGACGCCAACGCCCGCGACATGACCGTCGTGCTGGCGGCGATCAAGGAGAGCGGTGTCGCGGATCGGGATATCCAGACCACGTCGCTGTCGGTGCAGCCGCAATACGATGCGAACAAAACCGGGCCCGCGCGGCTGATCGGTTTCCAGGTCAATAATCAGGCCACCGTCAAAATTCGCGACATCGGTCAACTGCCGGCCATCCTCGACCGCGCCATTTCTGCTGGCGCCAACGAAATGTCGGGGATCGAATTCGTTGTATCGGAGCAAAGCAAACTGCTCGACAAGGCCCGCGCCGAAGCGATCGCCGACGCGCGCCGCAAGGCTGAGCTTTATGCCAATGCCGCCGGCATGAAAGTCGGCCGCGTCATGTCGATTTCGGAAGAAAGCGCGGTTCCCCCACCGCGCGCGTTCCAAGCGACGCGCGCTGGCGCCGCCGCCATCGCCCCCGGCGAACAGACGTTGCGCGCGGTGGTCACCGTCAGTTACGAATTGACGTCGTAGACGGGCGGCGCGCGATGTTAATCGGCGTCCGTTGAGGAGCCGGCGAATGCGTACCTTGGTCGAAACAAGCCGCGCCATCTTCATTCCGCTGACGATCCTTTGCGCTCAGGCCTTATCCGCGGCGGCGGACGAAGTCGTGACATTCGACAGCGCGCGCTATCTCGTCGGCGATCTTCAGCAACGTTTGGCCCGCGAACGCGGCGAGCCGCTCATCCGCGCGCCGGCCAAAACCATCAAGGGTTATTTGTCGCGGCCCGCCGGCGCAGGTCCGTTCCCGGCCGTGGTGTACCTGCATGGTTGCGGCGGTTTGTCAGAGCAGAGTCGCGCGTCCGCGGGCGCGCAGTTCACGCGATGGGGCTATGTGACGCTGGCCGTGGATAGCTTCACGACACGCGGCATCGCGCAGGCTTGCCTCGACGTGCCTATCGCCCACCGGGAAGCGGATGCAATAGGAGCGTTGATCTACCTGTCGAAGCTTGCATTCGTTGATCCCACACGCATTGCCGTGGTCGGACACTCGCAGGGCGGCATGGTTGCGCTGGAGGTTGCCTCGTTTCATTCCTTTGACATTTTCGAAATGCCGGCCGGGCTCAGGTATAAAGCCGCTGTCGCGTTCTATCCTTCGTGCAGCGCCGCCGAAGACCAGGTGACGATTCCGACCGTCGTCTTCATCGGCGAACTGGACGACTGGTCGTCGGTCAAGCGATGCGAAGGCTGGATGGCGCGGCGCGCCGGCAAAGGCGCACCGGTCAAGCTCGTGGTCTATTCCGAAGCCTATCATTCATTCGACAACCCGGAACTGCGCATTGCCGTGCGTTATTTCGGTCATTGGCTGAAATACGACGCCGAGGCGGCCGGGCGTTCCACCGCGGAAATGCGCGACTTTCTGGCCGCACAATTGGGGCCTTAAACACGGCGGAGGCTTGCCTTGACTCGGTCAGACTCGCCCCCTAGGTTCCGCCCGCTTTTGCTAAAGACGTGAAATTCCAGCTCCGCCACCCGGTCCCTGAGAGGCCGGAGGCCACCGCCCGACAGCGCAATGCGCCCTCGGGCGTATTTTTGTTTTCCCTCTCCCCGCCTGCGGGGAGAGGGTGGCGAGGTCCAAAGGACCGAGCCGGGTGAGGGGCCGATCAATGCCCCTCACCCGAGTTGCTCGCAAGAGCTCGCAAGTCGACCTCTCCCCGTGAGAACGGGGAGAGGTAAAAGGAAGAACGATGTTCGATAGCCTGTCGGAAAAACTTGGCGGCATTCTCGACCGCCTGACCCGCCGCGGCGCGCTCAGCGAAGCCGACGTCGACGCCGCGTTGCGCGAAGTACGTCGCGCGCTGCTCGAAGCCGACGTCGCGCTCGACGTGGCGCGCGCCTTCACCGACAACGTCAAGAAACAGGCGGTCGGCGTCGAGGTGATGAAATCGGTCACGCCGGGCCAGATGGTGGTCAAGATCGTGCACGACCAGTTGGTCGCGACGCTCGGCGGCGACAGCCAAGTTACGAACATTGGTATCGATCTCAACGCCGCGCCGCCGGTCGCCGTCATGATGGTCGGCCTGCAAGGCTCCGGCAAAACCACCACCACCGCGAAAGTCGCCCGCCGCCTCGCCGACCGGCAGAAGAAAAAAGTGCTGATGGCCTCGCTCGACGTGCGCCGCCCGGCCGCGATGGAGCAATTGGCCGTGCTCGGCCGCGAGGCGCAGATCGACACGCTTCCCGTCGTTGCCGACCAGATGCCGCCGCAAATTGCGCTGCGCGCGATTCAGGCGGCCAAGCTTGGCGGCTACGACGTGGTGCTGCTCGACACCGCCGGCCGCACCACGCTCGACGACGAGATGATGAACGAGGCGGCCGAGGTCAAGAAAGCCGCGCAGCCGCACGAAGTGTTGCTGGTCGCCGATGCGCTGACCGGCCAGGACGCCGTCAATCTGGCGCGCGCTTTCGACGAGCGCGTCGGTCTGACCGGCATCGTGCTCACCCGCGTCGACGGCGACGGGCGCGGCGGCGCGGCACTGTCGATGCGCGCGGTCACCAACAAGCCGATCAAGCTAATCGGCACCGGCGAAAAACTCGACGCGTTGGAGGAATTCGACCCGGCGCGCATCGCCGGCCGCATTCTCGGCATGGGCGACATCGTGTCGCTGGTCGAGAAGGCCGCCGCCAATATCGATCAAGAAAAGGCGATGCGCGCGGCCGAGAAGATGCGCAAGGGCCAGTTCGATCTCGCCGACATGCGCGAGCAACTCAATCAGATGGCGGCGATGGGCGGCATGTCCGGCCTGCTCGGCATGATGCCGGGCGTGGCCAAGATGAAAAACCAGATCGCCAATGCCGGGCTCGACGACAAATTGCTTAAGCGCCAGATGGCGATCATCGACTCGATGACGCCGCGCGAGCGTCGCAACCCCGATTTGCTCAAAGCCAGCCGCAAGAAGCGCATCGCCGCCGGCTCCGGCACCACGCCCGAAGCGATCAACAAGCTTCTGAAAATGCATCGCGGCATGGCCGACATGATGAAGGCCATGGGCTCAGGCAAGCGCAGCCCGCTCGCCGGTCTCGGACAGATGATGGGTTTCGGCGGCGGGGCTGCGCCCACGCCGGAACAGATGGCCGAGCTTGCCAAGAAAATGCCGGCCGGCGCGGGTGGCAATCCTGCTGGCTTGCCGCCGACCATGCCGAAATTGCCGCCGAATATTCCCGGTCTGCCCGGGCTCGGCAGCGGAAAGTTTCCTGGATTGCCGGGCTTGCCCGGCTCCGGGAAGAAGAAATAGCGACTAGGAATTTGTGTATGCAGATTCAAATCGACTTGGGCAATCTTGCAGTTGGCGTCGGAACCGCTGCCGTCGCGCTTGTAACTTTGTGGGTCGCTCGAAATAATTTCTTACTCACTAGAAAGCAGAAAATTGCTGACTACCGCATTCAATGGATGTCGGAACTGCGCAACACGTTCACTAGTCTGTACAAAGCGCAATATGAGTTGGCCCATATAAAACGAGACATCAGGACCGAAAAAAATAAAACAGCAAAGAAAAAATTACTAGAAAAACGGGAGAAGTTATATTTTGAGTCCGCATCTTATAAAGTTCATATCTTGACTATGATTAAACAACACTCAAACAACCCGCATGAAAAAGAATTGGATCACCTACTTCGCAAAGCAGTAAGTGGCGATTTGAGAATCGCACAAGAGCATCGAAAAGAAATGCGTGAACTAACCAGATCCGTCCTTCACAAGGAATGGAAGCGTATCGTAACCGAAATAGAAGGAAACTAAAATGTCTCTCGTTATTCGCATGGCCCGCGCCGGAACCAAGAAGCGGCCGGTCTATCACATCGTCGTTGCCGACTCGCGTTCACCGCGCGACGGCCGTTTCATCGAGCGGCTCGGCTATTTCAATCCGCTGCTACCCAAGGAAAAGAGCGAGCGGCTCAAGCTCGATCTCGAAAAAGTGCAAGCCTGGATGAAGAAGGGCGCGCAGCCGTCCGACCGCGTGACGCGCTTTCTCGACGCCGCCGGCATTTTGAAGCGCGAGAAGCGCAACAATCCGGAAAAGGCGGTCCCGCGCAAGGAACGCAAGGCCAAGGAAGAGGAAGCCGCCAAAGCCAAGGAAGGCGCCGACGCCGCCGCCAAGACCGCGGCGACCGCCAAGACAAACGAGAAGGCCGCCGCGGACAAGGCCAAAGCGGCTGAGAAGGCGGCGGAAAAGCCGGCCGACGCGCCGGCGGCGAGCTAACGCTCGTCGTATCGCGCCGTGGCCGACCGCATCCGCGTTGCCCGTATCGGCGCCGCGCACGGCATTCGCGGCGAGGTCAAGCTTTGGTCGTTCACCGAAGATCCGCTGGCGGTCACCAGCTACGGCGCACTGGAGACCGATGACGGCGCACGGCGCTTCGAAATCGAGGCGGCGCGGCCGGCCAAGGATCATCTGGTGGCGCGGCTGAAAGGCATTGCGGATCGCAACGCGGCGGAGGCATTGCGCAACACGGATTTGTTCGTGCCGCGTGACCGCTTGCCGCCGATCGAAGAAGCCGAAACGTTCTATCATGCCGACCTGGTGGGCTTGGCGGTGGTAGCGCAAGACGGCTCGGCGTTTGGCACGGTGATCGCCATCCATAATTTCGGCGCCGGCGATTTGATCGAGGTCGCGCCCGCCGAAGGCGGCGAGCCGCTGTTGTTGCCGTTCACGCAAGACGTCGTGCCGGAGATCGACATCAAGGCGCGGCGTATTGTCGTCGTACCGCCGGCCGAAATCGAGGCGAAGGAAGAAGACTGACGATGTGGCGCGCTTCGGTGCTCACAATATTCCCGGAGATGTTTCCCGGGCCGCTGGCGGCGAGCCTCGCCGGTAAGGCGCTCGCCGCAGGCATCTGGGCGCTCGACACCCACGACGTCCGCAGCGCTGCCACCGACAAGCATCGTACCGTGGACGATACGCCGGCCGGCGGTGGGCCCGGCATGGTAATGAAGGCCGACGTCTTGGGGCGCGCGCTCGATGCGGTATCGCAAGACACCCGTCCTCGCCTGCTGATGAGCGCGCGCGGCACGCCGCTCACGCAAAGCCGCGTGAGCGCGCTGGCTCACGGTGCCGGTGCCGTCATTGTGTGCGGCCGCTTCGAGGGTGTGGACGAGCGGCTGATCGCGGCCCGCCAGCTCGAGGAAGTTTCGCTCGGCGATTTCGTACTGTCGGGCGGCGAGCCCGCGGCGCTTGCGCTGCTGGACGCCTGCGTGCGGCTTCTTCCAGGCGTGATGGGCAAGGAAGCTTCCGGCGCCGAGGAAAGCTTCGCCGACGGCCTGCTCGAATATCCGCAATACACCCGGCCCGCCGAGTTCGAAAGCCGGACAATCCCGGAAGTGCTCATTTCCGGCGACCACGCCAAGGTCGCCGCGTGGCGCCGCGCCGAGGCCGAGCGGTTGACCCGCGAGCGCCGGCCCGATCTATGGGCGGCCTATTTGGCCCGCCGGAAGCCCAAAAACGGGCCCAAAAGCCGAGGGTGACAAGGCCCGGGCTTTGTCGTAGAAGCTCGCCCAACCCATTCAGACCAGACAAGCCCGCGCGCCGGTTGCTGGCGCTGCCGACGGAGATTGAACGATGAACCTCATTCAACAGCTCGACAAAGAGCAGGTCGAGAAGCTCTCGGCCGGCAAGGACATTCCCGATTTCGCGCCGGGCGACACCGTGCTGGTCAACGTCAAGGTGGTGGAAGGCGACAAGAGCCGCATCCAGGCCTACGAAGGCGTGTGCATCGGCCGTTCCGGCGGCGGCATCAACGAGAATTTCACGGTGCGCAAGATTTCCTACGGCGAGGGCGTCGAGCGCGTGTTTCCGCTGCACGCGCCGATGATCGACTCGATCAAGGTGGTTCGCCGCGGCAAGGTGCGCCGCGCCAAGCTCTATTATCTGCGCGGCTTGCGCGGCAAGAAGGCCCGCATCGAGGCGCAGGCGACCGGCGGGCCGGAAGGCGCCGAGGCGGCTGAGGCCTCAGGCAAGAAGTAAACCGGCGGCTATCCAGGAATGCATGAAGGGGCCGCCGTTCGGCCCCTTTTTCTTGAGCGCCGGCGGGGTTAGATAGTTGCCTAGTGACGGAGACTTGAACGATGACTGAGGCGCGCACCCTCTACGACAAGATGTGGCAAGACCATCTGGTGGATGAGGCGCCGGACGGCACCTGTCTCATCTATATCGATCGCCATCTCGTCCATGAGGTGACCTCGCCGCAGGCCTTCGAAGGCCTGCGCGCGGCCGGCCGCAAGGTGCATGCGCCCGACAGGACTCTGGCCGTGGTCGATCACAACGTCCCGACCTCGGACCGCAACCTGCCCAATCCCGATCCGGAATCGACCGAACAGATCGCGGTCATGGCGCAAAACGCCAAGGACTTCGGCATCGAATACTTCGACGAGTTCGACAAGCGTCAGGGCATCGTTCACATCATCGGGCCCGAGCAGGGCTTCACGCTGCCCGGCACGACAATCGTGTGCGGCGACAGCCATACCGCCACGCACGGCGCGTTCGGCGCGCTCGCCTACGGCATCGGCACCTCGGAAGTCGAGCATGTGCTGGCGACGCAGACGCTGATCCAGAAGAAGTCGAAAAACATGCGCGCGGTGGTCGACGGCCAATTGCCGGCGGGCGTCACCGCCAAGGACATCATCCTCGCCATCATCGGCGAGATCGGCACCGCCGGCGGCACCGGTTACGCGCTGGAATATGCCGGCGAGGCGGTGCGCGCCTGCTCGATGGAAGGGCGCATGACCATCTGCAACATGTCGGTGGAAGGCGGCGCCAAGGCCGGTTTCGTCGCGCCCGACGAGAAGGCCTACGCTTATTTGAAGGACAAGCCGAAAGCGCCCAAAGGCAAGGCCTGGGACGAGGCCATGCGCTATTGGGAAACCCTGCGCTCCGATGACGGCGCGCATTTCGACCGCGAGATCAGGCTCGACGCCGCCAAGCTGCCGCCACTCGTCACCTGGGGCACCAGCCCCGAACAGGTGGTGTCGGTCACCGGACGCGTGCCGGTGGCGGCCGACATTCAAGACGAAAAGAAACGCATCGCGGCCGAGCGTTCGCTCGGCTACATGGGTTTGAGCGGCGGCGAGAAGATCAGCGACATCAAGCTCGACCGCGTATTCATCGGCTCATGCACCAATGGCCGCATCGAGGATTTGCGCGAGGTCGCGCGCGTCGCCGCCGGCAAGACGGTGAACGCCAATGTCTACGCCATGATCGTACCGGGCTCCGGCTTGGTGAAGGAGCAAGCGGAAGCCGAAGGGCTCGACAAGATTTTCAAGGCCGCCGGCTTCGATTGGCGCGAACCGGGCTGCTCGATGTGCCTGGCCATGAACCCGGACAAGCTGAAACCTGGCGAGCGCTGTGCCTCAACCTCAAACCGCAACTTCGAAGGCCGTCAGGGCTACAAGGGGCGCACGCATCTGGTGTCGCCCGCGATGGCGGCGGCGGCGGCCATCGCCGGACATTTCGTCGACGTGCGCGACTGGAAGTAGCGCGGCTTAGGTCCGGGCGATCACCAGCAGCGCCAGTTACGCACCAGGATCCAATGGTGCCGGCGCCAGACGCGCACGTAACCGCAGCCTGGGGCGGCGGCGTAATAAGGTCCGCCGTAATACGGGTAGCCATATCCAAAGCCCCAGAACGGCCCGGGACCCCAGCCCCATCCGCCGCCACGCCAGTGACCGCCGCCATGCCAATGATGCTGGGCATTGGCCGGAGCCGGCGTCATGGCAAACGCGCCGGCGATCAGAACCGCGATTGCGAGAAACTTGCTGAACTTCGACATCGTTAGTCCTCCAACGCCCCCAGGTTCAGAACATAACCTATAAACCCGCAGCCGCGCGGACTAGTTCCACCAGCAGCGCATTTGCGGCGTGATGACCACCCCGCTAACGCGATATTCCTTGGTCAGCCAGGAGCGGCAATAGCGCTTTGCATTGGGCCCGAGATGGCGCGGGTGGATGGTGATGCGCGGCCGTGCGGATTGCGCCGATAAATCATGGCTGTAGCTGGAGACTTTGGCCGCGGCCGGCAGCAAGAGCCTGGCCGAAATGGCCAAGATCAGCGCCAGAAGACCCAAGAAGAAGCAGTTCCTCGGCATAATTCCGGACCCACCCGTCGCGCCACAACGCCGAACGCTCGCCCATTCCGGTCCTGCGGTCAACCGCTTGGTTGTCGCGGCCGCCTGCCCTAGAACGTTGGTATGAAAGGCCAATTTGACGATCCGTTAGCCTGGCGCGGAGTGCCTTCGCCATCGCTGGCCGACATCGAGGCCATGGCGGCGGACGCCTATGCCCGCCTGCCGGAGCATTTCCGCAGCCGTTGCGAAAATCTGGTCATCCAGGTGGCCGACTTTCCGGCCGAGGACGTGCTTGAACAGATGAACGCCGAAACCGAATTTGATCTACTCGGGCTGTTTCAGGGTGTTGGCCTGCCATTTCTTTCAGCCAGCGCTCCGGAACAACTGCCCAATATGGTCTGGCTCTATCGTCGCCCGATCCTCGACTATTGGGCTGAGCACGAGGAGAGCTTGGGCGCTATCGTGACCCACGTGCTGGTGCACGAGATCGGCCACCATCTGGGCCTGAGCGACGACGACATGGCAGCCATCGAGGCGGCGTCGGACTAGCGCAAGATCCCGAAAAGTAGGAACCGGTTTTCGGATAAGATCATGCGCAACATTTGAAGTCTTCCGTTACGCAGCGCTTCGCGCTACACCCTGCGGCCTCGGATCGAAAGACAACGGACCATGGACAAATTCACCACCTTGGAAGGCGTCGCGGCCCCCTTGAAGATGATCAATGTCGACACCGACATGGTCATCCCCAAGCAATACCTAAAAACCATCAAGCGCACCGGCCTGGGCAAAGGTCTGTTCTCCGAGCTTCGCTACAAGGACGACGGCAGCGAAAATCCCGATTTCGTGCTCAACAAGCCGGCCTATAGAAAAGCCAAAGTCCTGGTGGCGGGCGACAATTTCGGCTGCGGCTCCTCGCGCGAGCACGCGCCCTGGGCGCTGATGGATTTCGGCATCCGCTGCGTGATCTCGACTTCGTTCGGCGACATCTTCTACAACAACTGCTTCAAGAACGGCGTGCTGCCGATCCGCGTCTCGCCGGAGGATCTGGAGAAATTGTTCGACGACGCCGACCGCGGTTCGAATGCCACGCTCTCGATCGACCTGGAGAAGCAGGAAATCCATGGGCCGGACGGCGGCGTTGTCAAGTTCGAGATCGACGCCTTCCGCAAACACTGCATGCTCAACGGCCTCGACGATATCGGGCTGACGCAGCAGAAGAAGAGCAAGGTCGCAAGCTACGAAGAAAAGGCCAAGGCGGCACGGCCGTGGGCGTAAGATTCGCAGCCATCGTGGCGTTCTGCGCGCTCGCGGCCTGGCCGGCCTTGGCGCAGAAATCGACCGAAGACGGCCTGCGCGACTGCGAAAAGCTCGCCGCAATCAAATTCAAAGCTGAAAATTCGGCGTTCAATAAGTTTGCGATCACGCGCGCCGATGTCGAAGAAGACAAATTTACCGACAAAGTCGGCACGCAATTCGTCTCGACGGTCTATCACGGCAAGGCCACATACCAGGCCGGCGGCGCGCCCGATGATGTCCGCTTCATCTGCCTGCACGCCGGCCTCGGCAAGGGCGCGGTGTTCGTTTACGTGCTGCCGCGCTGAGCGTGCGAACCGACCGCGGCCCGCATGATCGGCGAACCCAGGCTCACTCGAATTTGGCGGGCACCGAGAACGGTTTGGTCGCATCCACCACGAACATGATCAGGGCGTCGACATCGGTGGCGCCGCCGTTGAAGACCTGCATCGGCATTTCGGCCGCGTGGCCATTCATCACGTGCCCGGCCTCGACATAAGCCACGCCATGTGGAGTTTTTTGGCCCAGCCGGCCGGCGAGGACATAAAAGGCCTCTGAGCCCGGATGCATGTGCACCGGCGTTTGCGCGTTGGGCGGCCCGTGACCGTGATTGACGCGCAACAGGTATTCGGGCGCGGTGAATGCCGACACGGGTCCAATCTCGGCAACCTTGGTTCCACCGGGTGTCGAGGCGCCTTTGGCGCCCAGCGTGAACACCCAGACCTTGCCCTCAAACTCGGCTATCAGCGACGTCGTGGTTTCGTATTGTACCGAGGCGGGGTTCCACCCATCGGGACCCACGGCGGCCTTTGCGTCCGCCAGCGTCGGGAAATTCTCCACCCGCCAGTACAGCGGGCCGGGCGGAAGATATTTGATCTTCTTCTGGACGAGCGGATCGACGATATATTTTACCTGCGCCGCCGCCGGCAGCGGCAAAAACATTGCCATCGCAGCGAACGACAGCGCCAACGCGGTGGTGCACTGGATAAAAGAAGATCGCTGCCTCATCGTTTTCTCCTGGCGTCGGTGCGCTGCCCCCTGCGCGTCACGATGCCAGAACATTCGTGCGGCTGCTTTCAGAACGCCTTAGGGCTTCCTCTATTTTTCCTCACGGCGCATGGTGCTAACCTGTCAGTTGAGGGACAGGAGACGGCGAGCGAGGTCGAATTTTGCGGTATCTATTCGAGAACTGCGCCCTCGATACCGACCGCCGCGAACTGCGCCGCGGAGATGCTCTTGTCGCGGTCGAGCCCCAAGTCTTCGACCTGCTGGTTCATTTGATCCAGCATCGTGACCGCGTGGTCAGCAAAGACGATCTGCTGGCCTCGGTCTGGAACGGGCGCGTCGTTTCGGAATCCGCGCTGTTCAATCGCATCAACGCGGCCCGCGGCGCGATCGGCGATGCCGGCGACCGCCAACGTCTGATCAAGACGCTGCCGCGTAAAGGCATCCGATTCGTCGGCGAGGTCCACGCCGAGGAAGCTCAGCCGGCGGGCGGCGAGTTCCCTCACCTGCCGTTGCCCGACCGCCCTTCGATCGCGGTGCTTCCGTTAGCGAATATGAGCGGCGATCCGGATCAGGAATATTTTGCGGACGGCATCTCCGAGGACCTGATTACCGGCCTATCCCGCATCCGCTGGCTGTTCGTCATCGCCCGCAACTCCACGTTCGTTTACAAGCACCGCGCGGTCGACGTGAAAGACGTCGCACGCGCGCTTGGTGTCCGCTATGTGCTCGAAGGCAGCGTGCGCCGCGCCGGCAAGCGGCTGCGCATCGGCGTGCAGCTCATCGACGCGATGACCGGCGGCCATCACTGGGCCGAACGATACGACCGTGAGCTCGGTGATGTCTTTGCCGTGCAGGACGAGATCACCCGCAGCGTCGCCGGGGCTGTCGAACCTCATCTGTTGGCTGCCGAGGGCGTTCGTGCCCTTTCCCGCGCCGCAGACGATCTCGGCGCCTGGGAGCTCGTGGCCCGTGCGCAAATGCATTTCTGGCGCATGACGCGCCAGGACTATGAGGCCGCGATCATACCGCTCGAACGAGCGGTCGAGGCCTATCCGGATTATGCACCGGCCCGAAGCCTGCTCGGGTTTTGCTTCGTGTTTGCCGCGCACATGGGCTGGGCCGATCGCCGTCACGTTCTACAATCCGGCCGCCAGCACGCCGTGCGCGCGATCAATCTCGATGATCGCGATCCCTGGGGACACATCGCACTTGGCTATTGGGCCATGATGGAGCGGCGGACCGAGGAATCGATCGCGGCATTTTCCCGGGCCGTCGACCTCAATCCCAATTCAGCGGCCGCTCATTCGCATCTCAGCCGTGGCTTCGCATTTGCGGGGCGGGATCGTGAGGCAATCAGTCACGGACAAGACGCCATCAGGCTCAGTCCGCTCGATCCCGAGATGGCGTTGTTCCTCGGGGCCATCGCGGTCGCTCACTATGCGGCCGGGCGATACGCGGATGCCGCCAAATACACGACGCAAGCATTGCGCTTACGCCCCGGTTTTCAGGGAGCACAGCGCTTGCGTTGCGCGAGCCTCGCTCAGGCCGGCCGGCTTGACGAAGCACGTTCGCTGCTGGCCGCGGTTCGGCGCGAACAACCACAATTGTCGATCGAGTGGATCAAAGCCAACGTGCCCTATCAAACGCCGCAATTGCTGGAAGACTTTCTCAAGGGCATGCGCAAAGCGGGTCTGAATGCGGATTAGGTGACGAAGCGATTGCGGACGGGACGGACCGGGAACCTGCAAACCGCGCACCTTCAGATTAAACTTACCAATTGCCTCTAGGTTATTTCGCACCTGCGAGGCGTTGGAATGGCCTTAACCGACACCAAAAACTTGCCGCCGCCGCATGCATTTGCGCGGCTGCGCGCGCGCGTCAGGCAATGGCGCGCCGGCGAGCACGCGCTCACCCAGCGCATGGCCGGCACGGCCTTCATGATCCGCGTGGCGAGCGCGGCCATCATCTTCCTGTCGCAGGTGCTGCTCGCCCGATGGATGGGTGATTCCGAATTCGGCATTTACGTCTATGCCTGGACCTGGCTGATGTTGGTCGGCGAACTGGTCCATCTCGGCATGCCGCTGACCGCGCAGCGGTTCATCCCGGAATACACGCACGCGCGCGCTTTCGACCTGCTGCGCGGCTATCTCGCCGGCAGCCGCTGGATCACCTTCGGCGCCGGCACGGTGGCCGCGCTGTTGGGCGCGCTGATCGTGCATGCGGTTGAGGATCGGCTCGACAGCCACGTGATCATGCCGTTCTACCTCGTCTGCGCGGCGCTGCCGTTCTATGCATCGACCTTCATGTTCGACGCCATGGCGCGCTCGTACAACTGGATCAATGTCGCGCTGCTGCCGCCTTATATCGTGCGTCCGCTGCTGCTGGTGGCGGGCGTGGCGGCGGCACGCGCCGCAGGATTTGCCATCGACGCCGTCACGGTTACCGGCGCGCTGGCGCTGGCGACCTGGCTCAGCGCGTTGTTCCAGCTGGCGATGCTGGAGCGGCGGCTTGGCTCAACCGTGCCGCCGGGCGCCAAGCAATACGACGCGCGGCTTTGGTTCAACACCGCGCTGCCCATCGTACTCGTCTGGGGCATGTACACCTTGCTCACCGCGACCGACGTGATCGTGCTAAAAATTTTCCAGCCGGCCGGAGAAGTCGCGCATTATTACGCCGCCGCCAAGACGCTGGCGCTGGTCAGCATCATCCAATACGCGGTCGCGGCGGCTTCCGCTCATCGTTTCACCACCTACCACGTCGCCGGCGACCGCGAGGGCCTGGCTGCTTTTGCCGCCAGCACCGTGCGCTGGGTGTTCTGGCCGTCGCTCGCCGGCTGCACGCTGATGCTGCTGGTCGGCAAACCGGTGCTGATGCTGTTCGGCGCGGGCTTTGGCGACGGCTATCCGGTGATTGTCATACTCGCCATCGGCCAGCTGGCGCGCGCCTGCGTCGGTCCGACCGAGCGGCTGCTCAACGTGCTCGGCCAGCAGCGCAGCTGCGCGCTGGCTTATGCGGCGGCGTTTGCCGTCAATCTGCTCGGCTGCTTCATGTTGGCGCCGCGCTTCGGCGGCATCGGCGTCGCGGGCGCGACCGCCGGCGCCTTTATTGTTGAGTCTGTATTGCTGTTCCTGATCGCCCGCCGCCGTCTCGGCTTGCACATGCTCATATGCCGGCGCCAAAGCGCCTGAACGCTGGCGCGAACGCGCACGTTGCGCGCGCCGGATAGCCTTAACCCTAATGTTTGGTGAACGCACGGGCTCTGCTTTGGCGGCGTCGTAAACCGCATGTGAAAGTTTGTTGCATATGACGATGGCGGGGCACGGCCAACAATAAAGCGAGGGGTCAATTGCCAGCATCCGCCAGATTGGCAGAGCTCGATGCGCGTGGCGCGCCCGCGGCACAGCAGCCGCGCGCGCGCGGCGACGCGGCGGCAAGCGTCACGGTCGAAGTCGCCGCCGGCGCACGGCTTGCCGAAATACAGATGGACTGGCGTGATTTGATTGCGCGCGCCGACGTCGCCAATGTCTTCATGCATCCGGTGCTGGTCGCGCTCAGCGCCTGCTATCCCGACACGCGCTGCCGGGCCCTGTTGGCCTGGCAGAATTCCGGCGGCCACAAGCGGCTCGCCGGCTTCTGGGCCTTCGCCGCCGGCCGTGCGCCGCGCTCGATCATTCCTCTCTCGGTGCTGGCCGCGCCGGCTTTCGCGCAGGCCTATCTCGCCTCGCCCGTGATCGATCGCAACCTGCTGGACGAGACCTTGCAGGCCATACTCGACCACGTCGCCAACGATGCGAGCCTGCCGAAAATTATCGCGCTTGAGGCCATGCGCGATGATGGCGCCACCACGCAGGCGCTCATGCGCGTCCTTTTTGCGCGCGGCAGTTCGCCCGCTATTCTGCGCCGTTTCATGCGTCCGATGCTGGCCTCCACGCTCCCCGCCAAACAATATATGGAAGTCGCGCTGTCGGCGTCGCGCCGCAAAAAGCTGCGGCAGCACCGGCGCAGGCTCGCCGAACAAGGCGTGCTCGAATCGAAAATCATCAGCGAGCCTGAGGCGGTCGAGCGCGCGCTGGAAGATTTCCTGCGCCTCGAGGCCGCCGGCTGGAAGGGCCGCAAGCGCACCGCGCTGCTCTGCAATTCGCCCGACGCGACGTTTACGCGCGAGATGGTGGCCGCTTTGGCGCCGCAGGGCGAGGCCTCGATTCACGCACTCACGCTCGACGGGCGTCCGGTGAGCATGCAGATCGTGCTGCGCGCGGCCGCGACCGCCTTTACCTGGAAGACGGCTTATGACGAGACGTTGCACGATTTTTCGCCCGGCATGCTGCTGTTCGAGGACTATACCGCCGCCTTGCTTGCCGACCCCGGTATCACATGCGTGGATTCATGCTGCTATGACGACAGCGGCTTCATGGCGTCATGGTTCGAGCGCCAGCCAATGGCGGAAATGTGGATCGACGCGCGGCGCGGCGGCTCGGCCGCCTTCGCCCACTTGAGCCGGTTGCAGGGCATCTATCTGCGGCTGCGTGCGCAGGCCAAGACCGCCTATCTCGCCGGCACGCGGCGGCCACGGCGGGAGACGGCCTGATGCGCGAGACGGATGTCGCCATCGTCGGTGGCGGGCTGGCCGGCTCGCTCGCGGCGGCCATGCTCGGCAAAGCCGGCGTCGACACGGTGATTATCGATCCGCATCCTGTCTATCCGCCGGATTTCCGCTGCGAAAAGCTCGACGGCTTGCAAGTCGCCATTCTGCAAAAGACCGGCCTCGCCGAGGGCGTGCTGAAGACGACGACGCACGACCGCGAATGCTGGGTCGCCCGCTTCGGCCGTCTGCTGGACAAGCGGCCGAGCGATCAGCAAGGCACCTTTTACGCGCCGCTGGTCAATACCGTCCGCGGTCTCATTCCGCCACGGGTGCCGATGATCCTCGCCAAGGTGACGGCGATTGCGACCAGCAACGAGCGGCAGACAGTTACGTTGTCGACCGGCGAGATAATTTCAGCACGCCTGGTGGTGCTGGCGAACGGGCTCAACATCAGCCTGCGCCATTCGCTCGGCCTGGCGCTCGAGGTGCTGAGTGAATGTCATTCGACCACCGCCGGTTTCGACGTTGCGCCGGCCGGCCGGCCGGCGTTCGATTTTTCCGCGCTGACTTATTACGCCGAGCGCACCAGCGACCGCACCGCGCTGCTGACGCTGTTTCCGATCGGCGCGACGATGCGCGCCAATCTGTTCGCCTATCGCGACAAGCAGGATCCCTGGTTGCGGGAGATGCGCAGCAAACCGGCGGAGACGCTGCATGCGCTGATGCCTGGTCTGCACAAGCTGACGGGGGATTTTACAGTCACCGGCGACGTCAAGATTTGCCCTGTCGATCTGTGCGTCACGCATGGCCACCGGCAGTCAGGCGCGGTGCTGGTCGGCGACGCTTTCGCGACCTCGTGCCCCGCTGCCGGCACCGGCGCGCGCAAGGCGCTCAACGATGTCGAGCGCCTGTGCAATCTGCATATTCCGGGCTGGCTCGCGACGCCCGGCATGAGCGCCGATAAGATCGCGCGCTTCTACGACGACCCGGTCAAACGGGCCTGCGACCAGGCCTCGCTCGACAAGGCCTACGCGCTTCGCTCATTCTCGATCGATCCCGCGCTGGCATGGCGCGCGCGGCGTCACGTGAGGTTCCTCGGCCACTTCGGCATCGGCTTGTTACGCCAGATTTTCCGGCAAATTTCGCCGACGCTGCAAGAGCCGCAGGAACTTGCGCGGTCACCCGCGTCGGACCACCACCGCGACACGCGGGTCACCGGCTCGCAATTCAGGAGCGCGGACTAGCCGCCGCCCTCACCACACTTTCTTGATCGTTCCGGAACCGGAATAGAGCGCGGTGGTGTTGGAGAACTCGCCGTCGAATTTGGCGAGCGCCGACCAGCCGCCGGCGAGCTTGTATTCAGCACCTGCGGTGACCAGCGCGCCATCGGGCGCCGGCTGGGCGCCATAGACAATGAAATTGGACGCCGGGAGCGCCTGGAAGATAGCGCTCGCGCTCGCCGTGTTGCCGAAATCATGCGCCCAGGCGGCGCGCGAAAATAAAGTGAGGACCGCGTCCCGGTCGAGCTGATACTTTTTGTCGAAGCGCGCGCCCAGTTCGGTGCGCGTCGTGGTCACCGTCTGCGATGCGTAATTCAGGGCAAACTGGTTCGAGCCGGAGGTCGCGCTCTCGCCATAAGCCGGCAGTAAAACCGATTGCACCTGCACCGCGCCATAGGGCGTAACACCAGCCCACGGCATGGCATAGCGGTAGCCGCTTTCCAGCCGGCCGCTGAACACGTTGGCCCTAAAGCCTGCCTGCAACACATCGGTACCAGCAATGGTGACCGTGCGGTTGGTGGTCACGTCATGGAACGAATAGGCCAGCGCGCCGGCTAAATAGGCCGCGCCCCAAAACGTCTTGCCGTACACACCGGCCTGGAACATACCGGAACGGCCAGAACCCAGGCCCTGGTCGAGACCCCAATGCGTGCCGCCGCCGGCCAGCGCGAAACCGACGAGCGTGTCCGGTGTCAGACGATAATCGAGTCCGCCGGCGAAACCGTAGATCTGGCTGCCGGTATCGTTCGATCCGGTCGTGGCGTTGCCGCTGATGCTGCCACTGCCGCCATAGGCGCCTCCCCAAAAGCCGTAGCGGGAATTGAATGCGGAGGCCTGCCTGCGATCGACTGAGGCGAACGCCGAAGTCGCAGCTTTGGGCGGCCCTTGGGCATAGCCGATCGCGCCGAACCCGCCACCGCTGTTGAACTGGCCGTAGAAGAAGGGATTGAGCATCAAATTGAGGAACAAATTGCCAGCCTGGAAGGCCGTCGGGATGAAGCTCGCGCTGACTTCGCCCGAGAGCTGGGTCAGCCCGGCGGGGGTCAGCCCGCCAAAAACCATCGGGATACCGCCATTGACGTTGAACGAGTTGATCAGGCCATTGTCGACGTTCTGTTGGTTGATGGTGAGGCCGCCGGGTCCGGTTGCGGGGCCCATGATCAAATTCAAGTAAGCATGGGACGCGTCATAGCTCAGCGTGTCGCTAAAACCGGACGGCAGATTGGTGTTGACGACCCCGGACACGAACGTTCCGCTCACGCTGCCGGCATCGAGGATCGTGTACTGCTTGAAGATATAGCTGCCCGGCGACCAAATCGCATAGACGGTCGCACCGGCAAGCGTCGCCGCGCCGGACACATTGGTGAACGACGCCGTGGCCGGACTGATGTTGATCGCATAAATAGCGCCCGGCGCGAAATTAAGATCGCCCGCGACCGTCATCGACGAGCCGGGCAGGCCCGATCCCGGCATGAATATGCCGCCGGCCGCGACGTCGGTATTGCCGACGGTTCCGATGCCGGCCAGCGCGCCACCGCTGTTGACGGTGGTCAGAGACGACGTTGCGATCGAACCGTCCACCTCCAGCGTGCCGCCGTTGACAGTCGTCGCGCCAGTGTAGGTATTGATGCCGGAAAGCATCAGCGTCCCGGTGCCGACTTTGACCAACGAGCCGCCGATGCCGGCGGCGGGACCGAAACAGCCGCAAGTCCCGTCGGAAATCACGCCGCTGACCTCGGTGGAGAGATTGTTGCCGCCAACAGTGAGCTGCATGGAACCAAGATAATAAGTGCCGGCGCCCTCGATGGAGCCCGCCGTCATGCCGGACGCCGTCAACTGCGATATGTCGAACACGCCGCCCGCGTTGGTAATGAACCTGGCCTGACCGCCTGTACTGTTGTCGAAGAAGGCAACGGCCGCGTTATTTTCGGTTATGATTGTCGCATTGCTAGCGGTGGTCGAAGCGTTGAACTCGGTAAATCCGCCCGAACCGAATCCGAAACTTCCCGCCGCATTGATGATGGTGGCGTTGCCGGCCGAGGCCGTGCCGGGGCCGCCAGACAAGCCAAATTCGGTCGTGCCGCCGCTGTTGTTGGTGATGGTCGCGCTACCGGCCGTACTTGCACCATTGAAGAATGTAAACCCGCCGGCGTTATTGGTGATCTGAGCGGTTCCGGCGGTGCTGGAATTCAAAAACCGGGTCACGCCAAGATTTTCGTTAGTGATGACAGCCGCCCCGGCGGTGCTGGTATCAAAAAATCGAGTCACACCGGTATTATGATTGGTAATGGTGGCGGTCCCGGCGGTGGCATTGTCATTGAACGTCACAAGACCATTTACGCCCGCTATGATGGTAGCGTTCGCGGCGGTCGAAGAATTGAAGAACGCAAGCTCGCCATTGACATTAAAAGTCGGCGCGAACGATGAGTTGTTGACAATGCCGAGCCCGTTGAACGCCAGAACATTGAGCCCCGTGAGGAAACTGTAGGCCGGTGCGCCGGCATTAAACCGAAATGTATCGATGTTGAAAAACCCGGGACCGCCAAGAATCGTCAGCGCTGTCTTGGACGATTGACCGAAGGTCGCAACGCCGGTCGGGACCGTTCCCGTCAACCAATTGGCCGGGACCTGAAGATTGGCCGTAGGGGGATTTAATCGCCAGGTCGCATCCTGGGCGGCGGCAGGCATTGCGAAGGTGAGCGCGCTTGCCGCCGTGGTCGCGAGCAATGCCAGTCGCATTGACGCGTAACGCTTAGAAGGAGACCCCACGCCACAAACCCCACGCCCAGGCCGTTCAATCAGCCCAGTTTAATGAATACCCCGCATACTCGCCATCGCAAACTTGAACAATGGCGCGGTTTTTAGCCCGCGCCGATCGCCCCGGCAATCGCCACCGTGCGGCGCGCCATGTCGGCGTGCAGGCGTTCGACCATGCGGCCGTCGATCGACACCACGCCCTTGGCCTTGTTTTCCGGCAGATCGAAGGCGGCGATAACTTTACGCGCCTGCGCCACGTCCTCGGCCGACGGCGAGAACGCCTTGTTACAGGGCTCGATTTGGCTGGGATGGATCAGCGTCTTGCCGTCGAAGCCGAGTTCGACGCCCTGCCGGCACTCGGCGGCGAAACCGTCGGCATTGCCGATGTCGTTATAGACGCCGTCGAGAATTTCGATGCCGTGGATACGCGCCGCCGCGACGCAGGTGGACAGCCAGCCCAGCATCGGCGCCCGGCCGGGCACCAGGCGCGCGCGGGTGTCCTTGGCAAGATCGTTGGTGCCCACCACGAAGCCGGACAACCGCAATTCCGAATCCCTGGCCTCGGCGGCAATCGCCAGGATATTGAAGATGGCGAGCGGGGTCTCGATCATCGCCCAAATTCTGGTCTTTTGATCGATATGCATGTCGAGCAGGCGGCGGCCGACCATTTCAAGCTGCTCGGGCGCTGAAATCTTAGGCACCAGAATGGCGTCGGGCGCGGCATGGGCGGCCGCCGCGAGGTCGTCGGCGTGCCAGGGCGTGTCGATGCCGTTGACCCGGATAAAAATCTCGCGCGTGCCGAAGCCGCCGGCCTTGACCGCCGCGGCGACTTGCGCCCGCGCGCTATCTTTGGCGTCGGGCGCGACCGAATCCTCGAGGTCGATGATCACGCCATCGGCCGGCAGGGTTTTCGCTTTTTCCAAGGCGCGGGCATTGGAGCCCGGCATATAAAGCACGCTGCGGCGCGGGCGTATGGTCATGCCGCCGACTTTATCGGCCGGCGGAAAACTATCAAGCGGCGAGCCTCCGGTTATTTTGCAGCCGCGGCTTGCGGCTTGAGAATCCGATAAAGCTGGAAGCGGTCGCCGTCGGCGATCAGCCGCAGGCGCGCGGGGTCGGGATTGGGCGCGTCGTCCTCGGTGAACAGCACGTAGAGATAGTCGAACTTCGTCCAATTGAGCCAGAACGCCGGCGTGTTGGGCACCGGATGGTCGGCGGCGACAACGAGTTGGGCCACCGCCGGCGGCGTTCCGTCCCTCAGATCGGCATAGTCGTGATATTCGGGCCGCACGTGCAGCACTTGCTTGCCGGCCACGGTGAAGACCGTCGTGACCAGCGCGGAGCGCTCGATCGTGGCGATGCAGGCGGCGTGCACCAGACCGAAGTCGCGGACATCGTCGCCGAGCGAGCGGTCGGCATAGGCGACGAACACCTTCGAGCCCGGCGCGATACGACGCACGGATGAGCGGAACTCGCTGGTCGAATCCGACAATTGCGACCAATTGTAATCGATCTCGATCAGCCGCGCGGCAATCAGGACGACCAGGATCACCAAGGCCGCGCGCCGCACCAGGCGGCGGCGCAGCTCCAGATCGCCGCAGGCGACCAGCATGAAGGCAATGCCGAGCGGCACGCGCTGGTCGGTAAAATAGGTGTCGAACATGATGCGCGGCAAAGCGAGATAAACCGCGCCGCCGACGACAAGCAGCGCCACGGTCAGCGGGTGGAAACGCAACACCCGGTGACGGACCGCCCAGACGATGCTGGCGGCCATGACTGCGATGAGCGCGAACGCGGTGATGTCGGAATAATCGCTGACAACGAACATCAGCCCGTCAATCTTGCCGAGCTGCTCCCAGGAGATGTTGCCGACCAGCTGCATGGTCGGACTGGCATAAAGCAACGGCGCGGCGGCAAGGAACGGCAGACCACTGGCGACGAAGTCGACGATGCGGGCGGGCCAGGCTTCGCGCCGGCGCTGCCATAGCCGGGAAAGCTCGAACGAGAGCAAACCGACGCCGTAAATGCCGAGCGCGCAGAGGTGGCAGAAAAACAGCGCGATGACGCAGGTAACCGACAACGCGAAACGTAGCGGCCAGGCCCGCTCGCGCAATGCAATCCAACCAGCCAGCACCCATAACGCGATGCCGATACCGAAAATGTAGTTCATCATCCCGTAAAGGAAGATAACGTTGTAAAGCAGCGGAAAGGCGAACAGCGGGAACACCGACCAGCGTCCGATCAAGGCCCGGTTCAACGCCAGCACTCCCGAAACGATGAGCGTGAACATCAGGACGATGAACACCTGCCCGGCCAGATAGACGTTCATGCCGCGCGCCAACAGCGGCACGATGAGATCCATCGTCAAATTAGGGATCACCTGCCAGTCGATCTCGTAATATTGGGAGAGCAGCGGGTTCTTCGACAGCGTCGCAATCACATGCATGCGCGACAGGTGGTTGACATAGTCCGACAATGGCGGCAACGGATGCGTCCATATCGGGATGGAAATGAGCAAGGTGCAGGCTGCGAACAGCACGGCGATTTGCGGCGCCGAGAAACCATGCGCGCGAAAGTGCGACCGCGGGTGATTTGTGATAATGGGTTTGTTCGGCTGCAGCATCTGTGGTTCTGTTTTTTCTTGATCCTTCAGTCGGCGATTGCACCTGAACGAGCAATGAACATGGCGCGGTTCCGGCGGCAGGAATGTGATTAAAAGTCAGGCGGCACGGGCCAAAACCCCGGCTTTGCTTTGATTCGGCCATGGTGTTTGTTTGATCTTCGAGATCGGTCGATGACATTGGCTTCGCACTTGCAAGGTCGGCGATGAACTTTCCGCAGCGCTTGATCGATGGCTACAACGCCTTCGCCGGCGGGCAGCTCGCGCGCGAGCAGAGCCGCTATCGCGAGTTGGCCAAATCCGGCCAAGCGCCCGAGGTGATGGTGATCGGCTGCTGCGATTCGCGCTGCGCGCCGGAGGCGATTTTCAACGCGCGGCCGGGCGAACTGTTCGTGGTCCGCAACATCGCCAATTTGGTGCCGCCTTACGCGCCCGACGCACAGGCGCACGGCGTCTCAGCCGCGCTCGAATTCGGCGTCATGGCGCTCAAGGTGAAACACATCGTCGTGCTCGGCCACGCGCAGTGTGGCGGCGTGCAAGCCTTTGCCGAGGACGCCGCGCCGCTGACGCCGGGCGACTTCATCGGTAAATGGATGTCGCTAATGGCGCCGGCAGCCGAAAAAGTCGGCCCGCGCGGCGGCCGCGCGCTGGATGAATATCTGACCCTGCTCGAGCAGGCCAATGTCGCGCTCAGCCTCGACAATTTGATGACGTTTCCGCGGCTCCGCAACTTGGTCGAACGCGGCGACGTGACACTGCACGGCGCCTATTTCGGCGTCGCCAGCGGCGATCTGTCGGTGCTGGATAAAGCGATCGGCGAATTCAAGCCGGTCGGGCGGAAATAAGTCTCTCCAACCGTTACGCCGCCTTGCGCTTGGCCTGGATCAGCTTGCGATTGATCAGGCACTCGGCGATCTGGATCGCGTTGAGCGCGGCTCCTTTACGCAGATTGTCCGAGACCACCCACAACTGCAGCCCGTTGTCGACGGTCGGGTCGGTGCGGATGCGGCTGATATAGGTGGCGTCTTCGCCAGCGCATTCATAGGGCGTCACGTAACCGCCGGGCTCGTGCTTGTCGATCACCAAGCAGCCGGGCGCGTTGCGCAGAATGGTGCGCGCTTCCTCGACGCTGATCGGCTTTTCGAACTCGACGTTGACCGCTTCGGAATGGCCGACGAATACCGGCACCCGCACGCAGGTGGCGGTGAGCTTGATTTTGGGATCGAGAATTTTCTTGGTCTCCATCATCATCTTCCATTCTTCCTTGGTGTAGCCATCCTCCATGAACGCGTCGATTTCCGGAATCACATTGAACGCAATGCGCTTGGCGAACTTCTTGGTCTCGACTTCGCCGAGCGTGAACACCGCCTTGGTCTGCGAGAACAATTCGTCCATCGCCTCCTTGCCGGCGCCCGACACCGATTGATAGGTCGCGACCACCACGCGCTTGATGACGGCCCTGTCGTGCAGCGGCTTGAGCGCGACCACGAGCTGGGCGGTCGAGCAATTCGGGTTGGCGATGATGTTCTTCTTGCGGAAATCGACGACGGCGTCGGCGTTGACCTCCGGCACGATCAGCGGCACCTCGGGATCCATGCGCCAGGCCGACGAATTGTCGATCACCACCGCGCCGGCCGCCGCGATCTTGGGCGACCACTCCTTCGACACGGCGCCGCCCGCCGACATCAGACAGATGTCGACATCGGAGAAATCGAAATGGTCGAGCGCCTTCACCTTCAGCGTCTTGTCGCCGAACGAGCACTCGGTGCCCTGACTCTTGCGCGAGGCGAGCGCGACCACCTCGTCAGCGGGGAAACTCCGCTCAGCCAAAATGTTGAGCATCTCGCGCCCGACATTGCCGGTGGCGCCCACCACGGCGACCTTGTAACCCATCGTTAACTCTCCGAAATGATTTCACCCGCGGGCCTGGCCCGAGGGCAACCGGTTTGCAGCGCTTCTAGGCGAGAACCGAGGTCAAGACAACGGCGGCTTGCTGGGGAGCAAGGGCATGCATCCGGCCTTGCATTCAAGGCGCGAGGAATGGTCCGCAATCTTTGTGCGGTTCCTCGCATATTTGGGTGGAATCGCGGTGCTTTCCATGGCCGCCGGGCAGATTTTTCAATCGGCGCCGGTCATCACTGTGGCCACTGCGATCCATCAGCAGCCCGAATGGACCGAGATCGAGCGGCCCTTCCCGGCGTTTGTACTCTCGATCCCGGAAGCCGCCGATGAACCGTCGAGCTATGCCATTCGCCGCCACACGCAAGGCGGCGGCCGCAAGGATATCATCACGCTGGGCGCGGCCGACGGCGCCGCGCCCTCTTTGCGGGTCGAGATCTATCGTCCGGGCAGCGAAATCCGGCGCTTCGCCGGTCCCAAGGCCGCGATTGCTGCCGAGGCTGACGCGCTCGGACCGGTCGCGCTGCGACATGAAGACGAGCCGCTGGCAAGCAAATTCGGTCCGCTCGAGATCGTCGCCTTTGAAACATCGAAGGGCGCGCCGCGCCACTGCCTCGGTTTTACGCGCGCCTACGACGATCCGATGCTGCAACTGTCCGGCTGGTTCTGCCAGGGCGGCGCCGATTTCATCGAGCGCTCGACGCTGGCCTGCGCACTCGACCGGTTGACGCTGCTCTCGGCCGGCAGCGAACCCAAGGTCGGCGCTTTGTTCGCCAACGCCGAGCTCAATCGCAGCTACTGCGGCCAACGCGATCCAATTCTGGCGTCAACGCCCAAATACAAATTGCTGTGGAAGGCGCTGGCCAACCGCCCGGAGCCGCGGCGCATCGGCCGCTGAGCGATCTCTTCAAATATGTCTGTCACGTTGCAGCGCGGGAACGAATTTTCTCGCGCCGGCCGCCATTGCGATTGACCGGTTGCTCAATTCGTATGATCATATTCATATAAAAGTATCTGAGACCGCGGCGATGGCCGGGCCGGTTGAAAGAAAAACCTCTGAGGAGAGGAAATCATGATCACACGACGTCACCTGCTTGGGACGGCGGGCGCAGGCGTAGCGCTAGCTGCGACCGGACTGCCAAAAATCTCCGAAAGCTTCGCCGCCGGCGTGGGTACCTCACCCGGTGTGCCCGCGGGCATCGGCAGCTACGTCACAATGGGGACGCTGCCGGGCAAGAAACCGCTGATCCAGCTTGCCGACCGGCCGCCGAATTACGAAGCGCCGATCGAATATCTGCGCACGCCGATCACACCGAACGACCAGTTTTTCGTGCGCTATCACCTGGCGGACATCCCGGAAGTCAAAGTCGAGGGCTACAAGATTTCGGTCGGCGGCGACGGCGCCAACGGCCAGGCCGAGCTGACACTCGACGACCTGAAGAAAATGCCGGCGGTCGAATTGGTCGCGGTCAATCAATGCTCGGGCAACCGGCGCGGCCTGTCGAAGCCGCATGTCGCCGGCGTCGAGTGGGGTTACGGCGCCATGGGCTGCGCGCGCTGGAAGGGCGCAAAACTCAAGGACGTGCTCGACAAGGTCGGGCTCAAGAAGGAAGCAATCGAGATCGCCTTCAACGGCGCCGACGGGCCGGTGATCGACAAGACGCCGGACTTCATCAAGAGCCTGCCGGTTTGGAAGGCGATCGATGAGTCCACCATCATCGCCTATGAGATGAATGGAGCGCCGCTGCCGCATTTCAACGGCTTCCCGGCACGCCTGATCGTGCCGGGCTGGACCGGCACCTACTGGATGAAGCATCTCATCTCGGTCACGGCGCTGACCAAGCCGCTCGGCGGATTCTGGATGAACCCGGCCTATCGCATTCCGCTTGGGAAATTCCCGGTGGTCGCGCGCTTCACCAGCCAGGAAAACGCGAGCGGCACGCCGATTACAGAGATCGTGGTCAATTCGCTGATCACCAGCCATCGCGATGGCGCCAAGATCAACGCCGGCAAGGTGGCGGTCAGCGGCATGGCTTGGGACGGCGGCTATGGCATCAACAAGGTGGAAGTATCCACCGACAGCGGCAAGACCTGGTCGAGCGCTACGCTGGGCGAGGATCTCGGCCGTTACGCCATGCGGCCGTGGAGCTTCGAACTCAAGGCCAAGCACGGCAAGAACACTGTGATGGTCAACGCCACCAACAAAATCGGTCAGGGCCAGACCTCGGAGCTGATTTTCAATCCGGCCGGCTACCACAACAACGTGATGCAAAACATCACGCTCAACGCTTAAGGGAGGGGACCATGCGGACATTCCTCATCGCCGTCGTCGCCACCCTGATCGCGGGGACTGCATTCGCCGACGAGCAAACGATCAAGCTCAAACAGGCTCCTGGCATCGATAAAGTGGAGGGCAATTGCGGCGCCTGCCATACGCTGGCTTACATCCCGATGAACTCGCCGTTTCTCAACGGGACGGGCTGGTCGGGCGAGGTGACCAAGATGATCAAGGCGTTCGGGGCGCCGATCGACGATGCCGACGCCAAGGCGATCGCCGAATACCTGGCGAAGAATTACGGCACCTGATCGAATAAATTCGCCGTCAACGTGTAAAATCGGCCTCGCCACCGCGGCGGGGCCGGTTTCTTAATGATTTGCCGCAACAATTGCCCGTGATTTGCCCTGTCGCCGTGAACCGAAGCCCGCTAGACTGCGTTGCAATAGCGGGTCCTAGCGAGGAATTCATGCGCCTTAAAGCCGTTGCCGCCACGTTTGCCGCCATCGCAGCCGTCGCTCTCTTGGCGATGCCGGCGGATGCCGCGGTCAAAAAAAAGCGTGCGGTCACCACCGCGGCCGGCCACACCGTGTTCGTGAGCCGTGACGAAGACGGCCGCACACGCACCCGCATTATCATTCAAAAGCGATCGTATCTCGATCCCGGCACCGAAACATTCGACGGCGAGAATACCGGCCTCAATTACGTGCAGTCGCCGACCCATCACGCCAGCGACGTGCTGGACAACACGACGTTCGGCAGCAACCAGTTGCCGCTCCCGGGTCCGTTCACCCTGCCCGGCAAGAATAATCCCTGGCTGCAATTCTAGGCGGCTAACAACTCGAGCTCGGCGAGAATCGCCGAGCCCATCTCCGTTGTTGAGACGACCTTGCTGCCTTCCGACTTGATGTCGGCGGTGCGCAGAGCCTTGGCCAAGGTGGCGGCGATCGCTTGGTCGATCATGTCGGCTTGCTTGCCGAGATTGAACGAATAGCGCAACGCCATGCCGAACGAAGCTATCATGGCGATCGGGTTGGCGACGCCCTTACCCGCGATGTCGGGCGCCGAGCCGTGGACCGGCTCGTAGAGCGCGCGGCGTTTTTTGGTTTTCGGATCGACTTCGCCCAAGGACGCCGACGGCAACATGCCGAGCGAGCCGGTCAACGTCGCCGCGATGTCGGACAGCATGTCGCCGAACAGATTGTCCGTCACAATGACGTCGAATTGTTTCGGCCATCGCACCAACTGCATGCCGCCGGCATCCGCCAGCATATGCTCGAGTTGCACGTCCTTGAATTCACGTTGATGCAGCGCGGTGGTCACCTCGTTCCACAGCACGCCCGACTTCATGACGTTGCGCTTTTCCATCGAGGTGACCTTGTTGCGCCGCTTGCGTGCCAACTCGAAGGCGACACGGTCGATGCGCTCGATCTCGTAGGTATCGTAAACCTGCGTGTCGATGGCGCGTTTCTGGCCGTTGCCGAGATCGGTGATGGTTTTGGGCTCGCCGAAATAAACGCCGCCGGTCAGCTCACGCAAAATGATAATGTCCAGACCCTCGACCACCTCGCGCTTGAGCGAAGATGAGTCGGCAAGCGCCGGATAGACGATGGCCGGACGCACATTGGCATAAAGGTCAAGATCCTTGCGCAGGCGCAACAGGCCGGCCTCGGGCCGCACCTCGTAGGGCACCTTGTCCCACTTTGGCCCGCCGACCGAACCGAAAATCACCGCGTCGGCGGCCTTGGCTTTCTCCATCGTCGCATCGGTGATGGCGACGCCATGCGCGTCGTAGCAGCAGCCGCCGGCGAGCGCTTCCTCGGTGACGAACTTGTCGGGGCCTTTTGTGGTGAAGAATTCGATGACACGCTTGGCCTCGGCCATCACTTCCGGGCCAATACCGTCGCCGGGGATCAAAAGCAGATTATGGGTCGCCATACGCCGTTACCTCGTGAAAGCTCGTGGATTGCTACTGGGCGCAACCGCGCTTGGCAAGGCGGGTGCACGGCAATGTTTCAGGGCCGCGGATTTTTCTTTTTCTTGCCTTCGACGTTGCGCACCGGCGTTTCCGGGATCAGGTCGCCGTGCCGGCGCCGGTAGGTCGCTTCACCGCTCTCGCGCCATTGTCCCTTCACCGCGGCCTCGGCAATACGCGTCCATTCTTCGTCCCAATCGCCCAGTTGGTAGCCGTGCCAGGGCGCTTGCGGCGTGATGCGCGGCAGATCGAGCTCCTGCCAGATGTCCCTCGCCCGCGCCATGTATTCTTCGGCCGGCAGCGCGAGCGGCGGCATGTCGTGTTTGAGCGTGGCGTCGATCATCAGCGTGCCTTCTTCCGCGGACCGGCCCGATTTCGGGCCGTGCCCCGCCGAACGAAAAGGCGACATCAACACGTCTTCCATGAAGTTCGCGCGATAGGCCAGCGACCAGAAAATGGCGTCGGCGTTGTCCGGTGAAATGTCCTCCGACACCGCGATCACCAGCTTTCCGCACTGCGCCTGCAAGCTCGCGGCGCCCTGCATGCCGCGCCAGACCTCGGTGCGCGCGGTGCCGCGCTCGAATTGAAGGAAGATGACCTTGCGTAAATTGGTGAGCGGCTCGTGCATCACCACGCGTTTGATGCCTCTGACGCCCAGCGTGCGGCGCAGGTGCTCGAGGAACATCGGCTCGTAGGCGACTTTCTTGAGCACCGAGGATTCGCTCGGCGTCACCTGGCTGATGATCGACAGGAAGACCGGCTTGCGCTTGCGCGTAATAGCGGTGACGCGCATCGACATGTTGAAGTCCTCGAGCGCGACATGGCCGTGGCTTTCGCCGAACGGCCCCTCGGGCTCGAGCAGGTCGGTGTCGATCATGCCCTCGATGACGATTTCCGAATCGGCCGGCACAACCAGGTCCACGGTCTTGCAGCGCACGGTGCGCACCGGCTTGCCGATAAGCCCACCGGCGATATCCATCTCGTCGACGTCGACGGCGAGTTTCTGCGGCCCGGTGAACAGCACCGCCGGCGCGCAACCGATGACGATCGCGCAAGCCATAGGCTCGCCGCGTTTCTTGTATTTGCGCCAGTGCAAATAACCGCCGGCGCCGCCGAGCCGCGAAGCCATGCGCACACCGAGCCGGTCATTGGCTTTGAGGGCGGCGCGGTAAGTGCCCATGTTCTGGATGCCGTTTTCGGGATCCTTGGTCACGCACAGCGTCGCGGTGAGATAGGGCGCGGAGTTCGAAACCGGGTGTCGAGATCGGAACCGGCAGTCCGGCGAGACCGCCGCCCACCGCCGTCAAATCATCCCCGGTCTGCACGACTTCCTGGCAGGGCGCCTCGTTGACAAGAATCGGCGGGATTGGATTGGCGACGGCGCTGACCCAGAGATTGCCGATGTCGCCGACCGGGACACCCAGCCCGGCGGCATAGATTTCCGGCGACGCCCCCAGCCCGCCGACCAGGACCGGGATGTCATAGCGCTCGCCTTGCGCGCCAACGACGTTGGTGAACAGAAACGCGCGCCGCTCGTCCTCGCGCAAGCCACCTTGGAACTGCCAGCGCGCGAGCGGATGCAGCTCGGTATCCTTGTTGATGGCGCGGTCGATACGGGTGAGCAGGCCGCGCTCGCTCAGGCGGCGCATATGCTCCTGCAAATCGGCCGGCGCCTTTTGCATCGCTGCATCCATGGACCTTCTCCGCACCGGCACAAGAAAGCCTTGCAGGCCGTCTCGCGATGTCGGCTAGTATAGTGAAGCAACGGGTGGCGCGCTGGCTAGTAGCTTTTCGACAAACATGAGCCGATTAAAACCTTTCGCAATTCTTACCGCGGCCCTCATCCTCACGTGGTCCAGCGGGGCCCGCGCCGAGGACAGTTATCCGAACCGGTCCATCCGCCTCATTGTCGGCTTCGCCGCCGGATCGAGCGGCGACGTAACGGCGCGCATCGTAAGCCGCAAACTTGGCGACTTGCTGGGGCAGAGCGTGATCGTCGAGAACCGTCCGGGCGCCAGCGGAATGGTGGCGACAAACACTGTCGCGCGCGCCTCGAAGGACGGCTACACGCTGCTGCTGGCGACCGTCGCCGCGACCATCAACACCACCTTGATGCCGAAGCAAGGCGTCAATTTCGAGAAGGATCTCGCTCCCGTCGTTCTGATCGGCTCGATTCCCAACATTCTCGTCGTCAGCCCCAAGCTCGGCGTAAACAATGTCAAGGAACTGATCGCGCTCGCCAAAGAAAAGCCGGACGGCTTGTTTTATGGCGCCGCCGGACTCGGCAGCGGACCCCATCTCGCCACTGAGTTGTTCAAGACAATGGCGGGGATCAAGATGACCGGCGTTCTTTATCCCGGCAGTGCGCAAACCGTGACCGACCTTCTGGCCGGACGCATCCAGGTGATGTTCGCGCCGGCCTCGACCGTGCTCGGATTGATGAAGAACGGCGGCGTCAAAGCATTGGCGACCAGCCAGCTGAAACGCGCGAGCACGGCGCCCGCCCTGCCGACCATCGCGGAAGCGGGCTTGCCGGGCTACGACGCCGGTCTGTGGTTCGGCATCATGGCGCCCGCCGGTACGCCTAAGCCTGTGATCGACAAACTCTCGGCTGCTGCCAACGCGGCGCTCAAGGATCCAGAGGTTCTCAAAGAATTTCACTTTCAAGGGCTGGACGCGCTCGGTGGCAGCCCCGAGGAGTTTGGCGTTTTTATCAAAAGCGAAACCGAGCGTTGGGCGCGCGTCATAAAGGATATGGACATCGCCAAGGAGAAATAGCGCGTCACTCTGGACGCGGGGTTGTGGCCGCGCGACACTTGAGCTTCCGGCGCCGCTCAAGAGCGCCGAAGGGAGGCGACCATGACCAGAATCTCAGCGATAGTCCTCGGCGCTTTTGCGCTGGCGCTGCCGGCGACGCATGCCGGCGCCGTCGAACTCAATCCGAAGGCGGTGATCTATCAGCTGCCGAACCAGATCAAATGGGGACCGGTGAATCCGGCCGGCGCGCAGCAGGCGGTATTGTTCGGCGACCCGACCAAAGAAGGCCTCTACGGCGTGCTGACCCGCTGGACGGCGGGCAACCATTTCAGCAAACCGCATTTCCACCCGCATGATCGATTCATCACCGTGATCTCGGGAACCTGGTGGGTCGGCAGCGGGCCGAATTGGGATCCGGCCAATGCCAGCGTACCGATGCCAGCAGGCAGCTTCGTCACGCACTTTGGAAAACAAGTGCACTGGGACGGCGCCAAGGATGTCGATGCGGTGCTGCTGATCGTCGGCGAGGGTCCGGCGACCGCGACGCCGTTCAAGGCGGCGGGCGAAACGAAAAAGTAACTACAGCCCGCTGAACCAGTTGTAGCCCTGGTTTTCCCAATAGCCGCCTTTGTCGGTGTTGGTGACTTCCATCGCCACCACGTATTTCGGGTTCTTGAAGCCGAGCTTCGTCGGAATGCGGATTTTCATCGGGAAGCCGTAGGCGCGCGGCAGGATCTTGTGGTCGAACTTGAACGACATCTGCGTCTGCGGGTGCAGCGCGGTCGGCATGTCGATGGTGTTGGTATAGCCCTCGGCGCATTTGAACCAGACATATTTGGCCTTGGTGTCGGCCCCGATGCGCTTCAAGAATTCCGATAGCGGCGTACCTTGCCAGGAGCCGATGGCGCTCCAGCCTTCGACGCAGACGTGGCGGGTAATCTGCGAGACCTCGGGCAGCGCGTGCAGTTCGGCGAGCGTCCACGGCTTCTTGTTCTCGGCCAGCCCGGCGATCTCGAGCTTGTAACTGTCGCCGTTCACCTCCGGCGCCTCGTCTTCGTCGTAATAGGCGTTGAACGGAAACGGCCAGGTTATGGCGCTTTCGGGGAAAGTCGGCGCCAGCTTGGTGCGGCTGAATAACGCGGCCTGCGCGCCGTCGTTGAACGAAGAAATCTTGCGTAGCACGCCCTCCGCGGTATCGCCGTCGATGATGTCGCAGCCGGTCAGAAAAGCGAGCGCGCCGAGGCTGGCCGCGCCACGCAGGAAGCCGCGCCGCGCATGATCGGGCATAAGCCTGGCGGCGTCCTTGATCAGGAGCTTGGCATCGACGCCGGGGATGATTGTCTGTTTGGGCATCGCCTGTCCTACTTGCCCGTGACCATGGCGCGCAGGCTTTTCGGTACCAGTAGCGCGAGCAGCACATGCACGATCAGGAATCCGACGATCGCCGCCATGGCGAAGAAATGCACGTAACGCGCAAAATCGTAACCGCCGAACAGGAACGTCAATTCCTGGAACTGCACCGGCTTCCAGATCGAGAGGCCTGAGAGCACGATGACGACGCCGCACAGGATAACGCCGGCGTAGAGCACCTTCTGTACGGCGTTGTAGTGCGAGAGATCGTCATGCGCGAGCTTGAAGGTAAGCGCGGCCTTGGCGTCGGCCAACACCTCGGACGGATAGATCGGCAGCAGCTTGCGGCGGAAGCGGCCGGTGGCGAGCCCGAGCGTGACATAGACGATGCCATTGACCACCAGCACCCACATGGCGGCGAAATGCCAGAGCAGCGCGCCGGCCAGCCAGTTGCCGAGCGCGATGCCGCGCGGGAAGTGAATAAAGCTGAATAGTGGCGAGGCGTCGTAGATCTGCCAGCCGGAGCCGATCATCACCAGAATCGCGATGGCGTTGATCCAGTGGCACACCCGCACCCAGACTGGGTGGATGGTCGCCTCGGCGGGCATCGTGGTCATTGTCTCGGCTGTCATCCGCCCGTCATCCTAATCTTAAAGCCTTGCACGAGTATACGGCGCGGCCGGGCCCGCGGATGCAAGAGCCCGGCCGGCTGCCGGGCTCATTTCTTCATGGTGTCCTTGGACATGTTGTCCTTGGCCATGCCGTCGTCCTTTTTCATCGAATCCTTCGACATGTTGTCCTTGGACATGCCGTCGTCTTTCTTCATGGAATCCTTGGACATGTTGTCCTTGCTCATGGTGTCCTTTTTCATGTCGTCGGCGAAAGCCGCCGGCGCCAGCGGGATCATGGCCAGACCGGCCACGACCAGCGCCGAAAGCAGAATGCTCTTTTTCATACGTGTCTCCCCTGCGGGTTAAGCTTGCACCCAACCGGCTATCACAGGGCTCAAACACGTCCTCATCAGTTTCCCGTTGTCCGAACCTAGCGTTCGGCTCACGGTTTTGTGAGAATGACCGGCCCGGCCGGGCCGGACGGAGGAGCCATCGCGTGAGCAAAGTGACTGTGGTCAAAAATAATCCCGGCAATTTTTTCGAGGATTTCCGGCTCGGCCAGCAGATCCGCCACGCCACGCCGCGCACCGTCACAACCGGCGACGTGGCGGTCTACAATGGCCTGTTCGGGCCGCGCTTTGCAGTGCAGTCGTCCGACGTTTTTGCGGCCAAGATCGGCTATCCGCGCTCGCCTATCGACGATCTGCTGGTGTTCCACATGGTGTTCGGCAAGACGGTGCCGGACGTCTCGCTCAATGCGGTCGCCAACCTCGGCTATGCCGATTGCCGTTTCCTCAAACCGGTCTATCCCGGCGACACGCTCAACGCGACCTCTGAGGTGATCGGGCTGAAGGAGAACTCCAACAAGAAGACCGGCATTGTCTATGTGCGCTCGCGCGGCTTCAACCAGCATGGCGACACCGTGCTCGACTATGCGCGCTGGGTGATGGTGCGAAAACGCGACGAGGCCGCCGCATCGCCGCCTGAAAAGGTGCCTGAACTGCCGAAAAGCGTTGAGCCATCGCAGCTCGGCGCCGCCTGCCCGCCGATCGATGCCGCGGCTTACGACAATGTGCTGGCGGGAAGTCCGCACCGCTTCGGCGACTACAAAGAGGGCGAGAAGATCGATCATGTCGCGGGCATCACGGTGGAAGACGCCGAGCACATGATCGCGACCAGGCTTTATCAGAACACCGCGCGCATCCACTTCGACCATTTCACCGAGAGCAAAGGCCGCTTCGGCAAGCGGCTGATCTATGGCGGCCACGCCATCTCGTTGGCGCGTTCACTATCGTTCAACGGGTTCGGCAACGCCTTTCATGTGGCCGCGATCAATGGCGGCCGGCACGTGGCACCGCTGTTCGCAGGTCTGACAGTGTTCGCCTGGTCCGAGGTGCTGGCGACCGCCGAGGTGCCGGGCCGTAAGGATGTCGGCGCACTGCGTCTGCGCACCGTCGCCACCAAGGATCGGCCGTGCACGGATTTTCCCTATAAGCTTGCCCTCAGGCCCGCCGAAGACGGGACCCGTGGGAGCAGCGACGAGTACGATCCGGTGGTGATCCTCGATCTCGACTACTGGGTGTTGCTGCCGAAGTGACGCGCCTATGACAGGTCTTTGTACCGTTAAGATCGCCAGCGATAATCGGGCATTACACGCCAAGAAGGGGAGCGGGATAACATGAACAGCGCGACAGGCTTAATGCATACACTTCACGATGCTGAGGAGCGGCTCCTCAAAGAACTTCGCGAATTGCGCCGCGGGCATCGCAAGCAGCAGAAAAAATCCGCCAAGGCCGAGCCGCAACTCACCTTGGGGCAAAGAATCGCCGACGACGTG
Source organism: uncultured Alphaproteobacteria bacterium (assembly GCA_963703875.1). Classification (GTDB taxonomy): domain Bacteria; phylum Pseudomonadota; class Alphaproteobacteria; order Rhizobiales; family Xanthobacteraceae; genus Pseudolabrys. Next base: position 276,374 of record CAVPFZ010000020.1, read on the forward strand.
GCGGCGATGATGGGTTCATGGACGTTCATCATCATCCAGTCCGTCATCTTGCTCATCTGGATCGTGCTCAACATCACCGCTTTCGTTCAGAATTGGGACCCCTACCCGTTCATCCTGCTCAATCTGGCGCTGTCGTTTCAGGCAGCCTATGCGGCGCCCTTCATCATGATGAGCCAGAACCGGCAGCAGGACATCGACCGCAAGGCGGCCGAGCACGACTACCAGATCAACGTCAAGGCCGAGCTCGAGATCGAGCTGCTGCACCAGAAGATCGACGAGTTGCGCGAGAAAGAGGTTTTGAGTCTCACCGAGTCGGTGAAGCAGCTCACCGCGCTGCTGGGTCGGGCCAATATCACGCCGGGGACCGCGAGCTGAAGTCGCTACGCGCTCGCGCGCAGATGA
>CAVPFZ010000021.1:0-59252 GCA_963703875.1 uncultured Alphaproteobacteria bacterium
AGAAAAAACAGAGAAGAAAAAACAAAAAAGAGCAAACAAGACTGATGTGTCTTCCGCTAGGGGATTATTGATTTTCTCTTTTTCTCTGCGCTCTTTGCGTTCTCTGCGGTGAATTCTTCTTCTGTGTCTTTCTCTGTGTTCTTTGTGACTCTGTGGTTAGGTTTTTTCGAGAGAGATCATGGCCACGCCGTTTCTGGGCCTGGTGAGCGAGGACTGGCAGGCTTCGCCTTCAGTGCCGCGGAGTGTCGGCCGTCGCCGTCCTGGTCAGTTTGCCGTTGGGGTCGTGCTGGTTGGCTGCTGGCTCGCGATTTCTTCGGCAAGACCTCTTGGAAACGCTGCTGAATCTGCCCCTGGTGCTGCCGCCGGTCGTCACGGGCTATCTGCTGTTGGTGTTGTTCGGCCGGCGCGCTGGCTGGGCGGCTTTTTGCACAATGCCCTGGGCATCGAGGTGGCCTTTACCTGGATGGCGGCGGCGCTGGCGGGCGCGGTGATGGGTTTCCCTCCTGGTGCGTTCCGTGCGCGTGGCCTTTCAGGGCGTCGATCCGCGTTTCGCAGGCGGCTCGTTCGCTGGGGGCGGACCGTTCGACGCCTTCCTAACGGTGAGTCTGCCGCTGGCGCGTCACGGCGTCATCGCCGGCGTCGTGTGGCCTTTGCGCGCGGGCTGGGCGAGTTCGGCGCCACGCTGCTTTTTGCCGGCAGTCAGCCGGGGCGGCGCACGTTGGCCGTGCAACTGTAATCCTCCACGAGCAACCCGGCGACGCCTACGAGCAGCGGCTGTGGCGGCTGGTGACGGCGGCCGTCGTATTGTCGTGCGCCGCTCTGGCCGCCAGCGAATACCTGAACGCCGGGGAGCGCGACGTGATTCGGCTTGAATTCGCCTGTTCGCTGCGCTATCCGTCCGGCTTCACGTTGGACGCCGCGTTCACCACGCGGACTTCCGTCACCGTCCTCAGCGGCCCGTCCGGCAGCGGCAAGACGACCATTCTGTCGATCCTGGCCGGCCTGCGCCGTCCGGATCGCGGCCGCATTCGCCTCGATTCGACCGTGCTGTTCGACAGCGACTGCCAAGAGTGGACCTGCCGCCGGAGTCCCGGCGCATCGGCTATGTGTTCCAGGATTATCTGCTGTTTCCGCACCTGAGCGTGCGCCGCAATCTGCTGTACGGCTGGCGTCGCCGGCCGGCCGATGCCCGTCCGCCGTCGCTGGAGCGCGTCGTCGAGGTGCTGGAACTGGGCGACACGCTCGACCGCTTGCCGCACACGCTGTCCGGCGGCCAACGGCAGCGTGTCGCGCTGGGCCTCGCCCTGCTGTGCGGGCCGCGCCTGCTGCTCTCGACGAACCGCTGGCGTCGGTCGATGAGGCGCTGCGCCAACGCGTGCTGGGCTACATCGAGCAAGTGCTGCACGAATGGGACATCCCGACGCTCTATGTGACGCACAACGCCGCCGAGGTCGAGCGGCTGGCGCGACAGATAGTGCGCCTGGATGCGGGCCGCGTGATGCGCATCGAGCCGCCAAATGGAACGACGATCTGACGAACTACCCTTTTCGGAGCCGCCGTGGCGTAGCGCAGCGGAGTAAGCGGTGGAACACACGACCGCTTACTCCGCTACGAACGGCGCCGGGACTTCACGGTGGACTGGGTGCACCTGAAGCTGAACGACCAGACCCAGCGGACGGTGCTGTGCAAGGACCCGTTCCGGTCAGTTAACGAGCGGGTGGAGAAGCTGATCGCCGGGATGTGAGCGCCGTTCGGTACCTTGCAACACGGGTCGGTGAACCCGGGTAGGCTGGCCGCGCCATGTAACGAGCCTTTTCGTGCACCATCCCGTTTCCCGGATAAGAAACTGCCTGGCCAGGATGGACTGGCCAGGATGGAAAACACTCAGCCGAGACCAAGGGTTGTCATGCGTCGCATTGCTGTTCTGCTTGCCCCGCTGCTGCTGGCCCCGCTGGCACTGACCGGGTGCGGTAGCTCGTCATCACCGCCTGTGGCTAACGCCGCGGTGACCGTCACGGGCACGTTCGACAAGGAACCATCGGTCAAGATCCCCGCGCAGCCTGCAACGGCCAGCCTTGACGTCAAGACCCTGATCCACGGGATCCGGGTCCGACGGTGGCCAGCACCGACTCGTTCGTCGGCAACTACGTCCTCTACATCTGGAGCGGAAGCACGCACAAGCTGGCGCAGAGCACGTACACCGGGATGCCGGTGAGCTCGGCCGCCTTCTCGTTGCCGCCGATCGCCAGCACATGCCGCCCGAAGCCCGTATGGTGCAGCACGAGCCCCATGACGAGGGCGCAGATGACGAGATAGATGAAGGCGAAGGCACGCCCCCACGCTGCCCGAGGTGACGGCGTAGAAGAGATCGGCGTCGGGCCCGGCCGGAAAGGAGCCGCGGCCGTTGGTGACGACATAGGCCAGTCCGCGCACGATCGACAGCATGCCGAGCGTCGTCACGAAAGGGGAGAGACCGAGCTTGGCGATCGCGAAACCGTTCAGGAATCCGATCAGCGCCGCGACCAGGAGCCCCGCCAGCACCGAGACGAGCGCGATCAGGCCCGGCACGTTGGCGACCGCCTTGCCGCCGACCATGTGCATGAACCACGGGCTGAGCTGGCCGCTCGACAGCTCATTCATCGTCAGCGAGCAGATGATGGCGGAGAAGGCCATCACCGAGCCGACCGACAGGTCGATGCCGCCGGTGATGATGACCAAGGTCACGCCGAGCGTGGCGATGGCGATGAAGGAGAAGTTCTGGGCGATGTTGGCGATGTTGCGCGGCTCGACGAAATTCGGGCTCGCGAACCACATCACGACGGCGACGGCGATGGTCGCCGCCGCGACATAGGCCGTCTGGGTGGCGAACACGCCGCGCGCATGCCAGGGCGCGCGCCGCACATTGGCGAATTCCTGCGCGCCGACTTGCGCCATCACGCCTCCTCCATCGCGCCGGTGATGAGGGCCGTCACCTCCTCGGGCTCGATCTGGCGATCGGCTTGTCGGCCCGCTTCTCGCCACGCCGCAGCACCACGACGCGATCGCAGACGGCGAACACGTCCGGCATGCGGTGCGAGATGAGGATCACGGCGATGCCGGCGTCCTTGAGGCGGCGGATGAGGTCGAGCACCTGGGCGACCTGGCGCACGGAGATGGCGGCGGTCGGCTCGTCCATGAGGATCAGCTTCGCCTCGGCGAGCCGGGTGCGGGCGATCGCCACCGCCTGGCGCTGGCCGCCCGACATCTGCCGCACCAGGTCGCCGGCACGCGTCTCGGACTGCAACTCGCCGAACAGCTCGGCGGCACGCGACGCCATGGCCCGGTGATCGAGAAGCCGCAACGGCCCGAGCCTGCGCTTCATCTCCCGGCCGAGGAAGACATTGGCGGCGGCCGTGAGATTGTCGGAAAGGGCAAGGTCTTGATAGACGACCTCGATGCCGACGGCGCGCGCATCGGCGGGCCGGCGCGAATCGACTCGTGCCCCTCGAAGCGTATGCTGCCGAGGTCGCGCTGAAATCGCCGGCGATGATCTTGACCAGGCGTCGATTTGCCGGCGCCATTGTCGCCCATCAGGCCGACTGCCTCGCCGGGCTTGACCGTGAGGCGAGCTCCGAAAGCGCCCGGATCGGCCCGAAGGCCTTTCCGATGCCGGACAATTCGAGCACCGACGCATCGCCGCCGGCGTTCATCCGAGCCTTCCGCCTCGCGCGCGCCGCATGGCGCCTCCTCCGTGATCTCGATGGCGCTTCTCGAGGCGCCGATTGGCCGGCACTATCCGACAAAGCCGCGGCATGAGCAACGGCGGCGGCGAACAAGCACGCGCCTCGCTCCTAACGTCTCACTGAAAATCGCACGGACGACGCATGGTCTGGCGGCCGGCCTGACCTATCCGGCTCACGTCAAGTCGGGCACCGCCGTGGACACGAAGCGCCCCGCCACCGCGTAGACCTCCTCATTGGTCATGCGGGTCGTGTCGATCAGCGTCTTGGGGATGCCATGGAATTCGCCGAGGACCGGGTTCCTGGCCCCGATCTCGGCGAACAGCCGAAGTGTCTCCTCATATTGAGGAATGAGGAAATCCGGCGTCTCGAACTTGTCGCGGTCCGGGTCAGCCTGGATGCGCGCGAAGGCGGCACGCAGCTCGGCGACCATGTGGATATAGGCTGACGCGCGCTCCAGCTCGCGCGAGCGCAACAGCTCCTCCGTCGCCTGGTCGAAAATGCCTTGCACGGCGCCGAACACGAAATTATCGGTCCAGCCGCGCTGCGAGACGAGCCGCGTGCCTTGGCGCGCCATTGGCGGATTAGGTAGTTGGTCAGACGCCCAGTCGAGCGCGAACAGCAGACGGTCGGTGTGGACATCGCCGAATTGCGAGCCGTAGCCCGAGCGCTTAGGCAATCGCGCACGAAGGATGATAGGGCAGGCGGAATTGCTTGGCGCCGATGCGCCGGGCCAGCCAGTCGACGAGATGGCTCTTGCCGGAACCGTCCAGCCCGGTGACGACGATCCACGGCGTGGTCATGGCGTGGCAGCTCTCACGCGGATACCGGCCGCGCCGACGCCGCCGGCCGCCGCTCAGTATTTGCGGATGATCGGCTGCTCCGCCGGGATCGTCTTCGTCGGATCGTCCCAGCGATATTTGAACGAGGCCGAGACGATATCGACGCTAGCGTTGGCCTTCCCGAAGAAAGGTAGCCCTGCATATTGCGGCGAGCCTGGCAGGATCTGGATCTTCGGCGAGCCGGCGAACAGATGCGCATAGGCAACGTCGAAGGACAGCTTCTCGCTGTAATGGTAGGTCGCGCCGATCGAGGTGGAGATGCGGTTGTTGTCGGGAATATAGACCTGCCGGTTCGAGGTATCGATGGGCGACCATTCATAGCCGAGACCGGCGCGCAGCGTGATCGACGGGCTCCACTCATATTCGGCGCCGACCGAGGCCAGGTAGCCGTCCTTATATTGCAAGGGCAATGCCGTCACCGGCACGCCGAGCGCCGTCACCGGCACGATGTTGAGGCGGCTCCAATTGTCCCATTCGAAGCCGCCGAGCAAGGTCCATTGCGAGGAGACGCGCTGGCGGACGCCCAACGGTCACCTGGTCGGGCGTGTTGAGCTTGGCCTTGGACGGCAGCACGGAGAGCGGCGTCGTCAGGTCGCCCGAGAGATCGTGATGGATCGACGAGCGGTAGCCGACGCCGATTTCGGTCCAGGCGGTCGGCTTGATCGTGGCGCCGAGCGTGTAGCCGACGCCGATATTGTCGCCGTCCAAGATGGCGCCCGGCGCGTTCGGCAGGACGCCAAGCGCACGCGTCAGGCGCACCTGAAATCTCGACGGCGATGCCGCCACCGACGCTAGATCGTTGATCTTGTAGCCGACGGTCGGCGTGGCGTCGAAGGAGATGATATGGCCCGAGCGGCCATAGACCTGGCCGGCCCAGTTGTAATTGGTCTTGGTCGAGAGGCCGTCGGGCGAGGTCACGGCGAGGCCGAGCCAAAACTGGTCGTTCACCTGATAGGTCGAATCGCTCGAGCCGAGACCGCCGGTGAGGCCGATATCGCCGGCATTGCCGAAAGCGGCGGTCGGCGTCGGCGGCTCGGCCTTGAGGTCGGCGGAGGGGGAGATGACGGACAAGTCCCATTCCGAGCGGATGCCGGGAAGATCGGTGATGGTCGCCGGGTTCCAGAAGATGGACGAGCCGACGCCGGAGCCCGCCGCGACGCCGGCAAAGGACAGCCCAAGCCCCGTGGTGCTCTGCTCGCGGATGCCGAATGCGCCCGCGAAGGCCGGCGACGCCATCGCCGCGAGGCCGGCCGAGGCGGCGAGGATCGCCACAAGGCGCTTCAATCCGGTCATCGCTGTTCCCTCACCATGACGGGTCGCCGTTGCACCTCGGCGCAAGCCCAATTCATGGCCGGATTATGACATGTCCGTTAGGATGGCGAAATGCCGATGCGGCGTCAGCGGCGCGGCGCGGTCGCCTTTTTTCCGGCCTGTGTCTTGTCAACCACAGCTTTCTTGGCAAAGGAGCCCTTGCCGCCACGCAGCTTGGCCGCATTGGCCGACGGCGTCGGCTCGCCGAGCACGGTCGCCTTCCCCGAGCCCTTCGGCATGTGGGCATGGGAATGCGCGACGAGGTCGGCGATATGGGTCTTGACCTTGGCCAGCAGCTTCACCTTGTCGACACCAGGAGGATGATCGCCCCTGGCGACGGACTTCGCCATGCGTTCCAGGAGCTCCGTGTCGTGCTCGTCGCGATACGGCTTCAGATCGAGATCGGCCGGAATCTTGGTCAAGCGCTCATCGCCCATCTTCTTCACGTATTTCTGCATGAAGCGGTCGTAATCCCGCCAGGAGATGCCGGCGGCGCGCACCGCCGCCTCCTCGGCGCGCGTGGCGATCTGATGAGCGTGCAGGTAGTGGAGGTCGAGCTGGTCGATCAGCGTCTTCTCGACCTCCTCGTGCAGCAGCAGGAAGCGATCCGTGTTGATCTCGCGGCCCTTGTAGTCCATCTCGCTCGGCAGATGGCGGTCGATATAGATGGTCTTGCCGTCCTTGGAATAGCCGGCGACATATGGGATGTCGTGCTTGCGATCGAGGTGCCTGACCTTGCGGGCCACCGCGTCGAGCGCCCGGTCCATCATCAGGCTCGACACATACCAATTGGGGATGCGCAGCTTCTTGTGCGGCGCCGTCGGTGGCAATAATCGAAGGCCATGGCGCGTCCTCCCTGGACGAGGCGTGTTCGTTGCTGAGGGCGGCTCCCAGCATGGCGGGGCTGCGACACGTTGTCGAGCGCCGCGCATCTCGACCCCTAATTCGACATGTGGAGAACAAGTCGAGCTCGTGGGAGCGTTGAGCGGATGATGACAAACGATCCGGCGAACTTCGAAAAACGCTTCGCGCGTCCGATCCGCTATTGCCCGCCGCCCGGCGAGCGCGTCTACGCGGTCGGCGACATCCATGGCCGGGCCGACCTGCTCGACGAGATGCTCGGCCTCGTCGCCGCCCACCGTGAGGCCGGCGCGCCATGCGCGGCCACCTTGGTTTTCCTGGGCGACTATATCGATCGCGGCCCATCCTCGCGCGAAGTCGTCGAGCGCCTGATCGGCATCGCCGCCTCGCCCCAGCCGGCCATCTTTCTGCTCGGCAACCACGAGGACGAGATGCTGCGCTTTCTCGCCGGCGAGGGCGAGCACTGGCTAACCTCGGCGCCCAGACGCTGCATTCCTACGGCGTCGAGCCCAGCGATTTCTTCGGTGCCCGCGCCGAAGCCCAGCTCCGCGCGGCGCTTCTGGCCGCGCTGCCTTTCGCATCGCGACTTCTTCCTGTCGCTTCGGCGCTCCGCCGCGATCGGCGGCCTATTCTCTGCCATGCCGGCGTGCGCCCGGGCGTGGCGCTCGACGCGCAGGACCCCAACGACCTCATCTGGATCAGGGATACGTTCCTCGAATTCGCGACAGGATTTCGGCAAGCTCGTCGTGCATGGTCACACCCCGGTCGAGGCGCCCGAACTGCGCGCCAACCGGGTAAATATCGACACCGGCGCCTGCTTCACGGGCCGCCTTACCTGCGCGGCGATCGAGGGAGGCCAGGTCGAGTTCCTACGGACGGGAGGCCGAGGTTAGACGCGAGCGTCTGAAGTTCGCGAGCTCTCGGAAAGACCGCCTGCTTTTCAGGCCGCCGCGAACTTGCCGCGCCCGAACACCTTGTCGAGCACCTCGGGTTGCGCCTTGTCGCCGGCGGTCAGCGTGGGGCGCATTTCCTCGACCTTGGCGATGGCGCGCTTGACGGCTGCCCGCGCGTCGATCTTCGCCACCCAGGCGGCGACGTTCTTGTAGGCGGCCGCCTTCTCCTCGCCCATCAGCATCTTGGCGTTGCGCGCCCAAGGAAAGGTGGCGATGTCGGCGATCGAATAATCGGCACCGCCGAGATAGGCCGCCTGCCCGAGCCGCTGGTCGATGATCTCCAACAGGCGCGTCACCTGGGTGCGGTAGCGATCGAGCCCATCTCGTTGCCCTTCGGAGCGAAGCGCAGGAAATGCACGAACTGGCCGAACATCGGCCCGACGCCGGTCAACTGCACCATCAACCACTGTATGGCGTCATAGCGCTTGGCGAGGTCCTCGGGCAGCAATTCCCCCGACTTCTCGGCGAGATAGAGCAGGATCGCGCCAAATTCGAACACCGTATAGGGCTTGCCATCGGGACCGTCGCCGTCGACGATCACCGGCACCTTGGCGCTGGGGTTGAGCTTCACGAAATCCGGCTCGAATTGCTAATCCGCCGAAAACATCGACGGTTTTCAGCGTGTAGCGCTCTCCCAATTCCTCGAGCGCGATGATAACCTCGGTGACGTTGGGGCGTCATGCCATAGAGCGTGATCATGAATGTCCTCGTTCCGCCGAAGAATGCCGGTATTGATAGCCGCCGATCGATCATCGGCAAGCGCGCGCCGATCCCATAAGCGATACCGTAGCGGCGCGCCATCCGGGCGGACGCCTCACGCTTGCGGGTGGAAGAAACCGTAGACCGCCTTCGCCGTCGTTTCGTTCACGCCCGGCGCATGGGCGAGGTCGTCGAGCGAGGCGCGCTGGATCGCCTTCACCGTGCCGAAATGCAGGAGCAGCGCCCGCTTGCGTCGCGGCCCGACGCCGCCGATCTCGTCGAGCGGGCTCCGCACCAGTTCACGCGAGCGCTTGGCGCGATGCGTGCCGATGGCGAAGCGATGCGCCTCGTCGCGCAAGCGCTGCAGGAAGTAGAGCGCGGGGTCGCGCGGCTCCAGTCGGAAAGGCTGGCGGCCCGGCAGATGAAATTGCTCGCGCCCGGCATCGCGGTCCGGCCCCTTGGCGATGCCGACGAGCGGCACATCGGCCACGCCGATCTCGGCGAGCGTGTCGAGCGCCGCCTGCAACTGGCCCTTGCCGCCGTCGATGATCACGAGATCGGGCCAGGCGGGAAAGGCGTCGGGGTCACTGTCGGCCGCCTTGGCCCCGCTCTCGGCGCGACCCGCATAGCGCACCAATTCGTCGGCCTCGCGGCGCAGGCGCGGTGGGATATACGCGCCAGCTTCCCCATCGGGCTGGGGACGATGTCGGGCACCCCCTCCACCTTTCCCCTTGCGGGAGAGGTCGGATCGCCGCCATGCGGCGATCCGGGTGAGGGGTCGTTCGCGGGCGCCATCAATCCCTCACCAGGCGCCTCGCTGACGCTCGCCGCCGACCTCTCCCGCAAGGGAAGAGGTGAAGAGGCGCCTTCTTCGCTCGTGCCAACGGGAGCCGAGCGCGGCGCCTCCTTGGCCAGCCGGCTGAACCGCCGCAGCAGCACCTCGCGCATCATGCCGTAATCATCGCCCGGCGCGAGCTCCTCGGAGCGGATGTTGAAGGTGCGGTAATGCGTCTTCATAAAGCCCTGCAGGGCCGGCGACGATCATGGCGCCGATGGCGTTCGATGCCCATGATGTGGGAGTTGTCGTAGACCTCGACGCGCGCGCGGCGGAGCGGTCAGGCCGAACACGGTGCCGAGCGCCCGCCAGCAGCGCTCTGGAGGCGTCTCGGCGAGGCGGCGCGCCAGGGCCTCGGCGGCGTTCTTGCCGGCATGGGCGACGAGGTCTGCTTCTCGCCGCGTCGCGGCATCAGGATGTCGACCTTGCGGCCGGCCGCGCGCGAAGGCGTCGCGCCAGCGGCTCGCGCTCGCCCGTGGTCGATGGAAACGTGGATCAGCCACGGGGTCGGCTTGTCTTCGTAGAACTGCCCGAGGAAGGCGCGAGGATCTCCGGTCGCGAAGCCGATCGGCGCGGGGGAAGTAAGCGCGGTTGCCCCAGTTCTGGAAATCGCGGAAGAAGAACACCTGGACGCAGATATGCCCGGCCTGGCGCGCCAGCGCGAAGACGTCGGCCTCCTGCGCGATTCCGGGTTGATATCCTGCGACGACGATGGCCGAGAGCGCCGCGATGCGGTCGCGCAGGCGCGCGGCGCGCTCGAATTCCAGAGCGTCGGCGACGCTCCTGCATCTCGGCGCCGAGGCGGGTCCGCACGGCGCGGCTCTTGCCGGACAGGAAGTCGCGTGCCTCCTCGACCAGTCCGCATAGGCCGTGCGCGACCTCGCGGTGCAGGCGCCGGCGCGCGGCTTGATCTGGAACAGCAGGCAGGGGCGGGTGCGGTTCTCGTAGAAGGAGTCCGAACATGAGCGCAACAGGAAGGCGCGCTGCAGGGCGTTCAGGGTGCGGTTCGACGGCCCAGACGCTGGCGAACGGCCCGAAATAATCGCCCTTGCGGTGTGCGCCGCCGCGATGCTTGGTGATCTGCGGCGGGACTGGTCGCCCGAACGAGGATATAGGGGAACGACTTGTCGTCGCGCAAAAGCACATTGTAGCGCGGCTTCAACTGCTTGATGAGGTTCGCCTCCAGCAGCAACGCCTCGGTCTCGGTGCCGGTGGTCACGAACTCCATCGCCGCCGTCTCGGCGATCATGCGGGCGATGCGGTTGGTGTGCGCCTGGCCGCGCGCATAGGCGGCGATGCGGGCACGGATGTTGCGCGCCTTGCCCACATAGAGCACGTCGCCATTGGCGGCGGCCATGCGGTAGACGCCCGGACCCTTGGGCGCGGTCTTGAGCTGGCGGCGGATGACGGCGGCGCCGACGAGGGCCGTGCCGTCATCGGGAGGGGGCGCTTCGGTCTCCGCGCTGTCCTTCCCATAGCCGGTCGAGGTGGATAAATTCGGCGCCCATGCGGCCGAGATTTTCCCAGGAACCGCGCAGGATTTGCTCGACTTGCGCCGGCGATTTCTCCGGAAAAGCGGCGGCGATCTGTTCGCGCGCGATGTTATTCTCGCGCAGCCAGGGGCCGATCCGGCGCATCGCCGCGGCCGCGGTATCGGAGAGCCAGTCGGGATTGGTAAGCCGGGACAGGTGAATGAGACCTAGCGCGATCATGCCAATTACGGCATCGCCGACGCGCTTGAGCGCCGCGCGCAGGCGAAGGCTGGTCGGCGTGCCCGCCATCAGAAATGCACGATCACTTTGCCGAACACCTGCCGGCTTTCAATTCGCGACAGACCTTTCTCGAAATCGGTTAACGCAAACTCGGAGTCAATGATCGGCGCCATGCCGGCGGCGATCTTTGACAGGCTGTCGCGGATATTGCGCATCGAAGCGCCGAACGAGCCGAAAATCTTGTACTGCTGCTGGAACAGCTGCATCAGATTGATGGTGACATTGGGCCCGGCGGTCGAGCCGCATGTGACCAGGCGGCCGCCACGCTTGAGGCAGAACAGCGAAGCGTTGAAACCCTCGCCGCCGACGTGCTCGAACACCACGTCGACGCCCTTTTTGGCGGTGAGCTTGCGGGTGACGCCCTCGAACCGTTCCGTCTTGTAATTGATCACGTGGTCGGCGCCGAGCGCTCTGGCCTTTTCGGCCTTGGCGTCGTCACCGACCGTGGTGATCACGGTGCAGCCGATGGCCTTCGCCATCTTAATGGCGACCGAACCGATGCCGGAGCCGCCGGCGTGCACCAGGATCGTCTCGCCCGGCTTGAGTTTGGCATTGTCGAACAGCATGTGTTCGACCGTTCCAAAGGCAATCGGCGCGCACGCGGCATCGCGCAGCGAGACGCCGGCCGGCACCGGGATGACCAGCCGCGCCGGCAGATTGAGCAAGTCGCGCGCAAAGCCGTCGATATGAAAGCCCATGATGCCGCCGACGTTCTCGCACAAATTGTCGCGGCCTTCGCGGCAGGCGGCGCATTGCCCGCAGGTCATGGCGCCGTACATCACCACTTTGTCGCCCGGCTTGAACCCGGTCACGCCCGCGCCGATCTCAGCGATCTCGCCCGCGGCTTCCGCGCCCACCACCAGCGGCAGTTTGCGCTTGGCGAATGCCATGCCGCGAAAACCCCAGAGGTCGAGATGATTGAGGGCGACCGCCTTGACGCGGATTTGCACCTCGCCGTCGCCCGGCGGGGGCGGCGCGGGCACGTCGGCAAGTTCAAGCTTGCGGTCGGCGATAAGGCGAAGGGAGCGCATGGCTGCCGAGGCGAGGGCGGCTTTACGCCGCCGGCTCCAGTCCCATCACCAGCGAGACGTTCTGCCCGCCGAAGCCAAACGAATTCGAGATGGCGTGACGCACGCGCGCATCGCGCGCCTTATTCGGCACAACGTCGAGCGGAATCGCGGGGTCGGGCATCAGGTAATTGATCGTGGGTGGAATGCGTTGGTGTTGCAGCGTGAGCAGCGTGATCACCGCCTCGACCGCGCCGGCTGCCGACAGCGTATGGCCGATCATGGACTTGTTCGACGAGATCGGCACATTCTTCATGCGCTCGCCGAATACGGCGGCGCAACCGAGATACTCCATCTTGTCGTTCTCCGGCGTGCTGGTGCCGTGCGCGTTGACGTAGTCGATGTCGCCGGGCGTGAGGCCGGCATCCTGGATCGCAGCGGCGATGCAGCCGATGATTGGCTTGCCGTCTGGGCTGGATCGGGTGCGATGGAAGGCGTCGGTCATCTCGCCGCAGCCTTCCAGCACGCCGAGGATCCGGGCACCGCGCGCCTTGGCATGCTCGTAACTCTCCAGCACGAGCGCGCCGGCGCCTTCCGCCATCACGAAACCGTCGCGGTTCTTGGAGAAGGGCTTGGCCGCGCCTTGCGGGGGCTCGTTGCTGGTCGACAGCGCCGACAGCAGCGAGAAACGCACCAGGGCTTCCGGGCTGATCGAGCCGTCGGTGCCGATGCAGAGCGCGGCGTCGGCCTCGCCGCGGCGGATCGCCTCGATGCCGAGTTGGATGGCGCTCGCGCCGGAGGCGCAGGCGGTCGACAGCGATATCGGCGAGCCTTTGGTGCCAAATTTGTCGGCCAGATGATTGGCGACCGAGCCGATCAGAAAACGCTCGTGATAGCCGGGGAAGGCGGTGCAGGCGCGCAGCAACTCGTTGTAGCCGATCTTGTCGTTGGCTCCTGACTTGGCGGCGATCTCGATGCGCTGCGGCCATTCGACCTCGATCGGCGGCACCGCGACGAACAGCGGTCCCGGGAAATCGCTTTTGCCGAGGCCGGATTCGGCAATTGCTTCTTCGGCGGCGAGCGCGGCGAAACTTTCGGTCAGATCGGCGGTCGCCTCTTTCGCGGGCAGGTAGTCGATGGTGCCGGCGATGCGTGTCTTGAGGCCATCGGTCGCAAAGCGTGAAATATTGCGGATGCCGGATTCGCCGGCGGTGAGCCTTGCCCAGTTGTCTTTTTTGCCAGCGCCGAGCGAGGTAATGACGCCGGTGCCGGTCACCACCACAGTCGGGCGGCCTTGTTTGTCTTTCGCTGACGGCATTATTCGTCTCCTCAGTCGGCCGCTTCGACGAGCGCGAGCCCTTCGCCGCGCCAATGTCCGACCCCGGTCACCACCACCTGACGCAGCGTGTCATTCATCGGCTTTTCCAGCCCCGACGCGTCGGCAGGCGGGAACAGCCTAGCATGGCGGAGCGCGACCGCGGCTATGGCGAGATTTATCACGAATTGCGGCTCCGCCCCGTGCCCGAGATAGGAACCTGTGGCGCGCACGGCAAGATCGCGATGGGCTTCCAGAAAGGCGCGTTCTTCGCCCGTCGCCGGCGCGCCGCCGCTGGCGCCCGACAGAACGGCCGCCTGCGCCGGTGTGATCCTGGCTTTGATCTTATCCCAGAGGCTGGTGAGCGAAGCGGTGATGCCGCCGGTCGTGCGTTTGCCGCGATCGGACAAAACGGCGGATAGCTTGGCGAGTGGCTTGACGCCTCGTTTCTCGGCGTATTCGCGCGCTTCGATCACCAGGAAGGCGCCGAGCGAACCAATCGCGACGCCGCCTTGGCCGCCGCGCTCCCAGATCGGCACGTAACGGTCTTTCAACGCGCTCCGGTCGAACTCGTAGAGCATCAGCAAGTCCTGCCGCTCGCCATTGTAGGAACCGCCGACCAGGGCGATGTCGCTTTGTCTGGCCTGAATACGCGCGAGTGCGATGCGCGCGGCATCGACGCCGGCCAATTCCTCGCCCATGAAGGTGCGCGAGGAACCGGTGACACCGTGTACAATGGAAATATTGCCGGCCAGCAAGTTGGAAAGTTGTGCGAGGAAGAGGGTGGGGCGCAGATCGCTCATCAGCCGTTCGTTGAGGAAGGCTGCCGGATTGGCGGCATTGCGCACGCCGCTCAGGATCGTCGAATCGACGGCAAGATCGCGCTCGCCGCCGCCGGCCGCGACGATCATGTCCATATGCGAGAGGACGTCAGCGTTGCCCTTCACGCCCGCACTATCGAGCGCGAGGCCGGCGGCGTAGACGCCGATACGCTGCCACGCTTCCATTTGGCGCTGGTCGCCCTTCTTGGGGATCTGCAGGTCGAGATTGAGCGGCGCCAGCGGATGCACCACGAAGGGCGCGAAGGTCGCGGTGTCGGCGCTTGGCTTTGCCTCGCTCAGCTTCTGCCAATGCGCCTCGGGCCCTTCGCCAAGGCAGGATAGGATGCCGATCCCGGTGATCCACGCCTCGCGCAGCGCCTCAGCCATCGGCCAGCGCCTTGCTGTTCGGCAGCTCGATGGTCTCGGCGCGCTTGCGCATTTCGGCGGCGAAGGCGGGATTGGGAAATTCGGCGATGCGGAAGGTGATCGAGGCGTCGCAGATGAGCTTGCCGTCGCAGGTGATCCTCGTTTCGGTCACGGCGTAACCCGAGCCATCATGCGTGAGGCTGGCCTCGCCGACGAGCTTTTGTCCGGGCGTGACAAAGGTGCGGAGCTTGGCCTCTTTCACCGCGGCCAAAAACGGCATACGCGTGAAATTGTATTTCGCCACCAGCAACCAGCCTGCGGTTTGCGCCATGGTTTCGATCAGCAGCACGCCCGGCATCAGTGGATAGCCAGGAAAATGCCCCTCGAAGATGGTGTTCGTCGTCGGGACGATAGCTTCGGTGGTAATTTTGCGCTCGGCGAGATTGAGCGCAAGAACTCGATCAATCAGCTGGAAGTACTCGAGACGCATGGGCGTCCGCTTCAGGCTCCCTTGGCAGCGACGAGTTCGTCGATGCGGGCGCTCAGGTTTTTGAGTACGAAATACTGGTCGGTCGTTGCCTTGCCGTCGTTAACTTCCTGAGTCCACTGCTCGAGCGGCAGCTTGATGCCGAACGCCTTGTCGATGGCAAAGGCGATGTCGAGAAAATCCAGGCTGTCGATGCCGAGATCGTTTATGGCGTGGCTGTCGGGCGTGATGGTGTCACGGGGAATGTCGCAAGTCTCGGCGATAATATTGGCAATGGTATCAAACGTCGAAGACATCGGTAACTCTCTGATTAATTTGGAGTTCTGACGGTCGGACGGCCTACGCGCCCGGTTTTGCGCGACTGCCCCTAGCATGGTCTTTCACCGGCATGCGGTCGGCTGCCCGTATAGCGAAGCGCCGCCATAAGTTCAATGGTGGCGGGCATTTACCGCTGCTCAGTGCGAATGGAGCCAAAACGCCTCACCAGCGGTTCAGCTTGAACTCCACGGGCGAGCAACCGCGCCGGCCCGAAAGCACGCAGTCCTGGTTTTTGCGCATCAGCGCCATCGTGTCGGCGAGCCAAAGGCCGACGCCGATCAGCGCGACCACGAACACGAATGCCGCCACATTTACGATCATGCGGTGGCGATAGTCGTCGACGTCGGTGCCTTGCTCGTATTTTGCAAGGTCGTTGACCGGCGGCGTATCGGTGACCCGGGTCCGTGTGCTGGTCCGGCGGTGACGGAAACTCACCACGCGCAACTCATTTTCGGACGATGACGCTTCTTTAAGTGGCATGCTCGGCAAGCCTATCACGGCGCGCGCCGCGATTCGACAGGCGGCGGTGGCGCAAGTTCCCCACGTAGACGTCTGGTCTCGACCCGCCTAGACTTGATGGCGATGAACGAATCCACCCGTTCACGGCGAATAGTCGCAGTGGCTGCCGCTTATGTGGTCGCGCTGCAAGCGTTGCTATTGCCATTATCGATCGCTGCCGGGGGCCCATTCGCCTCAAGCCTGTGCGTCGCAACAACTTCCGTGGAAAAGTCGTCGTCCCCGGCCGATCACAACGCCGGCTGTCCCTGTGCCGCCGGCTGCGGAACGCAATGTTGCGTTCAGACACTCGCCGGCCCACCGCAGATTGCGCTTGTGCGTCGCTTGACGCCCGCCATTGTGGTGACGCCGGTGCCCCCGACAGCGCCGGTGGTGCGGCAGGCGAAACGAAACCCGCAAATTGCGCGTGCGCCGCCGGCTGACTGGCCCCGGCATCGATCCGCATAGCATCGTCAATCTGCAGGCTGCGTTCGTTACACGCACCGCATCGTCAGGAGACCAAATTATGATCCGCACAGCATTGGTTATCGCCGCCGTTCTTGCCGCCGTTGCGGCGCTGCCGGCGCAGGCCGAGGACGTCACCGCCGGTACCTTGAAAATCTCCGCGCCCTGGGCGCGTGCGACGCCGAAAGGCGCCAGCATCGGTGGCGGTTACCTGAAGATCACCAATACCGGCACTGCGCCCGACCGCCTGATCGGCGGGTCGACCGATGTGGCAAGCCGCTTTGAAGTCCACGAAATGTCCATGGACAACGGCGTGATGAAAATGCGGCCGGTGACCGGCGGGCTTGAGATCAAGCCAGGACAGACCGTCGAGCTCAAGCCCGGCGGGTATCACGTGATGCTGATGGGGCTGAAGCAGCAGCTCGAAAAGGGCCAGCACTTCAAGGCCACGCTTGAATTCGCCAAGGCCGGCAAAGTCGATGTGGACTTCACGGTCGAGGGCGTCGGCGCACAAAACCCGGGTTCTGCCGGTGGTGGTACGATGCCCGGCATGGGCGGCATGAAGATGAAGTAATCCGTTATCCGCGGCGCAAAAATTATTTCGGCTCCGCGAACGGTAACGGTGTTTCGGGCGGCGGCATCATGCGGAAGACGTTGAGCGTCATCGAGATCAGCGCGTAATAGCCGAGGATGCCGACCAACTCGACCATGGCGGCATCGCCAAGGAAGGCATGAACGCGCTTATAGGCGCGATCGTTCACGCGTCTGGTCTTGTATAGCTCTTGAACGAACGCGTAGATCGCGCGCTCATCCTTGGGCGCCGACTTCGGTTCTCGTCCGCCACGCAAATCCGCGATCGTCTTCGGCTTTACGCCGGCTTTCTCGGCCATCGGTTGATGCGCGAACCACTCGTATTGCGCTCGCCATAGTCGCGCCGTGCATAAGATTGCAAATTCCGAGAGCCGGGGCGACAGCGCGGTCTTGTAACGGCAATGGCCGCCTAGCGCCTGCGCCAGATGACCGAATTCCGGCGCGTGCAGCCAGACGGCGAACGGTCCGCGCGGGGTGATCGATTGGCCGCGCGGCCCGGCGCGCAACGCTGCCATCAGGGAGCGCTGGGCCTCGTTCATATGCGCTTCCTCGATCAGGGCAAGGCGAGGCGCCGGGTGCTTGGCGGGCATGATGCAAAATCCTTATGGCAAAAGGTGTGGAATGCGGGGAGGGTGTAACGTCTCGGTGACGTGGATCAGCATAGCCCAAAACCCATGCGGGCGGGCACGATCGACCAGATCATGAACTGGGATCTTGCGTGAAATGCGCCACAGGGCGGCGAGGCGAAGATAGAGCCTTTTTTATTCTATGGCGGCGGTTACCTTGATCAGCCCTCGTCCCTGCATGTGCAGCGCTTTGGCTGCGGCAAATGACAGATCGAGCACGCGGCCTTTGGTGAAGGGTCCGCGGTCGTTCACCGTGACCGTCACGCTGCGGTGCGTTGTCATGTCGGTGACGCGCAGGCGGGTGCCGAACGGCAGCGTACGGTGGGCGGCGGTGAATTTACCAGGATCATAGCGCTCGCCGCAGGCGGTACGGCCGGAGTAATCTTTGTCATAGAAAGCGGCGACGCCGGAGAACGTCTTTTGGCCGCGCGCCTCGGCCGGCGAGCCGGCAAGGCAAACGAGCGTAATAGCGGCCGTAACCCAAACCCCTGAAGCCATCATCGTCCCTCGCGCGAATGGCGCCCTTCGTCGCGCGCGATGATGTCGCGCCTATGGCGCCATTGCGGGCGAATTTTGCCGCGTCTCGTTACCAACCGAATCGCGGAACAAAAGTTCCTAGCGGCAAAAACTTAAGATTTTGCGGCCCGAGCCGCAGTCCGGCGGTGAGACTTGGCGCGCTGGGCGGCGGGGCGCGGTTTGAGCTTGGATCCGCTCTGACGGGCCTGAAGATGGTTGAGCGTCAGATCGACGCGGGCGCGGCAATCGTCGTGCAGTTTCTGTAGTTCTTCGTCCGTGAGGTCTTCGATTGCGGCGAATTTATTTTCCGCGCCCTTCATTGCCAACACCAATTCGGAGAGCTTGAGCTGCACCGTCAAGATGTCGCGGTTCTGGGTATTTTGAATGAGGAACACCATCAAAAAAGTGACGATGGTGGTGCCGGTATTGATCACCAGCTGCCACGTGTCGCTGTAATTGAACACGGGGCCGGTAACGATCCAGACAACCACCACCGCCAGCGCGAGTAGAAAAGCGACCGGATTGCCGGTCCACAGCGCGGTGGCCTGTGCGAATTTGGCGAAATGCGCGGCCAATGAGCTGGAGTTGCCCGACGGCCCATGATGCGCGTGATGGATTGTTTTGGAAGTCATCGAGGCTCAACGCGCGGGAAGTTCCCAAGTTCCATTATTTGAACTTTGGCAGCGCCTGCTTGACCCGCCCAATATTTGCCCACGGATCCTTGCGCAAGCGTTTGAGTTCGCGCCGGTAGATTGGTCACGGTGTACTGGGCCGCGCTTTTGAGCGCGCCCAATTCGGACCATTCGATCGGGGTCGAGACCGGTGCGCCGGCGCGCGCCCGGGTGGAATAGGGCGCGACCGCGGTCGCCTCGCGGCTGTTGCGCAGGTAATCGACGAAAATGCGCTTGCTGCGTTTGCTTTTTGTGGCGCTTGCGACATAGCGGTCCGGATCGTCCGCCGCCATGCTTGCGGCGACGACCTGGCAGAAATTCTTGGCTATGTCCCACGGCACCGGCTTGATCGGCAGCACCACGTGCAGTCCCTTGCCGCCCGAGGTTTTTAGAAAACTTTTGAGCTTCAATTTCGCCAGCCGTGCCCGCACCTCGCGCGCCGCGGCGACCACGTCCTTCCAACCGGTGCCGGGCCCGGGGTCGAGATCGAACACCAGCCGGTCGGCTTGTTCGCGGTCATTGACGGTGGTGCCGCGGGTATGAATCTCCAGCACGCCCGCTTGCACCAGTGAAATCAGTCCGGCGAGATCGTCGATCGAAATGATCTTGTCGCCTTTCTCCGGGATCAAATGCAGATGCTCGGTAGCGATGCCGGCCGCGGCGTGTTTCTGGAAAAAGCACTGTCCTGCCGCACCCTCGGGGCAGCGCAGCAGCGAAATCGGCCGCGCTACAACGTGCGGGCTCATCCATTTCCAAATGCCTGCATAAAATTCGGCGAGATCGCGTTTGGTGACGCCGGCGTCTTCCCAATAGACGCGGTCCGGATGCGACAGCGCCACGCCACCGACTTCCGCCTTCGCATTGCGTTTCGGCGCGCCGCGTTTCATGGCCGCTTGCCCGCCCGCGCGACGATCACCTGGTCGGCGGCGGCGGTGCCGGTGAACCAGCCGCCATGCGCGGTCGAAAAGTCGCCTTTCGAGCAGGCCTCGCCCGCAAAAAACAGCCGACGGTCCACTAGCTCAGCCAGCTTCGCGCGGCAATCCGCCTTGCCGGGCAGGGCATATGAATAGGATCCGCGCGCGAATGGATCGATGCCCCAGGAATGATGACCCACCGGTTTCACCCGGCGAACGAAATCGCTGCCGAGCAGGTCGACCAATTCGGAAACGGCAAAATCGAAGAAGGCTCTTTCACCCTCGACTTCCAACGCCGCGGCATGGCTGCCGCCGAAATAGGCCTCGATCAGCGGCCGCCCGAACGGCCGCAGATGATAGGTGGCGGTCGCGGAGCGGTCGGTTGATCCGAACAGGCGGCTTCCCGGCTCGAATTCCTCCGCCTTGGCGAGCGACATGAATAGCTTGTCGGCGAGACCGAGCGGCAGGCCGCGCGCCGCGTTTGTTTTCTCCGGCAGCGCAGGCGCGAACAGATTTTCGCTTTCGGCGAGCACCGTGCTCGGCAAAGTGATGACCGCCTGATCGGTGGTGATCGCGCCTTTCATGGTTTCAATCTTCAATCGCTGTCCGCTGTGGTCAATTCGTTGCACCGGGCAGTCGAGAACGACGGACAAGTCTTTGCCGGCGGCGGCGATCGTGGTGCCGTAGCCCTCGACCACTCGCCAATTCACTCCCGTGTCCTGATAATTTGCGAAATCAAGCGCCGAAACGCGTGTCAGTTCGGCGCCGCTGATATAGGTACCGATTGCGTTGATCAGGCCGTTCCAGCGGCCATGCGGTTCGAGCACGCTCGCAGCCGCGACGTCGGGCTGGTGCGCGGCGGCGGCATCGACCCGCTCGTGAAAATCATCCATCGCTGCGTTGAAGTCCTGCTGCTCGGCGAGCGAGAAGCCCTTTTGCGGCGTCCGCTTGCGCCAGGGCGGCGGGGTCTTGTCGACGGTGCGGCCTTGCGCTTGCGCAATCGGCACCCACGGATTGCGGTCGGCCGAATGCAGCCAGCCGCAGCCGAGATCGAGCCCGAAGCCCGATGCGTCGCGGACGGTCCAGGAACGCCCGCCCAGCCGGGGCCGCGCCTCGATCAGGAGGCAATCGATGCCTGCTTCACGCAGCCGGCGCCCGGCCGCAATGCCGGCCGCGCCGCCGCCGATGACCGCGACTTCGGTGTTGCTCTGCGTCATATGTGAATTCTAGGTAATGTTCGCAGCGATTTCCGCAATGGATCGTGACTGGCAGGCTAGGGCCCGCGGGCGATTTACCTCGACTTTAGGGAACTAAAGGCGCATGCCTGACGTAGACGCACCACCAGTGCGTACCGGCGATTACGCCAACTTAAGCAAAATCCGTGCTGTTTACCCCCGTTCGAAAGCGGGGGCGAAAGGTTCACATGCTTACTTCGACGCTATCGAAGGACGCGCCGTTAATCGATATTCCTGAAGGTATCGCGCTCGCGCTTTCGCACGCCATCATCGATACGGTGCGCGATCCGCTTTTGGTGCTGGACCTCAATCAGCGTATCGTCGCCGCCAGCCGCTCCTTTTATCAGACTTTCAAGCTCGCCGGTCACGATCTGCGCGGCCAGGTACTTTTTGATATCGACGGCGGCCAATGGGACATTCCCGAGCTGCGTGAATTGCTCGAAACGATCGCAAAAGATCGCGAGACCATCGAGGGCTATGAAGTCGACCGCGAATTTCCAGTGATCG
The DNA here is from genome assembly GCA_963703875.1 of uncultured Alphaproteobacteria bacterium. Taxonomy (GTDB): domain Bacteria; phylum Pseudomonadota; class Alphaproteobacteria; order Rhizobiales; family Xanthobacteraceae; genus Pseudolabrys. The sequence continues at coordinate 21,327 of CAVPFZ010000021.1, forward strand.
GCCGGCGCATCATGCTGCTCAACGTCCGCAAGGTATTCTACGAGAAAGACGCCCACGGCACAGTGCTGTTGGCCTTTGAGGACATTACCCACCGCCGTGCCGTAGAGCTGCAGGTGCAGGAATTGATGAAGGAAAAGGACATGCTGCTGGAAGAATTACAGCACCGTGTCGCCAATAGCCTGCAAATCATCGCCAGCATCCTTCTCATCAAGGCGCGAACCGTCCAGTCGGAAGAGACGCGGCTGCAATTGGAAGATGCGCATAAACGCGTTCTATCGGTGGCCGCCGTCCAAAAGCATTTGCATGCCACCGGTCACGGCCGCAGAATCGAAGTTGGCACGTACCTCTCAAAACTGTGCGAGACACTGGCGCAATCGATGATCGGCGATAGCCGGCCGATCACGCTTAAGGTCGTTGCCGATGCCGGCACCGTGATGTCCAACCAGGCGGTTAGCATTGGGCTGGTCGTCACCGAATTGGTCATGAACGCATTGAAGCATGCATTTCCCGGCAAAAAACCCGGTGCGGCGATCCTCGTTTCGTACAAAGCTGCAGACACAGACTGGAAGCTGACGATTTCCGACAACGGCACCGGTAAGCTGAATCCAGCCACAAACCCGAAAGCGGGCGAGGGCGGATTGGGCACGAGTTTGGTGCAGGCGCTGACCAAACAGCTTGATGCTCATTTGGATATTGTCAGCGATTCGCAAGGCACGGCCGTGTCCATTACGCACGCGACCTTCAGGGCCAAGTCTTCGGCCGCGGCAATTCCGGCGTAGGGGCGCCGATGCGCTTTCCATGGCAAGTTCAACCGCGCGAGGCAACGAACATGGCAATTAACTTCCCGAACCAAAGTCGTAGTTACGATGCGACACGGCGCGCGGTCCGATTCTGGGGCTACGACCGCTCGATGGAAAACTCGTTTTACGTGACGGCGGGCGCGCTGCAGCAAATACAACCGGATTTGCAACTCGATGCGGCGAGCCTGTTGCGGGCCTTCGATATCAACCGCGACCGCATCTATGCGATCGCTGCGAAAGTCTACGCGCGAGGCCACAGAGGCTCCTACGATCTCAACGTTGCTGACGTTTGACGCCGGCGTACTTTTCAAAATTACGCACAGAGGAATTTAATGATGAGTACTGAAGCGAAAAAGCCGACCAATCTTTCGGCCAATGCCATGCCCCGCGATGGCTTTGTCTTGGCGGTTGACGGCAAATTGAAAACGCGGTTCGACACTGAGAAGGCCGCGACGGCCGCAGCCGCCAAGCTCAAGGAAGCCTACCCGGTGGTTCAGGTCGCCGTTTACGACGCGGTGGAGCGGAAATATTCGCCAGTGGAAACGGCAAAAGCGGAATAACCGGTCACTTCGACTGCTCGGCGAAGGGCGATGACCCGGACAGTCCGCGCGCTGTTGGCAGGCTTTCTTAAATCGAACTGACAGTGCTGTTCGAAGTGCGGCCAGCCGTGCTGCGAACATGCCGTTCCGGTGCCCTGCGCGCGCAAACGGTCGGCTGTTGCGGCTTGTGGCGGCGTAGTGACGGACGTACTTGCGTTCGGCGCGGCGGCCGTGGCGAAGACGAAAAGTCCCGCAACGGCGGCAGCGAAAACCACTTTGACAAGTGGTTTGATCATTCTGTTTCTGTGAATCCGCATGCCGGACAACGCTTCAAATGTACGGGCGTTCCGTCCTCGCAAAGTAATACGCGAATATTTTCCGATAAGTCCTTTTCGCTTTGAGTATTACCTCCCTACATATTGTCCGACCGTCATGGAACTATTATGCCATCGTGGCAGTTGCCTGTGTGGATTGAGGTAAGCGTCGTGAAAAATTATTTGTTTTTGGCGCAACGGACTTAATCGATCCGCGCCCGTCCACCATTTACTGAGACCGAACCAGCGCAATTTCTTCAAGGCAAAAAGCACGATCAACGGAGATAAGGCCATGTCAATCGGGCTCGTTCTAATAATCCTTCTTGTTATCTTTTTGTTTGGTGGCTTTAGTGGTCGGTTCGGCGGCTACGGCTACGGCTACGGCCACGGCGGCGTCGGTCTCATCGGCACGATTTTGATCATCGTTGTGGTGCTGATGTTGCTGGGGCGGATCTGATCCAGCTGCGCAAATAGAATTCCTATAGAATAAAGCGCCCCGCTCAAATGTATGAGCAGGGCGCTTTGCATTTTACGAAGGTGAAAACGAAAAACCATCTCAAAAATAGGTTTGTAAACGGCCACTCATTCCCCGCCGCCCGCGAGCACCGCCCGAGTTTGCTCGTCGGGTCCGAAATCGTCCACCCCGTCGATCGACATCAGTTCGGCCAGCCGTGTGCGGGCGCGATTGACGCGCGACTTGATGGTGCCGACGGCGCAACCGCAGATATTGGCGGCCTCTTCGTAGGAAAAACCGGAAGCGCCGACCAGGATCAGCGCCTCGCGCTGGTCGGATGGCAGTTGCGCCAGCGCCTGGCGGAATTCGCGGAATTCCACCTGACCATGCTGCTCGGGCTGCGTCTTCAGGCTCTCGGCATAACGGCCGTCGCTGTCCTCGACCTCGCGCCGGCGCTTGCGATATTCCGAGCGGAAATGGTTGCGCAGGATCGTGAACAGCCAAGCCGACATGTTGGTGCCGGGCTGGAAGGAATCGATGTTGGCGAGCGCGCGCAACAGCGTTTCCTGCACCAGATCATCGGCGCGATCCACGTTCCCGCACAGCGAGATCGCGAATGCGCGAAGGCTGGGCACCGCGCCGAGAACGGCTTTGCGGACCGATTCGTCCATGCGTTATTTCTCGCCCTTGTTGCCGTCGCCGTTGATGCGGTTCAGCAAATCCGTGAACCGGTCGGGTACGCCCTGGCTCACCACGTCGTCGTACATGGAGCGAAGTTGCTGACCGAGGCGCGCCTGCACTTCGCGACTGAGCTTGGCCGGCTTGGCGCTGGTTTTCCGGTTGCGGGTTTCCGCGGTTTCCATTGGTTTTTCTTGTCCCACCGGTTTGCGTTCGTTCATCGGTTAACCCCAAAAAGAACCCCTTGCCCGACCGGAGCGCGGGTCTTCCCTCGAACGTTGAGGCAAAACCCGTGAATTGGCCGATGGTTCCACATATAGGGAACTTTTTTCCAGTGACCGCGTTAGGACCGGCAGTTAGGCTAAGACGTAAAGGGGCGGGGCCCAGGCTACTCGGGGCTGCATTGGTTCGGGAGGGATTCTTGTCGACATCTCAAACAGTTGCGCAGCATTTGCCTTATCTCCGGCGCTATGCCCGGGCGCTCTCGGGCAGCCAAGCCTCCGGCGATGCCTATGTGGCAGCGACCCTGGAGGCGCTGATTCAGGACCCGAAGGTGCTGGATAGCACCGCATCGACCCGGATCGCGCTCTACAGGCTTTTCACCAAGATCTGGAATTCGGTCGCGCTCAACGGCCAGCCCGGCGCGACCGACTTGAACCAGCCGGTCGAAAAACATCTTGCCCAAATCGCGCCGATGCCGCGCCAGGCCTTTTTGCTGGTGGCGCTGGAGGGGCTTTCGGAGGACGACGCCGCCAAGGTGCTCGACGTCGACGTTCCGCGCTTACGCGAATTGGTGGAGGATTCCGGGCGCGAACTCGCCGCCGAGATCGCCACCGACGTGTTGATTATCGAAGATGAGGCCTTCATCGCGCTCGACCTCGAGGGCCTGGTGGAAGGTCTCGGCCACAAGGTGCTCGGCGTCGCGCGCACGCACAAAGAAGCGGTGGCGCTGGCCAAGGTTAAGCGGCCGGGTATCATTCTGGCCGATATCCAACTGGCCGACGGCAGTTCCGGTTTGGACGCGGTCAACGAGATGCTGCGCAGTTTCGAAGTGCCGGTGATTTTCATCACCGCCTATCCGGAACGTTTCCTCACCGGCGAGCGGCCCGAGCCGGCATTCCTGATCGCGAAGCCGTTCCAGCCGGCGACGGTGTCGGCGGTGTTGAGTCAGGCGTTGTTCTTTGAGCGCAACGCCAAGCGGCGCGAGCGCAAGGCGAGCTAGCTTGCGCGGCTGCCTTTTCGGGCCAAAGCATAGCCGAGCATCACGGCTTCTACGAGCATGGCGATTTGCATGTCGCGCTGGTTACTCAGGACCGGCGCGCCGGTGCTGGTTTGCCGGCTCAAGATCGCCCACCAGATCGTGCAACCAAGTGCGAGCACGGCATAGATTGCGCCGACCATCAGGCGCGCATCCAGTTCGCCGTATTGCGTTTCAAGGGCAAGCGATCCCGCCGCGGTAAAATAATAAACCGCCACAATAGCGAAGGCTGCGATCAGCAGCGCCAGCAGCACCCGGCGCAGAAATCGGCCGATTATAAGGTCGAATGCGACGCGCATGGCGCTACCGGCGATTGGCGAGGCCGGCGAGAAAGCCGACGCCGGCGGCCGCCGCCAGCATCAGCAGCGGGCGGTGTTCTATTTCGCCCGTCAATTTCTTCAGCGCGTCGTTACCGAAGCGCGTGGCTTCATCCGCCAGCGAGTGACCGGCATCGGAGGCGGTTTCGCGCACCCGGCTCATGATGCGTTCCAGTGCCTCGCTCACGAAATCGCTGACTTCTCCTGATGCGCCAGATACTTCGCGGCGGGTGGTGCCCGTAAGGCGGCGCAGGCGCTTTTCCAGGTCACCGACCAGGTCTTCGATCGCCGCGATTTCCTCGGCAGTTGCGGATTTTGCACGCGTTGTCATGGCTGTTCCTCTGTTCCAGGACGCAACGTTCATCGTGCTTGAATGGTTCCAGAATGCCCGAGTTTGGCCGTGGTCAAATCCAAAACAATCCGGAGATCGCGATGATCGCGCCAGAACATGCAACCGTTCTGAATTCTCTGCGTTAATTCGTTTGGGCGTCGCCCAAATCGGGCGACGCCCGAAGCGAGTATCCCCGTGCCGTCATTCATTGACAGCGTGTGTAACGCGGCTTCTCATTGCCAACTCGTAATCCATGACTCGCCCGATGCAGCGGTTGCACGCGGCTTTGGCGAGCCGGCCACAGTGAACGAATGAACGCCATGGCGCACGCGGAGTCGGCGAACACGGAACTGGCCAAGCTGCGGCAGGAATGCGGGCAGCTTGAAGAGCGGCTCGGCGCGCAGGCCGCCGAGCTCAATCTGCTGCGCGCCCGCTTCGCGCGCTATGAAACGGCGCTGCACGGCTCCAAGGTCACCGTCTACACGCAGGATCGCAACCTGCGTTACACTTCGATCAGCAATCCGATGCTTGGCCGCTCGATTGAAGACATTCTTGGCCGCACCGATGAGGAGATTCTGCCGCCGGATAGCGGCAAGGCCGTTGTCGTCATGAAACGCGAGGTGCTCGCGAGCGGTCAGCCGAAACGTTCGGAAGTGACGATCCAGAATGGCTCCGGCCAATGCTGGTTCGATTTGCACATCGAGCCGCTGCGCAATGAAGCGGGCGAGGTCGTCGGCCTGACCTGCGCGGCGATCAACGTCACCGAGCGTAAGGAGAGCGAGGCGCATTTGCGGCTGCTAATGCGCGAGTTGACGCACCGTTCAAAAAATCTGCTGGCCGTGATCCAGGCCATGGCGCGACAAACTGCCCGTCACGCCGGATCGACGACAGGATTTCTCAACCAATTCGGGGCGCGCCTGCAGGCCTTGGCGGCCTCGCATGATCTGCTGGTGAACGAGAGCTGGTACGGGGTGTCCTTGCGCGAACTCATTCAATCGCAATTGGCCGCCACGATCGGCAGCGGGGGCGAACAAGTTGACATCGAGGGCCCGCAGATCGCGCTCAAGCCGGAGGCCGCGCAAAATCTCGGCCTCGCGCTGCACGAGCTGGCGGCCAACGCCGCGACATTCGGCTCTCTCTCGCTGCCCGCAGGACGCGTGTCGGTGGTCTGGACCCTGCAAGACGCTCTCGCGATCGAGTGGCGCGAACGCGGCGGGCCAACGGTGAAGGTCCGGCGTAAGAAGGGATTCGGCAGCATGGTGATCGAGCGCAATCTGGCGCGCTCGCTCGATGCCTCGGTCGAGTTGACATTCGAGCCGGACGGCTTGCGCTGTCATATCCAGATACCGGCGAGCCAGATTCTGGCGGCGCGCTAAACCCGGGAACGTTTTTCTGCCTGGTACGTTTATATGCGTCCCTTGCAAAAAGCCGGTGCTGCAAAACCCATAGGCGGAGGGGCGATGGAGTGCGTCGATGCGCGGCATAGCTTCATATCGATTGGCGGGAATTGCGGCGGTTCTGGCGATCGGTTTTGTCGCGTCGGTGGGACTCGGCGTCACGCTGGGTCTCGCGGTCGGGGCGCGGCCGGTGACGGAGCCCGGCATGATCACGCAATTCGTCGACCGCACCCACAAAGGCGACCGCTTAAGTTTGCCGACGGATGTCGGCGCGCGGCGGGCTCCGTCGGCGCCGGAGGCGATGATGATTGGCTGCGAGCCGGCGTATAGTTCGTTATTGAAGCCGGCGCGGGGCACCAGTTCGGGCCGCTGCATCTCGTAGATGGCGGCCCATAAGCGAAAAAACTCCATGCCTTGCCACAAAAGTGCGCCGATGGAACCTTTTGCGGTGGCTGGCGTTATGGGCAATATCAATCAAATCGGGAGTTCGACATGCATAAACCCCTCAGTGCTTTTGCCGCCTTGGCGGTCGCTGCGGCGGTCACGTTTCCTGCTACGGCAATGGCACAGCATGAGCGGACCAAAGTTGGTACGCTGACGTGCGATATTTCGGGCGGCATTGGCTTGATCATCACGTCGAAAAAGGACCTGACCTGCATGTTCACGCCGTCTCAACCGGGACCGCGCGAGGTCTATGTCGGATCGATAACCAAGTTCGGTCTCGATGTCGGCGCCACCGCGGGCGGCGAGATGGTATGGTCGGTTTATGCGCCGACCACTCGACGCTTCGGCGCGCTCGCTGGCAACTATAGCGGCGCCACCGCGGAAGCGACGGTTGGCGGGGGTCTCGGCGCCAACGTGCTGGTCGGCGGCTCCGACCGGACCGTGGCTTTGCAGCCACTGTCGGTGCAGGGGCAGGCGGGCTTGAACGTCGCCGCCGGCGTGGCCGATCTCAGATTGCGCCCGGCGCGCTAAGTAATCCCACACTTCTTCGATTTGCGGCCGCTCCCCCGAGGGGGGCGGCCGTATCTTTTTGCCGTTACGGCGCGGTCAAGCCGGTTCGTCCATCTCGCTGCCGTAAGGCTTGATGCTGTCGGCGACCGAGTTGGCAATGTGTTCCTTGGAGATCATGCCGACGACGTGCGAGGCGCGCGGCAACCGGCCCGCGCCCTTGGTAACGATCGCCATGCTGGCGCCGCGCTTCCACATGCGCTCGACCACGTCGAACACCACGTCTTGGGCGCGCGCGATGGTGAAATTCTTTTGCGCGATGTCGCCGAGCGGCACACCGGAGTAGGCGCCCTCAAGCCCCAGCCGCAGCTCGGTATTGACTCGCAGTACGCCGATGATGCGGTCATCGCGCGTCACCACGATGTGCTTGAAGCCGCCGGCCGATGTCTCGCGCAGGAAGGCGGCGAAGTCGGTTTCAGCGGGCAACAACAGTACGTCGCGGTCCATCACCTCTTCGGCGTGACGCACCAGGAACATGTTGGCGTGCAGCGCCTTCGGGATCATGTGGCCGCGCGTTACCAGCTTGACGGTGTAGATGTTCTCGCGCGACAGCAGGCGGCGCACGCCGATGCTCAGTGCCACCGCGACGATGATCGGCATGATGATGTCGTAGTCGCGGGTCATCTCGAAGATCATGGTGACCGCGGTCATGGCGGCGCCGGTGCCGCCGCCGACCATAGCCGCCATGCCGATGATGGCGCAGGTCACGGGGTCGACGCCGTGGATCGGACCGACGGCGTTGCACAGGCCGCCGAAGGCTGCGCCCAGCGTCGCTCCCATGAACAGCGAGGGCGAGAAGATGCCGCCCGAGGCGCCGGAGCCGAGGCTTACCGACGTGGCGAATAATTTGGCGGCGAACAGGCCGAGCAGCAGCGCGAAACCGACAAGCTTGTCCTGCAGGATGGCCTGGATGGTGGCGTAGCCGACGCCTTCGACGAAATAGTGGCCCTGATAGCGCAGCAGCGCATAAATCAGCACGCCGATCATCAACATGCCGGCGCTGTGGCGCAGATAGGGGTTCTTGATCTTGGGGAAGATATCTTCGGCGAACACCAGTGTCCGGATAAAGGCGGTGGCGGCAAGTCCGATCAGCGCGCCAAGCAGCGCGAACAACAGCAGGGCCACGAATGGCGCCTGTTCGGTGTGCAGATAGAACGCCGACGGAACCACGAAAGCCGGCTGTAACCCGAGGAAAACACGGCCGACAAAGGTGGCGGCGCCAGTCGAAAGCGCGACCGGCAGGAAGGTGCGTGCGCTCAGCTCCGGCAGCATCAGTTCGATGGCGAACATCACGCCGCCGATCGGCGTGTTGAAGGTCGCAGCGATGCCGGCGCCGGCGCCGGCCGCGACCAACGTGATGCGTTGCCACGGCGCCATGTGGATTATCTGCCCAAACGAAGAGCCGAGCGTCGCGCCGATCTGGATGATTGGTCCTTCGCGGCCGACCGCGGCGCCGGTGCCGATCGAAAAGGCCGACGCCAGCGATTTAACGGCGGCGACCACAGGGCGGATCTTGCCTTCCTTGTAATAGATGGCGTCGAGCACTTCCGGCACGCCGTGGCCGCGCGCCTCGGGCGCGAAATTGACCACCAGGAAAGTGACGACGAGGCCGCCGATCACCGGGACCAAAATAATGAAAGGCCCCCAGGGGCCAGGCGGGGTGAACTGATTGGCGTCGTAGACGATCGAGAACGAGCCGAGGAAGAAAGCATTGTGGATGAATCCGATCAGCGCGCGGAACGCCACCGCGCCGATGCCGGTGACCATGCCGACCACGAGCGCGAGCAGCGAAAGCCCCAAAAGTCCGAGACGGTTGATCCGCAAATCCATGCGAGCAGCAATTCCAATAGCAACGGCGGCGGCGCAACGTCGGCGCGCGAAATAATCGTCCGCCAGTTGGCTAGAGGCCGGAATCGCGAAGGAGTCTCGCGATCGGGTTGGTGATGACGGAGGGCCTACTCCAGATCATTTATCCGGGCAAGTCTGCAATTGCCTGCTGCGATAATTCGCGCCGCTCAGCCGAAGGTGAAGGCGTCGTGATAGGCACCCTGGACCTGCCCGCCGGGTACAGGTCCGCCGCCCGGCACGTGCACCATGTTGCCGATTACCGCGCAGGTCGCGCCGTGCAGGCCGTGGCGTGGGATGGCCATCGGCGTGAGCGCTTCCCAGCTGTCGGTCTTCGGGTCGTAGGCCTCGTTAGTGCCGAAGACCTTGCCGGTGGCCTCGCCGCCGAACACCACGATCTTGCCGTTGATGTAGACGCAGGAGGGACCGCTGCGCGCGGTCGGCAGCGGCGCGCGGAATGACCAGCCGTCGGTCTTGGGGTCGTAGACCGCGTTCAGGCTGGTATTGAAGTCATAGCTGTCCATGCGGCCGGCGATGGCGTGGATCTTCCCATCGACCACCGCGACACCCATATGGTCGCGCTGGCCGACGAAAGGTTGCGTGCCGGTCGAGCCGCGCATGCCCGCGCGGTCCGAATATTTGTTTGTCTCCGGGTCATAGACCTCATGCCATTCGACCGAGCGCACGTCGCGCCCGCCGAGCAGATGAATTTTGCCATCAAGCACGATCGCGGAAATCGCGCCGCGCGGGCGCGAAATCGGCGCAATCGGCGCCCACGCGTCGGTGGCGCTGTCGTAGACGAAACACTTGGAATGTGGGCAGCGGTTCTGTTCGACGAAACCGCCAAAGGTGTAAATCTTGTCGCCAATCGAGACGCCGGCGACGTGATTGCACGGCAGCGGGAAGGGCGCCTTGAGCGACCAGGATTTGGCGGCCGGGTCGTAGACCTGATGGAAGTTCTGATCGACGCGATGCTTGGCGTAGCCGGCGATCGAATGAATCTTGCCCTGGCATTCGATGACGGCGTGCTCGCCTGTCGGGATCGGCATGCGCGGCTGCTCGACCCATTTGCCCGGATTGGCGGCCTTGGGCGCGACCGACGTCATATAGCGCTGCTTCTCGACCGTCTTGGGGATGTCGACGATCGTCTTGTCGTTCAGTCCAAGGAAAAGCGGGAGCTCTTCAGCCATGATCAAACCTCAACTAGCGGTACGTCGGGACGGCGTCCCGCAATAATTTCTTCGTCAGTTCGACGCCTTCGCGCGCGACATCGTAAGGCGAGCGGGCCCATTGCTCGGGATTGGGCGCTTCGTAGGACAGGTAGCCGGTGTAGCCTTTTTCCGCCAACAGGCCGAGCATCTCGCGCCATTTGACGATGCCCTTGCCGGGCGGCAGCCGGTCGGTCGGCCGTTTGACGCCGGTGACCGGCGTCGGCGACAGGTCGGAATACTGGAAGCAGAAGATCTTTTCGGCCGGCACGCTCTCGAAACCGCGCCCGCCGGCGCCGCTGCGGGTGAAGTGATAGGCGTCGATCAAATAGCCGCAGTTCGGCTTATTCGCGCCTTCGATCAGTTCGGTCAGCACAGCGAGGCTATTGAGCACGTCGTGCTGTGAGTTGAATTCGATGCCGAGCTTCAATTTATATTCGGCGGCGATGTCGCCGGCGTCCCTCAGGTATTTGATCGCATCCTTGATGGTGCCGTTGACCTGGCCGGGCGCGCTCATCAGCGTGTCGCAGCCGAGCGCGACGGCGTTCTCACAGCTCTCACGGAACACCTTAAACAGTCTCGTACTCTCTTCGCCGGTAGCGAACAGCCAGCCATATTCGACGCCGAGTACGCCGACCGGAATGCCGCTTTTTTTGATGATGTCGAGAACCTGGCCATTCGTCATGCCGGCGTCGAAGCAGCGCTTGAAATCGGTGTGGCGCAGTTCGACCGCGTCGAAGCCGCCAAGCTTCGCCGCATCGAGCGCGGTCGCTAGCGGCGTGGTGTCGATGGTCCACATATGTAAAGCGAGCCGCCCGAACTTTTCCGTCATGCGCACTCCGTTACTTTTTTTGACGCATGATCTTATCCGAAAACCGGTTCCCACTTTTCGGGATCATGCGTTGCCTTCGTATTGCAGTATATAAAGCCCCGCGTTGGTGTCGGTGAGGTACATCAGCCCGTTTTTGTCGACAAAAACGTCGCAGGACTGGATCACCTTGGCCGGGTTCGGCCGCTGGTCGATGATCTTTTCCGGCGGCGGCGGCACGAAATAGGCGATCTCCTTGGGCTCGAAGGCATTGCGGATGTCGTGCACCCGCACGCCGGCATTGTGATAGGTGGCGAAGACCGTGTCCTCGCTCTGCATCGAGCCGGGCCGGTTCTCATGCAGATTGTGCGGTCCGAATTTGGCGCCCTTGGCGCAGAAATCCTCTTCCGCCGGCGTCGGCAGCGTCGCGACCGACACCGGGTTTGCCGGCTCGCGCACGTCGATCACCCAGGTGTAAGCGAGCCCATTGGCGCAATTGGCCGCGGTCGCCTCGTCGGCCAGCACCAGCAGCTTGCGGCCCGGCAAAGGCAGCGGCGTATGGGCGCCGCCGCCGAACGGCGGCGCATAGTTGCGGTGGCTGAGAAGCTTTGGGTTCGGCGGATCGCTCAGATCGTGAATTGTGAAGCCGCCGTCGCGCCAGGCGGCATAGCCGATATTGCCCGCGCTGATGAGATGATGCAGCGCCGTGCGCTTGCCGAATGAGGCGGGCGGCGTCTCGCCGCTGCCGCGATTCATGCCGGGCAGCCACCAGCGGCCGGCGAGTGTCATGTTTTTGGGATCGGAAACGTCGATAATGGCGAGGGCGTGATCGATAAAGCCCTGGAAATGGACCGACACATAGGCGTACTTGCCGCCGACCCACCAGATGCGATGGGCGCCAAGCCCCGGCATGTGCAGATAACCGATTTCGCGCGGGGCGGCCGGATTTGAAATATCAAAGGCGCGCACGCCGGCGCCGAACGGCTGCTCGGTCTGCACGGAATCCGCCAGCGATTTGGCGTAGTAGTCCTGCTGGCTGGCATATTGCTGCATGGCCCAGATATTAGGGCCGTTGACGGCGAGCAGGATGTCGCCGTGGATTTGCAAATGATGCGAGCGGGTGTTCTTCGGCGCGGCGACGAAGACGACCGTCTTGGGATGGAGCGCATCGCGCACGTCCACCACCGTAAACCCGTCGCTGAACATGTGCCCGATGAAGGCGTGGCCCTTGTGCAGGATGACCTGCACGCCGTCCGGCCGGCCGCCCTGATCGCAGCGCGACACGAAACGGATGTTCTTGGCGCTAGCGCCGGGAAGGGGAGCGGTCATGCGGGAAAGACTATCAAATTGCCGGGCTGAATTGGCAGGGCCCGGCCCGGCAGCGCGCCGGACCGGGCCCCGCAGTTTTCAAACGCCGATCAGCCCGTCGGCGGGGCGATTTCGTCGAGGCCCTTCTGCTTGGCTTCCGGCCCCAACTGGGTGACCGAAGCGGCGGCGATCAGCAGTAGGATGGCGAGGCAGACGAACACCGTCGTCAGGCCCCAGCCGTTCTGCACCCACAGGATGGTCGGCATGATGAAGGCGGTCGCCAGCCGGCCGACGCCCGACGCCCAGCCGAAGCCGGAGGCGCGCGCGTTGGTCGGGAACACTTCCGAGCAAAAGATCTGCATCGAATTGCCCGCGACTTGGACGAAGAACACCATGACGAAGCCGGCTACCATCAGTTGGACCGGAGTGCCGGCGGTGCTGAACACCACCGCCATGATGCCGGCGCCGATGAAGGCGCAAACCGAGGTGATCTTGCGGCCGAATTTATCGAGCGCGTACATCATGAAGATGCTGGCGCAAGGCACCGCGAAGTTCATGGCGAGCACGTATTGCAGCGACTTGGTGATGCTGAAGCCCTTGGCGTTCATGATATTCGGGAGCCATGCGCCGAGCCCGATCGCCACGCCGAAGAACGCCGTGAAGCAGATCATGCCGGCGACGACGCGGACCGGGAACTGGCTGAACACCACGCTGAACGGATCACTCTTGGTGTTGCTGGCAACATCGGTGGTGAGCTTCTCTTTCGGCCCGGCAATCCCGAGGCGGGCGAGCACGCCAAGGGCCTCATCGCCGCGGCCGTGCGTCGCCAGGTAACGCGGCGATTCCGGCAGTGTGAAGCGGAACACCCAGACGATCAGCGCGCCGATGCCGACCAGCAGCCAGACGCCGCGCCAGGCATGTTCCGGCGAGCCGGCATAACTGCCGAAGCCGAGCACCAACGCGGTGCCGATCGGCCACACACAAGCGCCGCCGATGAAGTGCACGATCGCCAGGATGCGGCCGCGGATCGCCTTGGGTGAATATTCGCCGGCATAGGCGAAGGCGAGCGGCTGCTCGGCGCCGAGGCCGAGCCCGGCGATAAAGCGGCAGGCGACCAGCAAGGTGACGCTCGGGGCCAGCGCGCCGAGGATGGTGAACACGCCGAACAGCAGTAGGTTGAACTGATAGATGAAGCGGCGGCCGAACCGGTCGCTGAACTCGCCTTGACCGGCGGTGCCGAGGAACATGCCGAAAACGGTGGCGCTGCCGACGGCCGCGACTTCGGCTCCGGTCGCGAACTTGGACTGAAGTATGTATGGGACCAGCGAGCCGAAGACAGTAAAATCGATGACGTCGAAGAAGTATCCGGCGGCGATCAGTCCGATAACTCTCCGATGCAGAGGTGAAATCTTCGCTTCGTCCAGCGCATTGCCGACGAAGGCTTCGATTGTTTGAGCCACGGCGTTCTCCCCTAGTCCCGTTTATATTTTGTGCTTGAGCGGCACCCCGCCAGAATGATCCACAAACGGACCCTTGCCTAGTCCATTTTCCGAGCCATGCCGGAGCGGCCCGGAGCTGGGCTTGCCAATTTCGTTTGGTGAAAAATGGGGCGTAACATTTTGAAGCTGGCTGGGGGACTAGGATTCGAACCTAGATAGCCAGAAGTCAGAGTCTGGAGTCCTACCATTGGACGATCCCCCAGCAGGGCCTGGCTCGATGCGGCTAAAGCACCCATCGGCGTTGCGCCGGAGGCCCCTGACATGGGGCAATTCGGCCGATTTGACAAGTGCGAGATCAGGCCGCCCGGCACGGGCGGGTCACCACCGTCATGATCGCGATGAGGCTTGCCGCCGCCACCAACACGAACACCAGCTTCGGGCTGCCGCGGTCCATAATGGCGCCGAAAATCAGCGGCGAGATAATGCCGCCGATATTGAACCCGGTGGTGACGAAGCCGAACACTTTGCCGAACGAGCCGGGCGGGGTGACCTCGCGCACGATCATGTCGCGCGACGGCATAATAATGCCCGAGCAAAGTCCGGCGGCCGACATCACCACGATGAGGGCCAGCGCGCCGAGGTCGATCTGTACGACCAGCGCGGTAAAGAGCGCGATGCCGGCAAGGCCGAGCGCGGCGACAAGGCCGTGACGCGTGGTTCGCCCGACCAGAACGCCGCCGATCAGCACGCCGATCGCTGACAGCAGCAGGTTGCCGGATAAAGCCGCATTGGCCGTGGTCACCGCCGTTCCATAGAGCACGCCGAGCGCGACCACGGAGTAATTATAGGTGCCGCCGCTGATCACCGCGAGCAGCACGAAGAAGACCAGATTGAGCAAGATCGCCGGCGTCAGTAACAGCCGCCAGCCGGGCGCCGCCTTGTCGGTTGCGGCTCGCGGCGCCGGTATTTTGACCTCGCCGAGGTCGCGCATCGCCAGCAGCATCGCCGCCGCCGCGAAGCCGAGGATGCCGGCGCCGATCATGGCGCCGCGCCAGCCCCACACGCTTTGCATGACCAGCAGGCTCGCCGGCGCGACCGCCGACCCCAGCATGCCGGCAAAGGTGTGGATCGAGAAAGCCTGGCCGATGCGGTCTGACGGAACGTGGTACGAGAGCAGCGTATAGTCGGCCGGGTGGTAAACCGTGTTGCCGACCCCGGCGAGCGCGAACATCGCCACCATCATCCAGAACGAATCGATTAACCCGGCGGCTGTAAAGGCCGCCGCGCCGATCAGCAGTCCGGCGATCAAGAGGACGCGGGCGCCCAGCCGGTCGACCAGGAAGCCGGCCGGCGTCTGCAGGGCGGCCGACACCACATTGAAGGCGGCAAAGGCGAAGCCGATTTCGGTGTAGCTGACGCCATATTCCGCGCGCACGAAGGGCAACAGCGGCGCCAGCACCAGGATGTAATAATGCGAAACGAAATGCGCCGTGCTGACCGCGCCGACAATGCGGACATGTGGCGCTCGGCTTGCGCCCAGGATCTCAGTGGCTTGGCTCATGGCGGCGGGTTTCCCGGCAGGCGGCGGACTATGGCTCGGAGGCCCGGTTCAATCCAGTGCAATTCCAGTGGGTTGGCTATGCAATGTGAGGCAGCCGCGGTGGCGCAAAAATCTCATAAGATCGCGCATCGGTGATGAGTAGCCGCGCAGCCGCGGTGTTAGCACTGGCAGGACAACAAAGTCCGGCGGCCGAGGGGTCGCCGTACGTTCAGGGAGAGCGAGGGCTCCATGATCAACATCAACGTCAACGGCAAGGCGTATTCGCTCGATATCGAGCCGGAGACGCCGCTGCTATGGGTCATACGCGACGAGATCGGCCTGACCGGCACCAAATTCGGTTGCGGCATCGCGCAATGCGGCGCCTGCACCGTGCATGTCAACGGCGAGGCTGTGCGCTCTTGCGGCATCCAGGTTGGCGACGTGGCGGATAAAGCGATCACCACCATCGAGGGTCTGTCCGCCGACAGCAGACATCCCGTGCAGGCGGCCTGGCTCGCCGAGGACGTGCCGCAATGCGGCTACTGCCAGTCCGGGCAGATCATGGCGGCGACAGCCTTCCTGAAAGAGCATCCGCAGCCCAGCGACGCCGACATCGACGCCAATCTCACCAATATCTGCCGCTGCGGAACGTACGTCCGGATTCGACGCGCGATTCATCGCGCCGCGGCCATGATGAAAACCTGAAGGTCGGTCATGAACCAGATCATCAATAAATCCATCACCCGCCGCCAGTTCGTCGTCGCGTCGAGCGCAGCCGCCGGCGGTCTCGCCATCAGCGTGGCGTTTCCCGGTGCGGCGAATGCCGCCAGCATCGGCCCGCAAGCGTGGGGTACCGACGTTGCGCCGAACGAGATCAACGCCTTTCTCGCCATCGACCCGGACGGCGGGATTCTCATTCGCTCGCCGCACAATGAAATGGGGCAGGGCGCCATTACCGCGCTGCCGATGATCGTCGCGGAAGAGCTCGAGTGCGACTGGTCGAAGGTCAAGGTCGAATACGCCTCCGCAACGCGCAATTTTCGCGAGCACGGCGTCTACGGCGACATGGTCACCGCCGGTAGCCGCGGCGTACGCACATCCTGGCAGATGCTGCTCCAAGCCGGCGCCAGCGCGCGCGCGCGTCTGATCGCCGCCGCGGCGCAGCACTGGAACGTGCCGGCGGGCGAATGCATGGCGGCCAACAGCAAGGTCCTGCACAAGGCGAGCGGGCGTTCGTTCGACTATGGCGCGCTCGCGGCCGACGCCGCCAAGATCAAGCTCGACAAGGAACCGGCGGTCAAAACGCCCGATCAGTTCAGGCTGATCGGCAAGGCGCTACCGCGCCTCGATACGCCGCTGAAAATCAACGGCACGGCGAAATTCGCCATCGATACGCAAATTCCGGGCATGGTCTATGCCGCGATCAATGCTTGCCCGGTGCCGGGCGGCAAGCTCAAGAGCGTGGACGAGGCGCCGGTCAAGGGGCGGCGCGGCGTGCTGCAAGTGGTCAAGCTCGACGACGCGATCGCCGTGGTGGCCGACCGTTTCTGGCGCGCCAAGGAAGCGCTCGCTCTGCTTAAGCCTGAGTGGGACACCGGCGAGGCCGGCAAGACCGACAGCGCCCAATTCGCCAAGTTGTACCGCGACACGCTCAACGGTCCAATGATGAGCGCCCGCAACGACGGCAATGTCGAGGATGCCTTCGCCAAGGCTGCCGCGTCGGGCGGCAAAGTGGTCGAGGCGCTCTACGAAGCGCCGCATGCCGCGCATGCGCAGATGGAGCCGCTCAACGCCACCGCGCGGTTTAACGGCGACGGGACATTGGACATCTGGGTCGGCTCGCAAATGCCGATGGTCGCGTTGCGGCTGGCGGCCGCGACCTCCGGCCTCAAGCCCGAACAGATCAACATCCACAATTGCTTCCTTGGCGGCGGCTTCGGGCGCCGCGGCAACAGCGATGAAATGCGTCAGGCCATTTTGGTCGCCAAAGAGGCCGGCAAGCCGGTCAAGCTGGTCTGGACCCGCGAAGAAGACATGACGCACGACCGCTACCGGCCCCAGGCGGCGGTGCATTTGAAGACCGCGCTCGATTCGGATGGTGTCCCGGTGGCATTCGACGCGCGCATCGCGGTCGGCTCGATCCAGCGCTCAAGCGGCAATCCGGCATTGGCGGCAAAAGGCGTCGAGCCGCAGGCGATCGAAGGCATCGCCAACACCAACTACAAGATTCCCAATCTGCGTGTCGGCTGCGTGCTCAAGAGTACCCACATTCCGGTGGGTTTCTGGCGCTCGGTCGGTTCCTCGCAGAATGCCTTCTTTATGGAAAGCTATGTCGACGAACTGGCACATGCGGCCGGCAAGGACGCCTATCAGTTCCGCCGCGCGCTGCTGGCGCACCGGCCGGACTTCATCGCCGTGCTCGACAAGATCGCGGAAAAGGGCGACTGGGGTAAACCGCTTGCCGCTGGCCGCGGCCGCGGCCGCGGCATCGCCATCCACGAATGCTACAACACAATCATCGGCCAGGTCGCCGAGGTCACCGTCAGCAAGAAGGGCGAAGTCAGAGTCGACCGCGTCGTCGCCGCCGTCGACTGCGGACATGTCATCAATCCCGGCATCGTCGAGGCGCAGATCCAGGGCGGCATCATCTACGGCCTGTCGGCCGTGCTCTACGGCGACCTGACCATCAAGGACGGCGCCGTCGAGCAAAACAATTTCGACCAGTACGAAATGGTGCGGCTGGCCGACGTGCCCAAGATCGAGGTCTATCTTGTGCTTTCGGGCGGCAAGAAATGGGGTGGCATCGGTGAACCGGGTACCGCGACCACGGCGCCGGCGGTCGCCAATGCGGTGTTTGCCGCGACCGGTACGCGCGTGCGCTCGATGCCGCTCAAGAATGTGAAATTGTCGGGCCCGGCCTGACCGCCGATCTCAATCGAATAGACGCGGGGCCGCCGGCAACCGCGCCCCCGTCGTCATTTATCGCCTAGGCGCGCGCCGTTGCCGTGATGGCGCGCATGTAACCGAAGCGATCGAAATCGCGTTCGTAGGCGCGATGAACGCGCGCCGCCAGCGCATCGGTGTAATAGTCTTGCCATGGCCGATGCTGCGATGTGTTCAGATGTGCGCCGATCACCTGGCGAATTTGCTTGCTGGCGCCGGCATGGTCCAGCACCCGGTTGAAGTCGTTGGGAAAATTTTCGACCTTGCCGATCAAGTCCAGTTTGATTCCGGGCATGTCGAGCAGATCGTCCTGCAAGTGCCAATGCGCATCGACGCGCCGGTCGGCGGTCGCGATGGCAAACTCGACGAATTGCGGAAACGACAGAGTTTCATTTCGCTCGTCGGACATGCCGCCGCCGATCGCTGAGCGGTACGCGCGATATTGGTCAATGAAGGAATCTCCCGCAACGATCGGCTTGCCCTGATATTTGTCGGCCCAGGCCGACACCAGGCGCGCGTAGGGATTACGCACGAAGGAGAACCGCAGACTTAGAGCGCTGTTGGCGAGCCGGTGGAACGTGGAAAGGCCGACGTGGCTCGGCGATCTGAGGCCCGAATAGCGGCGTTTGTGCAGCATGCCGGAACATGCCGGGGAGCCGCCCTCCAATGCGCTCAAAGCGGACTTGATCGTGGTCGATGCGGATTTCGGCACGCTAATATAGATCAGCCGATGCCGCGGCAGGACGTCGATCTGAGCGTCGGGGTTGAAGCCGCCGGCGCTCATCGCCTGATAAAAAGCTGCTGCCGCCGGGTCGAGCCAATAATCGCGCCAATTGATGATGCGAGAGGCCGCGCGGCTGAGCAAATAGCGCTGAAGCCGGCGCAGACATACGCGTTGATGCGCCATTTGCGGCCCAACGTCGGTCGAGTCACCCCGTCGTGCTTATACGTCTCCCCTGAGGCATTTCGAGTAACCGCGGGATAAAATTTCCATAAAAATTTTTGTAAAATCAGCGCAGGAGTTCAACCGCGCTGGCGTTGCGCGTCCTGGATCGCCTGCCAGATGCGCGACGGCGTCATCGGCATCGCCATATGTCGGATACCATACGCCGACAGCGCGTCGATCACCGCATTGGCTACCGTGGGTAGCCCTCCCGAACATCCGGCCTCGCCGCAGCCTTTGGCGCCGACCGGATTGGTCTTGGTCGGAACCGGACGGTTGCTGACGTCGATATTGGGTGCGTCGTGCGCGCGCGGCATGGCGTAGTCCATGAATGAGCCGGTGAGCAATTGGCCTTCGCCGTCATAGACCGCGCTCTCCAGCAAGACCTGGCCGAGGCCCTGCATGACACCGCCTTGAATCTGACCCTCGACCAGCATCGGGTTGATCACCGTGCCGAAATCGTTGACGGCGGTGTATTTCACAACGCGGGTCAAGCCGGTTTCGGGGTCCACCTCGACCTCGGCGACATGCACGCCATTCGGATAGGTGCCCGGCACCGCTTCCGTTACGTGGTCGACGTTGAGCGAGGCGGGCAGGCCTTCGGGCAACTTCATGCCGCCACGCAGGCGTAGCGCCAGTTCCATGATCCCAATGGCGCGGTCGGTGCCGGCGATGACGAAGCGGCCGTTGGCAAACTCGATATCGCCGACGGAGGCCTCCAGCACATGGGCGGCGATCTTTTTACCCTGTTCGATGACCTTGTCGGCGGCCTGCATGATGGCGGTGCCGCTCAACATGGCCGAGCGCGAGCCGCCGGTTCCGCCCCCGGTGATCAACTGATCGCTGTCGCCTTGGAGCAGCGTGATGCGATCGAACGGCACGCCGAGCTTTTGCGTCAATACTTGCGCGAAGGCCGCGGCGTGGCCCTGTCCATAATCGAGCGTGCCGGTGACGATGGTGATGCTGCCATCATCGTTGAAACGAATCCCGCCCATCTCGGTGGTGCCGGCGGCGGTGGTTTCGAGATAGCAGCCGACGCCGAGCCCGCGCAGCCGTCCGCGCTTCTTGCTGTCGCGCTTGCGCTGCTTGAAACCGTCGGCGTCGGCGCGCTTGAGCGCCTCGTCGAACAGACCGGGGAAATCGCCGCAGTCATAGACCATGCCCGAGGCGGCCTTGAACGGCATCTCCTTGGCGCGGATGAAATTGCGCTTGCGCAATTGGAAGCGGTCGATGCCGAGCTCGGCCGCGGCGTAATCCAAGGTGCGCTCCATGTTGAAAGCGCCTTCGGGCCGGCCGGCGCCGCGATAGGCCGACACATGCGAGGTGTTGCTGAACACGCATTTGGTCGACACTTCCAACAACGGCGTGCGGTACATGCTGACGATGTTCTTCGTCACATTGAGCGTCGGCAACAGCGGGCCGAAGGCCGAGCAATAGCCGCCCAGATTGCCATAGCCGGTCAGCCGCATCGCCTGGATCACGCCCTTGGGATCGAAGGCGATTTCCACGGTCATGTCGTAGTCGCGGCCATGATGATCGGAGACGAAGCTGCCGGAGCGCTCGTCGGTCCATTTCACCGGCTTACCCAGGACCTTCGCCGCGTGCAGGATGCAGACATATTCGGGGTAGACCGCGGCCTTCATGCCGAACGAGCCGCCGACATTGCCGGTGAGCACGCGCACTTTGTCGGCCGCCGCGCTGAGAATGTCGCGCAGGAAATTCTTCAGTCCGAACACGCCCTGGCTGCATGAATGCAGCGTCCACTTGGCGTCCTTGGCGTCGAATTCACCGATGGCCGAGCGCGGCTCGATCGAGGCCACCACCAGGCGCTGGTTGACCAGCGGCAGCTTCACGACATGCGCGGCCTTGGCGAAGGCCTCGGCCACCTTGGCCGTGTCGCCATGATGAAAATCAAGCGCGATGTTGCCCGGCACTTCGTCATAGAGCAGCGGTGCGCCAGGTTGCGTGGCGTCGCGTGCACTCAGAACGGCGGGCAACGGTTCGATATCGAGCGCCACGGCTTCGGCCGCGTCCTTGGCTTGCGCGATGGTGTCCGCGACGACGCAAGCGACCGGATCGCCGACGAAGCGCACTTTGTCGGTCGGCAGCGCCGGCCGCGGTTTGTATTTGATCGGCGAACCGTCCCGGCTCTTGAGCGGCAGGTTGCATTTAAGTCCGCCATAGCCTGCCAAGTCCGTGCCGGTGAGCACCGCTCTGACGCCCGGCATGGCCTTCGCCGCGACGGTATCGATGCTTTTGATGACGCCGTGCGCGACTGAGGAGCGCACCATCACCGCATGGAGCTGACCCGGCACGTTGATGTCGTCGGTGTAGCGACCTTCGCCGCGCACCAGCTTGGGGTCTTCGGTGCGGCGCACCGGCTGGCCGACGCCGAATTTGGTCAGCGAAAGGGCTATTTCGGTGGTTCTGTCATCCATGCTGGGCTTTTGGAGTTGTTGCGGGGACAAGCACCAGATAAAGCAGGGCAGCCGCTTCCACAAGAATAGCTTTCGGGGCATGAGGGTTGCGCGGACCACGGGCGCTGTTAGACTTTTCGCGATCTTGGGAACATGGCCGTTGCCTTGGCGCGCTGGGAGGCGCGCGGCGACGGCAGGAAGGCTAGACATATGAGTGGCGAGGCCGGGGATACCCCAGGCCTCGACCCCGCTATGAATCGGGTGCCGGAGCGGCCCCGAGGGGGTCGGCGGTCGCCTGGACGGCTTGAGAGTGACGTGGGCAATGATCGGGGCGGCGCGAGCTACGCCGCGCTCGATCTCGGCACCAATAATTGTCGCCTGCTCGTGGCGCGTCCGGCCGGCGACGGCTTCCGCGTCGTGGACGCATTCTCCCGCATCATCCGGCTCGGCGAGGGCGTCTCCAGCTCAAAGCGCCTGAGCGAGGCGGCGATCGAGCGGGCGATCGCGGCGCTCACGATCTGCCGCAACAAGATGAAGAACAAGGGCGTCACGCGCGCGCGGCTGATCGCGACCGAAGCCTGCCGCTCGGCCGAAAACGGCGAGGATTTCCGCGCCCGCGTCGCGCAGGACGTCGGCCTCGAACTCGAAGTGATCGATCGCGAGACCGAGGCGCGGCTCGCCGCCACCGGCTGCACCACGCTGCTTGATCCGCAAGCCGACGGAGCGGTGCTGTTCGATATCGGCGGCGGTTCCTCCGAACTGGTGCGGCTCGACCGCTCGCATAAATCGCGCGGCGGCCCACCGGCGCCGCAGATCCGCGGCTGGATTTCGCTGGCGCACGGCGTGGTGACATTGGCCGAGCGTCATGGCGGCATCACCATCAGCCCGCAGACTTACGAGACCATGGTGACCGAAGTGTCGGCGCTGATGGCGCCGTTCGTCAAACAGCATGGCGGCGACGTGCGCGGCATTCATCTGCTCGGCACTTCGGGCACCGTGACGACGATCGCCGGCGTGCATCTCAATCTTAAACGTTATGACCGCAATCGCGTCGACGGCTGCTGGATGAGCGAGCGCGAAATCAGCGCGGTGATCGAGCGACTGCTGGCCATGAGCTACCAGGAGCGCGTGGCGAGCCCTTGCATCGGCGCCGAGCGCGCCGATCTGGTGCTGGCCGGCTGCGCTATTTTAGATGCGATTCGCCGCGCCTTCCCGTGTCCGCGCCTGCGCGTCGCCGACCGCGGCCTGCGCGAAGGCATTCTTGTGGAGATGATGCGCGCGGACGGCGTGTGGGGCGGCGGCAGCCAGGCGGCGCTGTCGTGACGGCGCGCGGCAAAGGCAGCGGCGCGCGCGCCCTGAAGGTCCGGGTCAAAAGCGGCAAAAGCCGCAAGCTGTCGTCCAAACTATGGCTGGAACGCCAGCTCAACGATCCTTACGTCGCGCGCGCCAAGCGCGAGGGCCTGCGTTCGCGCGCCGCCTACAAGCTGATCGAAATCGACGACAAGGCGCATGTGTTGAAGAAAGGCGCCCGGGTGATCGATCTCGGCGCCGCGCCCGGCGGCTGGAGCCAGGTGGCGGCCAAGCGCGTCGGCGCGCCCGGACAGGGCCGCGTCGTCGCCATCGACGTTCTGGCGATGGAGCCGGTTGCCGGCGTCGATTTCGCGCAGCTCGACTTTCTCGATGCGAGCGCGCCGCAAAAACTCAAAGCCATGCTCGGCGGGCCGGCCGACGTGGTGCTATCCGACATGGCGGCCAACGCCACCGGCCATCGCAAGACCGATCATCTCAAGATCGTGGCGCTGGTGGAGGCGGCGGCCGATTTCGCTCGCGAGGCGCTTTGCCCCGGCGGCGCCTTCCTCGCCAAGGTCTTGCAGGGCGGCGCCGAAAACGCGCTGCTCGGCGCGCTCAAGCGCGACTTTGCAAGTGTGAAACACGTGAAGCCGGCGGCGAGCCGCTCGGATTCCTCGGAGCTTTATCTGCTGGCGACGGGATTTAGACGCGCATGATCCCGAAAAGTGGGCACCGGTTTTCGGACAAGATCATGCGCAACGAAAAGGTCTAACGCGTAAAGCCGTCGCGCTCGTTCCAGATATCGGTAAAGAGCAGACCGCGGTGCATTGAGTCGTAGCGGCGGCGCATTTCGTTGTAATACGCATAATACGCGGCGCGGCGTGCCTGCTCGGCTTGATACTGCTGCATGCGCGCTTCGGCTTCGCGCATGGCGCGCCGATGGCGTTCATAAGCCGGCGAGAACTTTGCCGGTTTCTCGTCAGGGCGGACGGCGCGGGCCTTGTTGTCGTGTTCGAGCGCTTGGCGCGTTGCCGGTTCGGGGGTCCGCCAGCGCTCCGCCGCGCGGTCGGGTGGCGAAGACGGCTCTGCGGGCCGCTCATCTCCGAATATGGCGGCGATGTTGTTCTGCGGCTCGACAGGGGCCGCGGCTTCAGTCTTGGTCTCCACGGCCGCCGACTGCTCCGCCGGCTTGGCTGCCGCTGCGGCTTCGCGCTGTCTCTGCGCCGCCGACTGCGCTTCTTCCTGCTGTTTTATCTTGAGCTCAGCCAACTCGTTTTCACGCTGCGTCTTCCTGAGCTCGGCGGCCTCGATTTGCTGCTGCTTCTTTAGCTGCGCAACCTGTTCGATGTCCTGCTGTTTTTTCAGGCGCTCGGCGGCGACTGTTTCCTGCTGTTGTTTCCTGCGCGCAACGGCTTCGATTTCCTGCTGTCTCTTTAGTTGCGCGGCCGCCTCGATTTCTTGTTGCTTCTTCAGGCGCTCGGCCGCCGCGGCTTCCCGCTGCTTTCTTCCGAGCTCGGCCGCTTCCATTTCCTGCTGTTGTTTTCTGAGCGCAGCCGCCTCGATCTCCTGCTGCTTTTTTTCTTGCGCCGCGAGCTCCAATTCTTGCTGTTTTTTCTTTAACTCGGCGGCCTCGATTTCCTGCTGCTTGCGTTTTTGCTCGGCGGCTTCCAGTTCCTGCTGTTTCTTCTGGATCGCGGCCGCTTGCAGCTCCTGTTGCCGGCGTTCCTCGGCGCTCGCGCGTGCCAGCGCGTCGCGCGCCGTGCTCAAAGAGGCGTCTTGTGCGACCGCTGCGCTGTAGTCGGCAATCGCCTGGACGCGCTGGCCGCTTTGTTCGCGCGCCAATCCGCGCTGATAAAAGGCCTGTGCGTTCTTCGGCTCGAGCTGGATGACCCGATCGAGATCGTCGGCCGCCTTGGCGTAATTTTTGGTCTGCATCAGCGCCATGGCGCGGGCATTGAGCGCCCCGGCATTCTTCGGATCGCGCTTGATGGCGGCGTCATAGTCGGTTATGGCCGCGGCGATATCACCCTTGCTTTTTCTGATTTGCGCGCGCGCCATCAGACCCGCGACGTTGCCTGAATCGCGGCTCAAGCCTTGGTCGAGATCGGCCAGGGCCAGAGCAGTATCGCCTTTGTCGGCGCGCAAGGCCGCACGTTCGAAATAAGTGTCGGCCGGCCGCGGATCGCGCTGGATCGCAGATCCGAGATCGGCGATCGCCTTGGCGTCGTCGCGGTTTTTCTCGAAGATCATCGCGCGCGCGCGGTAGGGCGCCGGGCTGATCGTGCCCAGCGCGATGGCGCGGTTGAGGTCGGACAGCGCGTGATCGATGTCGTGTTGAGCGAGATAGATCTGGCCGCGTTCGCCATAGGCCAGCGGATCGTTGCCATCAACCTTGATCGCCTTGTCGAGATCGGCACGCGCGTTGGCGTAATCCTTCTTGCGGGCATAGGCCGCGCCGCGCAGCGCCAGGGCCGCGGCGCTATTGGCGTCGAGCTTGAGCATCGCTTCGGCATCGTGCATCGCGCCGTCGATGTCGCCGTCATCGAGCCGCAGTGCGCCGCGCACTTTGATGAGTTTGGCATCCCAGGTCATTTTGAGCGCGCGGGTGATGTCCGCCATGGCGCGTTTGCGGTCGCCTTTGGCGGCGTATATTTCGGCGCGCGGGCCGTAGGAACTCCACATCGACTGGTCGAGGCTCACTGCGTGGTCGTAGGCCGCGAGCGCCTTGTCGAGATCGCCCTTCTTGCGCCAGAGGCTGCCTTGCGCGGTAAAGGCGGCGACCTTCTTGGGATCGAGCCTGGCCGCTTCCTGGTAGTCGCCGAGCGCGCGATCGAGATCGCCCGAGACTTCACGCGCCTGCGCCCGCAGCATGTAATTGTCGACGCTCGGCGTCAGCTTGATCGCATGGTCGAAATCGGCCAGCGCGCGCACGTAGTCGTGCTGGCGCAAATAAAGCTGGCCGCGGCCGTCATAGAGCTTGGCGCTTTCGGCGCCGAGGCCGATGGCCTTCTGATAATCCTTCAGCGCGCCGTCGATATAGCCGAGGTCGCGCCGCACGGTGGCGCGATTGACATAAGGCAGAGGCGAATTGGGATCGAGCTTGATGGCCTCGTCGTAGTCGGCGATCGCCTGACCGAAATTTCCGCGCGCATACCAGGCATTGCCGCGGTTCTGGTAGGCGGGCGCGAAATCGGGCGCCAGCGTAATCGCCTGGTTGAGGTCGGCGATGGCGTGGGCGATGTCGCCGCGGTCGAGATAAGCCAGCCCGCGCAATCCGTAAGCGATGCCCTCCTGCTTGCCGTGCAGGCGTCCTGAACTGAGCATGCTCGAGCATGCGGCGATGCGCTGATCGGCCATGCTTTCGGTTTGCGTGGCGCACAGGTGCGATTGCGCGCGGGCCGTGCCGCCAAAGGCCATGGCAGCGGCCAAAACCGCGAGTGAAGCGGATGCAAATAAAAATGCGGATTTTGTCTTACGCATTGGCGTTACACCTGCGTTTGGGCTCCCGGCGCAAAAAAATAGGAGAGGACCGAACGGCTTGTCCAAGTTTTAGGACATAAATGATTAATTTGTAGCGAATCGGTGGCGTTAGCGGGCCCGCTGGTCGGAAGTCTCGGTCGACGGCGGCAGCCGATCGGCCATTTCGGCCCCGGCATCGGGCGAAAGCCGCAGGAAAATTAATACCGACATCGCCGAGATCGCCGCGACCGCCAGGAACGCGGGCGGAAAATCGCTCGCTTGCAACGGCCCATTGCCCTTGAAACGGACCGTGAGTTCCACCGCCAGGGCGCCGAGCGCGACCCCGGTCGATACCGCCAGTTGCTGGGCGACGCTGACCAGCGAGGTGGCGCGGCTGACCCGGCGGTGGTCCACCTCGGCATAGGCGATGGTGTTGATGCTGGTGAATTGCAGCGAACGGAAGAAACCGCCCACCAGCAGCAGCAACATCATGACCGCCACCGGGGTGGCCTGCGTGAAACCGGCGCAGACCGCGAGAAAGCCGGCGCTGATGATCGCGTTGCTCACCAAGATGGTGCGAAAGCCATAGCGGCGCAGGATCCGCGAGGTCGCCCATTTCATGCCCATGGCGCCGAGCGCGGTGGCGAAGGTGACCGTGCCGGACTGGAACGGCGTCATGCCGAATCCGACTTGCAGCATCAGGGGCAGCAGAAACGGCAGCGCGCCTAGTCCGAGCCGGAAGATGAACCCGCCGGTCACGCTGGCGAAGAAAGTCGGCAGCCGAAACAGCGTCAAGTCGAGCGCCGGATTGGCGGTGTGCCGTGCGTGCACCAGATAAGCCGCGATGAAGCACGCGCCGCCCGCCACCAGCGCCGCCACCACGGTCCAGGGCAGAAAATTCAGGCCGAGCACCGAGAGGCCGAAGGCGACGCCGGCAATGCCGAGCCCTGCCAGCACCATGCCGACGATATCGAACGGCTCGTGCTTTTCGGCGCGCAGGTTTTCGATGTAGCGCGTCGCCAACGCGATGCCGATGAGACCGATCGGCACGTTGATGATGAAGATCCAGTGCCAGCTTGCGTAGGTGGTGATAAAACCGCCGACCGGCGGGCCCAGCACCGGGCCGATCAGCGCCGGCGTCGTCACCCAGGCCATGGCGCCGACCAGTTCACGCCTGCTGATCGAGCGCACCAGCACCATGCGTCCGACCGGCGTCATCATGGCGCCGCCCATGCCCTGCGCGATGCGGGCGATGACAAACTCGGTCAGCGTGCCCGACAACGCGCAGCCGATCGAGCCGAGCACGAACACCGCGATGGCGGCGCGGAACACCGTACGGGCGCCGAAGCGGTCCGCGGTCCAGCCGCTGGCCGGGATGAAGATCGCGAGTGAGAGCAAATAAGAGGTCACCGCGAGCTTGAGCGCCAGCGGATTGGTGCCAAGATCCGCCGCGATCGCCGGTAATGCCGTGGCGATCACGGTCGAATCCATGTTTTCCATGAACAAAGCGACCGCGATGATCAGCGGAACGATGCGGTCAGCGCGCATGAGAATTGAACGACTCGAGGGGCGGATTCCGGCGCAAGGCAGAGCCCTTGAACAGCAAAGCCGCGGCGGAAGGAAGGCCATTTTGCAAGGTCATAACAGCCATCCGCGAACGCAGCTCGTGGACCGTAGAGCGCTGTCCACCTTGTTTTGATAATGCCCTAGGAATCGGCGCTCTGGCGTGCTAACGACCCACGCCAACCCAAAAGCGGGCCGTGACGTCGCGCGAGGAACCCCTCGCGGCAGGCATTTTATAAGCCTTCGGCAGCCGGCCTTGTTCGCCTTTTCGGGTGCGACGGAGTTGGCAATGGCCGCAAAAACCAATGGAAGCCCGCGCGAAGGGCTCACTTTCGACGATGTTTTGATCCGGCCCGGCCTGTCCGAGGTGCTGCCGTCGGACGTCGATATCCGCTCCCGCATCACCCGCTCGATCCCCCTCAACGTTCCGATCGTCGCTTCCGCCATGGACACGGTGACCGAGGCGCAGATGGCCATCGCCATGGCGCAGGCCGGCGGCATCGGCGTCATCCACCGCAACCTGGAGCCGGACGTGCAAGCGGCGCAGGTGCGTCAGGTGAAGAAATTCGAATCCGGCATGGTGGTGAACCCGCTCACCATCGAGCCAACCGCGACGCTCCAGCAGGCGCTCGACCTGATGAAAGAGAACCGCAT
The DNA here is from genome assembly GCA_963703875.1 of uncultured Alphaproteobacteria bacterium. Taxonomy (GTDB): domain Bacteria; phylum Pseudomonadota; class Alphaproteobacteria; order Rhizobiales; family Xanthobacteraceae; genus Pseudolabrys. Next base: position 49,843 of record CAVPFZ010000021.1, read on the forward strand.
TTCCGGCGTGCCGGTGGTGGAAGGCGGCGGCAACGGCAAAGCGGGAAAGCTGGTCGGTATTCTCACCAACCGCGACGTTCGCTTCGCCACCGATCCGAAACAGCGCGTCGCCGAACTGATGACCAAGGACAAGCTCATCACCGTGCGTGAGGGCGTCAGCCAGGACGAGGCCAAGCGCCTGCTGCATCAGCACCGCATCGAGAAGCTTTTGGTGGTGGACAGCCAATACCGCTGCGTCGGCCTGATCACCGTCAAGGACATGGAAAAGGCAGTCACCAATCCGAACGCCTGCAAGGACGAGCAGGGCCGCTTGCGCGTCGCCGCCGCCACCACCGTCGGCGACAAGGGTTTCGCGCGCACCGAGGCGCTGATCGCGGCCGGCGTCGATCTGGTCGTGGTCGACACCGCGCACGGCCACTCGCGCTATGTGCTCGATGCCGTGTTGCGCATCAAAAAGCTGTCGAACGCGGTGCAGGTGGTGGCCGGCAACGTCGCGACCTCCGAAGGCGCCAAGGCGCTGATCGACAGCGGCGCCGATGCCATCAAGGTCGGCATCGGTCCCGGATCGATCTGCACCACGCGCATCGTCGCCGGCGTCGGCGTGCCGCAGTTGACGGCCATCATGGACGCGGTCGAGGCGGCAAAAGCTTCCAACACGCCGGTGATCGCCGATGGCGGCATCAAATATTCCGGCGACCTCGCCAAGGCGCTGGCCGGCGGCGCCGATTGCGCCATGGTCGGCTCGCTGCTGGCGGGCACCGACGAGACGCCGGGCGAGGTGTTTCTCTATCAGGGCCGTTCCTACAAGAGCTATCGCGGCATGGGCTCGGTCGGCGCCATGGCCCGCGGCTCCGCCGACCGCTATTTCCAGCAGGACATCAAGGACGCGCTCAAGCTGGTGCCGGAAGGCGTCGAGGGCCAGGTCGGCTACAAGGGCCCGGTCGCCAATGTACTGCACCAGCTCGCCGGCGGCCTGCGCGCGGCAATGGGTTATGTCGGCGCCAAGACGCTGGACGATTTCCATAGCAAAGCGCAGTTCATCCGCATCTCGGGCGCGGGGCTTCGCGAAAGCCACGTGCACGACGTGACCATCACGCGCGAGAGCCCGAATTATCCGGGCGCGGGTTGAGCCGATGTCAATTCAGTTTGTCCTGCTGCCGCTGTTCGTTCAGGTCCTCCTGACCTTTGTCCTGTACTCCTGGATGGCGTACTACCGCGTCGGGCTCATAAACAGCGGCGCGGTGCGACCGCGCGACATCGCGCTCCGCGAGCCGAATTGGCCGCCGCATGTGCTGCAGGTCGCCAATGCCGCGCATAACCAACTCGAAACGCCGGTTCTGTTTTACGTCCTGACGATCCTCGCCATCATTACGCGTCATGCCGATCTGTTGTTCGTCGTGTTGGCGTGGATATTCGTGCTGGCGCGTATCGCCCATGCTTATGTGCACGTCACCAGCAACAGAGTGTCGGTGCGCGGACCTGTTTTCGGTCTGGCGCTGTTGGTGCTGATGACCATGTGGCTCATCTTCATGGTGCGCATCCTCGTCGGCCTGCCATGACGCCGGCAGCAATGCTCGCCGCAGCGATCGAAATCTTCGGCGATCTGGAAAAAGAGCGGCGTCCCGCCGCCGACGCGCTCAAAAGCTGGGGGCTGGCGCATCGCTTCGCCGGCTCCGGCGACCGCGCCGCCATCGCCGGGCTGGTTTACGATGCGCTGCGCCGGCGCATGTCGAGCGCTTACCTGATGGGCGCCGACACGCCGCGCGCAATTCTCCTGGGCATGCTCAAGCGCGAGCGCGGGCTCGACAGCGACGCCATCGCCAAACTAGCGAGCGGCGAGAAATACGCACCTGAGGCGCTGAGCGACGAGGAGCGCCAGCGTCTCGATGCCGCCGACATGGCGGACGCGCCCGAGCACGTCGCCGGCGATTATCCGGAATGGCTCGAGCCACATTTCACGCGTGCTTTCGGCGATGCGCGCGCCGAGGAGGGCGCGGCGCTGTCGTCGCGCGCGCCGCTGGATCTGCGGGTGAATACGTTGAAGGCCGACACCTTCAAGGCCGCGGCCATGCTGTCGGACCTCAAGCCTGAGGAATGTCGCTGGTCGCCTTGGGGCCTGCGCGTGCGGCTTTCAGCCGACGCCAAAAGTCCGGCGATCCACGCCGAGCCGGCCTTCCTCAAGGGCATGATCGAACTGCAGGACGAAGGCTCGCAACTGGCCGCGCTGTTTTCCGGCGCCAAAGCGGGCGAGCAGGTGGTCGACCTCTGCGCCGGTGCCGGCGGCAAGACCTTGGCACTGGCGGCGATGATGCTGAACAAGGGTCAGTTATTTGCTACCGATGACGATAAACGGCGGCTGGCGCCGATTCACGACCGGCTCAAGCGTTCGGGCGCGCGCAATGCGCAGGTACGCACGCCAAAATCTGTCGGCGGCGAACTCGACGATCTCAAGGGGCGCTGCGACCTGGTGCTGATCGACGCGCCTTGTACCGGCACCGGCGCCTGGCGGCGAAATCCAGACGCCAAATGGCGCATGCGGCCCGGCGCGTTGGAACAGCGGCAGAAGGAGCAGGCCGAAGTGCTCGAGCGCGCCGTGCCCTTGCTGAAGGCGGGCGGGCGCATTGCCTACGTCACCTGCTCGGTGCTGGATGAGGAAAACGGCGTGCAGGTGCGTACATTCCTTGCCCGCCATCCCGATTTCTCCATTCAGCCCCCCGATGACGTCGCCAAAGCGCTCGGCGAACGGGCGTACATGTTTGCGAAAGCGGCGCGGCTGTCGGAGGAGGGCATCTTGATGACGCCGCGCACGACCGAGACCGATGGCTTCTTCGTCTCGATCCTGCGGCGCGGCTGAGGCGCCGCGTTAAGGGCCATTTACGTGAATTCCTCGATTGCGCCGCAATCCCGGCCAAATTTGTCCGCGTTGATCGCGTGATTGGAACCTCAAGAGTCTCCATCACGAGGGTTATTCGATGCTGGTCGCCAGGCGTGATCCGCCGTTGCACGCTGGAGCGCACGATTCGGTGCCGTTATTGCATGGCGCCTACCCGGACCTGCGGCCACCGCGGCTCACGCAATTCGTCACGATGATGCAATTGCTCGGCTCGCTGCTGGCGGTTCCGGTCGGTCTGGCCAGCGCCTATTCGATTTATCGCGCCAATTTTTCGCCCGAGACCACCTGCCAGAATCTGCGCGCCAATATCGTTGCCATGCTCGACAGGAGCGTGGACGCCGGCACGCGTCACATGCTGGTGCGCCGCGATGTCGAGGCGTTCGAGCAAAATTGCGGTGCGGTCGACCCCGACGCCACGGCGGCGTTCAAGGCCTTGCTGGCCGCCGACCAGGCGCCCAAGACGCCTGCGATTGCCGCAGCGCCAGCCGCGCCGAAGGTCGAACGCAGCCCGGTCCCGGTGAAAGACGTCGAGCGCAAGGCAGAACCGCGTCCGCAGCAAATCGTCAAACAGGCGCCCGCGATCAGAACGCCGATCGCGTCCGAGTGGGGTCACCGCGAACCCGCTGTGTCCGACACGCAATGGCTCGACGCCGTCCGGCAGGCCATGGCGGTTCATCGTGAGGAGCCGCCGCCGGTCGAGGCCGTCAGGCCGCGCGCAGCAGCGGTTGCGCCGCGTCCGGCGCAGGAAGCCGCCGTGCAGCCGATACCGGCGCCGGCTGCCGCCGCTCCCGCGCTTGTTGCGGCTCCAATGACGCTGACGTCGGCACCCCCGCCGGTCGTCGCCGCGACGCCGCGGCCCGATGCGAACCATCCGGTGCCGCCGGGAGCAATTCCCGATCCCGCCGAAGTGGCGGCGATTGACTCAGACCGGCACCATTCGCGCATCCGCCGCTGGATCGCGAAAATCCCGTTGATGGGAAACGTAATCGATAACGGCTGGCAGTAACCGGCCCGGCTTATCCCGGCTGCCAGTCCGCGACGGTCGCCGCGTCAGCTTCCACCTGCCAGCGCCCGCTCTTGACGGTCCGGCGTTCTTGCTTCGCGAGCCGCGCCAGAAACTCTTTGCGCGCAATGTCGCGGAAGCCCATGTCGTGGCAGGTCGGCGTCATGACCTTGCCGTCGTTGAAGGCAAAGCCCCAGTGCGCCAAGTGCCAGTTGAGCACGGTGAAGCCGATCTTGGATGTGTTCGGCTCGCGCGAGAACTGCGACTCGGTGACGAAGGCGCCGCCAATGGCGAGACCATAGCCGCCGCCGGCCAGGTTGCCGCGCTCGTCCCACACTTCGAAGGAATGCGCATGGCCGGCGTCGAACAACGCCGCATAGGCGCGCATCACCTTGGGCGTGATCCAGGTGATCGGCAAGCGGCCCTCGCGATGGCTGGCGCAAGCCTTGATGACGCCGTCGAAGTCGCGATCGAAGCTGACGCTGTAGTGTCCCTGCCGCATCTGCCGGCGCAGCCGTTTGGCGATGTGCGTTTCATTGAAAAATAGCACCGAGCGCTGTGGCGGCGACCACCATTTTAACGGCGCGATATGCGCAAGCGGATAGAGCCCGCGGCGGTAGCCGGCCAAAATCGTCGGCAGCGTGAAGTCGTGCACGATGCCGGCAAGCCCGGGCGGATTGGCGAGCGCGCGCTCGGGATCGGGAAGCGCGTAGTCGGGCGCCAGGAATTCGGCGAGGCAGAGCCGTGCCAGGTTCGGCAGCCCGCGCAGCCGCGCCGGCGCCAGCGACCAGGCGAGCGTGAAGGTCCAGCGCGCGAGCTTCCGGCCAAGGCTCTCGCGGAACAGCGCCGAGCGGCGGTCCGCTCCGCCGGCGGCGGAGAGCGGCATGTGATCGGCGTGATAGGCCAAACTTTAAGTCCCCAAACGTGTGGAAATGGCGATTTTCCCTCCCTTAACTCTCACAAGCGGGCTAATGGAGGGTTATCTGAATGTGTCGAAATCTGGCTTAGTTAACCGGAGCCTGACGCCGCCTTGACCTCGCCCCAGCCCAATCCCACAAAGCCGCCTCGAACGGGGCCGATTCCGGCGCCGTCCGCGGGAGCGCCGCCCAAGTTGGACAAGAATTTGCACGACAAAGTCCTGATCGTCGATTTCGGCTCGCAGGTCACCCAGCTGATCGCGCGGCGGGTGCGCGAGGAAAAGGTCTATTGCGAGATCGTGCCGTTCCAGAAGGCGGAAGAAGCCTTCCGCGCGATGAAGCCGAAGGCGGTGATCCTCTCGGGCGGGCCGGCCTCGGTGCTCGACAAGGATGCGCCGCTCGCGCCCAAGGCGATCTATGACGCCGGTGTGCCGGTGCTCGGCATCTGCTACGGCGAGCAGGCGATGGCGGCGCAACTGGGCGGCAAGGTCGAGGGCGGGCATCACCGCGAATTCGGCCGCGCCGAGGTCGAGGTGGTTGCCGACAGCCCGATCTTCGAGGGCGTGTGGCGCAAGGGCGAGAAATATCCGGTGTGGATGAGCCATGGCGACCGCGTCACGGTCCTGCCGGAGGGCTTTCGCGTGCTCGGCAGCTCGCCGAACTCGCCGATCTCCATCATCGGCGACGACGACCGCAAGTTCTACGCCACCCAATTTCATCTCGAGGTGATGCACACGCCGCACGGCGCGGCGCTACTGCGCAACTTCGTACGCAAGGTGGCGGGGCTTACTGGCGACTGGACCATGCGCGCCTTCAAGGACGAGGCGATCGAGAAAATCTGCAAACAGGTAGGCCGAGGCCGCGTGATCTGCGGTTTGTCCGGCGGCGTCAACTCGGCGGTCGCCGCCGTGCTGATCCACGAAGCGATCGGCGAGCAGCTCACCTGCGTGTTCGTCGATCACGGCCTGCTGCGGCTGGCCGAGGGCGAGAAGGTCGTGACGCTGTTCCGAGACAGCTACAACATCCCGCTGGTGCACGTCGACGCCGAAGCGACTTTCCTCAAGGCGCTCGACGGCATTTCCGATCCCGAACAGAAGCGAAAAACCATCGGCAGACTGTTCATCGACGTGTTCGACGCCGAGGCCAAGAAAATCGGCGGCGCGGATTTCCTGGCGCAGGGTACGCTCTATCCCGACGTGATCGAGAGCGTGTCATTCACCGGCGGGCCTTCGGTCACTATCAAGTCGCACCACAATGTCGGCGGCTTACCCGACCGCATGAAGATGAAACTGGTCGAGCCGTTGCGCGAATTGTTCAAGGACGAGGTGAGGGCGCTCGGCCGCGAACTGGGATTGCCGGAAGCCTTCGTCGGCCGCCATCCGTTTCCCGGACCGGGGCTGGCGATCCGTATTCCCGGCGCCGTTACAAAAGAGAAATGCGATATCCTGCGGCTGGCGGACGAAATCTACATCGAGGAAATCCGCCGCGCCGGACTTTATGGCAACATCTGGCAGGCTTTTGCCGTGCTGTTGCCGGTCAAGACGGTTGGCGTGATGGGCGACGGCCGCACCTATGATTTCGTGATCGGCCTGCGCGCGGTGACCTCGACCGACGGCATGACCGCGGATTTCTACCCGTTCGACATGAAATTCATCGGCGCGGTGGCGACCCGCATCATCAACGAGGTCAAGGGCGTCAACCGCGTGGTCTACGACGTGACCTCAAAGCCGCCGGGAACGATTGAGTGGGAGTGACGCCGCCGCGCGGTGGACATCCGGAATGAACAAAGCTTTTTGGGCCAATGCGGCTGCGGCTGTCGCTGCGTTGTGCGCCGGGACGAGCGTGGTCGCGACGCGCCTGGCTGTTGGCGAAATCGATCCAATAACGCTGGCCTTCTATCGCTACCTGGTCGCGGCAATTTGTCTTGTGCCGATCTTGCCGTTCGTGTTGCCGAAGGCGCGCATCCCGTTCGCCGACGTCGTCAAGATTGCCCTCCTGGGAGCGCTATTCTTTGGATTTTTTCCCTGGGCCTTCAGCGCCGCGCTACAACACACGACTGCGGCGCGCGGCGCCATCGGTGTAGCGACCATTCCGATCCAGACCCTGATTGTTGCCGCGGCGTTCGGCCGCGAACAAATGACCGGCCGCAAGCTGCTCAGCGTTGCGCTTGCGTTCGCCGGGATCGCTGTCATTTTTGGTCCGGAGGCCTATCGCGGTGAAGTCTCCAGCTACTGGGCCGGCGACGGCCTGATGCTTCTCGGCGCGTTCAGCGCCGCGATCTACTCTGTTTTCGGAAGACCGGTGTTCGGCAAATACGGAGCCATGTTCGTCATCGTGCTCGCGGTCGTCTTCGGCCTGCTGGCGCTGCTGCCGGTCGCTTTCGTGGGCGGCGCTTTGAGCAACTGGCCGCACTTCAGCCGGGACGGATGGCTGGCGGTGATATTTCTCGGCACCGTCGGCGCCGCACTTCAATTCTCGCTTTTCACCTGGGCGCTACGATGGCTGCCGCCGAGCCGGGTCGTGATCTACCTGACCCTCAATCCGATCATCGCTATAGTACTGGCGACCTTCATGCTCGGCGAAACGGTAACGCCGGTGCTGATCGCCGGCCTGTTTTTCGTCATCGCCGGGATAGTCGTCGCCAACCGGCGAGCCGCGACCAATGGTGCGCCGGTCAAGCCGGCGGCGATTGAGTAGGAGCGAGCTTTTGACAGTCACCATCTACGGCATCAAGAACTGCGACACCATGAAGAAGGCGCGCGCTTGGCTCGACAAGAAGTGTGTCGCTTATGATTTTCATGATTACAAAACCGCCGGGATCGAGCGCGCCAAGCTGGAAGGTTGGACGAAGAAGGCGGGCTGGGAGACGTTGCTCAACCGCGCCGGCACGACCTTCCGCAAATTACCCGACAAGGACAAAGCAGGCCTGACCGAAAAGAAGGCCATCGCACTGATGCTGGCGCAGCCCTCGATGATCAAGCGCCCGGTGCTGGAGCTTGGCGGCGGCAAGTTGCTGGTCGGCTTCAAGCCGGATGAATACGACCGGGCGCTTTAGGCCTGCGCCTCTTGATCCGGCTGGCTTTCTTTGCCACATGCCGCCCATGAACAAGCCGGTTCGCCCCGACGATTCGATTGCGCTGACGCCTTTGGCGGCCGAGGTCGAGCGCCGGCGCACCTTCGCGATCATCTCGCATCCCGACGCCGGCAAGACCACGCTGACCGAGAAACTGCTGCTGTTCGGCGGCGCCATCAATCTCGCCGGCCAGGTCAAGGCCAAGCGCGACCGCCGCTCGACGCGCTCGGACTGGATGGCGATCGAGCGCGAGCGCGGCATTTCCGTCGTCACGTCCGTGATGACCTTCGACTACGACGGCCGCGTGTTCAATCTGCTCGATACCCCGGGCCACGAGGATTTCTCCGAGGACACCTACCGCACGCTCACCGCGGTCAACTCGGCGGTCATGGTGATCGACGCCGCCAAGGGCATCGAGGCGCGCACCCGCAAGCTGTTCGAGGTCTGCCGCCTGCGCGACATCCCGATCGTCACTTTCATCAACAAGATGGATCGCGAGAGCCGCGATCCGTTCGAATTGCTCGACGAGATCGAAAAGACGCTGGCGCTCGATACCGCGCCGATGACCTGGCCCATTGGCAGAGGGCGCGATTTCGCCGGCACCTGCGATCTTTCGACCGGCGAGATGCGGCTGCTGAACGAAGACGGCAAGACCGCGTCGGCGCAGCCGCTCGACCTCGCCGCGCTGACCGCGAAAAACAGGATGCTCGACGCCAAGGCGATCAGCGAAGAGCTGGCGCTGGTCAAGGATGCCTGCCGGCGCTTCAATTTCGATTCCTTCCGCGAAGGCCATCTGACGCCGGTGTTCTTCGGCTCGGCGTTGAAGAATTTCGGCGTCAAGGATTTGCTCGATGCGCTGGCGAGCTTCGCGCCACCGCCGCGCGCGCAAGTCTCCAACAAGCGCACCATCGATGCACACGAGCCCGCCATGACCGCCTTCGTGTTCAAGATCCAGGCCAACATGGATCCCAACCACCGCGACCGCATCGCCTTCGCGCGGCTCTGCTCGGGCAAATTGCGGCGCGGCATGAAGGCCAAGCTCGTGCGCACCGACAAGCCGATCACGCTGTCGGCGCCGCAGTTCTTTTTCGCGCAGGATCGCGCGCTCGCCGACGAGGCCTATGCCGGCGACGTGGTCGGCATTCCCAACCACGGCACGTTGCGCATTGGCGACACGCTGACCGAAGGCGAAGAGATCGCGTTCCTCGGCGTGCCGAATTTCGCGCCGGAAATTCTGCGCCGCGTCAAGCTCGGCGATCCGATGAAGGCCAAGAAGCTGAAAGAGGCGCTCCAGCAGATGGCGGAAGAGGGCGTCGTTCAGGTGTTTCGCCCGCTTGACGGCGCGCCGGCGCTGGTCGGCGTGGTTGGGCCCTTGCAACTCGACGTGCTCAAGGTGCGGCTTGGCGACGAATACGGCCTCGACATCGGTTTCGAGACACCGGAATTTCAGTTGGCGCGCTGGATCGCCTGTGCCGATGAGAAGAAACTCAATGACTTCGTGCAGGCCAATTATTCCAGCGTCGC